>CBDCMI010000017.1:110000-115291 GCA_965218895.1 Acidobacteriaceae bacterium | reverse complement strand
TACCCGAACTACTTCTGCGGGATTGTGCCCTGGCGTGGCTATGTGCAGACGTACTTCGACACGTCCACCCGGGCGACGATGGAGGGGCTGATGCGAGCGTTGCGAACGGATCCGCCGCGGTGGATCGTGTATCAGCGGCAGATGGAGATCTTGCGAGGCCAGGAGCGCACGTATAACCACTGGCGTCCGTTGCCGCAGCGCGAGCTGGACGAGCTGATTATGAGCCGGGTGGCGAGCGGGGAGTGGAGGGTGGTGGAGACGAGCGGGTATCTGGGCAATGTGGGAGGGTGGATGCTGCTGCGCACGGGCGGGTAGGACTGGGGTGCGTGGGAGAATGCTGGTGTGACGTTTGCACCGCATACCGTGTCGCTGGCCGGGATTGGGAACTCGGTTTATGTTCGGTTTTCGCTTCTTGCGCTGAGCTCGATCTTTTTTCTGGTGGATCCCTTTGCGGCGCTGCCGACGTTTCTGGCGGTGACGGAGGGGGAGAACCGGGAGCGCCGACGACAGATCGCACGCAAGGCGACGGTGACGGCGTGGGTGGTGCTGACGGCGTTTTCGGTAGCGGGGCAGTACCTGTTTCGGCTGTTTGGGATTTCGTTGCCGGCGTTTGAGATTGCGGGTGGGGTGATTTTGTTGCTGATCGGGCTGGACATGTTGAACGCCAAGCGGTCTGCGACGCAGGAGTCGAGTGCGGAGGTGGAGGAGGCTTCGGTAAAGGAGGATGCCGGCATTGTTCCGCTGGGTGTGCCGATGCTGGCGGGGCCGGGCTCGATCACAAGCGTGATGGTGTTGGTGGGGCAGGTGCGGAACTGGTGGCAGATGGCGGCGATTCTGGGGGCGATAGCGACGACGGCGGTGATCAGCTATCTGGTGCTGGGGAACTCGGACCGCGTGGCTCGAGGTTTGGGAGAGACGGGGATACGGATTCTTGTGAGGGTGATGGGGCTGCTGCTTGTGGCGTTGGCGGTGCAGTACTTTGTGAATGGTTTTGCGGACTTGGGCTTGATTACAAAGCCGGCAACTTAGGCGTGGAGGAATGATGCGGAGATTGCTGTTGGCGGGTGTGTTGGCTGTGGCTGTGGCGGGGACGGGGCGAGGATGGGCGGCGTTTTCGCCGGTGACGTGTAAGAACAATCTTTCGGAGTCTCAGGAGATCACGGAGGGCGACAAGGTGGCGCTGGAGGTTTACCGGCAGATGCCGGTGCTGCCGGGGAGCGACCCGGTGACCCGCTACGTGCAGGGGCTGGGGGCGAAGCTGGTGCGGTTTGCGCCGCAGGTTCAGGGAGTCGATCAGCAGTGGCCCTTCAACTTCCACGTGGTCGCGAGTTCGGAGATCAATGCGTTTGCCTTGCCGGGCGGATCGATCTTTGTGAACCTTGGAACGGTACAGGCGGCGGAGACGGAGGCGCAGTTGGCGGGTGTGATGGCGCACGAGATTTCGCATGTGGTGATGCGGCACTCGACCTGCAACATGGCGCGGCAGCAGAGGCGGGGTTTGCTCTACGGGTTGGGTGCAATTGGGTCGGCGGTGTTGCTGGGCGATGGGGCGTTAGGGCAGGCAGCACAGACGGGGATCGGGTTTGGGCAAAACATGGACTTTCTGCATATGTCGCGCGGCGATGAGCAGCAGGCCGATCTTCTGGGGACGGACATCCTTTACGACGCGGGGTATGACCCGCGTGGACTGCCACAGTTCTTTGAGACGATCCGGGCGAAGTATGGGGCGGGCGGCGCTCAATTTTTGAGCGATCATCCAAACCCGGGGAATCGGACCGAGTATGTGAACCAGGAGATCGCGACGCTGCCGGCCCGCCCGGGCAGCGTGACGACGACGCCGGAGTTCGCTCGAGTGCATGCGATTGCCATGGGGGAGACAGCGCTTTCTGCCAAGGAGATACAGAGTGGGGCGTGGCGGACATCTGGGCGGTACGCGACCGGGCCTGATGGGAGCGCGGGCCAACTTGGGACGACAGGAGGCGTGAGATAGGTGCGGCTATCCGGGTGAGCTGGTTGGGACTTGCGCGGGCACACGGGTTTGAGGCGGTCCGATGAACTATTTCCACAAGATTGCGTTGCGGAGCTTGCATTTTGCGCGAGAGGTTGTTACCTTAACGAAGTCGCAGTGAGCTCTACAGAACGGAGCGCAAGCGACATTGGCCCGGCAGGATATTCGCCTGGGCGCAGTCCAAGCGTTTGACAGGGTTCCGCGTTTAGGCCGGACCATATCCAAACCCAAGAAACTGCAGTGTTGACCTAAGGAGCTAAGCGCTCCGCGCCAGAGATGGCGAGACGATATTTGGTGTACAGCCAACCTCGGATTTGCGGTGCAGGAAGCGAACTTCGAGGGGGTTGACGAGATCGGGCAATATGTAATAGTCTGGTTAAGTCGCTTGAAAAGGCTCTGACGCAACTCAGAGTGAGAGCGTACACAGATTCGAGGACACTGGACGGCTTCGGCCGCCAGTCCTTGATCCAGACCTTCCGCTTAGGCGGTCAAGGTTGAGGATCTTTGACAACATGGTTGAACGTGCCAGTCGTGAGACGATCGACATTTTTCGATTCGAATCTCACAAGTAGAATGTCGCAATCCGTTTCGAGCGGGTGCGACCGCCTGGTCTGCCGGGGACCCCTGTCCTTCGGCGCGGGCAAACCAAGATTAAACGAGAGTTTGATCCTGGCTCAGAATCAACGCTGGCGGCGTGCCTAACACATGCAAGTCGCACGAGAAAGGGGCTTCGGCCCTGAGTAAAGTGGCGCACGGGTGAGTAACACGTGACTAACCTACCCTCGAGTGGGGAATAACCTAGAGAAATCTGGGCTAATACCGCATAACACTCAAGAGTCAAAGCAGCAATGCGCTTGAGGAGGGGGTCGCGGCAGATTAGCTAGTTGGTGAGGTAATGGCTCACCAAGGCGATGATCTGTATCCGGCCTGAGAGGGCGCACGGACACACTGGAACTGAAACACGGTCCAGACTCCTACGGGAGGCAGCAGTGGGGAATTTTGCGCAATGGGGGAAACCCTGACGCAGCAACGCCGCGTGGAGGATGAAATCCCTTGGGATGTAAACTCCTTTCGATAGGGAAGATTGTGACGGTACCTATAGAAGAAGCCCCGGCTAACTTCGTGCCAGCAGCCGCGGTAATACGAGGGGGGCAAGCGTTGTTCGGAATTATTGGGCGTAAAGGGCGCGTAGGCGGTTTGACAAGTCTTATGTGAAATCTTCGGGCTCAACTCGAAGTCTGCATGGGAAACTGTCGGGCTTGAGTATGGGAGAGGTGAGTGGAATTTCCGGTGTAGCGGTGAAATGCGTAGATATCGGAAGGAACACCTGTGGCGAAAGCGGCTCACTGGACCATAACTGACGCTGAGGCGCGAAAGCTAGGGGAGCAAACAGGATTAGATACCCTGGTAGTCCTAGCCCTAAACGATGATTGCTTGATGTAGCAGGTACCCAATCCTGCTGTGTCGAAGCTAACGCGATAAGCAATCCGCCTGGGGAGTACGGTCGCAAGGCTGAAACTCAAAGGAATTGACGGGGGCCCGCACAAGCGGTGGAGCATGTGGTTTAATTCGACGCAACGCGAAGAACCTTACCTGGGCTCGAAATGTACAGGACAGCGGTGGAAACATCGTCTCCCAGCAATGGGCCCGTATATAGGTGCTGCATGGCTGTCGTCAGCTCGTGTCGTGAGATGTTGGGTTAAGTCCCGCAACGAGCGCAACCCTTATCTCCAGTTGCTACCATTTAGTTGAGCACTCTGGCGAAACCGCCTCGGATAACGGGGAGGAAGGTGGGGATGACGTCAAGTCCTCATGGCCTTTATGTCCAGGGCTACACACGTGCTACAATGGCCGGTACAAACCGTTGCAAACCCGCGAGGGGGAGCTAATCGGAGAAAGCCGGCCTCAGTTCGGATTGGAGTCTGCAACTCGACTCCATGAAGCTGGAATCGCTAGTAATCGTGGATCAGCATGCCACGGTGAATACGTTCCCGGGCCTTGTACACACCGCCCGTCACATCACGAAAGTGGGTTGCACTAGAAGTCGGTGAGCTAACCGCAAGGGAGCAGCCGCCCAAGGTGTAATTCATGATTGGGGTGAAGTCGTAACAAGGTAGCCGTAGGAGAACCTGCGGCTGGATCACCTCCTTTCTAAAAGAGAACGATTGGGCGATACCGCGGAAGCGGAAGTTTGCCGCCCAATCGGCCCCTCGTAAGAGGGGAATCACCGAGTCGTCTTTTGGTGTGGATCTATTCCGACTGCAGATCGCGAGCCCTGCTCGCGTGCACGTTCAACCATGTCCTCGAATGCTTGAGACGAAGCCGTCTGGCACAGTTCCATCGGAGCGGTGCTCTGTCGGGCCTGTAGCTCAGTTGGTTAGAGCGCACCCCTGATAAGGGTGAGGTCGGTAGTTCGAATCTACCCAGGCCCACCATGAAGTGGGGCTGTAGCTCAGTTGGGAGAGCACCTGCTTTGCAAGCAGGGGGTCAACGGTTCGATCCCGTTCAGCTCCACCATAGTCTCAGCATATCGGGGCGCATTATAGACATTGCGCCGCGATATGCTGAGATAACCAAGCCAAACATTTTGGCCTCAGCAGAGATCATTGACATCTGAATAGATTGGGTAAAGATAACTACAAGGTAAGTCGATGGTTGTTACATCGGCTGCAAAGAGTGTCTTATGGTAGGGGCTGCCAAGTGCAGCCCAGGCGAGATGTCTCGCGTGGTGAAATGGCTGCGTGAGAGTAAATTCTATGGTCAAGCTACTAAGGGCGCACGGTGGATGCCTTGGCAGAGACAGGCGATGAAGGACGTGGCAAGCTGCGATAAGCTTCGGGGAGCCGCACACAGGCTTTGATCCGGAGATTTCCGAATGGGGAAACCCACCACAGTGAACCTGTGGAATGCCTCGCTGAATTCATAGGCGAGAGCAAGCGAACGGAGGGAAGTGAACCATCTCAGTACCTCCAGGAGTAGAAAGAAACCTCGATTCCGAGAGTAGTGGCGAGCGAAATCGGAACAGCCCAAACCTTGTTCATTTCGGTGGACGAGGGGTTGTAGGGCCTGCGCTAGTAGAGTAAAAAATTTGTTTGGTAGTTGAAGCCTTTGGAAAGAGGCCCGAAACAGCGTGACAGGCGCGTAGACGAAACTAAGCAGACTCGAAGCAGGTACCTGAGTAAGGCGGGGCACGAGAAACCCTGCTTGAATCTACGGGGACCATCCCGTAAGGCTAAATACTAGTCTCTGACCGATAGTGAACCAGTACCGTGAGGGAAAGGCG
>CBDCMI010000017.1:0-105000 GCA_965218895.1 Acidobacteriaceae bacterium | reverse complement strand
AGCCGCGGGTGGAGGTGGGACGACGGGTGGCTGGGACTCGGGTGGCCAGGAGCCGAACGTCTGGGACCCGAACGTCTGGGACCCGGGTGGCTGGGAAGTCTGGGACCCGGGTGTTTGGGACCCCGGTGTTTGGGACCCGGGTGTTTGGGACCGGAAAGTTTGGGATCCGGGTGTGGGCCAGGCGCGGCCGAAGCCGAAGCGCTCGCCGATGTCATTGAGGCCGAAGGGATTGGGGAGTGGAGTGCCTTCGCGGCGGGCCTTGGCGGTATGGAAGGCCTCGAAGGCCTGGTAGAAGATCCAGGCGACCATGAAGAAGCTGAAGAGGCCATTGTGATCGGTAAGGGAGATGAGGACGGCGAAGACGATGAGGTGCACGATGCCTTTGGCGTACTGGCCGTTGTACATGGCGCCGACGCCTGGGATGAAGCCGAGGAGGAGAGCGAGGGCGGGGTTGGGTGTGCCTGGCGGCGGCTGGACACCGCTGACGGTGTAGGGGATGCCGTCCGCGGTTCCGGTGTAGCTGTAGGCTGTGCCGCCGCCGGGGACGGTTTGGTAGGAGGCTGAGCCTGTGGTGGGACCGGCGCCGAAGTTGCCGGCCTGGGCGCCGGGTTGGGCAGCAGCAGGGGGGGGGACGCCGAAGGGGATGCCGACGGCGGCGTTGGCCAGGGCGAGGCGTGCTTCGAGGCAGGGCTCGCAGAAGACGGCTTGGCCGACGGTTCGGGCGCACTCGGCGCAGAGGGGCTTGCCGCAGTTTTGGCAGAAGGCCTGCCGCTCACGATCGGGATGGTTGGCACAGGTCATGCGCGGAGTCCTTTCTCCCAGTGGCGGCGAGCGTTGCGGAGAGCGACGGGGGTGATGGAGCCTGGTGTGGGGAAGGATGCCTGGGGATGCTGGGATGTGCTGGGTGTGGCGGGGTGGAGGGCGCCGGCGGGGGCGGCGGGATGGGAGTGGGAGCCGGGGGAGGAGCGGCCGTGGCGGGTGGGGGGCTCTTCGGAGGGTTCGCCGGGGGAGGTCTGTTGCGGGTTGGGTTGGGGAGATGAGCTGGGAGCGGGTTGGGTTTGGGTGGAGGGACCGGCGTCGTCAGAACGTTGGAGGTCGCGGACGCGGGACTCGAGTTCGTAGACGACGCGGAGGCTTTCGTAGTAGCGGAGGACGTGGGCGTGGAGGTCGGAGACGTCGCGGCGGAGGCTGGAGGGCTGGAGATCGCGCGCGTGCAGCTCGGAGAGACGGACGCCGGTGAGGTTGAGGGTGAGGGCGACGGAGAAGAAGGCCATGGCCGCGGTCATGGCGAAGCGGGTTTGCAGGAGGGCGGCGAGGGAGGGGCGGCGGGGTCGTTCGGGGAGGACGAAGGGGAGGGGCGAGGGGACGACCGGCGTGGCGAGCGGGAGGCTGAGTTCGCCGGCGGCCGGGGTGTTGAGGAGATTGGAGGTGGGCGCGAGGCGGGAGGTGCGGGTGAGGATGCGATCGACGAGGCCAGCTGGGGGCTCCGGTCGATGGGAGCTGAGCATTTCGAGCCAGGCGATGCCGCGTTGGGCGTCGGCGAGCATGTTCTGGCAGTGGAGGCAGCCTGCGATGTGCGCATTGAAGACGGCCTGATCTCCCGGTGTGAGGGTCGCGTCGAGGGCGTCGGTGAGATCGCGCTCGACGCGTTGGCAGTCTGGGGCAAAGCCGGGCTGGGTGGAGCTTCCGAACTGATTGATGTCTGTCATGCTAGGCCACCTGCCCCTGAGATGATCCGAGCAGCCGGGCGAGCTCTCCGCGGCCTCGGGAGATGCGGCTTTTGACGGTTCCTTCGGGGATGCGAAGGACTTTGGCGATTTCTTTGTAGTCCATGTCTTCGAGGTCGCGGAGGATGACGGCCTCACGGAGTTCTGGGGAGAGCTGGCGGAGGGCGGCCTGGATGCGTGCGCGGAGTTCGAGGCCGGCGACGTGGTGGTCCTGGCTGGGCCGGGGGTCTGCCAGGGTGTCGAGCATGGTGGGGGAGTCGCCCGCGGCGGAGGCGGCGGTGTCGAGGGGGGCGTCGAGGGAGTCTGTGGCGCGCTGCATGCGAGTTCTGCGGAAGTGATCGACGAGGAGATTGCGGGTGAGGGTCATGGTCCAGGTGGTGAAGCTGCCGCGGGCGCCGTCGAAGCTGGCGAGATTGCTGTAGATCTTGAGAAAGGCTTCCTGGGTGAGGTCGTCGGCGTCTGTGGCCGAGCCTGTGAAGCGGAAGCAGACGGAGTAGAGCCGGCGATGCTGGGCGCGGACGAGCTGCTGCCAGGCTTCGGCGTCGCCCCCGAGACAGCGGCCCACGAGACGCAGTGTCGCTTCCTGCTCGACCAACTGTTCGGGTGTGCGGTGCACGAGTGCCTCAGGTGTGGGTCGCGATCGGTCGAGTGTATCGTGCGGGGCGGCGGGGTTGGGGATGGCGGAGGTTGACGGGGCGGGCTCCTGGCGGGAGCGGAGGTCGGCTGGCTGTTGCGGTCGGCAGGCGGGTCGCCTGGAGGGCAGCGGGAGGGTGAAGGCGGGGGCTGCTGGGTGGGGAAGCGCGATGGAGAGGACGCCCATGGAGCCCTGTACGCAGGGGCGTGGGGGAAGGTTCCTGGGTGGAGAGGCGAAGCCGGGGGATGGGGGGGTGTCGGCTGTGCCCTTATAAGGCTAGCGCCTGTTTGCCGGTCTCTGGTTTAGAGCGAATCAGCTGATGGCGTAGAGGACAGGGAAAGCAAGGGCAACAGCAGATTCCCTTCGGGAATGACAACAAAGAAAGGCAAGGGCAAAGGCAAAAGCAAGGGCAAAGGCAAAAGCAAGGGCAACAGCAGATTCCCTTCGGGAATGACAACAAGAGATGCAAGGGCAAGAGCAAGAGCAACAGCAGATTCCCTTCGGGAATGACAACAAAGAAGGCTAGAACAGGCGAAGGCAAGAGCAAGGGCAACAGCAGATTCCCTTCGGGAATGACAACAAAGAAAGGCAAGGGAAAGGCGAGACGCAGATTCCCTTCCGGGAATGACAACGAAGAAAGGCTAGAACAGGCGAAGGGGAGAGCAAGGACAACAGCAGATTCCCTTCGGGAATGACAACGAAGAAAGGCAAGGGCAAAGGCGGGACGCAGATTCCCTTCGGGAATGACAACAACGAGGCAAGAGCAGGCAAAGGCAAGAACAACCGCATACGGCAGGGCTGAAGCCGTGCTCTTACGAGGTCAGCGTCTGGGAAGAGATGTCTGCGCCGCGGGATTGGGCTGGGGCTAGGGTTTGGAGAGAGGCGAGGATGGTTTGGGGTTCGGCGCGACCGAGTTGGTAGTCGGGGTCGACGTGGGCGAAGCGGACGGTGCCGGTGGAGTCGAGGACGAAGGTGGCGGGCACGGGAAGTTCGTAGGAGCTGTCGCCGTTGCGTGGGGCGAAGTCGTTTTTGAAGACTTCGAGCGAGAGTTTGCGCACCTCCGGGCCGACTTGGAAGACGATGCCGAACTGCCGCGCGACACGGTTGCCGAGGTCACTGAGGACGGGGAAGGTGAGTTGGTTTTTCTCCGTGGCGATGACGCCGAAGTCGGGCTTTTCGGGCGAGATGGCGACGAGGGTTGCGCCGAGAGCCTGCATGCTGGGCAGGACTTGCTGCAGGGCGTGGAGCTCGAGGTTGCAGAAGGGGCACCACTCGCCGCGGTAGAAGGAGAGGACGACGGGGCCGCGGGCGAGGAGGTCGCGGAGGGCGACTTGCTTGCCGAAGGCGTCGGGCAGGGTGAAGTCCGGGGCGGTCTGGCCGACGCGGAGGGCGTGGTCGAGGGTGCCGGAGGTACGGACGCGATCGATGTCCGCGGAGAGGATGTTGAAGGTATCGCCGAGGCCTGCCTTGGCTTTGGCCTGGAGGTCGGATGAGGCTGCGTGGAGGGACATTGCGGTCTCCTGGTATGGGGGGCGGGGTTAGACGAGGGTGATGCCGTGGTTGATGCGGAGCTCGGAGTTGAGTTGCAGACGGATGGGTTTGTGACGGGATGGGGGCTGTCGGTCCGGGTTAGTGGGCGGAGATGACACCGCAGGCGATGCGGCTGCCGGAGTTGCCGGAGGGGTCGGTTTTCATGTCGTCGGCTTTTTCGTGGACCATGAGGGAGGTGCCGCCGTTCGCAAGGATGGAGTCTGGGGCGTCGGGGGCGAGGGAGAGGTTGTGGAGGGTGAAGGTGGCTTTCGCTTTGCCGTCGGGGCCGACGGAGACGTTTTTGGGGAGGTCGCCGTTGTGGTGTCCGGCGGGGTTGCTGAAGCCGTGTTGCTTGCCGGCTGGGTTGAAGTGGCCGCCGGCGGATTTGAAGTCGGGGGCGTCGCAGAGGGGTTTTTGATGGATGTGGACGCCGTGGTCGCCGGGGGTGAGGTTTTCGAGCTTGAGTTTGAGGACGACGGTGTCTGCGCCTTTTTGGGTGAAGGTGGCGGTGCCGGCATCTTTGCCTTCGGAGGTGTGGAGGGTGGCGGAGGCTCCTGGTTTGTGGTGCATGAAGCGGGGGAAGGCGCTGGCCTGGAGGGCGAAGGCGAGGGTAGCGGCGGGGAGCAGGGCGAGGTGGGCGTGGCGCATGGGTCTCCTGGAGGTGCAGGGGAAGGATAGCGCGTGTGGATGTGCGGGACGTTATGGCCTGGGTTGGACGGGGTTGGGTTCGACGAGGACGGCGGTGCCGTAGGCGAGGACTTCGGTGACGCCCTGCATGAGTTCGTTGGCGTCGTAGCGTGCGCCGATGATGGCGTTGGCGCCGAGTTCGGCGGCGTGCTGGGCCATGAGGAGGAAGGCGTCTTCGCGGGTTTTTTCGCAGAGTTCGGTGAAGAGGGTGATGTTGCCGCCGACGAGGGTTTGGAGGCTGGCGCCGAAGGAGGCGAAGACGTTGCGGGAGCGGACGACGATGCCGCGGACAATGCCGAAGTTGCGGGTGACCGTGTGATTGGGGAGATCGAAGGCGGTGGTGACCATGGCGTGGTCGAGGGTGGGTGCTGGGGGCGGCGGGGCTGCGTGCATGGCGGGCTCTTTCTAGGCGGGGTGTTGGAGGTTGGTGAGGAGATGGGTGACGGCGCCGGAGTCGATTGTGCGGGTGGCGAGATGGAGGCTGGCGGGGAGGTCGGGGGCGAGGCCGGCGATCCAGAGGATGGCTGCGGCGTTGAGGAGGACGATGTGGCGGCGGGGGCCGGGCTGGCCGGCGAAGACGGAGCGGAGGATGGCGGCGTTGGTTTGTGCGTCGCCGCCCTGGAGGGAGGCGAGGGTGGTGCGAGGGAGGTTGAGGGTTTCGGGTTCGAGGGTGGAGAAGGAGATGGCGCCGTTATGGAGGTGGGCGAGGTGGGAGGTGCCGGAGAGGGAGAGTTCGTCGAGGCCGGCGTGGGGGTTTTCTGGGGTGGGGGCGTGTCCGAAGACGACGAGGGCGCGGTGTGCTCCGAGGAGCTGGAGGGCTTCGGCGACGACGGGGACGAGGTGGGGTGCGGGGACGCCGATGAGTTGGCGAGGTGCGCCGGCTGGGTTGGCGAGGGGGCCGACGAGGTTGAAGGCGGTGCGGACGCCGAGGGCTCGGCGGACGGGCATGACGGCGCGGAGGGCGGGGTGGTGTGCGGGGGCGTGCAGGAAGGCGAAGCGGTGGGTCTGGAGGGCGGCGGCGGCTTGCGCGGGGGTGAGGGAGATAGGGATGCCGAGGGCTTCGAGGACGTCGGCGGAGCCGGAGCGGGAGGTAACGGCGCGATTGCCGTGTTTGGCGACGGTGGCCCCGGCGGCGGCGGCGACGAGGGAGGCGGCGGTGGAGATGTTGAAGGTGTTGGCGGCGTCGCCGCCTGTGCCGCAGGCGTCGATGAGGCGATCGCGTGTGGTTTGGGGAAGGGGAAAGGGGAGGGCGGCGGCGCGGAGGGCCTGGGCGAAGCCGGCGAGTTCGGCTGGGGTTTCGCCGCGGGCGGCGATGGCTCCGAGGAGTGCGGCGAGCTGGAGGTCGGAGGTGGTTTGGGGTTCGGTGGCTTTGGAGGTGAAGGTGAGTTCGAGGGCGGTGCGGGCCTGGTCGAGGGAGAGGGTCTGGCGGGCTTCGATGACGTGCTTGAGCAGGGCCTGCATGAGGACAGCTAAAAGCAAAAGGCGGCTAAAAGCAAAAGGCGGCTGGGGGAGCAAAGGCGCTAGAAGCAAAAGGCGGCTAAAAGCAAAAGGCGGTAGAAGCAAAGGCAGCTAGAAGCAAAAGGCGGCTGGGGGAGCCAAGGCGGTAGAAGCAAAAGGCGGCTAAAAGCAAAAGGCGGTAGAAGCAAAGGCGGCTAGAAGCAAAAGGCGGTAGAAGCAAGGGCGGCTAAAAGGAAAAGGCGGCTGGGGGAGCAAAGGCGCTAGAAGCTATGGTCGGCCAAAAGCAAAGGCGCTAGAAGCTAGGCGCGGCTGGGAGCAAAGGGAAGCTAACGGCAAAAGGCAGCTTGGAGCTAAGGGCGGCTGGGGCCAAAGGGCGGTGGGAGGGGAGGTGCGTTTGCCGGGGGTTGGGGGCGGTGGGATAGACTTTGGGCCTGAAGAGACGACGGATGGAGAGGGGTGTGGGGCGATGAAGATTCATGAGTATCAGGCGAAGGAGATCTTGCGGCGGTATGGGGTGCCGGTGCCGGCGGGCGAGATGGTGACGACTCTGGAGGGGGCGGACCGGGCGGCGAAGGATCTGTTTGCGGCGGGCAACAGGGCTGTGGTGGTGAAGGCGCAGATCCATGCGGGCGGCCGGGGCAAGGGCGGCGGGGTGAAGGTGGTGAAGTCGCTGGAGGACGCGGATGCGGCGGCGAAGGCGATTCTGGGGATGCAGCTGTTGACGCACCAGACGGGTCCGGAGGGGCAGAGGGTGCAGCGGCTGCTGGTGGAGGAGGGGAGCGCGATCGATCGCGAGCTCTACCTGGGGCTGGTGCTGGACCGGGCGACGGGGCGGCTGGTGTTTATGGCGTCGCAGGCCGGCGGGATGGAGATCGAGGAGGTGGCGGCGAAGACGCCGGAGGCGATCTTCAAGGAGGAGATTGATCCGGCGGTGGGGTTTGGGGCGTACCAGGCGCGGAAGCTGGCGTTCAAGCTTGGGTTGAAGCCGACGCAGATCAACCAGGCTGTGGCGTTTATGCAGGGGCTCTACCGGGCGTTTGTCGAGACGGATTCGACGTTGATGGAGATCAACCCGTTCATTACGACGAAGGATGACAAGCTGCTGGCGCTGGACTGCAAGATCAACTTCGATGACAACGCGATGTTTCGGCATAAGGACCTGAAGGAGTTGCGCGATCTGGCGGAGGAGGATCCGCTGGAGGTAGAGGCGTCGAAGTTTGCGCTGAACTACATCAAGCTGGACGGGTCGATTGCGTGCATGGTGAATGGCGCGGGTCTGGCGATGGCGACGATGGACATCATTGAGTATGCGGGCGGGTCGGCGGCGAACTTTCTGGATGTGGGGGGCGGGGCGAACCAGGAGCAGATCGAGCAGGCGTTTGGGATTTTGTTGAGCGATCCGAATGTGAAGGCGATCTTTATCAATATTTTTGGTGGGATTCTGCGGGTGGATGTGCTGGCGACGGCGGTGGTGGCGGCGGCGCGGAAGCTGAATGTGACGATTCCGATCGTGCTGCGGCTGGAGGGAACCAACGTGGAGGAGGGGCGAAAGATTTTGTCGGAGTCGGGGCTAAAGTTTTCGGTTGGGGCGACGATGAAGGAAGCAGCGGACCTGGCGGTTGCGGCGGCGACAGCCAGCTAAATACAAGAGAAGCCAGAAGCAAAGGCGAGCGAAAAGCAAGAGCAAGCTGGGTGCAACAACAACGACTGACTTGGCCTAAGGAGCGACGGGGATGAAGGAGAAGGGGGCGTGGCCGAGGCAGTTTCGCGAGCTTGGGGTTTGGCAGAAGGCTGTGGATCTGAGTGTGCTCATCTATCGGCTCACGGGAGCACTGCCGAAGAATGAAGAGTATGGATTGACGTCCCAGATGCGGCGAGCTGCTGTTTCCATTGCGAGCAATGTGGCCGAGGGATGTGGGCGCGGGACCGACAAGAGTTTTCGTGCGTTTGTAGGGGTCGCGATCGGATCGGCATTTGAGCTGCAGACGCAGCTGTTTATCGTGCGACGCCTTGAGCTCGGGAACGTTGTGGACCTCCAAGCCGCCGAGGTGTTGTCACAAGAAGTTGTCCGCATGCTCTATGGGCTGAAGGCGACGCTGGGGCGTGATGTTGCGTCAGCTTCGATACGAGCGGTGGTGGAAGGGGTGGGCGTCTGATGTGGTTGCGGCGGGAAGAGAAGGCTTTGAAAGGGGCGGAATCGGCGGGGTTGCGAGCCTTATTGTTTGACACGTTTGGGACGACGGTGGACTGGCGTGGGTCGATGGTGGCGACGGCGCGGGCGCTTGGGGCGGAGCGTGGGATCGAGGCGGACTGGGCGGGGTTGGTGGATGGGTGGCGGGCGCGGTACAAGCCGGCGATCAAGCCGGTTCGGGAGGGGAGGCGGCCGTGGGCGGGGTTTGATGTGCTGCACCGGGAGGAGCTGGACAAGATTGTTGGGCGGTTTGGCGCGAAGGGACTGAGCGGGAAGGATCGGGAGGTGCTGACCTATGGGTGGCACTATTTGCAGCCTTGGCCGGATGTGGTGCATGGGCTGCACAGGCTGAAGAAGAGGTTTGTGATTGGGCCGCTGTCGAACGGGACGGTGCGGCAGATGGTGGATCTGGCGAAGTTTGGCGGGCTGCCGTGGGATGCCGTGCTGGGGGCGGATCTGTTCCGGACGTACAAGCCTGATCCGAAGCTGTACCAGGGGGCGGCTCGGCTGCTGGAGTTGAAGCCGGAGCAGGTTTTGATGGTGGCGGCGCACAATGAGGACTTGCAGGCGGCGGCGAGGCAGGGGATGCGGACGTGCTTTGTGCGGCGGCCGACGGAGGATGCGGAGGCTACGGGCGCGTACGATTTTGTGGTGGACGACTTTGAGGATTTAGCGCGGGTGCTGAACGCGGTTTAGCTGGCGCGCGACGATTTTTAACGGGTTGAGTTACGGATGTGAGAGGACGAGAGCATGTCGGTTTTGGTTGATAAGGGTACGCGGCTGATTGTGCAGGGGATTACGGGGCGTGAGGGGACGTTTCACGCGAAGGGCTGCGCGGAGTATGGGACCAAGGTGGTGGGCGGGGTGACGCCGGGCAAGGGCGGGACGACGCACGAGGGATGGCCGGTGTTCGACACGGTGGAGGAGGCGGTGCGGGAGACGGGGGCGAATGTGAGCGTGATCTTTGTGCCGCCGCCGTTTGCCGCGGACGCGATTCTGGAGGCGACGGCGGCGGAGTTGCCGCTGGTGATCTGCATTACGGAGGGGATACCGACGCTGGATATGGTGAAGGCTTGGGAGGTGGTGCGTGGCTCGAAGTCGCGGCTGGTGGGGCCGAACTGCCCTGGGGTGATCTCGCCGGGGAAGGCGAAGGTGGGGATTATGCCGGGGCGGATTCACAAGGAGGGGTCGGTGGGGATTGTGTCGCGGTCGGGGACGCTGACGTACGAGGCGGTGTACCAGCTGACGACGCGGGGGATTGGGCAGTCGACGGCGATTGGGATTGGGGGCGATCCGATTATTGGGACAACGCATGTGGATGGGCTGCGGCTGTTGAATGAGGATCCGGAGACGGAGGCGATCATCATGATCGGGGAGATTGGCGGGACGGCGGAGGAGGCGGCGGCGCAGTACGTGAAGGAGCATGTGCGGAAGCCGGTGGTGGGGTTTATTGCGGGGCAGACGGCTCCGCCGGGGCGGCGGATGGGGCATGCGGGGGCGATTATCTCTGGCGGGCAGGGGACGGCCGCGGACAAGATGCGGGCGATGGAGGAGGCGGGGATTCACGTGGTGAAGTCGCCGGCGGAGATTGGGGAGATGATGGCGCGGGTGCTGGGGCGAGGGTAGCGGGCCAGGTCCAGGGGGGGTGTGCTCAGCGGGTCAGGCTCAGCGGCGCTGGGTCCCGTAGAAGAGGCCGGCGAAGAGGAAGACGAGGGCGACGAGGAAGGCCAGTTGCGCATGCTGCCAGGAGTGGAGGCGGGCGCTGATGAAGCCGTCGACGGTCCAGGCAATACAACCGGCGAACCAGATCCAGGCGAAGCGGCGCATGGGGAGTTGGACGCAGGCGGCGGGAGTGTGGGGTGCCGATCTTTGAAGGTAGGTGTGATGCGTTTGACGCGAGGTGCCGTGGGGGACCTCGCCTGCGTGAGGGGGCTAACGGCCGTGGGAGGGACTCCAACGGAGGCCGGCGTTGAAGGTTTGGCGATAGAACTCGCGCTGGACGGGGTAGATGGTGGAGCCGTTGTAGAAGCCGAAGACCTCGTTGTTGAGGTTGAGGGCGGAGGCGACGACGGTGAAGCCCTTGGGGAGCCGGTAGGTTCCCTGAAGATCGATCTGGAGGTGGGAGTAGAAGTAGTTGTCGCCCTGCGGACCTTTGGGGCCGCCGCCGGAGCCGCCGGCGACGATGGGGCCGGAGTTGTCGGTGGTGTATTGGTAGGCGGCGATGTTGGCCTGGTTATAGGTCATGCCGAGACGGACCGAGAGGTTGCGCCTGTCGTAGGTGGGGGAGAAGTTGAAGCTGTTGGGGGCCTGGCCGATGAGGGCGGGGTTGGCGGCTTCGGGGCCGCGGTTGGGGCCGCTGATCTGGCCGGGCTGGATGACTAGCGAGTCGATGTAGGGCGGCAGCTTGGCTTGCGAGGCGGTGTAGCCGTAGTTGGCGGAGACACCGAGGCCGCTGAGGGCGCCGGGTAGACGGGTGAAGTGCTGCTGGAAGGCGATCTCGAAGCCGTAGACGTAAGCTGAGCCGGCGTTGATGGTTTTGTCGAGGTAATAGGGAAGATCGTTGCCGGTGAGGGCTGGGTCGGGAGGCGAGAGGGTTTGGGTGGGGATGATGGGGTTGGAGAGGTTTTTATAGAAGAAGCCGGCCTGGAGCAGGCCCGTGCCGGGGAGGGTGCTCTCGTAGAGGAGATCGATGTTGTCGGCGTATTCCGCCAGGATGTATGGGTTTCCCTGGCTGACGGTGGTGCGGGCGTTGCCGGCGGAGGTCACTGTCTGGAAGGGGATGAGGTCTGCGAACTGGGGGCGAGAGAGGCCGCGACCGTAGACGAGGCGGATGCCGGAGGTGGGGGTGAGGGAGTAGCGGAGCGAGGCGCTGGGGAGGATGTCGAGATAGGAGGTTTGGACGCGGATGGGTGTGGTGCCGAGCGAGTTCGCGTTTCTCTCGCCGTTATAGCCGAGGTTGTTCTCGCTCGTGTTTTCAAAGCGGAGGCCAAGGACGAGTCGGAAGCGGCCGAGGTTGGTGGTGTTCATGAGATAGCCGGCGGAGACCTTCTCGATCTGGTTGAACGAGTTGCCGACGATGGCGGAGGAGACTGTCTGCGCGGAGAGGGCGAGGACCTTGTTGTAGTCGACTGCGGGCCCGAACTGATAGTGGCTGCCGTAGTAGTTGGGATCGGTAAAGTTGTTGAGGAAGTTGGACATCGCCAGGCTGGGGTCTTCGGGGTTGTTGGCGGCGGCTGTGGGGGCGTAGTTGAGGGTGTCCTGATTGGTGAACTTGTGGAGATTGCGGAAGCGACCGCCGAACTCAAAGGTGCTGGCGTGACCGGCGAGGGTATAGGGCGTGGTGAGGGAGGCGCCGAAGCCGAGGTCGACCTCGGGGGTATACGTGTTCTGGAGGCGTTGGCCGCTGTAGAAGTATTTGGTTGGGTCGAAGATATTGACGCCGTTCTGGACGTTGATGTGGGGGATGAGCGGGTGCGAGACGTCGATCCCGTAGGCGATATTGTTGAGCGGGTTGGTGGGGGACTGTGGGGCGAAGTTGGCGTTGCCGTAGCCCTCGTCGCGTGTGCGGCCGACGGAGGATTCGAGGTCCCAGGAGAGCAGTTCGCTGCGAAGGACGTGATGGCCGCCGAGCTTGAGACCGCCGATGTCCTGGACGGGGCGGCGACGCAGGGCTGAGAAGGAGACGGTGCCGTCGGTGCCGCCCTGCAAGGGGGAGATGAAGGTGTTGATGGCGGGCGAGTAGATCCAGTCGTCGCCGAAGTTGTTGAAGCGGGAGTAGAGGAATTTGAGATAGACGCTGGAGGTATCGGTGAAGCGGTAGTCGACGGTTCCCGCGGTGCCGCGCCGATCACGGAAGTAGCGGTAGTCGCGAAGGTCATAGGTTCCGGCGAGGACGGGCCCAGGCTCGACGTCATTGATGCCTCGCCCGTTCCAGTCGTACGAACCACCCGCGAGGATGCCGAGCTTGTGGCCCTCAAGGAAGCGTTTGCCGAGGGTTGCATCGAACTGGTCGTTGCCTCGGCCGGTGAGGATTGGGTTGTACCCGCCGAGGCCCTCGATGGCGACGGTGGGCCGGTCTTCGGCACTTTTGGTGCGGAGGTCGACTGATCCACCGATGCCGTCACCTTCCATGTTGGCTTGAAGAGTTTTGTTGATTTGGACGGATTCGACGAGGTCGGCGGGGATGATATCGAGCTTAATCTGGCGCACGGTTTCGGGTGAGGCGAGGTTGACGCCGTCGAGGGTGGTGTGGGTGAGGCGGGGCTCGGTGCCGCGGATCTTGACGTATTTGCCTTCGCCTTCGTCGCGCTCGAGGGTGACAGACGGAAGGCGGCCGATGGCGTCGGCGACGTTGGCGTTGGGCAGACTGGTGATGACGTCGGCGGGGAGCACGTTGATGATGTTGTCTGCGTTGAAGGTGCGATTGATGGCTTCAAGTTCGCCACCCTCACGGCCGGCATAGACCTGGACGGATTGCGTATTCGAGGCGACCTGGAGTGAGGCGTCGCCGTGGGTGGTCTGGCCCGCCGCCAGGGTGAGGTTCTGGCTGTAGTTGGTGAAGCCCGCGTAGGTGACGGAGAGCGTGACCTCGCCTGGAGCGATGTTGGTCAGGGTGTACTCGCCCTGGGCGTTGGTGACGGCGGTGAGATTGCCTGGCTGGAGCGCGATGCTTGCGCCCTGGAGCGGCCGGCCGCTGGGATCGGTGACGGCCCCGGTCAGCGTGGCACGGCCCTGCTGGCACAGTGCTGTCGTGGGAGCAAGCAGGACAGAGAGAGATAGAAGAAGTTCGCGACGCATTCGGCCTCCGAGGTGCCACACTGGTGCAGTAGACCGGTATGGGTCCGGTTTTTCCTCTTGTGTATGCAAGCCGAAGTTATGCGCGGCAATTCATCGGGACGTTATGCGGGAGCAAAAAGGCTGTGACAAGTCTGAGGGCCAGCTTAAGGCTCAGGCGCCGTCGACACGGAGGTCGTGGGTGGGCAGAGGGCGGTGGGCTAGACTGAAGGTTGAACGTGAACTTTCAGGAGATGGACGTTGGTACAGCAGACATTCAGCATTATTAAGCCGGACGCAGTGAAGAAGGGCGATGCCGGAGCGATCCTGGCGGAGATCGAAAAGGCCGGGTTCAAGCTGGTT
Organism: Acidobacteriaceae bacterium; assembly: GCA_965218895.1. Lineage (GTDB taxonomy): Bacteria > Acidobacteriota > Terriglobia > Terriglobales > Acidobacteriaceae > Edaphobacter. Next base: position 91,637 of record CBDCMI010000017.1, on the reverse strand, counting down.
GCGATCAAGACGATGTCGATCTCGAGGGCGCAGGCGGAGGGGTTTTACCATGTGCACAGCGCTCGCCCGTTCTTCGGGTCATTGACGGAGTTCATGTCGAGCGGACCGATTGTTCCGATGGTTCTGGAGAAGGAGAACGCGATCGCCGATCTGCGCAGGCTGATGGGCGCGACGAACCCTGCAAACGCGGAGGAGGGGACGATTCGGAAGAGGTTTGCGGCCTCCATCGAGGAGAATGCGATCCACGGGTCGGACGCGGAGGAGACGGCTGCGTTTGAGATTGGCTATTTCTTCGCAGGGTACGAGTTGAAGTAAAGGTGGGCCGGGCAGGTGTGGGCCCGGCTCAGTTTGTTGTGCCAGAGCTAGTGCGACTGCGAGGGCGCGGTGCTGGGGGGCAGGATCTCAGCCTGGGGTGGGACGTCTTTCTTGTTTTTGCGGAAGAGGTTGAGGTCGATGCTGTCGCCCATGGATTTGTAGCCGGCGTCGCTTGGATGAAGATGGTCGCCGGAGTCGGCTGCGGACGAGTAGACGGCGGGGTTGTTTTTGTCGCGAACCGTGGCGTCGAAGTCGACGATGCCGTCGAAGGCGCGGCCCGTGCGGATCCAGGAGTTGACGGCCTGCCGGACCTGCTCACCGGCTGGAGAGGCGTAGCCCGCTCCGACGAAGGGTGTGAGGGTGGCGCCGAAGACACGGATGCCATGGCTGTGGGCGCGCTCGATGATCTGCCGGTAGGCGGTGATGAGGTCTTCTGCCGTGGGTGGGTTGGTCTCCGTGCTTTTGGGACCGTAGCCGGCGCCGATGTCGTTGATGCCTTCGAGGAGGATGAGATCGCGGACGCCGCTTTGCGCGAGGACGTCGCGGTCGAAGCGGGCGAGGACGTCGGGACCGGCGCCGTTGAGCAGGACGCGATTGCCGCCGATGCCCTCGTTGAGGACGGCGAGGTGGCGCTTCCGGAGCCGATCGGCGAGGATGTTGGGCCATCGTGCGTTGGCGTTTTCTGTGCTGAGTGCGCCGTCGGTGATGCTGTCGCCGAGGCAGAGGACAGCGGCATCCTGCCCGCCTACACGCACGTCGATGCCTTTAAGGATGGGCCAGGTGTGGATGGTCTGGGCGTTGGCGAGGGTGGCCTGGCCGACGAGGTTGCCGGAGGCCATGTAGCTGGTCTGTTTGGCGTCAGGGTGGAGGCTGAGCGTGGTTGCCTGCTGCGCGGGAACGAAGAGGCTGACGGCAAGATCGGAGAGTGGCTTGAGGCTGAGGGCGATGGGATCGCTGAGGACGAGGGCGCCGGGCGGTATGGTGATTGCGGAACGGCCGCCGAAGGTGAGGGCGTGGGCGGATGAGAGGTCGATGGCGGTGCCGCCGGAGGAGCCGGCGAGGTGAGCGGCGCCGATGCGGAGAGGCTCGGTGCCGAACTCGTTGGAGAGGATGACGCGAGCGAGGGGGCCGGCGAGGGAGATGCGGACGATCTCGCGGAGGGTGGTGTCCTGGGCGAAGAGGTGATTGCGGTTGGGCTCACCGAGTGGCGCCGTGGCCCAGGTGCCGACCCAGTGGTCAGGTGGCGGGGGCTGCTTGGCAGAGAGCGGGGTGGCGACGACCGCGGCAAAGGTGGCGGTGAGGAGGGGCAACAGGCGACGGGAGGGCATGAGGGCCTTTCGAGGTGTGCTGCGGAGGTCGACCTTATCTTACGGCGAATGACGAAGTTGAGCGTACGCGAGGAGCGGGTTCTGCGTCCTACGGAGAGATCGACGAGGAGGGCGCGTGGCGACGACGGATGCAGGTGGAGAGGTGGAGGTGAGGGTGGTGCATGAGGTGTTTGGGCGGACGCCGGGAGGGGAGGCGGTGGAGATTTGGACGCTGCTCGGTGGTGGGGTTGAGGTGCGGATTATGACGCTGGGGGCGCGGATTGTGGGGATTCGGACGCCGGACAGGGCCGGAGCGATGGCGGATCTTGCCTTGGGATACGCGACGTTGGACGGGTATTTCGCGGGGAAGAACACGTATTTTGGGGCGTTGGTGGGGAGGTATGCGAACCGGATCGCGGGCGGGAGGTTCCAGCTGGATGGGGTGGAGTACCAGGTGCCGTTGCAGAAGGGGGCAGCCAACTCGCTGCATGGGGGGGTGGTGGGGTTTGACATGCTGGTGTGGAGCGCGCGGGAGATTGAGGGCGGGGTGGAGATGAGCCTGGTGAGTCCGGATGGGGACCAGGGTTTTCCCGGGAGGCTGACGGTGCATGTGCGGTACACGCTGCGGGGGAGCGCGTTGCACATCGGCATACGAGCGGAGACGGAGAAGGCGACGGTGGTGAACCTGACGAACCACACGTACTTCAATCTGAGCGGGGAGGGTTCGGGGCTGATCACGGACGAGGTGGTGTCGATCAACGCGGACCGGTTTGTGCCGGTGGGGGGAGCGGGGATGATTCCGACGGGGGAACTGCGCGAGGTGAAGGGGACACCGTTCGATCTGCGGAGGCCGACGCGGATTGGGGAGGGGATCGATGCGGACGATGAGCAGCTGAAGCTTGCAGGCGGGTACGACCACTGCTGGGTGGTGAACGGGCAGGCGGGGGAGATGCGGGAGGCGGCGCGGGTGGAGGACCCCGGGACCGGACGAACGCTGGCGGTGCTGACGACCGAGCCGGGAGTGCAGTTTTATACGGGCAATTCGCTGGATGGGACGAATGTGGGGAAGACGGGGCGGGCGTATGTGCGGCGGTCGGGGTTTTGCCTAGAGACGGAGCACTTTCCGGACAGTCCGAACCACCCGAACTTTCCCTCGACGGTGCTGCGGCCGGGGGAGATCCGGCAGAGCGAGACGGTGTTTTCGTTTGGGGTGAAGCTGTGAGGTGTTGGGGCAGGCTGTTAGGCTTGTTGCGTATGCATTAGCAAGAGGCTGCCGCGTTTGCGCGGGCTGACAGGTGAGTTGTGGGTTCGGTTGTGATTGCGGTGGTTGGGGTTCAGGTGCTGGCGGTGGGCGCGGCATGGCTGCTGCGGCGGCATGAGCGGGTGTTGATGAGCTGCTTGCCGTACCTGGTGAGTGTGGCTGTTGGAGTGTTGCTGGCGACGGCTCTGCTGCACTTGTTGCCTGAGTCGGAGGCGCTGCTGGGCAACGGGCGGCTGGTGCCGTACTTGATGGGTGGGAGCATGCTGGGTTTGTTTGCGACGGAGCGTGTGGTGTACGCGCTGACGGGCGCGGCGGCGGAGCAGCCGGAGGCGGGAGCGCTGCTGCTGGCGCACGAGGCGGCGAGCCATGGGGTGCACCACCAGCACCACCATCCTGGTGGCGAGGTGGGCGCGGGGCCAGCGGACGGGCACGGAGGCCGGGAGATGCGGCCGGGAAATCTGCTGCTGGCGAGCATGTTGCACAGTCTTGTGGACGGGGCGACGATTGCGGCGGCATTCAGCGCCGGTGCCAGGACGGGGTGGCTGGCTGCGCTGGCGGTGACGCTGCATGAGGTGCCGCACCGGATGGGCGATTTTGCGCTGCTGGTACAGCTGCGCGTGCCGCTGGGGCGGGCGCTGCGGTTTGCGGCGGCGGCCGGCGTGCCGGCGCTGGTGGGGATGGTAGCGGTGATGCTGTTTGGTGGTGCGGAGCAAGGGGCGGTGCATCTGCTGCTGCCGGTGAGTGCGGGGAGCTTTCTGTATATCGCGTTGGTGAACCTCATGCCGGAGTTGCAGGTGGAGTGCCGACGGGGTCGAGTGCTGGCGCAGCTGGGGTGTTTGGCGGGGGGTGTGGCGCTGGTGATGTTGGTTGGGGTTTTGCCGGAGCGGTAGCGGGTTTGTGATCCCCAGAGGCAAGGCAGCGGCGGGTCCTTCGCTTTGCTCAGGCATGGGGGCGTGAGACGGGCAACGGCAGCAGCAGGTCCTTCGCTGCGCTCAGGACGGTGGGCGTGAGACCTGCCACGGCACAGGGAGAGAACAGTGGAGGAGTCTCTCTCCACAACACCCTCCCTGGCGTGATGCCTGCGGTCGAGATGACACGAGAGGGGATGCGGGAGTCTCTCACCGCGCCACCGGCTTGCGACGTCTGCTCGGTCGAGATGACGCTCTTCGGTGAGGTTGGAGCCGATCTCCTGGTGGGGTAGACCCTGCGTATGTTGCGGGCCTTCAGCCCTAGCGTCGGATTTGTGGGGCCTCCCTGGGGCTTCGCCTCAGGCTATTATGTGTCGGGTCTTCAACCCGAAGGGCGGCTACACCGACGTGAGAACGGCTTAGATGGGGGTGGGTGGGCACTGGCCGCAGGAGCCGTAGAGGAAGAGTTCGTGGCCGGAGAGGGCGAAGCCTGGGGGGAGGTCTGGGGTGTTGGCGGGGAGGGTGCAGCCGGGGAGGTCGTAGATGCGGCCGCAGAGGCGGCAGTGGAAGTGGTGATGGTGGCCTTTACCGGCGATCTCATAGCGGGCGGGTTCACCGGGAACTTCGACGGGCGCGAGCCAGCGTTCGGCGACGAGGGTGTTGATGTTGCGGTAGACGGTGGCGAGGGAGACGGTGCCGGTGGGGGTTTGGGAGGCGGCGAGGGCTTCTTCGGGGGAGAGGGGTCGGGCGGCGCGTTCGAAGGCGGCGCGAATGGCTTCTTTCTGTTTGGTTTTGCGTGACTTCGCGGGCATGTACGAGGCCTATTCTAAAGGAGTCGGGCGGTTGGCCTGGAGGATGAGCTGGGGTGGGACCGCCTGGCGGCGAGGAGGCGGGGATGGGGCCTGGGCTGCAAGGCACCGGGGATCCGTGGTGAGGCAGGGATGGGGAGCGATGCATGAGGGTGTTTGTGGGGTTGGCGGTGCCGGAGGAGACGGCTGGTGAGATGGAGAGGCGGACGGCGGTGGCCCTGGGTGGGTGGGAGCGGGCTCGGCGGCTCCGTGCGGCGGATATGCATGTGACGCTGCGGTTTTTGGGCGAGGTGGCGGAAGAGCGCGTGGCGGCAGTTGGTGAGGCGATGGATGGGATGCGGGGGCGAGCGGTGGAGCTCCGGATGGACGGGATCGGTGTGTTTCGCGGGGCGGGGGCGATCTATGCCGGGGTTGCTCCGGCGGTGGAGTTGATGGAGATTGAGGACGGGGTGAGTGAGGCGCTGGCGCGACGGGGGTTTGCGCGGGAGCTGCGGGCGTTTACGCCGCATGTGACGCTGGCGCGGATGCGACACGGGCTGCGCGGGGGCGAGGTGGAGCGATGGAACGCGGCGTGGGAGCCGATGCGATGCGTGGCGCGAGAGTTGGTGCTGTACCGCAGTGTTGGGGCGACGGTTGCGGCAGAGGCGCGGTATTTGCGGCTGCGGACGTGGGATTTGGCGGTGGAAGGAGCCAGGGATGGGGCGATGGGCCTACACTGATGGCGCTTGATGTTTGCCTGCGCGGCCCGGCTGCGGGCGCTGATGGCTGGTCGAGGCCTTGCGGCGATTGAGTTCGCAGCGAAAGCGGGAACACAGTGTGGAGCGAAAGCGTGCGGCGATGCGGATGAGGGGTGGATGGCGCAGGGATTCGGTGGTGATGGGATTTGGGGTGGGGTTGGCGACGGTGGGCGGGGCGCAGGCTCGGCTGACGAAGCCGGGTCCCGGGATCTTATGGAGCAATGGAGACGACGATTTTCGCGCACCATGTGGCGACCGACCATGCCGAGGGTTAGTCCACGATGGACGGGAGGAACGAGCAGTTTGAGACTTTGCGGATGAACACGGTGCCGAAGGCGGGGCGCGAGAAGGAGGTTTTGCTGGACCAGCAGACGGTGCGGCAGGCTTGGCCGATCGCGGGTGAGGGCAAGGAGGTTCCACAGGAGGATGAGCTGCCGGTGAAGCGTTGATTTGTAACAAATGTAACTTCAAAAGATCAGGGGAGAAGGAATGATGATGGGATCGCGACGTGGGTTTTTGCGGACGGCTGGGGTGTTGGCGGGGGAGACGGTGTTGGGGCCTCGGCTGCGCATGCTGGCGGCGGGTGCGGAGCCGGAGCGGAAGATCGGGAAGAACGACACGATTCAGATTGCGTTGATCGGTGCGGGTGGGCAGGGGCAGTACGACACGAGCGTGGCGCTGGAGGTGCCGGGGACGAAGCTGGTGGCGGTGGCGGACTGCTACGACGGGCGGCTGACGCACGCGAAGGAGCGGTGGGGCCAGGATGTGGCTACGACGCGGGACTACCGCGAGGTGCTGGCGCGGAAGGATGTGGACGCGGTGATTGTGGCGACGCCGGACCACTGGCACAAGGATGCGGCGATCGACGCGATGCGGGCGGGCAAGGATGTGTACTGCGAGAAGCCGATGATTCATTTGTACGAGGACGGGCCGGCGATGATCGAGGCGGCGCGGTCGACCGGGCGGGTGATGGAGGTGGGGAGCCAGCGGGTGAGCTCGGTGGTGTACGGGAAGGCAAAGGAGCTGCTGGCGAGCGGGGCGATTGGGCAGTTGAATATGGTGACGGCGCATTGGGATCGGAACTCGGCGATCGGCGCGTGGGAGTATACGGTGCCTCTGGATGCGAGCCCGACGACGTGCGACTGGGAACGGTTCGAGGGCACGGCGCCGAAGGTTCCGTGGAATGCGGAGCGGTTCTTCCAGTGGAGGAAGTGGAAGGCCTATGGGAGTGGGGTGGCTGGGGATCTGTTTGTGCACCTGTTCAGCGGGACGAACTTTGTGACGGGGGCGATGGGGCCGACGCGGGCGATGGCGACGGGCGGGTTGCGGTATTGGAAGGACGGGCGGGATGTGCCGGATGTGATGCTGGCGCTGTTTGATTATCCGGAGGGCTTCAACCTGCACTGCCGCGTGAACTTTGTGGACGGCGGGCAGGAGAGCGAGGGGCTGGTGTTTACGGGCGACGAGGGGACGATAACGATCGATGGTCGATCGGTGACGGTGAACCGGACGCCGCGGGCGAAGGCGCCGGGGCTGAGTGTTGGGACCTTTGCGGAGGCGATGCAGAAGGCGACGACGGAGGCCTACCTGAAGAAGTATCCTGCTGGGCCGCCGACGGGCGCGCCAGAGCTGGGAGAGGAGCGGTTTACGGCACCGGCGGGGTACAGCGACAGCTATGATCACTTCCGGAACTTCTTTGCGGCGGTGCGGTCGCGTGGGCCGGTGGTGGAGGATGCGGTGTTTGGGTACCGGGCGGCGGGTGCGGCGCTGTTGAGCAATCTGAGCTATGAGCGGGACGCCATTGTGCACTGGGACCCGAAGGCGATGAAGCTGGTGTGAGGCGGTGTTAGGCGAGTGAAGGAGTAGGGAAGAGCGGACGGAACACGTCCGAGTGGTGTGCGGACAGCGGTGCATGTTGAACGACAACAAGCCCGTCCGCAAGTTTCAGAGGTCAGGGGATTCCCAAGCTAAGCGACTTTCAGGTCGTCGCAGGTACACCAGCGCCATGTGACGTCGAAGTGCTGGCGTACTTTCCTCAGCAAACCTGCGATGCTGTAGGCAGCAAAAGAGCAGATGTGTGACTTTTGTGTATGTTGTGCATCTCAAGAGGTAGGTATACGGTATTCCATACCGCAGTGATAGGAGAGACATACCTGTATGGCTGATTCGCGAGTCGTCAAGACCTCCATGACCCTGCCACAAAAGAGTTTAGATACGCTTAGGAAGATGGCCGAGGAAGCCGGGTCCTCCATGGCTGAAGTGGTGCGCAAGGCCGTGGCGACTGAGGAGTTTCTCAGGGAGAACTCCGCCAGGGGCAACAAGATACTTATCAAAGACCGGGACAGCGATGTTCTTCGAGAGTTGGTGCTGCGCTAGATGAGCGAGCTGGGGTACGATTCTGCCGTTGAAAGCCTACAGGCTGCCAGTGGCGAAACAATCGATCTGGGTTGGGTCGCTCAGGACGAGCCCCAACCATTCAAGGTTATTCCGTATGATCCAGCGCGAGACCGGGAGTCCACCCGCGGTAGAATCGCGTTTTGCCTGATCGGGACTCTTGCGGGGATGGTCATTTTTATTCTGCTGCTGCTTTGGTTTCACCCTGACCGCGTACAAGAGGTGAAAGACGTCACCGAGATTCTGTATGCGCCCATAGTTGGTCTGGTGGGCGCGGCCACCGGTTACTACTTCGGCTCACATGAGAGGTAATAATTCGGTAGAGGCGGTGCTAGCGGTGTAGCGCAGCGTTCCGCATGGTCTATCGCATCTGGCGGCTCTGTAGAACCCAATGGGCTGAACTTCGCACCCCTGACGCGTGGATGAGTGGAGCACCGAATGGGATTTGAACCCATGAATACCGGTTTTGCAGACCGGCGCGTTAGCCACTTCGCCATCGGTGCCCGGGCCGCCGCGCGTGTTGGGCGCGGCGGATGCAAATCTACTTTGCGGCCGCGGTCTCTGGGGTGCCGGTGGGGGCGTCGACGGGCTGGGCGGTGGTGCGGAGGTAGGGCTTGAGGGTGCGATAGCCGGGGAAGATTTTATCGGCCTCTTCGTTGGAGACGGCACCGGTGATGATGACATCGCCGCCCTGCTTCCAGTCCGCCGGGGTGGCGACCTTGTGGCGGGCGGTGAGCTGCATGGAGTCGAGGACGCGGAGGATCTCTTCGAAGTTGCGGCCGGTGGTCATGGGATAGGCGAGGTGGAGCTTGATGCGCTTGTCGGGGCCGATGACGAAGACGGTGCGGACTGGGGCGTTGTTGGCGGCGGTGCGGCCGTCGGAGGTGTCACCGGCGTCGGCGGGGAGCATGTCGTAGAGCTTGGCGATCTTGAGTTCGGGGTCACCGATCATGGGGAAGTTGACAGGGGCGCCGCCTACGTCCTGGATGTCCTGAGCCCATTTGGAGTGGTTGGAGATGGGGTCGACTGAGAGGCCGATAACCTTGACGCCGCGGCGGGCGAACTCCGGTTCAAGGCTGGCGACAGCACCGAGCTCGGTGGTGCAGACGGGGGTGAAGTCCTTTGGGTGGGAGAAGAGGACGGCCCACTGGTCGCCGATCCACTGGTGAAAGTGGATGGTGCCCTGGGTGGTTTCGGCGGTGAAGTCTGGCGCGATGTCGTTGATGCGGAGGGACATGGTGAGATCAGCCTCGTGTGCGTCTGCGAAATGGGATGCGAGCTGTGGGGATGGTTGTTGGGCAAGAGAAAACCCACCGGGCTGGGCCTTGGGTGGGTTTATCTGGCGGAGGACGAAGTTTGGTCGACCGGCTCAGGCACCCACGGGGGCACACCCGCAACGACAGCAGCGAAGACTGGTCGAGGTTGGGGCCGAGATCGAGCGAAGAGTGGACATGAGGCTCCGTCTAAAAGTTTGCCGCGGCCAGGGTGTCTGGCGGGAGCCGGTTTGCTCCTTTGCGGTCTACCGTGACGATACGACTGGAGGGTGGGGGTGTCAAACGGATTGGGTCGAGAATGGAGGGAGGAGACAGGAGATGCGGGAGTTTCGGTATGCGGTGCTGGACGTGTTTGCGGAGCGGGCGCTGGAGGGCAATGCGCTGGCGGTGTTTGCCGACGGCACGGGGCTGAGCGAGGCGGAGATGCAGGCGATCGCGCGGGAGACCAACCTATCGGAGACGACGTTTGTGCTGCCGCGGGAGGCGGCGGTGGAGCGAGAGCGCGGGGTGCGGGTGAGAATTTTTACGACGGAGGAGGAGTTGCCCTTTGCGGGGCACCCGACGTTGGGGACGGCGACGTTTTTGCGGGAGAGCCGGCCGGAGCTGCGAGGGGCGGAGGAGATTGGCCTGGAGCTGACGGTGGGGCGGATTCCAGTGCGCTTCGCGGCGGAGGAGGTGGGGCGGCCGGGGCTGTTCGGGACGATGCGGCAGCGGGACCCCGAGTTTTGGGTGGAGGTGGGGGCCGGGGAGGAACTCCGGGAGATCGCGGCGGTGCTGGGGTTCCGGGAGGAGGAGCTGGGGCTGGCGGGGGAAGGGAGGGCACCCGTGCAGGTGGTGAGCACGGGGAACCCGTTTTGTGTGGTGCCGGTTCGGGACGTCCCGACGCTGGGCCGAATGGAGTTTGGGGCGGCTCGGGGGCGGGCGCTGCTTCAGCGGATCGGGGCGAGGTTTTTCTATTGTGTGACGCAGGGGGTGCGGGGGGGTGGCGCAGGATGGCGGGGGCGGATGCAGTTTGGGGGTGGGGAGGATCCGGCGACTGGGTCGGCGGCGGGCTGCGTGGCGGCCTGGCTGGTGCGGCACGGGCTGGAGGCGAGCGGGGCGGAGGTGGTGCTGGAGCAGGGAATCGAGATGCGGCGGCCGAGCCGGCTGGTGTTGCGTGCGAGTCGTCGCGAGGGTGGCGAGGTGGGGGAGGTGTTTGTGGGGGGTCGCACCATTCGTGTGGCAGAAGGACGGCTTTCCCTGCCGTGATCCACGTGATATGCACAAGGGGTTTTGCGGGCAAAGTGGCTGTGGGCGCGAGGTTCCGAGGGGGTCTGTGGAGGGGCAAGGTGAAAAGGCGCGGGCCTTCGCCGGAGCTTCGCTGTTGCGCAGTGGGTGGGGGCTTCGTAGGCTTTGATTCGAGCCGCACAGGGCTGGTGCAACGCCTACCTTTGCGGATGTGTTCTTTCGCCTGAGTCAAAGAAAATCTGAGCTGGGAGGCACCGCTTCGAAGCTGGTGCCGGCTGGCCGTCTCTGCGTTTTGCATGTTGGGCCGAAGATGGCTGCGCGTGTTCTCTGTGCTTTTTGGCAGGGGGGCGGGTGGGTTGCTTCTGGTGCGATGTGCTGCTCGCGGTGACGGGGCCGGTGGCCCTGTGGAGCGAGCGTGGCCCCCTTTGCCCCGTTTGCACCGACGCGTCTGCGCCGGCACGGTGGAGCTGCGCCCTGAGACCCCCTATTTCTCGATCCCTTGCGATCGGTGGGGGCTTGCGGGGCGCAGGTGACCCACTGTTGCCTGCGAAGCCGCGGAGGAGAAGGGGGGACGGCTCGTCACGACCTCCCTCTGCCTCGGTGGCTGACCGGCCGCGCGGCAAGGGGAGCCCATCGGCCAACGCACGTCGGAACGGCGCGCGGCTGGCAGGAATGAGAACGGAAGAGATGCGCCCGAAGAAGACGATTTTGTGTGTGGACGACAACGAGCAGGTGTTGAGCGTGCGGAAGTTTCTATTGGAGACGCGGGGGTACCGGGTGGTGTCGGTGCACACGCCGGGGGACGCGCTGGCGGCGCTGGAGCAGGCGCTGCCGGGGCAGATCGACCTGCTGCTGTGCGACCTACTTATGCCCGAGATGGATGGCAACGAGCTGGTGCGGCGGGCGAAGCACATGCACCCTCAGCTGCCGGCGATGATTGTTTCGGGGACGGTGAGCTCGTTTGACCGGGCCGGGGCGGCGGACGTGTTTCTGCCGAAGGGGGCGTCGTCGCCGGCGGAGATGATCGAGCGGATCCGGATGCTGGTGGCCCGGAAGCGCGGGCCAAAGAAGGGCTCGGTGCGGGGCGGGGTGATGCCGGCGATGAGCTCTTCGGCGGTTCACTAGAAGGGGGTACCCCCCCTCGTACTTGTTGCGCAAAACTTTGCTTTCAAAGAACTTAGGTCTGGACCTGCAATCTCCGGTCCGGAGGTTTTGCTCTGGGAACGGCGGCCCTTGGTGAGTCCTCCCTACCGTGATGGTAGGCCGCTTGAGGATGCCGTTGTGCCAGATGCGGCTGGATTTGCCTTGCTCTGGTGGCGAGGCCAGCCGCTGACTTTTTTGATTACATCAGGGAAAAGACGCAGCAGGTCCCTTCGGGATGACCACCAAAGGACGGTTGGGGTTGAGTGGGTGGTGGCTGGCTGCTGTGGGGGTTGGGATCGGCCTTGCCGACCGATGATCCCCTGTATGACGGTGAGGCTTTCATGTATGGGCACCCGGGCGTGGGAGTAGGGAAGCAGGGTCCCCTGCGGGATGACAGGGGCGGGGGTCAGGCTTCGAGGAGGGCGTAGCGGCGTTGCCAGTGGGAGCGGAGGTGGGTCCAGACCTGCTCGATTTCGTCGGGGGTGAGGGTGGGGTCTGGGGCGGCGGCGAAGCGGGCGGCTTCGGCGCGGGCGAGTTCTAGGGTGGCGCGGTCGCGGAGGAGGCTGGCGACGCGGAGCTCGGGGAGTCCTGCCTGGCGGGTGCCGAAGAACTCGCCGGGGCCGCGCTGTTGGAGGTCGAGCTCGGCGAGCTCGAAGCCGTCGGTGGTGGAGACCATGGCGTCGAGGCGGGCTTCGGCGGCTTGGGAGACGCGGTCGCCGGTGACGAGGATGCAGTAACTCCTTTGGGCTCCGCGACCTACACGTCCGCGGAGCTGGTGGAGTTGGGAGAGGCCGAAGCGCTCGGCATGGTCGATGACCACCAGGGTGGCGTTGGGGACGTCGACGCCGACCTCGATGACGGTGGTGGCGATGAGGACGTCGAGGTCGCCGCGGGTGAATTGGCGCATGACGATGTCTTTTTCGGCGGGGGAGAGGCGGCCGTGGAGGAGGCCGAGGCGGAGGCCCTGGAGGGGGCCGTGGCGGAGCTCGTCGAACATGTCGGCGGCGGCGCGGAGGGGTGTTTTGGGGAAGAGATTGGGGGGTGTTGGCGTGGCTTTGGGGCCTGATTTGGCGGAGGTGGGGGTGGATTTGGCGGGGTTTCGGCGGGGTTTCTGGACGGAGGCGATGAGTTTGGCGGCGAGGGGGTCGGGGGCGGGGTGGGATGCGCTCGATTTTGGCTTGCGCCGTCTGGGGGGAGACGGTGGGTGATCCGCCGCCGTTTGGGTTGGGGTGGCGTCGGGGGTGGATGTGGATGGGTTGGGATCGTCGGCGGGGGCGAAGTCGAGTTCGGCCTGGTCGGTGGGGGTGCCTTCGATGATGGGGTAGACGACGTAGGCTTGGCGGCCGGCGGCGACCTGCTTGCGGACGAGGGTCCAGACGTCGGCGATGCGGGCGTGGGAGGTGCGGCGGGTGGTGATGGGGGTGCGGCCAGGGGGGAGTTGGTCGAGGACGCTGACGTCGAGATCGCCGTAGAGGGTGAGGGCGAGGGTTCGGGGGATGGGGGTTGCGGTCATGACGAGGGTGTCGGGCTCATTCGGGGCGGCGGAGGTCATTCGGCTGGTGGAGTGCGGGGGGGCTTGGCTTTGCGAGCGATCGAGGCTGGTTGGGGCAGATACAGGGGTCTCTCCGCTGCGGCGCCCCTGCGGGTCGCCTTCGGTCGAGATGACAGCATTTTGGCGAGCTTCGGTTGGGGTGACGGCATTTTGGCGAGCTTCGGTTGAGGTGACGGCATTTTGGCGAGCTTCGGTCGAGATGGCGGATTCTTTTGCGGCTTCCGTCGAGATGACGGATGCTGTTGCGGGGGGCGGTTCGGTTGGGAGTGAGGCTGTTTGCGGCGAGGGGCTGGCGGTGGGTTTGCGCATGAGGCGGAGGCGTTGCTGGACGCCGAAGCGGTGTTGCTCGTCGATGATGGCGAGGCCGAGGCGGGGGATGTCGACGGTGTCTTCGAAGAGGGCGTGGGTACCGATGGCGAGGTCGACGTCGCCGGCGGCGATGCGATGGCGGGTGTCGCGCTTGGAGCGCTCGTCGAGCGAGCCGGTGAGGAGGGCGAGGCGGTAGGGGCGGCCGGAGCGGGGGCTGCGAGCGTGGGCGAGGAGTTTGCGGGCGGCGAGGAAGTGCTGGGTGGCGAGGATTTCGGTGGGTGCCATGAGGGCGACCTGGAGGCCGTTTTCGATGGCGATGAGGGCGGCCTGCATGGCGACGATGGTTTTGCCGGAGCCGACGTCTCCCTGGAGGAGGCGGCGCATGGGCTGGGGGCGGCGCATGTCGGCGGCGATCTCGGCGAGGACGCGCTTTTGGGCGGCGGTGGGGTGGAAGGGGAGGATCTGTTTGAGGGCTTCGCGGACGGTCTGATCGGTGCGGAAGGGGGTGCCCCGGCGGGTGAGGAGACGACGGCGTTTGAGCTCGAGGCCGAGCTCGAGGAAGAAGAACTCTTCAAAGATGAGGCGGCGGTGGGCTGGGGTGGAGGCGGCGAGGAGGTCGGCCATGGGGGTGCCGGGGGGTGGGAAGTGGACGTCGCGGAGGGCGTCGAGGCGAGTGGGGAGGTTGAGGCGGCGGAGGATGGGGGCGGGGATGGGGTCTGGGATGGAGGCTGGGATGGGCGGTGGAGAAGCGGGTCCCTCGCTTTGCTCAGGATGACAGCCGGGGGAGGGTTGGGGCGCGGGGGGGTTGAGGGTGGGATTTGGCGGCGGTGGAGGAGAAGCGGGTCTCTCTCTTGCGGCGTCCCTGGGGGCCGCGTCCGGTCGAGATGACGCCTCGGTGGATAGCCGGGAGGCGGGAGTGAGGTCGTTGAGGAGGTGGTGGAGGACGCGGCGGAGCCAGCGGGAGGAGAGTTTGGCACCCCAGGCGGTGGTGCCGCCGGTGGTTTCGTAGACGGGGACGATGCGGTCGACTTCGAGGGCGGCGTCTGCGGCGGCCTGTGGGTTGGCGGGCGGGTTTTGGGGACCGGGGAGGAGTTCGGGCAGGATTTCAAATTGGGGCTGGAGCATTTTGAGGCGGCCGGCGGTGGAGCGTGAGGCCTCGATGGGGCCGAAGAGGGCGACGTGTGCGCCGAGGGGAAAGCGGTCCTGGAGGTAGGCACCGTTGAACCAGATGGCTTTGAGGGTGGAGGTGCCCTGGCCGACGGTGAGCTCGAAGAGGGGCATGCGGCGGGTGCGGAGGACGATGGAGCCGCGGACTTCCGCGATGACGGAGGCGGTGGTGCCGGGCTGGAGGGCGGCGATGGGCTGAGGGTGGAGGCGGTCTTCGTAGCGGAAGGGGAGGTGATAGAGGAGGTCTTCGACGGTGAGGATGCCTTTGCGGGCGAGTTCTTCGGCGACGCGGGGGCCGATGCGCTTGATGAAGCGGAGGGGTGTGTCGAGGTCGGGCATGCTCGCTATGGATGGTAGCGGAGGTGGGGGGGTGTGATGGGGCGCGGCAGAGAGGGGGCGGATTTTGGGGGGATGAAGGTTGCGGCGGCGACCGGATGGCAGGGGCGTTTGGGCGCACAACGTGGGGTGGGCCGCGGGCGTTCAGATGAGAGGACGCATGGAAGGGTTTTTGCGGGCGAGCACGTGGCCTGTACCACATTTGATATGCAGCGATGGTCCAAGGAGTGTTGCGATGTTTTATCTAGACAAGCGGTTGCAGTTCCCGGTGGAGGTAGAGAAGCCGAACCCGGTGTTTGCGCGGATGCTGCAGCAGGCGATCGGCGGGATCGAAGGTGAGATTCGGGTGTGCATGCAGTACTTCTTTCAGGGCTGGGGGGCGCGCGGGCCGGTGAAGTACCGGGACATGCTGTTGAACACGGCGACGGAGGAGATTGGGCACATTGAGATGCTGGCGACGGCGGTGGCGATGAATCTGCAGAATGCGCCGGTGTCGCTGCAAGAGGAGGTATCGGGTGATTCGGTTGGCGGCGCGGTGTTGAACGGCATGGATATGCGGCACATCCTGTCGACGGGGCTGAGTGCCTACCCGGCGAACTCGAATGGAGTTCCATTCGATATGTCGCACATCTATGCGAGCGGCAACCTTGCCGCGGATATGTATTGCAATGTGGCGGCGGAGTCGACGGGGCGGACGCTGGCGGTGCGGCTTTACCATGCGACGGACGATCCCGGCATGAAGAAGATGCTGTCGTTCATGATTGCGCGGGACACGATGCACCAGGAGCAGTGGCTGGCGGTGTTGGAGGAGCTGGGGCCGGCGCATCTGCCGATTCCGAACAGCTTTCCGCAGAGCGAGGAGAACGGCGAGTTCGCGTACAACTTCTTTATTTCGGCGAAGGACGGGGATCCGGGGACGCAGTCGGGCCAGCCTTGGACCTTGGGCAAGGCGCCGGACGGGCATGGAAAGTTCTCGACATTCATCAATAAGCCGATGGGCGAGGTGCCGAATTTGGGCTTTGGCCGGCCGGATACGTTTGGCGAGAAGGAGCAGTCGAACGGGACGGCGAAGGGGATGGTGAACAAGGGCAAGGCCCTGATCGATCGGGTGCTGTAGAGGGCAGGTCGAAGAGGATACGGGCGCCCCAGGTTTGGGGCGCCTGTTCTTTTTTGGGCGGGGAGGTAGGATTTCGCTATGGAACCGACCGAAGTGCACGAGTTTCGCAAGCAGATGGCGGAGGCCGGCGAAGGCGGGCAGTTGACGCGGACTGCGCTGGCAATCTCGATTTTGGCGGTGCTGGTGGCGCTTGTGACGGTTCTGGGGCATGGGCCGGCGACGGATGCGCTGTTGATGCAGTCTCGGGCTGGGGATGCGTGGAGCGAGTACCAGGCGAAGAAGATCCGGCAGGACAACCTGATGGTGGTGGTGGATCAGATGCAGCTGGAGCCTGCGCCTTCGGCGGGGACGGTGGCGAAGATTGCGGAGTACAAGGCGCATATTGCGAAGTGGACGGGAGACCTGGCGGAGGCGCAGGCGAGGGCGCGGGAGGACGAGGCGGAGGTGCGGCGGGCAGAGAAGAAGGCCGGCAGGTATGACCTGGGGGAGGCGCTGCTGCAGATTGGCGTGGTGCTGGCGTCGATCACGTTGCTGACGCACAAGCGGGCGTACTTCCTGTTGGGTCTGGGGTTGGGGGTTGCGGGTGTGGTGGCGGCTGGGTCGGCGTCCCTGGTGCGATAGGGAACTAGGTGGCGGACGTCTGTGGGGAGACACGGGCGTCAATGCGGCGCAGCTTGCGGATGGCGAAGGCGCCGAGGACGAGGCCGCTGATGGCAGTGGTGCAGAGGGCGAGGGAGGCCAGGACGCCCGCACGAACGGCGGCCTTTGGGAGGAGTGAGGGAGACGGTCTGGGTAGGGGTCTGGGTGGGGGCATGCGGGCGGCTCCGTGCGGGTGATGGGTTCGTGATGCCTTATGCTTGGATGATGTTTTTCGAGGGGGATTGCGACAGGGATGAGCAGCGGTGAGGGGACGCGGAAGGGGCTGACGTTTCAGGAGTTGTTGTTTCGGCTGCAGCGGTTTTGGGCGGAGCGGGGGTGCGTGCTGCAGCAGCCGTATGACGTGGAGGTGGGTGCGGGGACGATGAGCCCGGATACGTTTTTGCGGGTGCTGGGGCCGAAGCCGGTGCGGATTGCGTATGCGCAGCCGAGCCGGCGGCCGGCGGACGGGCGGTATGGGGAGAACCCGAACCGGCTGTACCGGCACACGCAGCTGCAGGTGATTTTGAAGCCGCCACCGGAGCGGATTCAGGAGATTTATCTGGAGAGTTTGCAGGCGATCGGGATTGACCTGCGCGAGCATGACATTAAGTTTGAGGAGGACAACTGGGAGTGGCCGGTGGGCGGGGCGTGGGGGGTGGGGTGGCAGGTGATGCTGGATGGGTTGGAGATTACGCAGTTTACGTATTTTCAGCAGTGCGGCGGGATGGATCTGGACCCGATGTGCGGGGAGATTACGTATGGGCTGGAGCGGATTGCGGCGTTTTTGCAGGATGCGGATTCGATCTACGACATTGTTTGGGCGGTGGAGCCGGGGGACGATGGGGGGGCGGAGCGGGCGGTGACGTACGGGGAGATGCGGCTCCCGGAGGAGGAGCAGTTTTCGAGCTACAGCTTTGATTATGCGGATGTGGGGAAGCTGTGGGAGCACCTGCGGCTGTATGAGGCGGAGTGTTTGGAGTTGCTGGAGCGGGGTAGGGCGGTGTTGGGCGATGGTAGCGCCGGAGAAGCAGGTTCCTCCGCTTCGCTGCGGAATGACAACCAAGACGAGGCTTTGCGAATTCGGCGGTTTCCGGTGCTGGGGGCGTATGAGCTGGCGCTGAAGTGCTCGCATATTTTTAACCTGCTGGACGCGCGTGGGGCGATCAGCGTGACGGAGCGTGTGGGGGTGATGGCTCGGATACGGACGCTGGTGGTGGGGGTGGCGCGGATGTATGCGCGGCAGCAGCTTGCCGTTCAGGGATAGAAGATTGTTTCGGATGTGGTTACAGAATGAGAGAGGGTTTGGCGAGCGAGATGGCGGAGTTTTTGTTTGAGATCGGGTTGGAGGAGGTGCCGGCGCGGATGATTGCGGGGGCTGAGGCGGAGCTCGGGCGGCGGGTGGTGGAGATGTTGCGGCGGGAGCGGTTGCTGGTGGAGGGGGCGCCGGAGGTGAAGACGTTTGCGACGCCGCGGCGGCTGGCGGTTTGGGTGGCGGGGGTGCGGGAGCGGCAGGAGGATGCGACGGAGGAGACGCTGGGGCCGAGCGCGGCGATCGCGTTTAAGGATGGTGTGGCGGGGCCGGCGGCGGTGGCGTTTGCGAAGAAGGCCGGCGTGGCGGTGGAGCGGCTGGAGCGCGTGGCGACGGCGAAGGGGGAGTATGTGCGCGCGGTGGTTACAAAGGCGGGGCGGGGGGCGGCGGAGGTGATTGCGGCGGAGCTGCCGAAGGAGCTGGCAGGACTGTATTGGGCGAAGACGATGTATTGGCGCGCCGGGAAGCCGGAGCGGTTTGTGCGGCCGGTGCGGTGGATGCTGGCGCTGCTGGGGGAGGCGGTGTTGCCGGTGAGCTTTGCGGGCAAGACGAGTGGGAATGTGACGTATGGGCACAGGGTGTTGCATGGGGATGGGCCGGTGGTGGTGGAATTGCCGGGGGAGTATGAGGGGGCGCTGGAGCGGGCGTATGTGGTGGCGGACGCGGCGGTGCGGAAGCACAGGATCCGGAAGGCGCTGGACCGGGTGTGCCGGGAGGTGGAGGGGGCGCGGTGGAGGGAGGACCACGCGCTGGTGGAGACGGTGACGGAGCTGACGGAGTGGCCGACGGTGCTGCTGGGCGGGTTTGAGGAGGAGTTTCTGCGGTTGCCGGAGGAGGTGCTGGTGACGGTGATGCGGGACCACCAGAAGTATTTTGCGGTGGAGGGTGGGGATGGGCGATTGCTGCCGCGGTTTTTGACGGTGCTGAACACGGAGGTGGACGCGGCGGGTGAGGCGGTGATCCGGCATGGGAATGAGCGGGTGCTGCGGGCGCGGTTCAACGATGCGCGGTTCTTCTGGGAGTTCGATCAGAGGGTGTCGTTGCGGGAGCGGGTGCCGCTGCTGGAGAAGGTGGTGTTTCAGAAGGAGTTGGGGAGCTATGCGGCGAAGACGGAGCGGGTGAGCCGGGTGGCGGCGCGGCTGGCTGGGGTGATTGGCGGGACGGGCGATGCGCTGGATGCGCGGGCGCTGGAGCGGGCGGTGCGGCTGGCGAAGACGGACCTGACGACGGAGCTGGTGAAGGAGTTCACGGAGCTGCAGGGTGTGGTGGGCGGGCTGTATGCGCGGGCGCAGGGACTGGAGGAGCGTGTGGCGGCGGCGATCTATGACCAGTACCGGCCGGAGGGGATGGAGGACCGGGTGCCGCGAACGGCGGAGGGCGCGGTGCTGGCGATGGCGGACAAGGCGGACACGGTGGCGGGGATGTTTGGTTTGGGGATGGAGCCGACGGGGTCGAAGGACCCGTTTGGGCTGCGGCGGGCGGCGAATGGGGTGGTGAAGATTTTGGCGGAGACGGGGCTGGGGCTGACGCTGGGGGATGTGGCGGAGGCGGCGGCCGGGGGAGATGCGGGGCTGGCGGCGCGGGTGTTGGGTTTCTTCCGGGAGCGGCTGGAGTTTTATCTGCGCGAGGTGCGGGGGCAGGCGTACGACGTGGTGGCGGCGGTGCTGGGGGCGGGGGCGGAGGATGTGGGGGACGCGGCGGCGCGGGCGGAGGCGCTGACGGCGGTGCGTGGTGAGGCGGAGTTTCGGGCGGTGAGCGCGGCGTTCAAGCGGATGAGCAACATTCTGGAGCAGGCGCGGGAGAAGGGAATTGCGGTGCCGGAGCGGGTGGACGAGGCGTTGTTGCTGGAGCCGGAGGAGACGGCGCTGTGGGAGCGGGCGGGGGCGGTGGCTGCCGAGGTGGAGCAGCTGCGGGGGCGGCGGGAGTACGGCGAGGCGCTGCGGCGGACGGCGACGCTGCGGCCGGAGGTGGATGGGTTCTTTGAGGCGGTGATGGTGATGGTGCCCGAGGAGGCGGTGCGGGGGAACCGGCTGGCGTTGTTGCGCGGGGTGACGGGGGAGCTGGGGCGGATTGCGGAGTTTTCGGAGATTGTGGTGGCGGGGTAGAGGTTGGAGAAGCGGGGCTCTTCGGGATGACAACAGAGGAGAGTGGTGGAGGGTTGGGGGTGCCCAGGTCTCAGAAGCGAGACCTGGGCACCCGACTTTGGTTCTGGCTGCCCCACACATGACGGTGAAGCTGTCATGTATGGGGCACCCACGGGGGGTTGAGAAGTCAGTTGAGGCGTTGGAGGCGGGCTATGAGTTTCTCGGCTAGGGGCTCGCCGGATTCGGTCCAGAGGAGGCGGCTGGAGACGCCGCAGTTTTTTTCGACGGAGAGGGTGAAGGCGAGGAGGAGTTCGATGTTGCGGCGGATGAAGTCGGCGGCTTCGGGTTGGGCCGGGTCGTCGCGCTGAAAGGAGAGGAGGTTGTTGCGCTGATCCTGCTTGTGCGCGAGATCGTCTGCGGAATCGTCGTCGAGGTTGGCGTCGAGGTCGTCTGCGGGGTCGTCGTCGATGTCGACCAGGGGATCGTTGTTTAGGGTCTCGTCGTCGTCGGAGGAGGTGGACTCGTCATCGAGGACCCAGGGGTAGTCGAGGCCGAAGTCGACGCGGATGTGGCCGTTTTGCTCGAAGGTGGAGCTGTCGAACTCCGGGCCGAAGCCGAGGATGCGGATGGTGCGGGGCTCTGGCCGCCAGAGGGTGTCGAGCTGGGCGGCGGGGTCGAGGAGGGCGTCGGGCGTGATGCCGGCGGCTGTGGCGGTGTCTGGAAGCCAGAGGGTCCACTTCATCTCGAACTCGTAGGCGACGTCGTCGTGGAGGTGCTCGGTGGCTTCGGCGACGGCGGTTTCGATGATGGAAGCGGCGGTGTCGCGGTTGTCTTCGGCGCGGTCGTCGGTGACGTAGAGGCGCTGGTAGACGGGAGCTTCGGAGAAGGCGATGGGGAAGGCGGCGGCGGCGTGGACGCGTTTGCCGGCGGGTGTGGGGCTGAGTGCGGCGAGCTGGCGCATGACGGCGACGAGCTTGTCGGGGAGCGACTCGATGCGGAAGTTGGGGAACCAGAGGCTGAGGTAGAGCTGATCGGCCATGGGTTGATTGTAGCGAGGGGCTCAAGATCTGGGCGGAAGCGCCGATAGGAGAAGGGGAGGTGCGTGGGTGCGTAGGATTGAAGGGAGCGGATGATGCGCCTGACGATTGAACAGCTGCGGCTTGGGGTGTTGCTGGGTGGAGGTGCGCTGGTGCTGGCGCTGGGGGCGGTGCTGGTGTGGGCGCATCTTCGGGCGCATGAGCGGTTGCGCGATCTGCCGTCGCGGCTGGGGGTGGATGTGCAGCGGGAGGCGAACGGGTTTACGTATTCGCAGACCGTGGGAGGGCGGGTGGTGTTTACGCTCCACGCCAAGCGGGCGACGGAGCGAAGGAGTGGGGAGGCGCAGCTGGAGGACGCGGGGCTTGTGCTGTACGGGGATGAAGACGGGCGGGCGGACCGGATCTACGGGAGGGATTTTTTGTATGACCGGAGCGCGGGGGTGGTGAAGGCGATTGGGACGGTGCAGCTGGATCTGGCCGCGGCGGCGCCGGCGAATGCAGCGGAGCGGCTCCGATTTGCGAGTGGGGAGGCGATGCCGGGGGCGCGGAAGGAAGGGCTTGGGGGAGCGGAGCCCGTGCATGCGACGACGAGCGGATTGAGCTACACGGAGTCGACCGGGGTGGCGACGACTGCGGAGCGGGTGACCTTTGCGTATGAGGGGGTGAAGGGCGAGGCGGTGGGGGCGAGTTATGTGCCGAAGAATGGGCTGTTGACGCTGGAGCGAGAGGTTCGGGTGAACGGCGTGGAGGATGGGCGAGCCTTCACGGTGGTGGCGAGCCATGCGGTGATGGACCGGCCGGCTAGGCGCGTGGTGTTGACGGGCGCGGAGGTACGGGGGGCGACCGACGGCGGCGAGGTGGTGCGGGCGGGGCAGATGGTGCTGCGGATGGGGGCGACCGGCGGCGTGGAGAGGGTCGACGGCACGGGCGGGGTGGAGGTGGGGCAGGCGGCGGAGATGGCGAAGGCGCCGGAGGCGGAGTTGACGATGCGGCGGGGGAGTGTGCCGGAGGAGCTGCGGATGCGGGGTGGGGTGGAGTTTGCGCGGACGGCGGGGGGTGGGGAGATGACGGGCTCGGCGCGGGAGAGTGAGAGCCGGTTTGACGAGAAGGGGGTGCTGGTGGCGGATCGGCTGCTGGGCGGTGTGGTGGTGGACTCCGCGGGCGGAGGCGGCGAACGGAGGCGGCTGACGGGGGAGAGCGTGGAGCTGACGGTGGAGGGGGGGCGTGTGCTGCGAGGGGCGACGGCGGAGGGTGGGGCGATGCTGCGCGTGACGAGGGCTGGGTATGAGAGCTCGGTCGGGGCGGCGAGGCTGGTGGCGGGGTTTGGGGGAGCGCGGGCGGAGTTGGAGCGGGTGACGGGGACGGGCTCGGCGGTGCTGCGGAGGACGGCGGAGGGACTGGAGGAGACGAGCCGGGCGGCGGAGGTGGTGGCGCGGTTTGCGCCGGGAGCGGAGGGGCGGGTGGAGGTGTCGACGGTGGAGGAGACGGGTGGGGTGGTGATGGACCGTGAGCTGCGTCGGCCGGGGACGGCGGGGTTGGAGCGAACGCATGCGACGGCGCGGGAGTTGAGCTACGACGCGGAGGGGCAGCGGGCGGTGTTGGCGGGGGATGCGGTAGTGCGTGAGCCGGACCGGGTGGTGAAGGCGGAGCGGGTGACCCTGCTGGAGGCGACGGGGGATGCCGAGGCGGAGGGTGGGTTGCAGGCGAGCTTTGTGCCGGCTGGGGCTGGGGCTGGCAAGGCAGGAGACGCGGAGGTGGTGCACGCCGTAGGGGCACGGGCGGTGGCGAAGAGGAGTGATGGGAGTGTGACGGTGTTTGGGTCGGGCGGTGGAGGGGATGCGCGGGTGTGGCAGGGTGCCTCGCAGGTGGAGGCGCCGGTGCTGGTGCTGCGGCAGAAGGAGGGGGTGTTGGATGCGCATGGGGTGGGAGATGCGGATGGCATGGTTGTGCGGACGGTGCTGGTGGGGGAGGGCTTGGTTGGGGCGGAGGTGAAGGGCAAGGCGCGCGCGAGGGGGGTGGAGGTGGTGCGGGTGCGGAGTGGGCGGCTGCACTTTGTGAATGGTGTGAACGGGGTGGGCGCAGAGGGCGGGCGGCGGGCGGAGTTTACCGGGGGCGTGGAGTTGGAGAGCCGTGACGGAGCGGTGCGATCCCAACGAGCTGTGGCTACGCTGCAACGCGGCGGGGCGGATGGGACCGGGACCGGTGGGGTGGGGATGGGCGGCGGGGTGGAGCGGGTGGTGGCGCAGGGAGGCGTGGTGGTGACACAGCCTGGGCGGACGGCGACGGGGGCGGAGATGGTGTGGACGGCGGCGGACGGGCTGATTGTATTGACTGGGACACCGACTGCGCCGCCGGAGGTGACGGACGCGGCGAGGGGAAGGGTGACAGGCGGAGCGATTCGGTTTCGCGCGGGGGATAGTAGTGTGGTGGTAAGCGGGGCGGCGCCGGATGGGCGGAGCGGGCGGGTGCGGACGGAGACGAGGTTGCGACAGTAAGGGATGAAGAGGCTGGCGGCGGAGGGAGTGGGCAAGGAGTACGGCGGGCGGCAGGTGGTGCGGGGGATCAGCCTGGAGATTTCCGAGGGCGAGGTGGTGGGGTTGCTGGGACCGAACGGGGCGGGCAAGACGACGACGTTTTACATGATTGTGGGTCTGGTGCGACCGGATGCGGGGCGGGTGCTGGTGGACGGCAAGGACATCACGCAGCTGCCGATGTATTTGCGGGCGCGACACCATGGGATCAGCTATCTGCCGCAGGAGCCATCGGTGTTTCGCAAGTTGACGGTGGAGGACAACATCCTGGCGGTGCTGGAGGCGCAGGAGTTGAGCCTGGAGACACGGCGTACGCGGACGGAGCGGCTAATCGAGGATCTGCGGCTGAGCCATGTTCGCAAGACGCGTGGGTATGCGCTGAGCGGGGGGGAGCGACGACGGGTGGAGATCGCGCGGTGCCTGGCGATCGAGCCGCGTTTTATCCTGCTGGATGAGCCCTTTTCCGGCATTGATCCGATTGCGGTGCTGGATTTGCAGGAGATTATCTTTGGGCTGAAGCGGAGTGGGATCGGGGTGTTGATTACGGACCACAGTGTGGCGGAGACGCTGGCGGTGGTGGACCGGGCGTACATTTTGGCGGAGGGGCAGATCTTCCGGACCGGGTCACCGAGTGATCTTGGTGAGGACTCGGAGGTGCGGCGGATCTACCTGGGGAAGAACTTCAAGATGTAGGGTTGGCGGGGATGACGGACGGGTTACAACTTCCGTGGCAAAGTGATACTTTCGGGCGCATACCCGTGTTGAATCCGGCTTAGACTGGCTGCAACTCGAGCTGAGGCAAAGGTGCCGGGCGAGGTAGGCGGCGTGTAGACTGAGGCGGCAAGGCCCCGGGCTGTGCGGCGAGGCAGGACAAAGCGAGCCCTTGTGACGGCTGAGCGATATGCCGGCGCAAGAGTCTTGCGGAGAGAAGGACGAGACGCGGTGCTGCTGCAACCCAAGCTGAACTTGAAGGTTTCCCAGAGACAGGTGCTGACGCCTGGGCTGGTGCAGATGGTCAGCGTTCTGGCGCTGAACAAGCTTGAGTTGAAGGAGATGATCAACACGGAGCTGGTGGAGAATCCGGTGTTGGAAGAGGTGGAGGAGTTTGGAGTTTCGCTGCAGGAGCTGTCTGGCCGTGAGGGGGATCGCGAGCGCTCTGCGGAGGATGTTGCGGCGGCGGCGGAGACGGAGCGGACGAAGGAGAAGGATCCGTTCGACGAGATCGACTTCGGTGAATATTTCAAGGACTATCTGGACCCCGGGTTTAAGAGTCCGTCGAACTTTGAGGAGTATGACAAGCCGTCGTTTGAGCACTTTCTGTCGCAGCCGACGACGTTGACGGACCACCTGCTGTGGCAGCTGGGGTCGATGACGCTGAGCACGGAGGTGCGGACCGCGGCGGAGTTAATTTTGGGGAATCTCGAGGCGAGCGGGTACCTGGTGGTGAGTGATGAGGAGCTGGCAGAGGCGCTTGAGCAGATGCTGCTGCCGCCGCGGCCGGAGCCGATTCCATTTGAGCGTGGGATGCGGATGCGTGGGGCGATGGGCGATGCGGGCGGGGTGACGCTGGCGGCGGCCGCGAAGGTGGACGCGGAGTCTGCGGCACCGGCGAGCTCACGGTGGATGGATGCGGTGGTGGAGGCGCGCCGGCTGGTGAGCCGGCTGGACCCGGTGGGTGTGGCGACGCGCGACCTGCGTGAATGCCTGCTGGTGCAGATTTGTTTTCAGCAAGGCGAGGCGGAGGGCATGCAGCGGCGCGGCGGCGTGGTGCGCGTGCCGGAGACGATCTTTCGAACGGCGATGCATGTGGTGTCGAACTGCCTCTCGCTGCTGCAGAAGAAAGACATGCGTGAGCTGACGCGAAGCTGTGGTCGACCGGCGGAGGAGGTGACGGCGGCTGTGGACTACATCCGCACGCTGGACCCGCGGCCCGGGCAGCGCTATGCGCAGAACGAGACGCGCCTGATTGAGCCGGATGTAGCGTTTGTGAAGCGTGACGGGCGATACGTGGTGGTGATGAACGAGGAGGAGATGCCGGCGCTGCGCTTGAACCAAAGCTATCGCCGAATGCTGGGTGGGGACGGCACGGAGAAGCAGGTGAAGGAGTACGTGAAGGAGCGATACAAGTCGGCGATTCAGCTGTTGCGCAACATTGAGCAGCGGAAGAATACGATTGTGCGGACGTGCGATGTGATTGTTCGGCGGCAGGAGGACTTCCTGGAGCACGGCGTGGAAGCTCTGCGGCCGATGATGATCAAGGAGATCGCGGAGGAGATCGGGGTACATCCTTCGACGGTGAGCCGGGCGGTGGCGAACAAGTATGTGCACACCTCGCAGGGTGTGTTTGAGCTGCGGTTTTTCTTCTCGGAGGGCGTGAACGGACCGGAGGGCGGAGATTTGCCGCTGGTGCTGTTGAAGCGCAAGGTGAAGAAGCTGATTGAGGATGAGGACGCGCGCAAGCCTTTGACGGACGACCAGCTGGCGGCGGAGTTGCAGCGGCAGGGGATTCAGGTGACGCGGCGGACGGTGGCGAAGTACCGGGAGGATATGCAGATCCCGAGTACGCATCAACGCCGTGTGCGATAGAGCGCATCCAACCTCCATGTAGCCAAGGAGGAGGATCGATGAAGGTAGAGCTCACGGGCCGGCAGATGACGATTACACCCAAGTTGAGGCAGCAGGCGGAGGATGGTCTGTTGCAGATTGCGAAGATCGTCGGCAAGACGGGGAACTGCCACGTGATCCTGACGGAGGACCGCTACCGCAAGATCGCGGAGGTGACGGTCAACAGCAAGGAGCATGAGTTTGTCGCGGTCGCGGAAGGGACGGAGATGAGCGCGGCGCTGCATGATGCGTTGGCGAAGCTGGAGCAGCAGAGTGTGCGCTACAACCAGAAGCTGCAGACGGTGCGGCGGCATCCGAAGCCGGAGATTGGGCGGCTGGAGCCTGCCCCGGGCGAGGCGATCCAGGGCGAATAGGCGACGTGGGCGAGGTCGGGGGGCGAGGTGCTAGGATCGGCCCATGTCGGCGAGGGTTTTGGAGGACGAGGACGACCAGAGCAAGCCGAAGAGTTCGGCGGATCGCGAGCTAGTGATCCTGACGGGGTTGTCGGGGTCGGGGAAGCTGTCGTCGTTGAAGGCATTTGAGGACCTCGGTTTCTACTCGGTCGACAACCTCCCGTTGCAGTTGATTCCGCAGTTTGCGGAGTTGGTGCAGGGCTCGCAGACGATCACGCGCGCGGCGTTGGTGGTGGATGTGCGGGAGGGGGCGCGGCTGGAGGAGTTTCCGGCGACGCTGGAGAAGGTGCGGCGAGTGTTGCCGACGCAGGTAGTTTATCTGGAGGCGACCGACGAGGCGCTGATACGGCGCTTTTCGGAGACGCGGCGACCGCATCCGATGGGGCGTGAGGAGACAGTGGTGGAGTCGATTCGCGCGGAGCGGGCGCGGTTGGAGCCGGTGCGGAATGTGGCGGATGTGATTTTGGACACGACGCGGTTCAATGTCCATGAGTTGCGGGCGCACATCAATGCGCAGTTCGAGCGCAATGCGAGCGAGCGAAACCTGACGGTGTCGACGATCAGCTTTGGGTTCAAGAATGGGGTTCCGCCGGAGGCGGATCTGGTATTTGATGTTCGGTTTCTGCCGAACCCGCACTTTGTGCCGGAGTTTCGAAGGCTGACGGGGCAGGACCCGCGGGTGGCGCAGTATGTGGCGGAGTTTCCGCAGACCTCGGAGTTCGTGCAGAAGGTCTCGCAGTTGCTGGAGTTTTTGTTGCCCCACTACATCAAGGAGGGGAAGAGCTACTTGACGGTGGCGTTTGGGTGCACGGGAGGGCAGCACCGCTCGGTGTACCTGGCGGAGGAGATGCAGCGGCGATTAGCGGAGGAAGGGTATCGGGTGAAGGTGTCACACCGGGACATGCCGCGAGGAGATTGAGGGGCGCAACGCGGAGCGTGTGAGGGGTCTAGACTGAGGCGATGAGGCGTGTCCGTGCCGGGCTGGCGGTGGTGTTGTGAGGCAGCTTTGGCGGTTGCTGCGGTATCTTCGGCCGTACCTGGGGTATTCGATCGCGTCGGTGCTGTTGCTGGCGGTGGTGGGTGCGATGGCGGCGCTTCGAGTGCTGCTGGTGAAGCCGATTTTTGACAATGTGCTGACGCCGAATGCGCCGAGTGCGAACGCGTTGTTGTTCCATGTAGGGCGGACGGGCCGGGTGTTGGATCTGCATGCGCTGGTGCCGGGCCGGCTGCATAACGCGTGGACGGTGGTGGCGTTTTTGCTGGTGGTGTCGGCTGTCGTGAAGTCGGTGTGCGACTATGCGGGGACGTACTTGGTGAACTATGCCGGGTTTGGGATGATTACGGACTTGCGCAACGAGCTGTATGAGGCGATGCTGCGGCGGTCGGTGGCGTTTTTTCAGCGGCACAGCACGGGCACGCTGGTGTCGACGCTGATCAACGATGTGGAGAAGGTGCAGCTGGCGATGTCGGCGGTGCTGGCCGAGTTCTTGCAGCAGCTGTTTACGCTGTTGTTTCTGGTGGGTGTGGTGGTGCTGTACGGCGGCAGGCTGGCATGGGTGCTGCTGTTGTTTGTGCCGGTGATTGTTTCGAGCGCGCGGCGGATTGGAACGCACGTGCGGCAGACCACACGCAGGGGGCAGGACAAGCTGGCCGAGATCCAGAACATTCTGCAGGAGACGATCGCGGGGAACCGGATTGTGAAGGCGTTTGGGATGGAGCGCTGGGAGATGGGGCGGTTTCGCGGGGCGGCGCAGCGGCTGTTTCGGGCGAATCTGCGATCGGTGAGTGTGCAGGCGATCTCGTCGCCGCTGATGGATGCGCTAGGGGCGGTGGCGATTGCGCTGCTGCTGCTGCTGGGGCGGGGGCGGATTCTGCACCGCGAGATGACGACGGGGTCGTTTATCGCGTTTTTGGTGGCGGTGTTTACGCTGTACGATCCGGTGCGGAAGTTTGCGATGTTTTACAACAGCTTTCAGCAGGCGTTGGGGGCGAGCGAGGAGATCTTCCGGTTTGTGGATGAGCAGGGGGATGTGCTGGAGCGGCGTGGGGCGGTGGTGTTGCCGGGGTTTGCGCGGGAGATTGAGTTGGATGGGGTGGGTTTCAGCTACGAGAGCGAGGGGGAGCGGGTGCCGGTGCTGCGGGGGGTGAACCTGCGGGTGGGACGGGGCGAGGTGGTGGCGCTGGTGGGGCCGAGCGGGGCGGGGAAGAGCACGCTGGTGAATCTGCTGCCGCGGTTCTTCGATGTGACGGAGGGCGCGGTGCGGGTGGACGGGGTGGATGTGCGGGAGGCGACGGTGGAGTCGCTGCGGCGGCTGGTGGGGACGGTGACGCAGGAGACGGTGCTGTTCAACGACACGGTGCGGAACAACATCGCGTATGGTCGGCCGGATGTGGCGCTGGAGCGGGTGGAGGCGGCGGCGCGGGCGGCGATGGCGCACGAGTTTGTGCAGGCGTTGCCGGAGGGGTATGAGACGGTGATTGGGGAGCGGGGAGCGCGGCTGAGCGGGGGGGAGCGGCAGCGGATTGCGATTGCGCGGGCGCTGCTGAAGGATGCGCCGATTTTGATTTTGGATGAGGCGACCTCGGCGCTGGATGTGGAGAGCGAGCGTGCGGTGCAGGAGGCTTTGGGCAACCTGATGCGGGGGCGGACGGTGGTGGTGATCGCGCACCGGCTGTCGACGGTGCGGCAGGCGACGCGGATTGCGGTGCTGGAGCGGGGAGAGATTGCGGAGATGGGGACCCACGAGGAGCTGTTGCGGGCGGGGGGGACGTATGCGCGGCTGTACGGGATGCAGTTCGCGGAGGGCAAGGGGGCGAGTGAGGCGATGGTGGTGGCGGAGGGGATGGCGTGAGCGCGGAGCGTGGTGTTGTGCGGTCGATGACGGGGTTTACGGTGGAGGGCGGGGAGTTGGCTGGGGGCGCGCGGTTCACGGTGACGGTGAAGGGGGTGAATCACCGATTTTTGGACCTGCAGTTTCGGCTGCCGCATGGGTGCGAGGCGCTGGAGGCGGAGCTGCGGCGGATAGTGAAGGAGCGGGTAGGGCGGGGGCATGTGGTGGTCGGGTTGGAGGTGATGCCGGCGGGTGGAACGGGTGGTGGAGTGCGGGTGGATGTGGAGGTTTTTCGAGCGGTGGTGGAGGGTTTGCGGGCTGCCGCGGCGGAGGCGGGGGTCAGTGCGCAGATTGCGGCCGGGGATTTGGTGCGGGTACCGGGTGTGGTGGTGACGGAGGCGCGTGCCGCGCGGGTGTCGACGGAGGAGTTGGAGCGGCTGGTGCCGGCGGTTGCGGAGCGCGCAACGGCATCGTTTCAGGCGGTGCGCGC
Source organism: Acidobacteriaceae bacterium (assembly GCA_965218895.1). GTDB lineage: Bacteria > Acidobacteriota > Terriglobia > Terriglobales > Acidobacteriaceae > Edaphobacter. The sequence goes on along the minus strand of CBDCMI010000017.1, from coordinate 61,843 downwards.
AGTGGAGGGAGGGGAGCTGGCGCGTGAGCTGCGGGACGGGATGGGGCGTCTTGCGCTGTTGGTGGAGCGTGTGCGGGAGCTGCGGGCGGGTGTGCGGGAGGCGCAGTTTGCGCGGCTTCGGATGCGGATGCGGGAGCTGCTGGAGGGCGCCGGGGTGAGCGAGGAGAGGCTGCTGACGGAGGCGGGACTGATGGCGGAGCGGAGCGATGTGGAGGAGGAGTGTGTGCGGCTGCGGACGCATATTGAGCGCTTTGTCTGGCTGCTCGACGAAGGCGGGGCAGTGGGGAAGCGTATGGATTTTCTGTTGCAGGAGTTCAACAGGGAGGCGAACACGACGCTGGCCAAAAGCGGGAGCGCGGCGGGGGTGGAGGGGATTGCGCTGGTGGGGCTGGGGCTGGAGATGAAGGCGGAGATCGAGCGGGCGCGGGAGCAGGTGCAGAATCTTGAGTAGGCGGGGATAGACCGGGAGCGATGGAGGGGTATGGCTGGAATCCTGTTTATTATTTCGGCACCGAGCGGATCGGGAAAGTCGACGCTGGTGAGCCAGCTCCGAACGCTGGTCGAGGGCCTGGATTTTTCGATCTCGTATACGACGCGCGCGCCGCGAGGAAGCGAGGAGGACGGGCGGGAGTATCACTTTACGACGCGGGCGCGGTTTGAGGAGATGATCGACTGCGGCGAGTTTCTGGAGTGGGCGCAGGTGTTTGGGAACTACTACGGGACGGCCCGGACGGTGCTGGCGCATGCGCAACGGGCGGGCAAGGATTTGTTGCTGGACATTGATGTGCAGGGGGCGCTGCAGGTGATGAGTCGTCTGCCGGAGGCGGTGTCGATTTTTGTGGTGCCACCGAGCCCCGAGGTGCTGGAGAGGCGGCTGCGAAACCGGAGCCAGGCGGAGCATGTGACGGAGGAGGCGGTGATCCGGCGGCGTCTGGCGCAGGCGAAAGAGGAGCTGCGGTGCGTGTGGGACTACAGATATGCGCTGGTGAACGATGTGTTGGACCAGGCGGTCTCGGAGATGCGGGCGGTGGTGTTGACGGAGCGGGGGGGCGACGGGGAGTTGCGGGAGGAGGCGCGGCGGTGTTTGACGAGCGAGGTGGAGGGTCGGCGGCGGCTGGAGCCGGTGCTGGCACGCTTTGTCGAGGTTGAGGGCTAGTCGCGGAGGCGGGGCTGCGGTAGAGTCGAAAGCAAAGGCGGTGGCGCGAGATGAAGGATGAGGTGCTGCAGAACAAGTACAGCCTGGTCAAGGGTGCGGCGCGGCGGGCACGGCAGTTGCAGAGCGGGGCTCCGCCGGTGATCTTGTCGAAGTCGATGAAGGCTTGCCGTGTGGCGCAGGATGAGATCCGGGCGGGGCAGGTGAGTTACACGTTGAAGGCGCGGGACGGCGGGGAGCTTCAATTGGACGAGCCGAAGCCGGATGAGCGCGTGGAGTTGTAGCGGCGGCCGAGATGGCGGTTGATGCTGGGCAGCTGCGGGCGTATGTGGAGTACCTGCGGGATCTCGGGGTTTGGGATCTGTATCGGCGTGAGGGTGTGGAGCCCACGGAGTTGGGGGGTGTGGGGGCCGCGCCGGCAACGAGGGCTGAGCCGGCGGCCGCTGGTAAGGTGAGTACCGCGGCTGCGCCTGTGACGGGCGCTGCAGAGGCGGGGCCTGGGCCTGGTCGGGTGGTGACACGCGCGGGCGAGGCCAATGGGTTGGAGGTTGTTATTCCGAAGCCAGTGCCATTCGATGAGTTGGCGCCTTTGCCGGAGCTGCGGGTGCGGTTGGAAGACCGGGCGGCCGCGCTGGTGCAGTTGCGGGAGGAGATCGGGGACTGTACGCGGTGCCCTTTGGCGTACGCGGGGCGGCGGACGATCGTGTTTGGGGAGGGTAATCCGGGGGCTCGGCTGATGTTTGTGGGGGAGGGCCCGGGGGCGGATGAGGACGAGAGCGGGCGGCCCTTTGTGGGCAAGGCGGGGCAGCTGCTGAACAATATGATTGGGGCGATGGGGCTGCAGCGGGAGGAGGTCTACATCGCAAATATCGTGAAGTGCCGGCCGCCGGCAAACCGGGTTCCGGAGCCTGCGGAAGCGAACACCTGCTCGCAGTTCTTGTTGCGACAGATCGACCTGGTGCAGCCGAGGGTGATTGTGGCGCTGGGAGCGACGGCGGCGATGTATCTGCTGGGGGTGAAGCAGAGTTTGAGCTCGCTGCGGGGTGAGTGGAGGAGTTGCCGAGGGGCGAAGGTGGCGGTGACGTTTCATCCGGCGTATCTGCTGCGCGATCCGCGGCAGAAGTCGGAGGCGTGGAAGGATTTGCAGCGGGTGATGGCGGAGTTGGGATTGAAGGCTCCGGCGCGGGGGTGACCGGGGTGTCCCGGGTCGTGGATGGCTTCAGGGGCGAGAAGCCGAGTCCTTTCCGGAAGGGTAACCGGAAGAGCAACGGCAAAGGCAGCCGGAAGAGCAACAGCAAAGACAATCGCAGGCGCTTTGCTTCGCTCAGGAGGGCAGGTTGGGGGCAAGAGCAAGCTCAGTTTGAGGCGTTGCGGGGGACGATACGGACGGTGTTCGCGGCGCAGGTGCGGACCTGGCAGCTGAAGGCGTGGAGGTTCTTGTCGAGGCAGGCCTGGACGGCGGTGAGGAAGTTGTTGCCGCAGGAGAGGGCGAGGTCGGACTGGGGGATGCCTGGGTTAATGGCGGCGAACTGGCCGAGGATGGTGGCGGGGGGCTCGGAGATTTGGGTGGTGAGGTTGTTGAGGGCCGGTGGGGTGTGGATGGACTGGAAGGCCTGGCGAGCGAGTTGGAAGTAGGCGTCTGGGGCGAGGCCGGAGCAGGTGCCGTGGGTTTGCCACTCGTGCTGGAGGAGGCCTTGGTCGGGGAAGATGTCGCTGTACTGGGAGGGGTTGGCGGGGCCGGGGGCGGAGGAGCAGTTCTCGGGGTAGGTGCCGTCGGTGTTTTGGGGCCAGAGGCCGTGGAGGATGAAGCCGGGGTGGGCGGCGCACTCGGTGGCGGAGGGATGGGTGGAGCAGAACTCGGGGGACCAGGAGAGGGTGAGGAGGTAGAAGTCGAACTGGCCTGGGGTGCCGGAGCGGGGTCGGGCGCGCGGGGTACGGCGGGTTTCGGCTGGGGCGGCGGCGCTGGGCTTGGCGGCAGAGGGGGTGGGCGCGGTGGAGTTGGGACCGTGCGGAGGTGCGGGCGAGCAGCCGGCGAGAAGGATGGCGAGGGCGGCGAGGGCATGGAGGTGAGGTCGCATGGCTGGAGATGACTGTACATGCGGGGTGGGGTGAGATACGCCACGGGGCGGGGTTGGGTTAGCTATAAGGGGGCTTCGCCGGCCCCCGCACATGTTGCGGTGATTGCGGGAGCAGATGGTTTGCCGCTCCCGTGCGCCGGTCCCCCTGTGTCGAGGATTAGCCGAAGGGGGCGGGAGTGTGCCGTGCGCGCAAGGTGGGTTGGGGCAGGTCTTTTGCAGCGGGAGCGGTTGGGCTGCAGCGGTTGATCGTTCTGGCGACGGGCGGGGAGGATAGGCTGGGGGGATGGGGCTTTACTGCGATGTGGCGGTGCCGGTGCCGGTGGATCGGAGCTTCACGTACGAGGTGGGGTCGGAGCTGCCGGTGGTGGGAGGGCGGGTGCTGGTGCCATTTTCGGGTCGGCGGCTGACGGGGGTTGTGTTGCGGGTGCACGAGGAGGCGCCGGCGGAGGGTTTGGAGGTGAAGCCGGTGGCAGCGGTGCTGGACCGGGAGGCGCTGCTGGACGAGGCCATGCTGGGGCTGGGGCGGTGGGTGGCTGACTATTACGTGGCGCCGCTGGGGGAGGTGCTACGGGGGATGTTGCCGCCCACGGCGGAGCTGCGGCAGGAGTGGGTGTACCGGATTGCGGAGCAGGGCAGAAGGGTGTTGTATGCGGGGGCGGAGAAGGGGGCGAGCCGGAGATCGCGGCTGACGGCGGAGGAGCAGGACGTGGAATACGCCGTGCTGAACTACCTCGAGAGTGGCGAGGCGGCGAAGGCGGGGACGGTGCGGAGCGCGACAGGCGCGAGGAAGGCGCTGCTGGAGGGGATGGTGCGGAAGCGATGGCTGGTGCGGGAGGCGTTGGCGGAGGAGCGGGATGCTCGTCGGGTGCGGCGAGTGGCGGTGCTGGTCGAAGAGGCTCGGCTGCCCAAGCTGAATGCGAACCAGACAACAGTGCTGGCGGAGCTGGCGGCGCGGGGTGGGCGGGTGGAGGTGCGGGAGCTGCGTGAGTCGACGGGGGCGTCGGGGGTGCCGCAGGGGACGCTGGCGACGCTGGTGCGGCGCGGGCTGGTGCGGCTGGAGGAGGAAGAGCAGGCGATGGAGTTTGGGCGGGTGGGGGTGCGCGCCGGACAGGAGCATCGGCTGAACGAGGCGCAGACGGAGGCGTTGGCGCGGGTGGTGGGGGCGATGGAGCGAGGGGAGTTTACGGCGCAGCTGCTGTGGGGAGTGACGGGATCGGGCAAGACGGCGGTGTACCTCCGTGCGATGGAGCGGGCGCTGGCGATGGGGCGGGGTGTGCTGCTGCTGGTGCCGGAGATTGGGCTGACGCCAGCGACGGCGGGGCAGATGTTTCAGGCGTTTGGGGGGGAGGTGGCTTTGCTGCACTCGGCGCTGACGGTGGATGAACGAGCGCAGCAGTGGCACCGAATCCGGCGGGGTGAGGCGCGAGTGGTGGTAGGTACGCGATCGGCGGTGTTTGCGCCGGTGCGCCGATTGGGACTCGTGATTGTAGATGAAGAGCACGATGCAAGTTACAAACAGGAGGAGACGCCGCGCTACAACGGGAGGGACGTGGCCGTGATGCGGGCGAAGGAGGAGGGGGCGGTGGTGGTGCTGGGGTCGGCGACACCGTCATTGGAGAGCTGGGCAAATGCGGAGCGGGGGCGGTACGAGCGGATCGAGATGCGGGAGAGGGTGGCGGGGCGACCGCTGCCGGAAGTGGAGCTGGTGGATATGCGGACGGAGTTCCGCGAGGTGGGACGGCAGGAGATCTTTTCGCGGCGGCTGCTGGATGAGACGCGGGCCACGCTGGAACGCGGGGAGCAGGCGATTGTGCTGTTGAATCGACGGGGACACTCTGTGACGGTGGTTTGCCGGAGCTGTGGGGAGCGGATGGAGTGCGAGAACTGTGCCATTGCGCTGACGTACCACCGCCAGGTGCGGGAGGATGCCGAGGCGACGCCTGGGGAGCGGCTGGAGTGTCACTACTGCGGTTACAGAACGCGGGTGCCTGCGGTGTGCCTGAAGTGCGGGAGTGAGCACTTGTATTTCCTTGGGGCGGGCTCGCAGCAGGGCGAGGAGCGGCTGCGCGAGTTGTTTCCCGGGGCGCGGATCGGGCGGATGGACAGGGATACGGTGCGGGGGCGCGGGGACATGGAGCGCTTGCTGCAGAAGCTGCACACGGGCGAGATCAATCTGCTGGTGGGGACGCAGATGATCGCGAAGGGGCACGACATCCACAACGTGACGATGGTGGGCGTAGTGGGGGCGGATCTGCAGTTGGGGCTGCCGGATTTTCGGTCAGCGGAGCGGGTATTTCAGCTACTGACGCAGGTTGCAGGGCGTGCGGGCCGGGGCGAGTTGCCGGGACGAGTGCTGGTGCAGACGCTGTATCCGGAGCACTATGCGATCCGAAGCGCGCAGCGGCACGACTATGAAGGGTTTGCCGCGCGGGAGATGCAGTTTCGGCGATGGATGCACTACCCGCCATTGACAGCGCTGGCGAACGTGGTGGTGGGGAGTGAGCGCCTGGAGGAGGCCGCCGAGTGGGCGGCAGAGTTGGGGCGGTGGTTTGAGCGGACGCGGGAGAGGGGCGTGCGGGTGATGGGTCCGGTGAGCGCGCCGATCTCGCGGCTGAAGCGAAGCTATCGGTTTCAGTTCGTGGTGAAGGCGGAGTCGCGACGCGCTTTGAGCGCACAGATGCATGCGCTGCTAGCCTTTGCGGACGGGGCGGGGGTGCCGCGCCGGGCGTTGGCGGTGGATGTGGACGCGGTTCGGCTGATGTAGTGTGTGGCGGCTAGGTGAGGAGGTGCAGTTCTTTTCCCGGCTTGAACCGAACGGCCTTGCCGGGAGCGATGGAGACCTCAGCGCCAGTGCGTGGGTTGCGCCCGATGCCGGTCTTTCGAGGTTTGACGGTGAAGACGCCGAAGCCCCGGAGCTCGATGCGGTCGCCGGAGACGAGGGACTGCTTCATGCTTTCGAAGATGGCGTCGACGGCGGCTTCGGCCTTGGTGCGGGGAAGGCCGGTGCGTTCGACGACACGCTGGATGAGGTCTTGCTTGATCATTGCAGTCAGCGTCCTCGCGGAAGAGAGCTTCAGAATACCGGGGGAGGTAAGTTGCAGTTCCACGTGATGGTATGGACGGAGGTGCTGGTTGTCAACGAGGGAGCGGTCTCGTAGTATCGGAGCATCAACGCGCAATTTTGTGCATCGTCAAAGCGGTAAATCGAGCGTGGGCAAGGGATGGCCCCGCGTGGTGCGATGCAGGGCTTCAGGGGTTCGCCTTGGTTGGGCGGAGTGTTGGGAAGAGGGCGGCAGTGTCGATTAAGAGCGATCGATGGATACGCGATCAAGCGATGCAACACGAGATGATTACGCCATTCAGCGAGAAGCAGGTGCGAGAGGGCGTGATTTCGTACGGCCTGTCCTCGTACGGGTATGATCTGCGCGTGTCGGATGAGTTCAAAGTTTTTACGAATGTGAACAGTGCGGTGATCGATCCGAAGGCATTTGACGAGCGATCGTTTGTGACGGTTCGTGGCGAGAGCGTGATTGTGCCGCCAAACTCGTTTGCGCTGGCACGGTCGATCGAGTATTTCAGGATCCCGCGCAATGTGTTGACGATCTGCGTGGGTAAGAGCACGTACGCACGGTGCGGGATTATTGTGAACGTCACGCCGTTTGAGCCGGAGTGGGAAGGATTCGTGACTCTGGAGATTTCAAACACGACTCCGCTACCGGCAAAGGTCTATGCGAACGAGGGTTTGTGCCAGATTTTGTTCTTTGAGTCGGACGAGGCGTGTGAGGTGAGCTACGCGGACCGGAGGGGAAAGTACCAGGGCCAGCAGGGCATTGTGTTGCCGATGGTGTGAGGCGCGGAGCGAGAGCGTTGGGATGTAGGGGTGTGGTCGGCGTGGCATTTTGGAGGAGTTCTGGTGCGGCAGCGATTCGGCATTGTCGCCGCGGATCCGCTTCGTTTGCTGGGGTTGCGAACGCTTTTTGAGAAGCGGGACGCGGATGCGGTTCAGTTGTCGGGCGAAGACCCGACGGCTTTGGGCGAGGTCTCGCTGACTCTGATCGATGCGGCGTGCACACCGCAGCTGTTTGAGTTGATTGCGGAGTTTCGGCAGACGCGGCCGGAGATGAAATTGGTGGTGGTTGGGCTGTCGCAGGATCCGGAGTTCGTGGAGCGTGTGATCGGGTCGGGGGTTCGGGGATACCTGACGCATCAGGCGAAGGAAGAAGAGATCCTCATGGCGATCGACATCGTTCTGGATGGGTCGGTATGGGCCCCGCGCAAGGTATTGGCACGGCTGATTGAGCGTGGGCAGATGGAGCGGGAGAGGCGGGACGCGGCCCCGCGGTTGACGAGTCGAGAGCGGGAGGTGCTGCGCCTGCTGGTGAGCGGGGTGAGCAACCGGGAGATAGGTGAGGCGCTGCAGATTAACGAGGCGACGGTGAAGGCGCACGTCGGACGGTTGATGCGAAAGGCGGGTGTGGGCAATCGGACGGCTCTTTCGCTGCGGGCGATGGAATGGCGGCAGATGCCTGAGGAGCCAGAGGGCGAGTAAGTTGGGTTGCTCTGGGGCGGTCTGGGGCGAGAGGTGAGGCAGTCTATAGACCTCCGTACTGTTGTGCGGCGGGCGGAAGAGCGCGAAGCTGGATTCAGCAACACAGACCTGGGAGAGGGGTTGCTCGAAGCCGGTATGGTTTGGGCGACCCCTATTTTTTCGCTGGGGCGTGGGACCGTTTTGCGTGGAGTCGGTAGAAATGGGACAACCGAAAGAGTGTTGATCCCATCAGAACCTTTCGTCGCGCCGTTCGAGGATGAAGCGGTAGCGGTCCTCTTGACGTGTGCAAAGGAAAGGGTTGGCTCTATGAAAAAGTTTGTTTCTGTTCTGTGTGGTGTTGCGATAGCGGCGACAGCTGGAAGTGCGTTCGCAGCGGACGACAAGGCGAAGTTGGACGACCGCTTGAACGATTCTTCCCAGGTATTGTCGGAGATCATGTCGACCCCGGACAAGGGAATTCCGACCAGCATTTTGTCGGCGGCGCGGTGCGTCGCGGTCATTCCCGGCTACAAGAAGGGTGCCTTCCTGGTTGGGGCGCAGTACGGGCAGGGCGTGGTGACGTGCAGAACGCGAAAGGGTTGGAGCGCGCCGGCATTTGTGCAGTTGACAGGCGGAAGCTTCGGGTTCCAAATCGGTGGGCAGTCGACGGATCTGGTGCTGCTGGCGATGAACAAGAACGGCATGCAGGATATGCTTAAGAATAAGTTTAAGATCGGGGCTGGGGCTTCGGCGGCGGCAGGCCCGGTGGGGCGGGATGCGCAAGCCGGTACGGATTGGAAGCTGAACTCCGAATTCCTTAGCTACTCGCGATCGAAGGGGCTGTTCGCGGGTCTAGATCTGAGCGGCACGGTTATGTCGGAGAATACAGATGACACCCGTTCCTTCTACGGTTCAGACATCCCGTATGCTTCGCTTTTGAACGGCTCGCAGAGCACACCACCCTCTGCGGTTCCCTTCGTGAAGACGGTTGCGAAGTATTTTGTGTACGCAAAGAGTCAGTAGGGGATGAGGCTTGGCGAGAGCGGGCGGACTTAGGTCCGCCCGCTCTCGTTTGCCTGCGCGCGGGAGTACAAAGGGGAACTACACTGGGCAGGTGAGCGCAGGACTGGAGACGGCCGGGGCGGCGGGTGTGCCAACGATGGCACAATGGGCCGAGGATGTGGCGCTGCGCGGGCTGATAGCGGCGCTTGGTTTTTTGCCGCGGCGGGTGGCACGGGCGGTTGGGCAGGGTGTAGGTCTGCTGTGTTATGGGCTATTCGGTCGCCTGCGAACGGTGGGAATGCGCAACCTGCAGTTGGCGTTCCCGGAGTGGACGGACGGGCGCCGGAGGACGACGTTGCGAGCGTCCTTTGCCCAGTTGGGGCGCCAGTTGGCGGAGTTCTGCCAGATGACGCGGTATACGCCAGCACGGGCGACGACGTTTATCCGGTATGACGGCCTGGAGCGGTACCAGAGGGCGGCTGCGCGAGGCAAGGGAGTCCTGGTGCTGACGGGGCATCTCGGGGCCTGGGAGCTGTCGAGTTTCTTTCACTCTCTGATGGGGTACCCGATGGGATTGGTGATTCGGCGTCTGGATAACGTTCTGGCGGATGCGAGGGTGAACCAGGTGCGGTGTTTGCATGGGAATCGTGTGCTGCACAAGGACGACTTTGCGCGAGGCTTACTAAGCGAGATGCGGGCGGGGCGGACGGTGGGGATTCTGATGGATACGAACATGACGCCGCCGCAGGGGGTGTTTGTGCCGTTCTTTGGGAGGCTAGCGTGCACGGCTTCGGGTTTGGCGCGGGTGGCGCAGCGGACGGGGGCGGCGGTTGTGCCGGGATTTCTGCTGGAGGAGGGGGGTGGGCGGTACCGGTTGCACTTTGGGGAGGAGGTTGCGGTGGAGCGGACGGGGGATGGGGAGGCGGACGCCCTGGCGAATACGGCGCGGTTTACGGCGGTTTTGGAGGGGTATATCCGGCAATTCCCGGAGCAATGGCTGTGGATGCACCGGCGATGGAAGACGCGACCGGCGGGGGAGGCGGGGATTTATTGATGGTTAAGGAGCTTCCCGGAGCGGAGGTTGTGCAGCTCGTGGGCGGGGTTGCGGGTGGATTTGCCGTGGATTTGGCGCGGGTAGAGCGAGTGAGCGGGCTGGAGGGGGCGAGGGCTGACGCTGCGGTGTTTGCGCAGGATGAGCAGAGCCTCGGAAGGGCGGTGGCGAGTGGGGCGGGGGTGATCTTGGCGGGGGAGCGGATGCGCGGGGGTGGGGTGGACGATCCGCGGGTGATCTGGGTGCGGGATGCGCGGCTGGCGTTTGCGCGGGTTGGGCAGGCGCTGGAGACGGAGGTGGTGGCGACGGCGGTGCACCCGACGGCGGTGGTGGGCGAGGGGGTGGCGGTGGGGCAGCGGGTGGTGATTGGGCCGGGGGCGGTGGTGGAGGCGGGTGTGCGGCTGGGGGACGATGTGCGGCTGGGGCCGCGGGTGGTGGTGCATGCGGGGTGCGAGTTGGGAGCGCGGGTGCGGGTGGGGGCGGGGACGGTTCTGGGCGGGCGGGGGTTTGGGTTTGTGCGGGATGGGGCGACGGGAGAGTACGTGGGGTTTCCGCAGAAGGGCGGGCTGGTGGTGGAGGAGGATGTGGCGATTGGGTCGAACTGCACGATCGACCGGGGGGCGCTGGAGACGACGCGGGTGGGGGCGGGGACGAAGATCGACAGCCTAGTGCATATTGCGCATAGCTGCGTGATTGGGCGGAGGGTGGTGATTGCGGCGCAGACGGGGATTGCGGGGTCGAGCGTGGTGGGGGATGACGCGGTGATCGCGGGGCAGGTGGGGATTGCGGACCATGTGCGGATTGGGGAGGGCGTTGTGCTGGGGGCGAAGTGCGGTGTGCCCTCGAACAAGCAGCTACGGGGGCGGGGACAGGTGTTTTGGGGGATACCGGCGCGGCCGATTCAGCAGTATCTGCGGGAGCTGGCGACCCTGCGGCGGGGGCTGGATCGCGGGACGGGGAGGGGCTGATGGCGCTGGTGGTGGTGGGCGGGCATACGCGGAATATCGGCAAGACGAGCGTGATGGCTGGGCTGATTGCGGCGCTGGGCGAGCGGCGGTGGGTGGCGATGAAGATCACGCAGTTTGGGCATGGGATCTGCTCGGCGGACGGCAAGGAGTGCGGGTGCGCGACGGCGGACCACACGGTGGCGATCTCGGAGGAGCAGGTGCGGGGGAGCGGGACGGATACGTCGCGGTATCTGGAGGCGGGGGCGGAGCGGTCGGTGTGGGTGCGGACGCGGCAGGGGAGTTTGCATGAGGCGATGCCGCGGCTGCGGGCGGAGTTTACGCGGGCGGCTGGGGAGGGGCGGGATGTGATGGTGGAGTCGAACAGCCTGCTGCGGTTTGTGCGGCCGGAGGTGTTTGTGTCTGTGCTGGACCCTGGGGTGGAGGATTTTAAGGGGTCTGCGCGGCGTTATCTGGACCGTGCGGATGCGATTTTGATGCCGCGGGAGGTGGTGGGGGAGGCGGGTTGGAGCGAGGAGGTTCGGCGGGTGGTGGCGGGGCTGCGGGTAGTCCGGTTTTCGGCGCCGGAGTATGTAACGTCTGAGCTGGTGACTATTGTGCGAGCTCAGATCGGCGCAAAGCGAGACGCGACGGGCAACCGGGGACGCTGTTCTGGCCTCTAGGTGAGGATTCGCGCGAGTGGACATCGCGGCGGGCGGGTTTGAGCGTTCGTGGTGTGGGGAGGGGCGATGAAGCAGGGGCGGGGATTGGAGTTGGGCCTGGGATGAACGCGGTCTTCGCCTTGCAGAGTACCTCGGTGTTGCTGTTCGGTCTGTTTGGATTGGCGACACTGCTGGGGATACGGATTTTTGGGGGGGCTCGGTCGGCGGTGTGGTTTGCCGGGGCGAACCTGCTGCACGCGGCTGCGGTGGGTACGTATCTGCTGTGGGATACGGGGAGGCCGTGGGCGCCGGTGGGGGCGGTGTTGTTTTTGGCGAGCTTTGCGATGCTGCACCGGAGCTTTGCGGAGCTGCTGGACCGGCCGCGGTTGTTGTGGTGGCCGCAGGTGGGGCTGGTGGCATTGGGAGTGGGCCTGCTGGGGTTGAGCCTGCGGATGCCGCATGCGGTAGCTGCTGGGGCTGGGTGGGTGAGCCTGGTGACGGCGGTGGAGCTGACGCTGACGGCCTCGATTGTGTTTAGTTTTTCGGGAGACGAGGCGAAGGCGGCGGGCCGGTTTGTGGGTGTGGCGCTGGTGGGGTATGCGTTGCTGCATGTGGTGCGGGCGGAGGCGGCGCTGCGGGTGATGACTGGGCGGCCTGGGGTGGAGTTGCAGGATGCGACGTTTATCTGTGTGGTTGGGGCGATGGTTGCTGGGGGCGCGGTGGCGTTTGGGTTTGTGTTTTTGAGCTCGAGCAAGCAGCGGGTGGAGCTGCTGTGGCGGGCGCAGATCGATGAGCTGACGGGTTTGTTGAACCGATGGGCGTTTAAGCGGATTGCGGTGCGGGAGATATTTCGCAGCAGAAGGAGCGGCGGGGCGCTTTCGGTGCTGATGATGGATTTGGATGGGATGAAGAAGGTGAATGACCGGCTGGGTCACAGCTGCGGGGATGCGGTGTTGCAGGCGGTGGCTGGGGCGTTGCAGGAGGCGCTGCGGGAGCGGGACTCGATTGCGCGGATGGGCGGGGACGAGTTTTGTATATTGCTGCCGGATACGGAGCTGGGTGAGGGCGTGGTGGTGGCGGAGCGCCTGCGGGCGGAGGTGGAGGCGCTGACGGTGCGGTACCGGGGGGAGGGGGTGAGGGTGCGGGCGAGCTTTGGGGTGAGTTGCACGCAGCAGTGTGGGTGGGTGTGGCAGACGCTGGTGGACCGGAGCGATGCGGCGCTTTATGAGGCGAAGCGCGGGGGCAATGAGCGGGTGATCGCGGCGCAGCCGGTGGCGGAGGTGGCGATGGCGGAGCTGCCGGCGCCTGCTCCGGAGCGGCGGCGGCGGCCGTAGCAGAAGGCGGGAAGCAGGTCCCTTCGGGATGACAACAAAAGGGGCAGGGGCAAGGGCAGGAGCAAGGGCAAGGGCAACAGCAGGTCCCTTCGGGATGACAACAATAGGGGCAAGGGCAAGGGCAAGGGCAAGGGCAACGGCAAGAGCAAGGGCAAAGGCAACGGCAACAGCAGATTCCCTTCGGGAATGACAACCAGAAGAGCAAGAGCAAGAGCAAGAGCCAAGAGCAAGAGCAAAAGCAACGGCTAGGGTAACAGCAGGTCCCTTCGGGATGACAACAAAAGGGGCAACGGCAAGGGCAAGGGCAAGGGCAAAAGCAAGAGCAACGGCAAGGGCAACAGCAGATTCCCTTCGGGAATGACAACCAGAAGAGCAAGAGCAAGAGCAAGAGCAAGAGCAAAAGCAAGGGCAAGGGCAAGGGCAACAGCAGGTCCCTTCGGGATGACAACAAAGAGGAGCAGAGGCGAGAGCAGGGGCAAGGGCGGGGGCGGAAGCAGATTCCCTTCGGGATGACAACAAAGAGGAGCAGAGGCGAGAGCAAGGGCAAGGGCGGGGGCGGAAGCAGATTTTCTTCGGGAGTGACAACAAGAGGAGCAACGGCAAGGGCAAGGGCGAGGGCGGAAGGAGATTTTCTTCGGGAGTGATAGCAGAAGGGCGGAAGGCAGGTGGTGAGGCGTTATTGCTCGTGGTAGTTGCGCATGAGGCCGCCGTCGATGACGTAGGTGGAGCCGGTGATGTAGGCGGCTTCGTCGGAGGCGAGAAAGGCGACGAGGGAGGCGACGTCGTCGGTGGTGCCCATGCGGCCGAGGGGGATGTTGCGGAGGAGCGGGTCGAGCTTGCTGTGGTCGTCGAGGAGGGACTTGTTGATGGGGGTGATGATGGCTCCGGGTGCGACGTTGTTGATGGTTATGCCGAGCGGTCCGAGTTCGACGGCGAGGTCGCGCATGAGCATACGCATGGCGCCTTTGGAGGCGCAGTAGGTGGCGAAGTGAGGGAAGGCCATGTCTTCGTGCACGGAGGAGATGTTGAGGATGCGACCGGGCTGTTTGAGGTCTCGGAGGCGGCGGACAAAGGCCTGGGTGAGGAAGAAGGCTCCCTTGAAGTTGACGTCCATGACGGCGTCGAAGTCGTGCTCGGAGACGTCGCAGAAGTCGGCGCCCTTTTCGATGCCGGCGTTGTTGACGAGGAGGTGACAGCCGCCGAGCTGGGTGTAGGCCTGGTCGACGAGCTTCTGTGTGTCGGAGAACTTGGAGACGTCGGCTTGGACGACGATGGCTTTTTGGCCGGTCTGCTGGATGGCGTTGAGGGTGTCCTGCGCGCCCTCGGGGTGGGAGCGGTAGTCGATGACGATGTCCGCGCCTTCCTGGGCGAAGCGGATGGCGACGGCCTGACCGATACCGGAGGAGGATCCGGTGACGATGGCGACTTTGTCTTTGAGACGACCTGGCATGCGGGGCTCCGCTGACGATGGATGGAGGGTTGGATGCGTTGCCGGGCTAGGGAGGTGTGGGGCGGCGGCGCCGGCGGAAGAAGTTGGCGAGGAGGGTGGAGGCGGGCTCGGCGAGAACGCCGCGGGTGAGGGCGACCTGGTGGTTGAGGCGAGGGTGGTTGAGGACGTCGAGGACGGAGCCACAGGCGCCGGCTTTGGGGTCGTCGGCGGCGAAGAGTAGGCGCGCGAGGCGCGCGTGGAGGATGGCACCGGCGCACATGCTGCAGGGCTCGAGGGTGCAGACGAGGGTGCAGCCGGTGAGGCGGTAGTTGCCGAGGGCGCGACCGGCGGCGCGGAGTGCGACGATTTCGGCGTGGGCGGTGGGATCGGAGGAGCGGAGGACCTGGTTGTTGCCGGTGGCGAGGATGGTGGTTCCGTCGGGTGCGAGGATGAGGGCGCCGACGGGGACTTCGCCCGCGAGTTCGGCCTCTCGTGCCTGATCGAGGGCGAGGAGGATGAGGTCTTCGTCGGCGAGTGGGGGCACGGGACGAGTTTAGTGTGTGTGTGGGGCGGGCGGGTGGTTGATGCAGCGAGGAGGCGCGCGGCGGGGTGTCAGGCGGGTTCTTGCTGGGTGAGGCAGTGGAGGGCGCCCAGGCCCCAGACGAGGTCGGTGGCGTGGATGCCGGTGACGGTGCGGTCGGGGAAGCAGTCGGCAATGGTGGCGAGGGCGAGGCGGTCGTTGGGGTCGTTGAAGGTGGGGACGAGGACGAGGCCGTTGGCGATGTAGAAGTTGGCGTAGGAGGCGGGGAGGCGCTGGCCGTCGAAGACGACGGGGGCGGGCATGGGGAGGGTGCGGACCGTGAAGGGAGTGCCGGCCAGGGTGCGGGCGGAGCGGAGGCGGTCGAGGTTCTCGGCGAGGGGGAGGTGGTTTTCGTCGTGGATGTCGGGCTCGATGGCGGTGAGGATGGTGTTGCCGGCGTTGGCGGGGCCGGGGACGAAGCGGGTGATGTCGTCGACGTGGCCGTGGGTGTCGTCGCCGGCGCAGCCGCGGTTGAGCCAGAGGACCTGGTCGATGCCGAGGAAGCGGTGGAAGGCGGCTTCAAGTTGCCCGCGGGAGACGCCGGGGTTGCGGGCCTGGACGGGGGAGAGGAGGCACTCCTCGGTGGTGAGCAGGGTGCCCTGGCCGTCGGTGTCGACGGAGCCGCCTTCGAGGACGAGGCGATGTTCGGTGCCGTCGGGGAGGGTGATGTGCGGCTGGACGGCGGGCATGGCGTAGAGGGCAGCGACGTGCTGGGGGATGCGGTCGTCGTGGAGGTGGTTGGGGTATTTGGCCCAGCCGTTGAAGCGCCAGTCGGTGATCGAGACGTCGCCTGCTGGGGATTTGACGAAGATGGGGCCGGAGTCGCGGAGCCAGACGCGGTCGGTGCGCCAGGGGTGGAAGTGGAGGCGGGCGAGGTTGGCGCCCTGGCGGCGGAGCATGCGGGTGGCGCGCTGTTCGGCGGCGAGATCGTTGACGAGGATGTGGACGTCCTCGGCGTGGGAGAGGAGGCGGACGATCTCGGTGTAGACCCAGGGGATGGGCTGGAACTTGCCGGGCCAGTCGGCTGGGTTGTGGGGCCAGGCGAGCCAGGTGGAGGTGTGCGGGGCCCACTCGGCGGGCATGCGGTTCGAAGCGGCGGCGGCGGCGGTCACGGGTCTAGTTTTTCATGGGGAGGCGGGGTGGTACCCCCCTCCCCCTATAAGTTGCGCAAAATCTTCAAAGCAGACGAGTTAGGTCTGGACCTAACGTGTCTTGGCATACCCCTTTGTGAGCTGGTGGCAGGTGTGGCGCGGAGCGAGGCTGGGGAGATGGTAGCCGAGGGGGACCTGTGGTTGCGCCAAGGTCAGGACTTTGGGGTGGGGTCGCCGAGGTTGAGGGAGGGGAGGGCGGCGATAATTGTCTGGGTTTCGAGGGAGACGGTGATGACCTGGCCGATGAGGCGGAGGACGTATTTGGGGTCGTCTTCGCGGTTGGGGTCGTTGGTGATGCCGGAGCGGGCGTCGGTGGAGACGCGGTACTGGTCGATGACCCACTCGAGGGCGGAGCGGTTGCCGAGGCGGTAGTCGAAGGCGGCGGGCGGGATGCCGCGGAGGGTGAGGAAGTCGTTGTAGCGTAGCTCGGATTTGTCTTTAGAGAGCTTCATGCGCTCGACGCGGAAGGAGACGGGGTTGGTGGGGTGCTCGATGTGCTCGAGGGGGAACTCAAGCTGCTGCTCGTAGTCAATGTGCAGTTCCATGAGGCGCTTGCCGGCGGCGGCGAAGGTGTGGAAATCGGGTGGGAAGGGGATGCGAGGGAGTTCACGCTTGAGGTTGGCGGCGTAGCGAGTGCCCCGATTTTCCTTGACCCCTGTCCCGTCTGGTACTTATAGTGTTCAGAGGGAAGGCATGGAAAAGCGACACGCATTTAACGAGATCACCGCAGCGTTGGGCAAGCCAGACTACGAGAGTGGTGGCGTTGCACTCTACAACGGTGATTGCGTCAGTAGGATGCTTACGCTTCCTCCGCAGGTCATCGATCTCACGGTCACGTCGCCCCCATACAACATTGGTAAAGAGTACGAAGCTCCTCTGACCTTGCAAGACTATCTGGATTGGTCGGAACAATGGATTCGTGGCGTTCACAATATCACCCGATCAAATGGCTCTTTCTGGCTGAACTTAGGATACGTATCCATTGATGGTCGGGCACGAGCGATTCCGCTGCCGTATCTTCTCTGGGATCGTATCCCCTTCTACTTGGTGCAAGAGATCGTCTGGCATTATGGTGCGGGCGTATCTGCCCGGCAGGCATTCTCGCCTCGCAATGAGAAATTCCTATGGTATGTAAAGTCTTCCGGTTCCTACACGTTCAACCTGGATGAGATCAGGGATCCTGACGTGAAGTACCCGAATCAAAAGAAAAACGGAAAACTGAAATGCAATCCCCTCGGGAAGAATCCGTCTGATGTCTGGATTTTGCCCAAGGTCACCTCAGGCGCGAACCGGTCTTCTAAGGAAAGAACTAATCACCCCGCGCAGTTCCCCGTTGCAGTCGTTGAGCGCATTATTCTTGCGAGTACCAATCCAGGCGATCTTATTCTCGACCCGTTCATCGGTTCAGGAACTACTGCACTAGTTGCTTCCCGTTTAGGCCGCCGGGTCATAGGTTTCGAACTGTCAGCTCGCTATTTGGACATTGCCATACGACGCATTGAAGGAGACTTGGAAGAACGACGTATTGCTGTCTCACAGGACGTTCTTTTCAGCCATCACATATAAGGTAAGTAGCTTGTGCTTTTTTGCTTCCTTCGATGGCGCAGCAGCCTGTCCTGACGCCGCGGCCTGTCCCTTCCAATCACTATGATCCAACCACCCGAAGCGGATTTTTCTAATCCTCGGACGGCCTATAGTTCCCCGGCTAAAGGCGTCAAAGTTCACCGCCAAGTAATACCCGGACTTGCTTTTCTTGTTACCTTGTGTGGGCTGCGCGTAACTTCGGTTGCCGAAGATGCCAGTGGCGCTAGAAGATGTCTTGATCTCAATCGAGAACTGCTCGTCGGTAACGCACACCAAATCTTTGTCTGTTCCGAATTGGTCTCGGCGCCACGATTTAGGGTGTCGGGCCGCAAACTCGAGTGGAATTAACTCGTGTAGAAGGAACGCCATGATTTGCGGCTGGGGGTAGATATCTCTTCCGATTTGAAATTGCTTAGGGCCAAGTTTCGAGTCGAAGATATCGCTCCATGATTGAAGCACGACTGCGACAATGTCCTCTTTCTGAAGAGGATGTAGCTCAATCAACTGCTCAGTTTTCTCTTTCCATTGCGATGCTGGTAATCCGGCATATGGCGAAACAGCCATTCACTTGATCCTTTCAAGCAATTGGCTGGGTGAAACCTTCAGTGCCCGGGCAATCCGCACGATATTTTCGAGGCTCACATTGCGCTCGCCCCGTTCGACACCGCCTATATACGTTCGGTGCAGATCTGACCATTCCGCGAGGATCTCCTGGGAAATACCGAGCTGCTGCCGGATCTCTCGGATTGTTGTCCCCAGAGTCGTCTGCAGCGTTTCTGACATTCATCGATGGTGAAACGGATGAACACTATAGGTCTACAGACCATAAGTACCAGGAAGCCTCGCGGGTACCAGCGTCGGTTTTGGGATGTGGACGCCGGAGTCGGAGAGGGATTTGCCGAACTCCTGCTGAAGGATCTCGTCGACGGAACGGACCATGAAGTCGACGATGGGCTGCGGGGTGTAGACGATGCCGTGGGTGTCGGCCTGCTTGGTGTCGAAGCGCTGGAAGAACTTCTCGTAGACGGCGTTGAGGAAGTGCTGCTTCTCGGTGTAGCCGGTCTGGGACTCGGCGGCTTTTTCGATGGCGGTGTAGAAGTGGTCGAGGAGCTTTAGGAATTCCGAGCGGGAGAAGTAGCGGGAGGTGATGGAGTCGATGACCTTTTCGATCTCGGCGGCGATGACGTTGCGGCGGAGGAACTCCTCGTTGTTGAAGACGCGGGTAAAGATGCGGGCCGTGAGGAGGTGCTGGACGAGCATCTTGCGGACGCTGTTGTCGGAGAGGTCTGGGTTGATGGATTGGCGGCAGAGCTCGGCGAAGGCGGCGAAGCGCTCGCGGAAATTGCTGTTGCGCTTGTGTTCGTCTTCGAGGATCTCCGTGACGCCGCGGGCGAGGTCGGGGATTTTCTCGGCGAATTTGGTGACGGCGGTCTCCCAGTCGACCTCGTAGGCCTGACGGTGCTCAAAGAAGAGCTGGAGGATCTCGAGGAGCTTTTCGGGCTCGATGATGCTGGTGTCGAGGGCGATGCGGTTGTCTTGGTAGAGGACGGCGTGGTTGGGGGATTGAAAGAGGATATTTTTAGGGGATAGCTTTTGGCGACCTTGGACTTGATCTCTTTCTGGAGGTCGTCGGCGGTGTCCTTGGCTTCCCAGAGGCCGTGGACGAGGGTGAGGTCGTCGACGAGGGCGCCGTCGGCGCGGAGAGGCTGCTTGCCGGTGCCTTTGAACTGGTATTCGGGGACGAGATGCCAGTCGTACGCCGAGGCGCATTTGCGAAGTAGACCCTCGAAGGCGGAGCGGATGTTGCTCTCGGTGGTGTGGCCGAGGCGCTGGAAGGTGGCGAGGGCGGCGAAGTAGTCCTTGACGGGCTTGTGGGTGGGCTTGAGGGGGAAGAGGTCGGGCATGGGTCGTGTGTGGGCCTGCGGGGAGGGTAGCACCGAGGCCCGTGGCGGTGTGTTTGCGGGTTTGGGTCGGGTCTAGGCGAGGAAGCGGCTGGTGATGCCGGTGTAGGCGTCGATGCGGCGGTCGCGGAGGAAGGGCCAGTGTTGGCGGGTGGTTTCGACGAGGGTGGGGTCGAGGTCGGCGGTGAGGATTTCTTCGTTGGTGTGGGAGGCCTGGGCGAGGATGCGGCCGAAGGGGTCGGCGATGAAGGAGCCGCCCCAGAACTCGATGCCGGAGGCGGGGGTGTGGTCGCCGGGGCCGGGGAGGTCGACGATGTCGGGATCGCTGGTGGGGCTGCTGGGGACTGCGCTGTCCGGGAGTTGGCTGGGGCTGCCGGAGCCGGCGTGGGGGAGGGTGGCGGCGTTCGTGGGGTCGCCGGGGGCGGGGACGGTGCCGACGGCGTGGGTGGGGTGGGTGGTGATGCCGGTGGGGTCGGAGGAGCGGCGGAAGCGGACGTCGCCGTGCTCGTGGCCGACGCGGTTGACGGCGCAGACGAAGACGCCGTTGGCGATGGCGTGGGCGCGCTGGATGGTCTGCCAGGCGTCGTACTGGGCTTGGCCGAACTCGGACTTTTCGCTGGGGTGCCAGCCGATGGCGGTGGGGTAGAAGAGCATCTCGGCGCCGCGGAGGGCGGTTTCGCGGGCGGCCTCGGGGTACCACTGGTCCCAGCAGACGAGAGTGCCGACGTTGCCGTGGCTGGTGGAGAGCGAGCGGAAGCCGAGGTCGCCGGGGGTGAAGTAGAACTTCTCGTAGTAGAGGGGGTCGTCGGGGATGTGCATCTTGCGGTAGATCCCGGCGAGGTGGTCGGGCTCGGTCGAACGGTGGTCGAGGATGGCGGCGGTGTTGTGGTAGAGGCCGGGGGCGCGGCGCTCAAAGAGGCTGGCGATGAGGACGACGTTGTGCTCGCGGGCGACGGCGGCGAGGGCGGCGGTGGAGGGGCCGGGGATGGACTCGGTGATGGCGAAGAGGGCGTGGTCTTCGCGCTGGCAGAAGTACTGGGCACGGAAGAGCTCGGGCAGGCAGATGATGTCCGCGCCGGCTTTGGCGGCTTCCGTGCTGCGGGCGACGGCCTTGTCGAGGTTTGCCTGGGTGTCGGGCTCGCAGGACATCTGGATGAGGGCGACGCGGGTGGGCTTTTTGGTCACGGATATTAGAGTACGGAAGCCGGTGGGGGATGCGGGGTGGTTGGGGCCGGTTTGATCGAGGATTGACGTGGGGTGGGGGGGAGCGCGCGGGGGCTATCTTTCGTCAGACCGGGCGGCAGGCGTGCCGCGGGAGGGTGAAAGGGCGATGACTTTTCTGTTAGGTTTGAGGAACGCGAAGTGAACCAGATGATGCGCGCCAGAGCCGCCGAGGCGCTGGTGTGTGTGCCGTGTCCGATCCGGATGTGTGCGGGGACGCGTGCGGTTCGCGGGAGCACACTTAAAGGAGTCGCATGCCGGGCGAATACCGAAACTTTCTGGAGTTGTCGTACGCGGAGCTGGAGGAGATGAATCTCCAGGCCAAGGACCAGCGCAAGAAGCGTGTGCCGATGGATGAGCTGCAGGAAGAGCGGCTGAAGTACCTGACGGACACCAAGGGCGTGAAGGCGGTGACGGTGGTGTTCAGCGATCTGGAAGGCCGTCTGCAGATGCTGGACTACGACGCGAACTTTCTGGTGAAGAGCTACGACAACCTGACGTTTGACGGCTCGTCGATCCGCGGCTTCACGGCGCAGCGGGAGAGCGATCTGCGGCTGGGGATTGACTGGAGCGCGTTTTACTGGGTGCCGGCGGATGTGTTTGGCGCGGGCAAGGTGCTGGTGTTTGGCGAGGTGATCGACAAGAACGGCGGGACGTACTCGGCCGACATGCGCGGTGTGTTGAAGGGGTATGCGAAGGGCCTGTTTGAGAAGCAGGGCTACACGCTGAATGCGGCGAACGAGATTGAAGGATTTTTGTTTGATGGAGTGGATGCGGAGCAGAACTTCCACGAGACGGGTGAGTTTGTGTATGTCAACCAGGGTGGGTATTACCACTCGCTGCCTGGCGATCCGCTGCGTGACTTCATCGATGTTGCGGCGGAGGTGCAGCGGGCGATGGGGTTTGAGAACGAGAAGGACCATCCCGAGGTAGCGCCGAGCCAGTTTGAGATCAACTACACCTATGGCGATGTGGTGGCGGCGGCGGACCAGATTCAGTTGTACAAGCTGATCTGCCGGCAGGTGGCGACGCAGATGGGGATGACGGCGAGCTTTCTGCCGAAGCCGGTGGTGGGCGTGAATGGCTCGGGGATGCACACGAACATCTCGATTACGAAGGATGGGAAGAATCTTTTCTGGGATCCGGGGGGGCAGGAGAAGATTTCGGGGATGGCGTGGGAGTTCGTGGACCGGATTCTGACGCACGGCAACGATCTGTGTCTGTTGTTGAACGCGAGCGTGAATGCGTACCGGCGCCTGGATCCGCACTTTGAGGCGCCGAACCAGATCAAGGCGTCGGCGACGGATCGCGGGTCGATGGTGCGGATTCCGATCGGCAATGAGAAGTCGGCTCGGGTGGAGGTGCGGTCGGTCGGTCCGGATGCGAATCCGTACATGGTGCTGTACTCGCTGTTCCGCAGCGGGCTGGAGGGGCAGACGGCGCAGATCGAAAACCTACGGCAGGCGGCGCGGTACCTGCCGGACAACATCTACACGGCGCTCGAGGATTTCCGTAGCGCGGAGTGGACGGCGAAGCTGCTGGGCGAGGATGTGAAGGGGCGATACGCGGATTTGAAGCAGGCTTCGGCGGATCGGTGCCCGCGCCTGCTGGGGACGATAGTGAAGCCGGGCGAGGTGACGTTTCATCATGAGGTGTACAACCAGCTGCTTTGGGGTCAGTTTTAGGGCGGCTTGAATGTTTCTGTGGTGGAGCCCTGGTGAACGCGCCGGGGCTCTGCTGCGTGTGGCCTCGTTCGCGGCCAGGCGCTTATGATGGGCTGTCGGGCGCTGGGCGCCGAGGAAGGATGTGCAATGCGGAATAAGGTGACGGTGATTGGAGCGGGGAATGTGGGGGCGACGGCGGCGCACTGGCTGGCGGCGAAGGAGCTGGCGGATGTGGTGTTGCTGGATGTTGCCGAGGGGGTGCCGCAGGGCAAGGGGCTGGACCTGCTGGAGGCGATGCCGATTGAGAAGCGGGATGTGTCGATTGTGGGGACAAACGACTACGCGGATACGGCGAAGTCCGATGTGGTGGTGATTACGGCGGGGATTCCGCGTAAGCCTGGGATGAGCCGGGACGACTTGTTGAACACCAACTACAAGATCATGTCGGACGTGGTGGCGAAGGTGGTGAAGGAGTCGCCGGAGTGCATTTTGATTGTGGTGTCGAACCCGCTGGATGCGATGGCGCAGGCGGCGTACAGGCAGGCGGGGCTGCCGCGCGAGCGGGTGTTGGGGATGGCGGGGGTGTTGGACTCGGCGCGGTTCCGGACGTTTATCGCCGAGGAGCTGAAGGTATCGGTGGAGAATGTAACGGCTTTTGTTCTGGGCGGGCATGGGGACACGATGGTGCCGCTGCCGCGGTATTCGACGGTGGCGGGGATTCCGATCACCGAGCTGATTGCGCCGGAGCGTTTGGAGGCATTGGTGCAGCGGACGCGCGACGGTGGAGCGGAGATTGTGAAGTATCTGAAGACGGGGTCGGCTTACTATGCGCCGAGTGCGGCGGCGGTGGAGATGGTGGAGGCGATTCTGAAGGACAAGAAGAAGATTCTGCCATGTGCGGCGTACCTGGACGGCGAGTACGGGATCAAGGGTTTGTATGTGGGTGTGCCGTGCAAGCTGGGCCGCAGCGGGCTGGAGCAGATTGTCGAGATCAAGCTGACGGACGAGGAACAGAAGGCGTTACAGAGGAGCGCGGACGCCGTGAAGGAGCTTTGCACGGTGATTGGCGTTGCCTGAAGCGGGAGAGAGCGGCAGCCCGACGGTTCGGCTGCCGCACTCGTCCCGGGAGACGTTTCGACTGGTGCAGGTGCTGCGGGCGGTGGCGGCGCTGATGGTGGTGTGGCACCACGCGACGATGCTGCTGGAGCAGAGAGCGGGGGAGCCTGGGCGGACGTGGGAGAACGGCGCGAGCGGCGTCGATATCTTCTTTGTCGTGAGCGGGCTGGTGATGGCGCTGTCGACGGCGCGGCTGCGGCCTTCGGCGCGGGTGGCGGGGAGGTTTTTGCTTCGGCGTGTGGAGCGGGTGGCGCCTCTCTACTGGCTGGCGACGACTGCGAAGGTGGTGTTGACGGCGGCGTTGCCGACGTTGGTGCTGCATGCGAACGGGACGTGGTGGCACGTGATGGCGTCGTACCTGTTTCTGCCCAGCCTGGGGCCGGCGAGGACGCTGGAGCCGACGCTGGTGGTGGGCTGGACGCTGAACCTGGAGATGATGTTTTACGTGCTGATGGCGACGGGTCTGCTGTTTGGGGGCGCGACGTGGCGGGTGGTGGTGCCGGGGCTGGTTGGGCTGATTCTGTTACGGGCGGCGGATAGTCGGAACGTTCTGCTGGACGCTTGGGGCGATCCGGTGGTGTTGGAGTTTGTGTTGGGGATGGCGCTGGGGGAGACCGTGCTGCGGGGATGGCGGATGCCGAGACGGATGGCGGCGGCGGCGATGGCGGTGGGATTCCTGGCGTTGTGGATGACACCGTCCATGGTGATTTCCGGGTGGCGGCCGCTGGTCTGGGGTGGGCCGGCGATGCTGATCGTGGCAGGGGCGCTGGGGATGGAGGGGGTGCTGGGAGCGCGGGTGCCGGAGTGGGCGATGGTGCTGGGCGATGCGTCGTACTCGATCTACCTGACGCACGGCTTTGTGTTGCCGGCGCTGGCGATCGGCGGGGTAGGCGCGATCTTGCTGCGCCATGGCGAGTGGTTGTGCTGGGTGAGTTTGGGCCTGAGTGCCGCGGCGGGTGTGGCATGCTACCGGGCTGTGGAACTGCCGATGCTGGAGTGGTTTCGACTGCGGCGTGGCGGGCCGGAGAGCGGTGTGGCGGGAGGTAGCGGGCGGAGGTGGGGAGCGCTCCGCCCGTGAGGTGCGCGCGGTTTAGGCGACGCGGTCGATGGTGACAGATTCGAGCGTGACTGGGGTCTTGGGGCGGTCCATGGAGTCTCGCGGGACCTTGGAGATCTTCTCGACGATGTCGTAGCCCTCCACGACCTCGCCGAAGATGGTGTGTTTGCCGGTGAGCCAGGAGGTGTCGGTGACGGTGATGAAGAACTGGCTGCCGTTGGTATTGGGGCCGGCGTTGGCCATGGCGAGCTTTCCTGGATCTTTGAAGTCGTGCTTGGAGCCGCGAGTCTCATCCGCGAACTTGTAGCCTGGGCCGCCCATGCCGTTGCCTTCGGGGTCGCCTCCCTGAATCATGAAGCTGGGGATGACGCGGTGGAAGACGGTTCCGTCATACAGTTTGCTGCCTTTTTTCGAGGCGGAGTTCCACTGTTTGGTGCCTTCGGCGAGGCCGATGAAGTTCTTGACGGTTTCCGGGGCCTCCTGCTCGAAGAGCCGGCAGACGATGGTTCCTTGGGAGGTTTGAAAGGTGGCGTAGGTGCCGGGGGTGCTGGGTGGCATTGTGTCTCTCCTTGCTGAGCGTAGCGCTTTGCTGTTGGATGCATGCGGGATGACGCTGCACGCCGAGGGAGGCTTTTGGGGGAGCTACGGTGTGGGGGCTGTGGGGGCGGTAGCAGCCGTGACAGGTGAAGGGTCGGGCGGGATGGGGCTGCCGTCGGGGACGATGGTGACGGTGCGGATGATGACGGCTGTGAGGGGTTTGTCGTCGTGGTCGCGGGGGACGCGGGCGATGGCTTTGACGAGTTCGACGGAGTGGCTGTCGCACTGGCCGAAGATGGTGTGGCGGCCGGTGAGCTGGGGAACGGGAACTTCCGTGATGAAGAACTGGCTGCCGTTGGTGCTGGGGCCGGAGTTGGCCATGGCGAGGCGGCCGGGGACGTCGAAGGTGAGGTTGGGGTCGAACTCATCCTGGAAGAAGTAGCCGGGGTCGCCTGTGCCGTTGCCGGCGCGGTCGCCGCCCTGGATCATGAATTCGGGGATGACGCGGTGGAAGGTGGTGCCGTTGTAGAAGGGTTCGCCATGGACCTTTTTCAGGGTGTTGGGGTCGGTCCAGTCTTTGGTGCCGGTGGCGAGGCCGACGAAGTTGGCGACGGTGACCGGGGCTTGTTTGCTGTAGAGTTTGCAGGAGAGTCGGCCCATGGAGGTGTCGATGAGGGCTGTGGGGCCTGTGGGGGCGACGGGAAGGGGGGCCTGGGAGGCGGCCTCTGGGCCGTCGGGGAGCTCGGGTGGAGGGGCTTGCTGGGCCGATGTGGGAGGAGTTGGGGGGGAGGAAGGCGGGGTTGTGGCGGGGGTTTGAGCAAGCAGGGGGGAGCAGAGGCAGGCCGCAGCGGCGAGGGGGAGCATCCTGACGAGGGTGGGCACAGAGTAGAAGTTTACTCCGGGCGGGGGCTCAACGGCGGTGGGGCACCGGGGTGCAACCTGCCCGGGGGTGAAGGGGCTCCAACGGTGTGAGGTGATGCATGGCTAACAACGAAGAATCAATCAATCTGAATTTGAACTCGACCAAGAGCGCTGCCCGACCCTCCCACGAGTCACTTGAGACGCATACGGGGGATGCGACGGACGCGGCGAAGAGCAGCGAGGAGCAGATGGATCGGGTGGCGATGGAGGGTGCCAAGCGCGCGCAGAACCGGATCCATGCGGACGAGCAGCGCAATCCGGAGGATACGATCTTCACCAAGTGAGGGTGTGCGTGCCGGAGAGGCTCCGCTCCATGGCGGGGCCTTTCTGCGTCTGGTGCGTCTCACGGGAGGTGTGCCACGTGCGTTTGGAGGTCTGTTGCGCTGTGGCGGAGATGCCGAGGACGCGAACTGCCCTGTTACAATTTCGCAGCGTAGACCTTGTTATGGGGGCAGAGCTTGACGGCTTTGGCGCCCGCAGGCGGCGGAGCGCAGGCACGGTTTCGGGAGTGTAGTGGATGCTGGAACGCAAGAAGGTCGTAGTGGTTTTGCCTGCGTATAACGCTGCTCGGACATTGCGTCAGACGGTTGCGGAGGTCCCGAGCTGTGTCGATCACCTGATTCTTGTGGACGACAACAGCACGGACGAGACAGTTTCGGTGGCGCGCGAGCTGGGGTTGGAGGTGTTGGTTCACGAGAAAAACCGGGGCTATGGGGGCAATCAGAAGACCTGTTACGCGAAGGCTCTGCGGTGGGGCGCGGACGTGGTGGTGATGTTGCATCCGGACTACCAGTATTCGCCGACGCTGATCACATCGCTGGCGGGAATGGTAGCGAGCGGCACGTACGACGTGGCGTTGGGATCTCGGCTGCTGGGCCGAGGGGCGATTCGCGGCGGGATGCCGCGGTACAAGTACATCTCGAACCGGGCTCTGACGGTGTTTCAGAATGTATTTACGGGGGCGGGGCTGTCGGAGTACCACACGGGGTTCCGTGCGTTTTCCTGCGAGATATTGCGGGCGCTGCCGCTGGCGGAGAACTCGGACGACTTTGTCTTCGACAACCAGGTGCTGTCGCAGTGTATTGCGATGGGTGCCCGGATCGGCGAGATCAGCTGTCCGACGCGGTATTTTCCGGAGGCGTCGTCGATCAGTTTTCGGCGCAGTGTGCGGTACGGTGCCGGGGTGGTGGCGACGACGATGGAGCATGCCTGGGCACGATGGGCACGGGGCGGAGAACAACGCGCGAGCCGCGCGCGAGCCGAGAGTGAGACTTTGCCGGCGGGTGCGATCGACGAGCGGATTGGATGACGCTGGAGGCTTCGAGGCTGTGGGTCAGCTTACGTCTTTTGCTGCTGACCCTGGGCGTGGTTGCGGTGCAGGGATACCACTTCGGGGTGGAGGACGGCGCGATCTACATCCCAGCGATCGAGCATGCGGCGTCGCCGCAGTTGTTTCCCTATGGGCAGATTTTTTTTGCGCGACATGCTGGGTTGTCGATTCTTGCTCCGGCTGCGGGCGAGCTGATACGCCTGACGCATATGCCGCTTGAGGTATGTGCGCTGGGGCTATACCTGCTGGGGACATTTCTTCTGTTGGTTGCGGGCTTCTGGGTCGCCGGGCTCTGCTTTACAACGGAGCGCGCGCGGTGGGGAGCGGTGTTGCTGCTGGGGTGTGTTCTGCCGACGCAGGTGGCCGGGACAGCGTTGCCGATCATGGACAACTACTTGACGGCGCGGACGTTGTCGACACCTTTGACGTTTCTGGCGTTTGCGGCGTTTCTGGACCGGCGGGCATGGCTGGGGTCGGGGCTGACGCTGCTGACGGCGACCGTGCATCCGCAGATGGCGGTGTACGGGTTGGGCTTTCTTGGGATCTTCTGGTGGTTGCGGCGCAGGGTTGATGTGGGCCAGGAGATGGCGGCGAGTGTGGCGGGCGGGCTGATGAGTCATCTTCCGGCGGAGTTTCACTGGGGGCCGGCGCGGGATCCTTACCGGAAGGCGCTGTATGAGAGGACGTTCTTCTTTGCGTGGGCCTGGAGATGGTACGAGTGGCTGGGGGTTGTGGCTCCGCTGGGTGTGCTGTGGGGTGTGGGCAGGCTGCGACGGCCGGAGGTTCGGCCGTTGGTGAGCGAGCTTTGCCGGGCGCTGCTTGTGCTTGGGGGCGTTTCGACGGCGGTGTTCCTGGTGCTGGGCTCGAGTGCGAACTTCGACAGCTTCACCCGGCTGCAGCCGATGCGGTCGTTTCACCTGATCTATGTGTTTCTTTTTTTATTTCTTGGCGGACTGCTGGGAGAGTTCGGGTTGCGCGAGCGCTGGTGGCGGTGGGTGGTTGTGTATGGGGCTCTGTGCTGCGTGATGTTTGGGGTGGACCGGAATCTGTACCCGGCGAGCGATCACCTGGAGCTTCCGGGGCGAGCGCCGAAGAACGAGTGGGTGCAGGCGTTTCGATGGGTGCGGGCGTCGACACCGGAGGGTGCGGTATTTGCGTTGCCGCCGCGGTATCTGAAGCTGCCGGGGGAGGACACGCATGGGTTTCGCGGGATTGCGGAGCGGAGCGCGCTGGCGGACGAGTTGAAGGACAGCGGGGTGGTGTCTGTCTTTCCGCAGGCGGCGGGGGAGTGGTGGAGGGAGCGAGCGATGACGGTGGGATGGGAGAGATGGAGCGCCCGGGAGTTTAAGGAGCTGCGGGAGAGGACACCGGCGACCTGGGTGGTGGTGGAGTTGCGGCAGAGCGCGGGGTTGGAGTGCCCGTACCGGAATGGGACGGTGGCGGTGTGTCGGCTGGAGTAGACCTTCGGCTGGCACGTCGCGGATGGGTTGGAGGCGCGCTGGGCCAGGCTAGCGGGTGAAGAAGTCCTTGACCTGCTGGACGATGACATCGCGGCTAACGTCGGAGATGGCCTCGGTGAGGGGGAGCTGCTTGGGGCAGGCGTTGACGCAGTTCTGGGCGAAGCCGCACTCCTGGACGCCGCCGTCGCCGGCGAGGGCGCGGAGGCGTTCTTCCTTGAGGACGGCACCGGTGGGATTGTTGTTGAAGAGCTTGACCTGGGCGATGGTGGCGGCGCCGACGAAGCCTGTCTGCTCATTGAACTGGGGGCAGACCTCCATGCAGATGGTGCAGGAGATGCAGTTGGAGAGCGGATAGAGCTCTTCCTGCAGTTGGGGAAATTGACGGGGCGCGGGGCCGAGGTCGTAGGTGCCGTCGACGGGCACCCAGGCCTTGACGGCCTTGAGGTTTTCAAAGAGGACGGAGCGGTCGACGGCGAGGTCGCGGACGACGGGGAACTTGGAGAGGGGGGCGAGGGTGATGGGCTCGTCGCCGGCGCGGATCTTGTCGACGAGGGCGGAGCAGGCCATGCGGGCTTTTCCGTTGATGAGCATGGCGCAGGAGCCGCAGATCTCTTCGAGGCAGTTGGCGTCGTAGGCGATGGGGGTGGTTTCGGTGCCGGAGGCGGTGACGGGGTTACAGGCGATCTCGCCGAGCAGCGAGGTGACGTTCATGTTGGGGCGGTAGGGGATTTCGAAGCGCTCGGTGCGGGCTGGGGCGTCGGGTGTGGCCTGGCGTTTGATGTCGACGGTGATGGTGCGAGCGGAGGCGTGGTGCCTGGGGGTGGTGACTTCGCTGACGGGTGCGGTGGCGGTACTCACGGTAGATCCTCCCGATGCCTCGCTGCTAGGGTACTGCCCGGCTGTCCGTGGATGCAAAGGGCTGGCGGGCAGAATTTTGGCAGGGTAGATCCGGAGGACGTGAGATGGCCGCCAACACAAGGGGGCCATTCGTTCACGCAGGCCTTCCGCTTCGCAACACGAACAACCAAACCCCTGGTGACCCGAAAGTTTCACCGCGCCACCATCGCCAGGCTGCATACTTAAGGCCTGGCCCGCAGACCGAACCGCAAGTTGGTGATCTGCCTCGCCCCGAGCCGGAGCTCCCTGTGACTGTTATCCGCGCGCTTCTCGGCGCCTTCGATACCGCGCTTCACTCCTTCACCGGCACCGTGCTGATTCTGCTCTCGGTTGTCCTGACTGCCGTCGGCGTCCTCGCGCTTGTCGGCGCGGCGGGCCTTTCCGTCACCGGCCTGGTCGGCTTGCGCCTGCGCCGGCGCGCGCGCCGACCCTAGCAGATTCAGCGCGGCACCCCCGCCGACCCCACAATGGCAAACTCCCCACGCACCCCAGCCACCCCGTCTCCGGGCTGCCCTCCGCCGATCGCCACCCGGTACCGTCCTGCCTGCACCGACCGCGCGCCCGTCCCATCCACCTCGCTCAGCGTCCGCGGATCCAGCACAAAGCGCACCCGCTTCGCCTCCCCCGGCTTCAGCGAAACGCGCTCGAACCCCGCCAGCCGGAGCTTGGGCGAAAGCCCTCCATTCCCCTCCGCCGGCGGCATCAGATACAGCTCCGCCACCTCATCGCCCGCGCGTCCGCCGACGTTCTTCACCTCAGCCTCCGCCGTCAGCGGCTCTCCCGCTTTCACGGACTCCGTCGAGAGCTTCAAACCGCTATACGCGAATGTCGTATAGCTCAGCCCATACCCAAAGCCATACAGCGGCTTGCCCTCGAAGTACCGATATGTCCTTCCCTTCATCGAGTAGTCGGTAAACGCCGGCAGCTGATCGAGCGAGGCATAAAACGTAACCGGCAGGCGTCCGCCAGGGTTGTTCGCGCCGGTCAGCGTCTCCGCGATTGCCCTTCCGCCGAACTCCCCCGGATACCACGCCTCCAGCACCGCGTTCGCATGCTCCTGCGCCCAGTTCACCGCCAGCGCCGACCCATTCAGAAGCACCACCACCATCGGCTTGCCGAGGGCCGCCACCGCCTCCAGCATCTCCTCCTGCGGCGCCGGCAGCGTGATGTCCGTTCGATCCCCGCCGGAGAACCCCTTCACATGCACCGGCATCTCTTCGCCCTCGAGATTCGGCGACAACCCCACCATCGCCACCACCAGATCCGCCCCCTTCGCCGCCTCGACTGCACCCGGCTGCAACACGCCCGGCCCCGGCATCCAGTCCAGCGAGATCCCAGCCCCGAAGATCGGCGCCCGGTGCGCATACGTGATCTCCAGCGCATGCGGCTTGCTGTCCGCAAAGTCCACCGTGAACGCCGGCGTGTCGCCACCCCGGGATTCCTTCGGCTGCGTCACCGCGCGCGAAACCTCTTGCCCATCCACCTTCACCACCACTCGCTCCACATCCTGGCACGGATAGCAGTTCGACAGCCGAACCTGAAAGTGTTGCGGTCCCGCGGTCGGCGACACAAGCACCCCGCTCCATCGCACCGCAAACGCCTTCGCCGAAAGCCCCTCCACCGGCGCCGCGGCAGTCCAGTCGAAGTCGATCTCGTGGTCCACCCGCGTCACGGCAGGCTTGCCCGTCATCGCCTCATCCGCGAAGTACTCGCCTTTCAGCCCTTCGTCGCCCGACCCTGCCGCCGGCCGCAGCATCGTCCGCGGAACCGCAATGGCTACCCCGTCCGCGTACGGCGCGCCCTGCGCATAGACCACCTTCGCGCCCTTCATCGCCGTCCGAAGCGCATCCACCGGCATCTGCGGATTCTTCGGAATCGCGTTGTAGTTCCCCTCCAGCGCCGCCAGAGACGCCGCGTTCGGCCCGATCACCGCCACTGTCTTGTACTTGCCCTGCGCGAGCGGCAACACCCCGTCATTCTTCAGCAGCACCATCGACTCTTCGCTGGCCCGCAACGAGAGTGCCTGGTGCGCCGGCGACCGATCTTCGCTCATCGGAATCGAGCTGTACGGCATCGCGCTCGGGGGATCGAAGAGCCCCAGCCGTATCCGCGCCTCAAACAGCCGCTCCACCGACCGGTTCACATCCGCCTCCGTCAGCAAGCCCTGCTTCACCGCCGCCGGCAGCACCTTGTACGTCGACCCGCAGTTCGTGTCTGTCCCCGCCAGCACCCCCGCGGCCGCCGCGTGTTCCGCGTCCGGGACCCACATGTGCGTGTTCTTTTCGAAGAAGTCGCCGATCGCCCCGCAGTCCGACGTCACAAACCCCTGAAACTTCCAATTCCCTCGCAGCACATCCTTCAGCAGCAGGTCGCTCGCGCACGCCGGTTTGCCATCGATCGCGTTATACGCGCACATGATCGAGTCCGCCTTCGCGTCCACGATCGCTCGCCGAAACGCCGGCAGGTAGGTCTCGGACAGATCATGCGGCGTCGGCTCCACGTTGAACCTGTGCCGCTCGCTCTCCGGTCCGCTGTGCACGGCAAAGTGCTTCGGTGTCGCAATTGCCCGGTAAAACTTCGGATGATCGCCCTGGATGCCTCGCACAAACTGCGACCCCAGCGTGCCCGTCAGAAACGGATCCTCGCCATAAGTCTCCTGCCCCCGTCCCCACCGCGGATCACGAAAGATGTTGATGTTCGGCGACCAGATCGTCAGCCCAAAGTAAATGCTGTGTATGTCGTTCCGGATGGCCTCGTTGTACTTCGCCCGCGCCTCCGTCGAGATCACCGTGCCCACCTGCTGCAGGAGCGGCGCATCCCACGTCGCGGCCATCCCCACCGCCTGCGGAAACATCGTCGCGTAGCCCGACCGCGCAATCCCGTGCAGCCCCTCACTCCAGTAGTCGTATGCCGGCACATCCAGACGCGGGATCGCCGGCGCCGTGTTCACGCTCTGCTCCGCCTTCTCCTCCAGCGTCATGCGCCCAACCAGGTCTTTTGCCCGCGCCTCCGGCGTCAACGCCGGGTTCTGATACGGCAAACCCTGCCCCGCGACAGACGGAACGGCACCCATCGAAAACATCCCGGCAACCAATACACCCCGCAGCACTCGCGACACAGGACCTCTCCTCAAAACCATGCAGGTCAAATCTTCCCAGCGAGCATACATCGCGGGCTAAACCATCCGCTCTCGCCCACCCGCAGAGCCAGACCCAAGCCGCTTAGAGGCTCACCCCATAGAGCCGGCGCAGCTCTTCGTCGTACCGCGCCCGCGCCGCATCATAGGCGTCCCGCAACTCCGCCCTGGGGTGCGCCGTTCCCGCCGGATCCACCCGCACACACCGCTCCGCCACCGCGACAAAACTCTCCGGCCTCCCCTGCTCCACACTCGCCGCCACCATCGCCTGCATCGCCGCGCCCAGGCACCCGCTCTCTTCCTCCTCCGGCGTCTGGGTCTCCACGCCTGTCGCATCAGCCAGCATCTGCCGCCATTCCCGGCTCCTCGCCCCTCCCCCGATCACCTGCATCACCGCCGCCCGCTTGCCCGACATCACCAGGTCCAGACCGTTGAGAATCCCGAAGCTCACCCCCTCCACGGCCGCCCGGATCAGATGTTCGGCTGAAAAGTTCCCTGCCGTCACCCCCACCAGCGATCCCCGCGCCCCCGGCAGATCCGGCGTCCGCTCCCCATTCAGAAACGGCAGAAACACCATCCCATCCGCCCCCACCGGCGTCTGCTCCAGCGCCGGGTCAATCGCCTCCACACCACGCCCCAGCATCGCCACCGTCCCTGTCACCACATTGGTTGCGTTCATCGTGCACACCAGCGGCAACCACCCACCCGTCGACGAGCAAAACGGCGCCACATTTCCCGTCGCATCCTCCACCGGCCGCCCGCTGTACGAGTACACCGTCGACGACGTCCCCAGGCTCAGCGTCACGACACCTTCCCGAACATTGCCCGTCCCAATCGCTCCCATCATGTTGTCCCCGCCACCCGCCGACACCAGCACACCCGCCGGGAGCCCCAGCGCCTCCGCGGCCTCACCGCGCAACCGTCCCACGGCGCCATCCGCCTCCACCAGCGGCGGCAGCGCGCGCACCAGCTGCCCCGTCCCACCGTCGATCGCCTCCAGCACCTCCGCCCGCCACGCCCGCGACCTGTTGTCGAAGAACCCCGTTCCCGAGGCGTCCCCCGCCTCCGCCCGCATCTCCCCGGTTAACCACCAATTAAGATATTCATGCGGCAGCAACACATGGCGCACCCGCGCAAAGTTCTCCGGCTCCCGCTCCTTCAACCACAGCAGCTTGGACACCGTATACCCGGTCAGCGGCACCACCCCAAACCGCGCAAACCACGCCGCCTTCCCGCCCATCCGCCGCACCATCTCCTCGTTCTGCGGCGCGGTCTCCGTGTCGTTCCACAGCTTCGCCGGCCGAATCACCTGCTGCTCCGCATCGAGCACCACCAGCCCGTGCTGCTGGCCCGAAACCCCCATAGCCCGCACCTCCCCGCCATGCCCCCCACTCGCCGCCACCACCCCCCGCACCGCCGCCGCCATTGCCTCTACCCACCAGGCCGGCTCCTGCTCCCGCGCACCCGTCGCCCGCTCCACCAGCGCATGCCGCGCATAGCCCCGCCCCACTGCCACACCCTGCTCGTCAACCAGCAGTGCCTTGGTTCCCTGTGTCCCGCAATCAACCCCCAGATACAACGCCATCGCTCCCGCCTCCCGCTCAAACGCTCGAGCCCACATGCTCCCTCATTCTCACGGCACCGGCAACGACGCACCACACTCACGAAGAATTCAGCGACTCGCCTTCATCTCGGACCGTAAACGTCGCATATAACTCGGACACATTAAGTCCAAGATAGGAAGCCAACTCATGCCTCACCCCACCCGGCCATGCCTTGCATGGCTGTTAGGGCTCTGCTGTCTTTTATGCCTGGCCAGCCTCGCTCCCACCCCGGCTCTCGCCCAGGAGCCCCCCTATCTCGTCACCTACTCCGACGTCCTCGAGGAACCCGGCAACCTCGAGATCGCCACCCAGACCCTCGGCGCAGCCCCCAAAGACACTAATCCGTTCGTCGCTCAAACCTACGAGATCGAGTACGGCGTCACCGCCTGGTGGACCGCTGAAACCTACCTCCAGGGACAAACCACCCGCAACGACTCCACCACCTTCACCGGCTTCCGCTTCGAAAACCGCTTCCGACCCCTCCGTCAGTCGCACTTCATCAACCCCGTCCTCTACCTCGAGTACGAGGACATCAATCAGACCGACAAGAGCTTCCTCGAAGTCACCGGGAACCACGCCATCCAGGATCTGCAGGTCCCCAACCGCTATCTCCGCTCCGACGTCGAGCGATCGGTCGAAGGCAAGCTCATTGCGTCCAGCTATATCCACGGCTTCAACGTCTCGGAAAATATCATCGCGGAAAAAAACATCTCCAACGAGCCCTGGGAGTT
Source organism: Acidobacteriaceae bacterium (assembly GCA_965218895.1). Classification (GTDB taxonomy): domain Bacteria; phylum Acidobacteriota; class Terriglobia; order Terriglobales; family Acidobacteriaceae; genus Edaphobacter. The sequence continues at coordinate 26,772 of CBDCMI010000017.1, read as the reverse complement.
CGGCTACGCCGTCGGTGTCAGCCACCTCCTCGCCAACCGCGCCAGCCCCGATCGCTGCATCTTCTGCCGCCAGTACTTCGCCGTCGGCGGCGAACTCTTCGGCGGCCTCGGCACACGCTACACCTTCGGCACCTCCGGCACCGAGCAGTACGCCGGCCCCACCATCGCCTACTCCGCACCCCGCAACCTCACCGTCCTCTTCGGCCCCGAGTTCGGCCTCAACGCCAACAGCGCCGCCGTCCTCTGGCGCCTCAAAGTTGCCTACGAGATCAACCAGTTTCGCGATCTCTTCCGCCGAGGTGCCCGGTGACCCGCTCTCCCAATCTTTCCTCCAGAGTCACGCCCGTCCTCGCCCTCCTTCCCGCCTGCCTCCTTCTCCTCGGCGCCTCCACCGGCGAGTGGCTCCACCGCGTCTCCCCCAGGGACCACGCCCGCACCAACCCTCTCGTCACCAATCCCGAGGCCCGCACCCGCGCCTCCCGCGCCGGCGCCCAGCTCTTCTACAACGAGTGTGCCAAGTGCCACGCCGCGGATGGCGGCGGCTTTCACGGTCGGCCTCCCGTCATCTCCGACCGCATCCTCAACGCCTCCGACGGCGACCTCTTCTGGCTCATGACCAACGGCAATCCCCGGCACGGCATGCCCGCCTGGATCGCCCTTCCCGCCGCCGAGCGTTGGCAGCTCGTCACCTATCTCCGGCAACGCAACCTCGACGAGGCTGGCCCGCTCCCACAGGCCCAAACCTCCGCCACCCCACCCCTCGGAGCCTCCCGCTAATGCCCGCCTCGCCCCGCTGCCGCCGACCCTACCTGCTCACGCTCTGTCTCGCCGTCTGCACCGCCCTCGCCTTCGTGGCCGGCTGCGGCTCCGGCATCGCCCCCGGCGTCTCCACAGAAAACGAGGCCGCCACCCCTGCCTCCGACCCGATCGGCGAGCGCCTCTTCCTCGACACACGCTTCGCCAAGTTCTTCTTCCTCCACAACACCGGCTACAACACCCCGCTCGCCGCCGGCGACCCGTTCGTCGCCACCGTCGACACCCCCGCCGGCACCCTCCCCGGCCCCTTCGCCGGCCAAAGCATCAACTGCCGCACCTGCCACTACGTCACCGAGTTCCAAGGCATCACCGGCGCCGGCAACCGCACCTACTCCGACTTCCTCACGCGCTCCACCCTCCCCATCGAGCAGGGGGGCTTCGCCACCACACCCCGCAACGCCATGCAGATGGTCAACTCCTTCCGCACCGACGGCGGCGTCCAGTTCCTTCACTTCGACGGCGAGTTCGCCTCCGCCGAAGATCTCGTCGTCGGCACCCTCATCAGCCGAAACTTCGGCTGGGCCCCCGAGGACTACACCACCGCCCTCCATCACATCGCGGAGGTCATCCGCAACGACAACGGCTCCGACGGGCTCGCCGCCGATCGCTCCAATGGCCTCTCCTACGCCATCCTCTTCAAAGGCACAGACCCCCGCATCCCACACAACCTCCTCCTTCCCGCCTCCCAGCGCATCGACGTCACCACCGCCTCCGATCTCGCCGTCGTCCAGGAGGTCGCCCTCTCCATGGGCCAGTACATGAAGGACCTCCAGTTCAAGAAGGACAACAACAACCGCTACGTCGCCTCCCCCTACGACGTCTGGCTCAACAAGAACCACCTTCCCCGCCAGCCGCTCTCCGGCGAATCTCCACTCGCCTACAGCAAGCGCCTCCTCGCCGACGTCAACGCCCTCTCGAATCCCGTCTGGGTCACCGCCTCCGATGGCACCTTCGCCTACCACGACCAGACCTTCCAGTTCGGTCCCACGGAGTTCGCCGGCCTCAAAATCTTCCTCTCCGCCGCCCCTGCCGGCTCCGGTCCAGACGGCCACGCCGGCAACTGCGTCGCCTGCCACACCGCCCCCGTCTTCTCAGACTTCGGCTTCCACAACACCGGCGTCAGTCAAGACGAGTACGACAGCGTCTACGGGGGCGGCGCCTTCATGGCCATGCATATCCCCGGCCTCGCCGAGCGCACCGCCACCGAAGATGACTGGGGCACCATCAGCCGCCTCCGCCCCAACGCGCACGAGTACTTCCGCCACGCCGCGGTCGCCGCCAATCCCCTCTTCACCGACCTCGGCATGTGGAACATCTACGCTAACCCCGACTTCCCCAACCCGCAATCCAACCTCGCCAGCTTCGTCTGCGCTGCAGGAAAAGACTGCTCAGTCGACCAGGGCCTCGCCTCAACCATCGCCCAGTTCAAAACCCCCATCCTCCGCGATCTCGTCGACTCCGCCCCCTACCTCCACAACGGCAGCCGCGCCCGCATCCAGGACGTCATCGCCCTCTACATCAAAAACTCCGCCCTCGCCAAAGCAGGCCAACTCCGCAATGCTCCCCCCGAGTTCGCCGGTATGAGCCTCTCCGAAGCCGACATCGACAGCCTCACCGCCTTCCTTATTTCCCTCACCGAGGACTACGATGACGCCTGACGCCGGCCGCCAACGCCGGCCGCCATCAGAGGCCCCATGCATCGCCGATCCCTCCTGAAATTCGGTGCCCTCAGCGCGGGCGCCGCCCTCGCCCGCTCTACCCGCGCCCAACACCTCGTGCCCGATCCCTCCGCCGTCAAACGTGTCCTCCTCGTCAGCAAGTGCCACCTCGACGTCGGCTTCACGCAGACCCAGCAGCAGGTCATGCAGAAGTACTTCCAGGTCTACTACCCGCAGGCCATCCGCACCGCCGCCCAGCTCCGGCAGAGCGGCACTGATCGCTACACCTGGATCACCGGCTCCTGGCTCCTTTACGAGTACCTCGAGCAGGCCTCGCCCGCAGACCGCCGCGTCATGGAGCAGGCCATCGCCGCTGGCGACATCACCTGGCACGCCCTCCCTTTCAGCTGGCAGACCGAGATGCTTACTCGCTCGCTGATTACCGGCTCCCTCGGCTTCTCCACCACACTCGATCAGCGCTTCGGCCACAAGACGATCAGCGCCAAGATGACCGACGTCCCCGGCCACACCCGCGGCATCATCGCGCCCCTCAGCTCGGGCGGCATCCGCCTCCTCGACATCGGGATCAACGCCGGCAGCACACCCCCCGTCGTGCCCGATGTCTTTGTTTGGAAGGACGCCGCCGGCAACTCGCTCGCCATGCTCTACCACCGCCACGACTACGGCAGCATCGTCCCCATCCCCGGCACAGACGTCGCCGTCGACGTTGAGGTGCGTAACGACAACAGCGGCCCGCACACCCCCGAAGAGATCGCCGGCATTTACGCCAAACTTCGTGCCGACTTCCCGGCCGCCACCATCACGGCCTGCTCCCTTAACGAGGTCGCCGCTGTCGTCGACACCGTCCGCGACCAGCTCCCGGTCGTCACTGGCGAGATCGGCGACACCTGGATTTACGGCGTCGCCAGCGATCCTCCCAAGGTCGCGCGCTTCCGCGAGGCCACCCGCCTCCGTCAGCAGTGGCTCGATAGTGGTCGCTTCGCCGTCGCCGACTCCACCGACCGCCAGCTCCTCCGGCGGCTTCTGCTCGCTCCCGAACATACCTGGGGAACAGACACCAAGGCCTACCTCGATACCAACCACTACCGCCCCGCCGATCTCGTGAAGGTCCTCAACGAGCCCGGCTACCAGACCATGCAGCACAGCTGGCAGGAAAAGCGCGACGACCTCGTCACCGCCATCGCGACACTGCCCCAGCCGCTCCAGCAGGAAGCCCAGCAACGCCTCCAGACGCTCGCCCCCACCCGCCCCTCGCACTCCGGCCTCAAGCCTCGCAGCCCCGCGCATCAGCTGGACACCGCACACTTCCGCCTCGCCTTCGACCCCTCAACCGGCGCCATCACGCGCCTGGAGCAGCGCGACACCGGGCGCGACTGGGCCGGTCCCCACAACCCCCTCGCCCTCTTCACCTACCAGACTCTCTCCGCCGCGGACTTCAGCAGCTTTCTCGCCCGCTACCTCAAAACCACCGCCGACTGGGCACCGCATGACTTCGGCAAGCCCAACATCAGCAGCTTCGGCGCCGTCTCCCGCGAGTGGCACCCCACCCTTCTCGCCTACTCCACGGCCCACACCCCCACTGAAGATCGCGTCCTGCTCGAGTGGCAGATCCACGACGACGCCGCTCTCGCCACGGGGAATGTCGCCTGGCCCACCACAATCTTTTGCGAACTTCGGCTCCCCGCCGACACCCCGCGCCTCGACCTCACCGTCTCCACCTTCGGCAAGGTCGCCAACCGCATGCCGGAAGCGATGTGGCTCACCTTCAATCCCGTCACCAGGGACCAGGGCACATGGTCCGCCCGCAAGGTCGAAGAAGCCGTCCTGCTCACGGATGTCGTGGAAGGTGGGGGTCGCGGCATGCACGCTGTCGAGGCCCTCCACTACCGCGAAGGCAGCCACACCGCCCTCGAGATCCAGACCCTCGACGCCCCGCTCGTCGCCGTCGCCGGTCGCTCGCCACTCAACTTCACACTCGCGGAACCTACCTTGCAGGACGGCCTCCACTTCGGCCTCTACAACAACGCCTGGGGCACCAACTACCCGCAGTGGGCGGGCGGCGACTGGCAGTTTCGCTTCAGCCTCGCCTTCCCTCAACATGCCTGACTTCGCCTGACCGCGCCTCCAATCACCCAAACCGAAACACGCCGTCCGGCTCCACGCCCGTACCCACGCCAGCCCCAGGTCAGGTTCCCGCCCGGTCCCCAGCACCCGTCCCCGGAAGACGCGCTCCACCTCTGTCGCCCCAGAGCATGCGCCGAAACATCCCACAGCCCCTGGCGAAAACCCGTCGTCACCCGCAGATCCTGGTGCGCGTTCAGCTGCTCGTGCTCCAGCCCGGCAACCGACCATACGCCGTCCCTTCCTCCACCCGGCCGCCCAGCACAACGTCGCTGTTGTAGATCTGGACATCCACGCGGCGCGTGAGACCGAGACGTAAGCGAAGCGTGTTGATGCATGATGAAACATCATCCGACATGGAAACCTAGAGACTAGGCGAAACGCTCGCAGGTGCGTCACGCCCCGCACCCTTGCCCACCTTGCCTTCACCGGCCTTGCTCGCCTGCCCCACACTCTCCCCGTTGTCCAAATACCAGCATCGCCGGGCTGTGCGCCGTTGCCTGCAGGAGATCCTCGAGACGCCGCAGTGTATGCCTCTCTCCCAACCCCTCCCTCACGGTGGAGTTGTGCCCTCAGCGAAGATCGCCCGCAAACACCTTGCGGTCCCCAACACCCTCTGTTACGTTTCGGTCATACCTTTGCTCTGGCCCGCTCTTCCAGCACCCCTGCGTGTGCTACGGGACCCTCTGTCCGTACGCGACCTCGGCGCTCCAGCGGCCGCGTCCGCCCATCCACCGCTTTAACCCGGAGGTACACCGCCCTATGCGCCCCCGCACCCGCCTCGCCGCTGCCCTGGCCTCCTCGCTCGCCCTCATCCCGGCGATCTCCCTCGCCCAGGGCACCCTCGGCGGTATCACCGGCACCGTCACCGATGCCGCCGGTGCCGTCCTGCCCGACGCCACCGTCACCGTTACCGACCAAGGCACGGGCCTCGCGCGCTCCGCAACCTCTAATGCCAACGGCCTCTACACCTTTGTCAACCTCCCCATCGGCAGCTACACCGTCCTCGTCTCCCGCGATGGCTTCTCCTCCCAGCGCTTCCCCGACATCACCGTCCAGGCCGACCGCACTATCACCCTGCCCGCCACACTCACCATTGGATCTGTAACGTCGTCCGTTACCGTTGACGCCAACCCTCTGCTTAACGCCACCGACACCACCAACGGCTATGTCCTCGACTCCGGCCAGATCCAGTCCATCCCGCTGCCGACCGGATCCTTCACTGGCCTCGCCATCCTCTCCCCAGGCGTCAACGCCGAACTCCCGGGCGGCACCGGCGCCAACTCCGGCCTCGGCAACCAGCCGATCTGGGCCAACGGCCAGCGCGACACCTCCAACTCCTTTCTGCTCAACGGCGTGGACGGCTCCAACCTCTTCAACGGTAAGTCCACCTCGCAGGTCGCCAGCGCCCGCGTCGTCAACAACACCGGCGTCGGCAACAACGGCGCCGGCGGCGTCGTCCAGTCCTCCGCCTCCGTCTACCTCTCCATCGGCAACGCGCTTCCCACCCCGCCTCCCGAGATGCTCCAGGAGGTCCGCGTCAATGCCTCCATGTACGACGTCAGCCAGGGCTCAACCTCCGGGGCACACATCGACATGACTACCGCCTCCGGAACCAATGTTATTCACGGCTCCCTCTACGGTCGTCGCGGCACTGACTGGCTCAACGCCGCACCCTTCTTCTTCAAGCAGGACCCTGACATCCCGGCCAACGCCAAAGTCCCGCAACTCCACCGCTATCTCGTCGGCGGCACCCTGGGCGGCCCTCTGCTCCCCCATCAACTCCACGACAAGCTCTTCGGCTTCATCGGCTACCAGCACCTCCACGTCTCCGACGCCGAGATCGGCGACTCCTTCCTCGATGTTCCCGTCGGCCTCTCCGATACCAACCGCGATGCAGCTGGCCTTGCCGCCCTCTCCAACGCGAGTTTCTGCACTCCGGACGATCTCGCCGCGGGCTTCTGCACCACACCCGCTCCACTCATCCCCACACAGATCAGCCCTGTCGCCGTCGCGCTTTTTAATCTCCCCGCCCAGCCCGGCCAACCCGGCAAATACCTCATTCCCAACCCCTCCGTCTCCGCCGTCACCGCCCAGCACCCCGACAACGCCTTCATTCCCGGAACCGCCTACTTCATCGCAGACCAGGCCGTCGCCGACCTCGACTACAACGCCAGCGCCAAAGACACCCTCTCGCTCCGCTACTTCTACCAGCACGACCCCACCCGCGCTCCATATGCCTACTCCAACGTCCCCGGCTTTACGCAGCAGCTCGACTCCGGAGCCCAGAATTTCGCGATCAACAACACCTTCCAGATTAAGTCCAATCTCTCCACCATCGAGAACCTCGGCTTCCTTCGCGAAAAGGTCTACTCCAACAACCGCGAGGCCTTCGGTCCCGATGCCGTTGGCATGAACGCCCTCGGCTCCCACTTTCCCGGCGTCTCCATCATCGACGTCCTCGGCGACAACCACCCCAACGGCACACCCGCGGCCACCCTCAACATCGGTCCCGCAGCCTCCACCCAGGGTCCCAATACCGGTGTCTTCCAAAACCGGCTTCAGCCCTCGGGCTCCGCCATCTGGCAGCTCGGCAGACACTCCATCGGCTTCGGCGGGACCTACTCCTATACCCAGCTCAACACCATCGACCGCCGCACCGGCACCGGCACCGTCGCCACCGCGGACTTCTCCCAGTTCGTCCAGGGCATCGTCACCCCTAACGACGACTTCAACACCACCACTTACCTCGCCGGAAACGCCAATCGCTACTACCGCGCCAATCAGGTCGGCCTCTTCGTTCAGGACAAGTTCCAGGCCAAGCCTAACCTCACCCTCACCCTCGGCCTCCGCTTCGACTGGAACGGCGGCCTCACCGAAAAGAACGGCCGCATCTTCAACTTCGACCCCTCCCGCTACACCTACGCCTTCGCCCCCGGCGAGGCCCCCGGAACCCTCGGCCCCAACCAAAACGGCTTCATCATCGCCGGAAACAACGCCAACGGCACCCCAGGCGTCAGCAATACCACCCTCACCGGCCGCCAGTGGGCCTTCGCCCCACGCTTCGGCGCCGCCTGGCAACCCGCCTACTTCAACAACAAGGTCGTCGTCCGAGCCGGCTCCGGCTTCTACTACGACCGCGGCGAGCTCTTCACCTACTTCTCGCCCGGCTACGCCATCGGCGATGTCACCGGCGGCGCCTTCGGCGTCAATCAGCAGCTCCCCTTCGTCTCCGCCTCCACCTGTACTCCGGCCAGCTACTACAAGGGCTACATCCCCACCTGCGACCCTGCCGTCGCCTCCCTCGCCGCCCCCTTCGGCACAACGCCCATCCCCGGCCCCTCCAATCCCAAGGCCTCGGATCTCTCGACCTACCTCCCGAACATCGCGGCCCTCACCGCCGGCGCCGCCCCCGTCTCGCTTGGCATCTACGACCGTGCCAACAAGCTCCCCTACTCCATCAACTACACCCTCGACCTCCAGTGGCAGCCACGCAACGACCTCGCCGTCGACCTCGGCTACGTCGGCACCGTCTCCCGCCACCAGGTCATCCCCGTCCCCTTCAATCAGCCCGGCATCGCCAGCCCCTCCGGTCCCATTCACGGCCAGAACTTCTCCTATGGCTACACCGTCCTTGACTCCACCACGTTCGAGAATGCCACCCTCCCCGACGGCACCACCTACCTCACCAACTATGAGGGCGGCAACGTCGACCTCCGCGTCCCCTACACCGGCTACGCCTCCGAATCCATCGACTACAAGGCCGCCGGCATCGCGGCCTATAACGCGCTCCAGCTCCACATCGACAAGCGCATGAGCCACGGCGTCCAGGTCGGCGCCTCCTATACCTTCTCTCACGCGCTCGACGAGCAGTCCGCCCTCGGCCTCTTCTACAACGGCAACAACCCCATCGACCTCCGCGACGGCTACGCCTCTTCCGACTTCGACCGTACCCACGTCTTCAACTTCGACTATGTCTTCCGCGCCCCAGACCGCTTCGGCCGCGACACCCTGGCGGGCCGCGCCCTCAACGGCTGGTCCCTTGTCGGCCTCACCGTCATCCAAAGCGGCCAGCCCTACTCCGTCATCGACTACACCGGCTCCGTCGGCAGCGTCTTCTACTCCGTCTTCAACGGCATCACCAACCCCATCGTCCCTCTCGCCCCGGGCTGCACCCCCAAGAACGCCACCACCGGCCACACCGGCGCCTTCGCCGGTCCCGGCGGCTTCCCCACCCCGGCCCTGAAATCCAACTGCTTCAGCGTCCCCCTCCTCAGCCCCGGCGCGCTCAACGGCGCCGTCGCCCCCAACGACCCATACGAGACCGGCTTCACCTCACGCCAGCGCAACATCTTCCGCCAGCCCTTCCAAAAACGCGCCGACGCCTCCGTCATCAAGGAACTCCCCCTCACCGAGCGCTACACCCTCAAAGGCACCGTCGACGTCTACAACCTTACGAACACGTCTTCCTTTGACATCCCCATCGACAACGTCTCGCAAAACCAGTACTACGACAACTTCCCTGTGGCCGGCACCACTCCGCTCCCCACCGGCTGCGACGCCTCCGGCAACCAGACCAACACCTCGTTCTACAACTGCCCCGGCGGCCTTGGCATTACCCAACGCACCATCGGCAGCCCCCGCCAGGTGCATTTCTCCCTCCGGCTTCTCTTTTAGCCTCAGAGCCAGCCACTTCTCATAAGCCTTCGCCGAAGAGGAGGAGGTCGTGAGGCTAGGGAGAGAGAGCGCGGGGCGGGAGGCGTAAAGCCGGTGCGGGTTGAGGGAATGACGTACCTCGCCCCCCGGCTGGAGGTTAGTGCTTGGCTAGTCTTTGACGAGGACGGAGCGAAGCTTGCTGATCTTGGTGCCGTGGACGCGGATGGCCTCGTGGAGCTCCTGGCCGGTGACGTTGAACTCCTTCGTCCAGTGGGCGATGTCGGCGGCGACTTTGGGATTGATCTCTTCGGCGTCGTGGGCGTGGGGCGGGGTGTGGGCGCTGGGTTTGGTGGACATCGTATCGGTCATGATGGGTTGGATGCGGGGTACCCCTCCCCCCGTACTTTTTGGGCAAAGTCTTCGAAAGACGAGGTTTAGGTATGCGGAGGAACCGGAGGTTACACGCCGGCATGGGAGTGGGGCGGCGGATGCGGCTGAGTTCAGGGTACCGGAGGATGGTGGGGGCTTGTGCCAAGGTTACCTGCGTGTAGCGTCGTTACTGCTTTGGCACTTGCCGGGAGGGATTGGGGGCGATAGTGTGGGGGCGCTGCTCGATTGTTTCTCTTTGCCAAGGTGACTCTGATGAGGAAGTGTGTTCTGGCGAGTTCGCTCGCGTGTGTTCTTGTGTCCGGCATGCCCGGGGTTGCACAACAGGCGGTGCCTGCGCCAGCCAATGGGGGTGCACCTGGGGTTGGTGTTGAGGGTGCGACTCCGGCCGCTGCGCCGTTGCCGAACACTCTGATGGATGGGACGGCGGTGAAGCTACGGCTGGCGGAGACGATCTCGTCGGCGGACGCGAAGACGGGGCAGCAGGTTCCGTTCGAGGTGATTGACGACGTGGTGGTGCAGGGTGTGACGGTGATTCCGAAGGGGACGCAGGCGCTGGCGACGGTGACGGATGCCGAGCCGAAGAAGAGGATGGGACGAGGCGGCAAGCTGGACGTAAACGTAGATTCGACGCGGCTGGTGAATGGCGAAAAGGTGCAGCTGCGGGCTGTGAAGGACAACAAGGGCGGCGGGCACGTGGGCGCGATGACAGGCGCCATTGTGGCGACCTCGATCGTGTTCTTCCCGGCGGCGCCGCTGTTTCTGCTGATGCACGGCAAGGACATCACCATCCCGAAGGGGACGGAGGTGACGGCGTTTGTGCAGGGCGACATGCGGCTGGACCTGGCGAAGATGGTTGCGCCGGGAACGCTGGCGCCGCCGAGTCATGGAGGAGCGCAGATGGCGAGTCTGACGGTGGACTCGCCGTTGGCTGGCGCGGATATTGAGGTGGATGGGAGCTTTGTGGGGAGCACGCCGTCGACGGTGTCGGTGACGCCGGGGCAGCATGTGATTGCGGTGAAGAAGAAGGGGTACATGGACTGGAGCCGGACGATGAACGTGTCGGGGAGTTCGGTGCGGGTTACTGCGGAGTTAGAGAAGGCGGGGAGTTAGGCTGCGGGCTGTTTACTGCGGGCTGTTTACGTCCCATCCTTCGCGATAAGCTGCGAAGGATGGGGCACCGCAGCTTTGGGTGGGGCACCGCAGCTTTGGGTGAAGGCACCAGCTAAGCGCGGAGATGGAGAAGGCCGGGGTGGGGGGCGCAATGTGATTGGTTGCGGTCTGCCTGGAGAGGGGGCAGACCGCGGGGTTTGACTTAGTTGGTGGGGGTGAGAGCGTAAAGCTTGTTGTTGGTTGTGCCGACGTTGGCGGCACCGGAGGGCCAGAAGAGGATGCCTGAGACGATGGCGGGGGCGCTGACGGCGGAGCCGCCGCTTTGAAACTGGTAGAGGATCTTTCCAGTGGTCGCGTCGAGCGCGACGAGGTAGCCGCCGGTGTCTTCGCCGAAGACGACGCTGTTGGCGACGGAGAGGGAGCCTTCGGCTTCGGCGGTAGCGCCGGCGGGTGGAGTTTTGCCGCCGACGGTCTGGGCAGCGCCGACGGTGGGAGTTTGCCAGAGGATTTTGCCGGTGTTGACGTCGAGCGCGGACCAGAAGCCGCCGTTGACTCTTTGTCCGGAGGGGATGAGGGTAGTGGAGACGTGGGCGGAGTTGGAGGCGGGGACGTAGATGCGTTTGCCGTCGGTGGCGGTGCCCCAGAGGATGCCGCCACGGAGGCCGTAGGGGGCGACCTGGGTGCTCCAGAGAATCTGGCCGGTGGCGCGGTCCATGGCGTAGAAGGCGCCTGACTTCTGGCCTGCGCCGACGGCTGCGATGATTTTGCCGGCGATGTTGACGTTGAAGAGGTTGGGGGCGGAGCCGAAGTCGGTGTCGAGGCCGGCGGGGGTGGGGCAGGGGGTGGCGGGGTTGGTGTGGGTGCAGGAGAGGGTGAAGGTGTCGGCGTTCGTGAATCGCTGGCTCCACTGGATGGCGCCGGTGGCGGTGTTGAGGGCGAGTATCGAGTCGATATGGTCATTGGGGGAGAGGCAGGCGGCGAGGGCGGTGGGGGTGGTGGCGGCCTGCTGGCAGGCGGAGACGGAGGCGGGGACGGAGTAGTTGTTGCCGGAGCCGATGTAGAGGAGGGAGCGTGTGTGGTCGAGGGCGAAGTTGCTGCCCCAGACGGCGCCGCCGGAGTAGCCGAGGGGGACGGTGTAGGTCTGCCAGACGATGTGGCCGTCGGAGAGGTTCATGGCGGCGACGGAGCCGCGGAAGTCTGGGGTGTAGTTCTTGTTGGTGGAGGTGAGGCCTTCCTGGCCGGAGGAGACGCCGGCGTAGACGAGGTTGCCGTAGGCGATGGGGGAGCCGGTGATGATGGTGGTCTTTTTGGTGTCGAGGACGGTGGACCAGAGGAGCTTGCCGGTGGAGCGCGAGAGAGCGAAGACGGTGGCGGAGGTCTCGTCGCCGACGATGACCGCGGCGCCGGCGATGGCGGGGCTGTTGCGGGAGTAGGCGCCGGAGCGGCCGGTGACGGTGGCGAGGTTTGTCTTCCAGAGGACGGCGCCGGAGTTGGGGTCGAGCGCGTCGACGTAGCCGCCGGTGTCGGTGAGGAAGAGTCGGCCCTCGTAGAGGGTGGGGGTCGAGCGGATTTCGCCGTCGGCGGCGAAGGTCCAGAGGGGGGCGAGGTTGGCGACGGAGGATTTGGTGAGGACGGTCTCGTTGGTGGTGTAGTGGTCGTCGGAGATGCCGTTGCCGGCGCTGGTCCAGTTGGGGGAGTGCTGGGTGATTTGGGCGAGGGCGGCGGGAGCTGTGGCGAGGAGGGCGGCGGTGAGGAGGGTGTGGGGAATGGACATGAGTGGCGCTCCTGGCCGCAGCGGCAGGTTTGGACACCTGTGTGGGCGAGCGCAAGTATAGCCTGTGGGGAATGCGTGGGAGCTGTGGCTCGGAGGCGAGTTGCGCTACACTGGCGCTCTCATTCCAGCATGCAAGGTGCTTTTCCGGAGGCTGTTTATGTCCTATCTTCTGCTGTTTCTCATCATTCTGGCGGTTGCCGGCTACTTTGTGACTAAGAGCTACAACGAGATGCGCAAGCATGCGGAGAATGTGAAGGAGAGCTTCTCCAACATCTCCGTGGTGATGCGGAAGAAGGTGTCGCTGGTGAACCAGTTGATCACGGTGGTGGGGAACTACCAGGAGTCGGAGAAGCTGGTGATGCTACAGGTGTCGTCGGACTCGGTGCAGTCGGTGCAGCAGGCGAGCTCGCAGACGGGGCGTGTGCTGGCGCAGATCGGCAATATGGCGCAGCGGTTTCCGGAGTTGAAGAGCAACCAGCAGTACCACCGGCTAATGGACAGCATGCAGATGACGGAGGGCGATGTGCAGAACGCCCGGCTGGTTTACAACCGGAATGCGAAGGTATTTAACACGGCGCGGACGTCGCTGCCGACGGTGTTTTACGCGTCGGCGCTGGGGTTTGGGCAGGCGCCGTACCTGTCAATCGAGGCGGAGGACTTGCCGGGGTCTGCGGTGCCGCAGGTGATGATGAGCGATGACAGCGAGCGGGTGAACGCGCTCCTGGGGGTGGCGGGGAAGAAGGCAATGACGGCGGCGCGGCAGTTGGGGCAGCAGAGCAAGGTGTTGGCGGAGAAGGGGTCGACGCTGCTGCAGCAGGCTCGGATGGGCGAGCAGTTTCACTATGTGACGGCGCAGGGCAAGCCGATGGGACCGGTGACGCGGATGGAGCTGGACGAGCTGTTTCGGCAGGGCGCGGTGACGGCGGAGACGAGTGTGATGGGGATGAGCACGAAGATGTGGACGACGTATGGGGCGCTGGAGGTGGTGCCTGCGGCGGGGGCGAGTGGGGATTGAGGGTTGATGGAGCCGGACGATGACCGGGTGGGCGAGTGCGGTGGGGGTTAGTGCGGAGTTGTGAGCGGGATCTCCTCCGGCTCGCCTACGAGGAGATGGACGTGCTCGGGCATCAGGACGTAGCCGTGGAGTTCAAAGCGGTGGGTCCGGCGGGTGTCTTCGAGAAGCCGTTCGAAGAGGACGTAGTGCGGGGGGAGCGTGGGTTTGCGGTGGTGGGTGCTGAAGGTAAGGAAGTGGAGGTGGCCTGTGTGGTGATACCGGATCAGGCCGTGGGGCAAGGGAGGAGTGTAGGGAGCTCGCTCGCGCGAGCCTATCCCACCTTCGGCACGATAGTGCTGTGCCGAAGGTGGGGCACCCGCAGTGTGGGTGGTGAGGACGCTTGGTTGCTGGCCACGGTATTTGTACCTGGGCCACCCGCCCACCCGCCCCACCCGCCCGCTTGAGGCCGCGGGGCATGAGGGGAGTGTCAGGGATTGTCGCTGCCGCGACAATGACCTACCTTAGTCACGATGAGACCGTGCCGAAGATGGGGCACCCGGCGTAGAGGTCAATCGGAGACCTGGGCCACCCGCCCACCCGGCGAAGGTAGCCCTGCGGTTTGGCGGCGCCTGGCCCTGCGGCACGGAACAGTTGCGCGGTCCTCTGGCTTACTCTGGACTCGAGTTTAGGAGTAACTTTTAGCCGAGGGTAAGATGAAGAGCGAGATCCGCGATAGCTCTATCAGAAATCTTCTTGACCGAGCTGCGAAGAGGAAATATTCACAGTACCTACTGAAGCTTAACCTGAAGCACCTCCGGGCTTTCCGCAACCAGCCAGTCGCCTTCGATTTTCCTGTGACGGCGATCATTGGCCCGAACGGCGGAGGAAAGACTTCGGTTCTCGGCGCGGCGGCAATCCTGTACCAGAGCGTACAGCCTCGACGCTTCTTCGCTAAAGGAGGCAAATTCGACGCCAGCATGCAAGATTGGGTTGTCGAGTACGAGGTGATCGACCGGAAGCAGAATCAATCGGACGCATTCAGAAGAACGGCTAGCTTTAAGAAAAGCAAGTGGAATAGGGATGCTCTGAAGCGTTCTGTCCAGATTTTCGGAATATCACGAACTGTGCCCGCGAGTGAGCGGAAGGAATACCTCAAGCTTGCAAATACCAAGTTTAGCGTTCCCGAAAGTCAGATTGAAGCACTTCCGCAGGAAGCGATAACTGCTATAAACCGCATCTTGGGACGTGATGCATCTGGCTACAAAAGATTGAAGTTCAAAGCAGAGGGAAGCAGCTTCTTCCTAACAGGCAAGACGCAGAAGGGAGAGGGATATTCCGAGTTTCATTTCGGAGCTGGCGAGTCCTCAGTAATCCGAATGGTTTCGCTTATCGAGCTTGCAGAGCCGGAGAGCTTGATTCTGATCAAGGAGATCGAGAATGGGTTGCATCCAGTTGCCACCGTCCGAATGACGGAGTACCTCATTGAGGCTGCAGAACGAAAGAAAATTCAGGTCATCTTTACAACGCACTCTGACGACGCGCTTCGCGTCTTGCCACCCCAAGCAATCTGGGTGGCGACGAATGATCATCTGTACCAAGGAAAGTTGGAAATTGAATCGCTCAGAGCTATAACCGGAGAGGTTGACCCAAACTCGAAGGTGGTACTTTTCGTTGAAGATGAGTTTGCTCGAACTTGGGTTGAGGCCATAATTCGGCAATCTGGCAAGATCGCGTTAGATCAAGTAGAGATACACGGGATGAAGGGAGATGGAATAGCCGTAGCTGTCCACAGGAACAGAAGCAAAGATCCGTCAATAAAGGTTCCTAGCGTCTGTCTCATCGACGGTGATTCGCAACAATCCGACAGCGAGGCGCACTCGATTCTGCGCCTGCCGGGTGCAGCGCCAGAGTCAGAGGTCTTCGATCGCGTTATGGAGGGCTGGGGCTCGATCGGCGGCAAGATGGCTGTATCACTCTTCCAGCGATTCGAGAACAGCGACAAGGTCAAGGAGGTTTGCGAGTCCACACGACTAACTTGTATGGACACGCATTCCCTCTTTCAGCAGATCGGCGAACGGCTTAGTCTCATCCCGAAGGAGACCGTGGTGCAGGCTTTTACGAACACTTATGCTCAGCTACAGGAAGAGCAGCTTGCCTCGCTTATCGCAGGTATAAGCCAAGCACTTACCAAAGAAGAACCGGCTTAGACTGTTGACTCACTGCAGCAACGTTCCATCTTCCGGTTGGACCTTGGGGTCCTCTGGAGGAATCGTCATGGCGGCGGCTACGCGGTCGTCGTTGTCTAGGTTGAGGAGGCGGACGCCGGAGGTGGAGCGGCCGGCGGAGCGGATGGTTTTGGTGTCGATGCGGATGATCTTGCCGAACTGGGAGATGACCATGAGTTCGGTGGTGTCGTCGACGAGGAGGATGGAGGCGACCTTGCCGATTTTCTTGTCGGAGGCGGTGGTCTTCATGTTGATGACGCCTTTGCCGCCGCGGGTCTGGAGGCGGTAGCGGTCGACGTCGGTGCGCTTGCCGTAGCCGTTTTCGCTGACGGTGAGGATGAGGCAGGGGGTGAGGCCGAGTTTTTCGTCGAGCTTATCGAGGCGGGCCTGGGCTTCGGCGGAGACGACGGGGGCGGCGGTGGTGTCGTCGCCGGGGGCGAGTTCGAGGGGCTGGGTGGAGGCGGAGGTGGTGGCCTCGTCGATGGCGTCCTGGACCTGGGTGGTGAGGTCGAGGGCGGCCGCGCGTTCGAGGCGTTGGCGGTTGCGGGCGTCGTTGGAGGGGGTGGCGGCGGCGCCGACGACGAAGTCGCCTTTGCGCAGGTTGATACCCCGATTGCCAGTGGCAGGCCGGCCCATGGGGCGGAGGTCCTGCTCGTTGAAGCGGATGGCGAGGCCGTCGCGGGTGGCGAGGAAGATGACCTGCTGGCCGTCGGTGAGGCGGGCGGTGACGAGTTCGTCGCTCTTGTCGATGTTGATGGCGATGATGCCGCGGGCCATGACGTTTGAGAAGTCGCGGAGGGGGGTCTTCTTGACGGTGCCGTTGCGGGTGGCGAAGAGGACGAAGTGCTCGGTGTCGTCGTCGGGGTGGGCGAGGTCGCGGACGGGGAGGATGGTGACGACTTTTTCGCCGGGCTGAAGGGCCATGAGCGAGGCCATGGCCTTGCCCTTGCCGGCGGCGCCGACGTCGGGGATCTCGTAGACCTTGAGCCAGTAGACACGGCCGGTGTCCGTGAAGCAGAGAAGGTAGGCGTGGGTAGAGTTGATGATGAGCTGGGCGACGAAGTCTTCTTCGCGGGTCTTCATGCCGAGCCGGCCGGTGCCGCCGCGGCGCTGCTGCCGGTAGGTGGTGATGGGCGTGCGCTTGAGGTAGCCGGTGTGGGAGACGGTGACGGCGACCTGCTCGTCGGCAATGAGGTCTTCGAGGGTGAGGTCGGTGGTTTCGTCGAGGATTTGGGTGCGGCGGGGGTCGCCGTACTTGTCGCGGACCTCTTCGAGTTCCTTGATGATGACCCGGCGGAGCTTCTCTTCGGAGGCGAGGATGGACTCGAACTCGGCGATGTTGTCGCGGACGGTGCGGAGTTCGTTGAGGAGCTCATCGATGGAGAGCTGGGTGAGGCGATAGAGCTGCAGTTCGAGGATGGCGTCGATCTGGCGATAGGAGAGGATGAGGGTGGCGGCCGTGCCGGGGGTGGCGAGGGCGGACTGCTGGGCGGAGATGGAGCCGCCGGCGAGGTCGATGTTGTACTTGGCGGGGTCGAGTGTGACGCCGGCGATCTCGGTGCCACGGAGGTTGATGCGGCGGCCGGAGAAGAAGCTGAAGAGGTTTTCGCGGGCGTCGGCGCGGGAGGAGGACTGGCGAATGATGCGGATGACCTGATCGAGGTGGTCGAGGGCGATCTGATAGCCAAGGAGGGTGTGTTCGCGCTCGCGGGCTCGGTTGAGGAGGAAGGCGGTGCGGCGGCGCACGACGTCGATGCGGTGATCGAGAAAGGCGTGGATGGCGTCGGGAAGCGGCAGCTCCTTGGGCTGGCCGTTGTGGACGGCCAGGAAGATCATGGAGAAGCTCTCTTGCATTTGGGTGTGCTTGAAGAGCTGGTTGAGGACGATCTGGTGCTCGGCGCCGCGTTTGAGCTCGATGACGATGCGCATGCCGTCGCGGTCGGACTCGTCGCGGACGTCGGAGATCTCGTCGATGACCTTGTCGGTGACGAGCTCGGCGATGCGCTTGATGAGGGTGGACTTGTTGACCTGGTAGGGGATCTCGGTGGCGATGATGGCTTGACGGCCGCCGGAGATCTGTTCGACGGAGCACTTGGCACGCATCATGAAGCGGCCGCGGCCGGTCTTGTAGGTTTGGGCGATGTTGGCTCGGCCGTAGAGATAGCCGCCGGTGGGGAAGTCGGGGCCTTTAACGTGCTCGAGGGCGATCTCGAGGTCGGAGCGGGTGTCGCCTTTCTCCTTCGAGAGGAGGGCGATGCAGGCGTTGACGACTTCGGTGAGATTGTGGGGGGGGATGTTGGTGGCCATGCCGACGGCGATGCCGGTGCCGCCGTTGACGATGAGGTTGGGGATGCGGGCGGGGAGGACGGTGGGCTCAGAGGTGGACTCGTCGTAGTTGGGGGCGAAGTCGACGGTGTCGGAGTCGATGTCGGCCAGCATTTCGCCGGCGAGCCGGGTGAGGCGGGACTCGGTGTAGCGCATGGCGGCGGGTGGGTCGCCGTCGACGGAGCCGAAGTTGCCCTGGCCGTCGACCATGGGGTAGCGCTGGGAGAAGTCCTGCGCGAGGCGGACCATGGTGTCGTAGATGGCGGAGTCGCCGTGGGGGTGGTAGTTGCCCATGACGTGGCCGACGACCTTGGCGGACTTGGTGTACTTTTTGTTGAACTGGAGGCCCATCTCCTGCATGCCGAAGAGGATGCGACGGTGGACGGGCTTGAGGCCGTCGCGGACGTCGGGGAGGGCGCGGCCGATGATGACGGACATGGAGTAGTCGAGATACGACCGTCGCATCTCGTCTTCGATGTTGATAGGTAAGAGGTTAAGGGCGCCTGGGCCGGTGAAGCCGGGGCCATCGGGAGGGGTGCCGGCGGGCGGGGGGACGTTGCCGGAGGCGTCCTGGGGCGAGGGGGGAGTGGGATCGTCTGGGCCGAGCGGGAGGTTGCTTTGGTCGTCTGGCATAGGGGTTCAACCCCTATTATAGAGGGCTTTGGCTCGGTTCTCCCGGTATTGGCGGGGGTTTGGGCGGGGGTTCAGGAGCGGGCGGCGGCCTGGATGGCCTCCCGGAGGTCATCGAAGGCGAAGGAGCCGGTGTATTGCTCCCCGTTGAGGAAGAAGGTGGGGGTACCGCCGACGCCGCTTTGGTCTCCGCTGTTGATATCCTGCCGGACGCGGGGGGCGAAGGTCTGATTGTCGAGGGCCTGCTCGAGGGCGTTGGAGTCGAGGCTGAGTTGGGTCGCGAGTTCGGGAAAGAGATCTTCGGAGAAGCGGCGCTGGTGCTCGAAGAGGGTGTCGTGCATCTGCCAGAACTTGTTCTGGGAGGCGGCGAACTCGGCGGTTTCCGCTGCGGGCTCGGCGAAGGGGTGCTGGTCGAGGGGGTAGTTGCGGAAGACGAAGCGGAGCTTGTCGCCGAGCTCCTGCTGCAGTTGTTTGACGATGGGGTAGGCCTGCCCGCAGGAGGGGCATTGAAAGTCACCGTACTCGACGAGGGTGACGGGGGCGGAGGCGGGGCCGGCGGTGTGGTCCTGGGCGGAGACGGGTGCGGCTAATCTGGGCATGGAGTGGTCCTCGGCGGAGCTGAGCATGGGATGCAGAAACGGCAGGGGGCGCCCGAAGGCGCCCCCTGGTTGCTGCTGTGGGTGGGAGGTTAAAACTCGAAGCGGACCGCGCCACGGGCGTAGAAGGCACGCTGGAAGTCGGTGGGCTTCAGGTAATCCGCGTTGAGGGTTGTGGAGTTGAGGGCGGAGTCCTGGTCGACCGCGAGGAGCGACCGGGAGTTGGTGACGTTGAAGACATCCCAGGTGAGCTTGAGGCGCTTGGTGTCCGAGAAGTTTACCGGGAAGTCGGCGTGGAGATCGAGGGAGTAGTTGGAGGCGGTACGGCCGACGGCGCCACGACCGCCGAGCGGGATCTCACCTGCGTTGTCGTAGACGGGATGTGCGCCGAAGTTGGTGATCGGGGTACCGGAGGCGGCGTGGAGGCCAAGACCACCGGTGAGGTTCTTGAGGAAGCTCCTGGGGACGACATAGGAGCCGTAGAGATTGCCGATGTGGCGACGGTCGGTGTTGAGGTAGCCGGATTCGAACTGCCCGCCGAGCTCGTTGAGGACGCCCTGGGTGAAGTCGAAGAGCGAGGAGATGCCGGGGTCGGACTGACCGTTGTCGTTGCGGTAGAGGCCTTCGTAGTTGCCGTAGAGCTTGGCGAAGCGGTAGTTGGCGCGGACGAGGAAGTTGTGGCTGAGGTTTTTGTTGGCTTCGATCTCGAGGGCCTGGTAGTGCCGGCGTGGGTTGGCGAAGCCGTCGGGTTTGCCGTCGGGAGTGTTGAGGCCGGCGACATCGGGATTGAGACCGCAGGCTCCCCCGATATCGTTGCCAGCACTGTCAAACTGCTGGCCGTAGTCGAGCGGGCAGTCTGCGGGTGCGGAGCCGGTGGGACCGTAGGCGAGCTCCTGCTCATTGACGAAGTAGTCGGCGTTCGCGTTTGGGTTGCCGATGACGAAGATCTGGTTCAGACCGGCATTGGCACCCTCAGGGGAGACGCCGCCCACATCCTCGATGATGCGGAGGAGGCGACGGTCGATGTAGCGGGCGCTGATGACGAAGCCACCGACCTGGCGCTCGACCCCACCGATGAACTCCTCCTCGTAGTTGAGTTTGGTGCCGCTGGCGATGAGCTCCGGGACGCCGCCGCCGCTGTAGACGATGGCTCGGCCGGCCAGGGAGCCTGCTGCCGGATTGCCGCTGAGCAGGTGGGCTGCGTCGAAGATCGGCGTCGCCGTGCCCTGCGCATTCAGAGCGAGGCTGCCGTCGGGATTGGCCTGAGGTGCGAAGTTGATGCGGTTGATGTCGGATTCCTGGTTAAGTTCGCGGACGGCAGCGTCGTTTGGCAGAGACTGCGTGTAGCGCGCGAAGTTGAAGAAGACCTTCGACTTGCGATCACCGAAGGGGTCGATGTTGACGCCCAGACGGGGCGACCAGTTGTCGTTGAAGGTGTAGCGCTGCTCCACGCCACGGAGCGTCTCCTGATCCCAGCGGATGCCGGTGTTGAAGGTGACGCGGCGGCCGACGGACCAGTCATCGTTGAGGTAGACCTGGTGGTAGTTCTGGTCGGTGTAGGCCTGCGGGCTGGAGTAGATGCCGCGGTTCTGGAGGAGGTAGACGGGAATCTGCGCTGTTCGCCCGGTGCCGGGGTCGGTCTTGGTGACGTAGGGGCAGAGGGTGAGCGGGCAGGTAGGCGCCGGCTGCAGGCGGAAGGCGGCGTTGGTGCTGACGCCGGCGATGGCCGGATTGGTGGCGACGCCGATGTCGTTGGTCAACGGGACGTCATAACGCGGACCGCTGTATGCCTTGAAGAGGTCGTAGATGGCACGATCGAACTCGTAGCCGACGGAGACGGAATGGCTGCCGAAGCGACCCAGCTTGACGACTTTTTCGGTGTCGATGGCGAAGCTTTGGGAGTGGGTGTTGGGGTTTTGAATGAAGCCGATACCCTGGGCGGTGAAGAGGGCACCGTAGGCCTGGCCGTTGTTCGGCGAGGCGGGATCGTTGATCTTCGCGGTGTTGGTGTAGTCGGTGATGAGGTTGACGTTGGGGTAGCCGAACTCCGTGAAGTGGCTCTGTTTCGCCGTGGCGGAGAGGTTAAGTGTCCAGGTGGGGTCGAGCAGGGTGTTCATGCGGAAGACCTCGCTGCGCGAGCCGAAGTCCCAGCGGGAGAAGAGTGTGGTGTTGGCGGCGTTGATGTTGGGGTAGGACGGGAACCTGTCTTCGTTCGCCACGCCGAAGCCGAGGTTGGAGGACGACGGATCGCTGAATGCGGAGCCTTCAAAGGTGGTGCGGTCATTGGGCTTGAAGGTGAGTTTCCCTGCCCAGCCGTAGGTGGTGATGGAGTTGGTGAAGGGGCCGTGGGCGGCGAGACCGGAGCCTGCCGGGGCGATGAAGCTGGTCTGATTCAGCGAGGGGTTGAAGGCGCCGTAGAAGAAGAGGTGGTTCTTGAGATGGGGGACATACCCGCCGAGTTCGACGGCGGCGTCGAAGGCCGGCTGGGCGTAGACCCTGCCGTGGAGGTTGACGCGGTTGAAGTAGTTATCGGCGTAGCGCTGGCTGGAGCTGAATTGTTCGGGGGAGAAGTAGGCGGAGACGGCGCCGTGGTAGGCGGAGCCGCCGGTTTTGGTGACGATGAGGGCGACGCCACCGTTGGCCTTGCCGTACTTGGGCTCGAGAGCGCCTTCCTTGACCTGAACTTCCTGGATGAAGGTGAGATTGATGCCGGTGCCGAGGGAGCCGTAGGTGGGGCTGAAGACGCCGATGCCGCCGTAGCCGATGTCGGTGAGGTTGACGCCGTCGATGATGTATTGATTTTCGAGGCCTGTGGCGCCGCCGATGGAGGGGTTGGAGGTGCCGGTGCCGCCGGAGTTAGCCGCGCCGGGGGCGATATAGAAGAGGCTGCCGACGTTGCGGGCGACGGGGACCTGCTGGTAGAAGGTGGCGTCGAGGTTGTCGCCGACGGCGGTGGAGGTGGTTTCGATCTGGACGGCGTTGGCGTCGACGGTGACGGTATCGGAGACTTCGCCGACCTTGAGCTTGAGATCGAGGGTGGAGAGTCGGCTGATGACGACCTCGACGCCCTTGACCTGCGTGATGTTGAAGCCCTGGAGGGCGGCGGTGACGGTGTAGAGCCCTGGGGTGAGGCCGCCGACGGTGTAGTCACCGTTCTGGTCCGTGGTGACGGTGCGGGTGTCGGTGTTGCCCTTGAAGGTCACTTTGGCGCCTGGGACGGCGGCACCGCTGCTGTCTGTGATGACGCCTTGCAGGCCGCCTTTAACGGCTGAGATCTCCTGCGCGGCGAGATGGGGTGTGACCGAGACGAAGGGAGCGGAAAGGAGCGCCGCGGCAAAGAGGCCGCGGTGAATCCGAGAGGACATGATCTCTCCTGAAGTTGGCTGGTGCCGCTTATGCATGCAACTTTTATGCCACACCTGAGGCCGCGTCCCGGCAGGAGCTTCTTTTGTTTGTTTTCAACGGCCTGCGGCGGCGGGGAGCGTCGATCGGCGGGGCTACGAGGCCACGGCACTCTCCACGGCATATGAAAATCCGTAGAAGATTATGTTTCTAGGGAGAGAATCGTGGGCGCGTCAGAGGGAGTTGCGGCGCATTATCGCCACGGGTAGGCTTATTGTGTCTGGCGGGTGCGCGTATTGGTTGCGCCTCAGCGAAGCACGGCGGTCCTGCGGACGGTCTTTTGGGGAGAAGAATGGGTTCAAGATTTTGGTCACGTGTGTGGATCATCGGCCTGGCTGCGTCCAGCCTGTGGATGACCGGTACGGGGTTGGCTGCAAGCAAGAAGAGAGCGGATGGGTTTCCGACGCGCTACACGCAGTGGCTGGATGACCAGGTGAACTACCTGATCACGAAGGATGAGGAAGCGCAGTTTTTGACGTTAAAGACGGACGCGGAGCGCGACCAGTTTATCGCGCACTTCTGGGCCATTCGCAACCCTGATCCAGCCTCTGTGTCGAACAGCGCGAAGGATGAGCTTTACCGCCGGCTGGCCTACGCCAATGAGCACTTTGGGTCGCTTCACTTTGGCGACGGCGTGCATACGGATCGGGGCATGGTCTATATCACTCTTGGACCTCCGCAGCAGCGTGAGGTCCATCCGGAGTCACCGCATCTCCGGCCGATTGAGATTTGGTTTTACGAGAACCTGTCCGGCGGGTTGCCGACTCACTTTTATGTGATGTTCTACCGGAAGGACTGGTCGGATGATTACCGGCTGTACTCGCCGTACGGGGATCGGCCGGAGCGTCTGGTGGACGGGACGGACGCGGTCAATAACGACAAGGTTGCGATTCACTTTATCAATGATGCGCTCGGGGTGGAGGCGGCCCATGTGGCGCTTTCGCTGATTCCCGGTGAGCCGGTTGATCTGCGGAACCCGAATCCCAGCCTGGAGTCGGACGTGCTGCTGAACGATATACGGGAGTACCGCAATCTCCCGTCGTCGTTGCGGGCACTCCAGGTGCGACGCGAGACGCTGGAGGGGGTGTCGCATCGGCTGCTGCTGGGCTCAGAGTTCAGCGATATGACTGTTGTGGCGAGCCGCGATGCGGCGAGTGGTGAGAGCGTGCATTACCTGTTCAGCCTGCGATCGCCGCAGGACTTCGGTTTTGGAGAGAAGGCGGGCGGCGTGTATTTCTACTCGCTGGGGCTGCATACGGAGTTGCGCGATGCGAACGGAAAGGTCGTCGCACACAATGAGCAGACGCTCGGTGGCGATTTGACGGCGAAGCAGATCGAGTCCTTGAAGGAGAAGAGTTTCAGTTTGGAAGGACGTCTGCCGGCAGCCCCCGGGAAGTACGAGCTGCGACTGGAGGTGACCAATAGAGTTACGAAGCAGAGCTTCGAGCAGAGCCGATCAATCCTTGTGCCTCGGCCGGACCAGGGGCTTACGGTGAGTCAGGTCTTTTTCGCGAACACGCAGGCACCTTTGACGGACCCTGGCGATAAGGCGCCGTTCAGCTTCGATGGAGTGAAGCTCTCGCCGAGGGGCGGAGAGAACGCGGTCATTCCCGCCGGTACGCCTTTGCGAGTGGTGTACCAGCTTTGGGAGCCGCCCACGAAGCCGGGACAGGCCGTTGGCGACGTGGAGGTGCACTACCTCATCGGGCAGCTGGACGCGAAGGACAGGCACGAGGAGGACCAGACTGTCGACAGAAAACGTTTTGACGGCGGGGGAAACCTCCTTATGGGCAAGGACATCCCCACCGACGGGATGGTGCCCGGGAACTACCGACTGGTGATTAAGGCAACTGACGTGGGCACGCATGAGACCTCGTACCAATCGCTGAACTTTTCGATCGCCGAGCGAGTGAATGTGCCTCAGCGGTGGACGTTGCTCGCTGTCGCTCCGGTGCAGACCTCGCAGGAGGGTGGAGCTGGTGGGGCTCTTGGCATTTCGAAGTGATGGTATGTGCTTCATTGGGTTGGTCTTTCGGTTTACTCCCGGGATGCAAGTGTTTTGTGAGGGCTCGAAAAGGGATGGCCCGCGTGCCCCTGCATGCGGTGTTCTCTCGCCATCCAACCCCTCATAGCAGGAGGGGTTATGGCGAATCAGCTGGCAGTGGTGACGGGGGCTTCAAGTGGAATTGGGCTGGAGCTGGCTCGGGTGTTTGCGGAGAACGGGTTTGACCTGGTGATTGTGGCCGACAGTGAGGGCATTCAGGCTGCTGCGCAGGAGCTCGGTGGTTTGGGTGTGCAGGTGAAGGCGGTTCAGAAGGACCTGGCCAAGTTCGATGAGGTGATGCAGTTCTGGCAGGAGGTGGAGGCGGTTGGCCGGCCAGTGGATGCGATTGCGGTGAACGCTGGGTTCGGTGTGGGGGACTGGTTTTGGGAGGCCGATCTCCAGAAGACGATCGATCTGGTGCGGGTGAACGTGGAGAGCACGACCCATGTGCTGTGGCACGCGGCGCGGACCATGGTTGCGCAAGGCCAGGGCAAGATTTTGATTACGGCGTCGATCGCGAGCGAGATGGTCGCTCCCAAGGAGGCGGTCTACGCGGCGTCCAAGGCGTTTGATCTTTCACTGGCGAAGAGCTTGCGATACGAGCTGAAGGACAAGGGCGTGACGGTGACGGCGCTGCAGCCTGGTCCGGTGGACACGAACTTCTTCAACCGGGCGGGCATGGGCGAGACCAAAGTAGGCACGGAGGGTAAGAAGGACTCCGAGCCGTACGAGGTGGCCAAGCAGGGCTTTAAGGCGCTGATGGACGGGGACGAGCACGTGTACGCGGCGAGCCTGAAGACCAAGGTGGAGGGTGCGGTGATGGGTCTCGTCCCGGAGGGATTGCAGGCGGCGATGCACGAGCGGATGACGCAGCCGGCGGAGAAGTAGTTGGCAAGGGCTTCACCGCGACCGGAGACGGTCAAAAACAACCGCATCGGCCGCTATGCTCGGTGCGGTTTTCTTTGGTGCTGTTTGCGTGCGGATCAGTAGCCGTTGGCGAGCAGGAAGGCGGTGGTGAGCCACTCGGCCTGCCCGGTGACGGGGGTGAAGGGAGGTGGGGTGGTGTCGCGGCGGGCGGTGGTGAGCCACTCGTTGCGAGGATGCGTCGTGGACTCGAGGGAGGTTGGGGGCGGTGCGGCGGTCTGTTGCGCGGCGTAGCGGGCGAGGATGTCGGTCTCGACGTTGACGAGGTCGCCGGGTTTGAGGTGGCGGAGGCTGGTGGACTTCCAGGTGTGGGGGATGATGGCGATCTCGGCGCGGGCGGAGCCGTCGGGGTTGGGGACGAGGCGAGCGACGGTGAGGGAGATGCCTTCGATGGTGATGGAGCCCTGCTGCACGACGTTGCGGGCGAGGGTGGCGGGAAGGTGTAGGGCGAGACGCCAGTCGGTGGAGTGGAGCTGGCCGGGGTGGAGGGGGTCCATGGCGAGGAGGGTGGCGGTGCCGTCGACGTGGCCCTGGACGACGTGGCCGCCGAGGGGGGAGCCGGCGGGGGTGGGGAGCTCGAGGTTGACGGTGGCGCCGGGGGAGAGGCGGCCGAGGGTGGTGCGGTCGAGGGTCTCCTGGGCGAGATCGGCGGCGAAGGAGGCGGGGGCCAGATCGAGGGCGGTCAGGCAGACACCGGAGACGGCGACGGAGTCTCCGAGGTGGAGACGGGAGACGAGGGAGGTGGGGGCGTCGATGAGGATGCGGGTGCCGGCTCCGGTGGGGGTGAGGGAGCGGAGTGTGCCGGTGGTTTCGATGAGTCCGGTGAACATAGACGGTAGATGCCGTGTGGGTTTAGGAGGGTGCAGTCAGGGGTGGGAGGGCCAGGGGTTGTGCAGAAGGGCGGTGAGTTCGGTGTCTGGACCGAGGCGGCGTTCGGTGCTCTGGGTGGCCTGGGCGAGGAGATGGGTGGGGGTGGGGCCGTGGGTGGCGAAGGGGACGGAGCCGGGGCCGAGGGTGTGGGGACAGCGGAAGAGGATGAGGCGATCGACGAGGTCCTGGTGGAGAAAGGCGGCGTTGAGGGCGGGG
>CBDCMI010000016.1:0-124047 GCA_965218895.1 Acidobacteriaceae bacterium | reverse complement strand
CCGTCGCGTCCGCGATCGCCTCCTCCTTGATCGAGGTCACGTGAGCCACAACCGCATCCTCCTGACCCAGAAACTTCAACTTGCCCGAGTGCGGCAGATCCGATATGTGGATCGCCGACCCCAACTCCAGGCCCGCCACGTCCACCTCAAGCGAGCTCGGAATCTCGCCCGGAAGGCACTCCACCTCAACCTCGCGCAGCACCTGGTCCAGCACGCCGCCGCCGACCTTCACGCCAACCGGCACACCAACCAGCACCACGGGGATAGATACCGTGATCGCCCGGTCCATCGCGATCCGCTTCATATCAAGGTGCAGCAGCTTGCCCTTGATCGGCTCGTTCTGCCAGTCCACGATCATCGCCTTCGTGGTCGTGGTCCCGCCCGCCGCTCCGCCGACAGCCAGATCAAAGATCGTGTTATGCCCTGTCTCCGAGTGCAACACCCGCAAAATCGCCTTCGGGTCTACCGTGACCGCCACCGGCTCCTGCCCCGCGCCATACACCACCGCCGGCACCAGACCGCTCACCCGCACACGTCGCGCCGCATTCTTGTTAAACCGGCCCTCGCGAACCGTCGCTGTAACCTGCTCCTCTGAACCTGCTGCCATCGCTTCCTCTCCTTCGGGCACGGCAATCTGCCGCTCCCTTTGCGACTCATCAGAGCCGCTCTGTCCGCAACCGGTCTATTATACCAGCGCCCAACCCCCGCCGCCAACCTACTATTTCACGCCAAAAACAGGCCGTCAGATCCGAAGGCCTAGGTCCACCCCCAACCGAGACCCGAGGGTGGAAGGCCCGGCACATACCATCCCAGGCAGAAGGCCTGGGGCTCTCGATATTTCGCCAAGCCCTTACGTAAACAAGGTACTCACACTCGTCTCCATGTGGATGCTCTCGATCGCCCTGCCCAGCAGCCCCGCGATCGACAGCACCTTGATCTTCTCCACGGTCTTTGCCTCGTCGCGCAGCGGAATGGTATTCGACACCACCAATTCCTCCAGCCGCGACTCCCGAATCCGCTCCACCGCCGGTCCGCTCAGCACCGCATGCGAGGCGCACGCATATACCTTCTCCGCACCCTGCGCCAGCAACGCGTCCACCGTCTTCACCAGCGTCCCCGCCGTGTCCACAATGTCGTCCAGAATGAGGCACGTTCGTCCGCGCACATCACCGATCACGTTCATTACCTCGGTGACGTTGATGTCGGTCCGCCGCTTGTCCACAATCGCCAGCGGCACATCCAGCTTCTTTGCGAAGAACCGCGCACGCTCCACGCCACCCGCATCCGGACTCACCACTGTCAGATTCGGCAAATTCATCTCGCGAAAGTACGTCACCAGCACCGGGCTGGCGAAAAGGTGATCCACCGGAATATTAAAGAATCCCTGAATCTGCGCCGCATGGAGATCCACCAGCAGCGCCCGGTTCGCCCCGGCTGTCGTCAGCAGGTCCGCCACCAGCTTGGACGTGATGGCCACCCGCGGCCGATCCTTCCGGTCCTGCCGCGCATAGCCGTAGTACGGAATCACCACCGTGATCCGCCCCGCCGACGCCCGCTTAAGCGCGTCGATCATGATCAGCAGCTCCATCAGGTGCTCATCCACCGGAAAGCTCGTCGGCTGCACCAGAAACACGTCCGCGCCGCGAACATTCTCCAGCAGCTGAAAGTGGATCTCACCATCGGAAAAGTGCTGAAGCCGCGTCTCGCCCATCGGCACGCCGACAAACTTGCAGATCTCTTCGGCTAACTCCCGGTTAGCCGAGCCGCAGAAGATCTTGAAGCGTTTGTCCTCGCTCAGGCGACTCGCCCGCTTACGCTCCGGCGCCGCCACAGCTCGGCTATCGCCCAAAGCCCGAGCCTCACCCGCAGATCGCGAAGGAGCTGATGCACCATTGCTGCCGTTGGGTGACGCAGGCCCCGCCATCGCCTGTCCAGGGGCCCGCTCTGCGTTTGGAAATCCAGGGGAAAGAACTGCAGTCGTGTCTTGTTGGCTCACGTCTTGAAACCCTCCAGGTTGGTTGACCTCGGGATTCGCACTGCGTTTCGTCACCGCGTACCAGGTTCGGTCGCGGACCACATCGGCACTTCTGAAATCCTTGTTGCGAATCTCTCTGCACTGCTGGTTGATGACGTCGTTCTTTCGTTCCAGAGCAGCGATCCGTCTTGTTCGCGGACCCGGCCTGCCCCTCTCTTCCGAAGCCGCACATTGTCGCAGCTCCAAAACCCTGATCTCTCTCAATCTCCGCCACCTCTCGGCAGCGGAATTCCGCGCAACTCTGGCTGGGCGACTAGGATTCGAACCTAGACAAAGTGCGTCAAAGGCACTTGACCTACCATTAGTCGATCGCCCAATGGCACAGCCCTAGTCTACCCCGCGATTACTGCCGCGTCACATCGTTGTTGAGCCGCTTCATTCCGCCGGTAACCTTCAGAAGAAGGTCTCCTCCCACATTCGGTCCCGCGAAAGAAGCTCCGTGCGCCGAGTCTCCACTGCGAACTCGCCGTGAAAGGAGCGAACTCGCGCCTCCGCCTCCCGAGCCGCTTCGTCGGTCCGGTAAAGACCAAACAAAGCTGAACCGGAGCCCGACATCGCCGCATACACCGCCGGCTGCGCCGTTTCGGCGCCCAACAGTCTCTGCTTGATCTCACGAAGGGATGGGTAAAATCCGAAGACGACCTGCTCGAAGTCGTTCTCAATTCCGGCACTCACAAGAGGAAGCAAGGCGCTCCCTGCTAGCACGATCCCCCTGAGAGCATCTACACCCCGCTCTGCGGAAGGCTCAAAGCCGCTCGCCTTTATCCCGCCCGCCGCGTACGCAGCAGAGCACGTTAGACTCAACCCCTCAAGCATATCGGGTGAAAAGCCGTCTGTCAACTCCGTTCGACGATCCCACTCGCGGAACGCGATCGGCGTTGACACCCCAACCCGAGGGACCGCCACCACGCACGGCATCCCCGCCCCGCCCCGAACAAGATCCGGCAACGCCACAACCTGCTCGCCCCGCCCGAGCCCCAGCACCGACCCGCCCACCAAGAATAAAGGCACGTCCGACCCCACCGCAGCCGCCACCCGCAGGCGCTCCACCCCCGCCAAACCCTCGCCTCTTCCGCCCTCAATCCCCAGCTCCCGCTCCAGCCCCAACAGCGCCGCGGCCGCATTGGCGCTGCCTGCGCCCATCCCGCCCTGCACCGGCAGCCGCTTCTCAATCCCTATCTCCACCTCCGCACTTATTCCCATCGCCTCCAGCGCGCGTTCCACCATCTTCCACGCCGTGTTCCGCCCATCAACGGGCACCCACGGATGATCCGCCCGCAACCCGATCCGGGTCTGCTCTGAGCGTCGCGCCTCCACGGTCACAACATCGTGCAGAGCCAGAGTCTGGTACACCGTCGCCAGCCCGTGATACCCGTCCTCGCGCACCCGCCCAATGCGCAAACCTAAATTTATCTTCGAAAATGATCGAACCCGCGTCGCCATAAACCCATCCTACCCACCCCTCGGCCAACCTCCATTGACTCGACACCGCGCCCGACCCCTTGCGCCCGCTCCCCCTTGTTCCCCCTCCTTCCCTCCGTCCGCCCCAACCACCTCCCTCACTTTGCAGACGACATATTGGATTCCAGGGCTTGCGCAAGCAGTCGCGAGGCCGCGGGCACGGCCGCCGGTCGCAGGTGGGCGTAGTAACCATCCCCGACGAAATCGTCAGGCTGTAGCTGGGCAGGCGCTTCACCGAACCGCGCCGCAGTCTCTCGGATTAAGCTGTCGCTGTTTCGGCAGCGCGGGATCGGCGCAAGGTAGACGACCACGCGCGTTCCTCGCGAGGCGAACCGCTCGGTCAAAGCCCGCACGGAGGCGTCACTGTCATTGCCGAAGTACTTCGCGGGCAGGGTGCAAGGCTGCGCCAGGGCCGCGAACGGATCATGATCATCGACGTGCCCAAGGGCCAGCGCTGTGCTGCGTTCTCGATGCGTCGGACGCATCGCGTCCTTGAGCATCGACAGCCCAAACGTGCTGTACAGACGCAGGGGAAACGCTAGCATCTCGAGCGGGTGGTGGACCCAGTAGGACCGAATCATAGGCCACGAGCTATGCCGCAACATCATCTCCTCTCCCTCAAACAACCTCACGCTCTGCGCGTGGAGGTAGTCCAGATTCCACGCTGAGAAGTAGAAAACAATGATCTTCGGCCGCCGATTGTTCTTCAGATATTCCCGAAGCGCCAGATCCCCTGTCACAGGCAAACTGCCGATCGTATTTGGCAGAACCACTGACTTCGTCCCGAGTTCGGCGTCGACGATACGCGGATCTATCCCTAAGAACGCACTCGAATCTCCAAAGATCACAACATCGGCATCCTGGTGCTTGGCGTCAAATGCCCACTCCAACATGGGACCCCACTGACTCGGACACCACTGCTCGAAGGAGGCCGTCCGCACCAGCGGAAAGGCTGCCAGATAGATCAGCAGAGGCGGGATCAGCAGAAAGCACAGAAATCGCACAAAGGAACGACGGGAACGGTGCATTGCCGCCAGATCCTCTCCGTCCTTACCAGGCGCGGGCAGATCCACAATCGTTTGCATGATTGCTCCTCATCCCCGCTAGAACTGGAAGTAAAGAAACGTTGTAGGGTTCTGCATCTTGATCACGATGTAGAAGAAGACCAGAGCCAATCCCAACCCCCAAGCTGCGGTCGGCCGCCATGCCACATGCACCATCGTCGGTTCCCTGTCCGCTCGAAAGAGTTCGAGCGATGGCTTGAACTGTGCCAGGATCTGTTGCGTGTTCGGCAGCGCCCAGACAATAAAGTAGCCCACGACCAACGATGCAAGACGCCGAACGGAAGGGTGGTACGGTGCAGACTCAGCGATCCGCAGCACGCTCGAACTGGGGTGGAACCCAAGCATGGCACGAACCACCGAGAGCGCCGTCTGGACGCTTGTTGCACGAAAAAATATCTGACCCAGGAGCACGGCTGCAAACGTAAGCGCAACTCCAGCAACATGGTGCGCCAACCGCCACGAAGAGATCGCCGCGGATCTGCGAGTGCCACGGTACAGACGCCAGCCATGGTTGATCGTAAGGTACGCGCCATGCAAAAGGCCGAATACTAGAAACTGTAGACCTGCCCCATGCCAGATACCCGCGATAAAGAGCGCAAATAGCGTGGGCAAGGCGATCATCGCCCAAAAACCGCCCGGAGTCGCCATCGCCTTTCTGGAAATCTTCTTGCCGCGCGCCACACGCCTCCGAGTAAGCCAAAGGGAGACTGGGTTGTAAAGATACACAGTGATGTATCGCGTCAGCGTCATATGCCAACGCTGCCAAAAATCGATAATGCTTGCCGCCTTGTAAGGCGAACTAAAGTTCAAAGGAAAGTCGATGGAGAACATACGGGCCAGCCCGAGAGCCATGTCGGAGTACCCCGAAAAATCAAAGTAAAGCTGCAAAGCATACGCCAGCACGCCCGCCCACGCAGGCAAGGTGGTAAGTGAGTGTGTTGCCGCAAACGCCGCGTCGGCCGCCGGAGCAAATTTGTCCGCAAGCAGCACCTTCTTGAACAAACCCATGATGAACCAGGTCATCCCTACGGCGAAGTCATCCGCACGCAGCCGATAATCACGCTCCTGCCGGAACTGCGGCATCATCTCTGCGTGGTGAAGGATCGGCCCCGCGATGAGGTGGGGGAAAAAGGTCGCAAACAGCGTGTAACTCGCGAGGTCCTGCTGGTGCGCCGCCCCCTGCTGCAAGTCGCAAAGGTAGGCAATCTGTGTGAAGGTAAAAAAAGAAATCCCCAATGGCAGGATGACGTCAGACCATTGGTGCGAACTCCCAACAACTCCTGCAAGGAAGTTGAGTGAAGGAAAGAGATACTTAAAATAACACAGAACGGCTAGGTTGCCGACAATCGCCCCCGTAAGCAAAATCCTCGTCGGAATGCGATTCGGCAGCCTGCGGGTGATCAGCGCACCACAGGTGTAGTTCCAGAGAATGGAACCGCAAAGCAGCCCCAAATAGGCCGGCCTCCAATAGCCATAGAACGCCAACGAGGCAAAAGACAGCCACACAATAACGGCGCGTCGGTGCCAGTGCGCTGCTAGCTGATGTCCAAGAAGCGTAATCGGCAGAAAGCCGAAGAGAAACGCATACGAGTTAAAGAGCATAAAAGCAACCTGCGAGATCCCGACGCAACCTGTTCAGAGTTTCTGACCTAACCCTCAGGTCCGGTTCTGGAGCTTATACTCGACCACGGCCGCGAGTTGACCGACGTTGTGTAACGATTCAACCTCGGCCGTCTTGAATTTCACCTTGAGTCGTGACTCAATGGCGACAAGCAGATTCACGTGTGCGACCGAGTCCCAACCGTCGATGTCGGCTGCGGTCGTCTCCGGCGTCAACACAATGGCGTCGTCGTCAAATACATCGCGGAATATCTCGGTTAACTGCTGATAAAGCTGAGGCTGTGGCACGCTGCTCCTTCCACGACACGCATGTGTGTAGGCTGCTCTTTGAAAACATCCAGTGGAAGTAGCCATTCCGTGCTGGAGTCACTCCCTATCTCCTTCAACTCAAACCCGAGCCGTCTGTAGTGGTCCCGCACCATCCCATTCTTCTCCGTTGGCCGGTACTCTCCACGCACGGCATGGCAGCCCATCTCGCGCGCCAGACTCGCCACGAGGTTCAGCGTGGCAACCTCCACCTGGCGGCCCAACACCCGGCAACTCATCAGCCACGTATCCAGCTCCAGAACTGACTCCGACGAGCGCCGTGCGATAACAAGGGCAATCAGCCCGTTGTCGCCATAGACATCAGCAAGTCGCATCTGCAAGGTGCCCACAGACTCATCGAGCATAAAGGCGTTCACCTCACCCTCGGTATACCGCCGCGTGGTCAAATTAAACTGGTTCGTTTTATTGATCAACTGAACGACCCGTGCTAGATCGCCGCGCTGAAACGGACTCCATGTGAGCTCCATCTTCAGCCCATCGAGAAAACTGTCCATGTCTGTCGCCGACTGAAGCATGCTCTGGCGCTCGGTGTTCGCTCTGTACTGCTCGGCCCTCTGCCGATCATCGTCGGTCACAGCGAGCGACTCAAAGTAGCCCGCGCGCGCCAGGCAGTCCACATAGCCAGCGGCATCTTCGGGAAGCTCAGGCACCGCAACCATCGGCAACTCGCGCCGAATTAAAGCACGCTCCGCCGGGTTGTCGTCAACAAACACCAGCGACTCCAGCCCGATATTCAGCTCGGTGGCAATCTCGCGCAGATTGGTCGCCTTATCCTGCCAGTTCGCGACGAAACAGGCGATATCCCTGCGTCGCAGAACCATCTCGGGATGCTCTTCAAAGGCGGCCAGGGCATTCGCCTCCTCATTCTTCGAACACACGGCCAGGATCACACCGCGTCTCGACAGCTGCAGCGCGTATCGCTGCAGCGCAAGGTGCGCCTCCGCAGCTGCGCTCCCCTGCCCCAGCACGATCCCATCCAGACCGTCGTCGCCAATCACACCGCCCCACAACGTGTTGTCCAGGTCCAGCACCAGACACTTCGCACTCCGTCCCCGCACCGCCGCCAGCATACGGCCCATCTGATCGCCATACATGACAGAAGCCCGCGGATGCACCTCGTGCTTGGACGAAAACCACAGCATGGGATCGTGCCAATAGGTGAGACCATCCTGCGCCGCCCAGACATCGACCGCAAGCAGATGAACACCCCCCGCGGGTGCCTGCTGCCGCAGGCCACTGTTGATCTCCTCCACCACTCGCGCAGGGGATGACGGCAGCCTCTCCTCCCCGTTGCCCATCAGCCGAGGCAGTCGCGGCAGCACCGTCTGCTGCAGCACAACACAGCCTAGTTCAGCCTGCGCGGTTCGCCAGCACTGAGCCATCATCGCCAGAGCGTCTGGTGCGTT
This sequence comes from Acidobacteriaceae bacterium, assembly GCA_965218895.1. Classification (GTDB taxonomy): domain Bacteria; phylum Acidobacteriota; class Terriglobia; order Terriglobales; family Acidobacteriaceae; genus Edaphobacter. The sequence goes on along the minus strand of CBDCMI010000016.1, from coordinate 116,134 downwards.
CGCCTGCTCAAACCCCGCCAGATGTTGCGCGTCCAGAGCAAAGCAGAGCGCCTGCGGCTGAAAGGCGTACAGATCGGAGCTGCGGTCAGACAACTCCTGCCGATACTGCCCATACGGTCCTTCATAGATCTCCACCAGCAGACCGCGACGCAAGGCGCCCAGCCGAACTCCGGCATGCAGATGAGAGAGCGTCGAAGACCCCAGCAGCCCAAGGCGCAACGTGGGCAGTCCCTGCGGCTCACCGTGCTGGGCGCGATACCGCTGGATCGCTCGATCGAGCCGCCCCGCCCGCACAAAATCCATCCGGCAGTTCGCCAGCCTCTGAAACGTGCGGTATGCAACGTCCGGCTCCTGCTCGCGCGCCGACTCCAGCAGATCGCTCCACGCCGCACATTCGGGGAGCCAGGCAAGGTCCGCGTCCACGATCGCTCCTGGGTTCATGAAGTTGACTGAAGACGCGCTCCCAATCGTCATCTCGGGACCGAACGAGGGGCCGGATCGCTGCGCCTCATCTGCATTATGCATCGATGAGAGAAAAGCTGTCACGAGGCAGGTCTCTTCGGTTTGGCCAATTTTGAAGCAAACTGAAAGCTGCAGGCTAGCAAGTCACTCTCCCTTAGGCTCCCCAATGACAGTGCCGGTCGGTACCGATCGACGGTCGATGTCTCTCTCCTCCGCGCCGTCCTCGGCGAAGGCAGACACAACGGACGTCCGAGCCTCAACTCTCGCAGCGCCCGCGATCCCGTCGCCCTCACCCCTTGGTTGGGGCGATGCTCTCGGGATCGTCGCCGGTGTCGCTCTCATCCTCGCCATCAGTGCCGTCTTCGGCTATGGCCGCATCTTCTGGGAAGACGAGATGCTCGGCTGGATGCTCCTGCATGATCCCTCGTGGCACCACATGCTCCGGGCATGGAAGCTCGGAGCAGACGGCGGAGGCTTCGCCTTCTACCTCACAGGTCGCGCCTGGTTCTCCCTCTTCGGCGCCTCGGAGCTCTCCTTCCGCATGTACTCCGGTGCCTGCTTCGCCGGTGCCTTCGCCACCATTTGGCTCGTGACGCGGCGCTTCTACACCCTCGGCATCACAGCCTTCGCTCTCGCCAACACTTTCTTCTTCTCACCGCCTCTCGTGCTGCACATGGCGGAAGGTCGCTTCTACGGTTTGCTCACGCTCAGCACGGCGCTCGCCATCGCACTCGCCGTCCTTCCGCCCAGAACACGCTTCTTGACCCCCACCAGGCTCTGCCTGCTCACCTTTCTGACGCACGCTCTGCTCACCACCAGCCACCTCCTCGGCGTCGTCTACAGTGCCTTTCTTCTGGCCGCGACCGTAGCCATCGACCGATCGGAGCACCGCCTCCGCCTTCCGCTCTACCTCTCCATCGCGGCCTCCTGGCTTCTGCTCCTACCCGAGCGCGCCGCCATTCTCGCCTCTGCAAACGTCGGCAAACCTCACTTCTGGACGACGCAACCCACCCTGCGCCGTTTTGTCGGCGCCTACAGCGCCTTTGGCGCTGAGATCGCCATTGTCCTTCTCCTGCTCGGCATCGCGGTATGCCTCTGGCTCTGGATTGACCGCGCGCGTGCAACACAGCGCGCGCGCCTAGCTTACCGAGCCCGACGCCCCATCTTCTTCATCACACTCGCTCTTCTCCTCGTTCCCCTCGCCTTCTTCATCGAAGGCTTCGTCGGCCCTGCACTCTTCATCAGCCGCTATCTCCTGCCCGTCGCCATCGCCCAGGTCATGCTCACCGCCGAGGCCCTCACCCTCGTTCGCTGGCAAGCCCTGCTGCCCCTCTCCGTACGCCAGTCCCCCCGGTGGACACACCTGCAAAGGCCTCTTCACGTCCTGGGTCCCGCTCTCTTCGTTCTCGGTCTGCTCTTCTGGGTCTTCGGCTATCTCAGACCATTGGCCCTGGGCCAGATCAACTATACCGACGCACTCTCAGCCGCCCTCCCCAAGGGCATTCCCATCCTCTGCGAGGATGCCTGGAGCTTCACCGAAATCATCGGCCGACAGCACGCCTCCGGTGTTCTCTACACCTACCTCCTGGACTGGCCTCAGAGCATCAGCTCCGACGCGCCGCGCCTCGAGGTCACCCAATATCACCTCATGCAAAACTGGCGCAAAGCGGGCTACTTTGCCGGCTCGATTGTCGACCGCGACCCCTTCTTGAAGCAACACACGCAATTCTTCATCCTCCAGACCCAGCCCTCGACGCCGACTGGTCAGCCACCCGAGATCGGCAACCCCCTCATCGAGCGCTTCATGCACGACCCGGCCTACATGGTCCACCCCTACGCCAGTCTGGCCCGGCATGGCTTCACCGAAACCGTGTGGCGCGTCTGCCGTGGCGCCTGCGCTCCGCTCGGCATGGCGAAGTAAAGAGGCGCCGCACAACCGCCGGGTCGTTTCCCCGCCCCACATACCGGCTTGCCTCTCGCCTGCCCCTCGCGCATCCCACGACACATGCCAAGCGATCCCCACAAGCTTCAGCGATTCGTCAACGCACAGGCTCCCATCTACACGCAGGTCTGCGCCGAACTCAGCGCCGGCCAAAAGCGCTCGCACTGGATGTGGTTCATCTTCCCCCAGATCCGGGGCCTGGGCTCCTCGTCCACTGCCCAGCACTTCGCCATCTCCGGCCGCGACGAGGCCCTCGCCTACCTCGCACATCCCATCCTGGGTCCACGACTGCGCGAGTGCATCACCCTCGTCTCCAGCCACGCCCACCGCTCCGTCGAAGCCATCTTCGGCTACCCCGACGACCTCAAGTTCCACTCCTCCCTCACCCTCTTCCATGCCGTCGCGCCGGAAGACACAACCTTCGCCAACACCCTCCGCCTCTTCTTCCAAGGCCAGCCCGACCAAGCCACCCTCTCCCGTCTCTAGTCAACCTCCGCCAACGCTCGCCGCACGCCCGCCGCCGAGCTGTCCCCCGCCGCCGACGCCATCTGCACCGCCAAGTTCCCCACCGTCGAGCTCTCCACCAGACCCCGCCGCACCTCCAGACCGCAGGCCTCAGCCGTCAACCGATTCAGCAATTCGTTCTGGCTCCCGCCCCCAACCACCCAGACCCGCCGGAACTTCTTGCCGGAAAGCCGCCCCAGAACCCCAAGCACACGCGCGTACTCCCGCGCTAACGAGTCAAAGATCAGCCGCGCCATCTCGCCACGTCGCTCCAGCCGTCGCAGCCCTCGCTCCGCCCGTTGCAGATTCAAGAGCGCCGGCATGTTCCCCGGTTGCTGCAGCCGCGCATCCACCAGGTCCAGCAGCTCCCCCTCACCAAACACCTTCTCCTCGCCCGCCTCCGCCACCACAGTCGATACATCGGACGTCCCCCACTGCCGCAGGCACTGCTGCAGCAGCCACATGCCCGGCACCCCCTTGTGCAGCAGAACCCGCCCACCCGCCGCTCCCAGGTTGGTAAAGTTCTCCGCGATCGACTCCGCGCCCACGCATGCCTGGTCCACCACCGTCCCAATCAGCGACCACGTGCCCGAGCTGATGTACGCCCAGTCCTCCCCCGCGTCGCCGATGCCCGCCACCGCGCTCGCTGTGTCGTGACAGCACGGTGCAATCAGCCGTGCCCCGAGCAGCGCCTTCACCGGCCCCCGATACTCCCCCAGATCCGTCCCCGGCACGACCACCCGCGGCGCGTCCTCCATCCGCAACCCCGCCGCCCGAAAAATCTCCCCGCACCACTGCCCATCCAACCCCAGCATCCCCGTGTGCGTCGCGTTCGTAAACTCCGCCACCGGCGCTCCACCCCACCGAAACAGCAGATACTCCGGTAAATTCAACCACCGTCCCTCACGCCCCTCGCGCCAGTCCATGTGCTGCTGATACACCGTATTCAGCGGCTGCACCTGCACTCCGCTCAAACTGTACAAACGCTCCGGCGCGATCACCGCATGCAACAGCGCTGCACCCTCCGCCGCCCGCGGGTCCCGATAGCAGAACGGCGCCGCAATCGCCCGCCCTTCCGCATCCAGTCGCACATAATCCACCGCCCACCCATCCACGCCAATCGACGTCACGCCCTCCGGCGCCATCGCCGCCGCTCGCTCCAGGCCCTCCTCAACTCCCGCCTCAATCGCCTCCAGATCCCAGCAAAGACAGCCTCCCCGCGCCACCGGCCCATGCGGAAACCGATGCACCAGCGTCATCTCCGCCCTGCCCCCGTGCCATCGCAGCAGAGAGACCCGGCAGCTCTCCGCCCCCAGGTCCACCGCGATGCGTGCCCCGCGCGGCCCCTCCGCCTCCTCACTCACCGCAGATACGCCTCCACCAATCCGCCGTCCACCGGAATCAAATGCCCCGTCGTCACCGGCGTCTTCGGCCCCGCCAGAAACAGAATCGCCTCCGCGCAGTCCTTCGGATCAATCGGCACATGCGTCAGCGTCCGCCGCGCATAAAAACCCGCCAGCTTGTTCCGCAGCGCATCGTCACTCTCCTGGTCCGTAAAGCCGATCTCGTACTTCGTCAATGATGCCTTCACCCGATCCCGCGGAAACATCGTCGACCCCTTCACCACCGTCGCCGGAGAAATACCGTTCACCCGCACCGGCGCCAGCGTCACCGCCAGCTCCCGCACCAGATGGCTCAGCGCCGCCTTCGATACGTCGTAGGCCTCGCTCCCCTTCTTCGCCACCACCGCGTTGGCCGAGCTCGTCAGCACGATCGACCCGCCGATCCCCTGCTGCTTCAGTACCCCGTCCGCCTCGTCGCACAGCAGAAAGTTCGCCGTCACGTTGATCTCCAGCGTCTGCCCCCACTGCGCATCGCTGATCACCCCGCTCGCCGACGAGGGAAAGATCGCCGCCGTATTGATCAGCAGGTCCAGCCCGCCAAATCGCTCCACCGTCGCCCGCAGCGCCCGCCGGATCGCCTCGCGGTCACGGATGTCGATAGCCGTTGCAACAGCCGTCTCCTTGCCCCCGATCGTCCGGCACTCCTCCGCCACCGCCTCCGCCGTCGCCATCTCGCGGTCCGCCACCACCACATGCGCTCCGCGCTCGCTCGCCAGCAGCGCCACCTCCCGCCCAATCCCACTCCCACCCCCCACCACCAGCGCAATCCGCCGGCTCAACTCCTTCTCCGCCGGCTGCCGGCGAATCTTCGCCTCCTCTAGCGCCCAGTACTCAATCCGAAACGCCTCGCTCGGCGGCAGCGCCACATAGTTCTCGTACACCGTGAACTCCTCCGGCCCAGCCGCCGGTCCAGCCTGCGGCACGGCCGTCGCCTCCGTCTCGCCCGAAAGCGATGCCGCCCCTTGCATCACGTGGATCGCGTTCGTGTAAAACTCCCCGGTCAGCCGCGCCTCCGTCTTGTTCTTGCCAAACGCAAACATCCCCACACCCGGCAGCAGCACCACCGTCGGGCTCGCATCCCGCTGCGCCGGAGACTCCTTCAGCGCATGCCGCGTGTAATACGCCGCATACTCCTCCCGGTACGCCGCAATCGCCCGCTCAATCACCCCCTGCAACTCGCCCGCATCCCCCTTCGGGTCCCACGCCAGATACATCGGCCGAATCTTGGTCCTGATGAAATGATCCGGGCAGCTCGTGCCCAAATGCGCCAGCCGCTGCGCATGCTCGCTGTTGGCAAACGCCATCACATCGGGGCTGTCCACATACTCGCCAATCCACCGCTGCTTGCGGCTCACCGCCCCGCGCAACGTCGCAAAGACCTTCGCCGCCACATCCCGGTGATCCTCCCGCGTCTGAAACTTCGCCCCGCCGAAGATCGGCCGCCCCCGGCCCCTGTCGTGCCGCTCGATGAACTGCCCAATCTGGTCAATGATCGTGATGGTGTTCAGGTAACTCTCGCGCTGCGTCTCCCCCCACGTAAACAGCCCGTGCCCGCCCAGCACCACGCCGTCGCACCCAGGGTTCTCCTCCACCGCCCGCTTCAGCATCAGAGCCAGCTCAAACCCAGGCCGCTGCCAGGGCAGCCACACCAGCCTGTGCCCAAACTCGCGATTGAACTCCTCCATCCGCTCCCGCCCGTTCGCCGCCGCCGCCAGCGCAATCCCCCAGTCAGGATGCAGGTGGTCCACATGCGGAAACGGCAGCATCGCATGCAGCGGCGTGTCGATCGACGCCGCCGTCGGATTGTTGCCGAACGTGCATAGCGTGTACAGGCTCACCATCTCGTCCTCGCGCGCCACCCCCGGGTACACCCCCTCCATCGCCCGCAGCCGCGTCAGATCGAGCGTCGCGAATCCAGCCCGCCTGATCGATCCCAGATCCCCCCCCGACCCCTTCACCCACAGTACCGTCTTCGGCTCACCGCTCAATGGATCCGCCATCTCCAGCTTCGAACTCGTATTCCCTCCACCGAAGTTCGTGATCCGCAGGTCCGACCCCAACAGGTTCGACCGGTAGCGCAACAGCTCCGGGCCATCCAGCGTTCTGGCCAACTCGTCATCCCACCGGTCCTCAAGAAATCGCAGCGCCATCGCCTCTCCCTCACCCCGCGGCCCCGTGCCCGCTCGACCGCCGGAAACCGAGCACCATCCTCGCACAGCTTAACCATTACGGCAACTATTTCTCTATAGAACTCGCCGCGCCGCCAACCGGTGCTGCACATAGTTGTACGGCGGAACCGTCGATCCGTGCAGCAGCGACAACGCCAGACGCATCACCTCCGCCCCATACGTCGCCGCTTCGTGCGACACCGTTCCTAACAGCGGCGAACGCGCATCCTCCAACTCCGCCAACGCCTCCGGAATCGCATCCTGCCCCACAATCGCCACCGTCCGCCCCCGCCGCGCCGCCCGCACCGCATCCACCGCGCCAAGCGCGCTCGAGTCGTTCGCCGCTGCAATCAGAATCCCCCGCGCCCGCCCATGCCGGCCCAGAAACTCCGCCACCAGCCTCCGGCTCGTCTCCCGGATCCCCCGTCCATCCATCCGCACAAAACTCTCCACTGGCAGCTCCGGCAGTGCCGCCCGGATCGTCTCAAACGCCCCCGTAATGCGGCTCTGCACCAGCAGCCCCGCCTCGGCCAGGTCCAGCCCGAGCACCCAATCCACGCGCCCCTTCCACGTCTCCAGCGCATACCGCGCCAGGCATCCGCCCGCCTCGCACCCCACGCGGTAGTTGTCCACACCGAAAAACGTCGCATGCGGGTGCGGAATGTCGATCGCGATCATCGGTATCCCCGCCGCCGCAATCTTGTCCGCAATCACCGGCGCCGCGTGCTGCTCCACCTGAAACTCGATCACCAGGTCCACCTTCGCCTGCACAAACCGGTCCGCGTTCTCGGTCGCTACCGCCGCATCGTACTGGTTGTCGAGCACCAGCAGATCCACACCCGCCGCCAGCGCTGCCGCCTTCACACTCTCCGTCACCGCCACCGAAAACGGCATCTCCCCGCTCTGTGCAGCAAACCCAAACCGCAGCTTGCGCGGCCGCGACGCCACCCGATACAGACCGTCCGTCCCTCGCGACAGATACCCGCGATGCACAAACGTCTTCAGAATCCGATACACCGTCGTCTTCGATACCGCCGAGCGACGGTGGATCGACTCCAGTGACATCGGCTCGCCTTCCGCCTGCAACAGCTCCAGAATGTCCAGAGCCTTCGACAGCACCGGAATCAGATACAACCGCTTCGTCGACTTACCAGCCAAGGCGAACGCCTCCTACCTAGGCATAGCTTGCAACACTGCCTGCGTTTCGCGCACCTCGCGCACGCGCCGCGTCCTGCACATACCCGCTCTCCCGCAGCGCCCGCAGCGGCTCCGCCGGCAGCCCGCGCGCCTCCCGCCACTCCCGCACCAGCGGCCGCACATCCGTCCAGAAGCACCCCCGAAACAGCTCCTCCGCCCCCACCAAATCGCACGCGTCCTGCATCTCCGCCAGCCGCCCCCCATCCACCAGCGCCGCCCGCGCATACAGCTCCTGCGCCGTCACCACCGTCTGCACCATCGCCTCCATCTTGCCCTTCAGGTTGTGGCTCTGGTCCACCATAAACGCAATCTCGCCCGCCGCCCCCGTCCCATCGCTCAAGATCTCGTGAAAGATCCGAAACACCTGGTACGGATCGATCGACGCCAGCGTCAGGTCGTCGTCCGCATACTTCCGATCATTGAAGTGAAACCCTCCCAGCGCCCCCTCGTGCAGCAACCAAGCCACAATCTGTTCAATGTTCTGCCCCAGATAATGGTGCCCCGTGTCCACCAGTACCTTCGCCTTCGGCCCCGCCTTTCGCGCCAGCAGCAGCGCCATCCCCCAGTCCGCGATATCCGTATGGTAAAAAGCCGGCTCAAACGGCTTGTACTCCACCAGCATCCGCTGCCCTTCGCCCAGCGCCGCATGCGTCCGGCCCAGCGCCTCCTCCGTCCACGCAATCCGTCGCCGCATGCTCTGCGTCCCCGGGTAGTTCGACCCATCCGAGTCCCAGATCGACACATCCCGGGATCCAAGCTCCTTGCCGATCTCCACCGAGTCCAACAGATACTGCACCGCGCACTCCCGAATCTCCGGGTCTGGATTCGCCAACGACCCATGCTTAAACATCTGGTCCTGAAACAGGTTCGGATTGATCGACCCCGCGCGCACCCCGTACCGCGCCTCCAGCGCCCGTATCCCCCCCACATCCTTCACCCCGTTCGGCACATCCCACAACACATGCAGCGCAATCGTCGGCGCCGCTCCCGTCAGTCGATTCACCTCGCCCGCATCGGCAAACTTCTCCTCCGCCGTCGTCGCCGCGGCCGCCTGGGCAAACTTCCCAAACCGCGTCCCCGTATTCGCGAAGCCCCACGATGGAACCTCGATCCGAAACGCATCCAACGCCGCGAACACCCGCTCCCGATCACCGGTCATCTCTGTCTCCTCCAAAGGCAAGTCGTCCCTCAACCCGATCCGCGCCACTGCCGCGAACCAGCAGCACATCCACAAACCGCGGTCCATGCACTCCCTTGATCCGCGTCATCTCAATATCGGCCGTCGCCGAAGGCCCGCTGAAGATCGTCGTCGGCCAACCCTCCCGCCCCTCCAGCCGCCGCAATCCCTCCACCAGCGTCTCCACCACCTCCACCTCGCGCACCACGCACAGATGGTAGTCCGGCACCAGCGTCAGCGCCCGTCGCCCCTCCCCCGCCGCCCCCTGCAGCACAATCGACCCCGTCTCCGCCACCGCCACCGTCGCCCCCGTCATCACCCCATCAAACCCATCCAACTCCCTCGCCGAAAACCCCGCATCCTCGGCAAACTCCGCGCCCCGCTGCCACCGTCGCGGCAACCCCGCCGGCACCACCATCCGCCGCACCCCACGCTCCTGCATCACCCGCTCCACTGCCTCGCCAACCCCAGCCTCCTCCACCCGAAACACCCGCGCGTCATACTCCCGCAGCCGCTCCGTGAATAGCTCCAAACACGCCTCACGCCCCATCCCCGCGCCCGTCTGGTATCGCCGCTCCACCCGCGCGTACCCCTCCGTCTTCGTCGTGGCCCGCTCCCCCACCGCCGCCCGCACACGCCCCAACACCGCCGCCCGCGCCTCGCTCATGCGCGCCTCTCCCGCCTCTCCCACCACTCCCGGAAGCTCTCCTCCGGCATCGCTTGCAGATCGCGCGTCGCCGTCCACCCGCCCAGATACCCCGGCAGCCACCCAATCCATCCCGCGGGTCGCGTCGCATCTTGCCCCAAAACCTCCAGCCCCTCCGTCCGACGCTCCCGCTTCACCAGCGGCCGAGCCATCATCCGCCCCAGCCGCTGCGCCGCCCGAAACCGCCGCTCCGACCGAAAAATCGCCCCCGCAGCCTTCATCGCCAGCTTCTCCGGCGAAGCCCACCCCGCACGCTCCGTCACCTCGTGCCGCAGATGAATCAAGACCTCCGGAATATTGATCTTCACCGGGCACACCTCATAGCACGCCCCGCACAGCGACGACGCAAACGGCAGACTCCGCCCGCCCTCCATCTGTAACAGCTGCGGTGTCAGAATCGCCCCGATCGGCCCCGCGTACACACTCCCATACGCCAGGCCGCTCGTCTGCCGGTACACCGGGCACGCATTCTGGCACGCCCCGCACCGTATGCACTGCAGCGTCTGCCGCCCCATCGCATCCGCCAGCACCTCCGTCCGCGCATTGTTCAGCAATACAATATGTAACTTCTTCGGCCCGTCGCCCGGCGTCACTCCCGTCCACACTGAGTTGTACGGATTCAGCCGCTCACCCGTCGCCGACCGCCCCAGCACCTGCAGCATCACCTCCAGGTCCGCAAACCGCGGCAGCACCTTCTCGATCCCCGCCACCACGATCAGCGTCTCTGGCAGCGTCAGGCACATCCGTCCATTGCCCTCGCTCTCCACCACGCAGACCCCGCCCGTGTCCGCCAGCAGAAAGTTCGCCCCGCTCACCGCCACCTTGGCCCGCAGGAAGCGCTGTCGCAAAAACTGCCGCGCCGCCTCGGCCAGCGCGCTCGGCGACTCGTCCAGATCCGGCAAGTTCATCTCCCGCGCAAAGATCTCCCGCACCTGCGCCCGATTCTTGTGCAGCGCAGGCACCACCAGGTGCGACGGCTCCCCCCTGCCCAGCTGAAGGATCAGCTCCGCCAGGTCCGTCTCCATCACCCTCACCCCCGCACCCCCCAGCCACCGGTTCAGCCCGATCTCCTCCGTCGTCATCGACTTGATCTTCAGCACCTCGTCAGCGCCCGTCCCCTTCACCAGCTCCAGCACCAGCGCACGCGCCTCCGCCCCATCCCGCGCCCAGTGAACCTCCGCCCCGGCCGCCGTCGCTGCCCGTTCAAACTCCTCCAGATACTCCGGCAAAAACTCCAACACATGGGCCCGAATCTGCCGCGCCGTCTCCCGCAGCTCCTGCCAGTCGCCCTTCTCCTCCACCAGCCGCCGCCGCTTCTCCTGGATCACCTCCGTCGCATGCCGCACATTCTTCCGCAGCTGCGCATCCTCCAGCAGACCCCGCGCCGCCTCGGGAAATGACCGCACCGTCTGCTCGCCCAGCGCCGCTCCGCTCATCGCCGCTCACCCTCGCCAAACGTGCCGACCTCCATACCCTCCGGCACCCAGTCCGGCGTCCCCTCCGTCGGCTCCGCACCCTCCACCGCCGCCAAAATCTCCGCCAGGTGCTTCGTCCTCACACCCGTCCGCTGCCGGTGCAGCGCCCCCTCCAGATGCATCAGGCACGAGTTATCGCACGCCGTGCACTCCTCCGCCCCCGTGTTCAGCACCGCCCGCACCTTCTCCGCCAGCATCGCGCTTGACACCTCCGCGTTCTTCACCGCAAACGTCCCGCCAAACCCGCAGCACTGCTCCGGGTCCGCGATCTCCACCAGCTCCAACCCCTTCACCTTCCGCAGCAGCCGCAGCGGCCCGTCCCCCAGCCCCAGCGATCGCAGCCCATGGCAGCTCGCGTGGTACGTCACCCGGTGCGGATAGACCGCGCCCACATCCTCCACCCCCAGCCGCTTCGTCAGAAACTCCGAGAACTCCCACACCCGCTCCAGCAGCCGCCCCACCCGCTCCGGCAGCGTCCCGTCCCCACCCTCCCGCACACTCCGCTCCGCCATCAGCGGATAATGCTCCCGCATCATCGCCACACAGCTCGACGACGGCACCACCACCGCCTCCGCCCCCGCAAACTGCTCCACGAACCGCGGCAGCAGCGGCAACGCCTCCTCCTGGTAGCCCGTGTTCCAATGCATCTGCCCGCAGCACGTCTGCCCGGCGGGAAACTCCACCGCATGCCCCAGCCGCTCCAGCACCCGCACCACCGCCTGCCCCGTCGCCGGAAACAGCGTGTCGTTATAGCACGTGATAAACAGCGCAACCCTCACATCACCCTTTCCCGCGCCAGTTTCAATAGATGTTTCGTTTCCCATAAGCACTCTACATCCGTTACGCTGGACGCCGCCACAGCTTTTCCATCCCCAACACCGGACACACCCGCGAGCGAACCCATGGGAGCAAACCCCTTCATCGGCGTCATCTACCACTGGATCGGCGGCTTCGCCTCCGCCACCAACTTCATCCCCTTTCGCGGCATCAAGCGCTGGTCCTTTGAGATCTATTGGATCATCCAGGGCTTCGCCGCCTGGATCGTCGCCCCCCTCCTCCTCGCCTCCATCTTCGTCCCCCATCTCTTCCCCATCCTCGCCGCCACCCCCCGCCCCGTACTCGGCTGGGCCGTCTTCTGGGGCATCCTCTGGGGCGTCGGCGGCCTCACCTTCGGCCTCGCCATCCGCTATCTCGGCCTCGCCCTCGGCTACGCCATCGCCCTCGGCTTCTGCACCGTCTTCGGCACGGTCATCCCGCCGCTCCTCCACCGTCAGCTCGGCGCCATCCTCCACGAGCGCTCCGGTCAGATCGTCCTCGGCGGCCTCGGCCTCTGCCTCGTCGCCATCGCCGTCAACGGCCTCGCAGGCTTCCGCAAAGAACATGAGGTCTCCGCCGAAGACATGGCCGAAGCCGGCGAGCGTGACTTCTCCTTCGCCCGTGGCCTCGCCGTCGCCGTCTTCGCCGGCATCATGAGCTCCTTCTTCGCCGTCGGTCTCGACGCAGGCAAACCCATCGCGGAGATCGCCCGACAATCCCTCGTCCGCGACGGCCGACTCGACCTCTGGCGCAATCTCCCCGTACTCGTCGTCGTCCTCTGGGGAGGCTTCGTCACCAACCTCCTCTGGTCCGCCTTCCTCATCCTCCGCAACCGCTCCGGCGCCGAGTTCCTCGGGCAGCCGGGCGTCAACCCCATGCGCGCCTCCCAAACCTCAGGCGATACCCTCGCCGGCTTCGATCCAACCAGCCCCGTGCACCCGCGCATCGCCCCCAAAACCCTCCTCGCCAACTATCTCTTCGCCGCTCTCGCCGGCATCATCTGGTACTTCCAGTTCTTCTTCTACTCCCTCGGCGAAACCAAGATGGGCCAGTTCGAGTTCTCCTCCTGGACCCTCCACATGGCCTCCATCATCCTCTTCGCTACCCTCTGGGGCGTCGTCCTCAAAGAGTGGCGCGGAACCCGACTCCAAACACGCTGGCTCGTCGCCCTTGGCGTCTTTCTCCTCATCGCCTCCACCGTCGTCGTCGGCGCCGGCAACTTCCTCCAGGCACGCCAAACCCCCACCACCGCCACCCTCCTCCCGCCACACCACTAGCCCCATGCGCCGACGCTCCTTCCTCTCCACCGCCCTCCGCGCCACCGCCTCCACCCTCGTCGCGCCCCTCGCCCGCGCCCTCCCCGCCTCCCCCCCGCACACCCCCATCCTCGACGCCCACGTCCACCTCTTCGATCCCACTCGCCCCGGCGGCATTCCCTGGCCAAAACCCTCCGACCCCATCTACCAACCAGCCCTCCCGCAGCGCCTCCAAGCCATCGCCCAGCCCCTCGGCGTCGTCGGCGCCATCGCCATCGAGGCCAGCCCCCTCCCCTCTGACAACGACTGGCTCCTCAACCTCGTCACCCGCAATCCCTTCATGGTCGGCTTCATCGGCGACCTCGTCCCCGGCTCGCCCACCTTCCGCCCCGACCTCGACCGCCTCCACCGCTCCCCACTCTTCCTCGGGGTCCGCTACGGCAATCTCTGGAACCACGACCTCGCCGCCGACCTCGCCAACCCCCGCCTCCGCCCCGCCGTCCTCGCCGACCTCCGCGCCCTCAGCGCCGCCGGCCTCACCTTCGAAACCGCGAACCCCACCCCCGCCCTCCTCGCCGCCGCGCTCGACCTCGCCCAGCACCTCCCCCATCTCCGCATTGTCCTCGACCACCTCCCCCACCTCCAACCACCCGCCGATCCCACCGCCCTCCGCGCTTACCGCTCCACCCTCCGGCAACTCGCCCAAGCCCCCAACGTCTTCATCAAGTTCTCCGAGATCCTCACCCCCACACCCGGCCAACCCCAGGCCTCCAGCACCCCCTACCTCCCCATCCTCGACCCTCTTTGGGAGCTCTTCGGACCCACACGCGTCCTCTTCGGCTCCGATTGGCCCAACAGCGATCACGTCGCGCCCTACTCCCAAACCCTCGCCGTTCTTCAGGACTTCCTCACCGCCCACCACCCCGCCGCCGCCCACGCCGTCTTCTTCGCCAACTCACGCCGAGCCTACCGTTGGCGGCCGCGTCTCGCCTCCCAGGGCTCTCCCGCCTGACCGCCTCCAGCCCCCTTATTCAATAGGGGAATAATTTTATTTCCTTGACAGCCCTGATTTGCCGGGCATAAGGTTCCCTCGAAATCGAGTCGCCAACCCGTCGGTTCGCACAACGGGCGGACCAACTCGGCAGCAGGGACCCGGCCGGATCGTCGGCAGCCCCAACCTCACCGGTCATCTCTCGGAGGCAACATCCATGTCCAAACATTCAGCCTGCCTGCATGCAGTGCTCCTCTCCACAGCTCCCGTCTTGCTCGCATCCGCCGCCCTCACACAAGGCAACCAGGGCTCCATCCGCGGAACCATCACCGATGAAACCGGCGCCGCCATCAGCGACGCACAGGTCACTGTCACCAGCGAAGCCACAGGCGTCTCCAAAACCCTCACCACCAGCGCCAGCGGCTTCTACACCGCGGACTCCCTCATCCCCGGCGCCTACACCGTCCGCGTCTCCAGGGAAGGCTTCACCCAGACCACCGTCCAGCACGTCCTCATCGACCCAGGCCAGACCCGCGAGTCCAGCATCTCCCTCAAGGTCGGCAGCACCTCCGAGCAGGTCAACGTCACCGCCGACCAGCTCGCCGTCGAAACCCAGGACTCCGGCTCCGGCGGAACCATCACCTCCAAGCAGGTCGAAAATCTCATGCTCAATGGCCGCAACTTCCAGTCCATGGGCCAGCTCATCCCAGGCGTCTCCTCCACCGCCGGCAACAACGCCCAGTCCGCCGGCGGCCTCACCGGCGGCACCACACTCATCGTCAACGGCGCCTCCATCGAGTACTCCGTCTACACCCTCGACGGCGTCTACAACATGAACACCGGAAACCTCGCCAACATCAACGTCCTCCCCATCGTCGACTCCATCGACGAGTTCCGCATCCTCAAGGACAACTACAGCGCCCGCTATGGCCTCGCAGGCTCAGGTCAGGTCGTCGTCCAAACCAAATCAGGCACAAATCAATTCCACGGCAGCGCCTGGGACTACTTCCGCAACGACGCCCTCGACGCCAACAACTACTTCTCCACCGTCAAAACCAAGCTCCGCCAAAACATCTTCGGCTACTCCGTCGGCGGTCCCATCTTCATCCCCCACGTCTACAACACCAACCGCAACCACAAGCTCTTCTTCTTCGCCTCCAACGAGTGGAGACGCATCACCAACGGCTCCACCGCCCAGGGCCTCGTCTTCACCCCCGCCCAGCGCGCCGGTACCTTCAACAACACCACACCCCTCACCCTCGACGCTCTCGGCGTCCAGCAACTCGCCGCCCGCGGCGCCACGGGCTGCATCACCGGCCCCAACACCATCAACCCGGCCTGCATCGATCCCAACGCCATCGCCCTGCTCACTCAACTCGGCGAGCTCCCCAATAACCCGGGCAGCAGCTTCAACTACATCAATCAGCAGCCGCAAACCCTCGGGCAGGACAGCTACAACTACCGCGTCGACGCCTACATCACCCCCAACGAGGTCCTCACCGGACGCGTCTCCTACGAGCAGGTCAAAAACGGCATCCCCTTCAACTCCTTCGGCGGCGGCATCTTTGCCACCACCCCCACCACCTACTACACCACCGGCATGAACATGATGCTGCGCCTCACCTCCACCATCACCCCCAGCCTCGTCAACAGCGCCACCGTCGCCGAAACCTACGACAAGCCCCGCATCAACACCCGCAACTTCCAGCTGCCCTCCGGCGTCGCCATCAACCAGGCCTTTCCCGACGCCAACATCCTCAACAAAGCCCCCTCCATCAGCTTCAGCGGCGGCTACAACGGCTTCGGCGCAGGCACACCACCCATCCACGCCTCAGACGGTGAAGGCATCATCCAGGACGATCTCAGCTGGTCCAAGGGCGCGCACGTCCTCCAGTTCGGTGCCCTCTACATCTTCGGCATCAAAAACCAAAACGTCTTCACCCAGCCCGGCGGAGCCTACACCTTCACCGGTACCCGCACCGGCGATCCCGCCGCCGACTTCCTCCTCGGCCTCGATACCACCTACCACCAGGACAGCGGACAGCGCTCCGGCTCCTTCCACTACCGCCAGGGTGAGGCCTATGCGCAGGACGACTGGCACGCCACCCGCAAACTGACCATCAACGCCGGCCTCCGCTACATCTACTTCTCCCCCAACACCACCTCCGGCGATCAGGTCTCTTCCTTCTTCGCCTCGCACTACAACGCTGCGGAGGCCCCCGTCGTCACCACAGGCGGCGGCTTCGTCACAAACACCGCCGGGCTCCCCCTCACCAGCACAGGCACCGTCGCCAATCTCACCACAGGCCTCGTGCAGGCCGGACGAAACGGCGTCCCCCACGGCTTCTACAGCGCCAAGCTGAAAAACTTCGCACCCCGCGTCGGCTTCGCCTATGACCTCACCGGCGATGGAAAAACCTCCATCCGCGCCGGCTACGGCATCGGCTACTCCCGCCTCGCCGTCGAAGCCATGTACAACGCCTTCGGCCAGAACCCGCCCTATAACAACAGCGCCAATATCCTCAGCGGTACCCTCGAAAATCCCACCGCCGGGACCGCCTCCGGTCTCACCCCGCAGACCCTCGACGCCGTCGGCCCAACCTTCACCCCCAGCCAGCTCCAGACCTACAGCCTCACCATCGAACGCCAGCTCTTTCCCTCGGCTGTCCTCACCGTCGGCTACGCCGGCAGCCAGTTCCGCCATCAGGACACCCTCGCCTTCGACCAGAACGAAAACCTTCCGGTCTCCGCCCCCACCCAGGCCGACCCGAGGTGCTTCGCTCCCCTCCAGTCCCCCAGCACCGCGTACAACTTCGATCCCTGCATCAACAAAAGCGTCACCAGCACCAACTACACCCGGCCCTACCTCGGCTACCAAAATATCTACAGCGAAGCCGGCATCGGCTCCGGAAACTACAACGGCGTCCAAACCGGCTTCGTCTATCGCAAAAGCAACGTCCAGACCACCGTCTCTTACACCTTCTCCAAGTCTCTCTCGCAGTTCGGCCACACCAGCAACACCGGCGGCGGCAGCATCGCCGGCGGCGGCGGCGGCCAGGGCATCCAGGATTGGCGCAACCTCCGCGCCGAGTACGCCCCGTCCAACTTCAACCGGCCCCACGTCCTCACCTTCTCCGGTATCTACGACATCCCCGGCTTCCGCTCGAGCGGCAACGTCCTCGAGCGTCAGGTCCTCGGCGGCTGGAGCCTCGCCACACTCAGCGTGCTCGAGAGCGGCTTCGCCCTCACCCCGGGTCTCGCCGTCGCCAACCCCGGACTCGCCATCCGACCCAATCAGATCGCCCCGCTCCACCTCCTGAAATCCAAAGCCCAGTGGTTCGACACAACAGCCTTCACCGCGCCCGCCTACGGCTTCTACGGCAACGCCGCCCCAGCCAGCATCCGCGGCCCACGCGAAATCTCGTTCAACATCGCCGGCTACAAAACCTTCCCCATCTACGAGCGCCTGGACCTCCAGTTCCGCGCCGAGGCCTTCAACTTCCTCAACCATCCCAACTTCGGCAACGTCGACACAGCCGTCGGCTCCGGGAACTACGGCCGAATCAGCTCCGCCCTCGACCCGCGCATCCTCGAGTTCTCCGCCCGCATCCTCTTCTAACCCGGTCAGCCTTCTCGCCGGAGCACTCGTCCTCGGTGCTCCGGCTTTCTTTCCGCAAACGCCTCGCCTGGTTGCCAGGCATACACTCTGAAACCCGAACCGATCTCCTCCCGCTCCAACCCGAGGCACCGAAAACTCTGCCCATGTCCATCCCCCGCCTCCGCACACTTGCTCCACTCCTCGCGGCGCTCCTTCCCTCCCCCGCGTTGGCCCGTCTTCACACCGCGCAGAGTCCGGCACCAGCGCCCTCCCATTCCTCGGCCAACCGGCTCGGTCGCCCCACCCACCTCCAGGCCGACGACCTCACCGACCCGCTCGGTCTCGATGCCCCCCACCCCCACCTCTCCTGGCAGCTGCAGGACCCCCGCCAAAACGCACACCAAACCGCGTACGACGTCGCCATCTTCTCGAAAAAACCCACCTCACCCTCTGCCAAATCCGACATCTGGGACAGCGGTCGCGTCCCCTCAGGCATCTCCACCGGGGTCCCCTACGCCGGCTCCGCCCTCCATCCCTCCACCCGCTACTTCTGGCGCGTCACCGTCTGGGACAAAGACAACAAGCCCTATCCCATCAGCGACTTAGCCTGGTTCGAAACCGGCCTCCTCCAGCAATCCAACTGGCACGCCGAGTGGATCGGCCACGAGTCCGCCGAGCTCCACAGCATCCGCTCCTCCGGCGCGGTCTGGATCTCCACCCCCGCCCCCCCCGCACCCTCCCCTCAAACCGTCGAAAACACCTTCCGCCTCCACGTAACCCTCGCCAAACCCCTCGCCAGCGCCCACCTCTACACCACCGGAACCGACACCGCCGCGGCCTGGGTCAACGGCACCGAAGTCCTTCAGGCACAGCCACTTCCTCCCTGGCAGGAGATGCCCTGGGCAACCTTCCGTCGCGCCGATGTCACCGCCGCCCTCCACACCGGCGACAACCTCCTCGCGGTCGGCATCACCCGCTACAAAACCGCCCGCGCCGCCTCCGTCCCCACCCAAGCCCCCATGAGCGCCGTCCTCTACCTTCGCTACACCGACGGCACAACGCAGCTCGTCACCTCAGCCGATCCCCGCTGGAAGGCCCAGGGCAATGCCCCCGCAAACTGGTTCCAACCGTCCACCTCCGACGCAAACTGGCCCGCCGCCATCCCCTTCCACCCCGCCGCGGACCCCTTCAACCTCTCCGAGACCGGCCAGCCCTGGCCCACCGGACCCGTCGCCGCCCTCCGCAAGGCCTTCTCAACCTCCACACAGAGCCCAGCCAACTCCATCGTCTCCGCCCGCCTCTACGCCACCGCCCTCGGCGCCTACAAATTCCACCTCAACGGCAAACCCGTCGGTGACCAGATCCTCTCCCCCGGCTGGATGGACTTTCGCGAGCACGTCCCCTACCAGGTCTACGACGTCACCTCCCTCGTCAAACCAGGTCGAAACGCCATCGCCGCCTACCTCGCACCCGGCTGGTACTCCACCCCGCTCCGCGCCGAGCAGCGCGGCAACAACTACGGCAACACGCAGCCCGCTCTCAAAGCCCAGCTCCGCATCCAGTTCGCCGACGGCTCCGTCCAGTGGGTCGCCACAGACGCTACCTGGCTCGCCCACTCCTCCCGCATCACCTTCGCCGAAATCTACGACGGCGAGACCGACGACGCCCGCCTCGAGCAACCCGGCTGGGACGCCGCCACCTTCCACCCATCCGAGCCCTGGCAGCCCGCCTCCGTCGTCCCCGCCAAAGAACCCCAAATCCTCCCCCAGTACTTCCCCCCAATCCGCGCCGAACGCACCCTCTCCCCCATCAAAATCAACCAACCCAAGCCCGGCACCTGGATCCTCGACTTCGGCCAGAACATGTCGGCTATCCCCCACCTCCGCGTTCGCGGTCCAGCCGGCACCGACATCCAGCTTCGCTTTGCCGAAGTCCTCAACCCCGACGGCACGCTCTACGTCGAAAATCTCCGCACTGCCAAAGCCACCGATCACTTCATCCTTCGCGGCTCCGGAAGCACCGAGGACTTCGAGCCGCTCTTCACCTTCCATGGCTTCCGCTACGCCGAGATTACCGGCCTGACAACCCGCCCCACCCCCCAAACCCTCCAGGCCGTCGTCCTCCACACCGACGCCCCCTTCACCACCACCTTCTCGACCGGCGACACCATGGTCAACAAGCTTTGGAGCATCGTCCAATGGGGCCAGCGCTCCAACTTCGTCGGTCTTCCCACAGATTGCCCCCAACGCGATGAACGCCTCGGCTGGTCCGCGGACGCCCAGGTCTTCTGGCGCACCGCCACCTACAACATGGACCTCACCACCTTTTCGCGGAAGTTCTCCGCCGACCTCCACGGAACCCAGGTCGGCACTGCCATGTACGGCATCTACGCCCCCGGCCTCAACACTCCCAACCCCGGCTACGGCGCCGCCTGGTCCGACGCCGGCGTCATCATCCCCTGGACCGGCTGGATGCAGTCCGGAGATCCCAGCATCATCGAGCAAAACTGGGATGGCATGGAACGTTACCTCGCGGAGATCCTCGCCAACAACCCCAACCACCTCTGGCAGAAACACTTCGGCGCCGCCTTCGGCGACTGGCTCACACCCACCATCACCACGCCCGAAGATCTTCTCGCCACCGCCTACTGGGCCTACGACGCCTCGCTCATGCACGAGATGGCCGCTGCCACCCACCGCGCAGACGCCGCCCTCCGCTATGCGGAGCTCTTCGAGCAGATCCGTGACGCCTTCCAGAAGGCCTACACCCACAGCAACGGGACCGTCAGCACCGTCGACCACTTCCCGTCCATCCCCCCGCCCACCATCCATCCCACCGCCAACGACCAGGTCGGTAAGCCCGTCGAAACGCAGACCGGCTACGTCCTCGCCCTCTATATGCACCTCATCCCCGAAAACCTTCGCGCCGCCGCCGCCGACAATCTCGTCCGCATGGTGCAGGCCAACGGCGATCGCCTCGGCACAGGCTTTCTCGGCACACCCTACCTCCTCGAGGTCCTCAGCAACACCGGCCATGCCGACCTCGCCTACCATCTCCTCCTCAACCGCCAGTACCCCTCCTGGGGCTATCTCATCGACCACGGCGCCACCACCACCTGGGAGCGGTGGAACGGCGACACCATGCGCTCCGACCCCTCCATGAACTCCTATAACCACTACGCCTACGGCGCCGTCGCCGAGTGGCTCTACCGCTTCGCCGCCGGCATCGACACCACACCCGCCGACCCAGGCTTCCATACCACCGTCCTCCATCCCACCTTCGATCACCGCCTCGGCCACCTCGACCTCACCTACACCTCCCGCCTCGGCCCCATCCGCTCCGCCTGGAGCTTCGCCTCCAACTCCTCCAATCACCTCACCTGGACCGTTACCCTTCCCCCCAACACCTCCGCGATCCTCGCCACCCATCGCATTAACGCCACTCTCCTCACACTCAACGGCAAACCCATCGACCAGGGCGATCTCCAGCCCGGCCCCACCCCCGGCGACCTCCTCCTCCCCGCCGGAACCTACACCTTCACCGCTACGCTCAAGGCCCCAGCCCCAACCACTGCACCCACGGAGACCGCCGATGCCCGCCACTAAATCCCGCACCCGAAAAAACAGCCGTCATTTCGACCGGAGCGCGCAGCGCGGAGCGGAGAAACCCCTGTACTTCGCCCCTCAACCGTGGAAACTCCGCCGCGCCGCCTCCCTCGCCCTCGTCGCCTGCCTCATCTCCCCCGCTCTCCCCGCCCAACAGCCCGCCCCAACCAACGACCCCCTCGCCTCCAACTTCGCCGATCCACCCACCACCGCCCACCCCCGCGTATGGTGGCACTGGATGAACGGCAACATCACCAAGGAAGGCATCACGCAGGACCTCGAGTGGATGCACCGCGTCGGCATCGTCGGCTTCCAAAACTTCGACGCCGCCCTCTCCACCCCCAAGGTGGTCGATCAGCGCCTCATCTACATGGAGCCCGGCTGGCAGGACGCCTTCCGCTTCGCCATCAACAAGGGCGACAGCTACGGCTTCGAGATGGCCATCGCCGGCTCTCCCGGCTGGTCCGAAACAGGCGGCCCCTGGGTCAAGCCCGAACAGGCCATGAAGAAGATCACCTGGTCCATCACCTCCGTCCCCGGCGGCCGGCCCTTCGCCGGCACACTCCCCCAGCCACCCCGCGAAACCGGTCCCTTCGGCGATCTCGCCCAACAGGACCTCATGAACGGCATGTCCGGCGGAGGCAACGCCCCCGTCCCTAACTTCGGCAAGGACATCCTCGTCCTCGCCCTCCGCGAGCCCGCCGACAACCACCCCATCGCCTCCCTCCACCCAACCATCTCCACCTCCGCCGGCAAATCCGATGCCGATCCCGCCCTCCTCGACGACCACGACCTAAACCAAAGCTTCTCCTTCGCCGCCAGCAAACCAGGCCAAACCAGCTGGGTCCAGTACGAATTCGCCCAGCCCGTCGCCATCCAGTCCGTCACCTTCGCCGAAGGACCGCCCCGTGATCCCCTCTCCCTCTTCCGCGGCGAGACCGGCAACGGCCCCGTCCTCCAGACCTCCACCGACGGCACCACCTTCACCGACATCGTCCGCTTTCCCACCGCCGGCGCCGTCCAACACACCCTCGACTTCGCCCCCGTCACCGCCCGCTTCTTCCGCCTCACCTTCACAGAAAAAGAGCTGAACAACTCGCTCGACGGCATCGACCCCAGCGACCTCGGCGTCAAGCCGAAGACGGGCCCGCCCATGCACCACATCGCCGAGTTCGCCCTCCACACCACCCCCCGCGTCAACCGCTTCGAGGAGAAAGCCGCCTACGCCCCCGTCCCCGACCTCTACGGCTTCGCCACCCCCTCCGCCGCCCCCTCCTCCGTCACCCCCAAATCCGATGTCATCGACCTCACGGCCAAGGTCAAACCCGACGGCACCCTCGACTGGACCCCACCCGCCGGCAATTGGACGGTCTACCGCTTCGGCTACTCCCTCACCGGCATCACCAACCATCCCGCCCCACCCGAGGCCACCGGTCCCGAAGTCGACAAACTCAACAAGGCCGACGTCACCGCCTACTTCAACCACTATCTCGATGGCTATAAAGCAGCCTCAAACGGCGACATGGGCGCCACCGGGCACACCAACCCCGCCGCCGCCCCAGCACCCGGCGGATCCCCCGGCAAGGTCGGCCTCCAGTTCGTCATCACCGACTCCTGGGAGGCCGGCACCCAGAACTGGACCGACTCCATGTTCCAGGACTTCCAGCGCCTCCGCGGCTACGACCCCCGCCCCTGGCTCCCCACCCTCGCCGGCCGCGTCATCGGCTCCGCCGCCGACTCCGACCGCTTCCTCTGGGACTACCGCCGCACCATTGAAGAACTCCTCGCCCTCAACCACTACGGCACCCTCAACGCCATCCTTCACCAGCGCGGCATGGGACAGTACGGCGAGTCGCACGAGTCCGGCCGAGCCACGATCGGCGACGGCATGGAGATGAAGCGCTACGACGACGTCCCCATGGCCGCCATGTGGACCCAAACCCCCGGCACCACCAAAGACCTCCCCATCCCCAACGCCGACATCCGCGAGTCCGCCTCCGTCGCCCACATCTACGGTCGCCCCTTCGTCGCCGCCGAGTCCATGACCGCCGGCCCCCAGGCCCCCTGGGGCTGGTCCCCCTCCACCCTCAAGCCCACCGCAGACAAGGAACTCGCCATGGGCCTCAACCGCTTCGTCATCCACTCCTCCGTCCACCAGCCCCTCACAGGCCCGGATGGCACCGACAAAAACTCGCCCGCCCCCGGCCTCACCCTCGGGCCCTTCGGTCAATGGTTCAATCGCAACGAAAACTGGGCCGAACAAGCCAAACCCTGGATCACCTATCTCTCCCGCGCCTCCTACATGCTCCAGCAGGGCCGCTTCGTCGCCGACATAGCCTACTTCTACGGCGAAGACTCCAACGTCACCGCCATCTTCTCCAAGCACAACCCCCAACTCCCCGAAGGCCACAACTTCGACTTCGTCAACGCCGACATCCTCGAGCACATGCTCCGTGTCGACCACGGCGACCTCACCACCGCCAGCGGCATGCGCTACCGCGTCCTCGTCCTCGATCCCTACGCCCTCCACATGTCGCTCCCCGTCCTCCGTCGCATCGCCGAGCTCGTCCACGGGGGCGCCACCGTCGTCGGCCAGGCCCCCACCGACGACCCCTCCCTCGCCGATAACCAAGCCGACTTCCACAAGCTCGTCACCGAGCTCTGGGGCGCCACACCCACCCCCGGTACGCCCCATAAGGTCGGCAAAGGCCGCGTCCTCGCCACCTCCCCCGCCGACCTCGTCGACTCCATCGCCGCCGCCTTCAAAGCCATCAACCTCGCCCCAGACACCACCTACACCAAGACCTCGCCCGACACCGAAGTCCTCTTCGTCCACCGCACCCTGAGTGGAACCGAAGGGCCCGGTGCCGACCTCTACTTCGTCGACAACCGCTCCGATCGCCCCCTCTCCACCGAGGCCTCCTTCAACGTCACCGGCCGCGCCGCCGAGCTCTTCCACCCCGATACCGGCGCCGTCACCCCCGCCGCCTTCCACATCGCCGACGGCCGCACCTCCGTCCCCCTCACCCTCGAGCCCTGGGGCACCGTCTTCGTCGTCTTCCGCCACCCCACCTCGGAAACCACCCACACCCTCCCCCACACCACCGAAACCGAACTCGCCACCCTCTCCGGCCCCTGGGACCTCCGCTTCGAAGACCGCACCCCCAAACCCGAAGGCGAACCAGCTACCCTCCACCTCGATCAGCTCAGCAGCCTCTCCGACAACAGCAACCCAGCCATTAAGTACTTCACCGGTCACATCACCTACACCAAACACATCGACGCCCCCGCCGTCTGGTTCAAACCCGACACGCCCGTCTTTCTCGACCTCGGCGACGTCCGCAACCTCGCCGAAGTCACCGTCAACGGCAAACCCCTCGGCATCGTCTGGAAGACGCCCTATCGCACCGACGTCTCTTCCGCCATGCACCCCGGCGACAACACCCTTGAAGTCCGCGTCGCCAACCTCTGGGTCAACCGCCTCATCGGCGACGCCCAGCCCAACGCCAACCAGGTCACCTTCATCACCATCCACCCATATAAACCCAACTCCGCCCTCGTCCCCTCCGGCCTCCTCGGCCCTGTCCGCCTCCTCCGCGAGGATGGGGCCTCCAGATAAACCCGAGCCTCACACACAAAACGGCGGCTGCAGGCGCACTCCCTGCAGCCGCCGTCCCTCTGCTGGGGACAACCTAGCCGATCTCCATCCCACCCGTCGCGCCGTACACCTCACCCGTCACGTAGCTCGCCTCCTGGCTGGCCAGCAACACATACAGCGGCGCCAACTCCACGGGCTGCCCAGGCCGCTTCAACGGCGTCTTCGACCCGAACGCCGGAATCTTCTTCTCCGGCTGTCCACCGCTCGTCTGCAGCGGCGTCCAGATCGGTCCCGGAGCAACACAGTTCACCCGGATCCCCTGCTCCGCCACATTCTTCGCCAGGGCCCGCGTAAACGCCAGAATCGCTGCCTTGGTCGGCGCGTAGTCCAGCAGATTCGGGTTCGGATCCGTCGCCTGGATCGACGCCGTCGTCACAATCGCCGACCCCGGCGGCATCAGGGGCAGCGCCGCCTTCGCCAGCCAGAACAACGCAAATACATTCACCCGGTACGTCTGCTCCATCTGCTCCGTCGTCACATCCGCAATCTGCGCCACGGCGTGCTGCTTGCCCGCAACCGCCGCCAGAATGTCCAAGCCACCCAGCTTCTCGTGCGCCTCCGTGATCAGTCGCTTGCAGAAACCCTCATCGCTCAGATCACCCGGGATCGCCACGGCTCTCCGGCCTTCCTTCTCAATCAGAGCGATCACCTCGCGCGCATCCGCCTCCTCACTCGGCAGGTAGTTGATCGCCACGTCCGCGCCCTCCCGCGCAAACGCGATCGCCGCCGCCCGGCCGATGCCCGAATCCCCACCCGTCACCAGGGCCTTGCGCTGCGGCAGACGGCCGTTGCCCTTGTAGCTGGTCTCGCCATGGTCCGGCTTCGGTGTCATCTTCCCGTCCAGCCCAGGTACCGGCTGCGGCTGGTCCGAAAACGGAGGCTGTGGATACTGCGTGCGCGGATCCTGCATCGTGTAAAGATCTGTCGGCTTGGAAGCCATCTGTCTCTCTCCCGCCGCGGCTGCGGCCTTTGTACAGATGCTCGCCTCCACCGCAAAAGCCGAACGGCCCGAATCCTCCGTTTTCACTGCATCAACGGAGTCTCCGGGCCGTCAGATCACAAACAACCGTCATCTACAAAGTGCGCGTTCGACCGCCCGTGACCAGACGAATCAGCAGCGTAAGAATGACCGCGCCAACCACCGCCACGATGATCGTGTAAATCAATCCGCCTTGTCCGGCAAAGCCGAGCGCCCGCATGATAAATCCGCCGATGATCGCGCCGACGATGCCGACCACAATGTCCATCAACGCCCCAAAGCCACTGCCCTTCATCAATTTGCCCGTGATAAATCCGGCAATCAGACCAACGATAATCCACCAAATGATATACATGGTTCGCTTGCTCCTTTTAACTCATACCTGCGGTTAGCCCCGTGCCGCCCGCTCCATCCTGTCGCGCCACGCGCACCAGTCCGGGCTGGACTAGCCCAAGTCAGCTTCTCTCTTGCACGACAGCCTTCGGGTCAACGCCTGCAGCCGGCGCGCACATTCTACGTTTCATCAGAGCAGCAACCGAGCCAAGGGGTTGCGTGGTACCGAAACGGAATTACACATTCCCGCAATCTCCCGCTAACTCTCCAGCGTAAGCAACGGTATTGTGCGGTCCGTCTGCATCGTCGGCACAGCCCCCAGCAGCCGCCGCGTATACTCCTCACGCGGCCGCTCCAGCACCTCCGCCGTCATCCCCTCCTCCACCACCAGGCCCCGACGCAGCACAATCACCCGCCGCGCCACCTCCGCCACCACCGGCAAATCGTGCGAGATAAACAGAATCGCCACACCGTGCGTCTGCTGCAGCCTCCCCAGCAGCTCCAGAATCTGCGCCTGCACCGTCACGTCCAGAGCCGTCGTCGGCTCGTCCGCAATCAGCAGCCGCGGCCGGTTCGCCAACGCCATCGCAAGCGCAATCCGCTGCCGCTGCCCACCCGAAAACTGGTGCGGATACTCCCGCATCCGCCGCTCCGCCCACCCCGCCTCCCCACCCGAAAGCCCCACCTCCTCCAGCAGCTCCACCACCCGCCGCCGCACCTCCGACCGCCCCATCCTCGGCGCCCCGACCCGCACCGACTCCGCCACCTGCTCGCCCACCCGCATCACCGGGTTCAACGCCGACATCGGCTCCTGAAACACCATCGCCACCTCCCGTCCGCGCATCGCGCGCCGCTCACGCTCCCCCATCGCCAACACGTCGCGCCCCCCAAACCGCACCCGTCCCTCCACCCGCGCTCCCGCCGGCAACAAACCCATCACCGCCAGCGACAGCAACGACTTACCCGATCCAGACTCCCCCACCAAACCCACCGTCTCCCCCACCCCCACCCCAAACGAAACCCCATCCACCACGCACCGCTCCCCAAACCAAATCCGCACCCCCTCCATCTCCAGCAACCGCCCTGCCCCACCCGCCTCGCCCATGCCCCCATCCTAGTGCGACCGCCCTGCAAACCCCAGCTCTACACCGCGTCCCTCTCGCCAAGACCCTCCAAAGGGGAGTCGTACTGCTACCTTCCACGAACTCTCTCTGTCCAGAGTTTGGGTGTAACTCCGAATACGCGACGAAACGCGACGACAAAAGCGCTCGGCTGGTTGTAACCCACAGAAAAGGCAACCTGCTTGACCGAACTGCCGCCGATAAGCAGTTCCACAGCTCGGATGAGGCGCGCCTGCTGCCGCCATGAGTCGACATCAACACCAACATCGTTCTTGAAAATCCTCTGCAAGGTTCTGGTGCTGACGCCAACCTCGTCGCACACACTCTGTAGGGACGGTGATTCGGCCAGGCTACCAAGAATCCTATCTGCGGCACGGAGGGCGCGGATATCTCGGGGCATGCGTATCTCCGTCGGAATGGAAGTCGCGCGGGCGATCTGGGAGGTTAACAGATCACCTAAGCTGCAATGCTCTGAACTATCCAAACGCAACTCTCCAAGTCTCACCGTCTCCAAAACCAATTCTCGAAGCAGCGGGCTCACAAACAACGCAGCGCAGCTGGCTTCTGGCCGTCTTGCTAGACCGGGACGAATATAGAGAGTGCGCATCGAAACGGCCGCGAGCATGCGGATGCCATGCCGCGTATGCGCAGGAACCCAGAGCGCGAAGCTGGGTGGGATCAGCCACACACTTTGATCGGCGTGGACCTCCATAAGGCCACAGGTTGCATAAATGAACTGATCGGAGCCGTGGGCGTGTTCGGAAACAACAAATCCGGAGGGGTAGTCGTACGCCAACGTTGCTATCGAAGCGCCGCGACCTGGGTCGAAATCTCGGATGCTGAGAGCCTGTCGCATAGGCGACATACTATGTCGCAATATCCCGCTTGCGCCACCAGCCTCGTCGGTGCAACATCTATCCATCATGACCGCTGGTCCCTTAGCGAACTACCAGATCGTTGCGTTTGCCACCATCGTTGATGTGGAGCGGGCGAAACGCTTCTATCGCGACACCTTAGGACTGACTCTTATCAGCGAAGAGCCCCCCTTTGCGCTGGTATTTCTTGCAAACGGCATCATGGTTCGCTTGGGAATGGCCAAGAAACTGCCCGAGACACATGGGACCGTCCTTGGCTGGCAGGTTCCTGAGATCGAGATCGCTCTCCACGAGCTCTCTCAAAGCGGCGTGCGGTTCGAGTACTTCGACGGACTTGTGCAGGATGAGAAAGGCCTTTGGACCTCGCCCACAGGCGCAAGAATTGCCTGGTTTCGTGATCCAGACGGGAACATCCTCAGCATCTCCGAGCACCCTGAGACCGAGCCCCATGCCAGCGTTCCTCGTGCAAGCGCAGGAGGGATCCATCCCGAAGATCGCCTCTCGTGAGTCACTCGCCCCGATCGCCCCACAAAGTCACACGGGAATCGGTCGCAGCAACGCCGCCCATCCAAACCCAAATCCCTGCATTGCCTTACGGTATACCGCCTGCCAGTGCCCCGCGATCCACACCACATCCAGGTAACCCACGCGCTCGGCTCCCAAGGCGCTCATGTCAGACACCTGGGGCAGCTCACCTTCCACTCACAGACCTACTGCGGATCGGCGATAAGCCCGAACTGGGCGTGCGAACCGAGATCCAGAATGACGATCGATCGCAGGAAAAGACGATTCCCTAACAGCCCTTGGGCCTTATCGCTCGTCTCAAAATCGTCCGGCTTCGACGGTCGGGTCTCTGCGTACGGATCCCGAAAAGGGTGCGTGCCCAGCTTCAGAGCGCCGACTGCAGGCGCGCCAATTACATGTTGCTGCTTACCCCAGGAGGCGGCGTCCCCGTGCGTCGCGGCGTCTGCCTCGCCCTGTCGCTTGGTGAGTCGTCTCCAAAGGGAATAATCGACAAACAGTGCGCTCGGGCTTGACCCCGTGTCGTAGAAAATCCCCTCCAAAGGACCACCGTCAAACGCGAGCGTGAGAAAAAACTTCCCATGACGAACCTCCGCGGGCGACCAGTCGGCCGCAATATCCAGCGCGTCCGGCATGTCCGCCCTCGGAAACAGACATATCTGTCGAGCTGGAAAATCAATCACAAAGACTCTACCCATGAGGAGGTCGAGACCGACCGTGCCTTGCACATCGACGTCCGGCACCTCCGGAAAGCGATAGGCCACAATCGAGGAAAAGCTGGTTCCAGCAAACTTGACGTGAGGGATACGAACGCCCTCGTGCTTCGCCGTCCACCCCGCATGGTCCGTCTTGCCGTATGGAATCACCTCGTCCGCTCCGGTATCGAGCTGGTACGTATAGCGTCTCCCGTTCATCTCGATTGGAACGTGCATCACGTTCTGCTCGCTGTTCCACATAAACGACGCACAGGGCAGCTTCTCAAGCCCATATCTGGATGAAGGTGCTCTGCGCGAGGCGCTTACCGGCACATCCTTCTGGGCACACAGCGACACGGCTGCCAGAAGCAGCCCCAACGCCAATCGACGAGACATAAGGCTGTTATAGCCACAGTGGTGTGCGCGATCAAGGCATGCCTGCCCTCCATCACAGAGATCCGCCCAGCCCTGCGGTCGTGGCGGAACTCCACCGCTCGATTCGCGTCTAACCTCCAGAGCCATGCGCCGCCCCTCTGCCACCTCTCGTCGTCTCGCTGCCGCCTGCACCCTCGCTGCACTTCCATTTGCCACAGCCCAAACCCACAAGGTCCAAAAACCCGAGTCCGTCGTCCGCGCCGTCGGCGTCTACGAGTGGACCGGCGACCTCCAAAAACCTGCCGCCGCCCGCCTCATCCCCGTCACCGTCTTCATCAACGGCGAACTCGAAGACGCCGGCATCTTTGAGCCGCAGCCCATCCCCTTCGCTCTCCTTCCCGGCAACCAATACATCCTCCAGCAAGCCGGAGTCTCCCGCGGTCTCCTCGATCTCCAATCCGCCTCCAAAGAGCCCGACGCCGACACCGGCAACGTCGACGGCTGGTGGGCCTTCGGCACCGTCACCCGCGAACTCCCCTCCGCCTCACCCAAACTCCGCCCCTCCCGAACCCTCAGCTCCATCTCCACCTCCAAGGGCGACACCCCCCCAGTCACCACCACCGCATCCGACAGCGACACCAACCGCCCCGCCAACGCCCCAGACCCCGACCGCCCCACCCTCCGCCGCCGCTCCTCCGCGCCCCCCAGCAAACCCACCACCACCCCTGACACCACCTCCCCCTCCGCTACCCCGCCCGACGACCCCGATCGACCATCCCTCAAGCGCCGCACCTCCAAGCCACCCGCAGACGACACCATCGCCACCTCGACTGACAGCCAGCAGCTCCCGGCCTCCGCCATCACCGGTGACCCCAATCGGCCCATCCTTCACCGCGGAGTCCCCGCCCATGGTGGACCGACCGAAGCCGCCGAAACCCGCGACCTCGCCAAACTCGCCGGCCTCCCCAAGGACCTCCACCAGCTCGTCGCCGTCTCCGACCCCGCAAACCGCCCTGAGCACGACTTCTCCCGTCCTTGGACCGACGACGCCGAACACAAGAGCATCGCCACCCAGCTCGAAACTCTCGCCCGGGCGGAGCTCGCCGCCTACAATCCCGCCTCCCCGCTCGCGCCGGACGTCCCACGCTCCGGCCGGCTCGTCGGCCAGGCCGATGCCTCCGCCACCCCGCTCGCGCCTACCGCCGGCCCCTCCTTCAAACCCTCCCAGGGCAGCACCCGCCACACCCCTCCCCCCTCCACCCCCGCCGCCAGACGCCGCGTTGCCCTCGCCAAAGCCGCCGCCGCCCGCAAGGCCGCCGCCCAAAAACCCGCCCCCATGCTCCCCCTCGAAGACGAGGAACTCCGCGCCTATACCCTCAGCTACGGCGCCATCCCCACCTTTGTCCTCACCGCCCACACCCCCGCCTCCGCCAACCCAACCAACTTTCCGCCCAAATCCACCTCCACGTCAGCCCAAACCGTCCCCAAAACGCCCTCATCCCCCCCTGCCGAAACGCCAATTCGCTACGTCACCCTCGTCGCCCAGCAGGATATCTTCGGCCATCTGCAGGTCGCCTTCAGCTCCGTCACCGACTCCGCCCACCTCGACCGCACCCCCTGGATGCGCCTGGTCGGCCCCGTCGACGTCGAGGCCTCCAACCGCGCCTCGCTTCTCTTTGAACTCCGCGAGCAGGGCAGCCGCCAATTCGCGCTGTACCGCGTACTTAGCGGCCACGCCGACCCCCTCTTCACCACCGGCAGCACGCAATAGCCGCGCCCCTACCACCAGACCCTCGTCCGCTTCGCCCGCGACGCCTGGGCGCCGCGAATCCAGTAAGCCATCTGCAGCTTTCCGGCCACGCGCCGCTCCGTCTCGAGAACTCGTTCGCCTGCCTCGCACAGCAGACCGATCGCCTCCCGCACAGCCGCTCCGCCGCGGCCCGCCATCTGCTCGCGAACCAGATGCTCCGCCGCGTGCGCCAGCACGTGCGACGCATGAGTTAAAGGCGAGCTCCCTGCCCGCCGATCCCGCTCCTTCGCCAATACCCTGCCTGGCAAAGGATCCCTTAAAGAAGACATCAACGCCGCGTCTGCATCCTCCGCGGCAGCCACCGATACACCCCAAAGAAGTTCGCTCATGCCGTCTGTATCGGCATCTTCCAGTGAACCTTTAGCGCTGAAGCGAACCTGAGGATCCCACACCAAAGGGCGTCACTGGCGTGGCCTCACAGATGATCAACCCTGCCCCCACCCGCTGGCGGTAGTACTCCACCATCAACTCCGTCGGGATGTTCTCTTCCGTGCCCCACAGTCGCGTCAACGGCGCCATCCAGACACGGTTCGGCACCCGCAACTCACCTACCTGCAATGTGTCAAACAAGCCCGGCATCCCAACCTCCTTATCCCCCTACATCGATGGTGCTTCGACGCCCATCGATGCGTTGCCCAGCCACTCTCGTCATCCACGCCAACCAGCACCGGGGTGTTCATGAGACTGGATTTACCTCCACCGGGTCTCCAGAGCTGCATTCGAGCCATCACCCGGCCCACCTGCCCTCGCTCTTGCCCATCAGATGTAGTGGTGTCGCTCCATAACGAACCCTTCGCCACCGGGTCGTCCACTGTGCGCCACCCATCCCAACCCGGCAAGGAGCTTCTCATGTACCACCACGTCAAAAAGCTGATGTTCGATGTCAACGTAGGCACACCCGATGTCCGTTTCGGCAACCTTCTCCTCGAACAGTTTGGCGGTGCCAATGGTGAACTCGCCGCCGCCATGCAATACACCGTCCAGGGCTGGAGTTGCGATGACCCCGAACGCAAGGACCTCCTTATGGACATCGGCACTGAAGAGATCAGCCATCTCGAAGTCGTGGGAGCCCTTATCCGTATGCATCTCAAACCCCAGAAAAAGACCCTCGACGAAGCCGAGATGGACCCCCTCCTTGCCGTGACCGGCGGGGGCGGCCTCAATCTGGTCAACTCCCAGGGCAATGCTTGGACCGCGAACTACCTGAAGATCTCCGGCGAGCTTGACGTGGATCTCCGCAACAACATCGCCGCCGAAGCCCGCGCAAAGATCACCTACGAACGCCTGATGCACCTTACCGACGATCGCGGCACCAAGGAAGCCCTTCAGTTCCTTATGACTCGCGAGATTACCCACCTTAAGGCCTTCTCCGCCGCGCTCGACTCCATCGGCCAGGATCGCTTCACCATCGGCAATCTTCCCCCCACCCCCGGCATCGTCGACCAGTACTACAACGACTCCACCGGCGAGGGTCCTCTCGGAACCGACGGCGTCGGCAGTTGGATCGGCCTGTACGGTCTCAAGGTCGCCGATACCCCGGCCATTATCAAGACACTTAAAGACACCCTCGGCGATAACACCACGCTCGCCGCCAAGTCCGGCAGCGTCCCTCTCCAGGCTCAGGTTCCGTCCCAGGACAAGCCCTCTGCCACATCGGAGACCCACAGCGACGGCACGCCCCTCCACGACCGCGTCCTGGTCATCAAGTAGCCCATGGCTCGGATTCCCACGCATGACAGCTTCACCGTCATGCGTGGGTTCCGCCCCACTCCACGTGTCACCACGCTGATTCCCTCCCGTCCCCTCCTCCCCGGTTCTGTCAGACACTGAAAGAGTGAACCGACCCACCCCGAAACTCCGCATCGGCGTCCTCTACGGCGGACGCTCCGGCGAGCATGAGGTCTCCCTGCTCTCCGCCGCCTCCATCCTCCGCGCCCTCGACCACGCCAAATACGACATCACCCCCATCGGCATCACCAAAGCCGGCCAGTGGCTCACCGGCTCTCCGGCGCAGGCCCTGCTCAGCGGAGATCCAGCTCCTAAGGCGCCCCAGCCCCTGACCGGGAAGACCCAGAAGGGCGCCATCGCCGTCTCCACCCTCCCCCTCCCCAACGCCCCCACCCTCGACCTCATCTTCCCCGTCCTCCACGGTACCTTCGGCGAGGACGGAACTATTCAAGGCCTCCTCGAGCTCGCCGGCATCCCCTACGTCGGCTCCGGTGTCCTCGGCTCCGCCGCCGGCATGGACAAGGTCATCATGAAGCAGATCTTCGCCTCCTACGGCCTCCCCCAGACCCCCTTCGTCGCCGCCCTCCGCTCCGAGTGGCACGCCGATCCCAAAGCCGTTACCAAACAGATAGAGAAGCACCTTCGCTATCCCGTCTTCGTCAAGCCCGCAAACCTCGGCTCGTCTGTCGGCATCTCCAAAGTCCACGATCGCTCCGAACTCGCCTCCGCCATGGACCTCGCCAGCTCCTTCGACCGCAAACTCATCGTCGAAGAGGGCGTCGGCGGTCCCGGCGCCAAGCCCCGCGAGCTCGAAGTCGCCGTCCTTGGCAACGACGCCCCCGAGGCCTCCGTCGTCGGCGAGATCGTCCCCGGCGCCGAGTTCTACGACTACGCCGCCAAATACCACTCCGACACCTCGATCCCGCACATCCCCGCCGACCTATCCAAATCCGTCGCCGAGAAGATCCGCAAGATGGCCGTCAAGGCCTTCAAGGCCTGCGACTGCGCCGGCCTGGCCCGTGTCGATTTCCTCCTCGACAGCCCTTCCAAGCACGGCAAAGCTTCCAGGCACAAAGTGCCGAAGATCTATCTCAACGAGATCAATACTCTCCCCGGCTTCACCAGCATCTCCATGTACCCAAAGCTCTGGGAGGCCTCTGGCCTGCCCTTCTCCGACCTCCTCGATCGGCTCATCACCCTCGCCCTGGCCCGCCACCGGGAGCGCACCCAGACCCACTTTTCGCTCCAATGACGCCCATGCTGCCGAGAACAAAGCGAGAGCAAACCTAGCACGTCAAGCGCTTCGCCGTCGACGATCTGCTGAACAGAGACAAGCTCTATCTAGACATTCTCTGGCTGAAGGATGACAGTCTGGACGACATCGACAGCCTGCCGCCACCGGATAGGATTGCCGCAAAGATCGTGGAGAATTTGCTCCAGCATTGGAGCAGTTCGCAGCCGTAGCTTAGGCCCTAGGAACCGAGAAGCTGTAATGATAGTTATCTCGGAGCCTCTCGGCACTACGCTTCAATTCCCGCACAGTCCTGTCAGAACGCACAATCCCTTCACATCCAGGCCTAAATGCCAACACGACTTCCCCAAAAGCTTAGCAAAGTCTGACATTATTGCGACAATGCAATCTGCTGCCTCACAGACGACCAGCGTCCAGAGTATCTGCCGTCCCGTTTTGCTCATGCTGATCCGCTTGCTGGCGAAAGTGGGTCGTGCTCACTCTGTTCAAAAATGTGATGCGCGGTGTCTAAGGAGTTCATCTGTGAGCCAAAGATCCTCGAGTTGATGCCACGTCTGAGCCGAGAACCAGCTTGTTGCGAACTCTGGGACAACCATTAGGCCATGGCCGCTGGGACAGATCTCCTCGCTTCTGCTCCAAGTGAGAAACATCCGCGCCTGCGGGCCTCTTGATGAACGGGAGCCGAGGACTTCGAGACACACAGGGCAACGACGCCTCTGATCGACCAGAGTCCACCGGAGCCCGTAGAGGCAAGAGGCGACGGTGGTCAGGAACTGCAAGGGCGTCAATCCATCGCGTATCGCACGATATATCGCGGGCGAACCACCCAAGATCGATAGGGACTCTGCAAGATGAGTAGCGCAGAGCCCGAGATAGTGACAAGCAGTAATAACTGCGGAGGCTTTCAGAAGGAGGAAAGCCCAAAAGCCGGGAGCCTTCATCCGTTCGCCCTGGGAGACGCGCGTACGTTCGAGTGACGTCACAGCGGGCAAAGCACAGATGGCGATCAGGATCTGCAGAATGACACTCGTCATGGAGTCGTCGACCCGAACGTCATACAGATCGCGAAACGGAGCCTGAGTAAAAGCGACATCAAGGTGAGAACATGCCCAAGTGCTGAGTAGCAAGCCGAAGAGGATTCCAAGGCACCGAATCCAAGCGGCACACCGGACCTTTGGAAGCCCGACAGCTTGAAGGTGATCCCATCTGAGCCAAACGGCGTCGAACAGAGCACCAAAGCTGAAGGCAAGAGGAGTGAACCGCAGCGAAGTACGGCCGCGGTTCTGCCGCGAGACGTGGGCCAGCTCTCCGGTCCATTCGGCAAGCCACTCAGTACGATTGCAAGCTGGCACAAGGAGGACAGCGCACTGGAGGATCATCACGGCTAAGGGTTGCGGATCATCTGCAAGTCTCAAGCGTGTTCCACCGCCGTAGAAGGAATGGATCGTTCGAGAAGAGGGTACCGCTCCCTCATGACCCGGAGCAGCTCTTGGCCCGATGGCGTGATGGTGTAGTACTTGCGCAACGGCCGCTGCTCAGCATCGGCGATTGCCTGCTTTTCCCATTTGGAGGAGACAAGCTTCGCGTTCTCCAGCCGGCGAACAGCAGGGTAGATGGTTCCGCTTGCCAAGCCTGTCACTTCCATGACACTAAAGCCATAGCCGTAGCCGTTGCTGATTGCCTGCAGTATGAAGGCAGCGGTGTGGGAGAGCTTGGGAGAAGATTTCATCCTGTGCAGGATACCCTATGTCGCTTGCTACTTGACAATGTGCTTATCTCCGTTGCTACATAGGGCATGCTCGAAGTCCGCAATCTTTGTAAGCACTACTCCCAAATACCGGCAGTCGAGAACGTCAGCTTCACCGCCCGAACAGGAGAAGTCACCGGCTATCTTGGTCCAAATGGATCGGGCAAGTCGACCACAATGAAAATGATCACGGGCCTCCTTGCGGCCAGCTCGGGGGAGGTGCTGTTCGACGGGCGGCGCATCGATGACGATCTCATGAGCTTTCGGAGGCGCCTGGGGTACGTTCCGGAAGAGCCCTACCTCTACACGCACCTGAGTGGTCTGGAGTACCTGGTGATGGCCTCTCAACTCCGCGGCCTCCCGCATCGCAAAGCAAGCGAGCGGATCGAGGGATTGTTGGAGGCGTTCGGGCTCTACGGCGACCGCGAGCTCCTGATTGCGAGCTACTCGAAGGGCATGCGACAAAAGATCCTGCTGGCAGCGGCACTGCTGCACAACCCCGATCTTGTCATCCTTGATGAACCGTTTTCCGGGCTCGACATCGGGTCAGCACTCATCCTTAGAAGTTTGATCGAAGAACTCGGCAGGCATGGAAGGGTCGTTCTTTTCAGCTCTCACGAGCTTGAGACGGTCGAGCGGCTCTGTTCGCACGTGGTCATTCTGCATCGGGGTCGAGTCGTCGCTGACGACTCGGTCGAGCACCTCAGAACTCTCATGGCAGCACCAAGCCTGGAGAGCATCTTCGCGCAGCTCGCATTGGAACAGGACTCGCCCGCGATCTCGCGACAGATCATGGACCTTATTAATGCTTAAGCCCTTTCGGCAGGACACCCACTTTGGCGTACTCTACCGAGTCTTTCTGCGCCGCATCGTTGATATCGATCTCCTGTCGGCTGAGGCAGACACGAGCAAACTACTGGCACAGTTCGGGGCTCTGTTCGCCGGGGCGAGTCTTCTCTTCACGGCACCGCTCATCCTGGTTGGGGGAGGTCTGTGGCTAGAGGACCTCCGGACAATGGAACATCTGCTGATCGCTACCTCGATGCTTCTCGTCGGGGTGTTCGCGGTCCTCGCTTGGGAATCAGCGTTCCCGGAGCGTCTCGATCTGCTGATCTTGGGACCGCTGCCAGTTCGAGTTCAAACGATCTTCGCGGCCAAGCTCGCCTCATTGCTTGGTGTTATCGGGTTCTCGCTCCTTACTCTCAACATCTTCACCGGCTTCATCTGGCCTTTGCTCTTCGTTCCGACCGGCAGCGGCTGGCACGGTGCGCTCCGGTCGCTCCCTGCGTATTGGAGTGTGATCCTGGCTGCCGTCGTCTTCACGTTCTGCTCCGTCCTGGCCTTTCAGGGGCTTCTCTCGCAGATCCTCCCACGTCAGGTCTTTCTGCGCCACGCCGCATGGATCCAGGCATGTGCCTTCTCAGCAATCCTGGCGCTCTACATCCTCGAACCCTCGCTCGAGAACCCTGACGCTCTTCTATCACCGGCAAACCAGAAGTTGCTTGCGGTGCTACCTTCCTACTGGTTCTTCGGGCTCTTTCAGCAACTGAATGGCTCCAGCTTTCCCGGTTCGAAACCTCTTGCAGAGCGCGCTTGGATCGGACTATTGATCTCCGTCTCTGCGGCCTGTGTCGTTCTTGCGGTTGGATACCTCAGACTTCTCCGTCGTACCATCGAGCAGCCGGACATCGCCTCACGTAGCAGTGGCTTTGCTAAGCTGCTTCGATCAGGGACAGGTCCTTCGGCTGCGGTTCTCTTGTTCAGTACCCTAACGTTGGCGCGCAGCCGAAAACATCGAGTGCTTCTCGCCTTCTACTGGGGGATAGGAGCGGCTCTTGTGTATGCAATCACGCGTCCGCAGCTCGCAGCTACCAACTCAGCGGGCCTCTTGCGGGCAGTCGGTCCGTCGGCAACATACTTGCTCGCAAGTGTGTTGCTTGTGTGTTTGGGAGTGATCGCTTCACGAAGTCTCATCGTGCTTCCAGTCGCCATCCGAGCTGACTGGATCTTCCGCATCACAGAGCTCGACAAAGCACGGGCCTACCGAAAGGCGACAGAAACCTTCCTTGCTGGACTTGCTTTAGGCCCGATCTGGTTGCTCTTGTCTGCCACCGCTGTCGCACGCTGGCCTGGATGGAGATCCGTCGCCTTTGCTCTTTGTTTAGGGTTGTTCGGTCTCTTGGTCGTCAGAGTCTCCACCGTTCGTCTTCGCAAGATACCATTTGCGTGTTCTTACCTTCCCGGCGGCGGCAATGTTCACTTGATCTTCTGGAGCGCAGTGCTTCTGCTGTTGCCGACCGCTCGGGTGGTCGCAAGCGGCTTTCATCACAGCCTGCAAACCATCCAAGGTACGCTTCTTCTCGGTGCGTGCCTACTCAGTGCTTTCTTAGGTCTTAATCGATGGTTGAGAGATGAAACGGCTGATGAGCAAGGCTTGCTTTTCGAGGAGGCTGTTGCTGACGATCCGCTTTCTCTAGGCCTTCGATGAAAGTGCGCGCTTTTGAGACCGCAAAGTCATGTGCGACTGGGGTATACCTCAACAGCACGGTCCGTTAGAGTCAATCCGTGCTGTGCCAACGTAAGGTGGACCTTGGTCCAGGTCGCGTCGTGGACAGCACCTTACGCAAGCGTCCGGTGGGCTGCTTGGAAGCAAACGCCCTAAGGCCTGGCTCATCCCGGAAGTGATCCTGTTTGGCCGCCATTGGAAAAGCCAAGCCGCGCGTTGTTGAGCTGTTGCTGCGAATCACTTCCAGCTCACGCTTCGAGGTTCGGACAGCCTCATTCCGGCTGCTATCCCAGCGCAAAAAACAGGCACCTCGTCCCCAATCTTGTCCACTACGATAC
The DNA here is from genome assembly GCA_965218895.1 of Acidobacteriaceae bacterium. Lineage (GTDB taxonomy): Bacteria > Acidobacteriota > Terriglobia > Terriglobales > Acidobacteriaceae > Edaphobacter. The sequence continues at coordinate 76,895 of CBDCMI010000016.1, read as the reverse complement.
GCACCTCGGTGGACAAGTTTCATGCGAGATCGCGTCAAACTGCCTGGGACACTTAGGGACGAAAAACGCAATGATCGTGCCGGATTAGCAGCAGAGACGGGATGCGCTTGGCACCGCTCGGAGCCGCCCCTACTTGCCGATGCAGAAAGTAGCAAAGATCCGCTGGAGGATGTCGTCGGAGGTGGTGGCCCCGGTCAGCGTATCCAGGGCACCGAGCGTGGTGTGGAGATCGAGCAGCAGCATCTCGTGCGGGGTGCGACGGCCGAGCGCCGCGGCGGCTGCCCGCAGGGCGTTCACGGCGTCCGTGATCGCGGCCTGCTGGCGAAGGCTGGTGATAGGCAGGGTGTCCTGCGTGAGCGCGCCGCCTGCCAGCATCGCGTGCAGGGCCGAGCGGAGCTCCGGCAGACCCTCGCCGGTGAGCGCGGAAACGACAACCACCGGCGTCGGTTCCGCCCCAGATTCGACAGTCATGGTGGCCGGCTCGGCGACCTCGGCCTGCCGCCGAAGGCGGTCCACAACATCGACCGCCGGGGCCCCGGCCAGGTCCAGCTTGTTCCCCACCAGCAGAACGGGGCGGTCGCTGAACTCGCGGAAGAGCGCGACGGTCTCGGGTGGCACGGGCGCGGAGGCATCCACGACGAGCAGAATCGCCGCGGCGTCGGCAAGGGCGGCACGGGAGCGCTCAATTCCCAGCGCCTCCACCGGCTCCATCGTCTCGCGCAGCCCGGCCGTGTCGGTCAGTTCGACGGGGATGCCGTGGAGCGAGAGGGGCTCCGAGAGGAGATCGCGGGTGGTGCCGGGCACCGCGGAGACAATGGCGCGGTCGCGACCGAGCAGGGCGTTGAAGAGGGAGCTCTTGCCGGTGTTGGGCGCACCCACGATCGCCAAGGGAAGACCACCGCGGAGCAGATTGCCATAGGCGAAGGTGGACTGCAGGCGTTCAAGCGGCGCCGCGATCCGCCGGAGAGCTTCGGCGATGGCCGCGGGCGGAAGCGTGTCAATGTCATCCTCCGCAAAGTCAATGCCCGCCTCGAGGCTCGCGATCAGGGAGAGGAGCTGCTCCTTGATGGGGGCAAGGGTGCGGGAGAGCGCGCCCGATAGCTGGGCGGCGGCGACGCGGGCCTGGTGCAGGGTCGTCGCCGCGATCAGGTCATGCACCGCCTCGGCCTCCGCGAGGTCGAGCTTGCCGGCGAGAAAGGCGCGGTGCGTGAACTCGCCCGGCTCGGCCAGACGCGCGCCCCCGGCAAGCGCGAACCGAAGAATGCTGTGGAGCACGACGGGGGAGCCGTGCGCGCTGATCTCGATCACATCGTCGCCGGTGTAGGAGTGGGGTCCGGGGAAGAGCGTCGCGACAACCTGATCGAGCGGATCTGCGGCCTCGGTCTCTTCGGGGTCGGGGAGGGTGAGCAGCGTGGGGTGGCGGGGCGTGAGGGGTACGCCGCGGCGCAGAAGCCGCAGCGCCAGGGCGTGCGCCTCAGGACCAGCCAGACGGACGATCCCGATGCCGCCCTGGCCGGGTGGCGTGGAGATGGCGGCGATGGTGTCGTGAGCGGCCATGGTGCGCGGCGGTCCCACCCCCCCCGTACTTTTGTGTCAAAGTCTTCGAAAGGTCGGGCTTAGGTCTGTACTCAGCCTGCCTGCGGAGCGTGTTCGGGGCCCGGCCGGATGGGGTGCCACCACCAGCTTAGCGGAGATCGCAGGGCCGATGTGTCAGGGGCGACCCGCCTGGTCCACACCGCAGGGCTTCCCCGGATTGACTGCGCGTTCGAGATGGGTGAAGGTTGCGGTTGGGTTTGGTGTGGTCGAGGTTGGCCGGAGATGCTTTGAGGGGGTCGTGCGCGGCCGGGGAGCGGCGGCCGGCGGCGGCATCTGAGCGCCGGAGGAGGTGCATGAGGTGGCCGAAAAGAAGAAGGTGGCGACGGCAAAGCCCCAAGAAGCAAAGCCCCAAGGAAAGAGTGGAGACACGACCAGCGACAAGGGTGGGGCGAGCATGGCCGGGGGTGGGCGACATGTGGTGCCGCCGCCGGCGGAGCACCATGCGGCCGGTGGCTCGCGGCGGAGCACAGGCAGGACAAAGGACAATGGGGACCAGCTGGGTGATTGGGTGCGGCCCCCGGTGGATCCGGAGCTCGCCGCCGGGTTAAACGACCTGATGCGCACTCCGCGCGTGACGGTGCGGCGCGGTGGGGCGCCAGACCCGCAAGGCAAGTGCGTGGTGTACTGGTGCCAGCGCTCGGAGCGCGGCACCGACAACCACGCCATGGACGTGGCAGTGGCGGCGGCCAACGAGCTCGGGCTGCCGCTGGTGGTGTACTTCGCCGGCATCTCGAACTTCCCGCATGCCAACCTGCGGCACTACGTCTTTCTGAACCAGGGTCTGCCGGATCTCGCGGAGGCCTGCGCGGAGCGCGGGGCGACCTTTGTGTTTCGGCGGGCGCCGCACGAAGACCACGTCAAGCTGCTGCACGACGTAGAGGCCGCGATGGTGATCGGCGATGAAAACCCCATGCGGGTGCCGGAAAGCTGGCGCGTGGAGCTGGCGAAAAAGATCGCGATCCCCTTCTGGACCGTGGATTCGGAGTGCATCGTGCCGATGGCGCTCTTCGGCAAAGCGCAGTATGCGGCATATACCATGCGGCCCAAGCTCTACAAGCTTCTGCCGCAGTTCTTGACGGCCTACACGAACCCCAAGGTGGAGAAGCCCTGGGCGAAGCCGAAGGGCTTCGAGGAGGACGATCCGCGGCAGGACATGACCCGGGGCTGGCGCAACTTCGACCGCAGCGTGGGTCCGGTCGAGGCCTGGCGGGGCGGCGCCAAAGCAGCCCACGAGCGACTGGGCGTCTTTCTCACGCGGGTGCTGCCGACCTACGACGAAACCCGCAACCAGCCGCAGATGGATGGGACGACCCGACTCAGCCCATGGCTGCACTATGGGCACATCGGCGCGCAGACCATTGCGCTGGCAGTGGACGAGGCGGCGGCCGGCAACCAGCGGCTGGAGGCGGCGCGCGACTCGCTCTACAACGAGCTGATCGCGTGGCGCGAGCTATGCGTCAACTTCGTGCGCTTCCAGCCGGCCTACGACTCGCTGGGCTGCGCGGAGGCGTGGGCGCAAAAAACGATCGCCGAACATGCGGACGACCCGCGCGACCATCTCTACACCGTGGAGCAGATGGAGCGCGGCGAAACTTACGACGAGCTGTGGAACGCCGCGCAGACGCAGATGGTGGTGCACGGGTGGATGCACAACTACCTGCGGATGTACTGGGCCAAAAAGATTCTGGAGTGGTCGCCGGACAACGCGACGGCCTTTGAACGGTGTGTCTACCTCAACGACAGGTACTTCCTGGACGGCCGGGATCCTGGAGGCTACGCGGGAATCGCGTGGGCGATCGCCGGCAAGTTCGACCGGCCGTGGGGATCAAGGCCGGTCTTCGGCAAAATCCGCTATATGTCGGGGGCCTCAACCGGGCGCAAGTTCGACTCCAAGCGGTACATCGCCGAGATGACCGCGCTGCGCGAGGGGCATGAGGCGAGCGCGGCGGCGCCGGCAGACGTGGTTTCGGGAGGCTAAAAGGAACATTTTGGGCGGAAGCGCGGTCTAAGGGAGCAGACGCGGTAAGTCGAGGCGGGTGCGGGCGTGCGGAATGGGCCAAAGGTGCGCGGGTTGGGGCTGAGCTTGGCCGGGCTGCTGCTGTGCCCGGGTGGGCTTTGGGCGCAGACGGCCGGGACGGCGGCCACGCAACAAAGTGGCACGTCGGCGGAGACGCACGAGGTTGAAGGCCTGGTCGTCAATGCGGTGACCGGGGCGCCCGTGGGACGCGCGCTGGTCACGAGCGACGACGGGCGAATGGCGGAGATGACGGACGCCGAAGGGCGGTTTCGCGTCGAGGTAGCCGGAGGCGGGGCACAGGCGACGCTGATGGCGCGGCGGCCGGGCTTTCTGCCCATGAACCGCGGCGCAGCAATCACGGCCGCAACCACACGCGTCGAGCTGCAGCTGCGGCCGGAGGCTGTGGTGGACGGCCGCGTGGTGACGCGGGAGGGTGTGGTGGCGCGGGGGGCGCAGGTGATGCTCGAAGAGCGACGCATCGACGACGGGCGGGCGGAGTGGGTGCCGCGGGGGGGTGGGCAGGTGTCGATGGAGGGCGCGTACCGCATCGCGGATCTGGCGCCGGGGATCTACCGCCTATCCACCCGGGAGTGGGTTGCGGACCGCGGGGCAATGCGGGATGGGGTCCCGGAGGCGGGGTATCCGCCGGTGCGGTATCCGGGCACGGGTGCCGGCGGGGCCGAGGGCATGCGGTTGGCTGCAGGGCAGGAGGTCCGGGTAGACCTGCGGCTGCGCGCGGAGCGATACTTCGCGGTGGAGGTCCCGGTGGCAAACTGCGGGGCCGGCGCTGGCGGCGGCGGCGTGGCGGTGCAGGTGGAGACGGCGGCGGGCACGGACTCCGGCATGCAACTGGGCTATGACGAGGGCAAGGGGGCGATCACAGGGGCGCTGCCGCGGGGGAGCTATCTATTGTCGGTGCAGTGCTTTGGGGTGGAGCAGCGGGCGGGCGTGGTGCCGCTGGTGGTCGGCGACGGGCCGGCGCGGACGGCACCGGTCACCATCGGGGCCGGGGCGGTCATCCCGGTCGAGGTCCGGGAGGAGTTCGCGGCGGATTCGACGGGGGCCTCCGGAGGCGTCGGTTCATCGGCGGCGGCCGGCTTCAGCGCGGGAAACGGGCAGGCGGGCATTGGCGGGCGGCCGCGGCTGCGGTCGCGGCAGGGGCCGCCGGCGCAGGTGTTGCTGCAACGGGCCGACGCCGGCGATCGCGGCTTCGGATCGCGAGGTCTGCAGGAAGCCGCAAACGGCGGATGGGAGCTGCGCGGTGTGGCCCCGGGCACCTATCGGGTCAAGGTCGGGGCGGGCCAAGGCTACGTGGCGGCGGCGACCTGCGGCGGCGTGGATCTGCGGCGGGAGCCGCTGGTGGTGGCGGCGGGCGCGGGTGCGGCGCCGATCGAGATGACACTGCGCGATGACTTTGGGCAGGTGAGCGGAAGCGCGCCGGCGGGGGTGCGGCAGGTGCGGCTGCTGCCGATCGGCAACGAGATGGAGAGCGAGCGGGACGCGGGCGTGCAGGATGGGCAGTTCGAGGTCGGGGTGCCGCCCGGCCGGTGGCTGCTGCTGGCAAGCGGGGCGGATCTGGTGCCGATCGAGTTTCGCCGGGCGGAGGTGGAGCGGCAGTGGGAGAGCCGCGGCGTGGTCGTGGAGGTTGCACCGGGCGGCAAGGCGACGGCGACCGTGCCCGATCTCCCGCGATCGTCCGTCGGCGAGGAGGCCGGCCAGTGAGGAGGCTTCGGTGGGCGACGGCGTTGGTGGGCCTGGGCCTGAGCTTGGGCGGGGCGAGCGCGCAAACGCCCGTTCCTCAGGCCGGGGGTCCCGATCCCAATGCCTCGACCGCGGCGCCGCGCAGCCTGGGTGGTGTCGTGGTCGATGCACGGGACGGACACCCGCTCCCCGGCGCAACCATAACCGTAGGCGAGACGGGTGGCGGGGAGACCGTCGCAACGGTGCGGGCGGACGCCGAGGGGCACTTCGAGGTAAAGGGTCTGCGACGGGGCAAATACTCGCTGCACGGCGACGCGCGCGGGTACGTCGGCGCCTTCTACCAGGAGCATGAGGAGTTCTCGACCGCGCTGGCGGTGGGCATGGGGCTGGAGACCCAGGGTCTGCGGCTGGCGCTGGAGCCCGAAGCGGCGGTGCGGGGCAGGATCACCGACGAGACCGGTGAAGGCGTCCGGAACGCGCTCGTAACGGTCTATCGCGAGACGCGACGGATGGGCCGGCGCGAGCAGACGCCCGTGGCAACCGTGATGGCGGACGATCGCGGAGACTACGAGGCGGGCCCCCTCAAGGCAGGCCGCTACACCGTGGCCGTGACGGGCAGGCCGTGGTGGGCCGTGCATCCGCGAAGCGAGACGCCAGGCGGAGCGAGTGGGGCGCTGCGGACAGGTGTGGACCCGGCCCTGGATGTCGCCTTTCCCCTGACCTTCTACCCGGGGGTGACGGAGGGCCGGGCGGCGGGCGAGGTCGTCGTCAAGGTCGGCGAGGTGGCGCGGGCCGACGTGCCGATGACCGCGGTGCGCGCCGTCACCCTGGTCGTCGACCGCGAAGCCGGTGAGCAAGGTGCCGGGCGGGCCATGCCGCAGCTGCGTGTGCCGACCTTTGGCGGAAGCGAAATGGTCACGGGCGACGTCGAGTTCACCCCCCGCGGCACGGAAGTGCACGGCCTGGCGCCGGGCAACTACCGCATGCAACTCGGCTACGGCGACGCCGAGCGGGTCTCGGAGGTGCGGCTGGGCCAGGGTGGCGCTGAAATCCGGGAGGGAACGGGCGATGCTATGGGCTCGGTCGAGGTGGAGGTCGCGGCCGCCGGCACCGGCGCCACCCTGCCGCGCGGCGTGGTCGTGGTGCTCCAAGGAACGCGGGCCGAGGCCGGCGAGGACTCCCACGTCGGCGGGGTCAACGAACGCGGGATCGCGCGCGTCTCCGGGCTCCCCGAGGGCAGCTACCGCGTCCTGGTCTACGATCGCCGGGGGCCGATGGAGATCGAACAGCTGCAGGCCGGCGGCACCCCCCTGCCCCAAGCCGGCGAGATCCGCGTGCAACCGGGTTCGCCGGTCGAGGTCAAGCTGGTGGTCGGGCCGGCGCTGAAGGGCATCGACGGCCTCGCCGAGCGCGCCGGCAAACCCGCCGCCGGAGCCATGGTCGTCCTCGTGCCGGTCGACGCCATGGGCGTCCCGGAGCTCTACCGGCGCGACCAAAGCGATCAGGATGGAACCTGGACACTCCGGGGCGTGCTCCCGGGGCGCTATATCGTCGTCGCCGTCGCCGACGGCTGGCACCTGGACTGGAGCCGGCAGGGCGTCATGGAACCCTTCCTGGCCAAGGGCGTGGCCGTCGAGGTCAAAAAAGGAGCAACGGGTGTCGTCCGGCTCGGGGGCACGGTGCAGGTGCAGTAAAGACACCCAAAACCCAGCCGTCATCTGGCATTCCGCCGGAACCGACCAGGCCGTCTGCCAAGCCCCCTTAGACCGAAGCCGTCCGCCGCCCGGCCTCGTCCAGCAGCAACGCCCCATCGCGCATATGCAGGATGCGGTCCGCGATCGCCGCCGCCTCCGGGTTGTGCGTGATCATCAGAACCGTCTGCCCCATCGCCCGCGCGCTCTCCTGCAGCATCCGCAGCACCGCGTCGGAGTTCTTGGTATCCAGATTCCCGGTCGGCTCGTCCGCCAGCACAATCGCCGGCCGCGTAATCAGCGCCCGCGCAATCGCCACCCGCTGCTGCTCCCCACCCGACAACTCATTGGGCCGGTGCTCCAGCCGCCCCCGGATGTTCAACAGCCCCGACAGGTCGTCGAGCAACCCACGGTCCAGCGGCTCCTTGGCCGCCGAGATATCGTGCGCAATCTCAATATTGCCCATCGCGCTCAGCGTCGGCAGCAGGTTGAATCGCTGAAAGATAAAGCCGATCTTGTTGCGCCGCAGCCGCGTCCGTTGGGCGTCGCTCAGCCCGGCCAGGTCCACACCGTCCACCACCACAGACCCCGTGGTCGCCGGCGTCAGCCCGCCCAGAAGGTGAAACAGGGTGCTCTTGCCGGAGCCCGACGGCCCCACCACCGCCACAAACTCCCCACGCTCCACCTCAAAGCTCACGTCGTGCAGCGCCACCACGGAGACCTTGCCCGTCCGGTACGTCTTTCCCAGCGTCTTCGCCACAAGTATCCGGTCCGTCGGCACATCTGAAAGTCTAGCAGGGGCTCGCCCTCCCGCCTGCCCATCTGCACCGGGGCAAACCGGCGAGCCGCCGCCGCCCCGCATCAAGTGGAGAAGCCACGCTCGCCGAAAGGAACCCCCTTCCCCTGCACACCGCCGCCCACTGGCTCTTTCTCGCCACCGCCCTTTGGCTCCTCGTCGGCGTCGCCGGCACCGCGCTTTCGGCCTCGCGCGGCGAGTGGGGCCGCGTCCGCCAGGGCCTGCTCTCGCTCACCCTCGTCGCCGCCGTCTACCTCGCTCTCCTCCTGGCCCTCTCGCTTCACCAGCCCGCCCGCATCCTCCCCCCGGGCCACTCCCGCTGCTTCGGCTCGCTCTGCTTCCAGCCCGTCGCCGTCGAGGAGCCGACCAGCTTCCGGTCCCGCGCGCCCAACGCCTTCAACACCCCTCTGCCCAGCCTGCAGACGCCGGATCAGCTTGCCGAGCGGCTCGTCCGCGTGCGAGTCGTCCTCCACAACCTCGACCGGAAAGACACCCACGCCGAACCGGACCTCACCGCCGTCTTGCTCGATGCGCAGGGCCGCCGCTGGAAGCAGCTGCCCGGGCTCTCCGGCGTCTCCCTCTCCACCCCCGTCCAGCGCGGCGGCACAGTCGTCAGCAGCCCCGTCTTTCGCGTCGCGCCCGACAGCTCCGGCCTCCGCCTGCTTCTGCTGCATCGTGGGTGGTACGCCGGACGCCTCACCCTTGGCGACCCCGAAAGCCTCCTCCACAGGCCCGAAGAGCTCTCGCTGCCCGCGGAAGACAAACCCACGCGCTAGGCAGAAGCTCGAATCAGGCTGGGTCCCGTGGTACGCTTCTCCCGGCGGATCTCCTCCGAGGATCGTCCCCCCCCGCGACCCCGACGCGTACCCTCCGCCTTGGGAGTACGACCATGTGGCCCCAAGCCGTTGATCTGTACACCATCTACGTCGAGCACGCCGTCCTGCTCAGCGCGTTCACCGTCCTCGCCGCGGTCAACGCCGTCGCGCACCGGGGCGAGCGCGGAACCCGCTGGTTCCCCCTCTTCACCCTCGCCGCCCTCCTCGGCGCCGTCCTCGTCGCCCTGCGCGGCTCGCTTCCGGAGCCGCTCTCCACCCTCGGCAGCTGCGCCCTCGTCTCCGTCGCTTACTTCTTCCTCCACCGTTCGCTCACGGAGTTCTACGGCCGCGGCCGCGCCCTCTGCCGCGCCCAACTCGCGGTCATCGCCCTCAGCCTGCTGGCGCTGCTCCGCTGGGGCTGGCTGGCGCCCGACGCCACCCTCCGCCTCGCCGCATACAGCATCGGCCTCGCCCTCCAGCTCGCGCTCTCAGCGGCCTTTCTCTCGCGTGAGCTCGCCCGTCCCTCCCGGTCCATCCCTTGGCCCGCCGGAACCATGGCCGGCATCCTTGCCATGCTGTCCGGCAACTACCTCCTTCGCTGCGCGTTGAGCCTCCGCTTCGGCGCGCCCGCCGATCCGCTCCACAGCGGCTCCCGACTCATCGTCCTTACACTCCTCACCTCCGTCCTCCAGGGCGCCGCCATCATCGCCTTCGTCTGGACGACCGCCGCCCGCCTCCACGACGAACTGCGCCTCGAGGCCTCCACCGATCCCCTCACCCGTCTGCTCAACCGCCGTGCCCTCGCCGCGTGGGCGGAAGGCGAGATCGTCCGCAGCCGGCAGAACGGCTGGCCGCTCTCCGCCATCCTCCTCGATCTCGACGACTTCAAAGCCGTCAACGACAGCTGGGGACACCTGCGCGGGGACGCCGTCCTCCGCGGCGTAGCCAACCTCCTCGCCACCTCCCTACGGCCCGGCGACCAGATCGGCAGGCTGGGCGGGGATGAGTTCGTCGTCCTGCTCCCCCGAACCCCCGAAGAGGTCGCCCTCGCCGTTAGCGAACGCCTCCGGGATCGGCTGGAGTCGCTCGAAACAGGCTGCGCCGGCCTCGCCGTGCACGCCTCCTTCGGCGTCGCCGAGCTCGGCGGCCTCGGCCTCTCCTGGGAGCAACTCATCCAGCGCTGCGACACCGCCCTCTACGCCGCCAAATCCCTCGGCGGCAACCGCGCCCTGGTCCACTAGCAGCGAGAGAACGCCAAAAAGCGCCCAAAGCAAAAGCCCCGGGAAAAGCGCTTGAAAACGCAAACCCGCCCTCGCCCTTGCCTCTTTTGTTGTCATCCTGAGCAAAGCGAAGGACCTGCTGTTGCCTTTGCCCTTGCCCGTGCCCGTGCCCGTGCCCTTCTTGTTGTCATTCCCGAAGGGAATCTGCGGTTGCCTTTGCCTTTGCCTCTCCGCGCCTTCGCTCCTCCGCCTCTAAGCGCCTTTGCCTCTCGCGCCTTCGCCTCTAAGCGCCTTTGCCTCTAAGCGCCTTTGCCTCTAAGCGCCTTTGCCTCTAGCGCCTTCGCCTCTCGCGCCTTTGCCTCTCGCGCCTTTGCCTCTCGCGCCTTTGCCTCTAGCGCCTTTGCCTCTCGCGCCTTTGCCCCTAGCGCCTTCGCCTCTAAGCGCCTTTGCCTCTAAGCGCCTTTGCCCCTAGCGCCTTTGCCTCTCGCGCCTTTGCCTCTAGCGCCTTCGCCTCTAGCGCCTTTGCCTCTCGCGCCTTTGCCTCTCGCGCCTTCGCCTCTAAGCGCCTTTGCCGCATCTCAGCTGTCTCTATGATCCTCGGCCTCGGCACCGACCTGATCGAAATCTCCCGCATCGCCCGCAGCCTTGCCCGCTTCGGCGACCGCTTCCTCGAGCGCGTCTACACCCCGCTCGAGATCGACTACTGCCGACGCAAACGCACCGGCATGGCCGAAAGCCTCGCCGCCCGCTTTGCCGCCAAGGAGGCCGCCGCCAAGGCCCTCGGCACCGGCATCGCCCGCGGCATCATCTGGTCCGAGATCGAGGTCCGCAACCTCCCGGGAGGCCGCCCCATCCTCCACCTCCACGGCCGCGCCTCCCTCCGCGCGCATCTCCTCGGCGTCCACGCCTCCACCCTCTCGCTCACCCACTCCCGCGACCTCGCCATGGCCGTCGTCCTGCTCGAAGGCGATCCCACCCCCGCGCAACCCCTCTGATTTCGCGTCCAAAGCACCCCCGTCTCCATCCAAAACAAACGCAAATCTCTGCGCTATCCTGTCCGAAAGGAGCTCCATGCCCAGTCAACAAGAGGTCCATTGGTCGCAGCTCAAGGTCGGCGTCATCATCCTGATTGCCTCCATCATCCTGGTAACCCTCCTGTTTCTTATGACTTCCTCGTCAGGGCTGGGCATCTTCTCGCACAAGATCGAAGTCACCACCTTCTTCGAAAACTCCGCCGGCCTCAAAGAAGGCGCCGCCGTCAACCTCCAGGGCGTCACCATCGGCACCGTCAAGAGCCTCACCGTCACCTCCGACCCCGCACGCAAGCTCACCCCCGTGCGCGTGCTGATGAAGCTCGACACCAAATACGTCAAGGATCTGCACACGGATACCAAGGCCGCCCTCTCGACCGTCGGCGTCCTCGGCGACACCGTCATCGACCTCAACAGTCAATACGCCAACGGCCCCCAGCTGCAAAACGGCGATGAGCTCAAGACACTCGAAACTCCCAACCTCCAGGATGTCGTCAAGGCCAGCCAGGGAACCATCGAAAGCCTCAACGTCATCCTCGCCAAGATGAACTCCATCGTCGACAACCTCCAGTCCGGCAAGGGCTCCGTCGGCCAGCTCATCAACAACCCCGACCTGTACAACAAGGCCAACGCCGCCGTCGACCAGATCGCGCAGCTCACCGCCAAGCTCAACAAAGGCCAGGGCACGGTCGGCAAGCTCATGAACGATCCCGCCCTCTACAACCGAATCAACGACACCGTGGGCCGTCTCGACACGATCGCCACCAATCTCCAGAACGGCCAAGGTTCAGCCGGCAAGCTGCTCACCGATCAGGCCCTCTACAACAACCTCAACAGCACGATCAACAACGCCAACCAGCTGCTCGCTGATGCCAATGCCGGCAAGGGCGCACTCGGCCTGCTCGCCAAAGATCCCCAGTTCCGGCAGCAGCTTCAAGATACCCTCACTCAAATCAACGCGCTCGTCACCGGCATCGACCAGGGCCGCGGAACACTCGGCAAACTCGCCACCGACGACCGGGCCTATACCAACCTCAATAAACTCCTCACGGAATCCACCCTGCTCGTCACTACCATCCGCCAGGACCCGAAGAAATATCTCACCATCCATCTCAAAGTCTTCTAGCCCTCCATCACCCGCCGGGAGCTACCCTCTACCCATGGCCGCCGTCGCTCAACTGGCGCTCTCGGAGTACCTCCAAACCAGCTATCGCCCGATCGCGAGTACATCGACGGTGACCTCAAGGATCGAAACGGGGGCAAATGGGAACACGCTCGACTGCAATGGCTTCTCGTAAATTGGTTCGGCAGTCATGAGTCCGAGTGGGGAGTGATCGGGAGCACGGAGCAACGGCTTCAAGTGTCTCCCGGCCGCGTCCGTGTCCCCGACCTCGTCGTCCTCCGCCCCGGTCCGCAGCCTGCCGTCCTGACCGCTCCACCCCTGCTCCTCATCGAGATCCTCTCGCCTGACGACACCTACACCGACACCGAGCAGCGCGCGGAGGACTACCTGGCCATGGGTGTGCCCACAGTCTGGATCATCGATCTCACCACGCGCTCCGGCCGCATGTGCCGCGGTGCCCAATGGCTCGCCAGCCCTCGGCTCGAGGTCTCCGGCACGCCCCTCTTCGTCGAGCTCGAAACCATCTTCCAGAAGATCGGGGAGCGAGCCTCGCGTTCCTGTCCGGGCAGCCCCGTGTCACACTGGTGTCATACTCCCCTTCTCTACCCCGGAGGACCACCTCTCGATGTCGCTTCGCCCCGCCGCTCTCGCCTTCGCCCTCCTAGCCTCCGTCGCCTCGGCCCAGACGCTCGCGCCCATTGACACCACCGCCGGCCCGTCCACCGAACCCAAGGCTCCCGTCTCCTTCGACCTTTCGGCGATCGATAAGACAGCCAATCCCTGCGACAACTTCTACCAGTACTCTTGTGGCAACTGGATCAAGAACAACCCCATTCCGCCCGATCAGGCGCGCTGGGGACGCTTCAACGAACTCGCCGAGCGCAACCGCTATCTCCTCTACACCGACCTCAAGCAGGCAGCCGACGCCCCTAAATCCCCGCTCCAGCGGAAGTACGGCGACTTCTTCGCCGCCTGCATGAACGAGTCGCTCGCCAACCAGCTCGGCGCCAAGCCCCTCCAGCCCGCGCTCACCATGATCGCCGGAATCTCCAGCGCCAAGGACCTCGCCCCCTTCGAGGTCAAGACCTTCCAGGACCTCGGTGGCCTCGGCTTCTTCGGCATCGGCATCAACCAGGATCAGAAAGACTCATCCAAGCAGATCGCCGAGACCGGGCAGGGCGGGCTTACGCTGCCCGACCGCGATTACTACCTCAACACCGACGACCGGAGCAAGACCCTCCGCGACCAATACCACGCCCACGTCGTGACCATGTTTAGCCTGCTCGGCGACTCGCCGGAGCAAGCCAAGACCGCGGCCGACGACGTCCTCCGCATTGAAACCGCCCTCGCCCACGGCTCCATGTCGCGCGTCGAACGTCGCGACCCCGCCAACCGCTACCACATCATGACCGTCGCCGAGCTCGACACGCTCAGCCCCTCCTATAACTGGTCGACCTTTCTCGACGGCATCGGTCTTCCCGAGGCCAAAACCCTCAACGTCAGCTCCCCAGGCTACGTCAAAGCCGTGCAGCAGGTCCTCACCACCGAGCAGCTCCCGGCCATCAAGAACTACCTTCGCTGGCACGCCCTTCACGATGCCGCACCGTTCCTCTCGGATAAGTTCGTCAACGAAAACTTCCAGTTCTTCGGCAAAACCCTGAACGGCCAGCAGGAGCTCCCGGCACGCTGGAAGCGCTGCACCCGCTCCACAGACGTCGCTCTCGGCGAGGCCGTCGGCCAGGAGTGGGTTCGCCAGTACTTTCCGCCCAGCGCCAAAGACAACATGGAGCACCTCGTCCACGCGCTCGAGACCGCCATGGCCGCTGACATCCAGCAGCTGCCCTGGATGAGCGCACCCACCAAGCAGCAGGCCGAACTCAAGCTCAAAGCCATCCAGGATAAGATCGGCTACCCCGAGCACTGGCGCGACTACTCCACCCTCACCGTCAAGCGCGACGACCCGCTCGGCAACCAGGAGCGGGCCGATCTCTTTGAGTCCAAACGCGATCTCGCCAAGTTCGGCAAACCTGTCGATAAGCAGGAGTGGGTCATGACCCCGCCCACCGTCAACGCCTACTACATGCCGCCGCAGAACAACATCAACTTCCCCGCCGGCATCCTCCAGCCACCCTTCTTCGACAACCACGAGGATCCCGCTGTCAACTTCGGCGGCATCGGCGTCGTCATCGGCCACGAGATGACCCACGGCTTCGACGACCAGGGCGCCAAATACGACCTCAACGGCAACGTCCGCACCTGGTGGACACCCGGGGACCTCAAAGCCTTCAAAGAACGCACCGAGTGCACCGCCAAGGAGTACGACAAGTTCCAGGTCGCGCCCGGCCAAAACCTCAACGGCCATCTCACCCTCGGCGAAAACACCGCCGACAACGGCGGCCTCCGCATCGCCTTCCAGGCACTCGAGGCCACCCTTAAGCAGGATGGCAACGACGGCCCAGGCTTTGTCGACGGCAAAAAAGACGGTTTCACCCCCGCCCAGCGCTTCTTCATCTCCTTCGCTCAGGTCTGGTGCAGCAACCAGACCGAGCAATCCGCCCGCGTCCAGGCCAAGACCGACCCACACTCCACTGGGGAGTGGCGCGCCAACGGCACCGTCCAGAACTTCGAGGAGTTCGGCAAGGCCTTCGGCTGCAAGGTCGGCGACCCCATGCGACCGGCGGACGTCTGCCGCACCTGGTAGCCGCTCTCCTCAGCCTTGGGAGCCCTGCCGCGCACCGGCTCCCCCCACCAACGCCCGCGGAGGATTGGCGCAAACCTCCGCGGCCTCTTACAATAAGCCGAAGCAACAGTCCCGGGTTTCAGACGTCTACACAGCGTCACCCCGACGTTGAATCCGCGAAGCAAGGTTAGGAAAGCAAGATGAAGTTCAGAGGAATCGGCCGTCTCTCGATGGCCCTTGCAGCCGCCGTCGCCTTGGGGCTGGGTATGACCGCCTGCGGCGGTGGCACCATCGGGTACATGTGGGTCGCCGGCACAGTCTCCACCTCCAGCGGAACCGGGGCAGGAGCCAGCCAGATCGTTGGTTTCAAGATCGACGACTACACCGGCAATCTCACCACGGCACCGCTCTCGCCCTATACCTCCCAGGGGTCTAACCCGGCCAACATCCTCGTCCGGCCCGGCGGCCGCTACGTCTACGTCGTCAACACCGGAACCACCACGACCAACCCCGACGGCACCGTTGTGAGCAACGGCGACGGCAACGTCGCGGAGTTCAGCGTCGGCGGCGACGGCCGGCTCACCTTCCAAAACGCCTTCCAGACCCAGGGCAACTCCCCCATCTGGGCGTCCCTGGACTCCTCAGGCTCCTTCCTCTACGTCCTCGATCGGCTGGCGCCCGCCGGCACCACCTATAACGCCGCCCGCCTCGGCGACATCACCGCCTTCCAGATCGACCCCAACACCGGCCGCCTCTCGCTCCTCACCAACGCCCAGATCAAGGACCAGAACGACCAGAACCTCAACTACTTCCCCGTCGGCCCCGGCCCTACCATGACCAAGCTGACCGCCGCCGGTTGCCTCTACGTCCTCGATAAGAACCAGGCCACCGACCTGCACCCCACGTCGATCTTCCCCTACCAGATCTCGAACGGCCAGCTCGTCCAGGCCACCAACACCCAGATTCAGACCGGCGCCTCCAACCTCTCCTCCATCAACACCGGCGGCGGCAACGGAACCGGCACAGGCAGCAGCGGGAGCAACATCTACGCCACCGACATCGGGCCGCAGAACGCGGACATGACCGCCACCACACCCGGCCAGGTCTTCGCCTACACCGTCGGCACCAACTGCTCGCTCAATGCCGTCTCCTCCAGCCCCTTCGCGAACAGCCCCTTGGCGCAGAACCCCGTCTGGGCTCAGCTCGATACGACCGGCAAGTTCCTCTACGTCCTCAACCAGAGCAACTCCAGCTCCCAGCAGCAAAACAGCTCGGTCACGCTCTTCACCACAGACAGCACCGGCAAGCTCACCGTGGTCAAAGACGCCAACAATCCCTACCCCACCGGCGCCGGACCAACCTGCATCGCCGAAGACCCCACCAACCAGTACCTCTACATCTCCAACAGTGTAAGCGGCAATGTCGTCGGCAAAGGAATCAACTCGCAGACCGGGCAGCTGAACGATCTGCGCCGCGGCTCCACCTTCTCCGCCGTCACCCACGCCAGCTGCCTCGCCATCAGCGGATCGACTAACTAGGCCCGCGTCCCTCCCATCCCGCGCCAGCCTCGGCTGCGCCCAAGCCGTCACCAACAACACCGCGGTCTCTCCCGAAAGGGTAGGCAAGAACACCCGAGAGGGTAGGCAAGGAACACAGATGAACTGGAATCGTATCGGGCACGGCGCCCTGGCAACCGCTCTCTCCGCAGGCCTCGGCCTCGGCACCACCGCCTGCTCCCGCGACTACACCGTCGCCTTCGTCTACGCCACCGCCTCCACCACCACCACCACAGGCCTGGTCGACGGCTACCAGGTCGACTACCAGTCCGGCGCCCTCACCCAGCTCGCCAACTCCCCCACTCCCTCCGGCGGCCGCAACCCCGTCACCCTCACCTCCGCCCCCTCCGGCAAGTTCATCTACGTCGTCAATCGCGATGACAGCAACGTCGTCGAGTTCGCCGTCGGCACCGATGGCAAGCTCTACCCGCAACACACGTATAACACCCACGGCTCCTTCCCCGTCTCCGCGTCCGTCGATCCCACCGGCTCCTATCTCTACGTCGCGGACACCTACCGGCCCGGCTTCACCACCGCTCTCCCCGGCCCCGGCGACATCTCCATCTTCCCCATCAACTCCGACGGCTCCCTCGGCGGGGTCACCTCGGTCAACGTCGGCAACGCCCCCGTCGCCCTCACTGCCACACAGTACCGCACCGGTGCCACCGGCAACTTCGTCTACGTGGTAGACCGTGAGACCTCCACGGTCGGCTCCGTCCTCACCTTCTCCCACGCCACCGGCAGCGCCGTCCTCACCCTGGTCCCCGGCACCTCCAGCGCCGTCACCAGCCCGGCCGACCCCACGATCGTCGGAACCGCCGCCGGCGTCACGCCCACCGCCCTCGCCGCCGACCCAACCGCCCGCTTCCTCTACGTCACCGACGGCACCTCCAACCAGCTCATCGGCTACGGCATCCCCGGCTCCGGCCTGCCCATCGCCATGGTCAACGGGCCCTTCTCCACCGGCTCCTACCCTTCCAGCATCGCCATCGATCCCCGCGCTAAATACGCCTACGTCACCAATCTCAACGCGTCCTCGCTCTCCGCCTACGTCATCGACCAGGCCACCGGCAACCCTGTCGCCGCCAACGGCGGCATCGGCCAGACCCAGACCAACCCCACCTGCGTCACCATCGAGCCCGCCCTCGGCATCTACGTCTACGTCTCCAACTTCAACGACCAGACGATCTCCGCCCTGCAGCTCAGCCCCAACAACGGCACCCTCAAAAACGTGCAAAACACCCCCTTCCGCGCCTCCGCCCTGCCGAGCTGCGTGACCGCCGTCGCCAATGGCGCCCACGCCACTCAGGTCGTGAACCGCTAGGGGCTCCTCAACTCCCCCGCCTCTCGTGCTTTGACCCAACGGCCTCCAGGACAAGGAGGCCGTTGCCACATCTCATGGCGCATCGCCCACGCCCCACCAGCTACCCTATCCTCAGCCGCCTGCTCCCGCCCCTGGCCCTTCTGGTTGTCACTCCCGAAGAGAATCTGCATCTGCCGTCACCTGCGCGACCGACCCGCGGCCCGCTTGCCGCCATCGCTGATCTCTCAGGCGCAGCAGACCAGTCCCCTCGGGTCCAGACCTAAGACCCTTTTTGTGAAGAGTTTGCGCAACAAGTACGGGGGGGGGGGAGGATACACCTACGGCAGCGGCGAAGGCCTCAGCGCCGGCTCCGCCTTTGCCCGTCGCGACCCCAGGATCCATCCGCGCGCTGGCTTCTCCACCCACCGCACCGTCGCGTACGCCATCGCAATAATGGCAGCGTAGGAGATCCATGGGTCCAGCGCCGTCACATGCAGCCGTTCCGGCAGGTGGAAGTCATGAATCATCTCAAACACGTTGAAGTGGAGCAGGTACAGCGCAAAGGTGGCCTCGCCCAGCACAACCAGCGGCCGCAACGCAAACACACTCGCAATGGGGTTCGGACCGCTCAGCCCCAGAATGAGCAGGCAGAACAGCGGCAACAGCAGTGCCCCATGCACGATCACGTACGGAATATGGGGTGCCGCCTCATAAAAAAACAGCACCAGCGCCACCAGCGCAGAGGCGCTCGCCAGCAGCCGCTGCCGCTCGCTCAGCCGCAGCATCCCATGCAGCTTCGCCAGCGCCAGACCCGCCAGAAAGGTGCACAGGTAGACCGGCGGCGTGTACTTCAAGACCCGCATCCAGTAGGTCCCTGTAAACCGATCCGCCGGCCCCGGCAGATGGTCCGGATTGAGCAGAAAGTACAGCACGTGCGGCGAGATGCCCACGGCCCAGATCACCGCAATCACCACCACCACCCGCCACGGCCGGTCCAGCCATCCCCCCCGGCGCACCCACAGCAAGAGCAGATAAGGAAACGCAAAATACAGCAGCACGTCCGCGCTCAGCGTCCATGCCACTGTATTCCAAAAGGTCGCAAGCGAGGGGCTCCACCCCTGCAGCAGCAGCGGCGTCAAAACCAGCCCTTCCCAGAACTCCGTGTGGGATCGCGCATGCCACTCCGCCGCGAGCATCGGCAGGCTCACCAGCAGCACCAGGGCGTAGGTCGGGTAGAGCCGCGCAAACCGCGCCAACCAGAACTGCCGCTTGTTCAGCGTCTCCGCCCGGTCGCCGTAGTTGTAGGTCAGAATGAAGCCCGAGATCAGAAAAAAGCAACCCACGAAGATGAAACTGTTGTCCAGCAGCGGCCGCAACCAGTCCAGGTGGGGCGGCGTGAAGTGAAACAGCATGATGCTGATCGCCAGCAGCGTCCGGACGCCGCTCAAGGCGGGCAACGGTGGCTTGCGCACCGGCGCACTCCTGGCGGAGTGCTCGGTCGAGATGGGGGCCGTCGTGCTCACAACATCGCTGCACCCAGTCTACCTAGAGCCCCCGCGCCCCCACCCCACTATCGATGTACCCCCACTGGGTCGGGCATACCGCCGCCACCCCGCCCACGCGAGAAACGTCGCCAAACCCGCGAGTTCCAGCCCCAGTGTCGGCGACTCAGGAGCCGCGGAGACCGGCCCTCCCACCGCCGCGATCGTGATCGTTCCGGGATCGAACCCGTACCCAAAAACCGGAACCGAGTACTGGGCCGCGTAGACCCCCGGAACAAAGGTTGGCGAACTCACCGGCCCCGTGAACAGTGGCCCTTGCGTCTTGAAGTGGAAATAGGCCCTCGGGTATTCCACGTTGTCCGCGAAGACAAAACCCTCGTTCGTTGGGCCAAAGAAGTACTCCTTATCCCCCGGCGGCGGATAGGAGCCCGGCGGTCCACTATAGGTCGGATTGATCCAGAAGCTCGAGGGATCAGGGACGAACGGCGCCGGAATGACGACCGGCGACGCCAGAACAGTCACCGTCTCCTGGATCGATCCAACCGTATCCAGATTCCCGGGGATGCCTCCCGGCGTCTGAAACGAGACGGCGGCAAAGGAATAGGTGATCGTATCGTAGGTCTCCGCACCCGCAACGCAGGTAGCCAAGAGGCAGACCGCAGACAAGAGAACAGGGGTGACTCGCATACAGCCTCCAATGAAGCCGATCGAAACAACGCCATGCTCCTCTTCGCGACGAGGTCTGTCAACATCCTTCCATGCTCGCTTAGCTCGTCGCGGGCTCTGTCCGTTCCCGGATGACGGGTGGCGCCGCGCCGCCCGGCCCTGCCGCACTCATCCGCTCCGGCAGCGGAACCTTGGCACCATGCTGGTCCACCTCGTTCGACTCCACAAAGAAGTGTGTCAGGTTCGCGACTCCAAAGCTGGTCGTGATAGCCACATCTGTCGCATCTCGACCCGTTGCCATCAGGAGCCGCCCATACCGCGGCGTATTGTGGCGCGCGTCCATGGTCCGCCACGCGCCCCCGAGATACACCTCGTACCAGGCGCTGAAGTCGCCCGGGCCCCCAAACGGATGCCGGATGTCACCCAGGTACCCGGTCGCGTACCGCGCCGGGATGTTCATCGCCCGCGAAAGCGTGATCGCCAAATGCTGAAAATCCCGGCACACTCCGACCCGCTCCGTATACACATCAAGCGCGGTCTTGGTCGGGCGCGCCGCCTTGTAGTTGAACGCCACATGGTCGTGCACCCAATCGCGTATGGCGGCCGCCCGCGGCCAGCCCGGCGCCGTCCAGCTAAACAGATCACTCGCGATCGCAATCATCTGATCGACCTGGCAGTAGCGGCTGGCGAGCAAAAACTGCAGCGTCTCCGCCGGCAGATCCTCCACGGCCGCCTGTCCCAGATCGGCGAGAATCGGGTCGGGCTGCGCCGCAACCTCGACCAGGCTGTTGCCGCTCAGCCGAATGGCTCCCGCCGGAGCTAGAAAACGCGCACACCGATTGCCGAAGGTATCCAGGTAGAGCGCCGGATCGATCGTTGTTGTGCTGCTTGCGTCCACATGCTCCACGCGCAGCACCTCGGGCTCTATCAAATCCTCGCTCAACGAGGGGTGCAGATGCAGCAGCGCCACCATGGCCGTTGGTGATGGCAGATCGAACTGAATATCGAACTCGGAAAACAGCCGCATGCGCGAACCCCCAGCGATCTTTTGCTTCCACTTTCTGTACAGATGAATTCGCGGTCGGATGCCCTCGCATGTGCCGCGGTTGCGTCACCAGTCGGCAAATGCAAACCAGGTCCGAAGAAAAAAGCAGGCCGATGCGCAACGCACCGGCCTGCATCCCGAGCTCCCGGGCTATCGCGCCGCGACCGCCTCGCCCTTGGCCGCACCGCTCTTCAAGGCATCCGCCTTGTCCGTGCGCTCCCAGGTGAAATCCTTGCCCTCGCGGCCAAAGTGCCCGTGCGCCGCGGTCTGCCGGAAGATGGGACGACGCAGCTCCAGGGTCTCGATGATCCCCTTCGGCGTCAGCGAAAAGTTCGCCCGCACCAGGTCCTCCAGCTGCTTGGGCTCGATCTTTCCCGTCCCAAACGTATCGACCAGCACCGAGACCGGCTCGGCGACGCCGATGGCATAGGCCAGCTGCACCTCGCACCGATCGGCCAGCCCCGAGGCCACGATGTTCTTCGCGATGTACCGCGCCATATACGCCGCAGAGCGATCGACTTTGGTCGAATCCTTACCAGAGAACGCGCCGCCGCCATGCCGGCCCATGCCCCCATAGGTGTCCACGATGATCTTGCGGCCGGTCAGACCCGAATCGCCCATAGGCCCGCCAATCACGAAGCGCCCTGTCGGGTTAATGTGGTACTTCGTGTCCGCGTCCAGCAACTCCTCGGGAATCACTGCCTGAATTACATTCTTTAGGATGTCCGCCCGCAGTTGGTCATTGGAGACGCCTTCATCATGCTGGGTGGAGATCACCACCGCATCCACGCGTGTCGGCTTGCCAACCTCCGCGTACTCCACCGTCACCTGGCTCTTGCCGTCCGGTCGCAGGTAAGGCATCAGGCCCGACCGCCGAACCTCCGAAAGCTTTTCGGTCAAGCGGTGCGCCAGCGAGATTGGCAACGGCATCATCTGCGGGGTCTCGTTGGTGGCATAACCAAACATCATGCCCTGATCGCCCGCGCCTCCCGTGTCCACACCCTGCGCGATGTCCGGGGACTGCTTGTTGATCGTCGAGATCACCGCGCACGTATTCGAGTCAAAGCCATAATCCGAGTGCGTATAGCCGATATCGGCCACAACAGACCGCACCAGCCCCTGAAAATCCACATACGCCTTGGTCGAGATCTCGCCCGCGATCACCACCAGCCCGGTGCAGGTCAGCGTCTCGCATGCCACCCGGCTCATCGGGTCCTCCGACAGACAGGCATCCAGGATGGCGTCCGAGATCTGATCGCAGATCTTGTCCGGGTGGCCCTCGGTTACAGACTCACTGGTAAACAGAAAACGGTCGCGTGTCGCCAAAGAACTTCCTCCAAAGTCGCAGCCAGATAGGTGCCGCGGTTATTGCCTCTGTAACCTAGCTATTGTACGCAGCGCCGCGTGAAGCGGGCAAAGCTGGCTGCGGCGAACGGCGCCGGCGGTCAGGTCAAAGGTCAGCACGCGCAGCGAGCGGTGCCTACGCCCTAGCTCTTCCGGCTCGCACCCGATTGCGCCGACCGCAGCATGACCCCATCGCCGGTCGATATGACGATGCGGCCGCGCAACGCATACTGCCAGACACACCACGTGAACAACACCAGCACCAGCAGGATGGCCACCAGCCCCGGCCACCGCAGCGCATGTGAGCGCCGTGTCGCAGCCGGCCGGCTCCGCCACACCCCCTCGGCGAACGCCGCCAAGCCCTCCGCCCCGTCGCTGACCGGAAGCTCCTCGAGACACGCCTCGAAGCGCGTCATCCAGGGTTCGGGAGACAGCCCGACCGCCTGGAGGTATCCGCGCAGAATACCCTTGCGAACGATTCCGCCCGGCAGGTCCCGCAGACGGCCCTCCTCGAGCGCCACCAGATGCCGCTCGGCTATCTTGCTCCGCGCCCCGATCGCCTCCAGCGAAAGCGACCGGCCCAGCCGTTTACTCCGCAACTCGTCCCAAAACGCTTCCATCGGCACCGCCGTCCGGCGCTCCCCGTGGACTCGGAGATGCCCCGTTGGTACCCCGCAGCATAGCCCCGGCGTACCCCTCCGTCAAAAGCCTCCCCGGTTACAATCCAGGTTCATGGTGCTCTCGGCCAAGCCGGCCTACGCTCCCAGCGCCGAGCGCGCCGCAACCTTTCGTCGCATCCCCAGCCTCGATGGCCTGCGCGCCGTCTCCATCCTCATGGTCACGGGTCTCCATACGCTGCAGGCCGAGCTCTCCTTTTTCCTCGTCGAGCGCCCCTCGTTTCGCCTTCGCCGCCGTCTTCTCTCCCATCTTCCGTTGCACAACCCGCCCCAAGCCGCGCCGCTGCCGGCGTTTACTCTCTCGGTCGTCGAGTAGCCATCATGCGTATCTTTCTCCCAGAGCGGATTCGCCTTTCCCACGCCTTCCTCTTCGCCAGCGCGCTCTTTCTCCTCCAGCAACTGGAGCACACGAGCCTTTATTTCAGTGCGTGTAGCTTCCTCTTCGTCCTGGTTGCAACCTTTGGCTTCAACATCGCCGGCGGCCTCACCCGACCCTCCGGCGGCTATCTGTTCTTCTTCTCGACCCTTGCTCTCCTCGTCGGCCTTTGTACCAAAGCCGTCCTCGGCGAGCCCGCCGACTCGCACCTCCTTCGCCCCCACGTCACTATCACGGTCTACCTCGTCGGGATCTGCAGCATGACGCTCAGTGTGCTGGTCGTCCGAAAGCTCTCCCGCAGCCGCCCTCTTCTCGAATCCTTTGTGACCGACCGCAATATGTACCAGGCCGCCGTCGGCTGCCTGGCGATCGGCATCGTTCTGACCCTCGCAACACACCTGCTGACCCGCGCCTCGGGATCTGTGCTCAGTGCCCTCTTCCAGATCAATCGCTTCACCGAGCTCAGCATCATCCTGGGCGTCATCGCCTCCTTGCGCCGCAGCGGCGGCCGCCGAAGCGTGGACGCGGTCGTCCTCGCGGGAGGCCTGACCCTCTTTATCGTCAACGGCCTCCTCAGCTACTCCAAGGAAGGCTTCTTCGGTCCCCTCGCCTGCTGGGGCGTCGCCGCAGCAAGCGCCAACATCCGCCTACGGCGCAACCAGATCATCATTGGCGGCCTCCTGGTCGGCTTCATCACATACTTCATGGTGCCCTACTCGCAGTACGGCCGCGTCTACACCGCTCCAACCCTCTCAGAAAACCTCGTCGTCGCCGAGCGGCTCCTGTCCAACCTCGGTCAGGTTCGTCAGCAATACGAGGCCAACTCCAAACAGAGCGCCGCCGAAAGCTCCGTGGGCGACTACTACGACCATCCCGAAGGCGTCCTTGACCGCTTCGAGATGATCTCAGTCGATGACCAGCTCATCGATGTCACCATCAACCGCGGAACCATCGGCTACTTTCCTCTCGCCGAAGACGTCGAATCGCTCGTGCCCCATGTCTTCTGGCCGAACAAGCCCAAAGTCCTTTGGGGCAACGTGTACGCCCACGAGGCCGGGGTCCATATTCCCGAAGATGACTTCACTACCGGTATCTCCTTCTCGCCTCTCGGGGAGGCCTATCACCTCGGCGGCTGGATCGGCCTCATCTTCGTCGCGCCTCTCATCTGGATCATCGCCCTGCTCATCTTCGACTCGCTTTGCGGCGATGTCCGCCGCTCCCCCTGGGGCCTTCTAGTCCTGGTCTACTTCGCCCACATCGCCCCAGAGGCCTACCTCGCCGGTATCATCTACGCCTCCGTCTACATCAGCTTTGCCATCGCCTTCGCCGCGGTCACCACTGGCTATCTCATGCCCATCATCGGCCAGCTGCTTGTCGGTCCCGGCAGATCGCTCCACCATTCCAACCCCAAGCCTCTCGTGGTTCACGTACGCCAACGCCCCCTTCCGCCGCAGGAGACCCCACATCCCCGATACACTGAAGGCACATGAATCGCCTGGTCCTCGGCAATCTCGTTCATCGCCCGCTCCGCTCACTCATCAGCGCCGTCGCCGTCGCCATTGAGGTCGTCATGATCCTCTCCATCGCCGCCATCATGCTCGGCATGCTCAACGGATCCAAGGAGCGCACCTCCGGCATCGGCCTCGATCTCTTCGTTCGGCCCTCCTCCGCCACCAACTTCGCCGCCATGAGCCCCGCCGCCGCTCCCATCAAGGTCGCCGATGTCCTCGCGACCCTTCCCCACGTCACCGTCGCCTCCCCGGTCAACGTCCAGTTCACCATGGGCAAACGCGTCGAGAATATCTACGGCATCGACTTCAAATCCTTCAACGCCCTCAAACCCTTCGTCTTCCTCGCCGGCGGCCCCTTTCAGGGCCCCAACGACGCCATCGTCGACGACATCTTCGCCGCCTCAGGCGAGGGCCATCACGTCGGCGAAACCATCTCCATCATGAATCACCCCTTCCGCATCGCGGGCATCGTCCAGAACGGTCACGGCGGCCGCAAGTTCATCCCCATCAACACCATGGATGACATCACCAACAACCCCGGGCGCGCCAGCTCCTTTTACCTCAAAGTCGACGACGAAAAGAATGACTCCGTCGTCACCGACGAGATCCTCCGCACCCCCGGCATGCAGCAGTACACCGTCCAGACCATCCAGGAGTGGATGAGCCTGATGACGCCGGATAAGCTCCCCGGCTTCAACATCGCCCTCCGCATTGTCATCGGCATCGCCATCATCATCGGCTTCCTGGTCATCTTTCAGTCCATGTACACCGCCGTCATGGAGCGCACGCGCGAGATCGGCATCCTCAAATCCCTGGGCGCCTCCCAACTCAACATCGTCTCCGTCGTCCTTCGTGAAACCGCACTCCTCGCCCTCGCCGGCATCGTCCTTGGCGTTGCCGTCACCCTCGGCATGCGCGCCATCTTCCACGTCAAGTCCCCCACGCTCGACTTCGCCGTCACCCCCCACTGGATCCTCTCCGCCGTCCTCATCGCCTTCTCCGGAGCTATCCTCGGCGCACTCTATCCAGCCCTCAAGGCCGCCCGTAAAGACCCCATCGACGCCCTCGCCTACGAGTAAGCCGCCGGAGGTTAGCTGCCTTTGATTCACCCTTCCCGCTCTCGCTTCCTCGTCACCCTCCTCCAGGCCGCCCTCGCCCTCGCCTCCATCGCCCTGCTCGGGATTCACTACCTCCACCTCGCCGCCGACTTCCCCCTCCACACGCCGTGGATGGACTGGGCCAAATACACCGACGAAGGCTGGTACGGCGATGCTGCCATTCGTCTTCTCACGCTCGGTCACTGGCGCGTCCCCGGTGACTTCAACCCCGCCGTTGCTCTCCCTGTCTGGCCCGCGCTTGAAGCCGTGCTCTTCCGCCTCACCGGCGTCGGCGTCACCTCCGCCCGCGCCCTCTCGGTCTCCGTCTTCGTCCTCATCTGCCTCACCGCCGCCGGCCTCGTCCAAGACTCCCTCCGCCGCCTCGCCCCACCCTCTTCACCCGACCGACCCCGCAACCCTGTACCCCGACTCGCCGCCCTCCTCACACTCCTCGTCCTCGCCTCCAGCGCCTTCTGCTTCGCCTTCTCCCGCATGGCCATCCTGGAGCCTCTGCTCATCCTCCTCGGCCTTTGCGCCCTCCGCCTAGCCATCCGCCTCGGCGCCTCCCCCTCGCCGTCCCGCGTCGTCCTGCTCGGGCTCCTTCTCGTCCTGATGGTCCTCACCAAGACCACCGCCCTCTTCCTCGCTCCAGCCATCCTGGTCGCCCTCTGGGCTGCCTCCGGCTGGAGTCTCCGCCGCACCCTCGCTCCCGCCGCCCTCGCCCTCGCCACCGCCGCCATCCTATGGGGCCTCTACTTCGGCCTTCTCGTCCGGCCGCACCTCCTCGCCGATTACCGCTATCTCTTCAGCGCCAACGCCTACACCGGCATCACCCGCGCCACCGCCCGCGCCGTCCTCACCAGCACCCTCCACGACATCACCTGGATGGGAACAGCCTCCGCCTTCGCCGCCCTCCTTGCCACCCTCCTTGCCCTCGCCCTGCCCCGCCTCCGCCGAGATCCACTCCTCCCCGCCCTGCTCGTTTGGGTCCTCGGCTACGCCGCCTTCCTCGCCTACCACGACAATCTCCAGCCGCGCTACTATCTCGTTCTCGCCATCCCGCTCCTCATCTTGCCGCCGCTCGCCCTCGGGGCTCTCGGCCTCCACAGTCCGTCCCGCAGCCTCTGGCTCGCCCGCCTCGGCGCTCTCGCTCTCCTCGGCATCGCCGCCCAGCAGGCCGCCCTCACGCTCAGTTTCGTCCGTCATCCCACCTGGACCTTTCTCAACGCCGCCCAATCCATCGCCGCGATCATCAGGCGCGATCCCGCCCAAAATCACCTCCTCCTCTCCATCTCCGGCTCTGACATCTCACTCATGACCGGCATCCCCTCCATCTGCGACGACTTCGGCACGCTGGAGATCGAAGACCGCGTCACCCAGTACCAACCCGGCTGGTACGCCGCCTGGAACCACGTCGAGGACGACAAGATGGACGCCATCAGCCCACACTTCCGCCTGCACCGCGTCGCCAGCTTCCCCGCCTACGACGACCCGGAACGAAACCTACTCATCCTCTACCGCCTGGACGCCCCCGGTCAGCACACTCCAAACCCGCGCCGCCACCGCCCCATCCCTCGCCGCCTGCGCACCCGCGCCGGCCAGCAACCCAGCGTCACTCAGCTCCAACACTGAAGGGGGCCGCCGGCCCCAGCCTCACTGCCGTCCCAGCCGCCACACCGTGATCGCTCCCGGCAACGCATAGATCTGCTCCCGCGGCACCAACGCCAGCGTCCCCGCCAGCTTCGGCGGCAGCCTCGCATACACGTCCACCCCCGTCAGCTGGTATCTCCCGTCGCCCACCGCCTCACAGTGGAACCGCTCCGACGAAAGAAAGACCTTGTCGCAGAGCTCCTGCTTGTTGTCCCGGTCGACCGGCGAGTACGGCCCAATCCACGCCTGGATCCCCTCGCGCCGGACAAACTCCTGCACCCCCTTGGTTGCCAGCTCGTCTTGAAACGCCAGATCTCCCATCAACCCGTCCACCGGCACGATCGCGATATCCGAGTAGTACGCATACACACCCGGCTCGTCATACGCGATCGCCCGACGAATTCCCTCTCTGCCGTAAAGCTCCGCGTTGAAGCTCGCCGGCGGCCGCGTCTCCGGTCCGCGCCAGAACTTCCCGTAGCTCACCCGCCACCAACTCACCGCCACCACCAGCGCCGCCAGCCAGCAGGCCGCCACTGCCATCGCGCGCCGCCCCTCCAGCAAAATCGCGCAGGCACGCGCCAGCAGCACTGCCCCCAGCAGCATCCAGCTGGTGTAGTACCACGTCCACCGCGTCTCGCTCGACATCAGAAAGACGATGTAAAGCGCATGGCACAACACCCCCAGGGCAAACGGCGCCTCCACTACCCGGAAGAACAGATCTCGTCGTCGCAGCGCCACTACCACAAAACTCGGAACAAGAATCGCCAGCGCGATCAGGGCCGTATGCGGCAGGTTCGCCCCTAGCACATGGTCCGCCCGCCCCGTGCTCTTCAGCCTGCCGCTGATCGGCTCGATCGTGTGGAACAGTACCCAGTTTGACCCCACGTACCCCGCCCACAGCACCGTCGGAATCGCACCCCACAGCACCTGCAGCCTCCGCCTCTCCCGCGCTTCCGCTCCGGGCAGAGACCACACCGCCAACCACACCAGCCCGACGATAAAGATGTTGTCCAGCCGGCTCAGCACCGCCAACGCCACCACGCTGGAAAACATGGCCGCATTGGTCGCCGTCGGCCCACTTCCAGCAAACCTCCATGTCGTCATCATCAGCAGCGCCAGAGACATCCCGCTCAGCGCCCCCTCAGTTCCCAGCTGCGATCCAAAACAAAACGGCACCAGCAACGCAAACGCCACCGGCCACATATGCTCGCCGACCCGCCGCAGCACCCTCGCCACCATCACCAGCATCACCGCATCGAGCAGCGCAATCAGCGCCGCTATCCCATGCACCGCCTCCGCCCGGCCCGGAATCACCTTGTAGACCAGCGTGCACAGCAGCATCCACAGCGGGTGATAGCCGTTGGTCGGCATCAGCCCGTTAAACGTGCTGCCCATCCCGTGTGCCGTGTGCCACGCCACCATCAGGTAGAAATAGCTGTCGTCGGCAAATGTCCGGTCCGGCACCAGCAGAAGGACGCCCATCCACAGCGCCACAAGCCCCAGGAACACCGCAGACAACCCACGCTCCACCCCTCGACCCGGCAGATTCTCCCCGGAAATGTCGCTCATCTCCTCCGCACCTCCCCGAACACTCCGACCCCGATCATCCCACACGAGCCCAGCTTTCGGCCCCGTCCCGCTAACCGGACCCTTGACACACCGTCTGCGCCGTCTTTAGCATAGGAGCTCGCGCAGTTCTGCGCCCTTGCGTCGACTGGACGTACCTCGTCCCGAACCGGCCACGGGACTCGAACTCCGTCGTGGATCCACCCGAGCCGTCTCCGGAAGCCCCGAAGCTCAATTAGACCGCTCCAAAGCACCCACTTCCCTAAGCCTCGCTCCACCGGCTTTCCGCGCGCCTTCTGTCGTCCCCTCGCCCGCAAGGTCCAAGGTCCGGCAGACCAGACGTAGCCTTCAGCTTTCGATTCAGAGATCACGGAGCTCTCCAGCATGTCCACCACCATCCCCAGCGGCAAAGACTTTCAGCGCAAGTGGTTCGTTCTCGACGCGAGCGGCAAAACCCTCGGGCGCCTCGCCACCCACGCCGCCAATCTGCTCTCCGGCAAGCTGAACCCGCTCTACACTCCCTACATCGACACCGGCGACCACGTCGTCATCGTCAACGCGCACAAGGTCGTCCTCACCGGCCTCAAGAGCGAGCAAAAAGTCTACCGCCGCTACACCGGCTTCCCCGGCGGCCTGCGCGAGGAAAGCTTCCGTCGCCTGATCGAGCGCCGTCCCGAAAAGGTCGTCGAAGAAGCGGTCAAGGGCATGCTCCCCAAGTCCAAACTCGGCCGGCAGATGGCCACCAAACTCAAGGTCTACAAGGGTGCCGACCACCCCCACCTGGCCCAGAAACCTCAGCCGGCCGAAATCGCCAGCTAGCCCACACCCTTTCGCATCTCAGCCCCAAGGAGCAGCATGGCGGATCTCATCCAGTACTACGGCACCGGTCGTCGCAAATCCAGCATCGCGCGAGTCTTTCTGCGCCCCGGCAGCGGCAACTTCGTCGTCAACAAGAAAGACGTCGACACCTACTTCGTCACGCCGCAGCAGCGTGCCGCAGCCAAGCGCTCCCTCAGCATCCCCGATATCGGGGAAACCTTTGACGTCGTCACCACCGTCCGCGGCGGCGGCGTCATGGGACAGGCCGACGCCGTCAAACTCGGTATCGCCCGCGCCCTCATGGAGTTCAACCCCGAGCTCCGCAAAGCCCTCAAGTCCGAAGGCCTCGTCACTCGCGACTCCCGCGCCAAGGAGCGCAAGAAGTACGGCCAAAAAGGCGCCCGCGCCCGCTTCCAGTTCTCCAAGCGCTAACCTCCTCTCCGGGTTGTCGCCGTCCTTAGCTGCTTCTGTTCCTAGCTGTCGTTGCTTCTAGCCGCTCTCGCTTCAAGCTGTCGTTGTCAAATCTCCCCACCCCGGCCCACCGGAAGGGATCAATCCGGGCCCCGGCGCCACCGCCGGCCAGCCTTTATCCAAAAGGAGTCACACGTGGCCAATATCACCATGAAAGAACTGCTCGAAGCCGGCGTCCACTTTGGGCATCAGACCAAGCGCTGGAACCCCAAGATGAAGGAGTACATCTTCGGCGAGCGCAACGGGATCTACATCATCGACCTCCAAAAGACGCTCAAGATGTTCAAGGACGCGTCCAAGTTCGTCACCGATCTCACCTCCTCGGGCAAGCTCATCCTCTTCGTCGGCACCAAGCGCCAGGCGCAGGATGCCGTCGCCGAAGAAGCCCAGCGTGCCGGCATGCCCTACATCAACTCCCGCTGGCTCGGCGGCCTGCTCACCAACTGGGTCACCGTGCAGAAGTCCGTCAAGCGCCTCCAGGAGCTAGACGACATGTCCGTCGACGGCCGCTACGAGCTGCTCACCAAAAAGGAAGTCATCAAGCTCGAGCGCGAGCGCAAGAGCCTTTCGACCTCCCTCTCCGGCATCAAGAACATGCGCCGCCTCCCCGACGCCCTCTTCGTCGTCGACTCCAACAACGAAGCCATCGCCGTCTCCGAGGCCCGCAAGCTCGGCATCCCGGTCGTCGCCGTCGTCGACACCAACTGCGACCCCACCGTCGTCGACTATGTGATCCCCGGCAACGATGACGCCCTCCGCGCCATCCGCCTCTTCACCACCAAGATCGCCGACTCCGCCTTCGAGGGCGTCCAGATGGTCTCCGACAAGGCCTTCGCGCAGGAGTACGCCGACGTCCAGCAGACCCCGGTCGAGTCACACTTCCTCGGCGAAGACGAAGATGCAGGTACCGACGAGACCGCCGTCGCTCCGGCCGAAGCCGCCGCCACCGAACCCGCCGCTCCCGAAGAAGAAGAAAACGTCGACTTCGAGTCCGCCCTCGGTGGCAACATCCGCAAGGCGCCCGCCGCCGCCACCGTCCCCGAGACCGAGGCCGTCTCGGCCGAGTCCGGCGCCTAAACCACATCCCCAGTCCACACGCTCCCCCGCCGGGAGCCTCCGAAGAGCGTGGACACCCTCCACGCTCTTCGCGTTTCACCACCCATTCACCCCGCACGAAGGATACTGACCCTCATGAGCACCGCCACCGAAACCACCAAAATTGACGCCAAGCTCGTCAAAGAACTCCGCGAAAAATCCGGCGCCCCCATGGGCGACTGCCTCAAGGCACTCCAGGAGACCAAGGGCAACATGGAAGAAGCCTTTGTCGTCCTCCGCAAACGCGGCATGGCCTCCGCCGCCAAAAAAGCCTCTCGCTCCACCAACGAGGGCGCGGTCGGCACCTATATCCACGCCGGCGGCAAGATCGGCGTCCTGCTCGAGCTCAACTGCGAGTCCGACTTCGTCGCCCGCACCGACGACTTCCAGACCCTGCTGCGCGACATCGCCATGCACATCGCCGCCACCGACCCGCGCTACGTCCGCAAGGAAGATGTCACCCCCGCCGACCTCGACCGCGAAAAGGACATCTACCGCTCGCAGGCCGCCGCCACCGGCAAGCCCGCGCCCGTCGTCGAAAAGATCGTCGAAGGCAAGATGTCCAAGTTCTACGAGGAGGTCTGCCTGCTCGACCAGCCCTTCATCAAGGAACAGACCCAGACCATCGCCCAGCACATCGCCACGGCCGTCGGCAAACTCGGCGAAAACATCTCTGTCCGCCGCTTCGCCCGCTTCAAAGTCGGCGACCCCAACTGGACCGTAGCCACCACCAAGCTCACCGAAGAAACCCCCGAAGCCCAGGCCTAACCCGCCACACAGCTTCGTCAAAGGCCCCGGCACCCGCCGGGGCCTTCTTCTTGAGAACTCCGATCCTGACAACGCGTGCGCTCAGACTCTCACAGCAACGTAGTTAAATGAGGTATCAACAAGAGACGTCAAAATCTACTTGATCGAGCTCTTAAGCAGATCCTGCTCGACGGCGCCATTTTCACTCAGCACGCGCAGTGCCGGTCTTCCGTCTATCCCGATTTCGAACTCCTCACGAGGTCGGTCCTTCACGTCCTTGAGATCGAGAAACGCTCTTCCTCCCTGAGTGCCGGAAAAGATCCCCGTTGCGCCGCCTCCCACGGAGCGGTCATATATAGAGGCCGTGCCGGCGAAGCCGTTGCTGTCATCCACTATCGCTCCCCAGGCGTCACCATCGGGACGATCTAACGCGATAACTGCCCGCCCAATGTCGAGGAAACCGAACCCTCCTCGCTCATTACCCTTTGGGTCATCGATGAAAAAGCCATAGCCAGAGGAGATCCGGTGACGATCGGAAGGAACGACGCCGTGAACCTGCGCGGGAAGTCCTGACCAAGGCTGATCCGGTCATGTCCCTGTTCGTCCAGAAACACCATAGCCGCATACGCTGAGTCCTTCCGGAGGCGTTCTTTTGTATCGGGCAGTGGTGCTCCCATTACCACTCGCGCCCGCCCGTTGTTATCCGTGATCACGAGCCCTCGCGCATGCAAGATTCCATCGCCTGCAAGGACGCCCGGTAAGGGTCTTAGCAACAGAGCACACACGACAACCACAAGAATCGCCGTCTGAACGACACATACTGCCTTCCATGCCTGCACGCCCCGCTCCATGCGGTGAAGACGTTCCTCCAGGTTCATACCTGTTCCCCTAAGTAGCTCAGGATTCTACAACCCGCTCTCGCCCGGATGCGAATGTGAGACAGACGAGCTCTGACCATCATTCCGTATTACCTGCTCCTCACGGCGCAGTAATCTTGTTACCCAAAAGACTCGCGAACGGATAACGCAGATCAGGTGCTACCGCCGCCGTGTGTCACCTCTCTAGCCTTCGCCGCGTTGGTGCGTAAAAGTCAGCCGGCTTGTTGGCAATCCATCGCAGAAAACGTTGCATGTCCGCCCGCGTCCGCAGCACGTCCAGGTCCGCATACACCCCAGCCAGCTCGTGGTTCGACACGTGCGCATGAATCGCGCGGTGGCAGATCGGGTGCACCGGCACGGTCTCACTGCCCCCCTCGCTCTTCGGCACACGGTGGTGCCACTCCACGCGCAGCCCGAGCCGCCGCCCACACAGCGCACAGACGGACGGCTCCTGCTCCTGCGCCCGTGCCGCGCGGGTCTTCCGCCGCCTGCAATCCCAGCTTCCGCTTGATCCGGCCCTGCATCACTCGCTTCAGATGCCGCCCTTCGGCACGTTACTCACGAAGCGCGTCCAGACCCTCCCAAGCGGCACAGTTACACCTAGCCCACATCATTCACCCCACCCCAAACACCAACTCGCTCAGCAAAGAGCCCGCGGCCTCCCCGCCGCACGCCAGCCTACTCACAGAGAACCCGGCCAAAAACCGGGGCTCTTCCTTCTCTACGCAGACTCTACTTTTCCTCCACCTCAACCGCATGCTCGCGATCAAACGCCTCGGCATTCGCCGACTTGGCCTCCGCGTCAAACTTCGCCGCCCTCGCCCGGTCCACCAGAGCATCCCCGGCATCCTTCACATTGCCCCAGGCCTCACGCGCCCCACCTTTGATCTGATCTTCCTGCCCGGCCGTCTTCAGATTCGCATCCCCCACCAGCGCGCCGGCAGCCTCTTCAATATGTCCGCCAATCTTCTGCAACACGCCCTTTGCCTTGTCGTCGTTCATCGTCGATCCTCCACCTATTAGGAGTGCGCCCAGACCCTGACGGGTTGCCGCACCCCCTCCACCTCACAACCCACAGAGTCCTACCGCCCCTTCTCCAGCTCCCCCAGCATCCGCTCAAACCCCTCCTGCCACGCCCGCTTGTTCTCCGGCGTCGCGTCCGGAGCTTGCCCCGCCCGCATGAATCCATGCCCCGCCCCGGGATACGTGATGGGATCGAACGTCTTCCCTGCCTCCCGCATCGCCGCCATCGTCTCCGGCAGCGACCCCGTTATCCGCGCATCCTTCTCCGCATAAAACCCATACACCGGCGCCGAAATCTCCTTCAACCCGCTCGCCGGCGTCGGCCCATAAAACACATAGCTCCCCAACAGTCCCCGCCGATGCGTCGCATACGCAAACGTCGTCCCGCCGCCCCAGCAGAACCCCGCCACACTCAGCTTGCCCGTCACCACCGGGATCTTGTGCGTCGCATACTCCGCTACCGCATCCAGATCGCTCATCACCTGAGCCTGCGGCAGACCACTCACCGCCTGCACCACCGCATCCACCGACGGGTACGCATCCGTCCCGCCCTTCGCCGGATCACCCTTGCCCTGCCCGCTCGAAGCCATCGCGCCCATATCCCCGTGCATCGACGCGCCCCCCGCCTGCGTATGGCCCGGCCCGGTCCCGCTCAGCAGATCCGGCGCCACAACCACATAGCCCTTCGCCGCCAGCTCATCGGCCATCAGCTTCACCCAGTCCGTCATCCCGAAGATTTCGTGCACCAGCAGCACCACCGGCGCCTTCCCGCTCGTCTCCGGATACACCACAAACGTCGTCACCGTCCGCCCCGTCGCCGTCTTCACCGGCACATACTCCCGGTGCCGCGGACTCTTGTCCAGCTCCGCCCGCGCCCACTCCTGCGCCCGCGCCCTCATCGGCCCCATCGCCAGCACCACCGCACACACCACTACGCTCCGCAACGCACGCATCGTCAGCATGCTCGCGAGTCTACGGGCCTTAATGCTGGTTGACAACCGCACGGGACTCCAAGGTCCTGGACTGGGGCATCCCTAACAAAGAGTCCCTGCGTCGTCTACCGAATTGCGCTGCCCCACCCGCTACTGGGACGGAAGAACGCCAAAGTCGAAGAACGCCCCGTAGTTGTTGGTCTGAAACGCATACTGCCCCGCCGGCAGGGGCTGCAGCAACGTCATCTTGTACACTCCCGGTTTCACCGTCTCCGACGTGAACCCCTGCTTCGCTTTCTGGTCTTCCCCGCTCGACGCTCCCCAGGGGCTGATCGTCGCCGTATTCACCTCACGCGTCGACGCCTTCGGATCCAGACGAATCAATCCAAAATCCCGAATGTTCTGCGCCGGACCGTTGAAGCTGTCCGCCTGCTCCGGGATATACGCATAAAACACAGGGTTCGTGTCCGTCGTCTCCACGCCCGCCCTCGCGCCATCGATCGCCACCTTAACGTGCGCCTTCGCAATCCCATACGTCGCCCCCGATAACCATGTACCACTCGTCTTCGTCTGCTTCGGACTGATGTGCTCCAGCTTGGTCAGGTGCACGTGCCCATCCCGCATCGGCGCCAACATATAGATACCGGGCGAGTGCACGCTCTCCGGATTGTCCGGATCACTGACCGCCGGAGTCGCCGGGGCCGGAGACGCAGCCGCGCTGACCGCAGCGGCCGGCGTCGCCGCCGGTGATGTGGGATCGATCATGTATCGGATCACCGGGGATGAGACACCACCGGCCTTCAACCCCTTCAGCCCGTCCACCGACGTGTCAAAATCGGTGCCCGGAGCCGATCTGATCTTAGCCAGGATTACGTTGTCGTCCAGCCCCGCGGAGGCTAGCGCAATCACGTCCGCATTCGTCATCTTGGTGGTCGTCTTGGCTCGGCTACTCAGACTGCGGTGAGTCGAGTTGGTCGTGCTCTGGCCGAAAGCCATCGAAGCCGGAACAAGGCAGAGCGCGGCACACGTCAGCGCGCTGCGGGAGATCATCACACGCATACAGACTCCTAAGAGAAGTTCGTTCGAGACACGGGGCCGAGGTGCAAAGGAGTTTAGCACGGCCGAAATCTGCACCATGCACTTGAACTCGCCCGCCGCACCTCCGCCCGTTCCACAGCACACCCCTCATCCAACCGCCCATAGATCGGGAGATCCATGGCAAACGTTCTCGAACACCATCCCCGCACGGCCTCGACCACAAAACGCCGCACCACACCTAAACCGTCCGACGCCAGCAAACCGGCATCGTCTTCGCCCCAGACTTCCAAGGCACGCAAAACTTCCTGGAAAGATATCGAGCGCGAGGCTCGCACCCGCTTCGGCATTAAAGCCTTCCGCTCCGGCCAGCGCGACGTCCTCACCGAGGTCTTCTCCGGCCGCTCCGTCCTCGGCCTCATGCCCACCGGCTCCGGCAAAACCCTCACCTATCAGCTTCCCGCCGTCTTCTTCCCCAAGCCAGTCGTCGTCGTCAGCCCACTCATCGCCCTCATGCAGGATCAGCAGCAGCGCGCGGAAGAAGCTGACCTCGCCGTCGAAAAGATGGACTCCACCGCGACCAAGCGCGAGCGCGACAAGGCCGAACACGAGATCGACACCGGTGTCGCCCAGCTCATCTACGTCACCCCCGAGCGCCTCGAAAAGGAAGAGTTCCTCGCCGAACTCCGCGCCGCCGGTGGCGTCTCCCTCCTCGTCGTCGATGAAGCCCACTGCATCTCGCAATGGGGGCACGACTTCCGCCCAGCCTACCTCGCTCTCGGCGAGGCACGGGAGGCCCTCGGCAACCCGCCCGTCCTCGCCCTCACCGCCACCGCCACCGAAGACGTCGCCAATGAGATCCTCGACGTCCTCGGCATCCCCGACGCCAGGGTCGTCAACGCCGGCACCGAACGGGAAAACCTCTTTTTCTCCGTCCGCAATACCGTCAACAACGACGCTAAACTCGCCGCCATCACCGACATGCTCGCCACCGAAGAGGGCACCGGCATCATCTACACCGCCAGCACCCGCTCCGCCGACGAACTCCACGCCTGGCTCACCGACCACGACGTCTCCTCCGGCCACTACCACGGCAAAATGTCCGCCCGCGACCGCGAACAGGTCCAGCAGGACTTCATGGCCGACAAACACAAGGTCATGATCGCCACCAAAGCTTTTGGTCTTGGAATCGATAAGCCCGACATTCGCTTCGTCTACCACTTCGAGTTCCCTGACTCACTCGAAACCTACTACCAGGAAGCGGGTCGCGCCGGTCGCGACGGCCTTCCCTCCCGCGCCGTCCTCCTCTATCGGCTTGAAGACAAGCGCATCCAAAGCTTCTTCCTCGGCGGCCGCTACCCCAAGTCCTCCGATCTGTGCGCGGTCTGGAAGGCCATGCTCAATGCCCCTTCCGAGCCCCTCGAAGAGACGGACGCTCCCGTCCCCGAACCCGCAGAGCAGCCCCAACCCACACTCCCCACCATCCCCGGGATCGCAAACCGCTCCGGCGTCAGCAAAAAGAAAACAGAAGTCATCCTCCACATGCTCGTGGACTCCGAGCTCGCCACCCACGATGGCGACGACTTCCATCTCACGCGCGCCGAAGAACCCTCAAATGCCGAACTCGAGTACTTAATCCACGGCTACGTCGAGCGCTCCGGCCACGACAAAGACCGCCTCGCCGAGATGATGCACTACGCCCAGACCACTTGCTGCCGCGTTCAGGTCTTGCGCACCTACTTCGGCGAGGCCGAGGGTGAACCGTGCGGCCGCTGCGACAACTGCGAACAAAACGCCACCCCCGAAGTCGCCGAGAACCACACCGTCGTCGACCAAGTCAACACCATCGACTCCCCCATGCAGCACAGCGGCTTGCTCGAACCGTCCGACCTGCAAAACCGTCGCGCCGACCAGCCCCACGATGACAGGCCGGTCGTTCGGATCGAAACTCCGGTCGGCACCATCGTCACCACCGCCCCCGAAACCCTCCCGCAGCTGCACGCCCGGGCTGCCGCCGACGCCGCCTCGGAGACCTCCGCAGGCGCCACCCCCTCTCTCAGCAAAGGCGACACGGTCCAGCACCCCACCTTCGGCACAGGCAAAATCGCCGAAGTTCTCGACGACCTCGCCATCGTCCGCTTCCGCACTCACGGCGAGAAGAAGATCAAACTCGCCTTCCTCCAGCCCGCCCCCTAACCTCCAGTAGGTCTTACCTCTCAACCTCACCACCACCAAACCCGTCATCTCGACCGAAGGCTTCGCAAAGCGAAGCCGCAGCGGAGAGCCCCCCCCATCTCGCCTCTCACCCACCACGCTCCCTTTGAACTCACCGCCCGCTGCTCTGAACCGAAGGCTTCGCAGAGCGGGCCACCCCGCCTTTCAAGACCAAAACGTGGCGCAACTCCCCACTCCGATCCTCTACCCTGACGGCAATCCCGCCGATCTCTCCCATCCCAACCCGCACCAGGCAAGCCCTTTGGTCCAGACCTAACCCTCCTGAATGGAGGATTTTGCGCAACATCCAAGGGGGGAGTAGGGAATCTCTACATCCCCCGCAGAATGTTTCCCACCACCCCGCCAATCACCCCACCCTCCGCCGTCTCCGCCACCCGGTTATCCCCCGGCATGTAGGGCTGCAACGCATGCGCCAGCCGCGCCAGCGGCAGCGTCTGCAGCCATACCCTCCCGGGCCCGGTCAGCGCCGCCAGAAACACGCCGTCGCCGCCGAAGATCAGGTTCCGGATCCCCGGCACCCTGGTGATCTGAAAGCTCACCGACGTCGTAAACGCCCCTACGTGCCCCGGGTGCACCCGCAGGGTCTCCCCTGGCTGCAAATCCTTGACAATCAACTCCCCCGAAAGCTCCAGCCAGGCCGTCCCATGCCCCCCAATCCGCTGCAACAAAAACCCCGACCCGCCAAAGATCCCGGCCCCCAGCGACTGCTGAAATCCAACCCCCAGCTGAACCCCCGCCGTCCCGCACAAAAACCCATGCCGGTGCGCCATGTACTCCACCCCAGGACCCACCTGCACCGGCACAATATGCCCCGGCACCTTGGCCGCAAACGCAATCTCTCCCCGCGAGCCATACGCCGTATATTCCGTCATAAACAGCGTCCCACCCCCCGCCACCCGCTTGATCGCCCCCAGCAAACCCCCACCACCCGCCATCTGCGTGTGCGTCGTCATCTGCACACTCGCCGACATCCACGAAAGCTCCCCGGCCTCCGAGATCACAGCCTCACTCGGCTCCAGCAACAGCTCCAACACCGGCATCGTGGTCCCAACTATCCGACTCTGCATCATGCACCTCCCCAAATCCCCGTCGCGCCCGATCCTACATCCTCGCGCCACCCACCAGTTAGGTCCGTACCCCGCAAACAGTTCCGTCCACCCTCCCTCCTCCGGGACCCCATGCGATACTGAGCCCTAGCATGTACAAACGAGTCCTCCTCAAGCTCTCGGGCGAAGCCCTCGCGGCAGGTCGCGGCTTCGGCATCGACGCCGTCTTCATCCACAAAGTCGCCGAAGAGATCGCCGACGTCCACGCCCTCGGCTGCCAAATTGGTATCGTCGTCGGCGGCGGAAACTTCTTCCGCGGCGTCGCCCAGCAGGCCATCGACATGGATCGCGTCGCCGCCGACCACATGGGCATGCTCTCCACCGTCATCAACGCCATAGCCCTCCAGGACGCCATCGAGAAACGCGGCCTCTTCTGCCGCGTCATGTCCGCCATCGAGATGCACGAGGTCGCCGAACCCTACATCCGCCGCCGTGCCATCCGCCACTTCGAGAAAGGCCGCATCGTCATCTTCGCCGCCGGCACCGGCAACCCCTACTTCTCCACCGACACCGCCGCCGCCCTTCGTGCCATGGAGATCAAGGCGGACATCCTCCTCAAAGCCACCTCCGTCGGACAACCACATGCCGATGATGGTGTTTTCGATGCGGGAAGAGGGCAACATCAAGCGCGTCGTCGCGGGCGAGCCGCTTGGGACACTGGTGACGGCATGAGGCCGGTTTAGCCCGGCGCAGCGCTTCCCCGCCGGCTTGTGCCCGGGCTAAAGTTCCCCGGCACGCTGCCGATAGAGTAAGTGCATGCCTCGAAGCGAAGCCACGGCGGAACCGAACCAAGGGGAGCAGGTCGACAGCAGCGCCGTCTACCGCAAGATCAGCTGGCGGCTGATTCCGTACCTGTTTGTGCTGTACATCCTGGCGTATCTCGATCGCGTCAACGTGGGCTTTGCGGCGCTCGAGATGCGGCACGATCTCCACCTTTCGGCGACTGTCTATGGCACCGGCGCGGGCATCTTCTTTCTGGGCCAGCTGATGTTCGACCTGCCAAGCAATCTGCTGCTGAGCAAGGTGGGGCCGCGGCTGTGGATCGCCCGCATCATGATCACGTGGGGCATCATCGCCACCTGCATGAGCCTCATTCAGGGCCCGCACAGCTTTTACGCCATGCGTCTGCTGCTGGGCCTCAGCGAGGCCGGCTTCTTCCCGGGCATCATTCTGTATCTCACCTATTGGTTTCCTTCGCGCGAGCGGGCGCGGGCCGTGGCCAAGTTCATGACGGCGACGGCGATCGCGGGCGTGGTCGGCGCTCCGCTATCCAGCCTGCTGCTCCGGCTCGAAGGCGTCCGCGGGATGCACGGCTGGCAGTGGCTGTTTATCGGCGAGGGAATTCCGACCATCCTTGGCGGCATCTCGGTGCTGTTTTTCCTGCGCGATCACCCGGGTGATGCGCCCTGGCTTTCCGGCCCGGAGAAGCGCTGGCTCGAAGGCGAGCTCGCGCGCGACCGCAAGAACGGCGGCGCGGAGGACCGGCACCGGCTGCTGGACGCCTTCAAGCTGCCGATGGTATGGGTGCTGGCAGGCGTGTTTCTGCTGGACCTGGTGGGCACCTATACCGTGACGCTGTGGATGCCGCTGGTGCTGAACAGCATCGTTCATCCGGCGGCCAAGGCGGCACAGGCGATCGGGGGCGCGGGAGCGAGCCGCATCGCGGCCTACTCGACCCTTCCCTATCTCGCGGCGGCCGTGCTTATGGTGGTCATCGGCTGGTCGAGCGACCGCTCGGGCGAGCGACGATGGCACATCGCCGGATCACTGGGACTGGCTGCGCTGGG
Source organism: Acidobacteriaceae bacterium (assembly GCA_965218895.1). Lineage (GTDB taxonomy): Bacteria > Acidobacteriota > Terriglobia > Terriglobales > Acidobacteriaceae > Edaphobacter. The sequence continues at coordinate 35,804 of CBDCMI010000016.1, read as the reverse complement.
CTTTGCCGGCGCGGCGCTGGCGCATAGCCTTGCCATCGCTCTGATCGCCTTTTCGGTGACCGCGGTCGGGCTCTGGGGCATTATGGGACCATTCTGGGCGTTGCCCACGCGGGTGCTTGGGGGGCAGGCGGCGGCGGGTGGTGTGGCCATTATCACCATGATCGGCAGCATCGGCAGCTTTCTCGGCCCGTACCTGACGGGGCGGCTGCGCGATGCCACCCACGGATTTTCGACCGGGCTCTACGTGGTGGCGGGAACTGCGGTCGCGGGCGCTGTGCTGACGGCGTTTCTGCCGGGACGCTCCCAGGACGGCGAAGCGTAAGTGCCCGGCAAACGGGCGGGGAGCCCCGGCTCAGTTCGCTCCAAGGGCGGAGAGTATCTGCTGCGAAGAGCGCACCCGGCCCATGATGGGAAACATGGTCTCGGTCGCGAAGCGGTGCATGTCGACTGACATCGTGGACATGGCGTCCTCGGCAAAGATCAGCTGATATCCGCGGTCGAGCGCGGCGCGCGCCGTCGATTCCACCCCTATGTTGGTCGCGATACCGGCCATGATCAAGGTATCGACCTTCCGACGGCGCAGCAGCTGGTCGAGCGCGGTGCCATAAAAAGCACCCCACTGCCGCTTGGTGATGACGAGGTCGCCGGGGGTCAGCCCGGCTTCGGGAACGATCTCGGAGGCCTCGGGCGGGGGTGGCGGTGCGTCCGATCCGGGCCGCTGCATGTCGGCAGGCAGGTAGAGGATCTCGTCCATTTTGACATGCACGTATACGACCGTTCCGCCAGCGTGGCGCATGGCAGCAGCAAGTTTGGCAGATCGCGCGACGACGTCTTTGCCGGCGTGCGGTTGGAGATCGCGACTGACAATGCCGTGTTCAAGATCGATCAGAATCAGGGCGGTCTGTTTGGGATCAAGTTCGAGGCTCATGCTGTGGGTCTCCCGCGTCAGGTATGACGTGCTCCACAACAAGAGATGCAGCTTCGACGGTGCGGATGCAGGGCACTATTTCCTTGCCGCCCAAAGGGCCGATGCTATCCTAAATCGGCGTAAACATTACACGGACGAGGTCTGGAGACGATATGGCGACAGCGACGGTTGGGCACGATCAGGAGCAGGCGCAGGGCACCCCCAAGGGTGTGGCGAAGCAGTATAAAGTGGCCGATCTCGGCCTGGCGGAGTTTGGCCGCAAGGAGATCGACATCGCCGAGCAGGAGATGCCCGGGCTGATGGCCATTCGCCACAAGTACGCCGCCGCGCAGCCGCTGGCGGGGGTGCGCGTCACCGGATCGCTGCACATGACGATTCAGACCGCCGTTCTGATCGAGACGCTGGTCGCGCTCGGTGCCGATGTTCGCTGGGCCAGCTGCAATATCTTCTCCACCCAGGACCATGCGGCGGCAGCCATCGCCGCTGCCGGCGTGCCGGTCTTCGCCTGGAAGGGCGAGTCGCTCGAAGAGTATTGGTGGTGCACCGATCAGGCGCTCTCGCACGAGGGCGGCCTGGGGCCGCAGATCGTGATTGATGACGGCGGCGACGTGACCCTGCTCATCCACAAGGGCGTCGAGATGGAGCAGGGCGACGGCTGGGTTAACACAGCCTCCGGCAACCAGGAAGAGGGCGTCATCAAGTCGCTGCTAAAGCAGATCCACGGTCGCGACCCGCAGCACTTTACGAAGATTGCGAAGGAGTGGCGCGGAGTCGCCGAGGAGACGACCACCGGCGTGCACCGGCTCTACAAGATGATGGAGCAGGGCAAACTGCTGGTTCCGGCCATCAACGTCAACGATTCGGTGACCAAGTCGAAGTTCGACAACCTGTACGGCTGCCGGGAGTCGCTCGGCGACGGCATCAAGCGCGCCACCGACGTCATGATCGCGGGCAAGGTCGCCGTCATCTGCGGCTTTGGCGACGTGGGCAAGGGCTCGGCCGAGGCGCTGCGCGGGCTGGGAGCGCGCGTGATCGTCACCGAGATTGACCCCATCAACGCGCTGCAGGCGGCCATGCACGGCTACGAGGTGACGACCATCGAGGAGACGCTCGGCCGCGGCGACATCTACGTCACCTGTACCGGCAACGTTGACATCATCACGCACGAACACATGCAGCAGATGAAGGATCAGGCGATCGTCTGCAACATCGGGCACTTCGACAATGAGATTGAGATGGACGCGCTCAACGCCGACTCCGACGCCGAGCGGTTGAACATCAAGCCGCAGGTGGACAAGTACACCTTTCGCTCCACCGGCCGCAGCATCTTCGTGCTGGCCGAGGGACGGTTGGTAAACCTTGGCTGCGCGACCGGGCACCCCTCCTTCGTCATGTCGAACAGCTTCTCCAACCAGACGCTGGCGGCGCTCGATCTCTGGGCCAACCGTGACACCTACAAGGTGGGTGTCTACGTGCTGCCCAAGCGCTTGGATGAGGAGGTCGCGCGGCTTCATCTCGAAAAGATCGGCGTCAAGCTGACCACGCTCTCGCCCAAGCAGGCCGACTACCTGGGAGTCAGCGTCGACGGACCCTATAAGTCGGACCAGTACCGGTACTGAAAACTATCGACTCCCCGATCGGCTGGCGCGTCACTCTCAAGATCGAGGGTGGCGTGACCCGGCATCAGCCTCTCTCCCCGCGCCCCGACCCGGCCCAATCGGCTTGCGATCCGCACAGCCGCGATAAACGGCCGGCGGTGAATCTGGCCGATCCTCAGAAATAGCATCTCAGGTGAGGGAAGCTATGCCTGAGAGGTCCTGTTGAAGTTCAGCACCGAGGAGACGATTGGAACGGACGATCAGGCGCTTGTGCTGGCCGCACTGGAGCGAAGTGTCGGTGCGATCTCGCTGAGCGTGACGCGCATGGGAAACGAACTGAGGGCGTATGGCATCGGACCCTCGCCAAGGCCGGTCAATGGGCACAATGTGACCGTCTTCCGGGTCGACGTGGAGGGATCAGACCAGACGCGAGTCAAGGTGGAGTCGGAGTATCTGGCTTCGGCCCTGCTGGACGTTTCGGCCCAGGAGCCTGCTGTCCGCGACAAGGTGGAACGTGCGCTGGAACTGGCGAGGGATGAAGTCGCCCACTACCGCTGGCAGAAGAGCAGGAAAGCAGCAGCCGCGGGGACCGCGGAAGCATCCACGGAGTTCACGGCGACAGCACCGCCGGTGCAGTCCACCATACCTCCTGGTGACCAGTCCTCCGGTGGCCAGCCTTCTAACGAGGCGGAGAGCCGGGGCGGGCGACAGTTGGCAGCATTTCCTACAGACGCTCTGCCGCGCCGCGGAACGGGGAGACCGCCGGAGGGAACGACCGCCAGCATCAGGAGCGGGGAGATGGCCGTGGCCCCCACGGTTGTCCAAGCAACCCGTCCAGCGGCCACGGAGATTCCGGAGATCCGTCGTGCGGAAACACCATCCGCCGCTAGGGAGTCCCTGCCGCTCAACCGGAGCGCGCCCATGGCTCCGGAGCCGGGGCCACCCTGGACGCCGGTCGGGAACCACACTGAAAGGCCGAAACACGCATCTCCTCCGTCGTCCCGGCGACAGCAGCGGCTGGTTCGAAGTTGGCGAGCGCTGCCGGTCGCGGTCATTGTCCTCATCCTGGTTGCCATTGCGTACATGCTTGGCCGTTGGCAGGCGGGAGTCGAGCAGACTCCGGTACCTGAGGACGATGCACAGCTTTCCATGCCGGTGCCCGATCCAGGGCAGGTTCCCGTGAGGCCGAACGAGGATCTGCCTGGCCGTGCACTGGTTCGTCCGCAAGCGCAGAGGCCGGACGCGGGGATTCCGCTCAAAACGCGGCTGGCAACAGAGTCCGCATCCAGCGAGGCCGACGCGGGTGAGTCTCCTGCCCTGCTGGCGCTTCCCACAGATTTAAGTCATCGGCTTGAGCTGTGGGCTGCGTCCATGAGGTCGAACGATGCCGCAGAACAGTCAGCGTTCTATGCCAGTCACCTTGACCGGTATTTCCTGCGCACGGATGTCGATCACGATGTGGTGGTACACGATAAGCAGGACTACCTGCGCCGGGGACACCGGGTGGACCGGTTTGGTCTCGAGGACATTCGAGTGCAAGACGAGACGGACTCCACCGCTCGACTGCGACTGATCAAGCACTATGTAACTCAGACGGGTAGCGGAGCGCCTCGGGTAGAACGCCTGGTGCGCTCTGAAATTAGCCTGCGCAAGATTGACGGAACCTGGAAGATCACGAGCGAGCGAGATTTTCGCTAGCGGCGGATCCGATTCGTCAGTGAATCTGATTCACCGGCCTGCGGAATGGTCGTCAGGCAGCAGACCCGCTTTGGCTGTGTTTCCCCAAGCGGGTTCGCGCTTCTGCTTTTCGGTTGTGCTCCTAGACCAGAGCAAGCCGCCCCTAGACTAATAGTTAAAGTTGCTCTCTTCTTCCTGTTCGAGGCCGTAACGGCGCAGCAGGTTGGGGAGGTTTTGTGAGAAAGCGGCGCGCGGCATGACGGTGTCGCAACCGGCTTCGGTGGCTTTGGCCTTGAGGTCGCCCTGCAAGTGGCTCAGAAAGCCGATGACCGAGGTTGAGCGCTTGAGTTTGGCCTTGAGCTTCGGGATGAGCGTAAGTGGCTTGGCAGCGGCGTTATTGAGGTCGAAGACGATGAGCGCGGGACGGTCTTCTTCTTCGGACGCAAGCAGGGCCGCAATGGCCTCTTTGTCGGCGGACTTGACGAACGCGACCTTGACACCCAGTTTGCGTGAGGTCTCGGTGATTTTGGCGAGAAAGAAGAGGTCTTCGATGAAGAAGAGGATCTTTGTCGGCGCACCCTCCGGGATGGGGACGGCGCGGCCCTGAGAGTAGTCGATCGGTTGCGAATCGCCCGTGTGCAGCGTGGGGCGGCGTCCGAAGTTATGCGATTCAATGGTCGAGGGCGAGCCTCCGGCAAATTCGCTGTTGACCGCCCGATAGGAGTGATCCATCGGCCCCACGAAGCTTCGCGGACTGCGCTCGCGGTGACTCTGCTTTCCACCGCCTCCGCCACCGCCGCTCTTGCGCCGGAAGCTATCCGCGCGGTTGCCAAACTGATGGGAGCCTGTGTCGCGCGATACGGAGCCGCCTCCATGGCCGTTTCCGTCGTTCGAGCCGCCGCCTCCGTTCGCGAAGCCGTTCTCACGCGGGCCGGCCTGATTGCCGGGGTTGTCGCTGGGCCGAGGCCGGTCGCGATCGCGAAACTTCTTTTTCCAGCGCTTGGTGCTGGCCCCATTCGCCTGGCCGGCGGCCTGAAAACCTCCCCCATTGCTGGACGGGGCTGACCCACGGGAGGCCGCCTGCGAGGCACTGGTTGGGGTCTCGACCGAAGCTTCGAGCGCCATACCCTCGCCTGCTCCGGATGCGTCACCGGACTGTTCCGTATTGGCGGCTCCTGCGGATTCGCCACCTTTGCCCTTGCGCTTGCGCCGCCGGCGGCGGCTGCTCTTTGACTGGCCCGCTCCTGGTCCGCCAGAGTTGGCTGACCCGGCTTCGAACTCGCCTCCATCAACCGGCGGCGGAGGTGCTGGTGGTGGACCCTGCTGCGCGGACATTTCGGGAATCTCGTGCTCTGAACTCATGCTTCCACTTCCCTATCGATCGGAATAACGGATCGGTGCTGCGAATGGGTAATACTCAGCGGACGCCCCACGCCTGAACCGGCACGACGGCATACCAGATGGCCAAGGCCAGTGGCACACTGCGGACCGGTACGGGAGACGTCGGACGGAAACGATGTCAAGTTTTATCTCGAACAGACTTCAATTCTGTTCCGCATTGGCTTGAGGGAGGGCTCGAAGCCACTCCGCGGCTCGGCCCGCAAACTCTGGCGGCGGACCCTCACCTGCTGCAACCTGGTAGTGCTTAGCTCTCTGTCATGAGGTCTTCGGCTCGACCGAAGCGACAAGTTCTATATGTTGAGACCTCTTGCCGTCTCACAATGCCAGGACCGGAACCCAAAGCCAGTTCACAAGGCAAACCTAGTTTACCGGATGCGGCCCCGCTTGGCAACCAGGAGTGTGGTGCAAACGCGCGGCCCGCAGTCTGATCTCTGTTCCAGACCATTGAGTCGGAGGTTTTTGCAAGAATATGCCGGGCCTTCAGCCGCCACGCTGCCTGCTGGCATTCCGCCCGGGCTACGCCCTCGCTGTGATCGGACGGGCCTTTTGGTCCTGCACCAGATGGGATGATTGCCCGACTTACCCAGGGAAAGAAGGTCTGATTCGGTCTTCAGCATTCCTCTCAGCGGCTAAGCCGCGTTGACTTCATGCACCTCAGGGCATGCTTAAGCCAAGCTCCAAACGAGCAAGCACTTAAACAGAGATTCCTACACCCGCCTAATTTCCTAGCCAGCCAGCTACACGAATCAGCCGAGTCGCTAGAACGAAACCCTCTGTGCTGATGGCCAGTCACTGGCCTCCTGAAGAGATCCTCTGGACTCGGGCTGCTCCACTCCATGGTGAAGCTGCTTCCTGGCGTCCGGACCGGTGGTCTCCTTGAAAGCAGCCCATCCACGGTGATCAGATTGCAATCGAGATGCCAATCGAAAACCTAACGATATCCCGCGCTTTCGGCGGTAAGCGACGAGGCAGATCCCAGATTTCTGTATGCGAGACGCACGCGAGTCCAGATATCTGGAGATTGCCCAGAGATGGCGAACGTGGCTGGTTTGACCCCTTTCCAAGCTCAACCCTATAATCAGAGAGTTCTGCGGACTGCAACTTTTGGTGCAGCCGGAGCCCGAGCCAGGTGGGCCGCAGGCCCTCTAAGCCACGTCAGTTTGCCGGATCGATCCCGAAGGAGTCACCTCGAACGTTATGAATCGTACCCTAGTCCTGATCGCCGCAGCCGCCGCGGCGTTGGCCTCTTCTGCAATCGCGCAGACCGCTCCCGCACACCCTGCCACAGCCGCTCCGGCCACGGCTGCTGCTGGCGTGACCCCTGAGGCCATCCCGGCCAAGGTCGCGCTGATCGCCTTTGAACAGTCCGTCTTCGCCACCAACGAGGGCCAGCGGGCCGTGCAGACGGTCTCCAAGAAGTACGAGCCGAGGAAGGCGCAGATTGATACCCTCTCGACCGAGGTCGATTCGCTCAAGAAGCAGCTGCAGGGCGCTCCGGCAACGCTTTCCGATGAGGAGCGGCAGACTCGCCTGAAAAACATCGACACCAAGGAAAAACAGCTGAACCGCGATGCCGAGGACGCCCAGCAGGCCTACAACGCCGACCTGCAGGAGGCCTATGGCAAGGTAGCGCAAAAGGTCTCCGTAACGGCCAAGAGCTACTGCCAGCAGAATGGCTTCACGCTGCTGCTCGACGTCAGCAACCAGGCCAGCAATGTGATGTGGGCCAATCAATCGACGGACATCACGCAGGCCGTCGTCCAGGCGTACAACAAGAGCTCAGGAATCGCGGCACCGCCGCCAGCTGCTCCTTCGCCTTCGCGTCCCGCCGCCGCGCGACCGGCTTCGCCCTCACACAAATAGACGTTTCCGCGTGACCTGCAAGAGCGAGGAGGGCATTTCGCCACCCTCGCTCTTTCTGCTTCGACTGTGCAAATCTCTGTGGATCGCCCTCTGTTGGTTACATTACCGACGGCATGAGGAAGGGTTCCTTCCGACGTGGTCACCGCCGAGACGTTTTACCGCAAGCTACGCCAGCTCAAGCACTTAGAGACGTCTTAGCAGAAGTGACTTAACTCTCCTCGCGAGAGCGTTGTAGCTTGGTAGTCGGTGGCGGATTCCCACAGATGAAGGTCACTCTGTGGTAAACAGCCGTGCGCTGGACGGAGTGCGGGTGAGCACCCGCGTTACTCTTCGCCGACCTTGAGCACGGCCAGGAACGCCTCCTGCGGGATATCGACCTTGCCGATCCGCTTCATGCGCTTCTTGCCTTCCTTCTGCTTGTCGAGCAGCTTGCGTTTGCGGCTAATGTCGCCGCCGTAGCACTTGGCGATGACATTCTTGCGGATGGCGGTGACGGTCTCGCGCGCGACGATCTTCGACCCGATGGCCGCCTGGATGGCGACCTCAAACATCTGCCGCGGGATGAGCTCGCGCATCTTGTGCACCAGCGCCTTGCCGCGTTCGTAGGCGGCGTCGCGGTGGACGATGATCGAAAGCGCGTCCACGGGGTCGCCGCCGATGAGAATATCCATCTTGACCATGGGCGAGACCCAGGAACCGGCGACGGTGTAGTCCAGCGAGGCGTAGCCGCGGGAGACGGACTTCAGGCGGTCGTAGAAGTCGAGCACGATCTCGTTGAGCGGCAGCTCGTACGTAAGCAGAACGCGGGTCTCGGAGACGTATTCAAAGTTCTGCTGGCGGCCGCGCTTCTCTTCGACCAGCTTCAGAATGCCGCCGACATACTCCTCGTTGGTGAGGATTTTGGCGATGATGACGGGCTCTTCGATCTGCTCGATGTTCGAAGGGTCGGGCCAGCGCGAGGGATTATCGACCTCCGTGACGGAGCCGTCGGTGAGGGTGATCTTGTAGCGCACGCCTGGGGCGGTGGTGATGAGGTCGAGGTTGTACTCGCGCTCGAGGCGCTCTTGAATGATCTCGAGGTGCAGCAGGCCGAGAAAGCCGCAGCGAAACCCGAAGCCGAGCGCGACGGAGGATTCGGGCTCGAAGTTGAAGCTCGCGTCGTTGAGCCGCAGCTTTTCGAGAGCGTCGCGCAGCAACGCGTGTTCGTGCGAATCGACCGTGTAGAGCCCGGCGAAGACCATGCTCTTGATGTCTTCAAAGCCGGGCAGAGCTTCGGCGCAGGGCCGATCGACGCCGGTGATGGTGTCGCCGACCTTGGTGTCCGCGACGTTCTTGATGGTCGCGACGAAGAAGCCGACCTCGCCGGCGGTGAGCTCCTGGAGCTCGACCGGCTTCGGTGTCATGACGCCCATCGATTCGACGTCGAAAACTTTGCCGTTCGACATGACCTTGATGCGCATGCCCTTGTGCAGGCGGCCGTTAATGATGCGCGCCAGCACGATGACGCCGCGGTAGGCGTCGAACCAGCTGTCGAAGATGAGCGCCTGCAGCGGAGCTTCGGGGTCGCCGAGCGGCGGAGGGAGCAGCGTGACGACCGCCTCAAGGATGCCGGCGACGTTGAGGCCTGTCTTGGCCGAGACGGCGATGGCATCCGAGGCGGGCAGGCCCACCGATTTCTCGATCATCTCCTTGGTGCGCTCGATATCGGCTGAGGGAAGGTCGATCTTGTTGATGACGGGCAGGATTTCAAGGCCATTCGAGATGGCGAGATAGGCGTTGGCGAGCGTCTGCGCTTCAACACCCTGCGACGCATCGACCACCAGCAGAGCGCCCTCGCACGACGCGAGCGAGCGCGAGACCTCGTAGGAGAAGTCGACGTGGCCGGGCGTGTCGATCAGGTTCAGCTGATAGAGCTCGCCATCGTGCGCCTGGTACATCATGCGCACGGTGTGGGCTTTGATGGTGATGCCGCGCTCGCGTTCGAGGTCCATGGCGTCCAGCACCTGCGCCTGCATCTCGCGATCGGAGAGCGATCCGGTGAGTTCCAGCAGGCGATCGGAAAGGGTGGACTTGCCGTGGTCGATATGCGCGATGATCGCGAAGTTACGGATGTGCGATGGATCCATGGGGGGAAGAGCGCGTCTGGCCTCAAGACCCATCTTAACATCGCTCCTGCCCGCTTGCCGCCGAGCCTTTGCGTGCACGCGCGAAAGACATGCGCCTCGCCTTCCATCCGCTTTGCCGTCTTACAATGAAACGGACCCATGGGGCAGCGAAGCGGAGTGAGCAGATCGAGGCGGTGTTGGCGTGTGGCGGCCTGTGCTTCGGTTGCGGTGCTGCTCACCGGATGCCCGCAGCAGCAGACGGCGGGCGCTCCGGGAAAAACGCCCGTGCAGGCGACCGCTCCGGCGGTGCGGCAGGCGGGGACCACCTCATCTGCCGGAGGGGCGGCGCAGGCGGCCACGGCCCCACAGCCGGCAGCTTCGCCCAAGGCACAGCAGCTGATCGACCAGGCCGAGCGCTCCTATGCCAGTGGCGTGAGCAACTATCGCGCGGGGCACCTGGATGCGGCGCGGCACGACTTCGACTTCGCGGTCGACCTGATGCTGACCAGCGGCATGGATCTCAAGAAGAATCCGCAGCTCTCCGACGAGTTCGACCACCTGTTGAGTGCAGTGAACTCGATCGAGATGGCGGCGCTGAAGCAGGGCAATGGATTCTCGCCGCCGGTGGAAGAGACGCCGCTCGAAGCAACCCAAGATCTTACCTTCAAGCCCGATGCGCAGCTTGCTGCGAAGCTCAAGACGCAGTTGAACACGGCCTCAGACCTTCCGCTCGTCATCAACGACGAGACTGCTGGCTACATCAACACGTTTTCGAACTCGAACAGCTTTCGCGCTCACATGGCCGCGTCGCTGCAGCGCGTCGGCAAGTACCGCGGCCTGATTGAGAGTGTGTTGCGGCAGGAGAAGGTGCCGCAGGACCTGATCTACCTTGCGGTCGCGGAGTCCGGATTTCAGCCGCAGGCCATCAATCCCCGCTCAGGAGCCGGCGGCATGTGGCAGTTTATGACCTACACGGCACCCGAGTACGGCCTGGAGCGCAACGCGTATTTCGATGATCGCTTTGATCCGGAGAAGAGCACGCGCGCCTATGCGCGCCTGATCAAGAACTATTACGGCCTGTTCGGGGACTGGTATCTCGCGATGGCTGCCTACGACTGGGGTCCGGGCAATATCCAGCGCGTGGTGCAGCGCACGGGCTATGCCGATTTCTGGGAGCTCTATCAACGCAATACGATGCCGGTCGAAACGCGTGACTATGTCCCTAAAATTCTGGCTGCCATTCTGATGGCGAAGAATCCGGAGCGCTACGGTCTCGACAAACTGAAGCCGAGCCCGCCGGTGATCTACGACAGCATCACGACGGACTATGGGATCGACCTGAGGCTAGTCGCCGATCTGACGGACAGCACCGTACCCGAGATCGTCGCGCTCAATCCAAGCCTCCTGCGCCTGTCGACGCCGCCGGACATGCCGTTTGACCTTCACCTGCCTCCGGGAACGAAACAGGTGTTTCAGGACCGCGTCAAGGAGATTCCAGCGGACCGGCGCGCGAGCTGGCGCTTTCACGTGGTGCGGCCAGGCGAGTCGCTGGAGACGATCGCATCGGCGATGCATTCGCGCGCGAGCGAGATCACCGAGGTCAACGGCATCGCGCCGGGCGAGACGGTTGGTGAAGGCGACGAGTTGGTCATTCCCGTGGCGAGCGCCGCGAGCGCCGGCCGCACGCAACGCTACAAGCTGCGGCGCGGCGACACGCTGACGACAGTGGCCGATCGCTTCAATGTGTCGGTCGAAGATCTCCGGCGATGGAATCATCTGTCGTCGAGTTCCGTGCGTCCGGGACGAACCATTGCAGTCGCGGAGCCGATCCGGCTGGCACCGCGAATGCGCGGCCGCCGTGGAGCCTCGCGGCGATCCAGGAGCGCGAAGCACACCGCAACGCGCGGCTCCGGCGCGACGAAGAAGTCCTCGAAGCCGCAGCATCACGCACACAAGTAAGCTCCTCTCCTAAAAGAATCCTTGCTAAGCATGGCGTGCCGATGCAGTATGTTGCTAGAATTCGTGCCGCAGGTGTGTGCAGCGAATCTGGTGCAGTGCCAGCGTTCGGCATCATAGTTCGCGAGAGGAAAACACCATGACTTCGGAGAGCAAGCTCAAGCTGTATGCCGCGGCAAACGACGACAACGAGGAGACCCGTCGCGGATTCGACGACGACGAGGAAGACGAGGAAGACGAGGTCGTCATCACCTCCGACGACGACGAAGACGAACTCGAAGACGATGAGGAGGGCGACGGCGAGCCGGAAGAAGACGAAGAGGACGAGGACTTTGACGGAGACGGCGAGGAGGACGAGAGTCCCATTCCGGTGCGCGTGCACGCCGACGTGGTCGAGGAGCAGGACGACGCCGCGGACGCGCTGGCCGAGGTTGCGGACGACACGGTGGACCCGGACATCGACAACGAGCCTGTCATCGACAACGGGAGTGTGAATGGGCGCAAGCTGCGCACCGGCAGCACTCACCCGGAGGACGCGGTTCTCGAGACCATGCCGGCCACTCCGGTGGCGGGCTACTCTCCGGCGAGTCGGCAATCGCGGCAGCCGAAGGAGAATCAGGCAGAGGTAAGCGTGGGGCAATCGTTGCGCGAGTCGCGTGCGGGAGCGGCGAAAAACGCTACGAACACAAGGTCTGCCCCGGTCAAGAGCACGTCAGTCACCAAGAAAGCTCCGGCCAAAAAACTGGCTGGAACGAAGACTGCGGGGGAGAGCCCGGCACGCTCCGCGAAGACACCCGCGAGCAAGGCGAAGACGCCGGCAAAGAGTTCGAAGACATCGATCGCGAAGAAAAGCTCTGCCGCGAAGAAGACATCTGCCGCGAAGAAGACCAGTGCAGCACGCGGCGGCAAGACCTCCTCGAAAGGGGTGGCGAGCAACAGGGGCAAGACAAGCAGCAAAAAATCGAATGTGAGAGGTACCACTTTGGCAACGAAGAAGGCGGCAACACCTGCAAAGAAGACGACCGCGGCCAAGAAGTCGGCCCCTGCCAAGAAGTCCACCAAGACGGCCGCGAAGAAGAGCACGGCGAAGAAGACCTCCTCCGTAAGCAAGAAGGCGGGATCGCCAGCCAAGAAGACGACGGCCAAAAAGACCACGGTCAAGAAGTCCTCTCCGGCGAAGTCCCCTGCCAAGAGCACGAAGTCGACCGCCGCTAAGAAGACAGTGACGAAGAAATCGGCAAAAAAGACGGCTGCCAAGAAGTAGATCCCGGTCCGCGCCGCGCAAGGAAACGACCCGGAGCTCCACGCTGGAGCATCCGGGTCGCTTTCGTTCCTACTGTGGTCCCGCGCGGCTCTACTTCTGCTGAGATTCGAGCTCGGCAAGCACCTCTTCGCTGTGGTTGTTGACCTTCACGTCGGGCCAGACCTTCACGATCTTGCCTTCGGGAGAGATCAAAAAGGTCTCGCGCTTGGCATAGTGCATGTCGCCGGCAGACATCACGGGCACGCCATACTCGTCCACGACCTTGTGGTTGGGATCGGCGAGCAGCTTGAAGGACAGGTTGTCCTTGGTGCAGAAGGCCTTGTGGCTGTCGACGGTGTCGAGTGAGACGCCCAGCACCACCGCGTTCAGCTTGTTGTACTTGGCCTCGTCACGCTGAAAATTATGCGCCTCGATGGTGCAGCCGGCGGTCTGGTCCTTGGGGTAGAAGTAGAGCACGACCCACTTGCCCTTGAACTCCGAGAGCGAGACGGGCTTATCCTCCTGCGAGGGCAGCGTAAAGTTCGGTGCGGTGGTGCCGGCCGTTAACGTGTCCGCGCCTGCGGCGAAGGCCGGAAGACTGGGCGTGGCGGCGAGCAGGAGGGCGGCGGCAGCGAGGGTAAAGGCTTTGCGCATGGATGTTCCCTTTCGGACGTGCGGAGATGCGATGCATACTGCGCCGCGCGTGGGGAGCGGTTCCGGCGGACCGCTTGATTTTACTCCGCGAGCAGGCTGATCGATGCGGCGTCGGCCGCATCGACGATTGCAGCCGCGTCGAAGAGCAGGGTTCTTCCGGCTTCGATCGCAAGGCATGTTGCCCCGGCTTCGCGCATGCTTTCGATGGTGCGCAGGCCGATAACCGGCACGTCGAAGCGCATGTCCTGGTTCGGCTTGGCGACCTTGACGACGGTCAGCGCGCGCGCCAGCGTGGTTGCGCCTGCCGCTGCGGGGGAGGGCTCGTCGATCGAGCGAAACAGCTCCCCGGCGCGCCGGATGGTGGCATCGGTGCCCTCCATCGCTTCGACCGCGACACAGGCTCCGGCGGCGATCACCACGGTCTGTCCCAGGTCGTAGGCGGCCAGAGCGCGCGCGACGGTGCGGCCGTAGCGGATGTCGGCCAGCTCGGCGTCGGTCGGCGCGCGGCGTGTGAGTTGCCCCGGCTTGGCCAGCAGCGGCTGGAGGTACTCGGTGGAGCGGATGAGCTCGATGCCCTCATCGGCCAGCACCTTGGCGATTGCACCGAGCAGCATGTCGGTCGAGCGCGTGCGCAGGTTGAGCAGCAGCTTGGCGAGCCGCCAGTCCGGGCGGATGGACGAGAAGATCTGCTTGTGGCGCACCTGGCCGGCCATGGTGGCGCGGGTGACGCCCTGACGCTGAAAGGTCTCGATCAGGCGCGAGAGTTCGCCGAGCGAGAGCCAGTGCACGTGGACTCCGGAGTCCGCGGCGGCGATCTGGTCCATCGCGGGGTCGGTCTCCTCGCGCAGGGCAGCGACGACGACGATCAGCCCGTGCGCGCGCGCAGCCTCGATCAGCAGAAAGGGAAATCGGCCATTGCCCGCGATCAGCCCGAGCTTCCCGGACTGCTCTGTCGTGGCTGGCACTAGAGCACACCCTCCCACAGCCGCAGCTCCGCCTGCCAGGGCTGCCGCTCCACGTGGCTGGACGTGTCGAGGATCATGGTCTCGCGCGCGCTGGCGGTGTACTCGGGCCAGGCGGGCAGCGAGGGGGCGGCGGGTGCTTCCCCGCGAATAAAGGCGGCCCAGGCCAGGTGCATGGCATGGCCAAGCGCCAGCGCGGCGGGGTTGGCCCGCTGCCCCGGCGTGGGCTTCTCCCACACCAGGCTCAGGTCTTCCGAGTGATAGGCCTCCCCGCGCATGGCGCCCGCGGCCGGCGCGTAGTCCAGACGGTACATCCAGGTGGGGCCCTCGTTACGGCTCTGCGCGTCAGCCATGCGCACGCTGGGCACCCAGTACTCCTCCGCGCTGGTCGCGCGAATGCGCCGCTGCGGCTCAGGCATCGCGGGATACAGCTCCGTGTACTTCGCGAGGACCGCGTCGAAGCGACCCGGCGCAAGGTTTCCCAGGTCACGCTGGGTGGGGTCGTGCTTCGGGTCGGCGCCGAGGAACAGCGCGCTCTCATCACGGTTGGTGCCGATCAGCAGGCGCTTGCCGTGCGCGGAGCCTTTCGCGACCAGATCGACCGGCCGCGCCTTCAAGTAGCTGCCATCCACCTCCGGGCGCAGCGGAAAATGGCGGTCCGAGGTGGCGATAAGACGTTTCTGTGCCGCGATCAGCGCCTGCGCGGGCGCGCTGAGCAGGCTTCGCAGTCCAGCATCGGAGTACGTCTCGCGCCACAGCTTGCCGTAGCTGCCGGCCACCTCGGCCGCGGCGGCAAGCGTCCACACGCGCTCGCCGCCACCGCTCTCGGAGATCGCCGACTGAAACAGCGGCGTGGCCTCGGGCAGCGCCATCATCGCGGCCGTGGCCTTGGCTCCGGCCGATTCGCCCCCGACCGTGACGCGGTGGGGGTCACCGCCGAAGGCCGCGATCTCGTGATGCACCCACTCGAGCGAGCGCACGAGATCGCGCATGGCGTTGTTGCCGCTGCCCGCATACTCGTGCCCGAGCAGAGGGCCGAGATCCATGAAACCGAAGACACCCAGCCGATACGCCACCGTGACCAGCACAACGCCCTGCTGGGCAAACTCCGTGCCGTCGAAGATGGGCGCAAAGGCCTGGCCGCCGGTGTATCCGCCGCCATGAATCCAGACAAAGACCGGAAACGGGCCCTTTCCGGCGGGTGTCCAGATGTTCAGGTAGAGGCAGTCTTCGCTCTGCGGCACGCCCTTGTCGCCCTCCTGCATCGCGGCCGGGCCGAAGTGGAGCGCATCGCGCGTTCCCTTCCATGGCGCGGGCGCGAGCGGTGCGCGGAAGCGCAGTTTGCCCACCGGCGGCTCGGCGAAAGGAATGCCGCGAAAGACTCGCAGGCCATTGGGGAGCGCCTCGCCACGCAAACGGCCAAGCGACGTTTTGACGACCGGATTGGGCGAGGTCTCGCCGAAGAGTTTTCCAGCGGGGATCGAAGCGGCAGCCGCCGTCGCCGCGGCAGCCGCGACGAAGCTGCGGCGCGAGACCAGCGGCGGTTCGCTTGATTGCAACTCCACGCCGCGCTTAGCTGCCAGACGTTCCTTCATTGTGGCCTCCTGCGTTCTGCACCGTCTCTCATCATGGCGTAAGTTGCCGAGACCGGCCAGCACAACATGCACAGGAGCTGAGGTGAGGCAGCCAACGCATGCTGGTCCGGGCCGCGCCGGCCCTGTGTAGACTTGCCACAAACCATACAATCCCGCGCCGCCGCCTACCTACCCGGCGCGGCTGGAGATCCGAGCACGCATGTCCTACCGCAACTTTGCCCTTCGGCTCACTCTGCCGGCCACCGTCTTCGCTCTCGCGGCCACTTCAGCTCTTGCGCAGGAACCCGGCCCAGGTCGCACGCTGACCGACGCCGACTACGCTCACGCCGAGAGCATGATGGGCTACAACACCGCAGCCCTGGTCGACCACACCTTCAGCCATCCGCACTGGCTTCCGGACGGCCGGTTCTGGTATCGCGACAGCACCTCCGGCAAGCTGACCTATCTGCTGGTCGACCCAGTGAAGCGCAGCCGCGCGCCGATGTTTGACCACGCGAAGCTCTTCGCCGCAATCGTCGCCGCGGACCCGAAGGCCAAGGACCTCCCCGCCGATGCCGAGCACCTGAATCTTTCCGAGCTCGCCTTGGAGCAGAACGGCAAGGTCCTGCTGGTCACCACACACGGCCGCCTGCTGCGCTGCGATCTGGGCGCGAAGCTCAGCTGCGTGGACCAGAAGGAGCCGGACCCGAAGGAGCCTGGCCGCGCGCAGCGCAATCCCGAGACCTCAACGGCGCTCTCGCCCGACAAGACGAAGCTGGCGTTTATCCGCAACTGGAACCTGTGGGTGCGCGAACTCGCCACCGGTAAGGAGACGCAGCTGACTACAGACGGCGTCGAGAACTTTGGCTACGCCACCGACAACGCCGGCTGGACACACTCCGACCGGCCCATCGTGCTGTGGTCGCCCGATTCGAAAAAGATCGCAACCTTTCAGCAGGATCAGCGCAAGACCGGCGAGATGTACCTGGTGCCGGTCACGAATCGCCATCCCAAGCTCGAAGCCTGGAAGTACCCACTGGTCGGCGACAAGGATGTGACGATGATTGAGCGGGTGGTCATCGATCTGACACCCACGCCGAAGGTGATTCGCTTAAAGATGCCGCCCGACCAGCACCGGTCTACGCTGTGCGACGACGTGAGCTGCTACGGCGGCTGGGAGGACGTGCAGTGGTCGCCCGACGCCAGCCATGTCGCGTTCGTTTCCACCTCGCGCGACCACAAACAGGAGTGGCTGCGCATCGCCGACGCGGAGACTGGCGACATTCGCGAGGTCTACCACGAGACCGCGCCCAAGTTCTTCGAGAGCGGCAACGGACGCGTGAACTGGAAGTATCTGCCGGAATCGAATGAGTTTCTGTGGTTCAGCGAGCGCAGCAACTGGGGCCAGATGTACCTCTACGACCTCACCACGGGCAAGCTCAAAGATCAGATCACACACGGGGACGGGAACGTCACGGAAGTCCTGCATGTCGATCCCAAGGCGCGCGAGATCTACTATCTCGCTGTGGGCAAGCAGCCCGGCGTCGATCCGTACTACGAACAGTTCTTCCGCTCCAGCTTCGACGGCAAGCACACCGATCTGCTAACGCCGGACCCCGGCACGCACGCGGTGACGGTCTCGCCGGACGGCCGCTTCTTCACCGACGCCGTCTCCACCCCCACGACGCCGCAGGTGGCTGTCCTGCGCGATGACACAGGCAAGGAGGTGCTGCCGCTCGAAAAGCAGGACATCTCCCGGCTGGTAGCCAGCGGATGGAAGCCGCTGACGCAATTCACGGTGAAGGCGCGCGACGGCAAGACGGACCTGTACGGTTACATGTTCAAGCCCACGCAGATGGACCCCGCGAAGAAGTATCCGATGGTCGACTACGTCTACCCCGGCCCGCAGATCGGCTCCTGCGGCAGCCGCAACTTCTCCCCGGCGCATGGCGACGACCAGGCTCTCGCCGAGCTTGGCTTCGTGGTCGTCTGCATCGACGGCATGGGCACCCCGTACCGCTCCAAGGCGTTCCACGAGTTTTACTACGGGAACCTTGGGGACGACACCATTCCCGACCAGGTCGCGGGCATCAAGGAACTCGCGGCGAAGTATCCCTTCCTCGATGGGAACCGCGTAGGCATCTGGGGCCACTCGGGCGGCGGCAATGCGACGGTCTCGGCCATGTTTCACTTCCCGGACTTCTTCAAGGTGGGCATCGCCGAGAGCGGCAACCAGGACAACCGCGAGTACGAGGATGACTGGGCCGAGAAGTGGGCCGGACTTGAAGTGGTGAAACCCGACGGCACCAGCAACTACGACTCGCAGGCAAACCAGAACTTCGCGGGAAACCTGAAGGGCCATCTGCTGCTGGCGCACGGCACCATGGATGACAACGTGCCACCCAACGAGACGCTGCTGGTGGTGGATGCGCTGATTAAGGCGAACAAGGACTTCGACCTGATCCTGTTCCCGAACGCGCACCACGGATACGGCGCGGCCTCGCTCTACATGATGCGCCGGCGATGGGACTACTTCACCCGGTATCTCGCGGGGAACGTGCCGCCGCACGAGTACAAGATGAAGCCCTATGCCGAGATACTGAAGCAGACTCAGGGACCGGCCGCGGAAGACAGCTCGCGCTGATCCGTTCCAGACCTCCCAAACGCAGCAAAGGGAGACCGCATGACGGCCTCCCCCCCCCTCGTGTTCGGAGCTGCGAAGCTCAGCGATTGCCGGTACTGCTCACAACCCAGCCATTGCTGGTGTCGGTCAGGCTGGCCTGTGCCGCCTCAGGGCCGGCGAGCGCCGCCTTCAGGTTCGGAAAGGCGTTCTGCGTCTCGGCCGCGCTGGCCCAGCCCGGAACGTCCGAGAGCGTGTAGTGGTAGTCGACGGTGGCCGTGGCCCCGACATTGCCATTGTTGGGTGTCGCGCTGTCGATCGAGCTCACCGATCGATGCCCGTAGCAAAAGTTGCCGGCACCGGGCTCCTGCGCGTCGGCCTTCCAGCTGCTGCGGCCCTTGTCAGAAAGGTCATAGTTGTTCACCTGCTTGGAGGCCACGATGAAGACCTTCTTCTCCGCCGTGGTGCGCGTCAGCAGCCCCTGGTCGACCAGCGCGTCGTAGTCGCTCGTCTTGCTCTCGTCGCCGGTGCCGGCCTGCACGGGGAACTTCTTCGGCTCGTTCCACAGGCACGCGGGACGCGCGCTGAAGTAGGTGTTGATGGCGTTCTTGTAGTTGGAGGTGTTGTCGGCCTTCTTGTTGCAACCGGTCGCGGCAAACAGGGCGACGCCCGTCACGAGAACCGTGCGTGTGACACCGGTGCGGAATGCTGATGCGTTCATG
Source organism: Acidobacteriaceae bacterium (assembly GCA_965218895.1). GTDB lineage: Bacteria > Acidobacteriota > Terriglobia > Terriglobales > Acidobacteriaceae > Edaphobacter. The sequence goes on along the minus strand of CBDCMI010000016.1, from coordinate 16,501 downwards.
AATTTCTCCTCACCTATCTGGGATGCATGCGACAGATCATGTGTCAGGCCGGCAGCGAAAACATCCCGAGCACCTCCTCGGGCGAGCGTCCGGCCTGCCGGAGCGTTCGGATCGCCAGCGCATCGTGCCGCTTCGCCAAGCGTACGCCGTGCTCATCGCGCAGCAGTTCCGTGTGGAAGTACGCCGGCGTTTCGAACCCGAGTGCGTGCTGCAACACGATCTGCCGCGCGGTCGATTTCAGCAGATCGCGGCCGCGCACCACCTCCGTAATCCCCATCGCGGCATCGTCGACGGCGCAAGCCAGCTGGTAGCTGGGCAGGCCATCCTTGCGCCAGACGAGGAAGTCGCCGAAGTCTGCGCCCCGGCGTGCAACCCGGCAGGTAGCTCTGCGGGCCGCAGTGGCCGTCGGTGACCTCGACGCGCTGGCCCTCGGGCACGCGAAAGCGGTAGTTGACGCCGTCACGCAGGGCTGGCTCCCTGAACTGCACCTCCGCGGCAGCGTCCGGGATAGATCGGCTCATTCTCGGTCTCCTCATGCGGAGCCCGCGTGCTCGCGGCCAGATCGCGTCGCGAGCAGGTGCAGGGGTACGCGAGTCCCGATTCGACCAGCCGCTCGGCAGCCGCGCGATAGTGCGGGACGCGCTCCGACTGCACGACCACCGGACCCTGCCACGCGATGCCGAGCCACGCGAGATCCGCGAGCATGGCCTCGGCGAACTCCGGCCTGGAGCGGTGCGGGTCGAGGTCTTCGTTGCGCAGCAGCAGCGTTCCCCTCGCCGCCCGCGCCCGGGCGAACGCCGTCCAGAAGGTCGCGGCGTGGCCAAGATGCAGCAGACCGGTGGGCGAAGGTGCAAGGCGGCCGATGTATGCCCCGGCCGGGGTCACATGTACTCCACACCGTACTGCACGGGGATCTGCGTAAATGCGATGCGGGTGGGGGCGGAGTCGCGCGCGGGCAGCATGCCGGCGAAGTGCACGGTGGTGTGGCCGAACTTCAGGTTCAGCTTGTCCATGGTCTTGGCCAGGCCGGTGCGATTGCCGGGCTCGTCGAAGAGCTCGACCTGCCGTTCGCTCTCAGGAATCAGCTCCCGCAGGGTAATGCCGACGAAGAACGGCCGGGCAAACTCCGCACCGACCGGGCGCTTGGCCCAGATGCCGCGCAGGATTCCGAGCAGCGTCAGCGTATCCTGCGCGGAGCGGAAGCGCGCCTCCATGCCCCAGCCGGAGTGCTGAATGCCGCTGGTGTGGCGCTTGGTTTTTTTTGCCTGCGCAGCCTGCTCGCGGGTGAGGGCGTACTTGATCGTCACCGACATCGTGCCCGCGAAGAACTGTTCCATGCGCAGCCGCATCGCCGCCTTGTGCAGCAGCTTGTGCGCCACCGCCCACGCGCCCTCGTCCGAGCGGTGCTCGGGGCCGAGCACGTGGGAGTGCCCCAGGCTCTTCTGCCACTCGCTTGCGACCGGCGCGCCATCGTCGCCGGTGGGCGCGCCACGCAACCAGTGGAAGAGACGGTCGCCCCAAACGGAGTCCCACAGCGCGTGCATGCCGGTGCGGTCGAGCGCCAGCAGCTCCGGCATGGTGGTGATGCCCTTGGCGTTCAGCCGAGCCTCGGTGCGCGCGCCCACACCGGGAAGGTCGCGCAGTTCCAGATGCGCGATGGCGCGTGGCAGCTGCGAGGGCAGAAGGCCAATCAAGCCGTCCGGCTTCTGCATGTCGCTCGCGATCTTGGCCAGGTAGCGGTTGGGGGCCATGCCGATCGAGCAGCGCAGCGTCTCGCCCACGTCGTCGCGGATGGCCTGCTTGACGCTGAGCGCGATCGCCCGGGCGCGTGGCGGCTCGCCCTCACGGCCCATCAACTGGCAGACCATCTCGTCGATCGACGGCGTGTGCGCGACCGGGCAGCAGCGCTCGACGGCCGCCGCGATCCGGTGCGAGAACTCCGCATAGGTGCTGTGCGAACCGTTCACCAGAACGATGGCGGGGCAGATCGCCCGTGCCTCGCCCACCTTGGTGCCCGTCTTGATGCCGAGCGCCTTGGCCTCGTAGCTGGCGGCGATGAGGGTGCCGGTGTCGGCCATGGTGCCCACCACGCCGGTGGGCCTGCCGCGGTACTCCGGATGCAGCTGCTGCTCGACCGAGGCGAAGAAGCTGTTCAGGTCGATGTGCAGAAAGCCGAAGCGATCGGGTTGGACGGCGGGGTCCATGGCTCCTTCCAGGTTAAATCCAGGCAGCTCCGCGACACACAATCCAGCGCCGCACCACATCTTTTCTTCCCAGGCGGGTCTGAAGAAATGTGCAGCCGCAAGACCTGCTTCAACGACGTCTTTGGCGTCCTACACAGAAGAACGGAGGTATCACCATGAGCCTTTTCTCCACTCGCTCGCTCCTGGCATTTGGCTGTGCTCTGCTGCTGAGCGCGGCACCGGTTGTTGCGCAGCGCCCCTACCACGGCGACAACAACAACAACGGCAACAACAATTGGGCCTACCCCAACGGAAATCCCGGACGCTGGGATCAGTCGTGGAACAACCGTCCGAACCCGCGCGCGGGTGTCTGCTTCTTCACCGACCGGAACTTCCGCGGCAACCCGGTTCTGCGTGCGCGCGAACGACCGTTTGAACAGTCTCCCCGGCAACTTCGGCGACAACATCTCCTCGATGCAGATCTTCGGCCGCGGCCGGGTGCGGGTGTTTGAGGATCGCGACTTCCGCGGCCACGCGTTTGTGTTCAATCAGTCGGTGGCCGACCTCCAGCGGGTCCCCTCCAAGCCAGGCCACACCTGGAACAATCGCATCTCGTCCGTTGTTGTGCGGTAGAACGTCTAGGAGCAGTTCTCCTGATGCTGTGGCTTCTCGATCGGCGCTGAGGCCAGTTTTCTTGAGGAAAACTGGCGCATATGTCCTCGGCTTCGCTCTACACCTTCAGGAGAAATGCTCTATCTGCTGAGCTCCACCGGCGCAGGCCCTCGGGTCGGGCCGGTGGGCTGAGCGATCGTGACCGTCTTTCCGCTGCGCGCGGCCTGGTAGATGGCCTCGACCACCCGCTGGTCCTGCAGACCCTCTTCTCCCGGCGTGTGCGGCTCGCGACCCTGCTGCACGCTCAGCGAGAAGTGATCCATCTCGAGCGCAAACTGGTCTTTGTCCGGGATCGAGGGCTCGACCACTACGTCGCGCTCGTCCTCCACCCGCGAAAGACGCAGCTTCAGACCGTGGTAGGCAAACGACGGCTCCATCTCCGCCCACTGGAGCGAACCCTCGAGCCGCATGAACTGCGACCGGTGCGCTCCATAGCCAGAGGAGCAGCTGGCGATGAAACCGCTGGGAAAGCGCAGCGTAAAGGCACAGGTCTCTTCCACCTCGCGGAATCGCGGGTCGTCCTTGGGCTGGTAGGTAAACGCCGTCACTTCGCTCGGCTCTTCGCCTGAAAGAAAACGTGCGGCGTTCAGGCAATAGATGCCGACGTCCGGAAGGCATCCTCCACCCGCCAGCGCCAGCTTCTGCCTCCACTGGTTGGGGTCGCCCTGGTTCTGCGCGTTGGTCGCGACAAAGCTCTTCAGAGCGCCCAGGCTGCCTTCCCTCACCAGCTTGACGATCGCGCGATTGTTGGGTTCGTACTGCTGCCGGTAGGCGATCATCAGCTTGACTTTGGCCCGCTTGCAGGCGTCGATCATCTTCTGGCAGTCTGTCGAGCTGGTGGCCATCGGCTTCTCGCACAGGATGTGCTTGCCCAGCTTTGCGCCGCGTTCGGTGTATTCGGCGTGCATGCTGTTGGGCAGCACAATGTAGATGGCTTGGACCTCGGGGTTGCCGGCCAGCTTTTCGTAGTCGTGATAGCTGTAGATCGAGCTCTGCTTCACGCCGTACTGCGCGGCGAGCTTTGCGGCCTTGGCACGATCGCCGCTGACCAGCGCTGTAACGCGCGAGTAGTGGCTATGGCCGAAGGCGGGCAAAATCTCATTGACGGAAAGGTGACCTAACCCGACGACGGCGTAGCCGGTGCGCTGCGGGTCAGCCTCAAACGGCGCCGGCGGCTTCTCGGGAGCCTCGGTGGAGGCATGGAGCGGAGGAAGCCTGACAGCATCCTGCGCATTCGGTCTTGCGTGGCCCGTAGCCTGCGCGGCACCCGGAGCGCTCATCGCCGCGAGAGCGCCAGCCGGAAGACCTGCGACCGCCACGGCACCGCCGGCTGAGCGAAGGAATCCTCTGCGACTTACCTGGTTGCCGGTGCCTGCCGGGTTGCGAATCTGGTGCCTCATCGCGAGTCATGTCCGAATCCGATGCAGACACGGAGCGGTGGAGATGCTCTTTTCGATCGCGCGGCAGGCACTCGGCTTTGACCGGCTGAAATGGAGCTACTTCGCCGCGTCGATCTTCAGGTCGATGGTGAAGTTATTCTTCGAATCGAAGGAGCTGATGTTCTTCGTGCCGCTCTTTTTGCCGTTCAGCTCGGCCCACAGTTCGTAGTCGGTCGCCGAAGCCAACTGCCCAAAGCGGTACTCGCCCTTGTCGTCGGAGATGAAGCTCTTCACCGCCAGCGTGTGGTCGTCCTTGAGATAGACGACAGCTCCCTGGAGCGGCGTATCTCCCTTGCTGATGACTCGCCCCTGAACGACGCGATTCGCCACGCCGCGCTGCGCCACCAGGGGCAGCCGGAGCGAGGGACAGAGTCGCCGCAGGCAGAGCCAAGGCGAAGGCGAAGGCAGCGGAACGGGACAGGCGAAGCCGTGCAGGGGAGGCCATCATGATGAAAGTATACGCTTTGTGCCGGATTACTCGTCGTCTTCGTCGACCGCGGGCGAGTCAGATTCGTCGTCGTAGGCCTCGTCATCGAGCGGCTCCAGCGACAGCGGATCGACCGACGAGATCTCCAGGTGCAGGCCGCACTCGTCGCACTGCAGCTTGTCGCCTTGCTCTGCCCTCGTCCATGTCGATCGGAATGGGATTGTCGCATTCGGGACATACAAGCATGGGAAAAGCCTCCGGGGTTCATCTGTCGCAGCTATAGGATGTGAAAAGGCGTGAGTACGCTTGCTCTGTTCTAGCGGGCGACGCCCCGGGCGTCAAGCGTGAGCCGATGGCACCTCGCTTGCTAGAGTCCAGGCTTCAACTTTGGAGGTCTCTGTGAGCACCTTGCGATGCAGCCGCATCCGCCGTACGGCACCGTTCGCCGCCACCGTCGTCCTGCTTGCCTCAGCCAGCACCGCCCTGGCACAGTCAGGAAGCGCAATCCAGCCGGCCCCCGCTGACCCCGCCATTGCGCGTGCGCTGGCGGGGATCTCGCCCGACCGGATCCACGCCGACATCGCGAAGCTCGTCTCCTTTCGCACCCGCAACACGCTCTCCAGCATGTCGACCGGCCTCCCGCCCGGAACCGGCATCAACGCGGCCGCGGACTGGATCGAAAGCCAGTTTCAGCAGGACTCGAAGGCCTGCGGCGGCTGCCTGGAGGTGAAGCGCGACAGCTTCACCGACCCCGGCTCGGACGCGCCCCACTCGCGCATCACGACGCCCACGAAGCTGACCAACATCTATGCCGTCCTGCGCGGATCGGACCCGGCGCAGGCCGATCGCCGCGTTCTGGTGACGGGCCACTACGACTCGCGCGCCACCGATGTGATGAACCCCACGATAGCCGCTCCTGGAGCCAACGACGACGCCAGCGGAGTGGCCGTCTCGCTCGAATGCGCCCGCGTGCTCTCGCAGCTGCACTTCCCTGCCACGGTGGTCTTTGTCGCCGTAGCCGGTGAGGAGCAGGGGCTCTATGGCAGCCGGCATCTGGCAAAGCTGGCCAAATCGGAAGGCTGGGGTCTCGAAGCCGTGCTGAATAACGACATCGTCGGCGGGGACACCACGCCCGGCGAGACCGGCCAGGACAAATCTGCCGTGCGCGTCTTTTCTGAGGGCGTGCCTGCCGGAACCACGCCCGCGCAGCTTCGCACCATCCAGAACCTCGGTAGCGAGAGCGATTCGCCCTCGCGCGAGCTCGCCCGCGCCATCGCCGGCGTCGCCTCGACCTACTTCCCTCCGTCTGCCCAGCGGGCTCCCGCCGCCGGGCCGGGCCGGCTTCGCAGCATGGCGGTCCGCCTCGTCCCCAACTTTCACCCCGTGCTGATCTTCCGCCGCGACCGCTTTCTGCGCGGTGGAGACCACACCAGCTTCAACCAGGAGGGCTTCGCCGCGGTGCGGTTTACCGAGTGGCGGGAGAACTTCAATCACCAGCATCAGACCGTTCGCACCGAGAACGGCACAGAGTACGGCGACCTGCTGAAGTTTGTCGATCCCGCTTACGTGGCGAACGTCGCCCGCCTGAACGCTGCCACGCTGGCGACGCTGGCCTCGGCACCGCCGCCTCCGGCAGACGTTCGCATCCTCACCGCCAACCTGGACAACAACACCGAACTGGCGTGGCAGCCGGGCGCGGGCACACCCGCCGGAACCACCTACGAGGTGGTCTGGCGCGCGACCGAGACACCCGAGTGGACCACCGCCCAGAGCGCCGGCACTGCCGGTCAAATCACGCTTCCCGTGTCGAAGGACAACGTCGTCTTCGGGGTGCGCAGCGTGGACTCCGCCGGTCACCGCAGTCTGGCGGTGCTGCCTGCACCGGCCCGCTCGGCCGCGCCTCCGCAAGCGGCCGCGGCTCACTCCTAGACCACCGCACCGGCGGACGCGAAGCGTGGTCAAATAGATCTGACACTGACCCTATGCGACGCTCCGGTTCCATCTCGCTTGGCATGCCGTCCTTCTCGGGCGCAACCCGGCAGCTCATCCTCATCAACGTCGTCGCGTTCTTCGCTCTGGCCCTGCTGGATTGGCTGGTGCCTGCTGTCGGCATCCCGCTGAATATGCACCTGCTGCTGCAGCCGGCGGCGCTCTTCCATGGTGAGATCTGGCAGCTGATTACCTACTCGTTTCTGCCGATGGGCATCCTGAGCTCGCTGTTCGCGATGATCTCGCTGTGGTTCACCGGTGTGTATCTGGAAGACATCTACGGCTCGCGCTGGCTGATGGAGTTCTACCTGATCACCGCCGCCGCCGGTGGCCTGATCGCGGCCGTGCTCTCCTACACGCACCTCTTCCGGATCGGCCCGGACATGGCGACCGTGGGTGCCTGGCCGCCCATCCTCGCCCTGCTGGTCGCGTTCTCATACCTCGGCGGCGACCAGATCATCCGCTTCAACTTCATCTTCAACATCAAGGCCAAGTACCTGGCTGCGCTGTACCTGCTGGTCTACCTGGCCATTCTGGTCAAAGGCGACGATCGCTTCGGCGCGCTCACCGCACTCACCACCGCGCTGATTGGCTGGCTGTACGTCAAGTCGGTCCCGCGGCGCGGGCTCACCTACGGCATGACGGAGTCGATGTACGGCGCGCGCAACAACTACTACCGTTGGAAGCGCCGACGCGCCGCGCGCAAGTTCGAGGTCTACATGCGGAAGCAGAACCGCGACGTCCGCTTCGACGACGAAGGCCGCTACATCGACCCCGACAGATCCGAGCGCGAGCAGCACGAGAAGCTCAACGATAAGCGGTGGATGAACTAGAGCGGTGAGTCAAAAGTCTTCACATAAAATGTCATCTCGACCGGAGCGAAGCGAAGTGGAGAGACCCCTGTATTTCAGCGATTTACGAGAACGTGTGGTCTCGATATTTATGCAGCGAACTTCTGACTCACCACACTAGAGCGGTGAGTCAAAAGTCTTCACATGAAATGTCATCTCGACCGGAGCGAAGCGAAGTGGAGAGACCCCTGTATTTCAGCGATTTACGAGGACGTGTGGTCTCGATATCTATGCAGCGAACTTCTGACTCACCACACTAGAGCGGTTTACCTTTGGTGTAGCTCAGCCCTCTTTCGAATCACCCGCCGTGATCCTGGGGCTTCGCCCCAGGCTGTGATATCCCGGGCCTCCAGCCCGGAAAAACGAGAGCTACACCTGGCGAAGAACAGTTATAGGCCGAGTCCCCCTCCGTAACGGGCGCATCAGAGCAAGGAGGAGAGACGCATGCAGACCCGCAGCCTCGGCCACTCTGGCCTCGAAGTCGTTCCCCTCATGCTCGGCGGCAATGTCTTTGGCTGGACCATCGACACGCAGCAATCCTTTCGCATTTTGGACGCCTTTCTCGATCGCGGCTTCAACTTCATCGACACCGCGGACGTTTACTCGCGCTGGGTTCCGGGCAACCAGGGCGGCGAGTCGGAGTCGATCCTTGGGCAGTGGCTGCGGCAGCGCGGCGGCCGGCGCGAAAAGATCGTGCTCGCCACCAAGGTGGGCATGGACATGGGCCACGGCCACGAGGGACTCGGCAAGCAGCACATCCTTGAGTCGGCCGAGGCCTCGCTCCAGCGGCTCGGCACCGATCACATCGATCTCTACCAGTCGCACAAGGACGATGCCGCGACGCCGCTCGAAGACACGCTGGAGGCCTACGCGCAGCTCATCGAGCAGGGCAAGGTGCGCGTGATCGGTGCCTCCAACTACAAGGGCAATCGCCTGACGGAGGCGATCGAACTCGCACGGAAGCACGATCTGCCGGTCTACCAGACGCTGCAGCCGGAGTACAACCTGTACAGCCGGCCGGACTACGAGACCGATCTCGCGCCCGTCGCCAAGCGCTTCGGCCTGAGCGTGGTTCCCTACTCCTCGCTCGCCTCTGGATTTCTGACTGGCAAGTACAAGAGCGTCGGCGATACCGAGGGCAAGAAGCGCGGGAGCAGGGTGAGCCGCTACTTTGACGATCGCGGCCGACGAATTCTGGCGGCGCTTGAAACCGTCGCGGGCGAGACCGGCGCCAGCCAAGCGACGATCTCTCTTGCGTGGCTCATGGCTCAGCCGGACATCACCGCGCCGATCGCCAGCGCGACGTCGGTCGATCAGCTCGACGAACTGACCGCCTCGGTCGACCTCACGCTCAGCCCCGAACAGCTGCGGCAGCTCGACGAAGCCAGCGCCGGTTAGAGCAGTTTTCCTTGAAGGTGTAGAGCGCAAAGACTGCAGCCGGCAGTCTGGTGGACCTACCATAGCCCGTCATATCGACCGGAGCGAAGCGGAGTGGAGAGACCCCTGTATTTTGCTGGTGTCAATAGCCGCAATCCAGGGGTCTCTCCACTGCGGACGCAAAAAGCGCGTCCTTCGGTCGAGATGACGGGCTATGAAACGAGAGGTCAAACTCCTGTGTAGAACTGCTCTAAAACGTGTAGTGCAGGGCCAGCTCCAAGATGCGTGGAAGGCTGCGGGTTCCGTTGATCAGGCCGAAGCTCTGGGTATGGGTTGAGTCGTTGTCCGGATTGCCGTAGCTGGCGATGTTGAAGGCGTTGAAGGCGTTGGCGCGGAAACCGATGGTGTGGCTCTCCGCGATGCGGAAGTCCTTGAAGGCGGAGAAGTCCGCCTGGAGATATCCGGGGGCGCGCTCGGAGCCGACCGAAGCCGTTCCAAAGTTGAGGGTGGTGGCGGGGCCGTAGGCGCAGACTCCGTTGTCAGGACCGGAGCACGGCGTGGCGGAGGGATCGGTGCCGAACCAGTGGTCGACGCTGCGATTGCGAATGACCAGCTTGCGGTAGTGGTTGGCGCGCGCCTGTCCATAGCTGTTGGTGTTGGAGCCACCGCCTGGTCCGTTGATGGTGACCGGAAAACCGGAGTACACGATCGCCGATCCGGAGATCGACCAGCCGCCGGCAAGGAGGTCCACCGCCTTGTTCACGCCGCCACCGAACTGCTTGCCGCGTCCAAAGGGGACGGCGTACAGCACGTTGGCGTTGAAGTTATGGCGGACGTCCTGGCCGGAGGGACCGTAGTCCGCGCGGCTGTTGTAAGCATCCTGGAACGCGCCGTTCTGCCCCTCGATGTTGGCAAAGGTGTAGTTGCCGGCGGAGTTGGTCATGGAGCGCGAGTAGGTGTAGTTCGCGGTGTAGGTGAAGCCATAGCTGCCGCGATCGTTCAGCGTCACTTCGCCGGCGTTGAAGTTCATCATGGAGTTCGATTCGGTGACCAGGAGATTGCCGCCCTGACCGACGAGCCCGGCGAACGGGGCGGCATCCGCCGCGGGGATGTCCGCTCCCTTCGGAAGCATGGCGATGGAGCGGGCCTGGGCGAGGGTGAGCTGATTGCCATTGCGGTAGTCGGCCAGGTGCTGCCCGGTCTCGCCCACATATCCGGCGGACAGCGTGACCTTGTTCGAGAGCTGGACCTCGGTGGTGAAGTTGAACTCATGGATCAGCGCGGGCTGAATGTGCTGCGGCCACGCGCCGAAGCCAGCTCCCTGGTTCGAGATGGAGTTGACGGTGAAGCCCTGGCTGACCAGCAGCGGCGCGCCTGGGCTGTAAACGACATTGTTGGCGGGATTTGCCGCAACCGGGGATGCAGCCTGTGGATTGGCGTAGGCCAGGAACGGGCTCTGGTAGGTCAGGCGCTGGTTGTTGGCGTTGCCCTCGAAGAAGGACGTGATGCCGTATCCACCGCGAATCACAAACCGCGGCGTCGCCTGGTAGGCGAAGCCGAAGCGTGGCTGAATCTGGTTCTTCGTGGCCTGGTAGCAGGAGATGTTGTCGCAGACGATCGATCCGGCGGGAGCTCCGGCGGGAACGGCTCCGGCGTACTCGACCGTGCCGGCCTGAGCGCCGGACAGCAGGACGTTGCCCACGCGGTTGTGGACCTCGTTCCAGCGCTGGTCGTACTCGTAACGAATGCCGAGATTCAGAGTCAGCCGGTCGGAAAGCTTCCAGTCATCCTGGAAGAACTCCGCGGTGCGCCACTGGCGATTGCCGACGAGACCGCTGCCGGGCAGAGCGATGGACTCGGAATTCGCGAGCCCAAGCAGAAAGTCCGCACCGCTGTAGCCGGTATCTGTCCCGTTGCCGGTAAAGGTGCCGTTGTAGCTGAATTGTCCGAGCGAGCCCTGGGCCCCGGTGAGGGCGTAGTTCTGCTGGTAGCGAATCGCCTGAACGCCGAGGCTGAGCAGGTGGCGTCCGCGCTGTAGCGTCAAGTTGTCGCCGTAGTAGAAGGTGTTGTCGCGCAGAATCTGCGGCGCGCCCGCCGTGCCGACGGAGCTAAAGTTATCGCCGATGCCCTGGCTGGAGAAGCCGACGTAGGTCTGGGAGCCGAACGGGATACCCACAACCTTGTTTCCGGTAAGGCCAAACAGGCCGGTGGGATCAGTCGGGATGCTGTTGTCCCAGCGAACCCGGGTAAAGCCGATGCGAGCCTCGTTAACCACGGTGGGCGAGAAGGTGTGCACCCAGGTGCTGCCAAAGATCTTCGAGGGGTAGACATTTTGCGCCGGAAAGGAGACCGGCAGCACGGCGGTGTTGCTGTCGTTTGCGTTCGACTGCGCATAGAAGCCGGTAATCTTGTCGGCGGTGCGCGGGTCCCACTCGATCTTGACGTCGCCCTGGTTGTTGACGCGGGCGTTCCGGGTGAAGCCCTGGTAGTTGTTCTGGACCAGGCCGTCGGTCGGAGCGGCGTTCGGCAGAGGATAGATCTCCGGGTGCGAAAAGAGATACGCCGCCACCGGATTCACGATCGGGATCTGATTGTTGGCGTACGGGGCAAAGTTGTTTTGCGTGTCGAGCAACTGCTTCGGCACAGCGGAGAAGTCCCCCTGGCGCATCGCGGCGGTGAAGACGCTGGCGCTGCCGGTGCCGCCGTTGTGCTCGCGGACGCCTTCGTAGTCCACGAAGAAGAACAGCCGGTCGTGGAGGATCGGGCCGCCCAGGGTTCCGCCAAAGATGGTCTGCGTATAAGGATTGATGGGAATGACGGGCGTCTGGTGCTTGTTGGACCAGGAGTTGGCGTTCAGCTTCTGATTCTGCAGGTAGGCAAACGCGGATCCGTGAAAGGCGTTGGTCCCCGACTTCAACACGCTGACCACGTCGCCGCCGTTGACGTTTCCGTAGCTGGCGGGTGCGTTGGCGGCGATGACCCGGAGCTCGGCAATCGCGTCGGGCGAGGGGTTGTAGGCGATCAGGTTGTTCTGGCCCTCGTTCATGTCCACGCCGTCGAGCGTGTAGTTGTTGGCCTGCGCGCGGTTTCCGTTGATGGCGACGATGCCGCTGTTGTAGGTGTTGCGCTCAAGCGCGTTCGAGCCCACCAGGCCGGAGGGATCGGTGTTGACGGCGCCGGGCTGAAACAGCGTCGCGGAAGAGAAGTTGCGGCCGTTCAGGGGCAACGCGCCGATCTGTTCGGAGGTAAGCGAGAGCCCGATGGTTCCATCGCTGGTATTCAGGATGGGAGCGAGCGCGGCGCTCACGTCCACCGAGGTGCTGGCTCCGGGCGTGACGTGTGCGTCGACCTTGGCAGTCTGGTCAATGCCCAGGCGGAAGACCGGCGTGGCGAACGCGTTGAACCCAGGCGCGGAGACCTCGACCTTATAGGGACCGATGGGAAGAAAGCGTATGGAATAGATGCCCGCTCCGTTGCTGGTCGCGGCCGTGCGCACGCCGGTGACGGTGTTGGTCACGTTCACCTGGGCGTTGGGGACGACGGCCCCCGACGGGTCGAAGACCGTTCCCGTGACCGATCCGGTGACGGTCTGGGCTTGCGCAGCCAGGCTTCCGAACAGCAGAGCCGCTCCGATTGCGCCGTGGCGCGTGGTGAATCGAAAACACATGGGGAAAGACCCTTCTTCGTAAGTGGTGTTTGGCCGCAGGATTCCGCACTGGCCAGAATGTTGCGGGCGTGCGGGGGCGCAGGATGTTAGTGACGCAGCGTCCTTACGCTATCACGATCGAACGATATCTGGCTGGCTGGAAGCCCGCTCAGCTGCCGGGATCTGTTCCCTTACGAAACGGCTACATCAGTTTTCCTGAAGGTGTAAACCGAAGCCGAGGACACATGCGCCAGTTTTCCTCAAGAAAACTGGCCTCAGCGCCGATCGAGAAGCCACAGCATCAGGAAAACTGCTCTCGTGTCTTCAGGAGTGACGCTTCGGCATGCGTCCCTCCCAGCCGGTGACCTCCGCGCCACGAAAGATGCTGCGGTTAACCGGGCCGCGGAACAGGTCATAGAAGTTGCCCGGCGCGGAGGATCCGCTGACCTCACCCAGCCTCGTCAGCTGCTCCTCCGAAAGGGTGATCTCCAGCGAAGCGAGGTTGCTGGCAAGCTGCTCCGGCGTGGTCGCGCCGAGGATGAGCGAGGTGATGCCCGGTTGCGCCAGAGCCCATGCCAGAGCGACCTGCGCCATGGGCTTCGCCGCCTCCTCGCTGAGCTCGCGCAGAACATCGAGAATGCGCCAGTTCCGGTCGGTAAACATGCGGAAGGGCTGGTTGGCGGAGTCGAGCCGGCCGCCTGCCGACTGCACCTTGCCTTCCTTGTCGCGGCTGTACTTGCCGGTCAGAAATCCAGCGCCGAGCGGGCTCCACGGCGTGATGCCCAGCCCCAGCGCCTGCGCGGCGGGCAGGTGCTCCTGCTCGATCACCCGCTCCGCCAGCGAGTAGACCAGCTGCAGCGCGATGGGGCCCGGAACCAGGTGCGTCTGCGCCAGCGTGGCCATGCGCGTCGCGTACCAGGCCGGCACATCCGAAAGGCCAAAGTAGCGGATCTTGCCCGACCGGACCAGATCGCCCATGGATTCCAGCAGCTCCTCGGCCGGCGTCACCGCGTCCCACACGTGCACCCAGTAGAGATCCACAAAGTCCGTACCGAGCCGCCGCAGCGACCCCTCAAGGGCACGGTGGAGATTCTTGCGGCCATTTCCGCCGCTGAAGCTATACTTCGTCGCCAGCACCACCTGGTCGCGCAGCTTGCGCTGAGCGATAAAGCCGCCGAGCAGCTCTTCGCTGCGGCCACCGCTATACACGTCCGCGGAATCCACAAAGTTGCCGCCAGCATCGACATACGCGTCGAAGATGCGCTGCGAGGTCGCGTCGTTCGAACCCCAGCCCCCGTTGCCGAATGTCATGGTTCCAAGCGCGAGCGGGCTGACGGGAAGGCCGGATCGGCCGAGGGTGCGAAGGCTGGCAAGCTGCATGGTGGAATCTCCCGGAAGACGCGGTGACTGAAGTCTAGCCGACCTCGCTCAGAGGCAGATGCGCGGCTTGGCGGGCCGGGGCGCGTGCCCATATGCCTCCGTATCGACGCGGTCGGGCGTGTGCCGCGTGGACCTGCGCCACAGCATGCGAAAGAGCGCGTCAAGCTCCGCCGCGACCGGGTCGTCCGCCGCCCCGTCGTTCGCCGCTCCGTCGTTCGCCGCAAAGACCCGATGCCCCTGCCCCAGAGCATCGCTGATCTGGTTCAGCTGCAGCAGGTGCGGCGGCAGCGGCACCGCCTCCGCGCCGAAGTAGCGGAACTCCCGGCTCAGCAGCGTGCGCCCGTTGCGGTAAAAGGGGTACGCGCCGAGGTCGCGCGCGAGGTAGGCCGGGTCAGCGTGGAGCGCGCTGCGGCCGGTGTGGCTCAGGGTTCCATTCGCGCGATGAAACTGGTAGATGCAGTCCGGCCGGTGGCGAAACGGCGAGCGCGCGGCGTAGTACTCCCGCGCATCCTGCGTGCCGCTGACGATGGCGGCGTAGATCACGGCGTTCAGCGGGTAGCCTTCGCGGTGTGCGAGCGAACGGCTGGTGAGGCCCACGATGCGGTCTCCGGGCTCGGCCGTGCGGCGAATCGCCGGTTTGCAGATGGAGAGCGTCAGCAGCGGTTCGGCACCGGCTGCCGGGCTGGGCGCGCAGGGAGCTCCGCCACGGTCGCTGGTCAGCTTATAGAGATAGGTGCGGGGCATGGCGAGGGTGTGGTGCGGCGGTCAGCTCGATCCAGTCTTGCCCTTCCCGAACAGGTAGCCGAGCAGCAGAGTCGCCAGCGGCAGCGCCGTCTTCGTAATCAGGAGGTCGAAGGTGTAGCTGAGCGAGTCGCGCCATTGGTCGAGCAGCAGCTTGTGGCTCTGGAGCGCAGTCTGCATGGCGTCCGGCGAAAGCCCGGCCAAGTTGGGTGCGGGGGGCTGCTTCGCCAGGAAAAAGGCGACGATGCCGGTGCCGGTCAGCAGAATCCAACCGCCGATCCACGCGAGAAAGGTGACGCCCCACCGCTCAAGAAACGACGGCGGCGCGATCTCGAGATTGCCGACCGAAGAGGTCGAGACATGAAGGATCTCGGGCTGAACCGATTGGCTCTGCTCCATGTCGGCTATGGGAGAACCACGTCCTTCTGAATGTTGCCGGCCGCATCGGTGATCGAGATGCGCTTGCCAAGATTATTGTTGACCTCGGACTTCAGGTATTTATAGCTGGCCACGGCTCTGCGGATCACATCCGCCTTGCTGCTGCCTTCGGCCAGATCCGAGAGTGTTTTGTTGAACTGGTCATCCATATCGATGGTGAAGCGGGGCATGGGGGGCTCCTCGGGGCTACGCCTTCAGATGCTGCAATCGTACTGCAAGTCGCAGTAGGTCCATCATATCGAACGGACGGAAACTCACACGCCTTATAACTCAGAGGAGGGCAGCATTTTAGTAATAGCCCGCACACCCTTAGGATGGCACTGGTCCACTTAGACCCTCTAAGATGACTTGAGAGGCGAAGATATGGCGAAGAATGCGGCGGACAACAACACGAGTGATGCGCAGCGGCTGGTCTCCCGCGAGCGAGAGACGGATGAGACCGCCTTTGAGCTCAAGCTGCGCCCCCACTACCTGCGCGAGTTCATCGGGCAAGGGCGCGCCAAGGAGCAGCTCGCCATCGCGCTTGAGGCGGCGAAGACCCGCGGCGAAGCGCTCGACCACGTGCTGCTCTTCGGTCCGCCCGGCCTGGGCAAGACGACGCTTGCCACCATCATCGCCAACGAGCTCGGCGTCGGATTTCAGCAGACCTCCGGACCGGCGCTGCAGATCCAGGGCGACCTCACGGCCATTCTGACCAACGTGCGCGAGCGCCAGGTGCTCTTTCTCGACGAGATTCACCGTCTGCAGCCGGTGCTCGAAGAGAAGCTCTACACCGCGCTCGAGGACTACAAGCTCGACATCATGATCGGCCAGGGTCCGGCCGCGCGCACGCACGTCATGGACATCAAGCCCTTCACCTTTGTCGCGGCCACCACGCGCTCCGGTCTGCTCTCCTCGCCGCTGCGGTCGCGCTTCGGCATCCTTCTGCGGCTGGAGTTCTACACCGAAGACGAGCTGCGCTACGTGGTCGAGCGCTCGGCCGAGGTCATTGGCGTTCCCATCGACCCGGACGGCGCCGCCGAGATCGCCATGCGCTCCCGCGGCACGCCACGCATCGCCAACCGCCTGCTGCGCCGCGTGCGCGACTTCGCCGAGGTGCGCGCCGGGGGCCGCATCGACCGCCCAACGGCGCTCGCCGCGCTCGCGATGCTGGAGGTCGACTCCCACGGCTTCGACGAACTCGACCGCCGGCTGCTGCGCACCATCATCGAGAAGTACGACGGCGGCCCCGTCGGCCTGAACACCCTGGCCGCCGCGCTCGGCGAAGAACAGGACACCCTCGAAGAGGTCTACGAGCCCTACCTGATCCAACACGGCTTCCTCGATAAAACCCCCCGCGGCCGCGTCGCCACCCGCCT
>CBDCMI010000015.1:0-70130 GCA_965218895.1 Acidobacteriaceae bacterium | reverse complement strand
CGAGGGCGACGAGATCCTAACCGTCGAGGGTCTGGGCGAGCCGACGAAGATGCACCCGATGCAGGCGGCCTTTGTGGAGCACGACGGCTACCAGTGCGGCTATTGCACGAGCGGGCAGATTATGTCGGCGGTGGCGATGTTGAAGGAGCCGTGGGGACCGAAGGACACGGATGTGAAGGAGGCGATGTCGGGCAACATCTGCCGGTGCGGAGCGTACCCGAACATTGTGGCGGCGGTACAGCAGGTACGGCGGCAGGGAGGTTTGGCGTGATTGATTTTGCCTTGAGCAAGGCGGCGACTCCGGCGGACGCAGTGAAGCTGGACAGCGCGGCGAAGACGGTGCAGCAGGGCGCGGAGGTTCGCTACATCGCGGGCGGCACGACGCTGGTGGACCTGATGAAGCTGGACGTGGAGACGCCGCGGCGCCTGGTGGACATTAACCGGCTGGATCGCTGGCGCGAGACGGACGAAGCAGCCGGACGGGACACTGCGGATTGGCGCGCTGGTGCGGAACTCCGACCTGGCGCATGACCCGGTGGTGAAGGCGAACTATCGCCGTGCTGAGCGAGGCGCTTGCTGAGTGGAGCCTCGCGGCCAACTGCGCAACATGGCGACGACGGCGGGCAACCTGCTGCAGCGCACGCGCTGCCAGTACTTCCGCGACGTGCAGTTCACGGAGTGCAACAAGAGGGTGCCGGGCTCGGGCTGTGCGGGGCGATCAAGGGAAACAATCGCAATGCTTGCCATCCTGGGGACGAGCGAGCACTGCATCGCGACGCACCCCTCGGACATGGCAATCGCGATGGCGGCGCTTGAGGCAACGATCCATGTAGAAGGCGTGAAAGGGTCCGCGGGAGATTGCGATCGCGGACTTCCACAAGCTGCCTGGGATCGACGCCAAACATCGAGAACGCGCTGGAGCCGGGCGACCTGATTACCTATGTGACGCTGCCGGCGCCGGTGCGCCGGGGCGCGGTCGACCTACCTGAAGCTGCGCGACCGGGCGAGCTACCAGTTTGCGCTGGCGTCCGCGGCCGTGGTGGTGGCGGTGGACGGTGGCCGCATCCGGCATGCGCGCGTGGCGATGGGCGGCGTGGGCACCAAGCCATGGCGATCGCTCGAAGCCGAGAAGGCTCTGGAAGGCAAGGCACCGGAGGCAGCGGTACCTTTAAGCGCGCGGCCGAGGCGGCGCTGCACGGGGCGCGGCCGCAGACGGAGAACGGCTTCAAGGTTGAGCTGGCCAAGCGATGCGTGGTCCAGCGCGCACTGCGAACAGTAACGGAACAGGCGTAAGAGGGGCGAGCGACGCTATGGCACGAGTTGCAGGATCAGGGTTGGGAGACTGGGGTACAGGCCGTCGAGCCGACGGCGGGTGAGCATGACGTACAGCTCGCCGGAGAAGATCATCGGCGCGGCGGTGCCGCGGATTGATGGTCCCGTGGAAGACGACGGGGCGGGGCGATGTACACGTCCGATCACAACTTCCCGGGGATGCTGTACGCGATCCCGGTCGGGTGCGTCCGTGGCTTCGGGCGAGATTGCGTCGCATCGACACGGCCAAGGCCGAGGGCATGCGTGGCGTGGTGAAGGTGTACACGCGGGCGAACTTTCCCGAAGGTGTATCGGTCAAACCCCGCGGGTCACGGCCACGTGGACGAGAAGCGGCCGCCCTTTGAGGATGACACCGTGCGGTACAGCGGGCAGTATGTTGCGCTGGTGCTTGCGGAGACGATGGACCAGGCGCGGGCGGCGGCATCAACAATTACGGCGAAGTATGCGCCGGCCAAGATGGACGTGAGCCGCGATCTGCGGTCTGGGCTGGACGGGTCCGCGCTGAGCGTGGACAACGAGCGCGGAGATGCGGAGAAGGCGTTCGGGGCGGGGCCGGTGACGGTGGACGAGCTGTATGTGACACCGATCGAGGTACATAATCCGATCGAGATGCATGCCTCGGTGGCGGTGTGGGACGGCAAGACGTTTACGATGTACGAGTCGACGCAGGGCGTGGTGAACCACCAGGCGGTGGTTTCGCAGATGCTGGGTGTGCCGCCGGAGAAGGTGTCGATCGTGATGAAGTATTTGGGGTCTGGGTTTGGGGGCAAGCTGTTTCCGTGGCCGCACACGTTTTTGGCGGCGGCTTCGGCGCGCGATCTGAACCGGCCGGTGAAGCTGGTGGTGGATCGGCACATGATGTTTACGAATGTGGGGCATCGGCCGCGGACGGAGCAGCGGATTCGGCTGAGCGCGACGCAGGACGGCAGGTTGACGAGCGTACAGCACGACTATACGAACGACACGTCGATTCTTGAGAACATTGGCGAGAACTGCGGGGAGGCGACGCCATATCTGTATAGTTCGGCGAACCTGCGGATTCGGTCGAGCCGGGTGAAGCGGAATTTGGGTGTGCCGTGTCCGATGCGTGGGCCGGGCGCGGTTCCTGGGCTGTATGCGCTGGAGTCGGCGATGAACGAGCTGGCGGACAAGCTGCAGATGGATCCGGTGGAACTGCGGTTGAAGAACGAGCCACAGCTGGACGAGAGCACGGGGAAGCCGTTTTCCTCGCGCCACATGGTGGAGTGTTTCCGGGTGGGTGCGGAGCGGTTTGGCTGGTCGAAACGGACGCCGGGCGTGGGCTCGATGAAACAGGGGGATTTGACGCTGGGGTGGGGCGTTTCCGCGTGTTCCTGGATTGCGGGCCGAGGCGATTGCAAGGCGTCGCTGGCGCTGAATGATGATGGGTCTGCGACGATCAGCTGCGCGACGCAGGATATTGGGGTTGGAACTTATACGGTGTTTGCGCAGGCGGTGCACGCGCAGACGGGGATTCCGCTGGATCGGATTCGCGTGGTGCTGGGACACTCGGACCTGCCGGACGGGCCGATGTCGGGTGGGTCGATGGCGACGAGCACGGTGTTGCCGGCGATCAATGCAGCGACGGAGACGGTGGTGAAGTCGATGCTGAAGCTGGCGTCGGCAGAGAAGGGACCGTATCCGGGCGCGAAGGCGGAGGAGTTGGAGTTTACGGACGGGCGCATTCATCGCAAGGGTCAGCCGCTGAGCGCGGGAGTTCCATTCGAGAAGCTGGTGAGCGGGGCGAATCTGCGGTTTGTTTCGGCGGAGGGGAGTTCGAGTTCGACGCACCAGGACAGCGAGGCGAAGAAGTACTCGATCCACTCGTACGGGGCACAGTTTGTGGAGGTGACGTGGGATGCGGAGATCGCGCGGTTGCGGGTGAGCCGGGTGGTTTCGGTGATGGATGTGGGCAAGATCATCAACCTGAAGACGGCGCGCAACCAGGTGGAAGGGGCGGTCGTGATGGGTGTGGGCATGGGGCTGCTGGAGCAGGCGGTCTATGACATGCGGACGGGACACCCGGTGAACAACAATTTGGCGGACTACCTGGTGAGCACGGCGCCGGATTGCCCTGAGATCGACGTGCACTTCCTGGACTACCCGGACAAGGTAGTGAACAGCTATGGATCGCGCGGCGTGGGCGAGATTGGGCTGGCGGGTGTGGCGTCGGCGATCACAGCGGCGGTGTATCACGCGACGGGAGTGCGGGTACGGGAGCTGCCGGTGATGATCGAGGACCTGCTGCCAGGGGCGAGAGTTCCGGCCAAGAAGCTGGTGTAGTGTTGCGGTGGTTTGGAGGCGGTAGCTCCGAGTGAGCTACCGCCTTTTGTTGGCTTTGACTAGCGTATGCGGGAGGTTTTAGAGTGCGGGCATGCGACTTTCCTGGTGGACGACGATCTCATGTTTGGTGCTGAGCGCGGGTAGCTCGGTGGGTGCGATGGCGGCGGATGCAGGGCAGAGGCCAGCGATCACGGGGCTGGCGTATGTGCGGTTTTACGAAGATGACATGCCGAAGGCGGAGCACTTCTACGAGGGATATCTTGGGTTGAAGCCGGTGGCTGCGGCAGACGGAAAGAGCTACGCCGTGGGATCACTGCAGAGGATCGACCTTGTCTCGGCGGCTGCGGGGTCGACGCCGAGCCGGCTGCAGGCGGTGGGATTTCTGACGACCGATCTTCCGGGGATGTCGCGGTACCTGGCCGCGCACGGCCAGAGCGTGGAGAAGGCCGGACCGGACGAGATACGGGTGCATGACCCGGAGGGAAACCTGGTGGCGTTTGTGGCGCAGCGTGCCGTGAAGAAGGATGCCGCGGCAGGTGAGGGTCTGCTGTCGGGGAAGGCGGGGGCGCCAACCTCCACGCGCATGATTCACGCGGGATTTCAGGTGCATGACCGGGCGAAGGAAGATGCCTTTTATAAGGATGTACTGGGGTTCAAGCCTTACTGGTACGGGGGCATGAGGCCGGGCACGGTGGAGTGGGTGGGCCTTCAGGTGCCGGAGGGAACGGACTGGATTGAGTACATGCTGGGTGGTGGCGGGCACCCGGACGCGCGTGGACTTGGCGTGATGGACCACGCGAGCCTAGGAGTCGATCACATCCAGGATGCGAACAAGCAGTTGATTGCGAACGGCCTGAGCGATCCCAGCCAGCGGAAGTCGCAGATTGGCAAAGACGGCAAATGGCAGCTGAATGTGTTCGACCCGGACCTGACGCGGATCGAATTCATGGAGTTTAAGCCGGTGCAGGAGCCGTGCTGCTCGCCGTTCATGGCCAAGCAGCCCTCGCAGGGAGATGCAGAGTAAGGAGCCCGTGGGCGGGGGTGGGGTTCCTGCGAGGGGGTGGTCCGAGACGTTGAACGACACTGGGCGTGGGCGGGCTGGAGACGTGCGAGTGCAGGTCGCCGGAATCTGCTGCGTCCAAGTACGCATGGTGTGGCTGTATGTGATTGAAGGAGAACTAGACGGAGATGGCGGCGGGCAGGATCTCGCGGACATCGATCTGCTGGGTGGGGTAGTCGCCGGTGTAGCAGGCGGTGCAGAACGAGGCGGGGGAGAGGCCGTTGGCGGGTTCGCCGGTGGTGCAGGCGTGGGTGAGGCCGACGAGCGAGAGGTAGGCGAGGGAGTCGGCCTCGATGAACTGGCGGATCTGCTCGACGGTGTTGTTGGCCGCGATGAGGTCTTTTTTTGAGGGCGTGTCGACGCCGTAGAAGCAGGGCGAGACTGTGGGCGGGCAGGAGATGCGCATGTGCACCTCCGTGGCCCCGGCGGCGCGGCACATGCGGACGATCTTGCGGGAGGTGGTGCCGCGGATGATGGAGTCGTCGATCAGGATGACACGCTTGCCTTCGAGCAGCGAGCGGACGGGGTTGAGCTTCATGCGGACGCCGAAGTCGCGCACACGCTGCTCGGGTTGAATAAAGGTGCGGCCGACGTAGTGGTTGCGGATGAGGCCGAAGTTGAAGGGGATGCCGGATTCGGCGGCGTAGCCCAGGGCGGCGGTGACGCCGGAGTCGGGCACGGGGACGACGAGGTCGGCGGGGACGGGGGACTCGCGGGCGAGCTGGCGACCCATCTGATCGCGCGACTGCTGGACGGGGCGGCCGAAGATGCGGGAGTCGGGGCGGGCGAAGTAGACGTGCTCGAAGATGCAGGACGCCTGGGGGGTGTCGCGGTTGAAGAAGCGGCTGGTGACGCCGTCTTCGGAGACCATGACGAGCTCGCCGGGCTCGACGTCGCGCTCGTACTTGGCATGGAGGAGGTCGAAGGCGCAGGTTTCGCTGGCGAAGACGAAGGTGTCTGGAGCGCCGTTGGTGCCGGCGATGCGGCCCATGGAAAGGGGGCGGAAGCCGTGTGGATCGCGGGCGGCGAAGATGCGATTGCGCGTCATCATAACGATGGAGAAGGCGCCGTCGACCTCGCGGAGGGAGTCGGCGATGCAGTCGACGAGGGTGCCCTGGGTGGAGTGGGCGATGAGCTGGATGATGATCTCGGAGTCGGAGGTGGTTTGGAAGACGGCGCCGTCGCGCTCGAGTCGCTCGCGGGCGGTGCCAAGGTTGACGAGGTTGCCGTTGTGGGCGATGGCGATGAGGCCGCGGGTGCTCTCGACGGAGATGGGCTGGGCGTTGAGGAGGGCGGAGTCGCCGGTGGTGGAGTAGCGGGTGTGGCCGATGGCGAGGTGGCCGGGGAGACGGGCGAGGACGGGGTCGGTGAAGATTTCGCTGACGAGGCCCATGCCCTTGAAGTCGGTGATGGCGTTGGTTTCGCGGCCGTTGGAGACGGCAATGCCGGCGGACTCCTGGCCGCGGTGCTGGAGGGCGTAGAGGCCCCAGTAGGTGAGGCGAGCGGCGTCGGGGTGGTTGTAGACGGCCATCACGCCGCAGTGTTCGCGGAGTTTGTCGAAGGGGGTTGAGTCGTTGTGGTCAAGAGTTGGGTTCATGCGATCGCCTTGGAACGGCTCCCGGTCGCTTTTTCCAGTGGAATCCACTCTGCCTCAATCCGGCTCCGAAATATTCCGCGGGCGTCCTGGAGATCGATGATGTCTACTTTGTAGTCGAGGCCGATCTCCTCCAGAGCGTCTCTCAGGTCTCCACGCTCAGCGAGGGTGAGAGGACGCACGCCGCCGATGGCTACATCGAGGTCTGAGTCAGGCCGCGCCAAGCCAGTCACCCGCGACCCGAACAGGAAAGCGGGCCGTCCCGGCGCACACTCCTGAAGTACCTTGCCTATGGCAGCTAGATTTTCTTCCGAGACATCAACGCTGATAATTTCCGGCATCGCCCTGTGTCCTCCACTTCAGATTCTCAAGCAAGACGAGGGCTTCGGCCAGCAATGGCTCGGCCATCGCAGCGATTTCGCGGGCCTTCTCCTCTCGATAGCCATGTACCGTCTCGTTGCGCGCATCGCGAATGCGTTTCCATTCCGTCCAGGAACCGCGCAGCAGGTTATGCTCTGTGCCAAGTCGTACAAATTCGTGCAGATGGTCCGGCGAAATCTTTGCGTTTTCGGGCTCAATATCGATGAGATATCGACGTAACAGCTTTCTTGCAATCTCGAAGGTCAATTCGAAACGCTTGACGACGGAGTCCAGATAGAACAGGTTTTCGGGCTCACTGTTGTATGCGGAGATTGATTCCTGGAGCCGGAAGGTCAATCGTTCCAGAGGTTCTAGGTCGAGCGGTTTTGAGGGAACGCCGCTCATGCGGTGACGACCTCGGCGGCTAGCTGGGTTGGAAGGGTTTGGGTGTAGGCGGCGCGGAGGTCGACGACGCTAACGTCAAAGAATGGGGGGAGCTTGAACACGTCGACTGCGGTTTGACCGATGCGGTAGGCACCTCCATTAGCTTCCCACTTGGTAGCGACTTCCACGACTCTGCGAGTGTCGCCAGGGGAGCAGGTTACGATGGCTGTGGAACTTTCCTCGTGCCAGTAGGCATCAGGAGCGAATGTGCTGCCGTCGCGACCGTCTGGCTCACCTAGCAATCCGACTCCTCTGCCGATCGCAGCTCTGGCGAGTGCAATGAAGATGCCACCGTCGGAGACATCGCATGCCGAGTGCAACAGCTGTTCGGATGCGAGTTCAATCAAACAATTCTGCAGATTGCTCTCGTCCTTGAGACTCAGGCCTGGAGGCAAGCCCCAAGCAGTACCTAAGCATGTGGTGGCGAACTCGGAAGAGCCCAACGCTGAAGGGCTATTCGTGTCCCCTTCTTCAGCCTTATGCTTCGCGAAGATAAGGAGAACCACGTCATCGCCTGCTTGCTGGAAGGAGTTTGGGACGGCTTTGGTTACATCATCGAGGATGCCAACGACGCCGAGGACGGGGGTGGGGAATATGCCTTCGCCGCGGGTCTCGTTGTAGAGGCTGACGTTGCCGCCGGTGATGGGGGTGTTGAGGGCGGTGCAGGCTTCGGCGATGCCGTCGATGGCGAGCGAGAGCTGGGCCATAATTTCGGGCTTTTCGGGGTTGCCGAAGTTGAGGCAGTTGGTGGCGGCGACGGGGGTGGCCCCGGTGCAGGCGACCTTGCGGGCGGCTTCGGCGACGGCGTGCATGGCGCCGAGTTTGGGGTCGAGGTAGCACCAGCGGCCGTTGCCGGCGAGGGCCATGGCGAGGCCGCGCTCGTGGCGGGTGCCGTCGGGGTCGACCGTGCCGGTGCCCTTGATGCGGATGACGCCGGCCTCAAAGCCGGGACCCTGGACCGTGTTGGTCTGCACCATGGAGTCGTACTGCTCGTAGATGGTGCGCTTGTCGCAGATGTTGGGCGAAGCGAGGAGCTTGAGGAGGTCGGCGGTGTAGTCGCGGGGCTTTTGTAACTCTGCGAGTACGTGTGCGGGCGGGTCTTTGGGCACCGGCGCCTGCCAGACGCCTACGGGCCGGTGATAGACCGGGGCGTCGTCGGTGAGGGCTGTGTTGGGGATCTCGGCGACGAGCTCGCCGTGGTGCGTGACGCGCATGACGTTGTCGGCGGTTACGGTGCCGACGTCGGCGCAGTCGAGGCCCCACTTGGAGAAGACCTCGATGACCTCGTGTTCGCGGCCGCGCTCGGCGACGAGGAGCATGCGCTCCTGGGACTCGGAGAGCATGATCTCGTAGGACGTCATGCCGCTTTCGCGCTGCGGGACGCGGTCGAGCTCGACCGAGACGCCGAGCTCGCCGCGCGCGCCCATCTCGCAGGTGGAGCAGGTGAGGCCGGCGGCGCCCATGTCCTGGATGCCGAGGACGGCGCCGGTTCCCATGGCTTCGAGGCAGGCTTCGAGGAGGAGCTTTTCGAGGAAGGGATCGCCCATCTGGACGTTGGGACGCTTCTGTTCGGAGCCTTCGGTGAACTCTTCGGAGGCCATGGTGGCGCCGTGGATGCCGTCGCGGCCGGTCTTGGCGCCGACGTAGAAGACGGGATTGCCGACGCCCGTGGCCTTGGCGTAGAAGATCTCGTCGGTGCGGACGAGGCCGAGGGCGAAGGCGTTTAGGAGGGGGTTGCCGGAGTAGCAGGCTTCGAAGCGGGTTTCGCCGCCGAGGTTGGGGACGCCGAAGCAGTTGCCGTAGCCGGCGACGCCGTGGACGACCCCGTTGGCGACGTGGTGGTTTTTGTTGCGGAGGGCTTCGTCGGGTTCGGCGTCGGGGGTGAGGGGGCCGAAGCGGAGGGAGTCCATGACGGCGAGGGGGCGGGCGCCCATGGTGAAGATGTCGCGGAGGATGCCGCCGACGCCGGTGGCGGCCCCCTGGTAGGGCTCGATGTAGGAGGGGTGGTTGTGGGACTCGATCTTGAAGGCGCAGGCCCAGCCGTCGCCGACGTCGATGATGCCGGCGTTTTCGCCGGGTCCCTGGACGACGGCGCCGGGGCCGGAGGAGCGGGTGCCTTTGGTGGGGAGGCGCTTGAGGTGGACGCGGGAGCTCTTGTAGGAGCAGTGCTCGGACCACATGACGGAGAAGATGCCGAGTTCGGTGAGGGAGGGTGTGCGGCCGAGGTGTCGTTCGATTTTGGCGTATTCGTCGGGGGTGAGGGAGTGTTGTTTGAGGAGGGCGGGGGTGGGGGTGCAGGGGGTCGGGACGTTGCTGGTGGAGGGGGCTGCCGCCGGGGGCTGGGCTTGCTGGTTGGGCATGGCTGGCTTGGGATGATTGTCGCACGATGAACGGGTTGGGGTGGGGGCTACACCGTTTGTGCGAGGCGCGGTTTGGGGAGTGGCGGATGGGATCGTGGAGCCACCTCCCGCTGCAGGCTCTGGGCGAGGCGCGACTGGACGAGGAGAGGTTCGCCCCAAAGCGAAACCGGCTTCGCCACTCTCGCCAAAAAAGAGTTGAGAAGCCGGAGTTGAAGGAAGGAGGTGCTTATGGACCGTGATTCGTCCTGGTGCCGGGTCAGAGTGATCGTCGATTGGCGACTGCTGCTGACCCTCGGTGCCGTGATCAAGCTGCTACGCAGCTTCCATGTGTTTTAGAGCGGTATGCAGCCGCCTGAGGTCTATGCGGATTGTACTGGGTGAGGGGGTTGGGAGGAAGGTGATCTTTGGGGAGTTACGAAGGGGTTAGTGGCCGGTGGAGCCGAAGCCGGCGGCACCACGGGGGGCCTCGGCGAGGGTGTCGGTCTCTTCGAACAGGGCCTGGATGCGGAGGACGATGCGGAGCTGGGCGAGGCGGTGGCCGGGGGCGATGGGGTGTGGGTCGGGGGAGAGGTTGGTGAGGACGACCTTGAGCTCGCCGCGGTAGCCGGGGTCGATGACGCCGGCGAGGGTGGTGATGCCGCGGACGGCGAGGCCGGAGCGATCTTCGACGAGTGCGCCGTGGGTGGAGGGGAGTTCGAGGGCGAGGCCGGTGCGAACGGCGAGGGTGGCGCCGGGCTCGCCGACCGGGGCGAGGGTGACGGCTTCGGCGGCGAAGAGGTCGGCGGCGAGATCGCCGAAGGGGCCGGCGTGGGCGTAGCGGGGGAGCTGGGCGGCGGGGAGGAGACGCTGGACGCGGATGGTCGGGTTTAAGTCGGTGGGCATGGGGATCCTGTTGTTGGGATGCTGGAGATACCGTACCCCTCCCCTCACTTGTTGCGCAAAATCTTCGAACCATTGGGGTTAGGTCCGGACCTCAGGTGCGCGTCTGGGCCTCGGAGGTGTGGTGGGGCGGATGCAATCTCCTAGGGCGGCCAGGAGCTGTGGAGGGACGGCGGAGAAAGGCCGGGGAACTCCTGTCTCCAAGGGTACGGGAGGCGGAGGCAGGAGTGCGCCAGTGCGTACCTTGCCGGAGGTCACGTGGTGTTCCGATGAAGAACGGTGACGCGACTGAACTCGATAGCTCCTGAACCTTCATGCCCAGGGCCTAGGGGTACTGGCATCGACGCTTTTGTTATCGGTCTCCGGAGGCGCGGGGTGGAGACAAGGTCGTCTGTACGGTAAAGCAGTGGAGTTTGGCCAAGGCCTGTTACGTCCGACCCACTCTGACAAGCGAAGGGCCTCGACGGTCGAGGCCACAAGCACCGGATCGGGAGGTTTTAGGCGAGCCGACGCCGGACCACACCAGCGACGCCAAGCATGCCGCTCCCGAGGAGGATGAGCGAGGATGGTTCTGGGGTGACGGATGAGGGGTCGCTCAAGTCCGTGATTACGGCTGTGCCGTAGAGGGAGTCGCTGAGTCCTTGAGAGTACAGCGATGCGCCATACGTCCCGGCCAGGTAGGTCGGAGAAGATGTGGGTCCGCTGAAGAAGGTGTCTGGCATGAATGTGGAAAAGCTCAGCACAGTGTCGCGGAAGTCCGGATCCTCGAAGTCGATCTCTTGGCCAAAGGAGCCGTCCGTCCGAACGACGGTGTAGAAGGGGCCCGAGTCCAGACCTCCGTCGTTCGTGACCGAAACGCTGTCATAGGTGGCCGTTATGCTGGTGGACGAATCTGGCATGGACGAGAGTTGCCACTGTGCGTTGTAGACACTGCAACTGGGGTCGTCCACACCGCAGGCACCCTCCGTTCCCTGGAAGGTGAACTGATACACATCGGCTTGGGCGAGCGGCGTGAGAGCAAGGAGGCAGAGAGGGACGACGAGCATCAGGTGCATAACAAGGACTCCCTTAATGAACGAGTGGACAGCGCAAGAATCCACCTTCCCGACTTGCACGTCAACAGGCAATCCATTGCAACTTAACGGCTGTTAGTACGACCGCAATGTAGCGGATGGGTGGAGAGGTCGGCCGGAAGGGAGAGCGATGGGACACGCGCAAGAGGCAGTGTGCGGGGTGAAACGATCGGGAGCAAATTTCCGTGGCAGGGGACGTTTTGCAATGAAAGTTCGGCCTAGGGAGGTGAGAGGAGGCTGCCGCGGCGTCAGAGAGTTTGCAGGCGAGATGGTTGGGACGGGAGCTGAACGGCAATGCGGCTGTTTGCGGCGAGTGAAGGCGAGGGCAAGATGACGGCGGTACTGATGCCATTCCTGGGTGGAAGCCATCGAGAGTGGAGAGGCGTTGTGAGGGCGCTGTCCACGACAGAGCGGTGCGTGGGGCTGGATTTGCCGGGGTTTGGCGAATCAGCGGAGGTGGCGGGGTACACGGTGGAGCAGATGGCCGAGAGCGTGCTGGAGACGCTGGGAGCCGAGGGTGTGACAGGAGCGGAGGCGGAGGGGAGCTTTGTGCTGGTGGGGCACAGCATGGCGGGCAAGGTGTGTGCGGTGCTGGCGCGGTGGGCGGCGGATGGGGATGCGCGCTTGCGTGGGCTGCGGGGTTTGGTGCTGGTGTGCCCGTCGCCGCCGAGTCCGGAGCCGATGGAGGCAAAGAAGCGGGCGCAGATGCTGGAGTTGCTGGGGGGCGAGCCGGGCACGGACGAGCGAGGGCGGAGGCGCGACCGGGAGGCGGCGACGAGGTACATCCGGGAGAATGCGAACGCCGATCTGCCGAAGGCGACGGTGGCGAGGGCGGCGGAGGAGGTGTTGCGGATGGACCGGGGGGCGTGGAGAGCCTGGCTGGAGGGTGGCTCGAAGGAGGACTGGTCGGAGCGGGTGAATGTGTTGTCGTTGCCGGTGCTGGTGGTGGCGGGGGACAAGGATGAGGCGCTTGGGCCCAACGCGCAGAAGAGCTGGACGATGCCTCACTTTCCGCACGGGCGACTGGCGACGCTGCACTCGAACCATCTGGTGCCGATGGAGAAGCCGAAGGAGTTGGCGCGGCTGATTGCGGAGTTTGTGCGCGGTGTGGAGGGCGAGGGGGTGCGGGCGGCGGGCGTGCAGCGGGACGGGGTGGAGATCCCGATGGACCGGGCCTATGTGGATTTGATTTTGAGCGATCGAGTGAGCGAGGCGACGCGGAGGGCATTGGAGCCGCGGGCGGAGGCGGATGTGGTGCAGCCGCCGCGGTCGCTGACGGTGTTGGAGTTGGTGCAGCTGCGGGCGGTGACGGAGCGGGTGGTGCCGCAGCGTGGTGTGGTGCAGATTGATCTTGCGGGGCGTCTGGACCGGCAGATGGCGGAGAGGGCTGGGGATGGGTGGAGGTATGCGGAGTTGCCGCCGGATGCGGAGGCGTGCCGGGCGGCGCTTCGGAGCCTGGAGTGGCATGCGCGGGCGGAGGCGGGCAAGGGATGGCTGGCGCTGACGGTGGAGGAGCAGGAGTCGATGCTTGGGCGGGCGCAGGCTGGCAAGCTGGGGAGGAGGATGCGCGAGCGGCTGGGGGCGGTGATGGGGGCGGGGCCGGATGGCGAGCCGGCGTTGACGGCGGGGCAGATGCGGCTGTGGTTTGAGGATCTGCGGGCGGAGGCGACCAAGGTGTATGTGGGTCATCCGGCGACGCTGGACCGGATGGGGTATAGCGGGATCGCGGATGGGGCGGAGAGCCGGCCGGGTGTGGGCTTTGTGCGGATTGGGATTGGCGAGGTGGAGGGGTGGGAGCCGGAGCGTGTGGAGGATCGGCGGGGCCGCTGAGGGCTTTGCTGCGGAGTGTTGAAGCAGCGAGTCCTTCGGTTTGCTCAGGATGCAATTGGAGGGGCGAGGGCGACGGCAAGAGCTAAAGCAGGTCCTTCGCTTCGCTCAGGATGACAACAAAACGAGCAACGGCAAAGCAAGGCAAGGCAAGGGCACGGCAACAGCAGCTACAGGGGTCCTTCGCTTCGCTCAGGATGACGGCGTGAGGCGAGGGCAACAGCAACCGCAAGGGCAGCAGCAGGACAGCAGCAAAAGCAACGGCAGGCGTAAGAGTGGCGGCGACGTGCGACTTGGATGATGAGGGAGGATTTAAGGCGGATGAATCTGGACGGGATGCGGCGGTACGGGACGGACGAGATAGTGGACGCGGTGGTGGTAGGGACGGGGGCGGGCGGGGCACCGCTGCTGGCGAAGCTGGCGCGTGCAGGGCTGAAGGTGGTGGCGCTGGAGGCGGGGCGGAACTGGGACCCTGGGGTGGACTTTGCGACGGACGAGATTGAGCAGGCGAAGCTCTACTGGCTGGGCGAGCGGCTGAGCGACGGCGGGATGCCGGTGGCGTTTGGGGCGAACAACTCGGGGACTGGGGTGGGTGGGTCGACGCTGCACTGGGGAGCGTATGTGCCGCGAGCGGACCCGCGAGATCTGCGGATGCGGACGGAGTTTGGGGTGGGCGAGGACTGGCCACTGGAGTACGGGGAGTTGTTGCCGTACTACGAGGCGGTGGAGAGTTTTATCGGAGTGAGTGGGCCGGCGGTGTATCCGTGGGAGGCGGGGCGGCGCTATCCGCTGCCGCCGGTGGCGCTGAATGCGCCGGCGCAGGCGATGCGGAGGGGGTGCGAGGCGTTGGGGATGCGTTGGAGCGAGGCGCCGATTGCTGCGGTTTCGCGGGACTACAGCGGGCCGGGGGCGTTGGAGGGAGGGGGTGAGGAGAGCTATCCGGTTCGGTATGCGTGTGTGAACCGGGGGTACTGCCACCAGGGATGCCGGAACGGGGCGAAGGCGAGCATGGATGTGACGTATCTACCGGTGGCGGTGGCGGCGGGGGCGGAGATCCGGCCGGAGAGCTTTGTGCACGGGGTGGAGCGGGACGAGCGCGGGGCGGTGCGGGCGGTGGTGTATCGGGATGGGGACGGGGTGGACTGGAGGCAGAGGACGCGGGCGGTGTTTCTGTGTGCCGGCGGGGTGGAGACGGCGCGGCTGCTGCTGTGGACGGGGCTGGGGAATGGAAGTGGGCAGGTGGGTCGGAACTTCATGGCGCATGTGGCGACGCAGGTGTGGGGGACGTTTGCGGAGGAGATGCGGCCGAACAAGGGGTTTCCGGCGAGTTTGATCTCGGAGGATACAATCCGGGCGGGAGATGCGGACTTTGCGGGCGGGTATCTGATTCAGCCGCTGGGGATTGTGCCGATTACGTGGTCGGCGCAGGTGGCGCGGGGCCGGGAGATGTGGGGGCAGCGGCTGGTGGACTACCTGCAGCAGTACAACCATGTGGCGGGGATCGGGGTGAATGGGGACTGCTTGCCGCAGGAGGGCAATCGACTGGTGCTTTCAGACGAGGTGGACGGGGATGCACGGGGGACGGGGATGCCGAAGGTGCGGGTGACGTTTGGGTATGGGGCGAACGAGAGGCGGATGAGCGTGCATGCGGAGCGGGTGATGCGCGGCATTTGGGAGGCGGCTGGGGCGAAGGATGTGTGGACGTTTCAGAGGAATGCGCACACGATTGGGGCGTGCAGGATGGGATCGGACCCTGGGAGTTCGGTGGTGGATGCGTGGGGGAAGAGCTGGGAGGTGCCGGGGCTCTGGGTGTGTGATAACTCGGTGTTTCCGAGTGCGCTGCCGGCGAATCCGGCGCTGACGATTATGGCGCTGAGTTTGCGGACGGCGGATCGGTTCCTGGCGGGAGAGTGAGTGTGGGTTGCACTGACTTGCGTGGGAGATCCAGGAGTCTCTCCACTTCGCTGCGCTTCGGTCGAGATGACGGGCATGTGGGGATGAGTTTGGGCACTAGAATTGGCGGGTGATGTGGGCTAGCGTGCGGTCGTGGTTTGGTTGGGAGCCGGCGGGGGTGCGGGCGCCCTGGCGGGTGTTTTGGGTGGGGTTTGTGGTGCGGGTGGCTTATATGACTGTGGCGCACACGTGGCGGATCCGGCCGTTGATGGATCACTTTCAGTTTGGGTGGGAGCTGGGGCGGATTGCGCGGAGTGTGGCGCTGCATGGGCGGTATGCGGATCCGTTTCTGGGGCATACGGGGCCGACGGCCTGGATTCCGCCGCTTTATACGCTGATGGTGGCGGCGGTCTTTCGGGTATTTGGGGTGTATACGGCGGTGTCGGCGTGGGTGGTGTTTGCGCTGAACTCGGTGTTTTCAGCGGCGACGGGAATGCTGGTATGGGAGATGGGGGCGCGGTGTTGCGGAAAGCGGGTGGGGCGGTGGTCGGGGTGGGCGTGGGCCTTGTATCCGGCGGCGATGCAGTATGCGGTGCACTGGGTCTGGGATATGAGCCTGACGGCGTGGATGTTTGCGGGGGTGGTGGTGCTGGCGCTGCGGGCGCGGGGAGTGGCTGTAGGGCGTGGTGTGGAGGGGAGTGGGGTGAGAGACAAATACAGGGGTCTCTCCGCTACGTCTGCACTGCGCTCCGACTCCGGTCGAGATGACGGGGGCTTGGGGGATGGGCAGCGGGTGGGGCGATGGGTGTGGTTTGGGGTGGTGTGGGGATGTATCTGGTTGACGAATCCGTCGCTGTTGCTGCTGCTGCCGGTGGTGGGGGGGTGGATGGCGTGGGGGTGCTGGCGGCGAGGGGAGGTGGGTGTGTTGGTGCGGGGGATAGTGTTGGCGGGGTTGATGGTGGTGCTGCTGGTGGCGCCGTGGGTGTGGCGGAACTGGCGGGTGTTTGGGGCGTGGGTGCCGACGAGGGGGAATCTTGGGGCGGAGCTGTATGAGTCGACGCGGGAGTCGAATGATGGATTTCCGTGGGGGGCGACACTGCCGCTGGCGGAGCGGGCGCCGGAGGTGGTGCGGTATGCACGGGAGGGCGAGATACGGTACAGCCGGGAGCAGGAGGAGCGGGCGAAGGCACGCATGCGGGAGCATCCGCGGCGCGAGATGGGGTGGATGGCGAAGCGGGTGTATTTTTTCTGGGCGAGTGTGCCGCATCCGCTGGAGCGGAGGCCGTGGGTGGAGTACACGCGGGAGGTGAACTTTGGGCTGCTGAGTGTGACGGGGTGGCTGGGACTGGTGCTGGCGCTGCGGCGGAGGGTGCCGGGGGCGTGGATGTTTTTGGGGGTGTTCCTGGTGGAGCCACTGCCTTTTTATGCGGTCACGGTGCAGGCTCGGTTTCGGCATCCGCTGGAGCCGATTATTTGTGTGTTGACGGTGTTTTTGTTTCTGAGTGTGGAGCGGGGTCGGGTGTGGAGTCTGTCCACTTCGGCCTGAAAGGGAGCGTGAGAGTGCGGGAGTTTGTTTTGCGGGCGTACCGGGCGGGAGGATCGGATGCGGCGGTCTTTCGGGCGTTGAACGAAGAGTGGATCGGACTGCACTTCACGCTGGAGGCAAAGGATCTGGCGACGCTGAGCGACCCGGAGGGGACGATTCTGGAGATTGGAGGCCGCATTCTGCTGGCGGAGACGGTGGGTGGAGGGGTGGTCGGGTGCGCGGCCTTGATCCCTACCGAAGACGGGGTGGTGGAGCTTTCAAAGATGGCGGTGGCGCCGGAGATGCGAGGGCAAGGGTTGGGCGGCAGACTTTTATCCAAGGCACTGGAGGAGGCGCGGGCAATGGGTGCGCGGCGGGTGTTTCTGGGGAGCAGCACAAAGCTTGCCGGGGCAGTGCGGCTATATGAGCGCGCAGGCTTTCGGCATGTGCCGCGAGAGGAGTTGCCAGATTTGCCGTACACACGGGCCAACGTGTTTATGGATCGGGAGCTGTGATGCGCGCTGGGCAAGACGCGGCTAGCCCGGCATTTATAGGAGACTGATTGGTGGGAGCGTACGTGCGCGATGAAGACGGTGATGGTGACGGGCGGGTCGGGGTTTTTTGGTGGGGTGATGAAGCGGCGGCTGCTGCGGGAGGGGTTTCGGGTGGTGAATGTGGACCTGGTGGCGGATGCGGATGCCGGGACGCATCCGGAGCTCAAGAGTGTAGCTGGGGATATTCGGGACGAGGCGCTGGTGGAGCGCATGTTCTTTGAAGAGGAGGCGCGGGGAGAGAAGGTCCAAGGAGTGATGCACTGTGCGGCGATGCTGGCACACGAAAAGATCAGCGATCGCGAGCTGTGGACGAGCAACGTGGACGGGACGCGGGTGGTGGCGGAGGCCGCGCGGCGGCACGGGGTGCGGACGGTGGTGTTTACGTCGACCAACTGCCTGTGGGCGGAGGGGTTTGGGCGGCCGGTGACGGAGGCGGATGCGCCGCGGCCGGTGGAGCTCTATGGGCGGTCGAAGCTGGAGGGGGAGCGGGTGCTGCGGGAGATTGCGGCACCGGAGGGAGAGGAGGCTGGGGAGCGGATGGCGGCGGTGATTGTGCGGTGTCCGACGATTATTGACAGCGGGCGGCTGGGGTTGCTGGCGATTTTATTCGAATTTATCGATGAGGGGCGGAGGGTGTGGGTGGTGGGGGATGGGGGGAACCGGTACCAGTTCATCTATGCGGAGGACCTGGCGACGGCTTGTTTGCAGGCGATGAAGTACGGGCGGTCGGACACGTTTCACATTGGGTCGGACGAGGTGCCGACGCTCAAGGAGGTGTATGAGGAGGTGATTCGGGCGGCGGGCACAGAGGCGCGTGTGGCGCGGCTTCCGCGGGGGGCGACGGTGGCGGCGATGCAGCTGGCGCACCGGCTGGGGGTGTCGCCGCTGGGGCCGTACCACTACCGGATGATCGCGGAGAGTTTTGTCTTCGATACGACGCGGATACGGGAGCGGCTGGGATGGCGGCCGACGGTGACGAACGGGGAGATGATGGTGAAGGCGTATCGATTTTATGCGGATCGGCGGGCGGAGTTGGAGCGGAATCGGGAGGGGGTTAGCGCGCATTCGCGGCCGGCTGCGATGGGGGTGATACGACTTTTGAAGTGGATTTCGTGAGGGATGGGGTGATTGCAGCGGGGGTGGGGAGGTGGGAGGATGGTGGGATGGCAGAGAGCGGCAAGGGCAAGGTAGGCGAGGTGCGGAGCGAGGCCGGGATATGGGCTGTCTCGCTGTTGGGGATGTGCGGGTACATGGTTTTGAAGCTGGGGATGCTGCACCAGATACGGAAGCGGCGGCAGGCGCGTTGACCGGTCGTTGACCGGCCGGGGCTGGAGCGGGTAGACTTGTCTGGTTTGGCGCAGCGCCCCTGTAAGGGGGTGACAGGTCTGTCCTGTGGTCTCGCGGAGGGTCTGGCGAGGCGGGTGGTATGGGGATGGGCCGCGGGTTCCGCGAGGGCTTTGGGCGCACACACGACATTTTAGGTTTGGCGGCGTCTGAGGACGCGCTGAGTGAGGTTGGCAGGCTTATGTATGCAGTGATTCGGACAGGTGGCAAGCAGTATCGGGTTCAGCCGGGCGACACGCTGCGGGTGGAGACGCTCGCGCATGAGAACGGTGCGATTGAGTTTGGCGAGGTTTTGGCGGTGAGCGCGGAGGCGGGCAAGTTCGAGCAGGAGCTTGGCGGGGCGAAGGTGCTGGCCTCGGTGGTTCGCGAGGGTCGGGCGGCGAAGATTCTGGTGTTCAAGCTGAAGCGCAAGAAGCAGTACAAGAAGATGCAGGGTCATCGGCAGAACTTTGTGCAGGTGCGCATCAATGAGATCCAGGTGAACGGGCAGAGCTTCAAGGCCGATTCGGCGCAGTAGGTGTGTGGCGGCGCCGGGCGCCGCGGAGATGAGAGGGAGCGATGGCACATAAAAAAGGTCTTGGATCGTCTAAGAACGGGCGCGATTCGAATGCGCAGCGGCTGGGTGTGAAGAAGTTTGCCGGCGAAGTGGTGACGGGTGGATCGATCCTGGTGCGGCAGCGGGGGACACCGCTGAAGGCCGGGCTGAATGTTGGCCGGGGCAAGGATGACACCTTGTTTGCGAAGGTGGATGGTGTGGTGAAGTTCCAGAACCGCGGGCAGGTGGGGCGGTTTGTTTCGATTGAGCCGACGGCTTAGGGTTGATTAGTGAAGGGCCCCGCCTTGTGCGGGGCTTTTTTGCGTCTCCGGACGGGTAGATGTCAGGCCTGTGACGGTGATGTGTTCCATGTGGCGATCGAAGAGGGCGATCTCTTCGGCGGTGGGCTGCTCGAAGCTCTCTTGCCACCTTTGGACGGCTTCCCAGGTGATGGGGGGATCCTGCATGTTGCGGAGCCGGATGCGGCGGAAGAGCTCTTCCGGTGGTGCGGCGAGGACGTGGAGTTCGACTTTTGCGCCGAGCGCGCGGGCTTCGGTGCGGAGCTTGTCACGCTCCCAGCGGCCCCAGGCGCCCCACTCGACGATGACGCTGGTTCCGAGGGTGAGGAGGCGTTTGGTGATCTGCCACTGTAGGGCCTCGATCCGGGCGCGCGGCTCTTCGGCGTGAAGATTGATGGAGAGGGAGTCCATCCAGTCGTCAGCGGAGACGCGGAAGGCAGGGAGCGAGGTCTCGAGCTGGCGCGCCAGAGTGGTTTTACCGGAGCCGGGCAGACCGCAGAGGATGATGAGTCGTGGATGGGTGTGCATGGTGTTCCCGGAGCTTACACGGATGCAGGGATGGAGGAGACTCGCCTGGCGCGAGAAGGAAGCGAAGCGGATCATTCGCTTCGGTCAGGATGACACGCAAAAGAGCGCGGCGGCTGGCTGTGGGAATACAGGGGTCTCTCCACTGCGCTTCGCTTCGGTCGAGATGACGGCTGTTTTGTGCTGGGCGGGGATGGCCGTTTGTGAGAGAGGTTTGTGGGCATTGGCTGCGGGGAATACAGGGGTCTCTCCACTGCGCTTCGCTTCGGTCGAGATGACGGCTGTTTTGTGCTGGGCGGGGATGGCCGTTTGTGAGAGAGGTTTGTGGGCATTGGCTGCGGGGAATACAGGGGTCTCTCCACTGCGCTTCGCTTCGGTCGAGATGACGGGTATTTTTTGCTGGGCGGAGATGGCTGTTTGTGAGAGAGGTTTGTGGCCTGGCTGCGGGGAATACAGGGGTCTCTCCACTTCGCTTCGCTTCGGTCGAGATGACGGGTGTTTTTTGCTGGGCGGAGATGGCTGTTTGTGAGAGAGGTTTGTGGCCTGGCTGCGGGGAATACAGGGGTCTCTCCACTGCGCTTCGCTTCGGTCGAGATGACGGGTATTTTTTGCTGGCGGAGATGGCTGTTTGTGAGAGAGGTTTGTGGCCTGGCTGCGGGGAATACAGGGGTCTCTCCACTTCGCTTCGCTTCGGTCGAGATGACGGGTGTTTTTTGCTGGGCGGAGATGGCTGTTTGTGAGAGAGGTTTGTGGCCTGGCTGCGGGGAATACAGGGGTCTCTCCACTTCGCTTCGCTTCGGTCGAGATGACGGGTATTTTTTGCTGGGCGGGGATGGCCGTTTGTGAGAGAGGTTTGTGGGCATTGGCTGCGGGGAATACAGGGGTCTCTCCACTGCGCTTCGCTTCGGTCGAGATGACGGCTGTTTTGTGCTGGGCGGAGACGACTGTTTGTGAGATAGGTTTGTGGGCCTAGGCGGTGGGAAATACAGGGGTCTCTCCACTTCGCTTCGCTTCGGTCGAGATGACGAGAGTTTTGTGCTGGGCGGGGATGGCCGTTTGTGAGAGAGATTTGTGGGCATTGGCTGCGGGGAATACAGGGGTCTCTCCACTGCGCTTCGCTTCGGTCGAGATGACGGCTGTTTTGTGCTGGGCGGGGATAGCCGTTTGTGAGAGAGGTTTGTGGGCCTAGGCGGTGGGAAATACAGGGGTCTCTCCACTGCGCTTCGCTTCGGTCGAGATGACGGGTGTTTTGTGCGGGCGGAGACGGCTGTTTGTGAGATAGGTTTGTGGGCCTAGGCGGTGGGAATACAGGGGTCTCTCCACTTCGCTTCGCTTCGGTCGAGATGACGCTGGTTGGACCGTAGTGGTAGGGGGTGGGCCTTGGCTTTGCTCAGATGACGGGCAACCTGTGAGGGACTTTGTGGGCTCAGACGGTGTCGCCGGGGGTGGATTGGCGTGGGGGGAGGGGTTTGGCGGGGTAGGGTGGGCCTTGTTGGAGGGTGTTGTTGAGGTCCGTGTCGTAGTCGTAGAGGTCGTCGAAGAAGGAGACCTGCCCGTCGTCGTCGGGGAAGGCGGTGAGGTAGTAGACGTCGATGGGGAGGGGGGTTTTGAGGCCGACGGTCTTGTTGTCCGCGTCCTCGTCGTGGAAGGCATCGTTGATGGCGTCGAGGTCCCAGGGGTCGTGGGTTTTGGGATT
Organism: Acidobacteriaceae bacterium; assembly: GCA_965218895.1. GTDB lineage: Bacteria > Acidobacteriota > Terriglobia > Terriglobales > Acidobacteriaceae > Edaphobacter. The sequence goes on along the minus strand of CBDCMI010000015.1, from coordinate 48,529 downwards.
GTCCTGGCCGGCAAGGACCCAGGCGGCGAGTTGGTCGGGGTGCTGGACGCGGATGCAGCCGTGGGAGAAGTCGCGGCGCTGGCGGGAGAAGAAGCCGACCTCCGGGGTGGAGTGGAGGTAGATGTCGTACTGGTTGGGGAACATGAACTTGATGAGGCCGAGGGCGTTGGTGGGTCCGGGCTTTTGGCGGACGAGGAAGAGGCCGTGCTCGAGTCCGTTGGCGGTGTAGTCGGTGACGGGTTTTCCCGAGCGGTTGCGGACTTCGTAGCCTTTGTTTTCGAGGTAGTCGTGGTCGGCTTCGACGTGGTCGACGAGCTCTTTTTTGATGATGGAGATGGGGACGTTCCAGTATGGGCGGAAGACGATGTACTTCATCATGTGGGTGAAGACAGGTGTGTCGTGGTCGCCCTTGACCTTGCCGACGACGACGCGCATGGACCATTCGAGGTGGTGGCCGTCTTCGGCGGGGGAGTAGCCGCGGAGGACGAACTCGGGGAGGTTTACGAGGAGGCGGGGCTTGAGGTAGGGGTTGGGGAGCCATCGCCAGCGCTCGAGGGAGTCCTCGAGTTGGGTGACGCGGGTGGACATGGGGACGTTGAGGCTGCGGACGGTGGCGGGGCCGAGTTTGCCGTCGGCCTGGAAGCCGTGGCGTTGCTGGTAGGCCTTGATGGCGTCGGAGTCGGCCTGGGTGAGGACGGGTTTGGTAGTACAGGACGGTGTGTTTTCGTCGCCGTTGTTGGTTCCGGCGATCTGTGCGCCGGGAAAGCGGCAGAGCGGGAAGTCGCCATCCCCCTCCAATGTGAGGCGGCGGTGGAGGGAGTCGATCGCGGCGAAATGGCTGCCGACCCCGAGCTGTCCAGATGGGACAGGGATGGTGATCATCGCGCCCTGCGCGTCCTGCTGTTTGGCGAGGTCCTGGTAGCGGTGGAGCGCGTCTAGGGTGCGACGGTAGTCGTCGGAGTCGGGCTCGAGTGCGTGGAGGACGGCGGGGAGGTCTGAGGCTTCGAGGACCTGGTCATTGAGGAACTGGGGGAGGTTGAGGGCTTTGGAGGCGCGATCGATCTCGAAGGAGAAGTGGGAGGGCGGGACGCGGCCCATGTGGATGTCGGTGAGGTAGCGCATGGCGCAGGCGGTGAGGGCGAGGTCGAACTCGGCGACGGCGGGGTGGGTGCGGGAGGCGAGGGCCTGGGTGCGGGCGGGCCATTTTGAGGCGTCGTAGTCTTCTGGGCGGAGGCCCATGGTGTCGGCGTGGTTGAAGGCGTCGAGGAGGGTGCGGGCCTGCGGGGTGGGCTGGCCGTTCTTGCTCCACGCGAGTTCGAGGTCGCGGTTGCGGTAGAAGTCGGTGAGTGGCTGGGCGTAGTCGCCGAGGCCGGGGAAGTGGAGGAAGGGGAGTTTTGGTTGACCGAGGAGGGGGTTGAGGGCGTCGGCGTATTCGGCGGTGTTGGGGGCGGCGATGGGTTTGCCGGTGGAGGAGTTGGGTTTGGATTTGCAGCCGGCGGCAAGGAGGAGGGTAAGGGAGGCGGCCGCGAGGAGGCGAGTGTGGCGGGGGCAGTGGGTCTTGCTGGGGGACGGCATTGGAGTTGAGTTGAGCTTATAGGATGCGGGTGGGATTTGCCCTGATTTGTGTGCAGTGCACGGGGGAAGGCAGGGTGAGTGGCTAGTTTGGCCGTAGTGGGCGAGAAGCAGGTTCTTCGCTTCGCTCAGGATGACGAAAAAAAAGGCAAGGGCAAAGGCGACTACAGGGGTTTCTTCGCTGCGCTCAGGTGATAAGGAGAACGATGGTTTAGGTGAGGTGGGCGAGGGCGGAGAGGTTGGGGAGGGTGGAGGCGGCGGCGGTGAGGAGGAGGAGGGCGGCGAGGGCGAGGAAGAGGGGGCGGAAGCGGGTTTCGAAGGCGTCGGCGAAGACGCCGGCGATGAAGGTGAGGAGGAAGGGGATGGCCCAGATCCAGGGGGCCATGGTGACCTGGGAGGGTTGGAGGGTGAGGAGGGGGATGGCGACGAGGAGGGGTGCGGTGTTGCCAAAGAAGCGGGAACGGCGGGAGGTGAACCAGAGGAGGAGGGAGACGGCGAGGGCGAGGGAGATGGGGGCGTTGGGGAGGGCGAGGAAGAACTGCCGAGCGGCGAAGGTGGAGAACCAGAAGCGGGCGGCGCCGCCGGTGAAGACGTAGGTGAAGGCGGAGAGGCGGAAGGAGAAGAAGGCGAACTCGATAAGGAGAGCGCCGAGGGCGGTGTAGACGAGGATCTGCATGACGGAGGATCGGCGGCGGTCGGCGACCCAGAGCATGAGGAGAAGGGAGGCGAGAAAGCCGAGGAGGGCGGCGAGGAGGTGTGCGGCGGCGGTGAGGCCGAGGGCGGCGGTGAGGAGGAGGATGCGGGGCCGCCAGCGGTGCGGTGGGCCGTACATGGCGTGGGCGACGCCGACCGCGGTGTAGACGAGGCCGTAGAGTCCCCACATGGCGAGGACGTCGTTGTTGGGTGTGACGGCGGAGACGAGGACGGTGGGCGAGAGGATGTAGAGGCCGAGGGCGAGGGTTGCGCCTGTGTTGCCGAAGAGGCGGCGAGTGACCCACCAGAGGCCTGCGCCGAGCCAGGCGGCGAAGAGGGCGAAGGGGAGATGGAGGAGGTATTTGACGTCGGTGAGCTCGTGGCGGGCTTCCCAGGTGGAGCCGTTGAGGGAGGTGCCGGTGTAGAGTCGGTTCCCCGGGGAGCGGAGGTGATCGATGCCGAGGAGGGTGAGGCGCTGGAGGGTGAGGGGGAGGCCGGCGAGCCGATAGGCGAAGAGGCCGTCGCCGTTGAGGTTGCCGCAGGAGGTGAAGTATCCGGCGAGGGGGGAGGGCCGTTCCCACATTTCGCGGCCGCAGGTGGCGTAGCGATAGTCGGTGGAGGAGAGCTCGGGCTGTCGGCTGATGATGAAGAGGCACTCGCCGAGGAAGAAGAGCAGAAGGAGAGCGGCGAGGCGCTGGGGGCGGCCGAGGACAAAGGAGGGGCGCTTCATCGGCAAATCACGGGCAGGGGAGGGATTCCTTGCGGTCGTTGTGAAGGGGTTGGGGGTGGTTCGGCAGGCACATTTGAGTGTAGCGTGGAGTGTATGGAATCGCTTTCGTTTGTTCCGGGCAGTGCCACGCTGGAGTCGGCTTCGGTTGTGGAGCCGTGGGCGGTGCGGTTCGAGGACGGCGGTGTGGCGGGGTATTTGTATGCGTGCGACCGGTCGCTGGGACCGGGGGAGCAGGGGATTCTGGACGGGATGTTGGTGTACAACGTGGAGGCGCTGCGGACGGCGGAGGGGGAGCCCGCGGCTGCGGAGCCCGGGGCGTCGGTGGTGCGGGAGCGGATGGCGACGGTGGAGTGGTCGCGGGATGGGCTGCAGGCGGTGTTCTACCTGGACGGGACGGCGCAGGCGATGATCGATTTTGGGGCGCGGCAGAGCTTTTGCCGATCGAACTTTCCGAACTTTCTGCCACAGACGGGGGAGCGCTGGCGGGCGAGTTCTCATGCGTGGGACGCGGCGGCGCTGGAGCGATTTGAGACGGCTTTATATCGGTGAGGGGGTACACACGTGCGAGGGCTGGCTCTGGGTTTGTTGCTGCTGATGGTGTGCGGGTCGGGGTGGGGGCAGGACCGGACAGATGTGGAACGGCAGGCGAAGGCCGGGGTGGAGCGGCTGCAGGAGCGGTATCGGCCTGGAACGGGGCTGTATGCGACGACGGGCTGGTGGAACTCGGCGAATGCGGTGACGACGCTGGCGGAGTTTTGCCGGGTGAGTGGGGATGGGGTGTGCGGGGAGGTGCTGCCGAATACCTTCGTGCGCGCGCAGGAGACGAGCAAGGGATTTCTGAACAATTTTTATGACGACGAAGGGTGGTGGGCGCTGGCGTGGGTGGCGAGCTACGACCTGACGCATGAGGCGCGGTATCTCGGGATGGCGGAGTCGATCTTCGCGAATATGAGCGGGGGATGGGACGGGACGTGTGGGGGAGGGATTTGGTGGAGCAAAGATCGGAAGTACAAGAATGCGATTGCGAATGAGCTGTTTCTGTCGGTGGCGGCACATCTGGCGAATCGGACGAAGGGGTCGGAGCGGGCGGGCTATGAGCGGTGGGCACGACGGGAGTGGGGGTGGTTTCGGCAGACGGGGATGATCAACGCCGAGCATGTGATCAACGATGGGCTGGACGCGGCGTGCAAGAACAATGGCAAGGCGGTGTGGACGTACAACCAGGGCGTGGTGGTGGGTGGGCTGGCGGAGCTGAGCCGTGTGCGGGCGGACGCGGGGCTGGTGCGGGAGGCGAAGACGATTGCAGAGGCGGCGATGCGGGCCTTGAGCGACAGCGACGGAGTGCTGCACGAGCCGGCGTGCGAGCCGGGATGCGGGGCGGACGCGGTGCAGTTCAAGGGGATCTTTGTGCGGAATCTGGCGCTGCTGAATGCGGTGTCGCCGGAGCCGGGTTTGGGGCGCTATGCGCTGGGGAATGCGGAGAGTATTTGGGCGCGTTCGCGATCGGCTGCGAACGGGTTCGGCGAGGTTTGGACGGGGCCGTACCGGGATGCCGGAGCGGGGGCGCAGAGTTCGGCGCTGGATGCGTTTGTAGCGGCGCTGCGGAGTGCAGGGGCTGGGGGGTAGGACGGGGCGAGGTCAGTCGAGGAAGAGGGATTCGACCTCGAGCCAGTTTTCGACCCGGCGGAAGCCGGTGACGGCGCGGTTGGAGGGGGAGGCGAAGAGGATGCCTTCGCCGCGAAAGCGCCGGAGCTGTCTGGGGTTGTCGTCGATGAGGAAGTCGGTGTTGAGGATGCTTTTGTCTCCACAGAAGACGATGTGGGAGGGGGCGATGAAGGGGAAGTGGCGCGCGAGCCAGTGGAACTTGGCGGTGAAGGAGGTGGGGACCTCCATGGCGGCGGTGGCGATGAAGACCTCGTAGTGATCGCAGAGACGGCGTAGGACGCGGGGAGCCTCGGGGAAGACCTGGAGATCGGCGAAGAAGTCGCCGGTGCGGAGCATGGCTTCCATGGCCTCGTGGCGATCGGCCTGGACGACATCCCAGAGCCATCGGCCTTCGATGTCGGCTTTGGTGAGGTTTTCGTTGAAGTGTTTGTTGTAGCGGAGGAGATGTTCGGCGACGGCATCGGCGAGGACCTCGTCCATGTCGATGGCGATGCGCTTCATCGGCCCCTCACGATGCGGGCGGCGATGGACTCTTTGGGGTCGGCGGGTTTGGTTTCGCCGAGTTTGGGAGCGCCGGGACGGGCGAGTGCGGCGGCCTGCGCGGCGGCGGCGGTGGAGCGTGCGGGGGCGGCGGAGCGTGCGGGGGCGGTGGAGCGGGCAGGAGTTCGGACGGCAGAGGAGGGGACGGAGGAGGGTGGTTTAGGTTGTGGGGCGTCGCGGGCCGGGTCCCAGAAGAGCATGCGGCCGCAGCTCTCACAGTTGAGGATGGTGTCTTCGCGGCTGCGGTCGCGGAGCTCGTTCCAGCGCTGCGGACGGATGAGCATCTGGCAGGCGGAGCACTTTTGGTCGACGGCGTCAGCGACGGCGGTGCCGCGGGACTTGGCGATGCGGTCATAGGTGGAGAGCGGGGACTCGTCGACGGTGGGGCGGATGGCGTCGCGCTCGGCGCTGCATTCGGCGATGCGCTCGGTGAGGTATTGTGCGCGGTCGCCGCTGGTGACGCGGGTTTGTTCAAGAATGCTTTCGGTGCCGGTGCGGGCTTCGCGGGCGGCAGGCAGGGCGACCTCGGCGGCTTCGGAGCGCTCCATGGAGGCGATCTGCTCGTCTTCTAGCCGTTTGACCTCCGCGGCGGCGAAGATGATCTGGTGATCGAGGGCGTTGGCCTGGGCCTCGTTGGTGACGGAGGCGGACTGATCGCGGAGGCGCGTGGCGCGGTCGGTGATGGAGCTGATTTCGAGCTCCAAGGCGCGGCGTTTTGTTTCTTCGCGGACGAGGGTTTCTTCAAGCGCGAGGAGTGTGGCCTGGGCCTCAGCGGAGCGCGCGGCGAGTGAGGCGATGCGGGCGGGCTGTGCGGCGATTTCCTCGCGCAGCTTGCGAAGTTCAAGGTCAACGCGTTGGAGGACGACGAGCTTTTCGAGATCGGGGTGCAAAGGAGTCTCCCGGCCGGTTTGGGGTGCGAGGTGCACCAGGCGTGACCGTTGTGTCTAGTATGCTCCCGGCGGGGCGGGCCGGCGCTAGTCCCAGTCCGTGGGATATTCGGGATGGCGAAGATGCGTGAAGAGGCGACGCAGCTGGTTGGGAAGGACGCGTCCGGTGGAGAGATCGGAGGGCAGATTTCCTTCGGCGAACCAGGCGACTTCTGAAGTTTCGGAGCTGGGCTGGGCGGAGCCGCCGAGGAGCCTGCAGAGAAAGAAGAGTTTGGTGCAGGAGAAGAGTCCTGGGGTATGTCCCTGGCGCGTGCGATCGAGGACGGCGGCGACTTTGGTGACTTCGGCGACGAAGCCGCTTTCTTCGCGTACTTCTTTCACGACTGATTCCGCTGGGGTGAGGTTGACGTCGGCCCAGCCACCCGGCAGTGTCCAGCGGCCATGGTCGGCGGTCTCGCGGACGAGGAGGAGCTCACCGGCGGAGTTGAAGACGGCGCCGCGGACGTCGATTTTGGGAGTGGCGTAGCCGGTCTGCGCGGCGAAGAGATTGCGGATGAGGGGTGCGGGCGAGGTGGAGTACCGCGCCATGATCTCGGAGGCGAGACCGCGAAGCTGCTCAAAGCGCTCGCGATCGTACTGTGACGGGGTGTAGGCGAGACCGCTTTGGGCGATGGCCTGGAGTTCGCGGGTCCAGCGCAGCCAGTCGGGATCGTTGGGCGCGGGGAGATTGGGCTCGGGCGTCTGGGCGGGGGTTGGATCAGCGGCGGAGGGCTTGGACGAGTTCGGCACGAGGGACCTTTTCCTGCTCGCCGCGAGCGAAGTACTTGACGGGGAAGATGCCGGAGGCGAGTTCGTCCTCGCCGACGATGACCATGCGTTGTGCGAGTTTGTCCGCGGTCTCAAAGGAGCGGCGGAGGCGGAAGGAGCCCTCGCCGAGTTCGACGTTGAGGCCGGCGGCGCGGAGTTCTCGGGCGAGTTGGAGGGCAGCTGGATTCTGGGCGATGCCCATGGGAGCGATAAAGGCGTCGAGGAGGGGAGGCGGCTTGTTGGCGCGTTCGGCCTGAGCCTGGAGCAGCAGGAGGAGGCGGTCTTCGCCGATGGCGAAGCCGATGCCCGGGGCTTTGGGGCCGCCGAGGAGCTCGGAGAGGCCGTCGTAGCGACCGCCGCCGAGCAGGGCGTTTTGGGTGCCGAGGCCTGTGCCGTCGGGCACGGTGAACTCGAAGGTGGTGCGGGTGTAGTAGTCGAGGCCGCGAACGAGGCGTGGGTTTTCGGTGAACGGAACGTTGCACGCGGTGAGGGCCTCTTTGACCTGCGCGAAGTGCTCGAGGGAGTCGGCGTCGAGAAAGTCGGCGATGCGGGGGAGAGACTCGATGATGGCCTGATCGGCGGGGTCTTTGGAGTCGAGGACGCGGAGGGGGTTGGATTCGGCGCGGCGGCGATTTTCCGGGCTGAGCTCCTCGCGGACGGGAGCGAGGGCGGCGCGGAGGGCTTCGGCGTAGCGGGCGCGGTCGGCTGGGGAGCCGATGGAGTTGAGTTGGAGCTGCCAACCCTGGATGCCGAGGGTATCGAGGAGGGTGGAGAGCATTTCGAGGAGCTCGGCGTCGCGGATAGGGCTGTCGGCTCCGGACCAGGCGGGTCCGAGGACTTCGACGCCGATCTGCCAGAACTGGCGATAGCGGCCGCGCTGTGGTCGCTCGCGGCGGAACATGGGGCCGATGTAGAAGAGCTTTTGGAGGGTTCCGGCCTCGTAGAGTTTGTGTTCGATGTAGGCGCGGACGACGCCGGCGGTGTTTTCGGGTCGGAGGGTGAGTGATTGCGCTTTTTCGTCGCTGGGACGATCGGGGTTTTGGCCCGGGGCTACGTGACGGCGGCCGACGTCGTCGGAGGGGGTGAAGGTATACATCTCTTTCGAGACGATATCGGTGTCTTCCCCGACGCTGCGGGCGAAGAGCTCGGTGGCCTCAAAGATAGGGGTGCGGATCTCACCGAAGCCGTAGCGCGCGAGGAGGGTGCGGGTGGTGGCCTCGACTTGATTCCAGAGGGCGGTTTCTGGAGGGAGGAGGTCGCGTGTCCCGCGTATCTTGAGCAGTACTGCCATGGTCTTGGGTGAGTTTACTTGTTTTTTGGGAAGAATTGGGTGTTTGTGCGGGACTTTCGGTGCAAGTTAATGCACATATGAGACCAAACCATTTCCCAAGATTCACGGAGCGACCTGTGAAAGGAGGTATGTGTTGCGAGCGATTTCACGATAGGCTGGGGTGTGTCCTGCGGAGGCGGTGGGTGTACGCGGGGCAAGCCCATTTGGGCCGTTGGGAGGTGTATCGGCATGGCAGAAGTTCGAGTTCAGGAGGGCGAGCCTTTGGAGAATGCTCTTCGGCGGTTTAAGCGCAAGGTGCAGACCGAGGACATCATCAAAGAGGTGAAGCGCCACTCGTTTTATCTGAAGCCGGGAGAGAAGCGTCGCGTGAAGGAAGCGCTGGCGCGCAAGCGCAACCGGAAGAAGATCCGAAAGGAACAGGACTAACTCCGCTGGGCCCTGGCCTGCGAGAGAGTACGACGAGCCCTGTTCACCACGATTTGGAGTGTTTGGGACCAGAGAGTGTGTGAGCAGGGCCGGAGAACAAGAGTACAGTGCGTGCACAAGGGATGAACCGAAACGCCTCTGTGCTACGCATTTATGTTTGGAGAGAATGCAGCCGCAGTCGTCGACCTCCCCCGGCGATCGTCACCGCAAACCGTGACCGGCTGAAGGCGTCATCTCTGATGTACCGGGCCCTGCTTCTTTGCTTAAGAGGGAGTTGCCTAATGGAGTTTTTCGACCGAGTGCTGAAGTGCGCGGAGTGTGGGCGGGAGTTTACCTTTACCGCGGGTGAGCAGCTTTTCTTTTACGACAAACAGTTCAAGAATGACCCGAAGCGATGCAAGCCATGCAAGGTTCGGCGGGCGAGCAGCGGGGCTGCCGGAGCGGGGGCGAGTTCTGCGTCGGCGGGTCTGTCCCGTACCGAGACGCGCACGGTTTGCTCGTCGTGCAATCTGGAGACGACGGTTCCGTTTAAGCCAACCCAGGGCCGGCCGGTCTTTTGCCGGCAGTGCTTTCAGCAGAGTCTGCGGGGGGAGTTAGTGTTGTCGCCGGAGCCGGCAGCGTCTGCGGTGATGGTGCAATAGCATAAGGCGGCTTGCCGCGCTATGCTCGTGCGCGATGGTCTTGGACGAGAATCGAGCGCCGGGTGGGTCGCAAGGGGGCGGGGATGGGGCGGTGCTGCCGCGGCCTTCCCGTACGGCGCTGGGCGCGATGGAGCTGCTGCATTGCACAGATGGGAGCTTTCGGCTGGATGGCGGCGCGATGTTTGGCGTGGTGCCGAAGCCGATGTGGGAGCGCAAGCTGCCGGCAGACGAGCAGAACCGGGTTCTGCTCGGGACCAATTGCCTGCTGGTGCGGACGGGCCGGGAGACGGTGCTGATTGAGACAGGGGTTGGGGGCAGGGCTTCCCCGAAGATGCGGGAGACTCTTGCCAACCAGGAGTTGCTGCCGGCCTCGTTGCGGGCGGCGGGGGTGAGGCCGGAGGAGGTGGATGTGGTGATCAACACCCACCTGCACTTCGACCACTGCGGGTGGAACACGATGGCGGAAAGGGATGGGCGGGCGCGGCCGACGTTTCCGCGGGCGCGGTATGTGGTGGCGGCCGGGGAGCTGGCGCATGCGCGGCGGCAGACGGAGCGGGACCGGGTGAGCTACCTTGCCGAGAACTACGAGCCCATGGTTGAGACGGGGCAGATGGAGGCTTGGACGGATGAGCGGATACGGAGTGGGGAGGAGGTCTGCCCGGGAGTCCGTCTGGAGTTATATCCGGGGCATACGGCGCACATGGTGGGGGTGCACCTGGAGAGTCGGATTGCGGGCGGGCGGATGGAGCGGGGGTGCTTTATCGGGGACCTAATCCCCACATCGGCGCATCTGCAGCCGACGTGGTGCATGGGATTCGACTTGGATCCGCTGCGGGTGATCGAGGAGCGGCACCGGTTTCTGCGGTGGGCGCTGGCGGAGGATGCGTTGGTGTTGTTTCCGCATGATCATGCGATCTCGGGAGGGCGGCTGCGGCTGGATGCGAAGGGCCGGCCAGAGGTTCGGGAGGAGCGGTAGCGATGTGCCTGCGCAATGCGATGCGCGTAGAATCCGCACACGGATGGTGGAGAGCGAACGCAATCAGCAGTTTCGGGCGAGTTTGAGCCGGTGGTACCGGGAGCATGCGCGCAGGTTGCCATGGCGCGGGGTACAGGATCCGTACCGGACATGGGTTTCGGAGATCATGCTGCAGCAGACGCGGGTGGCGGCGGTGATCGAGCATTACCAGCGATTCGTTTTGCGGTTTCCGACGGTGGTATCGCTGGCGCTGGCGGAGGAGAGCGATGTTCTGGCGATGTGGTCCGGTCTGGGCTACTACCGTCGGGCGCGGCTGCTCTATCGGGCGGCTCGGTTTTTGGTGGAGGAGCGTGGGGGTGTGTTGCCGTCGACGCAGGCCGAGTTGCGGACGATGCCGGGGGTTGGGGAGTACACGTCGGCGGCGATTGCGAGCATTGCGTTTGGCGAGCGGGTGGCGGTGGTGGACGGGAATGTGGAGCGAGTGTTGCTGCGTGTGACGGGCAAGCCGGAGGACAGCAGCGCGGCGGCGCGGGCGCAGGTACAGCGGTTGGCGACGGCACTGCTGCCGCAGGGGGTGAAGACGGGGAAGGAGAACCCGGCTGGGGACTGGAACCAGGCGATGATGGAGCTTGGGGCGACGGTGTGTCTGCCGCGCGGGCCGTTGTGTCTGCAGTGCCCGGTGTATGACCTTTGCCGCACACGTGGGGAGCACCGGACGCTGCCGCGGCAGGCGGTGCGGAGCCGACCGATTGCGTATCTGCTGGACGTGCGCAAGAACGGAGTGTCCACGGAGGTGTTGCTGGAGGAGCGGGACGCGGAGGCGTCGCTGATGGCGGGGATGTTCGAGCTGCCGGCGTTGCCGGAGGAGGTTGTGGAGGATCGGCGGCCGGTGTTGCGGGTGCGGCATGCGATTACGAACACGAACTACTACGTGCGGGTGTTTCAGCCGGAGGGACGTCTGGATGAGGTGTTGCGGATGTCGGTGCCGGCGGCGGATCGGGTGTTGCACTGGGTGCCGGTGCGACGGTTGGGGAGGTATCCGCTGACGGGGCTGGCGCGCAAGATTCTGCAGCGGCTGCGGGTGATGAAGGTGGAGAAGCCGGTGCATGGGGAAGCTACGGAGAAGGTGGTGCGGAGAGGGCGTGGAGGCGCCGGCGCAGGGGAGGCGTGAGGAGGGGCGCGAGGGGTTCGCGGCTGCGGTGCCAGAGGGTCGGGATGGAGGCGAGGCCTGTGCGGAGGATGACGATGCCGCCGACGATGGCGCAAGTGGTGTCCATGTCTCCGCCGCCGGAGACGGTGCGGGCGAGGGCGTCGGGGTAGCTTGCGAGGTTGTGGGCGGCGGACCAGAGGGTGAAGGGGACGGTATCCGGGCAGGAGACGCGACCGCCGTTGCCGAGGAGGGCGGCGGCCTGTTGCGGGGAGGCGTCTCGTGGGAGGGTGAGGGCACGGTCGATGCCGGTGCGAACGGCCCCGGGTGGGGTTTGGTCGCGGACGGCGGCGAGGAGGTCCAGCGGGGTGGGTGGGTCGGGGTGGTGGCGGGTCGCGGTGACGAAGGCCGCGGCGACGGCGACGGCGATGGAGCCGGCGGTGGCCTCGGGGTGGGCGTGGGTGGCGATGGCAGCGGAGGCGGCGCCTGCGAGGAGGGCCGGCAGGTCGTGGGCGAAGAAGGCACCGAGTGGAGCGATGCGCATGGCGGCGCCATTGCCGAAGGAGCCCATGCCGTTGAAGAGGGCTTGTGCCTCGGACTGCCAGTTTGCGGCGTTGTTGCCGGCGAGGCTGGTAAGCAGGGCGTGCATGGCAGGGCCGTAGCCGCGTCCCGGGTGGTAGCTTTCGGCGAAACGGATGGCGAGGGCCTGCTCGGGAACGGACTGGTGAGCGGCCAGGGTCTCGACGACGTCGATGGCCATGAGGGTGTCGTCGGTGACGGGCCAGGGTGGGGAGGGGAGTGCGAGGTGTTGGCGCTCGTTCTGGGCGAGGGAGAAGAAGCACTCGCCGAAGGCGTCGCCGGTGCTGAGGCCTTCGAGCGAGAGGAGGGCGAGATCGAGCGGATCCTGAGACACCGTGTGGCCCCCCATACTTTTTTGTCAAAGTCTTCGAAACAGGGTGGTTAGGTCTGGACCTAACCCCACCCCCCCAGCGTGCTACCACGGGGTGGGAGAGCCGTTCCGGAGTCTGGATCACGCCCCCAGTGTAGGTGACAGGTGGGACCTGGTGCGCCAGGTGTGGTGTTCAGGGTGAGGTCAGGTGACCCCGGGGCTAGAAGGCTCGCTGGTACATCCGTGAGATGCGGTCGTGCCAGCCGAGGCGATCTTCATCGAGGAGGGCCCAGAGGTAGCCGAGGCCGAGGGGGAGGCCGGCGAGGGCCATGGCCCAGAGTCTGCGCCGCATGGCTTCGCGGGTGGGGTTTTCGTCCGAGAGGGTGCAGAGGGCGATGCGGGCGTAGCGCATGCCGGGAGTGCTGTCGGAGTAGGTGAAGAACAGCATGTGGTAGAGGGTGGTGAAGAGGGCGAGGGCGAGGGCGGCGGCGATGGCCACGGTGAGTCGCGGGGCGGAGACGGGCTGTTTGGTGAGAAAGGTGGCGGTGAGGACGAAGACGGCGGTTGCGGTGAGGGTGCCGATGATGATGAGGGCGAAGTCGAGCAGTGTGGCCATGAGCCGGCGGCTGAGGGGCGCGGTTTGCGGGACGAGTGAGGGGATGTAGGTGGAGTCGAGGGGGTCGAAGAAGGTGGTGGCGGGCTGGGCGGGGAGCAGGATGGAGCTCCACTCGGGCGCGGCGGAGACGGCGGTGGAGAAGGCTGGGGCGGCGGCGATGAGGTCTGCGTCCACCTCGAAGATGCGGAGCTGGCTGGAGTCGAGGGCCTCGTCGCGGAGGGGACCTTCGGCGAGGCGCGGACGGGCCCTGCGGGTGGCGACAAGCTGGCGGGGGAACTCGATGAGATTGGCGGGGATGGGTTCGGGGGCGCGGGTTTCGTCGAAGGTGGGATCGTTGCGGAAGCGGATCTCCTCGTCAAGGAGGAGGCCTTCCTGCTCGTCGAGGACGGGTGAGGGCGCGTGCGGGGGGGCGAGGACGGGGGGGGAGGTGAGGTCGTCGTGGAGGCGGACGGTGAGCTGGCTGCGATCGAGGGTGGGAAGCTCTCTGGCGGGCGCGGCTTCGCCGGCGAAGAGTTCGCTTTCGAGGCGGGCGGCGGCGGCGGGTGGGCGGGGCGGATCGGGTGCGGTGCGTGCCTGGTGTTGAGCGAGTTGCTGGGCGATGATGGCGGCGGCGGCCCGGGCCGGCTCCGGCGGGGGAAGGGGGCCGGCGAGGGGGACCGTGTGAATTGGCTGGAGGGGAGCGGGGTCGGGGCCCCAGTCGCCGAGCTGCTCGAGGAGTTGATGCTGTGCGCGTGCGATGGCGCGGGCGTTGATGTTGGCGACTTCGGCGGCGGCTTCGGCTTCCCGGACGGAGCGAGCGGATTCGGCGGCGAGGACGGTGCGGTAGGTGGGGGAGTCCGCGTAGCGCCGGGCGACGGCGGCGGCGACCTCCGCGGCGCGGGAGCGCGGGGCAGGGGAGTCGGGCGCGGCTTGCTGGGCGGAGGTTTCGGGTGTTGGGCGGGTGCGGCGGGCGCGGTGCTCTGCAAGGCGCTGGGCGGCCTCTTGCTTGAGTGCGCTGGTTTGGAGTCGCTCGCCGAGTTCGGATTGCATTTCGAGCCGTGCGGCGCTCATGGTGTGGGAATCTCCGTTGCGGTTGGTGGGAATGGCACCGGCGGGAGCCGGATTCGGCTAACCTTGGAGTTGTGTTGGATCGCGCGGCCGGAGCCAAGCAAGATCGGTGGATGGTTGCCCTGATTCGGGTGTTTGGGGGCGATTGCCGAGAGTTGTGGGGTGGGGCTTGGGCCGGGGCCGTGTTCTTTCTGATAGTTACCACGATGTTCGGGATCTCTTCGCCGCGGAGCGCGGGGGGGCAGGTGACGAACGAGGTACGTGGGCGAGGGGGAGAGGCGCAGGGTTCCGGCGGGGGTGATGCTGGGCCTGCGCGGGGGATGGGGGGTGTGGCTGCGGAGGTGAACTCCAGCAGGCTGCCGAGCGCGCCTGACTACCCGGTGGCGAGGGTGGTGCCGGAGCCGGAGACGGGAGAGCGGGTGACGACGGCGGCAGACCAGGAGAGCCGGACGGGGTCGCGCGTGGTGCTGGACGGGGCCGTGGTGGTGCGGTATCGCGACCGGACGGTGGAGGCGGACCATGCCGAGTACGACACGGAGACGGGCGAGCTGACGGCGGAGGGGCATCTGCGCCTGAGCGGGGGGAAGAACCGAGAGGAGATACGGGCGAGCCGTGGGCGGGTGAATCTGCGGACGCAGGTGGGTGAGTTTCACGATGTGACGGGGTCTGTGGGGCTGAAGAAGACGTCGGGACGGGCGGTGTATGCGTCCGGGAATCCGTTTTTATTTACGGGCCGAGTGGTGCGCAAGACGGGGCCGCAGAGCTATGTGATCGAGGGTGGAACGGTGACGACGTGCCTGTTGCCGCGGCCGGACTGGCTGTTGTCCGCTGGCGAGCTCGAGGTGGATGGGGAGCAGGCGCGGGCGAGGAACGGTGTGTTTCGGCTGGCGGGGGTGCCGCTGTTGTGGCTGCCGTATGTGACGCACCCGACGGGCGGGGAAGGGCGGCAGAGCGGTCTGCTGGTGCCGGTGGTTGGGCAGTCGTCGACGAAGGGAACGGTGCTGGGCGAGCAGCTTTACCTGGCGCTGGGACGATCGAGCGACCTGACGCTGGGGGCGGAGTACTTCTCATTGCGTGGGTGGCTGGACCAGTTTACGTTTCGGCATCGTGGCCTCGGGGAGAACTTCGCGCAGGCGCACTACAGCCAGCTGTTTGACCGTGGGTTTAAGCCGGCGGGTGGTGTGTACACGAACCAGGGTGGGGAGAACCTCGTGTTTTCGGGGCGGCATGACGTTTCGCCGACGACGCGGGTGGCGGCGGATTTGGAGTACCTGAGCTCGTATGTGTATCGCGAGGCGTTCACGGAGAACTTCAACCAGGCGGTTTCGACGGATATTGTCTCGACGGCGTATGGGGTGACGACGCGGAGTGGGTTTACGGAGTCAGTGGAGGCGGATCGCTACCAGGGGTTGAAGCGTGTGGCGGTGGCGGGGACGGCGACGACGCCGGCGATCGCCGAGCAGGAGATACGGATCTTTCATGTGCCTGCGCTGGAGCTTGACGCGAGTGAGCATCGGGTGGCGGGGAGTTTTGTCGAGTGGACTTTTGATGGGCAGGCTTCTGGGTTGAAGAGGGTTCAACCAAACTTTGCGACGGGCGGGGTGACGGAGCGACTGGATCTGCACCCGGTGGTTTCGGTGCCGCTGGTGCGGGGCGGATGGAGTGTGCGGCCGACGGTGGGGGGGCGAGAGACTGTATACAGCCGAAGCCGGTTGCCGGGGTTTCTGGGGGAGTCGCCGACGACGCCCGGGACGCCGGTGCAGCTGCAGAGCGCGTTGAGCCGGTCGGACGTGGAGGCGGAGGTGGAGGTGCGGGCGCCGGTGGTGGAGCGTGTGTTTGACGCGCCGTGGGTGGAGCGGCTGGCGCGCGGGCCGGTGAAGCATGCGGTCGAGCCGTTTTTGGACTACCGCTATGTGACGGGGGTGAACAATTTTCAGAGTGTATTGCGGTTCGATGAGCGGGATGTCGTTTCCGACACGAACGAGCTGGAGTATGGGGTGACGCAGCGTGTGTTTGCGCGATCGGCGGCGCGGGATGGGCGGTGCGGGAGGGCGGGGTGCGGAGTTGGAGGCGACGGCGACGGGGGATGGGCTTGGGCCGGATTCGGAGTCTGAGCGGAGGTCGGGGGAGGCGATTCCGACGGCTTTGGGGAGCGGGCACGCGCTGCCTGGGGTTGCGGTGGAGCCGACGGCGGGGCGATGCACGGCGCGCGAGCTGGTGACCTGGACGGTGGCGCAGAAGACGTTTTTCGATTCGAGGTTTGGGGGCGCGGTGGTGTCGGGGCGGCGCAATATTCTTGAGTCGACGCTGGACTTTTCGGGGGTGGCGTTTTTGACGGAGCCTCGTGAGATTTCGCCGCTGATCTCGCGGCTGCAGGTGCGAAGCACGGAGTTTCTGGATGTGGAGTGGGACTTTGACCTGGATACGGGGGCGAAGAAGTTTACGAGCAACAACGTGCTGGTGGACGTGCACCGCGGTGTTGGGTTTGCGGGGCTGAGTTATGCGCGGCTGAATGCGCCGGGGCGGTCGTATGTGGAGGGTGTGAACTCGTTGACGGCGAACTTCAACCAGATGCGATTTTTGGCGGGTTGGGGCAGTCCGACGAAGGCGGGACTGAGCGTGGCGGCGAACGTGGGGCTGGACCTGGATCGGACGCAGGTGCAGTATGGGGCGTTGCAGACCTCGTACAACTGGAACTGCTGCGGGCTGGCGGTGGAGTACCGGAAGTATGAGCTTGGGTCGGTGCGAAATGAGAATGCCTACCGGTTCAACTTCACGCTGGCGAATATTGGGACGGCGGGCAATCTGCGGCGGGCGGAGCGGCTGTTTTAGGACGGGTCTGGGGCAGGGGAGTACGGCCTGCGTGCGATAATGGCAGATGTGTTGACTGTGCTTCGCCGAGTTCGTCTGGCCGTTGCCGCCGCGTTGGTAGTGGGAGGGTTAGGCTGCCATGGGCAGGCCGCCGGGCTCGCTGTCGCGCCGGGTGGCTCGGTGCCTGTGCCGCCCGCGTTGGCGCGGCGGGTGGAGGTGATGATCCGGAGCCGGGGCAGTGTTCCGCCGGACTACACGGTGGCGATGAGCCCTCTGACGCACAGCGATATCCCGGGCTACAACCAGGTGACCGTGTTGTTTACGGGGCCGGACGGCAAGGGGAGCCGGCCGGTGAGTTTTCTGATTTCAGATGATGGGAAGACGCTGGCTCAGTTCAGCAAGTACGACATCAGCAAAGACCCGAAGGAGGCGATCGCGGACGGGGGGCGTCCGGGGCGGGGTGGACCGGAGGGGGCGCCGGTGACGATTGTTGGGTTTGACGACCTGGAGTGCCCGTTCTGCGCGAGGCTGCATGACGCGATTTTTCCGGCGCTGCTCGCGCGGTATGGGAACCAGGTGCACTTTGTGTACAAGGACTATCCGCTGCCGATGCATCCGTGGGCGATGCGGGCGGCGATCGATGTGGATTGCCTAGCGGAGCAGAGCGTGCCGGGGTACTGGAACGAGGTGGACCACATCCACGCGCATGCGGGCGAGTTGGGCGGAGCGGAGAAGAGCGTGGAGACGGCGAACAAGACGCTGGACGCGCTGACGCTGGAGGAAGGTAAACGGCAGCACGTGGACGAGGCGAAGCTGCAGGGGTGCGTGGAGAAGCAGGCGACCAAGGGCGAGGTGGAGGCGAGCATGCGCGAGGGGTACGCGCTGGGTTTGAACTCGACGCCGGTGTTGTTTGTGAATGGCGAGAAGTTCGAGGGGGCTTACCCGAGCGCGGACTTGTTTCGGATGATCGACGGGGCGTTGCTTGCACAGGGCAAGACGCCGCCACCGGTGCCTGCGGAGCCGACGAAGCCAGCCCCGGCGGGTGCTTCGGCGAAGCCCGCGAGCTGAGACGGCGATGCTGGGAACGACGCGGGGGGAGCTGGGACGGCGAAGGTGGGGAGGTCGAGGGGCGGCGATCTTGTTGGTGCTTGCGCTACTTTCGGGGTGCCATCGGCGGCACAGCGCGGACGTGATGGCGACGGTGAATGGGCGGCCGATCGCCAAGGTGGAGGTGGATCGGGCGTATCAGGCGCAGTTGGGGGACAGCCAGGGGCAGCCCTCGCTTGACCAGAGCGAGTTGTTGCGGCTGAACGTGCTGCGGGAGCTGATTGACGAGGAGGTGGTGGAGCAGCGTGCCGCGAAGATGAACCTGACCGCGACGAACGAAGAGGTGGATGCAAAGATCGCGGAGATGAAGGCCCCGTATACGGAGGAGCAGTTCGCGCAGAGGTTGAAGGCGAGCGATCACACGCTGGAGGATGTGAAGCACGATCTGCGGCGATCGATCACGATCGACAAGCTGCTGAACAAGGAGATCAACTCGAAGATTTCGGTGACGGACGCGGATATTGCGAGCTACTACAACACGCACAAGGCGGAGTACAACGTATTGGAGCCGCACTACCGGCTGCAGCAGATTCTGGTGACGGGCGTGCCGTCGGCGCAGCCGGGGAACCTGCAGGGATCGAAGGCGACGAGCGACGCGGAGGCGAAGAAGAAGATTCAGGCGATCAAGAACCGGCTGGACTCGGGTGAAGACTTTGGGGCGCTGGCGATGAATTTTTCGGAGCAGCCGGGGACGGCATCGAGCGGGGGCGACATGGGGTTTGTGCCGGAGTCGCAGATGCGGGGGGACCCGGCGGTGTACGCGGCGGTGACGAAGCTAAAGGCGGGCGAGATCACGGACATCTTGCCGCTGCTGGATGAGCAGACCAAGAAGCCGGTGGGGTATGCGATCTATAAGTTGCTGGCGCGGGAGCCTGCGGGGCAGCGGGATTTGAACGACCCGAGCGTGCAGCAGGCGATTCGGTCGCAGCTGCGGGAGGCGAGGTCGCAGCTTTTGAAGAATGCGTATCTGCAGGTGCTGCGGGATCAGGCGAAGATTGAGAACTTTTTTGCGGAGCAGGTTTTAACGAACGACGCGCACTGAGAAATTTGCAGGGCGGGGCGGGGGGGCGACTTGGGCGAGAGCTTGCCGGTGCGGTTTGCGATTTTGGGGTTTGGGTTGCATGCGGCGAAGCGTCTGGTTCCGGCGTTTGCGGAGACGCGGCAGGCGCGACTGGTGGGGCTTTGGCGGCGGAACCTTGAGGAGGCTCTGCGGGACGGCGCTTGGTTCGGGGTGCCGCGTGTGTTTCGGACTCGGGAGGAGTTGTGCGAATCGGCCGAGGTGGATGCGGTGTTTGTGACGTCACCGGACGCGATGCACCACGATGATGCGCTGCTGGCGTTGCGGTACGGCAAGGCAGTGCTGTGTGAGAAGCCGATGGCGATGGATGCGGCGGAGGCGGAGGGGATGCGGGCGGCGGCGGAGCGGGCTGGGGTGCTTTTGGGTGTGGCACAGAACATGCGGTGGAACCGCTCGCTGCGATGGATGCGGGAGGCGATTGCGGCAGGTCGGGTTGGGGAGCCGCAGCTGGCGCGGGTGCAGTTTGCGATGTTGGGGGAGAAGAGCGCACGGCGGTGGTTGCGGGATGGCTCGCTGGCGTGTGGCGGACCGATTGGGGATGTTGGCGTACACGGGCTGGACGCGGTGCGGTACGTGATGGGGCGGGAGATTTTGACGATGCAGACGATGGCACGGCCGAGCGGGCGCGGGGACGGCATGGAGGAGGTGGCGTCGATGCAGGGGGAGATGGAGGGTGGGTGCCTGATGAACGTGACGGTGACCTCCGCGGCGGCGTACCGGACGCAGATCGAGGTGCTGGGGAGCGACGGGGTGCTGGTGGGGGAGAACTCGCTGACGATCGACCAGCCGGTTGCGGTGGAGCTGCGGCGATGGGGCCGGATGGAGGAGCGCGTGGAGTTCGAGAATGCAGGGAGCTTCCCCGCGATGCTGGATGATTTCGCGCGGGCGATGCGGGGGGAGGGAGAGTTTGGGTCGGACGCGACGAATGGGGTGCAGATGATGCGGCTGCTGGATGCGGCGTATGCCGGATGGCGGAGTGGAAGGGTGGAGGCGGTTCCGCGGGACTAGATCTGCCCGAGGCGGTGCCCGAAGCTATCCTGTGTTGGGCTTTCAGCCCGATGATCGGCAGCTACACCCACCTGAGAACGGACTTAGGGGAGGACGGTGGCGAGGGAGCTGGTGGTGCCGCGGGTGGCGACGGCGTACCGGTCGGCGGCGGGCGGAGCGTAGAGGCGGTAGACGCTGATGTGGAAGCAGGACTGCTGGAACTCTTCCTCGACGTCGATCTTTCCGGACTGCATGAGGGGAAGGAGATAGCCGCGCATCCAGGCGATCTCCGGCAGGCTCATGCCGCGCTTGGCGAGGTCGACGGCCTGGCCTGTGAGGTGAGGCGAGGCGGTGTCGCCTTCGGCTGGGGCGGCGTTGCCGTTGAGGTGGATGAGGTGTTGCTGGAACTCGACGGTGCGAACGGCGGAGTTGACCTGGAGAGATTTGTGGAAGCGGCGAGCGAAGTCGCGAGAGACGTCACGGAGGAACTGCGCGGTCCAGGGGCGGGCGTAGCGTCGGTTGAAGGGGAGGCGATCGTCGACGGTGAGTGCGGGGCCGGTGGGGAGGGGGACGAGCATGCCCCGTTCCCGCATGGCATTGAGGTCGGCGTCATTTTGTACGCGGCCGAGACCGTCCTGATCGGCCATTTGATTCTGGTGGAGGAGAATGGCGTGCGAGCCGACGAGGGCGGCGGGCATGAGGAGACGGCCGTGCTCGTTGTAAAGACGTGGAAGCGCGAGCGGTTCCATGGCGGCGTCGGCGACGGGGGGAAGCTGAGGTCGAGAGAGGTTGGGGGGACGGACGATGGCGATGACGGAGGTTTGGGAGCTGAGGGCGTGGTGGTGCGCGCGGGCTCCGAGATGCCTGGGTTGCGGGATGAGGTGATGGAAGTGAGAGGAGGCGGCGAGTTGAGGGGGCCGGTGGCGCTGGGGGATGTGGTGACGCTGTGAGGTGTGGTGAGGCTGGAAGGCGTGGTGCGGTTGCGAAGTGTGACGGGCGCTCAATCGGGGCTCAGGGCGGTGGCTCAGCGACCGGAGATGTTCAGGGTGCGCGGCGAACGCGGGTGCGCCAAGAGCCAGGGCGAGGAGAGCGGAGGCGGCGGAGGCCGAAGGCGACATGCAGTGTGGGGTGGCGGCCGCGGGAGCCGACCAGAGCAAGTGTGAGTCTATGGGGAGGATAGGCGGAGGCGGAAGTAACCGGTCGGGTTCCGGGGTCTCGGTATACTAGGCGGACCGGGGGAACGGATCAAGGATGCGAGCACTGGCTGCGGTGGTTGGGGTTGGCTCTATGTTACTGATTGCGAATGGGTTGCGGGGGTTTACGGAGGTTCGGGCGGGGGAGGACGCGAGCCAGGCTGAGTTCTACACGGCAAAGGTGCAGCCGATTTTGGAGAAGAACTGCGGCAGCTGCCATCTGGGGATGAATCACCGTGGCGGCTTCAATATGGCGACGCGGGCTAACCTCTTGAAGGGTGGGCACGACGGTCCGTCGATCGTTCCGGGGGATCCGGATAAGTCCTTGCTTATCAAATTGATGCGGCACCAGGGGCCGGCGGACAACCCGATGCCGATGCCGCCATCGCCGCGGCCGCAGGTTTCGGATGGGGATATTGGGGTGGTGGCCGACTGGGTGAAGGCTGGGGCCGTGATGCCGGCGGATGAACCCAAGCCTTAAAGGGTCCTTTGCGGGCGGGGGTTAGGGGGGAGACGAGCGGCTTTGGGCGGGAGAGAGAACCTTTATTTGAACGTTGGGGTTGGGGTCTGCTCGGAAGGGTGGCGTTTGGGAGGATGTCGGCAGCCAACCCGAGGGTGCGGTGTGGGCTCCAAGGTGATAGGAGATACTCTATGGCGGACCAAAACGAGTTGCTTAAGACAGTGATTCAGGTGTTGAACGATGGCGCACGCGGATTTGCGGATACGGGCGAGAAGCTTAAGGATCCGGCGATGAAGGCCTACTTTCTGAAGGAGTCTCAGACGCGCGGGACGTTTGCGCGGGAGTTAGAGACGGCGAGCGGGATGAGCGGAGACACGGGTGGGACGGCGACGGGGACACTGCACCGGACGTGGGCAGACCTGAAGGCGAACCTGGGTGGCGGGGACCACACGTTGCTGGAGTCGGCTGAGCAGGGCGAGGACGCGGCGAAGAAGGCATACCAGAAGGCTCTCGAGGACACCTCGCTGCCGGCGGACGTACGCTCGCTTTTGTCGCGGCAGGAGCCGCATATTATTGCTTCGCACGATCAGGTGCGGGCGTTTCGGGATTCGACGAACTAATGAAGTTTGGGGAAGAGGGGCCGCGAGATGATCGCGGCCCTTTTCTTGTTGGTGGGGAGGGTGTTGGAGGTGGAGATCCGGGCTACTCGGCGCGGGACGGGAGGGTGGCTGGGGAGCAATCTCGTCGCTTGTAGATGCGATATCCCGGAGCTTCGGTCCGGGGCACCGCGGGGCCGTACTCCGTTGGGAACCGTTTTTCTGCCACCATCGTGTAGTGTTGGGCGAGTTCTTGGGCGAACCGCGGCCAGTTTCGCACTTTGTTGAAGGAGTTCGGTCGCCCGAACCATTCGTTGGAGAGCACCAGAAACTCGGGCCGATCGTCCCGCATGACCTGTTGGAACCACTTGCGGTAGAAGGCACGCGGTGTGCTCGGCAGGGGTTCCCAGAGCATAAGGTCGCCGGTAAAGCCCGCTGTCTCCTGTACGCCCATACGATTGAGGGCTGCGAGACAGCCGTATACGAGGTCCAAGCACATGACGTTGCGGTCCAGCCGCTCGGCGGCGACCCCGATTTGGCCCGGCGCACCTGTTGCGGACTCCAAGTCCCCCACCATGGCATCCAGGAGCGCGTCGTGGGAGGGGACGCGGTCCAGGGCGTGGAGGTAGTGCGGGACGATGCCCACGCAGACCAGGATGGCTGTCGCAACGGCTATCCACCGCCCTGTCCGCACTCGCGTCTGGAGGCCTGGCGACCGCAGCGCCCGATCCACTTCAACACCCACGAGGAGCAATACGAAGAGCTCCAAGGTGTAGCGATGATGCAGGAAGCCCTTACCCTGCGCCCAGTACGACGCCAGCCCCACCGCGGCGCCGAGCAGGAGTAAACCCGATCGCCACGTTTCGATGTCGCCCTTTTTGTTGCGTGCCAGCCACCAGAGCCCAACGCCGACGGCTGCGAGCACGGCTGAGCCCGGTGCGAGGGCATGCTCGACCATGACAGACCAAGGCGCATGCGCCATGCGGACGTAGGCCGGGGTGATTTGCCGCGAGACGAACCACCACGCTCCCACGGCCTTCCACTGCGCGAGCCAGAGGAGCACCACCGATCCAGCGGCTGCCATGCCCGCGATGCCGCAGGCCGCACCTCGCGCAAGAGCGTCGCGTGCGGGTCGAAGGTCCAGGGCGATCCAGCAGAAGGCGAGTGCTCCGGCAGGCAGAAAGGTCGGTTTGACCGTGCCCGCGAGGCCGGTGGCGAAGCCCGCGAGGGCCCACATCCACGATGAGTGCCGACGCACGCCGACGGCGACACAGGCGAAGCTGAGGATGACCAGCGTGGTGGCGAGTTGCTCTCGCTCTGCCGCGAACATTGGCCCGGCGGCGACATGCATGATTCCGAACAGGCCGGTTGCGAAGACAGCCGCGACCCACCGCGATCGACCCACCAAGACGACGGCGGATGCTCCCATGACCGCGAGCAAGGCGGCGTCGTAGAGGCGCCATCCCACATCGCTGTGTCCGAAGAGCGCCATCGCCCAGCGCTCCGTGAGGTAGACCCCGGGCATGTTGTTGTCCGTGATCTGCGCGTAGGGCTGCAGGCCGTGGTCGATGAGCAGATTGACGTAGTGCATGACGGCGGCGTCGCCCACGACCGGCCACGCGCGGGTGTGGAGCTCGACCCAACCCAGCGCCAGAAGCAACACTGCCACGAGCGCCCAGCGGACAGTTGCCGCGAGTTTCTTTTCGGACGTGCCCGGGACGAACTGCAGCAAATTACAGGGCTCCATCGAGGGCGACGGCCCAGGCGTTGTCTCCGACCCAGGCGTTGGCCGGCACACTGAGGCGGAGATCTCCGCCCGCGGGAACGACCTGGAATGCTTCCTTGCTGCCTACGACGCGCGGCTTCGCGCTGTCCGCGACGGAGACGTCTTTGAGGACGACGTCTCCGGGTGCAGGGTGCTCGAGGAGGATGGCGTAGAGCACATTGCCTTTGCGGGTGAAGCGGAGGGGAATCTGCTTGCCATCGGCGCCGAGGGCTGTTCCTTCCGCGCGGGTCCAGGGCGATGTGCCGTAGATGGCTTCGCCGTTCCGCGTCATCCAGGTGCCGAGGGCGACGAGGCGCTCCATCTGGACGGGAGGGATGGTTCCATCGGCCTGCGGCCCGACGTCGAGGAGCAGGTTGCCGTTTTTGCTGACGATGTCGACGAGCAGAGCGATGAGGTCCTTGGGGGAGATGGTGTCTGCCTCGCCTTCTGCGCGGTTGTATCCGAAGGACTCGCCGAGGCCCCGACACTCTTCCCACTTGTTCCGGCTGATGTGGTCGAGCTTGGCGTATTCGGGTGAGGTGAAGTCGGAGTGCTTGACGCCGAAGCGATCGTCCACGACGCCGTCCGGGACCGCGTTGTAGAAGTCGGCCATGATCTGCAGGGCGTTGCCGGACTTTGGCCAATCGATGTCGTTCCAGAGCAGGGATGGTTTGTAACGGGCGATGAGCTCTTCGGCCTGTGCATCGGCGTATTGCCCGTAGGCGACGCTTTCCGGCTTCACGGTTTCGTAGTCGGCCTGTTTGACGATGGGGCCGCGGTTGAAGGTCCAGTCGTAGCCGCCGGAGTAGTAGAGTCCCATGCGCATGCCGTCGGCGCGGACGGCTGTGGTGAGTTCGCCGACGATGTCGCGGTTTGCGCGGAGCCCGGCCTGGTTGGGGTTTGCTACCGCGGTTGGCCAGAGGGCGAAGCCCTCGTGGTGTTTGCTGGTGAGCACGACGTAGCGTGCGCCTGCCATTTTGAAGATGGCGGCCATCTTGGCGGGATCCCACCTGGCCGATTGCTGGTTGAAGGTTTTGGCGAAGTCGTAGTAGTTGTAGAGCGAGCCGAAGTGTTGCTGGTGGTACTTCATGGTTGGCGAGCCCGGCACGCGCATGGTGTTGTAGTACCACTCGGCGTAGGGGTCGTCGCGGATGTAGTCGGTGGAGGCGAAGTCATGGCCGTGCCGAACGGGCGCCCAGCCCGGCACGGAGTAGAGGCCCCAGTGGATGAAGATGCCGAGTTTGGCGTCGGCGTACCACCGCGGCAGGGGGTGCTGGTCGAGGGAGTGCAAGGTTGGTTGGTAGTGGATCTGCGCCCCGGCCAGGCCGGCCCCGAGAGCCATTACGACTGCTGCTGCCACGATCCGCCGCGATGGAGACATCGATCACCTCGACACCCACTCTACTCAACTTTGCGGGGGTCGCGCGGAGGTGCACTGCAGCCAGAGGGACCCCTGCCCCGCTATACTCCACTGGTTGCGGATTCCACACGCGAAGTATCCAGGAGCCCATTTTGTCTGAGTCGATTTCACGCCGTGCCTTTGGCCGATTTGCAGCATCTTCGGCTGCCGCTCTTGCTGCTGTTCCCCTCCTGTCGTCGGCAGAACCGGCTGCGGCGCAGAGTGCTGCTCAGAGTGGGTCGGGGAGTTCGGCACGGAGGTTTCCGGAGGGTTTTCTGTGGGGGTCGGCGACGGCCTCATACCAGGTGGAGGGCGCGGTCCACGAGGACGGCCGCGGCCCGACGATTTGGGATACGTTTTCGCACACGCCTGGCAAGACGCACAACGGAGACACGGGCGATGTGGCGGATGACTCGTACCACCGCTACCCGGAAGACATTGCGTTGATGAAGGATTTGGGTCTGAAGACCTGCCGATTTTCGATTGCGTGGTCGCGCATTTTTCCGACGGGGACGGGGCAGCCGAATCAGAAGGGCGTGGACCACTACCGGAAGTTTGCCGAGGCTCTGCATGCGGCGGGCATTGAGCCGTTCTGCACGCTGTACCACTGGGATCTGCCGCAGGCTCTGGAGGACAAGGGTGGCTGGCAGAATCGCGATACCTCGAAGGCGTTTGCGGATTATGCGGGCTACTTTGCGTCGAAGACGTCTGATTTGATCAGCCACTACATGACGATGAACGAGATTTCGACGTTTGTGGAGCTTGGGTATGGGACGGGAGTGCATGCGCCTGGGCTGAAGCTTTCGCGCAAGGGTCTGGCGCAGGTGCGGCACAATGCGGTGCTGGGGCACGGGCTGGCGGTGCAGGCGATTCGGGCCAAGGCGCGGCCGGGGACGAAGGTCGGCTCGGCGGAGAACCTTGCGGCGGTGTGTCCGGTGTTCAACGCGCCGGAGCATCTGGCGGCGGCGCAGAAGGCGATTGTGGAGCTGAATGCTGGGTATCTGACGGTGATGCGGACGGGCAAGTACACGCACCGGTATCTGACGGAGCTCGGTGCGGACTCACCGGATTACACGCCGGACGATCTGGCGGCGATCGGGAGTCCGCTGGACTTCCAGGGGCTGAACGTCTACCAGCCGTTGTTTGTGCGGGCGGATGCCGGCGCGGACGGGTTTGCGGTGGTGCACAACCCGGCTTCGTATCCGCACATGTTCAGCGACTGGCTGACGATTGGGCCGTCGGCGCTGTATTGGGCGCCGCGTCTGGCGAATGAGGCTTTCCAGTTGAAGGAGATTTACATCACGGAGAACGGGGCTTCGTCGGCGGATACGGTGGCACCGGATGGGCAGATCTATGACACGGACCGCGTGATGTATCTGCGGAATTACATGACGCAGCTGCAGCAGGCGGTGATGGAGGGCGTGCCGGTGCGTGGGTATTTTCTGTGGTCGCTGCTGGACAACTATGAGTGGGCGGATGGGTATGAGAAGCGGTTTGGGATTACGTATGTGGATTTTCAGACGCAGAAGCGGACGCCTAAGCTTTCGTCGCATTTTTATAAGCAGGTGATTCAGACGAATACGCTGGTGTAGCTCCGCAGGAGTCGTGGAACGCATGTCTCAGAAGCGAGACATGGGGCACCCGGCAGCGGAGTACATTGCAGGGCTGCAGCCGTATGCCGTGTGGCGCGGCGGGCTTGTGCTGCTGGGCTCCGTGGTGTACGCCTTGTCGATGTGGGCGGGGGCGTATGAGCTTGGACGATTCGCCGGGGTCGATGACGGAGGCGGGCGCCTGTTCCGTTTGGTCTGGATTCCGTATGTGGCCGCTGGGGTGTTTGCGTGCGGTACGGCTACGCTGAACCGGACGATGGGGCACGGCGCCGCGCTTGGGTTTGCGGTGGCATCGACTTTTGGCGCCGGCACGGGTCTGTTGTTTCTTCCGAAGATGTGCGCGGGATGGAGGCGAGGGGGCGTTCGGCGGGTGGCTATGTTCGGTGGAGCGCTGGGTGGGGAGTGGCGGCGGCGGTGGTGGTTTTGGGTTTTGTGGTGTTTCTTGGGCCGGGCGTGGAGTGATTGTCTGGACGGCTAGGAGGTGAGGAGATGCGGGTGCCCATGTCTCAGAAGTGAGACATGGGGCACCCGGCGGTGGTAGATGGGCTGGAACCCACGTCTCAGAAGCGAGACATGGGGAGCACGATCTTGTCGGTGGGGCTTATGGGCGATGCCCATGGCGCGATGTGTCGGGCTTTCAGCCCTCGGACGGTTTGTCGGACGGGACCTGGGGCGTTGCCCCAGGCTATTATGTGTCGGGCTTTCAGCCCTTGTTTTCGTACCCATGTCTCAGAAGCGAGACATGGGGCACCCGGCAGCCGGCGGAAAGTGTGAAGGGTGAGGAGCAGTGGAACCCATGTCTCAGAAGCGAGACATGGGGCACCAGGCCAGCCTTGACCACCGCGCCTGGAGGGTCACTCATCGCTGCGGTATATCGCCCTGCTTCGCAATACTTGCGCTGAACTTTAAGGGAGTGCCCGGGATTGATCCGGCTAGCTTTGTCGAATTCCCTTGCACAGGCCCTGTTAACTGGAGACTAAATTGCTCCTGTCCCATGACGCTTGCCATCCCCGGCGCATAACGTTTGACCTGCACCTGAGCACTTAGGTTATCTCCCTGCTGTAAATAGGTCCCCCTGTATAGGAAGCTACTGTCGCCCCCGAACAGCTGACCACCGATGAGAGTGATAACGCCTGAGCCAAATCCTTGTACGCCTTCAAATTTGACCGTCCAAAACCCTTCCATTATCGTGCCCTCCGCCCAAGATTGTAGTCTTAGAGGACCACTCTGGAGAGTGCAAAATGGCTATTCATCTGTTCGACTTATTCGAAATCGTCATCTCAGTCATCGCAGCACTTGGTGGTGGAAGTGCAATCGTCTTCGGGATGTCTAGCTGGCTCGGTAGGGTCTGGGCCGATCGCCTCATGCAGAAAGAGAGGGCCAGATATGAGGCACAAATTGAGAATATAAGGGCCCTCTTGGTTAGAGAGAATGACCGCACCACGCAAACATTGCGTGAGAAGCTTGCCTTGTACAAAGAAGCATTAGAGCCGGTGCTGGAGGTGGTCACATATATACAACTAGATCGCCGTCTGTTGACCCCCGAGCTGATGAGAGAGTTCGAGAAGAAACGATTAAAGACCACGGCGCTACTCGGAATGTTTGCCGCGATCTCAGCATTCGAGGCTTACAATGTCGCAATCGATTACGTGTTCGACTCCTTGGAAAATAAGCGCCATTTCCAATTTGAGGAGTTTCGCACCCTTGGCTTTGAGTTTCTTACCGCAGTGAGACAGGACGTAGGCATCGCCGGCGGAGTCCTCTCCTACAACGGAACTCGCTGAGTGGGCCTGCATCCTGAACTGAGCTCGAGCACGACCGAGGCCGCCATTGCTGGCGGCCTCGGTCGTGATGCGTCGTGGTGCTAAGTGCGATTGCTTTGAGACTAGTCGCCGGCTACGGTCTCTTCGTCGTGGATGTGGTTGACGACTTCGACGTTGCTGGTGGTGGGGGCGGGAGCGATGGGGCTGGCGGGCTTGATGCCGCCGAGTCCGCCGATCTCGCCGAGGGCGACGAAGCCGCCGGGCATGTCGGGTTCCTGGAGGATTTCCTTGCGGTAGAGCTTGGCCATGCGGGCGTTTTCGGCGTCCTGCTTGAGCTTGGCGTCGCGGGCGCGGATTTTTTCTTCGCGGGCGTTCTTGGCGATGCCCGATTTATCGAAGGTGTCGTTGGCCGCAGAGTCGACGTGCTCCTGGTTGAGGACGAGGTCGTACTTCTCCTGCTTTTCGATCGCGACCTTTTTGCCACCGGCGAAGATCTCGTGACGGCCGTGCTCCTCGTACCACTTGGTGAGCGAGGCGGTCATGTGCATCTTCTCGATGATGTTGCGCCAGCCGACGCCGGTGTTGTAGGCGCAGAAGGAGATCTCGCCCTCCTGGGTGGCGTAGGGGATGATGCACTGCTCGGTGCGGCGGAAGTCGTAGTTGAAGAGGTCCTGGAACCACATGCCGGCGATGAAGAGGAAGTTCCAGCGATCGCCGCGGCGCTTCTCGATGTCGGCCATGGTGCGGTCGGCGGTGACCTTGCCGTAGTTGCGGCCGGTGGCGCCGAAGCACTTATCGAACTTCTGGAGGAGGTCGACGATCTTGAAGTTCTTGGGTGCGTTGGCGGGGTTGTAGTTGCGCAGGAGGGCGAGGGAGACGCCGAGGATGGAGAGGAACTTGCCGCGGGCTGCGTCGTTGACGCGGGCGACATCCTTGGCGAGCTGGGTGGCGTTGAGGAAGGCGGTGACGGGGACGGCTTCCTTGGTCTCCTTATCGATCATGAGGGCCATGCCGATGCCGCAGTTGGGGTGGCAGCCGCAGGAGAGCTGGCCCCAGTCGTGGTCGGGTCCGTGGACGAGATCGGCCCAGTCGGAGAAGGTGGACATGAAGGAGATGGGGAACCAGTCGCGGGTGGACTCGCCGAGGCCGGTCTGGGTGCGGATGTCGTGCGCGAGGTGGGAGAGGGTGTAGCGCTGAGCGGCGCGACGCTCGTCGGAGACCTCTTCATCGCGGCCGGTGAAGCTGACGGGCTGGAAGGAGAGGAAGTTGATCTTTTTGGGGTTGTCGAGGGCGAACTCGATGATGCGGCCGACCTGCTCGTTGTTGATGCCATTGACGATGGTCGTGACGGGGACGATGTCGACGCCGGCCTCGTGGAGGTTGTGGATGGCCTGGAGCTTGACGTCAAACGCGTTGCCGACCTTGCGGTGCGAGTTGGCGGCGTTGCCGATGCCGTCGAACTGGAGGTAGGCGTAGCGGAGGCCGGCTTCAGCGGCTGCCTTGGCGAACTCCTTGGACTTGGCGAACTCGATGCCGTTGGTGGCGGCCTGGACGGAGTTGTAGCCGACCTTGCGGGAGTAGGCGACGGCGTCGAGGAAGTAGGGGGAGAGGGTGGGTTCGCCACCGGAGAACTGGACGCTCATCTGACGACGCGGCTTGATGGTGATGGCGTTGTCGAGCATGGTCTTGATCTCGTCCCAGGTGAGCTCGTGCACGAAGCCGACCTGGTTGGCGTCCATGAAGCAGGGATCGCACATCATGTTGCAGCGGTTGGTGAGATCGATGGTGAGGACCGAGCCGCGACCGTGGGTCACCGTGGAGGTCCCGTGGTTGTGAAGCTTCTCGTCGTTGTGGGCGCGGATGTCGCGGCCGGGGAAGACGTCTTCGAGGTGCTTCATCATCGGCGGGTCGATGGACATGACGTCCTCGAAGTGGCCGTGGGTGGGGCAGTCCTTGACCATGAGGATCTGGCCGTCGCGCTCGATGATCTGGGCCTTGATCTCGCCGACTTTTTCGTTGAGGAGGATCTCGTGGGGGAGCTTGCCGTCGACGATCTGCTGGCGGATCTCGGGGATGCACTTGGGGCAGAGGGAGTCTGTGGTGCGGGGCCAGCCGAGTGGCGGCTTTTCTTTTTGGTAGCTCTTGAGCAGGGGTTTGTCGGACCACTTGGGGGTGAAGGACGCGTTGGGCTTGATCGAGTTGAGACGGTCGAAGACGGCCCAGCCGCCCTTGGCGACTGCGGTGATGGTCTTTTCTGCGAGCTTGGATGCCTTTGCCATGTGCTTTTGGGTCTCCTGGGAGTTACCAGTATGTCGTTCGGCTAATTACGGAACTTGATGCCGGAGAACAGGCGGCGGTTTCACGTCGGTGCCGCATGCTGCAGCGCGAGCCCATCCGGGCACGGGCGGGCCTGTCTCCGGGCCTGCCACAGAAGTGTAAGTGCCAAGACGGGGTGGGATGAAGTACCTGGGGGTGAACGGGGAGGATCTGCAGCGAACGGGGCGTGTTGGGGGCTGGGCGGGGCTGCTGTTAACTAGGCGGCTTCCGGGAGCTGGTGGGCGGTGGTGGCGGTGTCTGGCCGACGGCGCAGCAGGGTTGAGGTGGTCCAGGCCAGGAGCGCCGTTGCGAGGACGACATTGAGGATGAGCCGGGGGAGGACGACGGCGCCGGTGTCGAGATTTGTGGAGCGGTTGAGGACGGAGGCGGCGAACCAAAAGAGGGCGATGCCGAGGAGGGTGGGATAACGCAGGCGGCGGCCGGCGGGGGAGACGGCGAGGGCGAGCGGCGGGAGGAGGAAGACGTAGTCGTAGATGAGGTGCTTGAAGAGGAAGAGGGAGGCGAGGGAGAGCAGGGCGAGCTGCTCGGCGGGGGAGAGGCGGAAGCGTGCGAGGAGGAGGGCGAAGGCGAGCGAGCCGAGGAGGGCGACGGCGTAGGCGAGGTGCTGGGCGGAGGCGAGGCCGAGGCGCGGTGTGAGGAGGGCCTCGATGAGGGTCATGAGATCGGCGACGCCGGGCCAGACCTTGCCGCCGGCGAGCGCGAGGGGTTCCGTGGCGAGGCGGAGGATGGGAGTGGGGAGGAGGGCGCGCGCGGCGAGCAGGCCGGCGAGGGCGACGGCGACGGCGGAGGCGAGGAGGACAAGGCGGCGGCGGAGAAGAAAGAAGAGGAAGGCGGGCGGGGCGAAGCTGTACTTGGCGAGGCCGAGGCCGAAGGCGAGGCCGCGGGGGACGGCGGGGAGGGCGGAGAAGGCGAGGGCGAAGCAGAGGAGTTCGACGAGGCTCATCTGGCCGCAGGCCATGGTGACGCGGAAGGGGGAGCTCATCCAAAGAAGAAAGAGGAGGGCGACGGCGTAGAGGGCGGGGAGGGAATAGATACGGCGGATGAGGAGGACGATGGCGATGGAGAGGAGGACATTGAGGACGCCCCAGGTGATGGCGGCGGCGGTGTGAGAGAGGAGGCTGAAGGGGAGGAGGAGGACGTAGAGGTGGTGGAGGTAGTTGGGTGGGGAGATTGGGATGGGGAGGTGGTGGGGGTAGCCGTGGATGGCTTCAGCCCAGGGGTCGATGCGATGGCGGAGGAGAAAGGCGCCGCCCCACTGGAGGTCGCGGCTGTCGGTGAAGGCGCGGCGAAGGCCGAGCAGGAGGGAGGGGATGGCGAGCAGGCCGAGAAGGAGGACGGCGAGGCGGAGGAGGGTGGGGGAGAGCGAGCTGCCGAGGAGGCCTGTTTGCGTGGGGACTTCGGTGGCTTGAGTGGGCATGGTGGCTCCGCTGGGCTGGTGGTGTTCAGCGTAGCGCAGGAGTTCGGGGCTTCGGGTGGTTTGGGAGAGATTATTTGACTGGAGGTCGTGAGGTTGGGCAGACCGTGGGTTTGTTCGAGGAGGTACTCAAGAGCAGACGGATTCCCTGCGGGAATGACAACTAGAGGGCAAGGGGCAAGGGGCAAGGGCAGAAGGAGATTCCTTTTGGGAGTGACAACTAAAGGGGCGACGGCAACGGCAACAGCAAACGCGGATTTCCTTCGGGAATGGCAACTAAAGGGGCAACGGCGACGGCAACGGCAACAGCAACAGCAACAGCACAGAAGCAGATTTCTTCGGGATGACAACGAGGGGGAGCGACGGTTAAGCAGAGCGGGGCAAGAGGCCAAAGCGGTTTCCCCTTCGGAGGGGCGAACCAGAAGGGCGCGGCTGCTTTGCGGTTTTAGCGGCCTTGTTCTTCGGGGGGGGATTCTCAGCGGCCTTGTTCTTCGAGGAACTTTTCGACTTCGAGGGCGGCCATGCAGCCGGAGCCGGCGGCGGTGATGGCCTGACGGTAGCGGCGGTCCTGGATGTCGCCGCAGGCGAAGACGCCGGGGATGATTTCGCCGTTGCGGGTGGTGTGGACGTGGTCGCGGGTGAGGATGTAGCCGTCGTCGTCGAGATCGAGGAGGCCGTTGAAGGCGCGGGCGTTGGGCTCGTGGCCGATGCCGAGGAACATAAAGGAGACGGGGAGCTCGGAGGTTTCGCCGGTCTGGAGATTGCGGAGCTTGAGGCCTTTGACGTCCTGCTCTTCGACGCCGAGGACTTCATCGACGACGGTGGAGGGGAGGAAGTGGACCTGGTCGTGCTCCTGGGCGCGCTTGAGCATGATGGGGGAGGCGCGGAACTTGTCCGAGCGATTGATGATGGTGACCTTGGTGGCGAAGCGGGTGAGGAAGAGGGCTTCTTCCATGGCGGAGTCGCCGCCGCCGATGACGGCGATCTCCTTGCCGCGGGTGAAGAAGCCGTCGCAGGTGGCGCAGGAGGAGACGCCGTGTCCGATGAGGGCCTGCTCGGAGGGGAGGTTGAGCCAGCGTGCGCTGGCTCCGGAGGCGATGATCAGGGTGCGGGTACGGACGATTTCGCGGCCGATCTGGAGCTTGTAGGGGGCGGCGGAGAGGTCGATGCCGTCGAGGTGGCCCATGCGGAGCTCGGCGCCGAAGCGGGTGGCCTGCTTCTTCATGTTTTCGATGAGATCGGGGCCCTGGATGCCCTCGGGCCAGCCGGGGAAGTTTTCGACCAGGGTGGTGATGGAGAGCTGGCCGCCGGGCTCGTGGCCTTCGATGACGAGGGGTTTGAAGTTGGAGCGGGCGGCGTAGATGGCGGCGGTGAGGCCGGAGCAGCCGGAGCCGAGGATGACGCACTCGCGGATGGGGGTTTCGGGAAGGTGGTTCGAGGTGATCTCTGACATGATGGGCCTGTTTAGTGTAAATGCGCGAGTTGGCGGAAAGGTGCAGGGGCGATGACGGGCGAGGTGGTGCTGGAGACGAAGCGGATGGAGCTGCGGACGTGGGCGGCGGGAGGTGGCGGTGGTGGAAGCTGATCGCCGGCGCAGCGGAAGCCGACGTTGCGGTGGCGAAGGTCGGTGACGGAGATTTGGCGATTTGGGAGGCCGCCCGGGGGCTAGCGGATGGGCGGGGTGGAGATGGGAAGGTTCAGAATGAGGTCGGGTAGATCGGTATCGCCGAGGTCGATGGGGAGTTCAGCCAAGCGAGCGGAGGTGTTGGCGTTCCCATCGTGCTTGAAGAGCATAGCGGACATGCGATATGGGCCGGAGGGGAGGAGATTGAAGGTGAAGGCGCCGTTTTCGTCCGTGATGGCGTCGGGAACGGTCTGGTCGTCGTGGGTGTCGATAAGCGTCTGGTCGGGGTGGCGCAGCAAGATATTGATGCCGGAGACGGGATTTCCCTGCCGCAGCACTGTGCCATGGATCGTGTGGAGGGTGCGCATGGGAATGGTGATGTTTGCATCGGCGATGTGATCGCCGTCCCTGACGGAGACGACCTTGGCCTCAGTACGGGAGAGGGCAGACGGAGCGTAGACGGTGAGCGCAGCCGTGCCGGTGCGGGCGGTTTTGAAGCCGAGCAGTGCGGTGTCGTGAATGAGCGGTGTGAGGAAGCTTTCGGTGAGGCGGATGGAGAGCCTGTATTGGCCAGGGGGAAGGCCCGCGATATGGAAGCGGCCGAGGTCGTCGAGGGGGCTCTGGCGCGTGTAGAGGGGGGTGGATTTGCCGGCGAGCTCGATGGCGCCCAGCAAGGGGGAGGCGACGAGTGTGGCGACGACGTTGGCTGGCCCAATGAGGCCGCCGGTATCGACGGAGACGGTTCCATCGACACTGCCGCCACGCGAGAGGAGCAGATTCTGGTGGGCTTCGCTCCCTGGGGCGATGGTAAGAGAGGGAAAGGTGGAGAGGAGTTTACGGCGTTGATCGGCAGAAAGGCGGTCGAGGACGGTGCGGACGAGGTCGAGCGAGTTTGTGTACCCGGCGAGCTGGGCATCCAGCAGGTAGGCGCCGGGGGCGAGATGGGCGACGGAGAAGGTGCCTTGAAAGTCGGTCTGTGTCTCGACCGATTTGAGCGAGGGAGGGCTGGGCGCAGCGGGATCGGCAAGCAAGAGGGCGAGCGGGATCAGGTGGATGGTCGCTCCACGTGCCGGCGTGTTGCCGTCCTGGCACCGGACCTCGCCCGAGGCGGAGCCGGTATCGCGTGGTAGATGCTGCGCGACGATACACGGGGTGAGAAGTGAGAGCGAGAGGAGAGTGGCAACGTGCATGGGGGGGCGTACGACTGACTCTTACATACTGCAATGAAGAGGGTAGAGGCAAACGAGGTGGGAGAATGGAGGTATGGCAAATTTAACGTTGGTGTATGGGATGAGGCTGCTGCCTGCGGATGAGGTGGTGGAGGTGAGCGAGGCGCCGGTGAAGCTGAAGAACGGC
Organism: Acidobacteriaceae bacterium; assembly: GCA_965218895.1. GTDB lineage: Bacteria > Acidobacteriota > Terriglobia > Terriglobales > Acidobacteriaceae > Edaphobacter. The sequence goes on along the minus strand of CBDCMI010000015.1, from coordinate 13,102 downwards.
AACGAGGCTCGGGTGACGATGCATGTGCTGGAGGGGACGCGGGAGCAGATCCAGGCGCAGCTGAAGCTGAGCCTGGATGCGTTTTTTGATCTGTACCCGGAGATTTAGACGGGCGGGGCAGGGCTTGGGGGGCTGGTGCCGGGGTGGGGTGTGTGCCCCGGCTGTGGGATTTCGGGGGGATGTGGGATGGGCGAGAGTGGAGGCGTCGGCCTCCCGCCAGCGTGCGAGTGTGCGTGAGCCGCGGAGGGCTGGGGGATGCGGCGGCTGTCGGTTGCGGTGTGGGTTGTGTTGGCGTGCGGGTTTGGGGTTGGCGGCGGGTGGGGGCAGCTGCGGGCGCGGCCGAGGGCGTACCCGGGGGTGGATGCCGAGGGCGGGGTGACGACGTTGTCGGCGGCTCTGCGGGCGATGGCGGAGCAGGCGGATGTGGTGTTTCTGGGGACGGTGGAGAGCGTGCGGCGGGTGGGCGGGGACGGCGGGCTGAGCGGGGGCGTGGTGGAGGTGGAGTTTCGAGTGGAGGGGGCGGTGCGCGGGGTAAGCGGGACGAGCTATGTGTTGCGGGAGTGGGGCGGGCTGTGGCCGGCGGGAGAGCGGCGGTATGCGGTGGGGGAGACAAGATTGATGCTGCTGCACCGGCCGGGGACGACGGGGTTGAGCTCGCCGGTGGGGGGAATGGAAGGGGCGATTCCGGTGCGGGGTGTGGGGACGCGGGTCGGAGAGGAGAGTCGGCCGAGCAGTGCGGGACAGACGATGGCAGGGCAGGGGGAGGGGCAGCAGATGGCTGACCTGCGATGGATCGCGGCCAAACTGGTTCGGCCGGTGCGATATGCGACAGGGGCGGCTGGCGTTGGTGGCGTCCCTTTGGAGCCGGGGGAGATGCGGAGCGGGGTGGTGCTGGGTCGGGCTTTGGAGCGGAGAACGGAGGGAGAGCCGACGCTGGTTCGAGGGGTGATCGTTCGGCCGGGTGGGGAGACAGGAGCGGCGGAGTCGGCGGGGGTAAGCGGCGTGACGATGCCGGTGGGGAACCTGCTGGCATTGTTGCGGGGATGGAGCCCGGAGGAGCGGGGTGGACGCTAGGGCGAGCGGACACGGGGTGTGTTGGAGACGCCTGCGGTTCTGGTGGGGGCTGGTGGCGATGTGGTGCTGTGTGCTGGGCGGAGTGCGGCCGGCGATGGCGGGCAATCCGCGGTGGACGAGTGGACCGCCGTTCTTTCTGCCGCCGTGGCTCGCGGTGGCGTGGTATACGACGTCGCCGCTGTACTTTACGGATCCGGGTGATTTGAGTGCGGCGGTGCCGCACGCGGCGGCGGACCGGATGGTGGCGAATGCGGCGGCGGTGTGGAATGTGCCGACGGCGTCGCTGGTGCTGGCGCAGGGCGGGGAGCTGGCGGAGCATGTGACGGGCGGGATGGTGAGCGGGAGCGGGGCCGGGGTGACGATGCCGGCGGACGTGCAGAGCACAAATTGGCAGAACATCCCGATCGCGGTGATCTATGACACGGACGGATCGGTGATCGATGCGTTGCTGGGAGCGGGCGGGAGCGATCCGAGCGGGTGTTTGCAGAACGGGGTGGTGGAGGACGTGGACCTGTTTGGGCAGGACTCGACGATTGAGCACGCGATTTTGATTCTGAACGGACGATGCACGGGAACGGCGCCGGAGCAGCAGATGCAGATGCAGTACCAACTGGTGCGGGCGTTTGGGCGCGTGCTGGGGATGGGGTGGTCGCAGCTGAACGACAACGTGTTTACGGAGGTGCCGACGCCGACCTACGCACAGGCGCAGAACTGGCCGGTGATGCACCCGATCGATGTGATCTGCGGACCATATACGTACCAGTGCATGCCGAGCCCGTTTACATTGCGGGCGGATGATCTGTCGGGGCTGGCGCAGTTGTACTACCTATGGCAGGGGCAGGGCGCGGGGAGGCCCGGGAAGCAGGACACGCTGCAAGACGGCTCGGAGCTGGAAGGGCATGTGTATTTTCCGAACGGGCAGGGGATGGAGGGGGTGAATGTGACGATGCGACGGCACCCGTTTCCATCGAGCTACGTTGAGCCGTGGCAGGAGGTGTCGTCGGTGACGGGGTACAGTTTTCGGCGGCAGGCCGGGACGGTGATTGCGCCGCAGGACGGCTCACCGATGGAGAGCGTGGGGTCGTTTGATGATTGGCGCGAGGGCTACTGGCGGATGGAGCGAGTACCGATCCCGGCTGGTCAGACGCTGATGACGTATTACATCGATACCGAGCCGGTAAACCCCCTGTACACGGGGCCGTATGCGCTGAGCACGGCGGCGGCATCCTCGACGACGATTGCGCCTTCCGGGAGCCTGTTGCACATGCAGAGCGATCTGGCGGCGAGGTATTACTTCATGTCGTACGACCAGACGGCGACGGACGCGACGGCGAGCTGCGCTGCGGGCGCGGACGGCACATGGGGCGCACCGGTCCCGATGCCAGCGAGCGGCTGGTGGACGGGCGCGCTGTGCGGCTACAACCACAGTGCGTGGACCTCCCTGGCGATGCAGCCGAACCGGACGATGACGGTGGAGCTGACGGCGCTGGACGAGAGTGGGGCGGCGAGCACAGTGAAGACGATGCCGCTGATTGGGGTATGGCAGGCGAGCGACCCGCAGGCGACCGGGCCGACCGTGGCTGGAGATCCGATTCCGTTCAATACGGGGGTGACGGGGATGTCGGCTGTGACGATTTCGCAGCCGGCTTCGACGCAGCTGCGGATGACGTTTGTGGACCAGCGTGGGTTGGGTCGGCCGGACTTTGCGTATCAGGCGCGGGTGCTGTACGCGGATTCGATTCAGCCGGCGAACGTGGGGGCGCTGGGTGGGACGGTAGTGATTTCGGGGGCGGGGTTTCGGAGCGGGATGCAGGTGCTGGTGAACGGGGTGGTGGGGCGGGTGACGGGGGTGACGCCGACGACGATCACGGCGGTGGTGCCGAGCCTGTCGCAGATCGGCGGACAGCCTACGGTGGCAACGGTCGCGGTGCTGGACCCGGCGACGGGGGGGAGCTCGACGATGTTGCAGGCGCTTGGCTACGGTGCGCCGGGAGAGCGGCTTCAGCTGGTGAGTTATCCCTCTGGAAGCGTGGCGGACGGGCAGGTGGGGGCGGTGCCCTTTGCAGTTCGGGTGTTGGAAGCGGATGGCGTGACGCCGAGGGTGGGGGAGAGTGTGACGCTGGCGGTGACGGCGGGGTCGGCGGTGCTGGGGGCGTGCGGCGGGGCGAGTTGCGCGATGGTGACGGACGGCAGTGGGGTGGCGCAGACGACGGTGACGCCTTTGAGCGTGGGGCTGATTGGGTTGAGGGCGAGCACAGCGCTGCTGACGGTGCGGGCGAGCTTCAGCGCTGCGCCACCGGACACCATCGCGGTGGTGAGCGCGCCGGCGAGCACGGCGACGGTGGGCCTGGTGGCGGGGGCGCCGTTCACACTGCGGGTGCTGGCGGGGGATGGCATGACGCCGAGGGTCGGGCAGACGGTGCTGATGACGGCGGAGGGCGGTGCGGCGCAGTTTACGGCGTGTGGTGCGGCGAGCTGCGCGTTGCGAACGGACACGAGCGGGATGGTGTCGTCGACGGTGATGCCGTTGACGGCGGGGACGGTGGTGCTGGATGCGAGCGCGGCGGCGGGGATGACGCAGGCGCGGTTTGTGGCGGCGCCGGAGCAGATGAGACTGGCGAGCGCGCCGACGGGTCTGGTGACGGCGGGTGTGGCGCTGGCGACGCCGTTTGCGGTGCGGGTGGTGGGGGGTGATGGAGTGACGCCGGTGGTGGGGGAGGCGGTGGTGTTGTCGGCGATGGGCGTGGGGGTGAGTTTTGGGGCATGCGGCGGGCAGGTGTGCACGGTGATGAGCGATGCGACTGGGGGCGTTTCGAGCAGTGTGACGGTGAGTGGGGCGGGGGCGGTGATGCTGACGGCGGCGGCGCGGAGTGGCTCGGCGACGGCGACGTTCACGGCGGGACTGGAGAGGATGGGGGTAGTTCGAGGGCCTGCGGGGGCGTTTTTAGATGGGGTAGCGGCAACTCCGGCGATGGTTGTGCGGGTGTTGGGGCCGGATGGTGTGACGCCGGTGGCGGGGGAGGCGGTGAGCTTTGCGGTGACGGCGGGGAGGGCGGCGCTGGGCGGATGCGGGGGGGCGAGCTGCACGACTGTGACGGACGGGCTGGGGGAGGCGGCGATGGTGATTACGCCGGAGTCGGTTGGGGTAATTCGGGTGACGGCTACGGGGCGTGGCGGGGCGGTTTCGGCGACGTTGACTGGGTTGCCACAACCCGATGTATTGCTTGCAGTCACGGGCTTTCCGGCGAGGGTGTCGACGGGCGTGTCGACGGTGGATGCCGTGTTGCGGCTGGTGCAGGGGGATGGGGTGACGCCGGTGGTGGGCGTGGGTGTCGAGGTTTCTGTGATGGAGGGGGTGGGGATCTTGGGGGCTTGCGGGAGTTCGAGCTGCACGCTGATGACGGACGCCGGGGGCGTGGTTCGGACGACATTTACGCCGGTTTTGGCGGGAGTGGTGAGCGTTCTGGCGCAGGCGAGCGGGGTTGCGACGCCGGTGAGTCTGGGAACGACGGCGGTGGCGACGGAGCGGACGGTGGTGAGCCTGCAGCCGGTGCAGTATGTGGCGGAGGGGGTGACGGCGAGCTGGACGGCGGAGGTTGGGGTGAGTGAGGTCCTGGGGAGCGCGGAGGGTTTGGGGGTGGTGTGGACGGGGGTGAGTGGGATGGGCTTTGGGGTGGGGAGTTCGGCGGTGACGAGCGGGCTAGCGGGGGCGGAGGCGACGGTGCGCGGGCTGGGGGCGGGGGTGGAGGCAGAGGGTACGGCGTGTGCCTGGGGCGGGGTGTGCGGGGAGGTGGTGGCGGAGGGGGTGAGCGCGGCGGCGTGGCGGATGGGTGTGGTTTCGGGCGGGGCGCAGACGGTGGGCGGGGGTGGGGCGGCGCAGGCGGTGGAGTTGCGGGTGACGGATGCGGCGGGGCACCCGGTGCTGGGTGTGCCGGTGACGGTGTACCAGGAGGTGGTGGCGGGGCAGCAGGCGTGCGGGCCGACGGGGCGGTGTCCGGGGGGTGAGGTGTTGCGGAGCGGGAGCGCGGGGATGGTGACGGATGCGGCGGGGACGGTGCGGGTGACGCCGATGCGGGTGGGGACGGGGTCGAGCGTGACGGAGATGACGGCGGTGGCGGGGACGGGTGCGACGGCTTCGGCGAGTGTGATTTGGACGCCGTAGGCGGCGGTCGCGGGGTATGACGTTGGCCACCGAGATGACCTTGCCTGACCCACAGATCGCGCGCAGTGAGATCGTGCGGACGTTTGGATTGGTGCGGCTCTACCTGATTCTGGGTGTTGCCATCACGACGGTGGGCGTGCCGGCGGCGGGATTTTCGGTGCTGCGCCGACGGCTGGACCCGATGTTGCTGTGGTTTGCGCTGCTGGCCGTGGTGTATGGCGTGCATCTGGCGATGGAGTACCAGATGCTTTGGGACTTGCGGCTGGGCTCCTTGCCTTTGCTGATGGATCGGGTTGTGGCCTTTCTGGCGTACGTGTCGCTTGTTCCGCTGTTCTTTTTTCTGGAGCGGGTCGGAGTTCCCGGCCGGGTGGGGCGGCCTTTGGCGCTGGCGGTGTCGCCGGCGTTTGGCTTCTTTGCCCTGCTGACGCTGGCCGTGGGGCCTCGGCTGAGCTTTGACACGATTGTGAACGCGTTAGTAGTCGGCTCGTTCGCCGTGATGCTGGCGGTGATGTTTCGGAGCGCGGCGGCGTCGAGGGAGGCGGCGCTGATCCGCTACGGTTTGGTGGTGTTTGCGTTGACGGCGTTCTACAACGGCACCGTGGGGCGGCACTCGTTGAACAACATCGAGCCCTTTGGATTTCTGGTGCTGCTTGGGGCTCTGGGTGTGGTGGCCGGCCGGCGGACGTTGGAGGCGTTTTCTTTTGCGAGTTACGAGGCGAGGACGGAGGGTTTGGAGGCGGGAGACCGGCTGGTGCTGTACACGGATGGGGTGCTGGAGGCGGCGGATGCGCACGCGGAGGAGTTTGTGGCGGAGCGGCTGCGAGTGCTGGGTGCGAGAGACGGCGGGGCTTGCGCCGGGGAAGGCGGTGGATCGGGTGGTGGAGGCGGTTCGGGGGTGGGGGGTGGTGCAGGGTGATGATTTGACGGTTTTGGTTTGTGATTTTTTGGGGTGAGGGTGGGACGGTGGGGGGCACTACCGGGGTCCTTCGCTTTGCTCAGGATGACGGCGAGAGACGGGCAAGGGCAAGGGCAGAAGCAGGTCCTTCGCTTTGCTCAGGGTGACAATAAAGAGAAGCAAAGGCAAAGGCGAACTACTTCGCTTTGCTCAGGGTGACGGCGAGAGAGAGGCAACGGCAAGAGCAAGGGCAGAGGCAACGGCAACGGCTAGGGCAGAAGCAGGTCCTTCGCTTTGCTCAGGGTGACACAAAGAGAAGCAAGGGCTGGGCATGGGGATGGGCGAAGAGCAAGAGGAGGAAGCTAGAAGCGAGAGGGGGAGGGGAGGGGAGGGAAGGGGCTGGGGAAAGGCGAGTCTTTGGGAGGGCAACAGGGAGGGGCAGGATGAGAGCAGGATCAAAGGGAAGGGGGGGAGGGGCGGGGCTGTTTGGAGGCGCTGGATGGGTGGGTTGCATCAAAGACCTGAATGTCAAGCGAGCCGAGGTACGTGCATGAGTACGAAGGATGTGACAGGTGTGCGCAAGCGGGTGGTGATTGTGGGCGGCGGGTTTGCCGGGATTCGGGCGGCGGAGGAGCTGTCGAAGCTGCCGGTGAACGTGACGCTGGTGGACCGGAAGAACCACCACACGTTTCAGCCTCTGCTCTACCAGGTGGCTCTGGCGGTTCTTTCGCCGGGCGATATTGCACAGCCGATCCGCACGATTCTGCGTGGGGCGCAGAATACGGAGGTGTTGATGGACGAGGTGACGGGGTTTGATCTCCCGCGGCAGCGGGCGATGTTGAAGTCCGGGCCGGAGTTGGAGTACGACTACCTGATTTTGGCGACGGGCTCGACGCACTCGTACTTTGGGCACGAGGACTGGTCGAAGCTGGCGCCGGGGCTGAAGACGGTGGAGGATGCGACGGAGATTCGCCGGCGGGTGCTGCTGGCGTTTGAGCTGGCGGAGCGGCAGATGGTGGAGACGGGGACGCACCCGCCGCTGAACTTTGTGATTATCGGAGGGGGGCCGACGGGGGTGGAGCTGGCGGGGGCGATCTCAGACATTGCCAAGCTCTACATGACGCGGGACTTCCGTCACATTGATCCGTCGATGGCGAAGGTGCTGATTCTGGAGGGATCGCCGCATATTTTGGGGGCGTACCCGGAGGATCTGCAGAAGAGCGCGATGAAGCAGCTGTCGGAGCTTGGGGTCGAGATGCGGACGGGATCGCATGTGACGGATGTTCAGCCTGGCTATGTGATGGTGGGCGACGAGCGGATAGAGAGTGTGGTGACGCTGTGGGGGGCGGGTGTGGCGGCGTCGCCGCTAGGCAAGATGCTGGGGGTGCCTGTGGACAAGAAGGGGTGCGTGATGGTGGACGAGCACCTGAACCCGCCGGGGCATCCGGAGATTTTTATCTGTGGGGATCTGGCTCATTTTGAGCAGGATGGCAAACAGGTTCCGGGGGTAGCGCAGCCGGCGATGCAGATGGGGGTCTATGCGGCGCGGCGGATTGGCGCGCTGGAGGGTGTGCGGGCCCATGCGGAGCAAAAGGCGGGCAAGAAGGGTTTTCACTACTTCGACAAGGGGGATATGGCGACGATCGGGCGGCGAGCGGCGGTGGCAAACATCAAGTGGCCGTTCCATGCGCACTGGGGCGGGTTTATGGCGTGGATGACGTGGCTGGTGGTGCACATCTTCTTTTTGATTGGGTTTCGCAACCGGCTGATTGTGTTGAGCTCGTGGGCGTGGACATATTTGACGCGGAACGATGGGGTGCGGCTGATCACCGGGAGCCAGGATCTGGTTGGGTGGGGGATGCAGCAGGTGGGTGACACGGATATGCGGGTGCCGGAGACGGCGGTTGGCGTGAAGACAGCTTAGGAGGAGGCGACGATGTTTGGAGGCAAGAGCAACGACGGGAAGGTTACGGTGGTGGCGCAGATTCGCGCGAAGAGCGGGCATGAGGCGGAGGTGCGCGGGATGCTGGCGAAGTTACAGGAGCCCTCGCGCAAGGAGCCGGGGTGCCTGCGCTACGACGGATTTGAGGACGTTCACTACCCGGGGAGTTTGTTTACGGTGGAGGAGTGGGAGAGCGAGGACGCGCTCGAGACGCACCTGCGGGTGAACAAGGACGGTTTGAACAAGCTGAAGGCGCTGTTGCGGGAGGATCTGCGGATCAGCGTGATGCGGTCCTTGGGGTGAGCGACCTGGGGGTCGGTTATTGGAGGAGATCGACCAGGTTGGCGATGAAGTAGGTGACGGGGTCGTAGACGACGACGTAGCCGTCGAAGTAGCCGACCTGGTAGCCGGGCGGGGGTGGCGGCAGATAGCCATAGACGTCCGGCGGGACGGGGCTGAGGTAGCCGATATCGCCCACGGGGAAGTAGCCGCCGACGATGAAGGGGGGTCTGCGGGCGCGATTGATGTAACGCAGACGGCTACGGTAGTGGCGGCGGAGGAAGTCGCGATCGTTCGGGCGGAAGTTATAGGAAGGTCGAACGTGGGGCGGCCTGCCCCACTGGGGTGGACGGTGGCCGGGGCGGGGTGGGTGAGGGCGATTGTTGCCGGGGTTGGGTCGGGGTGGTTGAGGGCGATTGTTGCCGGGGTAGGGGCGGGGTGGTTGAGGGCGGACCGTGCCGCGAGTGGGGCGGGGTGGTTGGGGGCGGACCGTGCCGGGAGTGGGGCGAGTTTGGGGGCGATTGCCGATGCCGGGTCGGCCGCCGGGAGGTGCTGGTGTGCCGGGGCGGTTATTGCCGGGCTGACCTGGGCTGGGGCGGGGCGGTGGGCCCTGCAGCGAGAGTGCCGGCGGAGCGACCAGGGCTGAGGCGAGGGCGAGGCCAAGGAGTTTGCGGATGGTCCGGTTGATCATGGTCGATCCTTGGGGTGGATCACAGTTGGGGTGGATCACAGTTGGTGCGGGATCAGGGTATGGAGTTCCGGGAGGCTTGGCAATGGAGGTCTTGCGTGGGCTTGGGTGGAGCGGGCCGCTCCGAGGTGGTGGGGCGGCCCGACTGGGGGTGAGGGTGGCTAGGCGGTGGCGGGCTCAGCGAGCTTGACGTTGACGGGGGTGAGCCAGTTGAAGCGGTCGGGCTCCCTGCCGTTGACGAGGGCGAAGAACTCGTCGTGGAGGGCGGTGGTGATGGGGCCCATGGAGCCGTCGCCGACGAGGATGCGGTCGACGGAGCGGAGGTGGGTGACTTCGGCGGCGGTGCCGGTGAAGAAGGCTTCGTCGGCGATATAGAGGAGCTCGCGGGGGAGGGCCTGTTCGACGACGGGGATGCCGAGCTCTCGGGCGAGGGTGAGGACGGAGGCGCGGGTGATGCCGTTGAGGACGGAGTTGGCGAGGGGCGAGGTGTAGAGGGTGTTGTTTCGGACCAGGAAGAGGTTTTCTCCGGAGCCCTCGGAGAGATAGCCGTTGGTGTCGAGGGCGATGCCTTCGGCGTAGCCGTTGATCTCGGCTTCCATGCGGATGAGCTGGGAGTTCATGTAGTTGGCGCCGGCCTTGGCGAGGGAGGGCATGGTGTTGGGGGCGAGGCGGTTCCAGGAGGAGACGCAGACGTCGGCGCCGGTGTTTCCGGGGACGTACTTGCCCCAGGGGAAGTTGGCGATATAGACCTCGACGGGGGATTTGAGGGGGTTGACGCCGATCTCGCCGTAGCCGCGGAAGGCGACGGGGCGGATGTAGCAGGGCGCGACGTTGTTGGCTTCGACGACGTCGATGACGGCGGCGGAGAGCTGGTCGACGGTGTAGGGGACGGGCATGCGGTAGATTTTGGCGGAGTCGAGGAAGCGCCGCATGTGGTCTTCGAGGCGGAAGACACCGGCGGTGGCGGCCTGGGTGTAGCAGCGGATGCCTTCGAAGATGGAGGAGCCGTAGTGGACGACGTGGCTCATGACGTGAATCTGGGCGGACTGCCAGGGGATGAGTTCGCCGTTGTGCCAGATGTGGTCGGTGGTTTGGAGGGGCATGGGGGTCCTTGGGTGCGGTGTGCGGGTTTTGAGGCGATTATATGTTCGGTCGGGGTGGCGGAGGTGGGTGTGTGGCACACTCGGGAGGGCTTACGCCGGCTGAGGCGGGAGGCCTGAGATCTATGGCTGGAGGTGTGTCGGGGATGGGACGTTCGCGGTCAGAGGAGAGCGAGGCGAGCGAGGGCCTTGGGCTTCCGCCGGAGCTCCGATGGTTTCTGTGGGTCTCGGGTGTGTTTGCTGCGTTGTCGTGGACGGTGGCGATCTGGCTTTGGCGAGCGGGGTACAAGGTTTTGGGCGGGATGTGGGCGGCGCCGGACGATCGATTTACCGATCTGACGCACTATGACGCGATCTTTCCGTACCTGCACACGGAGTTGTTTTTCACGGGGCAGGAGCGGTTTGCATACCCTGCGCCGGCGGCGGTGCTGTATGACGCGCTGCTGCATGTGACGACGCACCGGCTGCTGTTGTCTTTTGCGATTGCGGCCGTGCTGGCGGTGGTGTCGGCGGTGCTGTTTGGCCGAAAGCTGGTGAGCCGCGGGATAGGGGCTGGGTCGGCCACCGCGCTGGTGGTGGGGACGGTGGTGTTTTCGTGGCCGCTGCTGTTTTTGCTGGAGCGGGGGAATATTGAGCTGTTTCTGATTGTGCTGACGTTTGCGGGGGCGTGGGCGTTTTGGCGAGACCAGACGACTGCCGCGGCCGTTTTGTGGGGTGCGGCGGGGGCGATCAAGCTGTATCCGTTGCTGCTGCTGGCGCTGTTTTGTTACCGGAGTCAGATTCGGGCGCTGCTGGCCGGCGTGGTGACAGCAGTGGCGGTGCTGGTGGGAAGCTTCTGGTTTGTGGGGCCGACGATTGGGGATGCGGCGCGGGGGACGGTAGCGGGGCTGGTGGGCTTTGTTGGTACGTATGCGACGAAGTCGCGCGAGGGGGAGCTGCGGCACGACCACTCGTTTCTGGCGTTTGTGAAGCAGCCGCTGGCGATCCACCGGTTGCACTTTTCAAGCGATGTGCACTCCCTGGGGACGGGGTATGCGGCGGTGGCGGTGCTGGCGTGCGTGGTGCTGTATTTCGCGCGGTTTCGGAGGCTGCCGGCGCTGAACCAGTATGCCCTGGTGATGATTGCGATTGTGGCGCTGCCGCCGGTGTCGTATGACTACACGTTGGTTCATCTGTACCCGAGTTTTGGGTTGTTGATTTTGCTGCTGCTGGCGTTGCGGCGGGAGGGGCGGGATGCTGGGACGGTGCGGACGCTGCTGTGGTGCTTCACGCTGATTTTTGCGTCGGAGAACTTTGCGATGTGGCTGGCCTTTCACATGAACGGGATGGTGAAGGCGGCGGCGTTGTTCTGGGCGGGTGTGGTTCTGCTGCGGACGCCGTTGCCGAAGCTGCCCGCTGAGGACGTGACAACGCCGGTTTTGGAGTAGGTGGAGCGGCGGAGGATGGCGGAGCGGATGGCGCAAGAGGCGAGGCGGGGTGGGCCGGGGCTGGATTTGGGCTGGAGTGGCGTCTGGGGGATGGGGCTGTGCCTAGGGTTTGGGGTGGCGCTGATTCTGAACACGCAGATGGAGGGGGAGGCCTCGTGGTTTTGGTATGGGGTTCTGCTGCACAGGGGGGTGCGGCTGTATGCGCAGCTGCATCTGCCGCTGCAGCCCCTGTTTGTGCTGGAGACGGACGGGTGGATGCGGCTGTTTGGGCGGTCGGCGGTGGGGATGGGGGTGAAGTCGCTGCTGCACGTGATGGTGCTGGCGGCGGGCCTGGGGCTGGTGCTGCGGCGGGCGGCGTGGGCGCGGTGGATGCGCGGTGTTGTGCTGGTGACGGCCTTTGCCGTGTGTGTGCAGGCACCTGGATACCGGTTTGACGACTACCACGTGGTGGCGCAGAGCTGCATTGTGTTTTCGGTTGCGGGGTTGCTGGCGTTGGCGGAGGAGGTTGCGCCGGGGCGGCAGGCCGCGGTGGCGGCGGGGCTGGGCGTGCTGGCGGGGCTGGCGCTGACGACGCGGCTGAACGATGGGGCGGCGCTGCTGGTGGCGAGTGCGGTGTGCGCGGCGGCGATGGCGAGGGGAGGGCGGGTGCGAGTGGTGGCGCTGGTCGTTTTGCTGGCGGTGGGCACGACGCTGCTGGTGGTGCTGCTGACGGGAGACACGCTGGGGGCGTGGTTCGGGAACAGCGTTCTGCGGGCGGCGGCGAGCAAGGGGGGCACGGGAAGCGTGTTGTGGGCGCCGGCTCGGCTTTTCTGGAGGGCCCTAGAGGTGCAGGCGACGGGCGGGAGGCGGGTGTTGCTGGGGCTGCTGGGGATAGGTGTGGCGGGATGGCTGGCGGCACGGCTGCGCGAGCGATGGTCGCTGGCGGGGACGATTGGGGTGCAGCTGGTGGTGGCGGGTTTGATGTTCGCGGCGGCGCGGGGTGTGGACCGGAGGGAGTTGCTGGAGGGATCGCTGATCACGGATGTGTCGATTGCAGCGATCCTGGCGTGTTACATCTTCGGGCCGGTGGTGCTGGTGCGGTGGATTGCGGCGTTACGGGAGAGGGGGCGCGGATGGGACAGGCGCGAGGTGCTGTTGCTGGTGCCGCTGGCAGAGATGGGGTCGGCTTCGGCCTCGACGGCGGGGGAGCCGTTTCAGGGGTTTTATCTGCAGATGGCGATCTGCCTGGTGCTGGTGATGCTGTTGTTTCCTGAGCGGGTGTGGCCGCGGTGGGGCCGGGCGAGTTTCGTGACGTTGGCGGTGCTGCTGGGGGTGTCGGGGGTGGTCTCGAAGTATCGTGAGCCGTATACGTGGCAGAAGTACGACATGGCGCGGATGTTTACGGATCGGGTGTGGTTCCGGGACCCGGCGGTTGGGCCGCTTTATCTGGAGCGGGACTCGCTGGCGCTGAATCGGCCGATCTGTGAGGCGATTGATGCCGATGGGGGGCGGAGGGAGTTGCTGTCACTGCCGTATTCCTACCCGAACTACTTCTG
>CBDCMI010000014.1:0-23262 GCA_965218895.1 Acidobacteriaceae bacterium | reverse complement strand
CGTTTTATGACCTGGATACGCCGGTGACGCTGGACGCGATGGATCGCGGGGTGATGCCGGAGTACGTGCCGGAGGCGGGGCTGGGGGCGTTTGACCTGGTGCTGAGTTATACGGGGGGGCGGGCGGTGGAGGAGCTGCGGAGCCGGTTGGGGGCGCGGGGCGAGGTGGTGCCGTGGTATGGGTCGGTGGACCCGGAGCGGCACTTTCCGGTGGAGGGGCAGGAGTGGCTGCGGTCGACAATGAGCTACCTGGGGACGTATGCGGCGGACCGGCAGGCGGGGGTGGAGCGGCTGCTGCTCCGGACGGCGCGGCGGATGCCGGGGGAGCGGTTTCTGATTGGCGGGGCGCAGTACCCGGAGACGTTTCCGTGGGCGGAGAACATTGGGTTCGTGTCGCATATGCCGCCGGCGCTGCATCCGGCGTTTTTCTGCTCGTCGCGGGCGACGCTGAATGTGACGCGGGAGGCGATGGCGCGGTATGGGTATTGCCCGTCGGGGCGGCTGTTTGAGGCGGCGGCGTGCGGTGTGCCGGTGATCTCGGATGCGTGGGAGGGGTTGGGGACGTTCTTTGCGGAGGGGACGGAGATTCTGCCGGTGGGGGAGGCGGCGGAGGTGGAGGCAGTGCTGCGGTGGCCGGCGGAGAAGCTAAGGGCGGTGGGGGAGGCGGCGCGGGCGCGGGCGTTGCGCGACCATACGGGCGAGGCGCGGGTAAAGGAGCTGGAGGCGGTGTGTGCGCGGGTGATGGCGGGTCGGGGCGCGGGGGTGCGTGGGTAGGGCTTATGTTGTGGCTTCGAGCAAGGGCGGGTCCTTCGCTTCGCTCAGGATGGCAATACGAAAGGCAAGAGCAGCCGCAGATTCCCTTCGGGAATGACAAGAAGAAAGGCAGAGGCAAGGGCTACAGCGGGTCCTTCGCTTCGCTCAGGATGACAACAAGAAGGGCAAGAGCAACAGCAGATTTCCTTCGGGAACGACAACAAGAAAGGCAGAGGCAAGGGCAAAGGCAACTACAGGGGTCCTTCGCTTCGCTCAGGATGACGGCGAGGAACAGGCAACGGCAAAGGCAAACGCACGGCAAGGTCAGGGGCGACAGCGTGGGCTTTGGGGGGTATTCGGCTTCGCTCACGGTGGGGGGGTGGGGGAGGTGGCGGCTGTTGGCGGTTAGGATAGGCAGATGTTGCTGGACCGCGGTTGGCCGCGGGTCCGGAGATTAATGAGGAGAAACGACGGGCGATGTGGGGGATTATTCCAGCGGCGGGGGCGGGGAGCCGGATACAGCCGCTGGCGTTCTCGAAGGAGCTGCTGCCGGTGGGGAGCCGGGCGGAGGCGAACGGGGCGGAGCGGCCGCGGGCGGTGAGTGAGTATCTGCTGGAGCGGATGATTCGCGGTGGGGCGGAGAAGCTGTGCTTTGTGATCTCGCCGGGGAAGGCGGACATTTTGGCGTACTACGGGAGCCGGGTGTGGGGGGCGGAGATTGCGTATGTGGTGCAGCCGGCGCCGGGTGGGCTGTGTGATGCGCTGTTTCGGGCGGCGCCGCTGATTCCGGAGGACGGGGAGGATGTGCTGATCGGGCTGCCGGATACGATCTGGGCGCCGGCGGACGGGTTTTGCCAGATGCCGGCGGGGGAGCTGAGCTTTCTGCTGTTTCCGGTGGAGCGGCCGGAGCTGTTTGACGCGGTGGTGACGGATGGGGATGGGTGGGTGGAGGAGATTGAGGTGAAGCGGGTGGGGGCGCGGTCGCGGTGGATCTGGGGGGCGGTGCGGATGCCGGGGCGGGTGTTTCATGCGCTGCATCGGCTGTGGAGCGAGGAGGGGCGCGGGGATGAATACCTGGGGACGCTGGTGAATGAGTGGCTGCGGCGCGGGGGGCGGGCGCGTGGCGTGAAGGCGGGGCGGGCCTATGTGGATGTGGGGACGCTGCATGGCTACAGGGCGGCGGTGCGGCTGCTGGAGCGGGAGAATGAGTTTGAGAGTGCGGCTGGGATGCCGGGAGGATGTGCGGAGTGACGAAAGGTTTGGCGATGAACGACGTAGAGCTGCGCAAGAGGATCGAGGAGCTGGGGCCGTGGTTTCACAACATACGGCTCCGCGGGGTGGAGACGGCGCCGGAGCACTTCCTGGGGGACTACCCGGAGGTGAAGTATGCGCAGTTCAAAGATGCGCTGCCGGCGGATATGCGGGGCAAGACGGTGCTGGATATCGGCTGCAACGGCGGGTTTTATTCGCTGGAGATGAAGCGGCGCGGGGCGGACCGGGTCGTGGGGATCGACACGGATACGGGGTACCTCCAGCAGGCGCGGTTTGCGGCGGAGGTGGCGGGGGAGGAGATTGAGTTTCGGCAGATGGCGGTATGGGACGTGGGGTCGCTCGGGGAAAAGTTCGACCTGGTGATCTTCATGGGGGTGCTGTACCACCTGCGGCATCCGCTGCTGGCGCTGGACCTGATCCACGAGCATGTGGCGAAGGATGTGTTGCTGTTTCAGAGCATGCAGCGGGGGAGCCGGGAGGTGGTGGCGGTGGCGGAGGACTACGACTTCAACGATCCGGCGGCGCCGTTTGATGAGGCGGGCTACCCGAAGATGCACTTTGTCGAGAAGAAGTTCTCGCATGACGAGACGAACTGGTGGGTGCCGAACCGGGCGTGCACGGAGGCGATGCTGCGGAGCGCGGGGTTTGCGATCGAGGCGCAGCCGGAGGATGAGGTGTACCTGTGCCGTCGGCGGGAGCTTGGCGTGGCGCCGGATGGGCCGCATGCGGTGTATCCGGCTGTGGGTGCTGCCGGGCGGTGACGCTGCTGGAGGAGGCGATCGCGGCGCTGGAGCGGCGGGAGTTGGGCGCGGCGCGGCGGCTCTTCGACAGAGCGGAGCGTGCGGGTGCGGACGGGGACGAGTGCGCGGGTGGGCGATGGTACGCGGCGATGCTCGGGGGGGAGCTGGAGGCGGCGTGGCGGGAGAGTGATGCGATCCGGGCGCGGGGGCGGCCGGACGGCAATCGGCTGTGGGAGGGGGAGGCGGTTGACGGCAAGCGGGTGATGGTGCGGTGTCTGCGGGGGTATGGGGATGCGGTGCAGATGCTGCGGTTTCTGCCGCGGCTGCGGGAGCGGGCGGCGTGGGTGGTGGTGCAGGTGGCGCCGGGGCTCCTGGAACTCGCGCAGTGCCTGCCGGGGGTGGATGAGATGGTGACGTGGACGCGGGCGGGGGAGCGGGAGCCGGCGTGGGAGGTGCAGGTGGAGCTGATGGAGCTGCCCTACGTGCTGCGGGTGCAGCGGGAGGAGTTGCCGGGGGCGGAGGGGTACCTGCGGCTGCCGGGGGCGGCACGGGAGCTGGCGCGTGGGGCGCTTGGGGAGCGGCGGGGGTTGCGGGTGGGGGTGGTTTGGGCTGGGGGGGATTGGGATCCGGGGCGGTCGATGGAGGTGGGGGCGATGCGCGGGCTGCTGGGGGTGGAGGGGGTGGAGTTCTGGAGTCTGCAGGGGGCGCATGAGGGGGGAAAGGCTGCGGAGGTGTTTGAAGCAGGGCTGCTGCGGGATGGGCGGGCGGCGACGGAGGGTGTGGTGGCGCTGGCGGCGTGCGTGGCGGAGATGGACTTGGTGGTGACGGTGGATACGCTGGCGGCGCATCTGGCGGGGGCGATGGGGGTGCCGGCGTGGGTGTTGCTGCAGGAGCGGGCGGACTGGCGGTGGGGGATTGGGGGAGAGCGGACAGCGTGGTACGGGTCGATGCGGCTGTGGCGACGGGCGAGTGGGGAGGGGTGGGAGGGACTGGTGGGGCGGGTGCGGGCGGCGCTGGTAGGCTGGCGGGATGGGGCTTGAGCTGGCAGGGCTGTCGCGGGCGTGGGACGGGTTTGACGCGTATCTGTTTGACATTGATGGGACGCTGCTGCACCAGCAGGATGCGGTGCACTACTTTGCGTTCTGCGAGGCGCTGAGCGGGGTGGCGGGGCGGTTGCTGAACCTTGATGGCGTGGTGGCGCACGGGAACGTGGATACGGGGATTCTGCGGGATGCGTGGGCGCTGGCGGGGGTGGGTGAGGCGGTGTGGCGGCCGCGGCTGCGGGAGGTGCAGGAGGGGATGTGCCGGTTTGTGGAGGAGCGGCGCGGGGAGGTGCGGGTGACGGTGCTGCCGGGCGTGGTGGAGGTGTTGGAGCGGCTCCGGGCTCAAGGAGCCAAGATGGGGGTGGCGACGGGGAACCTGGCGGGGATTGGGCGGGTGAAGCTGGAAGCAGCGGGGCTGTGGGAGATGTTTGACTTTGGTGAGTTCAGTGATGCATATGAGACCCGGCGGGATGTGTTTCGTGGAGCGTTACAGAAGGCAAAGGACTTGGCGGGGGAAGGTGCGGCGGTGTGTGTGGTGGGGGATACGCCGGAGGATGTGCGGTCGGCGAAGGCGAATGGGCTGGAGGTGATTGCGGTGGCGACCGGGATTTATGGGCGGGAGGTGTTGGAGGCGGAGGGGCCTGAGGTTTGTTTGGGGTCGATGGAGGAGTTGGTTCAGGGCTGAGCGGTGGTGGGTCCTTTGACGACACATTGCGGGGGGTCGCAGGCGTTGGCTGGACCGCCGACCATGT
Source organism: Acidobacteriaceae bacterium (assembly GCA_965218895.1). Classification (GTDB taxonomy): domain Bacteria; phylum Acidobacteriota; class Terriglobia; order Terriglobales; family Acidobacteriaceae; genus Edaphobacter. The sequence continues at coordinate 18,703 of CBDCMI010000014.1, read as the reverse complement.
GGAGCGTGGGGACGCGGTCTGCGGCAGCGGGCAGCGGAGGAAAGGCGGCGTGGGGTTCGGCCTGGTACCAGTAGGCGACGGAGTACCAGTTATCGGAGCGGTGGTTGGCGTGGCCGTGTTCCATGGTGGCGCGGAAGGATTTGCGGAACGGGATGGGGGCTTCGGTGTGGAAGCGGTACATGAGATTGCGGGATCCGGCGCGCCAGGCCTGGACCTGTGGTGCACCGTAGCGCTGATAGCTGAAGGGTGAACCTGCCCCCCAGGCTCCGCCGAAGCCCCAGGCGCCGAGGAAGTAGTCTTCGCCGCCTGTGCCGTGCCAGCTTGGCCTGTCTTCCCCGTCGACGAAGAACATTTCGTCGCCTTCGCCCCACCAGTCATCCTGGTTCTGCAGAATGCCCAGGGTGACACCGACGAAGTGACCGTGACCGACGGCATCGAGGATCTGGTAGTTGTCTTTCCCGGTTACATTTTGTACGGCGTTGACGGCGGGGTCTCCATCGCCCTTCCATGAGTTGAAGAGGCCGGGAGTTGGCGACTGTTGCCGGTATTGCGCGTGGAAGTAGAGCGTGTCGGCGGGCAACGGGCGATGATGCTCCATGTACTCGACCGAGAAGTAGAAGCTGGGCGTGGGCTGCGAGCCGTCGTTTGTAACGGTGATGCGCGCGTGTTTTGCGAAGGGCATGGGGAAGAAGGAGTTGAGTGCGCGCTCGTGGCCGACGCTGAGATACTCGGAGTGCCAATCGACGTAATCGCCGGTCTCCAGCCCGAAGAAGTCGCCGATGGGCGTTTCGACACTGGGGGTGGCTTCACCGTCCCAGTAGATTCGGAGCACGATGTCTTTGAGTTGATTGGGGTCAGGGCTGTTGATGGTGAACCAGAGATGGGAGACGGTGCCCGGGCCGTCGACATCGAGGAGCGTGGAGGTGGTGTGCGGTTCGAGCCTGATGGCGTCGTTGTTGTCGCCGGTGGGGGAGCTGGAGCTTACCTTGTGCATGGTGTACTGCTGCTGCTGCGTGAGATCCGGAGCGTGCACCTGCGCAGTGGAGATCTGCGCGGCAAGGCAGCAGGCCAACAGGGCTGAAGACAGACGAGTTCGCATTCCTCGTTACTTACATGAGTGGGAACGGAGGTGTAAAGTTTGCGGGCTGCCTGAGTTAGTTCGTGAGACGACGACGGGGTGATTTCCGCCGGCGCCGCGAGACCGGAGGCTAGCAGGAGAAGTGCTCTTGGGGAAGGACGACAAAAGGGCAGAGACAGGTTTCCTTCGGGAGACACCTAAGAACAAAAGCAGATCCCCTTCGGGAAGGACAACCAGAAAAGCAGGGTCAAGGGAAGGGGAGGGCGAGGAGGGGCAACAAGGGGCATGAGTAGAGCGAAGGCGACGACGCGGGTCAGAAGGAGCTGACGATGGCTTCGAACTGTTCGGCGAGGTGGGTGCTGGTGTGTTCGGCGAGCATGCGGGGGCGGGCTCGCGGAAGGGGTTGGAGGTGGAGGGGGCCTGAGGTGTGTGTGGGGTCCCGTAGGAGTTGGTGAAGGTGTAGCGGAGGGCTGCTATGTCTGCGGGCCGATGTTATCCGCAGGTGACCACGATTTGGTGCAGCGGACGAGCCCTACTCTTCCAGAGTGATTACTTCCGAGAATGCGACTTTTCATTAGTGATCGGAAGAGCCGCACTTCGCAGGCGTTAGCTTGAGGCATTTGCCTCGGCTTGCTGAATGAGGATCACAGATAGGAAGGAAAGCGAGTGAGGGAGCCTGAAGCTCAAGTGTAGAAGTTCCGTGTCGATGTTCGGTCCGATGGTGAGCAGGGCAAAGCCGGTAATGGGCTGGTCGGACGGCAGAAGCCAGGACATGGTGCCGAGCCCGGTTCGGTGAGCAGGCGTGATGAACTCGACGAGATTCTTACCCCTGTAGGTGAGGTGGTCGGAGGGGAAGGGGCCAAAATGGTAATCTGAGGCGGGACCAAAGCCTTCCGCGATGATTTTGCGAGCGTAGCCTCGATGTGCCGGAAAGACGCGGGCTACCACCTTTGCCACTTCGAAGCGGCCCGATGTGCCGCCATCGGAGCCTGAGAGCTGTATGGCTGGCCCCGTGAAACCTTTCCAATTCCTGTGTTCTAAGAGCTTGGCACTGTCCAGCACCTCAGGAGCGATATATAGAGTCTCACCGTTGGACCCGATGGTGACAAAACAGTTCCAGCCCCGTGGGCCGAGACTCCCGATATGTCCTGCGTCGCCGTTGTACTCATACCACGCCAGTTGTTCAGCTATTGCAGGCGGAAGATCGACCAATTTCGGTGAGCCTTTTGCTGCTGTGTAGGGTCCCGTCTGACCGTCCCCGGGGCACCCGATGTACGGCACGGATATCTGAGCGTGTGCTGACAAGCTCGCCGCAGCAAGAATCGAACGAGTGGGCAAACAGATGCCATGAAGCCTCATCAACCCTCCGAATGAAGCACGTAGGCTTCGGGACAGGATAAGTCCTCATAAACGCCGTAGTCGGAAGTTGGAGATGCGGTCGCTGCCTGGACTCAGCGCACGGGGGTCGGAACGAAGCGGAGGAAGGGCGGAACCGTAGGACACGGTCTAGCAGGAGCTGACGATGGCTTCGAACTGCTCGGCGCGGTGGGTGCTGGTGTGTTCGGCGAGGATGCGGGCTTGGGCGCGGGCGCCGATGGCGTTGCGGTCGGACTCGGTGTAGGTGCGGAGGATGTTGGTGACGTCTTCGGGGGTGGCGGGGAGGAGGATTTCGGTGTTGGGGGTGAGGAAGTCTTCGAGGCCGGGCCAGGGGTCGGAGAGGATGCAGGCGCCGCAGGCGGAGGCCTCAAAGAGGCGGACGGAGGGGGACCAGCCGGCGGCGACCATGCTGTCGCGGGTGAGGTTGAGGGTGAAGCGCGAGGAGGAGTAGAAGGCGGGGTGCTCGCGGGGGGAGAGGTGGGTGATGCGGCGGACGTTATGTTGGAAGACGGTGGTGGGTGGGTACTGCGGGCCGGCGACGAGGAACTGGAGATCGGGGGCGAGGGCGGCGGGGGTGTCGAGGAGCTGGAGGAGTTTGGGCTGGCGGTCGGCGGCGTAGGTGCCGAGATAGCTGAGGTCGGAGGCGAGCGCGGGGTCGATGGCGGTGGGGTGGTAGAGGTCGGGGTCGACCGAGCAGTAGAAGGGGAGGGCGCGGCGGGCGCCGAAGCGCTGCTCGAGCTCGCGGAGGGTGGGGCCGCCGGTGAAGGAGAGATAGGCGCTGTAGGCGGGGATGAGGGCGGCGTCGAGGTAGGGGGTGCGGCCGGAGCGGCGGAGCTCGGCGAGGGTGATGGGGGTGTCGATGTCGTAGAAGAGGATGGGCTGGGCGGCGCGGTCGGCGAGGGCGCGGGTGACGGCGACGGCGTCGGGGAAGAAGGAGCCGACGAGGGTGACGTCGGCGTCGCGGGAGAGATCGAGGAGGCGTTGGTGCTCGCGCTGCCAGTCGGTGTAGAGGTGGACGGTGGCGAAGGTGGGCTCGGGGAGGTCGCGGTTGGAGCGGTACCACTCGACGTCCTGCTCGACGAAGTGAATGGTGTGGCCGCGGCGGGCGAGGGCGCGGCAGAGCGAGCGGTAGGTGGTGGCGTGGCCGTTGCCCCAGGAGGAGGTGAGGGTGAGGCCGTAGATGACGAGCTTCACTTGCTGACCTCTGCGGCGGCGGTGCTGATGCGGGCGGCGAGCTCGCGCCAGCCGGGGACGGGGGCCCAGTCGGCCATGGTGGCGCGGGATTCGGTTTGGAACGGAAGTTGACCGCGGCGGCGGGCGGCGCACTCGGAGAAGGCGAGGTGGGCCTGGGCGGCGCGCTGGGCGTAGGTGTGGTCCTGGAGGGCGCGGGCGTGGAAGCGTTGGCCGATCTGCCTGCGTTCCGCGGGGGGGTGGGTGTGGAGGGCGGCGACGACGTCTTCGGCGGAGCGGACGACGAGGATTTCGCGACCGGGCTCGAAGCAGTCGGCGAGGCCGGGCCAGTCGTCGCAGAGCATGGGGGCGGCGGCGCCGGCGACCTCGAAGACGCGCGTTGGGGGGGAGAAGCCGAAGTCGGCCATGGAGGCGCGGTTGATGTTGAGGACGAGGGAGGCGGAGCAGTTGACGCGGTTGTGGTCGGCGGTGGGGACGTGGCCGAGGAGGCGGACGTTGGGGGGCATGGGCTTGCCGAGCCAGCCTTCGCCGCCGAGGAGGAAGGTGGCTTCCGGGGCGAGGGCTGCGGCGCGGAGGAAGAGCTCTTCGACGCGGGCTTCGCGATCGGGGAGACGGTTGCCGAGGAAGACGACGTCGCAGGCGAGGGTGGGGTCGGGCGGGACGGGGTGGTGGGTGTCGGGGTCGAGGCCGTTGTACATGGAGTAGTAGGCCTGCGCGCCGAACTCGAGATAGCCGGCGCGGGCGAGGGGGCCGCCGCCGTAGGTGAGGATGGCGTCGTAGCCGGAGCAGCTGCCGGCGAGGGCGTCGTCGCGGTCGGCGCGCATGCGGTGGATGGTGGCGGGGGCGTCGACGTCCCAGATGAAGGTCATGGCGAGCGACGAAAGCTCGGCGGGGATGCGGCGTTCGAGCTCGGCGTCGTCGCAGCCGATACCGGAGTGCTTGACGACGATGTCGGCTTCGCGGGCGAGGGCGAGCATGCGATCGAGCGAGCGGCCGGTGGGGTCGGCGTTATCGAGCGGGCGGTGGAGCGGGTCGGTGCCCGGTGGCGCGTAGCGGGGCTGGTAGGTGAGCGAGCGGGCGAAGGAGAGGTCGACGGCATCGAGGTGCTGCTGGCGGCCGTAGGCGTCGGGCTCGGCGAAGGTGATTTCGTAGCCGAGGCGGGCGAGGTATTTGTAACAGCCGCGGTAGTAGGTGGCGGCGCCGTTCCAGTACGAGGAGACGAGGGAGGAGCCGAAGGCGAAGATCTTCATGCGGGCTGGGTCTCCTGGGGGCCGGGTGTGTGCAGGAGCTGGTTACAGATGCCGGTGAGCTCGGCGGCGCGGTGGTCGCAGGTGTGGCGGGCGAGGACGGTGTGGCGGCCGCGATCGGCGAAGGCCTGGGCGGCGGCGGGGTCTTGGAGCAGCTCGCGCATGGCGGCGGTCATCTCGGCGGTGGTGCGGGCGAAGCGAAGGTCGCCGGGGCGGAAGAGGTGCTCGGTGTCGTCCCAGGGGGCGGAGAGCAGGGGGATGCCGCAGGCGAGGGCTTCGAAGACGCGGATGGTGGGGATGCCGCGCATGACGGTGGAGTACTGCTGGCGGGGGATGTGGACGGTGAGGCGGGCGCGGGCGTAGGTGGCGGGGGCTTCGAGGTTGGGGAGGTAGCCGCCGTATTTGACGCCAGCCGCGGCGAGGGCGGCGAGGCCTTCCTCGGGGTAGCGGACGCCGAAGATCTGGAAGGTGTGCTCGGGGAGGGCGGCGGCGGGGGCGAGAAAGAAGTCGTGGATCTCGGCGGAGCGCTCGTTGTCGCCCCAGTTGCCGATCCAGACGACCTCGGGGCCGGAGCTGTCTTCGCCGGTGCGGGGGAGGGAGATGGGATGGAAGACGGAGGTGTCGGCGGCTTCGTGCAGGGTCCAGACACGGTCCATGTTGAAGCGGGTGCGGTAGATCTCGCGGAGCACCTCGCCGAAGACGAGGACGCCGTCGAACTCGTGGAGGCGGAGGGTGCGGAAGGACTCGGGCGAGGAGCTGGCGCGGTGGTGGGTGTCGTGGAAGAGGAGTTTGTAACCGAGTTCGGCGCGGAGATCGAGCAGGAGCGAGGCGAGGGCGGGCGGATTCCACTCGTGGAGGATGACGACCTGCTGGCCGGCGAGGAGGGGGAGCCAGGTGTCGCGATCGAAGCTGTTAGCTGGGTAGGTGCGGATGGGGAGGTCGGGGTAGACCTCGGCGAACTGGGTGAGGGAGTTGGCGCCGCGCGGTTCGGAGCGGAGGTTGTCGATGGACCACTCGTGCTCGGGCTCGAGGAGGTTGAGGGTGTGGCCGAGTTTGCCGAGCGAGCGGAGGAGGCCGCGGAGAAAGTGGGCGTTGCCGTTGTTCCAGTCGGAGCGCTGGGTGTGGGCGAGGTAGGTGAGGCGGAGGTTAGGCGACGGCATGGGGCTCACGGGATGGGGCGGCGAGGAGCTCGCGGAAGAGAGTGAGGGTGTGGGAGGTCATGGTGTGACCTGAGAGGAGACCGGCGCGGTTATGCGAGCGGCGCTGTGCGGCGAGGAGGGCGGCGGGGTCCGCGACGAGCGAGCGGAGGAGGTGCTCGAGGGAGGTGGCGTCGTGGAAGAAGAGGGCGGCGTTGCCCCAGACCTCGCGAAGGGAGGGGATGTCGTTGGCGAGGACGGCGCAGCCGCAGAGGGCGGCTTCGAGCGGGGCGAGGCCGAAGGGCTCATAGACCGAGGTGCATATGTAGATGGCGGACTGCCAGAAGAGGGAGAGGAGGCGGGGTTGGGGGAGGTGGCCGAGGAGATGGAAGTTGGGGTTGGCGGGTGGCGTGTCGCGGCGGTGCTCGCCGGCAAGGATGAGAGGGAGTGGAGGGTCGATCTGCTCGAGGAGGGTGAGATTTTTTGCTTCGTCCCAGAGGCGGCCGGCGGTGACGGCCTGGAGGTTGCGGCGAAGGGGGATACCGGTGAACGGAGGGAGGGACCGGCCGTTGAGGACGACGGCCGTATAGGGAGGAAGGGTGAAGTGGCGGGCGAGTGCGTCGTGCATGGCGCGGGTGGGTGCGAGGACGGCGGTAGCCGCGGAGAGGCCGGTTTGGACGATGTTGCGGTACCTGTCGAGCCAGGGTGAGGGTTCGAAGCCGCGGGGGCGAGTGGCTTCGGCCCAGGAGAGGACGTCGGAGTGGGCGAAGACGACGCGGGGGATGGGGAGCGGGAGGGCGCCGAAGCAGAATTGGCTGGTGTGGAGGAGGTCGGGGCGGAAGGCTTCGGCGAGGGCAAGGAGAGCGGGTTCGGCGGCGGTGTAAGCGGTGCTGTTGTCCGGCTGCCACTCGAGTGGAGCTTCGATGGAGGTGAAGGTGAAGCGGCCGGGGAAGCGGGTGGGGAGGGCGGTGGCCCAGGCGGCCTGGTCGGCGGAGGGTGCGGGGCCGATGGAGGCGAGGGCGATGGCGATGGGCTGGGCGTCTGGGTCGAAAGGCGAGTGGGCGAGTAGGCCTTCGGTGAGTTCCTGCGTGTAGGTCCAGCCGCCGCCGACGGTGTCCGTCGTCAGCAGGAGGCGCATTCGAGTTCCGCGAGGGGGAGTGGTTGCTGGGCTTGAATGTCGGAGAAGCCCTTGTCGGCGAAGATCTGAAGGTAGAAGTCGTGGGCGCGTTCCCAGGCCTGCTCGTCGGGTTGTGCGCCGAAGGTGGTTACGTATTCGGGGCTGCCGGGGAAGGGGAACATGGGGACGGGTTCGGAGACCCAGACGCCGCGGGACTTGAGATGGGCCTGCCACCGCGCGACCTCGGCGGGGTCGTCTTCGGGAACCTTGATGAGATTCGCTTGGACCCAAGGGATGCGCTGCTTGGCGTAGATGAGCAGATCGGCGATGCGATCGGTGTCGATGCGGCAGTTTTTGTTCATGGCATCGCGTCCGGCGTCGGTGATGGACTCGATGCCGCACTCGAAGGAGACGCAGTGGGCGCGGGCGAGAAGGTCGAGGGAGTCCTCGTTCCAGAGGTCGATACGGGTCTGGAAGCCGATGGAGACGGGGCGGGTGGCGAGCTCTTCGAGCAGGGTGCGAACCTGCTTGCCGACGCCGAAGATCTCATCGATGAAGTAGATGTAGTCGACGCCGCGGGCGAGGAGGGAGTCGATCTCGGTGAGGACGGCGGAGAGATCCCGCTCGCGGTATTTGTTGCGAAAGAGGGTCTTGTTGCAGAAGGTGCAGGCGTAGGGGCAGCCGCGGGCGAATTCGACCTCGGCGCCATGATGGAGGTGGTCGGCGCCGTTGCCGGGGAAGATGTGGTGGAGGTGGGTGTGGCGCTCGACGGGGTAGTCGGTGTAGTCGAGTGGGCCGATGGCGCGCATGTCGGTGGCGCCGAGGCCGGGGCTGAAGTGGAAAACGCTGTCCGAATCGCGCCAGCAGCAGCCGGCGATCATCTCCCAGGGGGTGGTGGCGAGCTGCGGGAGGGTCTGGTCGGGCTCGCCGCGGAGGACGATGTCGGCCCGGGTTTTCGTGAGTGTAGCGATGGGGGTTACAGAACCGTGAGGACCGATGACGATGGATTTCGAAGGCCGAGAGAGCTGTTCGATCCAGAGGTGGGGGACTCGGAGCTCGGGCTGAGGACAGCGCCAGAAGAGGTAGGAGGGGGCGGTGGGAATGACGAGGAAGTCTTCGCCGAAGCTGTCGAGGCGGACGCGAACCTGGGCGGGGGAGAGGTCTTCCATCCAGGCGTCGATGAGGAGTACCTCCTGGCCTGCGGCGCGGAGGCACTCGCGGGCGGAGAGGAGCTCAAGCGGGAGATGGGGCTCCGCGCAGCCGAAGTAGGTGGAGCCCTCAAAGGTCCACTTCGGGTTGACGAGGGCGAACTTCACGCGACCTCCTCGGCCACGAGTTCGGGCTTGTGGGCACGGGCACGCTGCTCCCGGAGGACGCGGCCGTTGTTCTGGAAGAAGGCCTGGATGGAGTCCAGGGTTTGGGCGAGGGAGCGGGTGGGCTGCCACCCGGTATCGGCGGTGAGTTTGGAGGTGTCGGAGATGTAGAGGGGCTGGTCTCCGGGGCGAACGGCGGAGGTGTGCAGGATGGGTTTGCGGCCGGTGTGGCGCTCGATGGCAGAGAGCATTTCGAGGACGGAGGTGGCACGCTGGAGTCCGCCGCCGACGTTGTAGATCTCGCCGGCGGTGCGTTTCTGGTGATCGCGGGCGGCGGTCATAGCGTCGAGGAGATCGGCGACATGGAGGACGTCGCGGACCTGGAGGCCATCGCCGTAGACGGTGATGGGGGCGCCTTCGAGGACGCTGTAGAGAAAGTGGGCGACCCAGCCCTGGTCCTCGTTGCCGAACTGCCGCGGGCCGGCGATGCAGGACATGCGGAAGACGACGGTGGGGAGGTGGAAGATGCGGGCGTAGTCGCGGACGTACTGATCGGCGGCGCCCTTGGAGCAGCCGTAGGGCGAGTGGAAGTCGAGCTGTTCGGACTCCGAGACGCCGCGGAAGTCGGGGAGGGAGGCGGCGTAGTGAGTGCCCTCTGGATGGACGGGGACAGAGCTGAGCGAGCCGTAGACCTTGTTGGTGGAGGTGAAGAGGAGGAAGGGTTTGCGACCGGAGCGGCGGGCGGCTTCGAGGACGTTGAAGGTGCCGAGGGCGTTGGTATGGAAGTCGGTGCGGGGCTGGTCGACGGAGGTGGTGACGGCGACCTGGGCGGCGAGGTGATAGATCTCGGTGGCGGAGCGAGCGGCTTCGGTGACGGCGTCCGCGTCGCGGACGTCTCCGCGAAGGAGCGTGAGTCGGCTGGCGGCGGGCAGGGAGCGTAGCCAGGAGAGATTGTGCTCGACGCCACTGCGCGAGAGGTCGTCGAAGAGGGTGATCTCGGCTCGCGGGTCCAGGAGCAGGCGCTCGGCGAGGTTGGAGCCGATGAATCCAGCGCCGCCGGTGATCAGGATCCTGCGATCTTTGCTGCTGCCCATTGTCACCAACCTTTCTCTTGCTGTTGTGTTGTGCCCTGAGTCGATGCGATGCGGCCCGGGTCAGGCGGTGAGCCCGTAGGCGCTGAGTTCCTTGAGCATGGTCTCTGCTCTATCTTCGGCCTGCTGCTGTTGGAGCCAGGCGGCGAGTTCGCGAAAGCCCTGCTCGTGGGTAACCTCGGGTTTGTAACCGAGGAGGGTTTGGGCGCGGGTAAGGTCCGCGTAGCAGTGGCGGATGTCGCCGGCGCGATACTTTTGTGTGATGACGGGATCGAGATCTTTGCCGAGAGACTGCGCCAGGACTTCCGCGACCCTGCGAATGGTGATGGGGGTGCCGCAGCCGATGTTGATCACCTGGTCGTCGGAGGGGCCACGCTGCATAGCGAGGATGTTGGCGCGGACGATGTCGTGGACGCTGACGAAGTCGCGCATCTGCTCGCCGTCTTCGAAGACGAGTGGCGACTGGTTGTTAATGAGGCGCGAGGCGAAGATGGCGGCGACGCCGGTGTAGGGGTTGGATAGCGCCTGGCGTGTGCCGTAGATGTTAAAGAAGCGGAGGGCGGTGACGGGGAGGTCGTAGTTTCTGCCGAAGATAAGGCAGAGCTCTTCCTGGTCGCGTTTGGAGAGGGCGTAGACGGAGTTGATCTCGGAGGGTTTGGTCTCGTCGGTCGGAATGGGGGCGAGGACGCCGTTGCAGGCGGTGCAGTGCAGCTCCCAGTGCCCGGCGCGGAGTTGGGTAACGGGACGGACGGGCGGGGCGGCGAGCTCGCCGCAGCCGGTGCAGCGGTAGCGGCCTTCGCCGTAGATGGACATGGAGGAGGCGACGACGAGTTTTTCCGGTCGCTGCTTGGCGTCGAGGATGCCCTGGAGGAGTTCGGCGGTGCCGAGGGTGTTGACGCTCATGTAGCGACTGATCTCGTACATGGACTGGCCGACGCCGACGGTGGCGGCGAAGTGGAAGATGACGTCGACATCGCGGAGGACTTCGCGGACGCGATTGGGATCGCGCACGTCGCCGACGACGAGCTCGACTTCAGGCGAGAGGTAGGCGGGGCGACCGTCACCGTGGACCTGCGGGGTGAGGTCGTCGAGGATGCGGACGACGTGGCCCGCGGCGAGAAGGCCGTCCGCGAGATGGGAGCCGACGAAGCCTGCGCCGCCGGTGATGAGGATCTGCTTGGAGGGTGAGGTCATCGAGCGATGGTCTCCTCGGGCTGTATACCGTGAGAGCGAAGGGCGTGTGGCGTGGGATAGGTGGAGGAGGCCTGGTGGACGGGCCGGTCGGGGCTGAGAGCCGGTGCGGCGTAGCGCTCGACTGCCCAGCGAGCGAAGTGGGCGAAGTCTTCCGGGTCAATGGGGGGGCTGGTGTGGTGGCGCTCGAGGCCGAGGTGCTCGGGGGTGAAGCAAAGGGTGAGGGAGGTTTGGAAGGGCGCGAGGGTTTGCATCTGGTGGTCGAACCAGGCGGTGGCGTCCGGGCGGAAGCTGTCGGCCCAACTGAGGCCGGTGCGCAGGTACGTGACGTTGTGGTCGCGCATCCAGGTGGCGGCCTGTTCGAGGCGGGGATCCTCAAAGTGGAACCACTGGCAGAAGCCGGCGGAGCCGTCAGTAGGGAAGTAGGGTGCGGCGAGCTTTTCCGTGCCGTCCGCGCGGACGAGGCCCAGGTAGTAGTGGCGGTAGTAGGAGGAGCCTTCGGCCTCCTTGTGCCGGGTTTCAGCGGGCCAGGTGGGGGGGAGGTCGAAGAGCGAGTACCAGTGGATGCGGGGTGTTCGGTTGCGGATGAGCTCGAGCGTTCGATTGAGGCCTAAGACCTGGACCTCTTCTGCGCCGAAGGAGGAGACGCCGACCTCCGTGACCCAGACTGGTCGTTGGGCGACCTCGGCGGCCTCTTGGAGGCGATCGGGCCACTCGTTGATGCTCCAGTGGTTCCAATCGAGGGGGAAGCCGTGGACGCCGACGGCGTCAATGGACTCCATGACACCGTAGGAGGCCATGAGCCGAAGGAAGTCGCAGTCGCAGGAGGAGACGCCGCCGAGGACGATTGGGAGGTTGGGATTGACCTCGCGGATGGCTGCGGCGGCTCGCTTGACCATGGCGGCGAAGCCCTTCCAGCCGGGATCGAGATGGAAGTTCCAATGCGAAAGATTATTCGGCTCGTTCCAGAGCACGACGGCTTCGACCATCTATCCTCGACTTCCTTTCACCCTGGGCACAGCGACACGACTCTCTGGTGCGTAAGGGCGAGTCCTTCTGAGCTTTGTTGCTTGCGGAATGATTGTAGATGCTCAGGAGGGTAGCGAGGCAAGCAAAGTAGCTGGCGCCCTGGCGCTGGCTCACTTTCGTGTGATCAACAGCCTGGAAGTGGGGAGTGCGCCAAGGGGTGTTGACGGGGCGGGAACCTGGACGGATGGGGGATGATCGAAGGTCGCGCCGTGCGGTCTAACGGACACATGGTTTCTTTGACTGCAGGTTTGCGATGTACTGCGGGTGTGTTGATTGCGGTCGGGTGCATTGCGGTGGGCAGCGCGCAGACGGCAATCTATGGTGAGTTTACCGGGGGTAAGCTCCCTGCGGCCAACACGGAGTGGATGTTTGGGCCGACAGTAGGGCTGTACCACGACAACGGCCTGGGACTGATCGCGCTGGGGTATGACGTGCGGGGATCGTTTCTGCGGCGTGGAGCAACGCACGGAGGTGGGTCGGACGAATCGCTGAACACGCTGGAGGTGGGGGTGCGCGCGGCGGTAACGCCCCACGTGCTGCCGATCAAGCCATACGTCGAAGCGCTGGCGGGGTATGGCGGTCTGACCGTTGGGCAGGGCTCCGCGCGACAGAGTGGCAGCCATGTGACGTACCAGTTTCTTGGCGGGCTGGACTTTACGGTCCTTCCGCGGCTGGACTGGCGAGTGGTGGAGTTCAGCTATGGCGGTCTGAGCGGGTTGGGCAGTACGTACAACCCGAAGACGCTGAGCATGGGGCTGGTGTTTCGCTTGCCGTGAGGACGCCGCCGTAAGATGGGATGTGGCGGAGGCTGAACGATGCTGCGTAACTTTCTGCGGTCGAAGATCCACGGGGTACGGGTGACCGAGGCGAATCTGCACTATGTGGGGTCGCTGTCGATCGACGCCGAGCTGATGGAGCTCGCGGGCATTCTGCCGAACGAGATTGTGCACATTGCGAACGTGACCAACGGTGAGCGACTGACGACCTATGCGATCGAGGCGCCGCGGGGAAGCAGGGTGATCGGGGCAAACGGGGCGGCGGCGCACAAGGTGCGGGTTGGGGATACGCTGATTGTGTTTGCGTTTGCGATGTTGACGGAGGATGAGGTCGCGGCGCATGTGCCGAAGCTGATCTTCGCCGATGCGGAGAACCACCCATTTCGGTTGGCGGACGGGGAGAGGCATGGAGAGCTGGCGGAGGCGTCCGGGGAGATTTCGGCTTGATCTCGCACGGGAGTGGTCCGGTAAACTAGGGAAATGAGCGAACAGGCTGTAGCAGAGGCGGCGCCGAGCTCGGCGCATGGGACGAAGTACACGCGCAATAACCCCTACGTTTCGCAGGTGCGGGTCAATGATCTGCTGACCGGGGCGGGATCGGAGAAGGAGACGCGGCACATCGAGCTGGAGCTCGAGGAGGGGATGACGTATGTCCCCGGGGATGCCGTGGGAATTCTGCCGGAGAACCGGCGCGAGCAGGTGGACGAGGTGCTGCAGGCGCTCAGGATGACGGGTATGGAGCGCGTGCTCGACCACTACAAGGTGGAGATCGACCTGGACGAGGCGCTGCGGACGCGGCTGCAGATCGGCAAGCTGGCACGGGGCAGCGTGACGCAGATGGCCAAGCTGGCGCCGACGCATGAAGGCCTGAAGGCGATGGTGGGTGCGGAGAACAAGGCGCGCGCGGAGGAGTATTGCTGGGGGCGGGAGTTTGTGGATCTGCTGGAGGACTTCCCGGGTGTGGTGACGGAGGCGCAGCAGCTTTTCAATATTCTGTCGCGTTTGACGCCGCGGATGTATTCGATCGCGTCGAGCCAGGCGATGCACCAGGACAACGTGCAGACGACGGTGCGCGTGGTTCGGTACGAGTCCCATGGTCGCGAGCGGCAGGGTGTGGCGAGCGGCCACATGGGGGACCGGGCGCCTGTGGGAATGACGTTTCCGATCTTTCTACATGGGAATGCGAACTTTCGGCTGCCGGAGGAGACGACAGCGCCGGTCATTATGATTGGGCCGGGAACGGGCATTGCGCCGTTTCGGGCGTTCCTGGAGGAGCGGCAGGCGACGGGGCAGACGGGCGATAATTGGCTGTTTTTTGGGGAGCAGCGGAGGGCGCTGGATTACCTGTACCAGGATCAGTTCGAGGCGATGCACCGCGACGGGCTGCTGACGCGGCTGGATACGGCGTTCTCCCGCGACCAGGCGAAGAAGGTGTATGTGCAAGACCGGATGGCGGAGAACGCGGAGGAGGTGTATCGGTGGCTGGAGCGCGGGGCGTACTTTTACGTGTGCGGCGACGCGACGCGGATGGCCAAGGACGTGGAGCTGGCGTTGCTGGATGCGATTGCGAGAGGGTCAAACGGGACGCTGGACCACGCAAATGAGTACCTGGCGGCGATGAAGAAGCAGAAGCGCTACCAGCGGGACGTTTACTAGAGAGCGAAGCAGGAACGGGAAGAGCCGCGGAAGAGAATCTCGCGGCTCTTCTGTTTCCTTGTTTTTGCTCTGGATGTAACTGGGTCAGTAGCGATACTGATCCGACTTGTAGGGCCCCTCGGGTTTGACGCCGAGGTATTGCGCCTGCTTGGGTGACAGAACGGTAAGTTTGACGCCGATCTTCTCGAGGTGGAGACGGGCGACCTCCTCGTCGAGCCGCTTGGGCAAAACGTAGACGCCGATTTGATAGGTGTCGCGGTTGGCCCAAAGGTCGAGCGCAGCGAGGGTCTGGTTGGAGAAGCTGTTGCTCATGACGAAGGAGGGGTGGCCCGTGGCGCAGCCGAGGTTGACGAGGCGGCCTTCGGCGAGGATGAAGATGCTGTTGCCGGTGTCGGCGAAGGTGTATTTGTCCACCTGGGGCTTGATGTTGAGGCGCGTGGCAGAGGGATCGGCGTTGAGTGCATCCATCTGGATCTCGTTGTCGAAGTGACCGATGTTGCAGACGATGGCTTGATCTTTCATCCCCTTCATGTGGTCGTGGGTGATGACGTCGAGGTTGCCGGTGCAGGTGACGTAGATGTCGCCGAGGCCGAGGGTGTCCTCGATGGTGGTGACTTCGTAGCCTTCCATAGCGGCCTGGAGGGCATTGATGGGGTCGATTTCGGTGACGATGACGCGGGCGCCGAGGCCGCGTAGACTCTTGGCGGAGCCTTTGCCGACGTCGCCGAAGCCGCAGACGACGGCGACCTTGCCGGCGACCATGACGTCCGTAGCGCGCTTGATGCCGTCGACGAGGGACTCCCGGCATCCGTAGAGGTTGTCGAACTTGCTTTTGGTGACGGAGTCGTTGACGTTGATGGCGGGGACGAGCAGTTTGCCCTGCTCCATCATCTTATAGAGGCGATGGACGCCGGTGGTGGTCTCTTCGGCGACGCCGCGCCATTCCTTGGCCAGCTCGGTGAAGCGCTGGGGGTCTTCGGCGTGAATTTTTCTGAGCAAAGCCTTGATGACGCCCTCTTCCTGGTTTGCGGCGGGGCTGTCGACCCAGGTGTTGCCCTGCTCGAGTTCGACGCCTTTGTGGATGAGGAGCGTGACATCGCCACCGTCGTCGATGACGATTTGTGGGCCGAGGCCATCGCGGTGCGAGAGGGCACGCTCGGTGCACCACCAGTATTCTTCGAGGGTTTCACCCTTCCAAGCGAAGACGGGGACGCCGGCGGCGGCGATGGCAGCGGCGGCGTGATCCTGCGTGGAGAAGATGTTGCAGGAGGCCCAGCGGACGTCGGCGCCGAGATCGACCAGGGTCTCGATTAGGACGGCGGTCTGGATCGTCATATGGAGCGAGCCGGTGACGCGGACGCCGGCGAGGGGCTTGCCGGTGGCATACTTGCGGCGGATGGACATGAGGCCCGGCATCTCTTGTTCGGCGATGTCGATCTCTTTGCGGCCGAAGTCAGCGAGGGAGAGATCAGCTACTTTGTAGTCGGCGGCGGCGCCTTTGTGGGAGGTTGCTTCCGGTGCGAGTGTTGCCGTGGCCATGGTGTCTCCTGCGTGTAGTTTTTGCTTGAATTTGGACGCTTTAGGATAGCATTCGGGGGCGCGCAGGGCAGGGATGGGTAGGGGGCTAGGTGTTGAAGGCGTCAAGGCCGGGCGGAGCTCAGAGTCGGGGGAACGCATCTGTCTGGTAGGAGGATCTCTGAGATGAGCTTGGAGTTGCAGGCAAAGACGACGGCGCTGGTGATGATCGACCTCGAGAATGGGATTGTGGGGCGGGAGTTAGGGCCCTATGCGGGGCCGGAGGTGGTGCAGCGGTGCGCGGCGCTGGCTGAGGCCTTCCGCAAGACCGGGGGAACGGTGGTGTATGTGCATGTGCTGCTGGACGAGATTGCGCAGCTGGCGGCAGACAGGCCGATGATGCCCAAGGATGCGCCGAAGCCACCGAAGGAGGCCAGCGAGCTGGTGCCCGAGGCGGGGTACCGCGAGGGGGAGGACCTGCTGATTACAAAGCGGCAGTGGGGCGCATGGCATGGCACGCCACTGGACCAGATGCTTCGGCGTAGGGGCGTGACGACGATTGTGATGGCAGGGATCGCCACGAACTTCGGCGTGGAGTCGACGGCCCGTGACGCCATCGAACGGGGGTACGAGGTCGTCTTTGCGGAGGATGCGATGACTTCGATGAGCAAGGAGCTGCACGAGTTTGCGGTGAAGAACTTGTTTCCGGTGATCGGCCGCGTGAGCTCGGCGGCGGAGGTGGAGGGGGCGTTGGGGCGGTAGCTGTGGAGCGGGCTGGGGTGGGTGGCTCAGCCCGAGCGCTGTGAGTCGGGTGGCCTTTGGAGGCTGTCGCGGCCGGGAAGCGCGAGGGAGAGGACCGCGGCAAGCAGGGCGAGGGCGGCGACGGTGAGCAGGCCGACGGTGAAGCCGTGGGTGAGGTCGCGGAGGCGGCCGGTGAGGAAGGGACCGAGAAAGCTGCCGACCGAGCCCACCATGGTGATGAGCGCGACGCCACCTGCGGCTGCCTGCCCGCCGAGGACGCGGGTTGGCAGCGCCCAAAAGGGGCCCATGATGCTGAAGAAACCGATCGACGCGACGGTGAAGGCGAGGAGGGCGGAGGTAAGTGTGTGCGCAAAGGCGGCCCAGCCGAAGCCGGCGGCGGCGAGGAGCATGCAGAGGACCAGGTGCCACTTGCGGTCGCCCGTCTTGTCGCTGGACCAGCCGACGAGCACGGTACAGAGGGCCGCGGCGAGGTAGGGCAGGGTGGTGAGGGCGGCGATGCGGCTGGCGCCGGTACCGCTGGGATGTGTGGCGGCGGGGTGGGCGACCGCGTTGAGGACCAGCGGCATCCAGAGGCTGACGGTGTAGAGGCCGACGAGATCGAGCAGGAAGATGATGGCGAGCAGCCAGAGCATGGGAAGTCGGAAGGCGTCCGCGAGTCTGTGATTTTGGGCGGCGCCGCCTTGCTGTCGGTCGCGTTCGAGCTCGTCGTTGAGCCAGGTCTTCTCCGTATCCGAGAGCCAGGGCGCATCGTCGGGGTGGTCGCGCAGAAAGAAGAGGACGGAGATGCCGGCGAGGATGGTGGGGAGGCCTTCCAGGATGAAGAGCCACTGCCAGCCATGCAGGCGGGAGTGTCCTTCGAGACGAAGGATGGCGCTGGAGATGGGGGCGCCGACGACGCCGGCAAGCGAGGTGGCCGTCATGAAGATGGCGACGGCGCGGGCACGCTTGGCGGAGGGAAACCAGAAGGAGAGATAGAGGATCATGCCGGGGAAGAAGCCGGCCTCGGAGATGCCAAGGAGGAGGCGCATGGCATAGAAGCTGTGAGGGCCCCTGATGAGGCTCATGCAGGTGGCGATGATGCCCCAGGAGATCATGATGCGGGCGATCCAGAGGCGGGGACCGACCTTGCCGAGGAGGAGATTGCTGGGGAGGTCGAAGAGGGCCTGGCCGAGGAAGAAGATGCCAGCGCCGGTTCCGTAGACGGTGGCGGAGAGGGAGAGATCGTGTCGCATTTCGATCGCGGCGAAGCCGACGTTGACGCGGTCGAGATAGGCGAGGATGTAGAGGAGGAAGATGTAGGGGATCAACCGCCAGCTGAGCTTTGAGAAGAGGGTCTTGGGATCGACGCGTGCTGTGGTGGGCGGGGACATGTGGTCACTGTAGATGTGGACGGGGCAGGCAAAGGCCCAGAAATCAGCGGACGCGTTTACCCTGCGTGAGAGAGATGAGGGGAGTTTGAGCACATGGTCTTTGTGAGCTTGACGCGGTTGCGCCTGCGCTCGGTTCGATTTCTGCCGGCCTTCGCGTGGGATGGGGTGCAGTCGCAGCGGCAGGTGCGGCGGGCGGATGGGTTTGTGACGGGGAAGCTGCTTTCGGACCGGAGCTGGACGTTTTGGACGATGACGGCATGGGACAGCCAGGCGAGCATGCGGGCGTATATGACGACGGGGGCGCACAAGCGGGCGATGCCCAAGCTGATGGAGTGGTGCGACGAGGCGTCGGTGGCGCACTGGGAGCAAGACGGGCCGACGCTGCCGACGTGGGAGGAGGCGGACCGACGGATGCGGGCGACGGGGCGGGTGTCGAAGGTGCGATGGCCGAGTGCGGAGCATGCGGGGTTGCGGTATCGGGCGCCGCGGACGACGATGGGTGGGGTGATTACGAAGGCGTAAGCAGGGGGGAGACAGCACTTATGAAAACCAACCGTTGCGGATGAACCACCAGAGGATTGCTACGCCGACAGCGATTGCCACCATCCGCGCCCACAACGGCAACCGGCGGTCTTCCCCTGTGTTTTTGGAGGGGTCCTGGCTGTTGTAGAAGATTCCGAAGGTTTCCCCGGGGGCGTGCCATGTGCCGGCCAGGTAATGGCCTGTGAACACCTTTTCCTGAACGACATAGGTAAAGCGCACACGGTATTGTTGCGGGCAGTCCGATTCGGAGGAGAAAGAAAGCCAGTCCGGGCTGCAGGTGGTGACGGTCGCCAGCGTTCGGCACCAGAGAT
>CBDCMI010000013.1:0-99458 GCA_965218895.1 Acidobacteriaceae bacterium | reverse complement strand
GGGAGGGGAGCCGGGAGCCTGGCCGCGAATCCAGCCGCGAAGGAGGCGGCGAGCGGGAGGGCCGGCGCGAGATGCTTCGGCCGCGCGGCTTTGCCCCACGCGGAACGCCCTTCGCCACTGACTACGGTGAACCGCAGGAGGAGAGCGGAGGACAGGCGGAGCCGGTCCAGCTGCCGGGCGAGAGCCTGGCCCGCTTCCGGGGTGGCGAACCGTCGATTGACGTGAACGCCAGCGCGGGCCCAGTGGCATCGCAGCCCGTGGCTCCGGCGCGCGAGTTTGATCTGCCGGGAAGGTGGGATGGCGGCAATGTGCTGCCGGGCGAGACACTTCGTCCGCGCACAGGTGCGGCTGAGCCGGAGGCGCGACGCTCGGAGCGCTCCGGCGATCGGGATCGCGATCGGGGAGGAGAGCGCCGCCGCGAGGGAGGTCGCCGCCCAGAAGCTGGCCGGGGCCGGAGAGATGAAGGCCAACGAGGTGATGCGAGCCGGGGGCGCTCCAGCGGCCGTCGCGAGAGCCCGGACCGAAGTGCACCGCGGTTGGAGGCTGACCGTCGACCGCGGCCGGAGAGCGGCTATGAGCCTACGGAGGGAGCCGCGTCGTTCCGCGTCGATCCCGATCCACCGCGCGAGTTCCGTCTGCCCGCGGACTTCGGCGACGAGGGAAGCGGCGGGCACGGAGCCACCGAAGAGCAGACTTCGACGCACGAGACCGGGTACACGGAGTTCGGCTCGGCGTACCGGATCACGCCACCCAGCGACGTGCCGCTGACGCCCATACACACAGGCGATGAGCCCGCGGAGGCTGCCGTCCCCGCGCACGAGGTGACCACGCTCAACGCCGAAGGCGAGATGCAGACGGCGGCGACCGAGGTGCCGGATGCGGCCGAGGTCGCCGAGCCCACCTCACCCCTGCACCACGAGGGCGCCGTGCTCGACCCCGAGGCTTCGCATGAGGCCTCCGAGCAGTCGCCGGGCGGGCTGAGCGAGCAGGAAGACTTCTCCCCCGAGGACGAGGAGGGCGACGCCGAAGACTTTCACGCCCACACCCTCCACGCCGCCAGCATTGAAGAGATCGACTATGAGGAGGACGACGCGGTTGAGACCTCTGCGGACCTCGGCAGCATGCTGCGCGAGATGTCGATCGACCAGATCACGCAGATGGCGGAGCCGGGCAACGACGAGGACGAGGCTGACGAGTTCGCGTTTGAGGAGGAAGACTCCATCGACGACCCAGCCTATATCCCTGCGATGCAGGACGCACGTGAGTCCCCATCCACCCTGGCGGCGTTCGATGGATCGATGGCCGAGGAGACCGAAGGCGGATACGCGGTGGAGGGATCCACCTCCGTCGGCACTGGCGCTGACGACGGGCGCGACCGGAATCGCGATCGAGGTGGCCGGCGTGATGGTCGTCGGGGAGGCCGCGACCGCGATCGCGGAGGTCGCTCCGGCACGTCGTCCGGTGAGCGCTCGGGCGGCGAGCGCGACCGCTTTCGAGCGGGCCGTGGCCGCGAGGGCCATCGCTCCGCCCAGACCACAAACCTGCCCGCCATCAGCGATCTGCTGAAGCCGGGGCAGGAGTTGCTGGTGCAGATTGCCAAGGAGCCCATCGCCAAAAAGGGCGCGCGCATCACCTCGCATATCGCTCTGCCGGGCCGCTTCCTGGTCTTCATGCCAACGGTGCACCACACGGGCGTCTCCCGCAAGATCGAGTCCGACAGCGAACGCCGTCGCCTTAAGGACATCCTTCTCTCCGAGAAGGGTGATGCCACGGGCGGCTTCATCGTGCGCACTGCGGCCGCCGGCGCCACCGAGGAAGAGCTGCGTAACGACCTGCGTTTTCTGCTCAACCTTTGGGCCGACATCAAGCAACGCAGTGAAGGCTCGAAGTCGCCCGCGCTGATTTACCACGATCTCAACCTCGTGGAGCGAATCCTGCGCGATCAGGTCACGGATAACTTCTCGGCCATCTGGGTCGACAGCGAACAGGACTACGAGCGCATCCTGCGCTTTCTGCAGCGCTTTCAGCCGTCCCTGATCCGACGGGTGAAGCTGTACACCAAGGAGACGCCGCTCTTTGAGCAGTTCGGCATCTCGGAGGAGATCAACAAGGCGCTGCGGTCCAAAGTTTGGCTCAAGTCCGGCGGCTCCATCGTCATCAACCAGACCGAAGCCCTGGTCGCCATCGATATCAACACGGGCAAGTACGTCGGCAAGACGGCGCGGCTCGAGGACACGATCGTCAAGACCAACCTCGATGCCATTCCGGAGATCGTGCGGCAGATACGCCTGCGGGATCTTGGCGGCATCATCATCATCGACTTCATCGACATGGACGAGCGACGCAACCGGCATCGGGTTATGGCCGCGCTGGAAGATGAGCTCAAGAAAGACCGAGCTCCGTCCAAGGTATTGCAGTTCAATGACTTCGGTCTGGTCGCCATCACACGCAAGAGGGTCAAGCAGTCGCTGGAGCGCACCCTGTCGACGCCCTGCACGGTGTGCTCCGGCACGGGCATGGTCAAGTCGCCCGTGACCGTCTGCAACGATATCTACATCGAGATGCGCAAGATGCAGAAGCACCTGGATCGCGGTGATGTGTTGCTGCGCGTCAACCCCGAGGTCGTCAAGCAGCTGAAGAGCCCCACCGGGCGCTGGCTGCAGGAGATGGAGGAGATGGTCGGCAGGACGATCCTGGTCAAGTCCGACCCCGCGCTTCACCCCGAGCAGTTCGACATCCACTAGGCCTAACCCCGATCGAGCACCCGCCCTCGCGGCGGGTGCTCGTTGTCATTGCAGCCTCGTGAATCGGATTGCACGTCACGTTCACTCCGGGGATGTCCTTTCGGGGTAACTCAGCGTCCTACACAACATCGACACCGATGCCGGGTTGGATCGGGATGAGATTGTAACCAGGAGTCTGTCTTGATGCCCACGCTGTCCGTTGTTCGCCGCCTTTCCCTCGCCCAGGCCGCCGCGTGCGTCGCGCTCGCCGGTCCGCTCGGTGGAGCTCTTGCCGCCCAGCAGGCGCCCGTGACCGCCGCGACGACACCGGCCCCGGCGGGCGAGCCAAAGTTGAACCTCGACCTCCATGCCGCGCTGCATCCCCTCGCCGATCTTTCGGCTGCACCGGGTGTTTCGAACTCGTCCTCGTCGATCGACGACGGCGGCGCGGCCACGACCGCCGTCAGCTTTGCCGGTTCCGCGGTCGACCCAGGCGGCCAGCCGCCGCCGTACCGCCGCCGCCGCTACGGCCGCCCAAGCTACAACGATCGCTGGCATAACGCTGACGGCTCCAACCGTATCGCTGTCGTCGCCGGTGGCGGCTTCAACGTCCCCGTCGGATCCGAGAGCTCGAACTTCCTCAAAACAAGCTGGCGCGTTGAGGGCGGCGTAGGCATTAACTTCAGCAGCAAGCTTGCCGCTATCTTTCAGTTCGATTACGACAAATTCGGTCTGCCCGGCAGGGTGCTCACCAACCAGCGAAACCTCTATAACTCCTTCGGTTACGTGGATTCCAACGATGACCCAGTTGACTTCAGCGGTCTGGATGGTAACGCTCACATCTGGTCCTTCACCTTCAACCCGACCCTCACCTTTTACCAATCCGACAAGATCGGCGCGTATGCGGTTGTGGGCGGAGGCTTCTATCACAAAGTCACAAACTTTACGCTTCCCACCATCGGCGTCGGCTACGACTACTACTACGGACCGTACGAGTACACCACCAATCAGAACTTCGATACCTACACCAGCAACGCGCCGGGCGTGACTGGCGGCGTCGGGGTTACCTATAAGTTCTCGCGCTTTGCCAATCAAAAGTTCTTCGCGGAGGTACGGTACGTGCACACCTTTAACCAGGTGCGCTACGGCGATCCGGCCTACCTTGGGACCACAACGGGCACACCGTACAACTACTACCCTCCAAACAGCAATGAGACGAGTTACCTGCCCATCACCGTAGGCATTCGCTTCTAGGCGGGTGGCAATGGAGGGGGGTGGCGGCGCGGTCTGCCCCCCCGCGTAGCTCGTGCTGCCTGCTCGTAGTTACGGCAGATTGATCCGCGTCCCTGCAGCATAGCCGACTCCGACACCAAGGACGGTCAGCAGGCTGATGAGGATCTGGTGCGCCGTGCCGCGTTGCCGTGCCTCCCAAGTGTTGCGCCACAAAATAAACAGCAGCATAGCGATGAGCGCCAACTCCTGCTCCGCGCGATTTCCGCGCAGGCCGGCTCGCGAGGCCGCAAACGCCCCAAGAATGACGCAGACGAACCACATCGCTTCGTGAACGAGCTTGTAGCTTGGCCGCACCCGGTGCTCGGCTACGGCAAAGCGCGGAGCCGCTGCCGTGACCGCCATTGTGCCTGCCAGCGACAGGCCAACGGTTATCAGGTATCCCAGCAGCACGGAGAGGATCGTGATTGCGGCGCTGATCATGACTTCCTCCGTTAGCGCCGCATCGCGGACTCGACGGCCGGCGCGTCGTGCGGGAGGCTCTCGATCAAGTCGACGAGCTTGCCGTTCGGATCCACGTAGAAGACGTCCTCGATGCGCACGCCCAACTTCTCCTCGGGGAGGTACACGCCCGGTTCGATGGTGAAGACCATGCCCTTATCCAGCCGGGTGTGCGCATAGTCCATCGGGTCGTGGACGTCGATGCCCACGGAGTGGGCCAGACCGTGCAGAAAGTACTTGCCTAGGGGCTCGCCATGCAGGTCCTTGCCGTGCGTGTTGATGTAATCGTAGGCGATCTTGTCCAGCGTGTCCGTGACCTCGGGGCCGCGCTCGTTCACATTGCCCAATCGGAACTTGCCCGCGACAAAGGCCTGGGCCGCCGCCCGTTGCGCCCCCAGCACCACATCGTAGATCTCGCGCTGCCGTGCCGTGAAGTGGCCGTCGACAGGCATCGTCCGTGTGATATCCGAGGCGTACATGCTGTACTCGCCGGCCTCGTCGATCACGACCACGTCGCCCTTCTCCATGGTGCGGGCGTTGCTGGAGTAGTGCAGCACGGTCGACTTCGGCCCCGATCCCACAATTGCCGCGTAGCTCGGCCGCTCGCATCCGTCTTCCATCAGTTTTTCGAGCTCAATGCCCGCGACTGTGCGCTCGCGCACACCCGGCCGGATCGCTCGCATCCCCGCCAGCTGCCCAGCGATCGAGGCCTCGCTCGCCTTCCGCAGCAGCGCGATCTCCGCCGGGCTCTTGCGTTCGCGCAGCTGCATGGTCAGCTTGCGCACATCATTCATCGGCGGTGGATCGGCTTGCCCCATCGCAGCCGCTAGAAACTGCATGGCTGCCTCGGCTTGCGGCATATCTGTGGGTCGCCAGATGTGCCGTCCGCGCACATAGCGGTCCTCCCCCACAAACCCCGCCAGCACCACCGGCAGCGCGCTCACCTGCATCACCTCGTCGAAGCCAGTTGCCGCCTTCACACCCTGCGTGCTCGCATCCATCTTCTCGCCGGTGTAGAGCTCCACCACGCGGTTGCGCTCCGGCAGAAACAGGATCTCGCGGTAAGGGTGGGCCGGGACCTGTTCGCCGATGCGCGCCACCGTCGTCGCGGGCCCCGCGCCGATCACTACCAGCGCCGCGCCGGGCTCCGTCCACCCGGTCAGGTAGAAGAAGTCCGAGTCCTGCCGGTAGGGGTCGAAGTCAAGCACCGGCTCCTCGGCCGCGAACAGCATCGCCACGCCGCCGTTCAGCTTGGCCGCCAGCGCCTCGCGCCTCTGGTGATACTCCGCCTGTGGCACGGAATCCATCGCCCAAGCCTGCGCCGCAAATGCAAATCCACACAGCGCCATGACCAGCCAAGATCGCATGCTGACTCCTTGATCGGTGTGCGACCAGCATACCCCGACAGCCACGATCACACACCCACGGGAAACGGCTTCTCGTGCATCTGCTGCCCGCTGCCCGCGCGCTCAAACCGCCCCTGCAGCAGGCTCATCAGCCCCGTGTACCAGTAGCCGAATGCGAACAGCAGCAGAAACGGCACCGTGAAGTAGTTCTCCGTGCCGATCGCATACACGATCGTCCACGCAAAGTAGCAGCCGATCGCGATCTCCACCCACGGCACCCAGCCCAGCCGCTTGCGATACACCTTGGCCTTGGCCTTTTCGCCCTTCCCCTGCACACGATACTTCGGTGTCCGCGCAAAGGCGCTCTGCACACCGAACAGCGCTTCCATTACGGCTTTGGTATTCGTGATTGTCAGCCCAATTCCACCCAGTGCCATCAGAAACGGGACATACACCAGCGATCGCCACCAGCTCTTCGGGTGCAGCTCCTTCTGGCTTACCATGTAAAAGGTCGAGAGCGACAAGGTGCTCGCTACAAACAGCGGCATGTCCACCAGCAGCATCTGCAGATAGCCCTGCCACGAGCGGATGATCATCGCCGGCATCAGCAGCACACTCAGCACGATCATCAGCGGGTAGCTGATGTTTGCCGTCAGGTGATACCAGGCCTCCAGCTTGGTATGCCAGGGCGCGTCACTCTTCAAGACGCGCGGCAGAATCTTCTTGCTGGTCTGGATCAGGCCCTTGGCCCATCGTGCCTGCTGCGTCTTGAAGGCCGTCATCTCGATTGGCAGCTCGGCCGGGCACTCCACGTCCTGCAGGTACTTGAACTTCCAGCCCACCAGCTGCGCGCGATAGCTCAGGTCGGTGTCCTCGGTCAGCGTGTCGTGCTGCCATCCGCCCGCCTCGCCGATCGTCCGCCGCCGCCACATCCCTGCAGTTCCGTTGAAGTTGAAGAACACTCCGGCGCGCGACCGCCCCCCATGCTCGAGCACAAAGTGCCCGTCGAGCAGGATCGCCTCCACCTGCGTCAGAAAGCTGTAGTCACGATTCAGGTGCGTCCACCGCGTCTGCACCATGCCGATCTCCGGCTCCGCGAAGTGATCGATCACGCGCAGCAGCCAATCCGCCGGCGGCTGAAAGTCGGCGTCGAAGATGGCCACGAACTCGCCCTTCGCCGTATTAAGCCCCGCGTCCAGCGCGCCTGCTTTGTACCCGTGCCGGTTCGTGCGGTGAACGTAGACGATCGGCTGCGGCCCCAGGCCACTCGTCCCCGCGGCATAGCGCTGCACGATCTCGCGAGCCACCTCGCGCGTCTCATCCGTTGAGTCGTCCAGAAGCTGAATCTCGAAACGATCCCGCGGATATTCCAGCCGGCACACGGAATCGACCAGCCGATCCACCACGAACTGCTCATTAAAGATCGGCAGCTGAATCGTCACGCTCGGCAGCTCGCCCTCGGGCCAGCGCGCCGGCGGCTCGTTCGATCGAGCCGCGTTCTTCCTGTTGCGGTAGTAGAGCCACACCAACTGGTACCGATGAATGCCGTAGAAGGCCAGCACAATCATCACGACGAAGTAGGGAATCAGCAGAAATGTATCAAACGTGTTCCACCGGTACAGATGCTCGAAGGTCTTGTCGGCGTAGTGCGTCTTCCAGTAGTGCCCCAGCCCATGGTGCGCGGCCAGCAGCATCGTTCCCAGCATGTCAGTGGCAGCGCGCAGCGTTGATCTCCCCGGCAAGGTTCATGTCGATACTACGTGATTGCGCAGACTCGGGCCTCCTTCCCGCATGGACTCGGTCGTCGCCGCCTGCGCTCGCCTATCTGCAACAGCGTGAGCCGATTTCGCCCAGCACCACACACACGGAGGGTGGAGACGCACGCGTCACAGCCGCAGCAAAGCTGCTCCAAACAGTCCCGTCACACTATCCGGCTACTCTGCCTTGACACAGCCGCCGGTCCGCCCCAAACTGGTGCTGCTCCCCCACCTCACTCACCCTCAATTCCTCACTGGAGGTCCCATGCAGCCCCGTCTCGCCACCCTCGCCCTCGTCGCTCTTGCCCCCGCATCCCTGCTCGCGCAAGCCCCCGCACACCGGCCCGCCCAATCCACACCTTCCACCCAGCAGCGAACCGTCTCCGATGAAAACGGCACACTCGCCGCGCCGACGGCCACCAACGGCACCTTTGTCGCCAACTTCACCATCAAGCTCGTCACCCCCGTCCCCAGCGGCTACCAGGTGCAGTGCTTCCTCTACGCCAACGTCTCCGAGCAGAACCCGTCGACCTACACCATCAACGACGAGATCAGCGACAGTGCTGGTGTCAAGGCCACGGTCAGCGGCTCGACAGCAAAATGCTCCGTCAAGCTACCCTACTCCTGGTATCTCAGCACGCCATCCAGCGACACCGCCAACCTGACCTACTACCTCTACATCGAAAATGCGAGCGCGAACAACGGCACCGGCGAGGCTCGCAGCAGCTCCCAGTACGTCCCCGGCGCCGGCGCCATCAAAGTCCCCGCCAACAACGCCACCACCACCTACTCCATCGCCGCCACCCTCTAGCGACACCGTGCCGGCGATACCCGTCGCCGGCACGCCCAACTAATTCAAAAACATCGTCCGATACAGCGTATCCCGCTGCACAGGCCGGAAGCCCGCATCGCGAATCACCCGCCGCAGTTCTTCCTCCGTCGTGCAGTTGGCCGTCCCCGCCGCCCGCACCACGTTCTCCTCCAGCATCACCGACCCCACATCGTTGCCGCCAAAACGCAGACCCATCTGCAGCACCTTCAGCCCCTGCGTCACCCAGCTCGACTGCACATTTTCGATGTTGTCCAGATACATCCGCGAGATCGCCAGGGTCTTCAGGTACTCGACCGAGGTCGCCTCGTCCCATCCGCGGCCGCCCAGCGCCGTATTATTCGGCTGAAAGCTCCACGGAATAAACGCCGTAAACCCGCCCGTCTCCTCCTGCAGCCGGCGCACCACCTCAAAGTGGTTTACGCGTTGCTCCATCGTCTCGCCCACGCCGAACATCATCGTCGCCGTCGTCCGCATCCCCAGCTCGTGCGCCGTCCGATGCACGCTGACCCAGTCCTCCGTCCGGCACTTCAGCCGCGCAATTCGCTTCCGCACATCGTCATCCAGGATCTCCGCGCCGCCGCCCGGAATCGACTGCAGCCCCGCGTCCCGCAGCCGCGCAATCGTCTCCCGCAGGCTGATCTCCGAGTACTCCGCGATCGCCAGGATCTCGCTCGCGCTCAGGCAATGCAGCCAGATGTTGGGAAACCTCTCCCTAATCCCGCGAAACAGCCCCTCAAACCACTCGATCTTCAGCTCCGGATGGATGCCGCCCTGCATCAGCACGCCCGTGCCGCCCATCTCCTCGGTCTCCGCGATCTTGTTGTAGATCGTCTCGAAGTCCAGGATGTACCCCTCGCTCGCCAGCTTGCCCTTCAGCGGCCGATAAAACGCACAGAACGTGCAATACTCCGTGCAAAAGTTCGTGTAGTTGATGTTGCGGTCGATGATGTAGCTGACCACACCCTCGGGGTGCAGCCGCCGCCGCACCGCGTCCGCCTCCATCCCGATCCCGATCAGGTCGTCACTCCGAAAGCAGTCCAGCGCCTGGTCTCGCGTAATGCTCATACATCCGATTCTACGCCGCCGTACTCACCATAGCTCCCGCTGCGATCAGGCTAGCGTGTGTCCTTTTCCGGGCGGAACCAGTGGCAGCGCCAAATACGCCAAACCGATGCCGCGCCGCATGTGTGACACGCTGTCGCCGCCGGGTGCGTCATAGAAGATTGCCAGCTGGCCCTTGTAGGGCAGCACAGAGGGCAGACCAATGCAGCGCCTCGACCAACGGCTGTTGCTGCCGTCCAGCACGACTGCCTTTCTGGCAGGATCCCAGTGGTTCAGATCCCGCGACCAATATACCCAGATCGCATCGGTATACTCGCCCTCCGGCCCTATTCCCACGTGATTGGTGAACAGAAACCATGTCCTGTTTGAGGGTTCGAAGTAGAGCGAGCTGTTCTCCACCTGCTCGGCCGGCGGCAACATCGGCTCCCGATCCACCGTCCACGGCCCGTCCAGGTCTTTGGTCCGCGCAATGCCCAGCGTGCGCCGGATAGGCCGGTCCGTCGAAGCGTTGAACATCTGCAGGTACTCGTCGCCGGCGCGCTCGATCTGCCCCGGGCTCGCCGTGGCCGCATAGTACGTTCCCGGCCGCGGCGCGAATGGCATGCGCTCCGGGTCCTTGATCCAGGGCCCTGCCGGTGAGCTCGCATGCGCTTCCAGCGTCTGGTATGGGAATGCTGGAACTCGGTCCGGAGGAGCCGTGGCGTGCGGCGTCCCAGGTAAAACATCCGCCACTTTTTGCCATCAAAGTAGGTCGTGCCGTACGAGGCGCTCGCCGAATCTCGGGAGCCGGGCGGCCCCAGCCTCAACGCCGTTCCGTGGCGCGTCCAGTGGACGAGGTCATCGCTGGTGGCCAGCGCGCTCAGCCACCCTGTCGGGCCGGCAGCGTCATAGTGCATATAGAAGTGGCCACGGTACGCGAACACCCACACGTCACGCGCGCCATACCGGTCAAAGCCACCCGCTCCTCTGCCGTACTCCAGCACCACACCCTGATCGACGGCGTCGTACCGCAGAGCCGCCGCTGGACGGCCGTCGCGGTACGTTGTGGGACCGGTTTGGGCCTGCGCCAGGCATGTCGCCACCAGCACCATGAGGGGCGCGGTCTGTCGTATCTCGCTTCTTCTCACGCAAGCTTCTCCGCCCTCGCACACACCCTTACCACCGCGCAGCAAGCGAGTCTGCCCCTCGCCCTCGTACCGGCAAGTTCTCGACCAGGGCGGGGGCAGCCTGTTCCGCGGAGGTGCCCTTAGCGCCCTCTGACCAAAAGGCCCAGAACGGCCGCAAGCAGAACTACGATCGCGGCCATTCCCACCAGAAGCCAGGCTCGCAGCGCCTGTATCTGTGCCTGGAGAGCGGCGGTGTGCTGGCTTGCCAACTCAGCCGCTATCCGTGCCCGCTCGGCCTCGCGCCCGGCTGTCTGAGCGGCCGCGGTGGCCGCCTTGGCTTCGCGCTCAATGCCTCCCACGTGCCCGGCAAAGCCGTCCAGGTGCGTCGCCATCTCCACGTGCGCCTTGGCGACCTTGCCCAGGTCGCCGCGGATGCCGGCAGCCAGCTCGTCCAGCTTGCGCTCCTGCGCGGCCCGGCCTTCCACCATCTTGTCGGCCAGCGGCACCATCCGCCGCATGTGGGGCAAGAGCTCCACCAGCTGAGGAAGATACTGCATCAACAGCTTCGGCCACATCCCGCCACCACCTTCCGCCATCGTCGCTACACCCGCCGCCGCGTAAGCCGCCGCGCCGCCATCCAGCGCGCCGTCATCAGCGCGGTGGTCAGCACCAGAATGGTCAGCACAATACCCTGCGACCACAGGCAGTAGATGCACCACTTCTGAATCACATACGCTTCGAGATAGGTGAGCATGGCCGCAAAGAAGAAGCCCACCTCCGCCAGTACCAGAAGCACGCCCATCTGCCCCAGCAGCGCCGCCACCGCCATCAGCCCGTAGCCTACGATCCCCAGCGTCGCCACCGGCACGTGCAGCTTGCCGCTGTGAACGTCTTCATCAAACGTCCGGGGCGGGAAGACCGCAAAGCGCGAGTGGTTTACCGTGCCGCAATCGAAACGCTCCGTCACCGCGCACGGTGGCGCCTGCGCCGGGTCCTGGTTGTGCACCCGGAGAGCCAGTACGCTCACATACATCCCTGCCACGGCCAGCAACGCCAACAGGTATCGCATACCGTTCATTGTAGGACGCGCCTGCTCTACTTGCCCGGCTTCGGCGGATAGTGTTCAAACATCTTGCCCACCGACTTCCACACCTGGTCCTCGTCGCCGTGCTGGCTCTCCTTGACGTTATCCTCCGTCGCCTGTCCGCGCCACACCACCTCCTTGGACCGCGGCTCCACCAGGTCCACCGTGAGTACGCCCAGGGTTCGCGGCTGCTCGCGCGTGGTCGCCTCTTCCGGGCCGCCCCATCCGCCCCAACCTCCCCATCCGCCCCACCCACCCCACGGTCCACCACCCCAGCCAAACCCATCAACCGTGGTCCGCGTGTCCGTCAACTCCTGCGTGTGGAAGTGGTAGACCACCTTCAGGTCCGGCGTCTGCCCGGCAGCGACGGGGCTCAGCCCCTTGGCCTCCAAAGCGCTCGTCAGGTACTTCGGCACGAACTGTGTCCACAAGGGGTCGGCGGAGTTCGCCTGCGGCTTGGACGACATGATCTGAAACGTCCGGAAATCGCTGAAGGGCGCCTTCTCTCGCCAGTTCACCCGCACACTCTGCGCCGGCACCGTCGCCGTCCCACCAGCCGCCAGACAAATCGCCAATCCTGCCGCCCGCATCCATCGAGCTCCAACCATCGTCATAAACCCTCGCTTCTATTCGACGCTCCTTGGAGTACAGCGTCTCCGGCCGATTCCTCTCCCCATGGCTCGGTTGGCGGATTGACTTCGCTATGCTCAAAATCGGGAAGGCCGAGAGCGCACATCGCCTCGCCCGTTCTGCGGGCGGCTCGTACCCAAGCCCAGGGCTAGAGCTGCACCCAAAGCCGGCTCAAGCAACCCCCGAGGTCCGGACCTAAGCCGTTTCCTTCGAAGACTTTGCGCAAGGAGGTAGGGGGGGTGGGGGGGGCGTCTCCGAACGCAGCCAAGCTCCCAATCGGCGCTGCATCACCCGCACCGCCACCGCGCTTCGGTCCACCATCACGAAGCGCCGCCCATGGCGCGCCGCCGCCTCTCCCGCCGTGCCGCTGCCGGCGAAGAAGTCCAGCACCAGGTCGCCGGGATCCGAGTGCACGCGCACTATCCGCTCCAGAATCCCCAGTGGCTTCTGGGTCGGATACCCGGTCTTCTCCTTGCCCGTCGGACTCACGATGGTGTGCCACCAGACGTCGGTGGGGGTCTTGCCGCGCTCCGCCTTCTCCGCCCCCACCATCTTCGGCGCCATGTACGGTATCCGGTCCGACGCCCCCCGGTGAAAGGTCCATCGCTTCGGGTGCCGCGTGTACCACAGGATGTTCTCGTGCTTGGGCGGCCACCGCCGCCCCGGCCGCGCCCCATAGTCATACGCCCAAATAATCTCGTTCTGAAAACACTGCCGCCCGAACACCTCGTCCAGCATCACCTTGCAGTAGTGCACCTCGCGCGGATCCACATGCAGCAGAAGCGAGCCGGTCGCAGTCAGCACCCGCCGGGCCTCCTCCATCCGCGGCCGCAAAAACCCCACAAAGTCCTCAAAGCTGTCCTCATAGGCCGGCTGCTCCTCCGCATCCTCCACCGTCCGGTACGCCCGCCCGCCAAACCCCAGCCGCGCCGACTCCGCATCCTGCACCGCCCGTCCGCGTCGTCGCCTCTGTTGCCGCCCCGTGTTGAACGGTGGGTCCACGTAGATGAGTCCCGCCGACTCGCTCGCCATCTCCCGCAGCACCGGGAGGTTCTCCCCCAGGATCACCTGCCCGATCGGCCCACCCAGTCCCTCCCCCAACTTACGCAACCGCACCATTCACCACCCCCGTGCCTCTTCCATCATGCCCCGAAGGTGGGCTGGCCCGGCCACCCTTGACGCATGTAGAGTCAGACACCTGAAGCGCTCCCGTCTCCTTTGCCCGTCCTCCCCAGCCAACTCGTCTTCGCCGCACTCTCCGACATCGGCCGCGTCCGTCGCAGCAACCAGGACAGCGCCGCGCTGTCACCCGAGCTCGGTGCCTTCGTGGTCTGCGACGGCATGGGCGGCGCCGCTGGTGGAGAGATCGCCAGTCAGCTCGCCGCGGCCGCCTTCCTCCAGCACCTCGAGGTGACGGCCGAAGCATCGCCGCAGGCCGGCGATCCCAACGCTCGCCTGATCGCCGCCGCCCTCGCCGCCAACCAGGCCGTCTATCAGCGGTCCCTCAACGATCCGGCGCTCACCGGCATGGGCACTACCCTGGTCGCCCTCCTGCACGTCCTACCCCCGGCCCGGGACCGCCGCCGGCTACCCCGTACCCCCCGTCCCCGCTTCCTGACCCCGCCCGACCTGTTTCTGCTGAATGTTGGCGACAGCCGGTGCTACCGTCGCCGCGCTGGCCACCTTCTCCAACTCTCCAGCGATCACTCATTCGTCCAGGAGCAGGTCCGCGCCGGACAGATCACCTCCGAGCAGGCCACGACCTCGCCCATGCGCAACTACATCACGCGCGCTATTGGGCCCAGCCCTGGCGTCGAACCGGACGTGGAGAGTCATCGCACACGGCCCGGCGACCTCCTTCTGCTCTGCACGGACGGGCTCACGCGCGAGCTACGACTAGAGAGTATTGCGGATGTTCTTAACCGAACGCTGCCCTCAGGAGTCCCCACCACCGCCGACCTCGACCGCACCAGCCAGGCCCTCATCGATGCGGCAAATAGGGAGGGTGGCCACGACAACGTTACTGTTCTGCTTGTCGCGTTTCCCTGAGTGCCGCCGGCCAACCCGGCATTTTGCTACCGTAGACACACCATGTCCACCGCCGCGCCCGCCTCCGAGCTTTTCTTTGAAGACTTCTTCCCTGGTCAGACGTTTAACTCGCACGGCTCCTACAAGGTCACCGCGGAGGAGATCAAGGACTTCGGACAGCGCTATGACCCACAGCCCTTTCACATCGACGAGGCAGCCGGCGAAAGCTCCTTCTTCAAGGGTCTTGCCGCTTCTGGCTGGCTCACGGCCGCCATTGCTGCCCGCCTGCGCGTCAACTCGATCCACGTCTTTGGCGGCATGATCGGCGCCGGGGTTGAGGAGATCCGCTGGACCGAGCCCGTCCGTCCAGGCGATTCGCTGCGCACCGAGGCCGAAATCCAGTCTGTCCGCCGCTCCCGCAAACGGCCCACCTTTGGTGTGGTTCGCTCCCGCACGACCACCTACAACCAGAGCGATCAGGTGGTGATGGTCGCGACTGTCAACTTTCTCGCGCCGCTGCGCGACCCTTCTAACGCCAGCTAGCGCTTCGCAGGAGCCCTCCCCAGCTACCAGAGGAGCTTGACCGCGAGTTGCGTCTGCCGGGAGCTGGTCGTCGTGCTTGTGATCACACCGGCAGTCGGAGAAACCCCGGTGGGGGTGAAGGTGATTGCGTTGGGCGCGTTGAAGTTGGCGCGGTTGAGCAGGTTGAAGAGCTCGGCGCGAAACTGGATCGCGAGCCGCTCGTGCAGATGCGTTGTCTTGAGCAAACCCAGGTCCCACTCGCCCAGACCGGGCCCGATCAAGGTGTCGCGGCCGAGGTTACCGGGGAAGCCGCTGCCATTCGGAGGTGCGAGAAGGGCCGCGGGATTGAACCATTGCTGCGGCGAGCCAAGGATCACTCGGCCGTGGAAGTTTGGGTTCACGAAGGGTCGCACGGGATTGCGGGTGTCGCCGTTGTTGGAGGGGTTGTAGCTGAGCTGTGGGGTAAACGGAAAGCCGGTTTGGATGGTCGCGATGCTGTTGACACTCCAGGTGGAGACGATGGCGTTCAGTGAGGGGCGCAGGTGACTGCCGAAGCGGGCGCCACGACCGAAGGGCAGGGAGTACACCTCGCTGAAGACGGCAACATGACGCACATCGAAGTTGGCGAGACCGCGGTCGGCGCGGAGATTGAACGGGTTCGAGGCGGTGGCCGGCTCGCCGCCGGAGGTCGTCGAGTTGAGCGAATCACCATCGTCGATGGTTTTGGACCAGGTGTAGGCGCCGCGGAACGCGAGGCCGTCGGCGAAGCGATGGTTCAGATCGATCTGGAGTGCGTGGTATGCGCTGTCGCCCCGGGAGAAATACGTCCAGGTATTTGCCAAGGTGGGGTTGGCGCGCTCGGCCGTAGGGAAAAAGTAGGTGCCAGCGGGAACGGTCGCGCCAGCCAGGTCCACGGGGAAGTTGCTCGGATAAGTCGTGGGGCAGGGTGGGCCGGGACAGATCACAGGAACAGGCTCGTTGGCGTCGATGCCGATGAGTTCGTGGTAGCCGTGCGAACCGACATAGCCGACGTTCAGGGCGGTGTTGGGCGTGAGTTGCTGCTCCACACGAAGCGACCAGGAGATGAGGGTTGGCGTGCGGAGGTCAGGCTGGACACCGCCGGGCACGAGCTTGGCCGTGGCAGGCACTGAGTCGCCGGTGATTACAGGAAGGCTCGCGACCTTCGCATTGGGCAGGCTATAGGTCGCGTTGAAGGGAGCATTCTGGTCGGTTCGGTAGCCCAGGGCATCCTGGAGGTCGTTATAGAAGCCGAAGCCGGCCTTGACGGCAGTCCGGCCGTTGCCGTAGGGATCCCAAGCGAGGCCGACGCGCGGCTGGGGAAGAAAGGTGGCGTGGTTCTGCGTAAAAGCCGAGCCGGACACAGTGGGCTTCGACGAGATGACGCCGTGGGGATAGGTATAGGTGGAAGCACGACCGTGGGTCTCGTTCCATCCGGAGCTTGACTCTCCGCGGAAGCCAACCGTCGCGGTGAGGTGGTTGACGTGGAGCGTGTCCTGGAGGAACCAGGCTCCAAACCAGGCGCGCCAGTTCAGGGCCGTCGGGGCGGGATCGAAAAGCAGAGTCGCGGCAGTGTTTTGCAGCAGGGTCTGAAGGCTGGTAAAGGTAGCCTGGCCGTACTGGCTGAGGGCAAGGGTCTCGTTCGACTGGAAGCGCTGCAGCCAAACACCGGCGCTGATCTGATTGCGGCCGTGCGTGAGTGAGAGGTGGTCCTCGTAGGTGAAGAGGTTGCGGTGGACGTCCAGGTTGCTGCCGTTGTTGCTGCCCGCGAGCGCGAGTTGTGCCGTTGGGTTCGAGGTGGCGCTGCCGCCCACGACGATGGCGCCGACGGGGTGGCCAGCGACAAATCCAGGGAGCGCAGCGGCTGGCGAGTCGGGCGTTGGCTCGCCGGTAAAGTAGTACGAAGCGCGTGAAAAACCGACCGTTCCCTGGTTGAGAAGCCGAGGCGAAAATACATGGATCTCAGAGAGGCTGGCGACCTGCTCACGAAGGCTTTCCACGTCGGTGCTGTACAGATTGCTGCTGGTCGGCGTGTTGGCGGCGCTGTCGTCGATGGTGAAGACGCCATAGAGAGTGTCGGCGGGGGAGAAGACCTGGTCGACCCTGGCCGTCCCAAAGCTGTCGCGAGTGGTCTGGAGTGGGGTGTTGAAAGCCTCGGCGATGCCACCGAAGTCTGGCGCATTCGGGCTGGGAACGGGCCAGGCAGAGATCAGCGAGGAGACACCGACAAAAACCCGACCCGAAGCCGGGCAGGGGACGGGTGCCGGGGTGACGAGCTTACATGGCAGAAAGCCGTTGCGGGCGTTGCTGTCCGGCACGAGATCGACACCGGTCTGGTGCAGGTGCTGGGAGAGTTGCTCGAAGTTGCCGAATCCAAAGGTCGTAGTGCGGTAGATGGGACCACCCAGCGAGCCGCCAAACTGATTGCGTTGGAAGCCGGGTGCGGAGCCCGGATCGAAGTAGTTGGGAGCGTCGAGGGCGCTGTTACGCAGAAACTCGTACGCGGAGCCGTGCATCTGATTGGTGCCCCTCTCAGTGGCAAGGACGACCTGAGCGCCGGGGCGTTTGCCGAACTCCGCGCCATAGGTACTGCGCAGCATATTGAACTCTTCTATGGCGTCGACCCCGAGCAACTGTCCGCTGACTCCGCCCGGCGTCATGTTGTTCTCGGCGGCGCCTGTGAACTCGACGCCGTTGAGCAGAAAGATGTTCTGCTGGGGCCGGTTGCCGCTGACGGCGAAGTTGTTTGCGTTGGTTGAGTTTGAGACGCCGGTGCCGCCGACCTTCGCGGAGGTGTAGTTGACCACGCCCGGGCTGAGTGTGAGCAGGAGATCAAAGCTTCGACCGTTGAGCGGGAGATCCTGAACCTGCCGGTTGTTGACCAGGCCGGAGATGTCCGCCGTGCTGGTGTTCACCAAGGGCGCGTCTCCGTTGACGGTGACCTGGTCGGAGACGCCGCCGAGCTGCAGATGGAAGTTGACGGTGGCGTCCTGTCCCACGGCCAAACGCACGCCTGTGCGCCGACCCTGGCTGAAGCCGGCCTTCTGAACGTCGATCTCGTAGGTGCCCACACCGAGCAACGGCAGATCATAGCGGCCTGCGATATCGGTAAAGGTTGTACGTTCGATCCCTTGATCGGCGCTTCTCGCGACGACCCTGGCCTGCGCGATGCTGGCTCCGGTCTGGTCGGCGACGGCTCCGGACAGGGCCGCGGAGGTCTGTGCGGAGGCGTGAGCGAGCGTGAACTGGCTCGGAACCGTGCTGCCACCGAGGACCGCAACGAGACTGAAGAGAGTTTTCGAGGCAGAGCGCACGCGGGTGTCCCTTAGGCATTCAGATCCATACGATTGGATCCGAGTGTCCCTCCAGTATGACCAATGCGTACGATTCGGTCCAAGCCGATCGCCGGTCCCGGAAGGGCATCCGAGATGTCTGCTACACTCCACGGAATACGTTGGCGATGGGGTTCGCCACAACTGCCCGCTCGCGCGGTGCTGATGACTCCTACATTTTGTAGGAGGTCCCTTGTCTCACAATCCTTTGACCACAGCTAAGAACTTCCCTGTTCTGCGTTACCTCGCACGCTGGGTACCACTTGCCGCGCTTGCGGGAATGATGGGTGGCACGGCCTCGGCTGTGCTTCTGGTTTCGCTGACGTGGGCGACGAAGACGCGGGAGGCGCACCGGTGGGTCATCGCGTTGCTGCCGCTCGCCGGCCTGCTGGTTGGGTGCATGTATACGTATCTGGGCACCTCGGTGGAGGCCGGCAACAACCTGATCCTGGACGAAATCCACCAGCCTACGCGAACCATTCCGCTGCGAATGACGCCCCTCATCCTGATAGGCACTGTGGTCACGCACCTCTTCGGTGGCTCTGCGGGCCGCGAAGGAACGGCGATCCAGACCGGAGCCTCGCTCGCCGATCAGCTGGGCCGGCCCTTTCGCGTGCAAGGCAAGGAACGGCGCATGCTGCTGATGTGCGGCATCAGCGCGGGCTTCGGCTCGGTATTCGGTACCCCACTGGCCGGCGCGGTCTTTGGGCTGGAGGTTCTGGCGATCGGTGCGGTGGCCTACGATGCCATTGCACCGTGCTTTCTGGCCGCCTTCATTGGAGACTTGACGACCCACGCCTGGGGCGTACACCACACGCTGTATCGCGTTGTCGAGGTGCCCCCGCTCGGGCTCGCCGGGGTAGCTCTCGCTGCGCTTGCCGGCGCCGCCTTCGGTCTGACGGCGATGCTGTTTTCCCGCATGACGCACGCCATCGGCCGTCGCTTTAAGAGTCACATCGCGTGGCCTCCGCTGCGACCCTTGCTGGGCGGCCTGCTTGTGGCGCTTGCGGTCTTCGCGCTCCACACCACCAGGTACATCGGTCTAGGCATCCCTGTGATTCAAGCGGCCTTCGGTCCGCGCCACGATCCGCAGGATTGGCTGCTCAAGCTGCTGTTTACCGCTGTCACGCTGGGTGCAGGGTTCAAGGGCGGCGAGGTAACGCCGCTGTTCTTCATTGGTGCCACGCTCGGGAACGCCTTGGCCTACCTGCTTCCACTTCCCGCTTCGCTCTTGGCCGGCATGGGCTTCGTGGCCGTCTTCGCCGGCGCCGCCAACACTCCGCTGGCCTCCAGCCTGATGGCAATGGAGTTGTTTGGGGCCGAGGTCGGTGCCTACGCCGCGATCGCCTGTGTCTTCAGCTATCTCTTCTCCGGCCACAGCGGTATCTACACCGCGCAGCGCGTCGGCAATCGCAAACATGGAAGCGAGGGCCTCCCGCTGCCACTCGCGGCCAAGCAACAGGATTCTCCCAGCTAGATCGCGGAGACGCAACACCGTGCGGCTTCGGTGTTATAGCTGCCGAAAGGCTGTCGAAACCGGGCGACGCTGGCCTGTGGCAACCATGGCTTCGATCTCCTCACGCCTGGCGATGCCGCCGCGCGCGCCGGGCGACATACAGTTAAGCGCCGCCGCGGCGCAGGCAAACCGCAGCTGCTGTGGGAGGGGCCAGCCCGAGAGCAGCCCAAAGAGAAATCCGGCGTGGAAGATGTCACCCGCACCAGTAGTGTCGACGACCGGAACTGCAAAGGCTGCCTCGTGGTGAAAGCTTTGTCCATCCCATGCCAGCACACCGTCTTCACCCAGCGTCGCGGCGGCCAGCTTTGACCCGAACTGCGCGTGCATGCGCTGCAGGGCGCACTCCAGATCGGCCTCGCCGGTGAGCCGGGAAGGGAAGTCGCGACTCACGATCGGGTAGTCCACTAACTGGAGGAGCGCGGGGAGATCAGGGTAGACCTCGTCGAGATCCGCGACGACGGGTACGCCAGCCTCGCGCGCCCACTGCGCCGCCTGCAGCGCGGCGGCTGTGTCGTGCCCGTCAAGGTGGAGCGCCCGCGCTCGGGTCACCCACTCGCGCTGCAGTTCCTCCGGTTGGAGGGTCATGCGCTCGTCTCTCCGGCAGAGCACCGTGCGCTCGCCGTCGGCGTCCACCAAAATGAGAGATTGCGAGCTGCCTGCCGCTTCCACGTGCACGAGCCGTGCGTCCACGCCATGCTCACGAAAGGCGTGCACATGCTGTTGTGCCGCGTGGTCGTCGCCCAACTTGCCAACGTATCGTGTGCGGAGACCCCATCGCTGGCACGCCACGACTGTTGTCGCGACCTGTCCACCGAGGGAGGTTGACCACGTGGTGTACTCGACCTTGGAGCCTCGCCGCGGATAGCGTGTGAGGGGAATCACCGTGTCGGCCGCATTCAGGCCCACACCCACAAGGTCAACTGCTTGGTCCAAAGGCATCTGTTTACCTTACGGGAGCGCGCGCTGTAAGGAACTCAGTGCAGCCCGAGATGTTGCCCCATAGCTTCCAGGGAGTGGCCCTTCGTCTCTGGATAGACGAACAGCACAACCAAGAACTCAACCGCCATCATGGTGGCGAAGAAGACAAAGGGAAGGGCGCGCGAGTGCGCCGCCACCAGAGGAAAGAACTGTGCGATCAGTGCGTTTGCGATCCAATGGGACGACGAGCCGAGGCTCTGTCCCTTGGAACGCACGTTGGTCGGAAAGACCTCGCTGAGATACACCCAGATTACCGATCCCTGCGAGAGAGCGAAGAAGCCAATAAACGCGATTAGGAACCACAGCAGCCATGGGAGGTGCGACTTGGTCGCGAAGACCCAAGCAACGCCCGCCAAAGCCAACCCGGTGCCGATCGCCCCCGTGAGAAGAAGAGGCTTGCGACCGACACGATCGATGATCGAGATGCCAAGCAACGTCGCAACCAGGTTCGCCAGGCCGATATACACAGCCTGCGAGGCACTCGAGACGGACGAAAAGCCGGCGCTGGCGAAGATGTCGTTCAGGTAATAAAGGACCGCGTTGATGCCGGACAGTTGATTGAAAAGCCCAATGGAGATAGCGAGAAAGATCAGCAGCTTATAGCGCGAGGCGAACAGAGAGTCATGCGCGCCGCTCTCTGCTTGCATTGCGACGACCATCGCGTCAACTTCGGCCTTCGAGTTGGGCGAGCCCATCCGCGCCAGGATGACTTGTGCCTCGTCGATCCGATTCTGTGTGACCAGCCAACGCGAGCTTTGCGGAACACTAAGGAGAAGCAAAAGAAAGAACAACGCGGGGAGGATGGCCACGCCTAGATCGACGCGCCATTCGATAAGGCCGAAGTTGAAGTGCGCGACGATTGCGTTCGAAAGATATGCGAGCAGGATGCCGACTAC
Organism: Acidobacteriaceae bacterium; assembly: GCA_965218895.1. Classification (GTDB taxonomy): domain Bacteria; phylum Acidobacteriota; class Terriglobia; order Terriglobales; family Acidobacteriaceae; genus Edaphobacter. The sequence goes on along the minus strand of CBDCMI010000013.1, from coordinate 77,897 downwards.
GATGTTGATCTGAAACAGACCGACCAGACGTCCGCGCCATTTGGCCGGCGCCAGCTCCGCGATGTACACCGGACCAAGCACGGAGGAGCCACCTATGCCTAGGCCGCCCAGAAAGCGAAAGGCAAGAAAGGTCCACCAAGGTCCGGCGAACGCACAGCCGGCCGCCGAAAGCACATAGAGCACACCCATGATGCGCAGCGCCGATCGGCTGCCCAGTCGCTGCCCAAGCGGGCCAGCGAAGATCGCGCCGAGCACCGTTCCGTAGAGCGCGATCGCGACGGTGAAGCCCTTCTGCCCTTCAGAAAGTGCGTAGTGCAGCTGCAGCGAATGCGTCACTCCCGCGATCACCGCAGTATCGAAGCCAAAAAGTAGCCCACCAAGCGCGCCGGTCAGGGCACTCTTGCCCAGCAGCCACGCTGCCTTTGTCTTGTCCGAACTCATGCTCTCTCCACGCTCTCCGGCGCTTTCTTGCCGTGTTTGGCGCGCGCCTGGCCGGGGCCGGCCGGATCCGCGCGCGCTTTTGAAACCGCTACGGTTGTACCTGGGCAACCCACGCCGTGAGCGGTGGCAGCGCTACCTTTTCAAGCGAGTTTGCGCCCTGCAGCGAGGCACTGGTAGAAGCCAGCGTCTTGACTGCCTTGCCCTTGATCTCGTCCGGCGTCAGGTCGAACGACACAGTCTGCGGTTCCTTGCTCATGTTGATGGACACAACCACCGGCGCCGATCCGTTCGGAGCGGTCCGCAGGTACGAGAGCACGTGCGGGTTCTCCGTATCGAGCATGACCATGCCGCCAAACTTCAGCGCGGGGATGTCACTCCGTAGCCGCATCAGCTCCTTGTACCAGTTAAGCAACGAGTTCGGCTCCCCCGACTCGGTCTCCACGTTGACCGTCTTGTAGTCCGGAGCGATCGGCAGCCAGGTGTGGGGGTCCGTCGAGAAACCAGCCTGCGGCCCCGGCGTCCACTGCATCGGTGTCCGCTCGCCGTCGCGGCCCTTCTCCTTCGGCCATCCGGTGATCCCGATAGGATCCTTAACATCTTCCTTGCGCGTCGGAGGTGTGGTCGGCATGCCGATGTCCGCGCCGTAGTACGTCAACGCCGTCGCGCGCGTGGTATAGAGCATCGCCGCGATCAGCTTGGCAATCTCCATGTCGTGGTCTCCATCGCCGAAGCGCGTGATGGAACGCGGGTTATCGTGATTGTCAAAGACCAGCAGGGGCTGCGCGCCGTTCACCTGCGTCTCTACCTCGGTGATGTAGCGCCGGAAGTAGCGCGGGTCCAGCGCCTCGCTGCCTTTCGGTCGGTTGCCGAAGCCGATCAGCATATCCATCGGAAGCTGCAGCTCGTTCAGCTTTGCACCGCCGTACCACTTGCTCAGCTCCGCCGTGTTCGGCAGATAGGTCTCACCGATCAGCACACGGTTGCCGGGGTAGGAATCCACCATGGCGCGCATGCGACGGATCACGTCGTGCACCTCCGGCAGGTTATCGGTATAGAGATCCTTGGTGTTGGGATCGCCCTGCGCGTTGGTGCCGCCGGTCTCCGGATTGTTGCGCAGCTGCGGATCCTCGAACAGTGTCGGAATCGCGTCCAGCCGGAAGCCGGCGACGCCGCGATCCAACCAGAAACGCATGGAGTCGAACATGGCCTTTTCAACGGCGGGATTGCGCCAGTTCAGATCCGGCTGCTGCTTGTAAAACATGTGGTAGTAGAACTGCTTGCGCGCCGGAACCCACTCCCACGCTGATCCGCCAAAGCCTGAGACCCAGTTATTGGGCGGCACCATGCCGTCGTGCTCGAACCTCTTCTGGTAGGCCGTCACGCCCGGCGCACTCGCCTTGACGCCGTCATTCCACACGTACCAGTCAGCCTTCGGGTTGGTCCGCGAACTCGCCGACTCGAGGAACCACTTGTGCTTGTCCGAGGTGTGGTTCAGAACCATGTCCAGAATCACACGAATGTTGTGCTCCTTGCCCGCAGCGACCAGCTTGTCAAAGTCCGCCATCGTGCCGTACTGCGGATCAACCGACTCGTAATCCGAGATGTCATAGCCGAAGTCGACCTGCGGCGAGGGATACATCGGCGCAATCCAGATCGCATTGAAGCCGGTCTGCTGCAGGTAATTCATTCGTTGCGTGATCCCGTTCAGATCGCCGATGCCATCGCCGTTCGAGTCCTGAAAGCTCCGGGGATAAATCTCATTGATCGAGGCGTGCTTCCACCACACAGCATCAGTCGGGGGAACGGCCGCGGCCTTGAGTTCCGCTGCTGTGGGCGCAACACCGCGGTTCTCCGACTGCTGGGCAACAGCCCAAACGGGCTGGAACAAAACGGCGCTGACCATCAGCGACAAGCTGAAAACACACTTCATTGAAAAGCCTCCACAATCGGGCACGGTATCACAGCGCGTCCCTTGCGCGCAGGTCACCTCCCCGCGCGTGTGAAAGCATGTCAGGGGGGAGGCGTCTGACTCGCGGGCAGATATTCGTACGAGACAAACGCTAGAACCGACGTTCTGTGTCGTAAAGCTGCCCGGACAGGCTATGTGAACCACATCACCGCTGCCGCGAGCTGCGCCTACGGCACCGTGACGACGATCTTGCCGATCTGCTCGTTCGACTCCATGTATTGCTGCGCCTGGACGATCTCCTCCAGCGGAAACGTCTTCGCAATCTTGGGCTGCAACGCCCCGCTCTCCAGGTTCTCGAAGACATACCGCTCAGCCGCCTCGCGTGTCTCCGGCACGGGCGTGATCTCGAACAACGTATATCCGCGGATCGTCAGGTGCTTGCTCAGAACGCCGAACAGCGGAAGCGGCGTCGGCTCTCGCGACAGCGCGCCATAGAGAAAGATCGTCCCGTGCTCCGCCGTCGCCGCGACCAGGTCTTCAAACAGTGGTCCGCCCACTGGGTCGAACACCAGCCGCGCTCCCTCCCCTCCGGTGATCTCCATCACTCGCGCGCGAACATTCTCTTCTTCGCTGGCCACGACGTGGGTCGCCCCAAACTCCAGCAGATCGTTCCGCTTTGCGCTCGTGCGCGTCAGCGCGATCGGCGTCGCGCCCTCCGCCCTCGCCAGCTCGATGGCTGCCAGGCCAACCGACGAACTGGCCGCGGGAATCACCACAAAGTCTCCCGCTCGCATACCGCCCAGGTGCACGAGCGCGCCCCATGCCGTCACGTACTGCATCCAGATGCTCGCGCCCTGCTCAAACGAGAGGTCTTTCGGGTAGGCCGCCAGGGCCTCCGCCGGCACGATCGCCACCTCGCCGTAGACACCGTATCGGCCCATATCGAACGCCGGCACAGTTGATCGCACCTGTCCGACGAGACCCTGGTCCACGCCCTCGCCCACGGCCTCCACGGTGCCCGAAGCCTCATAGCCCAGCTTCGACGGCAGGGTTGGCTGCACCATGTACTGCCCCTTGCGAAAGACGACCTCGGCGCGGTTCAGACCTATCGCCCTAACCCGCAGCCGCACCTCGCCGGGGCCCGGCTGCGGCAGCGGCACGGCTTCCAGTTGCATCACATCGGCCCCACCCAACTGGTGAAACCGCACGATCCTCGCTGTCTCTGACATGCCTTCTTCTCCCTGGGTCGAGCCTCTAAGCGCCGCTCTTCTAACGGACGCGGTTTCGGCAGAGTGCGAGCTGTCTACGTTGCCCGATCCTCCGCCGAGGTCTCCTCCTCGTTTCCCGTGCGGATCGTGGTCCCCGTCATCACCTGGCCGTATTCCAGCAGCGTCACCATGCCCACACCGCCACAGATGTTCCCCATCACGGCGGGAAAGAACCACGCTGGGAAGCTGGACCAGGGAATCTGCCTGGTCAGCACCGCGGCAAACACCTCGCCCGAACCCGCGATGCAGTGCGCGAAGTTCCCCATGCCCACCACAAACGTCAGCATCCAGATGATCATCACCGAGCCTGTGATCGAGTGCGATCCCGACACCAGCCAGGCGGCCGTGGCAATGATCCATCCGCCCATCACGCCAGACCAGAAGATGCCGGCCGCATTGCGCTGCACGGACTCCGCTCCGAGATGCGCCAGGGCATAGATCACGTGCGGGTTGATCGCCTCCGTCAGGGTGGCCAGCGCGGCAAAGGCAAACGCCCCAAGCACATTGGCGGGCAGCACGGTAAACCACAGCCGCATGGTCTTCCAGAAGTGCCGCTTCTCCGCCAGCACCAGCGCCACCGGGTAGAGCGTGTTCTCGGTGAACAGCTGCGCGCGTCCCAGGATCACCACGATGAACCCGAGCGGGTACAGCATCTTCGCCACCACCTGGATCTTCGCCGAATCGCCCAGCATGGCCAGCACGATCGCGTTTCCGAGCGCCGTAAGACCCATAAAGATTCCGCCCGCAAAGCCGGAAAACGCCAACGCCAACATCGGCCGCTTCAGCTCATCGCGCGCGTTCTGCGCCACCTGCTCAAAGATCTCCCGCGCGCTCGGCCGCGCCAGGTTCTTCTGCGCCTCCTGCGGTTGCGATTCCGTCTGCCTACGACGTCGAAGCCGAATTGCCATGCGAGAACCCTTTGGGAGAGATGGACCTAAACGCATCATTGCACGCCAGCTTCCAAGCAAGCTGAAGCTATAATCAGATCGGAGATCGAAAGCATGAGCGATGCATCGGTGCAGAGAGTGGGAACAAAACCGGTCTATACCCGCGACTCTGGGGTGAAACCCTCAGCACCGGCCAACTATCGACCTCCAGCTCCCGTTCGCGTTCCACCGGCGCCCACGAAGCAGGCCAAGTAGAGCCATGCCGCAGGGCCTGCAGGCCATCTTCGCCCTCTTTGTATTGCTTCCTGGCTTTCTCAGCGCCCGCGTCGCACGGGCTCTCAGCAGCCCAAGCGAGCAGACGGAACTTGAGCGGATCATCGAAGCTCTGATTCTTAGCTTCTTCCTCTACGCGTTCTACATCATCTGCTTCGGCGCCGCTCTTCCCCTGGAATGGCGCATGCTTCCTACCGTTGCCGGAGCGCCGCAGTACACCGTCAATATTCACCGTGGCCGTGTCGCCCTTCTCACCGCCTTCACCATCGTTTTGGGGCTCTGCTGGGGCTCGCTCCGCTCCAAGGATGGCTTGCTCCGTCTTCTGCGGTCATGGAAACTCACCCAGCGCACGGGCGGCGAATCCGTTTGGAATAATGTCTTCTACACACTCGGAGGCACGGTGCAGGTCGGTTTGGCCGACGGCCGCGTCGTTCGTGGATGGCTCAGCCGCTACTCCGATAAGGCGGCCGAACGCTCCCTCTTCCTCGAACAAGCTGCCTGGATTACCGACCAGGGCGAAGCCGTCGAAGTACCCGGCCCTGGTATCCTCCTTACCGACAAAGCGGAAATCCACTATGTCATGTTCCTGAACGACACCGTGCCCACTCCCGATGCAGAAGAGTCCCACTCATGATCACCCACACCGCACTCTCCCCTGAGGTCCTGGCCAAATACCAGCCGGTCATCGGCCTCGAGGTCCACGTGCAGCTTCTCACCGAAACCAAGGCCTTCTGCGGCTGTCTCAATCGCTACGGCGGCGAACCCAACACCCACACCTGCCCCGTCTGCCTCGGCCTGCCCGGCGCCCTGCCCGTGCTCAACCGTCGCGCCGTCGAGGCCGCCGTCCTCGCCGCTCGCGCCATCGGCTGCACAATCAACCAACACAGCGTCTTCGCCCGCAAGAACTACTTCTACCCCGACTCGCCCAAGGGCTACCAGATCTCCCAGTTCGACAAGCCCATCGCCGAGCACGGCGCCATCACCGTCCCCGACGCCAGCGGCAACCCCAAGCGCATCGGCATCACCCGCCTCCACCTCGAAGAAGACGCCGGCAAGAGCCTCCACGATGGCTTCCCCGACTCCCGCTCCCGCACCTACATCGACCTCAACCGCTGCGGCACGCCGCTCGTCGAGATCGTCTCCGAGCCCGACCTCCGCACCCCCGACGAGGCCTTCGAATATCTCACCCGCCTCAAAGAGATCCTCCTCTACACCGGCGTTAGCGACTGCAACATGGAAGAGGGCTCGCTGCGCTGCGACGCCAATGTCAGCGTCATGCTCCGCGATGCCATCCAGTTCGGCACCAAGGCCGAAGTTAAAAACGTGAACTCCTTCCGCTACATCCGCGCCGCGCTCGAGTACGAGATCGAGCGGCAGATCGGCATCCTCGAAGACGGCGGCCGCGTCACCCAAGAGTCGCGCCTGTGGAACAACGCCGAAGGCCGCACCGTTTCCATGCGCTCCAAGGAGCAGGCCCACGACTACCGCTACTTCCCCGAGCCCGACCTCCCGCCCCTCGTCGTCGACCCCGCCTGGCAGGCCGAAATCCTCGAGGCCATGCCCGAACTCCCAGAGGCCCGCCGCGCCCGCCTTATCGCCGACTACGGCATCGCCCCGCAGGACGCCGCCACCCTCACCGCCTCGCGCAGCTTCGCCGATCAGTTCGAGACCGCCGCCAAGCTCGCCAAATCCCCCCGCCGCGTCGTCGCCCTGCTCACCAGCGAGCTCACCCCGCGCCTCCGCGCCGCCTCGCTCGAGCTCGAAAGCTCCCCCGTCACCCTCGCCGGCGTCGTCGCGGCCGCCGACCTCCTTGAGTCCGGCGAACTCTCCTCCAAACAACTGAAAGGCCTCCTCGACACCGCCTTCGCCAACAACGAAGACTTTCCCGCCGTCTACGAGCGCGAGCGCCCCCAGCAGATCTCCGACACCGCCGCCCTCGAAGCCATGATCGACGAGATCATCACCGCGAACCCCAAGCAGGTCGAGCAATACCGCGGCGGCAAAAAGACCGTGGCCGCCTTCTTCGTCGGCCAGGTCATGCGCCTCTCCAAGGGCCAGGCCAACCCCGCCCTGCTCAATCAGCTTGTCGCCCAGGAGCTCGACGCCCTCGGCCCTCTCGCCTAGCCGTCCCGCGCCCGCGTGGAGTACAACAGAAAGCCATGCCTCGCGCCCGCCTCTCGTCGCGCCTCCTCCTTGTCACATCGGCCGCGCTCGTCCTCGCCGGCTGCGCTGCACTTCGCCCCGCCCCGCCCACCGCCCCCATGCCGCCCAACACCGTCTTGCTCTCCACCACCATGCAGCGCCTCAGCGCGCAGCCGGGCTTCACGGAAGCTCTTCTTGCCCGGCTCAACACCGGCGCCAAAAACGGTCCCGCCCTCCTCACCCCCAAGCTCTTCGACCGCCTTCGCACCCTCATCCTTGGCAAGGATTGGCAGCGCCTCAATCGCTTCCCCGGCTGGACCATGGGCGAGATCACACCCACGGTCCACGTCGCCGAACATCTGCTCCCGCACATCTCTTCCAAGTCCTCCATCGCGGCCGACACCCAGCCCAACTTCTCCCGCCAGCCCTCCGCCCAGGAGGTCGCACGCTATCTCAACGTCGGCTCCTTAGCCCTCGATCAACCCGCCCAGATCGACCTCGCCGAGCCTGCAACCGGCCCTGCCTTCACCCCCGACCTACAGGACCTCGGCAACGGCATCATCAGCGGCGACGGCCCCGACCCACAGCTCGCCCCCGAGCACGCCGCCAGCCTGCGCCTCGCGCAGCTGCTCAACCGCCTCAGCGTCAACGGCCTCAACCTCGACGGACCAGAAGACGCCCGCCGCGCCGCCGCCAATCTCGGCGCCCTCTCCGCCGCCACTCCCGAAGACCTCGTCCGCGCGCTCCAACAGACCGGTCATACGGTGGTCGTCCGCGACGCCCGCTACTTCGCCAACTTCGGCCACCTGCACGACCAGGGCCGTGATGTCATGATGCCGTTCTGGGTCGATACCCGCCTGCGCGTGCCCGGCACGCTTCGCCCGCTGCTCCTGCCCGTCGCCCACGCCGAGTACGAGTGGCACATCCGCGGCCCGCAGGTCAACGCCGACGTCGCCTTCTACTTCGGCATCGATGGCCACGCCGAGTTCCGCACCATGGACGAGCTCAACCAACCCTGGGTCCTCGGCCGCTTCGCCCACCAATACACCGGCGCCGATGCCGTTGAGGTCACCCGTCTCACCGCCGCCATGGTCGTCGCCTACGTCCACCAGCACGTCGCCCGACCCAAGCTCCCCTTCGGCGGCTACTACGCCCTTGGCGTCTGCCAGGATGCCGTCTCCGCCATCGAGCAGCGCATGACCGGCCACACCACGCTCTTCCCCAACACAGTCGAGGCCAGCCTCTTCGACGATCCCCGCGACGCCGAGGTCAACGCCCTCCTCCGCGCCATCCCCAACGACCGCTCCGGCGCCGCGCCACAGCCCGAGCGCGTCTTCGGCTCGCTCCCCACCACCGATCCCGCTTCGATCACCATCCCCGGCCTGGCTCAGGACATCACCCAGACCCAGCAAGCCTGGCGAGAGGGCAAGCTCAGCCGCCTGCCCAGCGATCGCCACTGGGTCGAACTCGGCCTTGTGCTCACCGGCTCCCTCCTCGCGGTCGCTCTCATCACGCACTTGGCCCGCCGTCCCAGACGCCCCGCCGGGCCCACCTCATAACTCTTCAGGCACTGCCCCGATTACACCCACACACTGCAATCAACCCGCGTCTATGCTGGCCTCGTCCGTCCACAGACCACGGAGACTCCACACATGGCGACAGCAGAGAAAGCTTCAGGAAAGAAGTCGGCAGCAAAGAAAGCTCCGGTCAAGAAGACCTCGACCAAAGCGGCACCCAAGACCACCGCAAAGAGATCCTCAACCGCCAAATCCGCCGCAACGAAGGCGCCATCCAAGAAGAGCGCAGCGAGAAAGCCCACCGCGGCGAGAGCGCCAGCCAAAACGACGACCGCGAAGAAATCCCAAGCCAAGAAAAACTCTGGCCGCAGATACTCTCCCGGCGCAAGCAAAGATGTCGAGCGGGAGATGAAGGCAATGAAGGAAGGCAAGCTCACCATCGGCAAGAGCAAGAAAAAGGTCACCAATCCCAAGCAGGCCATCGCCATCGGCCTCTCCGAGGCGCGGCGCGAAGGGGAGAAAGTCCCACCCAGCCCCAACACCGGGCAATAGCTACTTCTTTTCGCCGCCCGAAGAACCGGCTGGGGCTGGGGCTGCTGTCGCGGGAGCAGCCGTCGGTGTCGCGGCCGGTTTGCTCTCCCCGCCACCCGCCGACTTGGTCTCGCCGGCAGCCGCGGCCGGCGCCTCCGCTGCGCCACCCGCGCCCGAACCCCCAGGCTTGGCCGACGAATACAGGTCCTTGTACCAGCCCCCGCCCGCAAACGAAAACGCCGGCGCCGTGATCACCCGCTCCAGCCGCCCTCCGCAGTGCGGACACTCCGTTATCTCAGGGTCAGAAAACTTCTGCCGCCGCTCCGTGTGGCGGTGGCACTCCTGGCATTCATACTCATAAAGCGGCATCGCGTCTCAGTCCTCTACACCGTCCAGTCTATCGTCACCCGGGCCGTACACAGCTGTCACGCACCTCGTTGCTTCAGCAGGGACTTCGCTCGCGCGATCCACCCGCGTCCATCGTGCTCTGCCTGGCAGTCGCCGCTACTTCCGTCGCACAACGAGCCGGGGGAGTTACCGGCCGCCCAACTCCACCAGCCGCGCGCTCGCCACCGCCTCAATCTTCTTCAACGACTCCACCGCCGCCATCGCCTGCGCCCGCGACGGCGCATCAATCTGCACCACCGCCAGCGCCTGCCCCTGCGGCACCCGCTGCGACCCCGCCCCGCGCCCCATCGCCCGTCCCAGCGCAAAGTTCGCAATATTTAACCCCTGCTCCCCCAACACCGTCCCAATCCGCCCAATCACCCCCGGCACATCGTGGTTTCGAATCACCGCCAGCGTCCCCTGCAGCGGCGCCTCGATATCCACCCCATCCAGCGTCAGCAGCCGCGGCGAGTTCCCATGCAGCACCGTCGCAGACCCCGACGTGTCACTCTCCGAAGCCTGAAGCACCAGCTTCAACACACTCCCCGCGCCCCCCGAAACCATCTCCTTCCGGTCCTCCTGCACCCGGACCCCGCGCTCCTTCGCCACCTCCGCCGCGTTGATCCGGTTCACCCCGCTCGCCCCGTCCGCATCCGTCGCCGCAAAGATCCCCGCCAGCGCCGCGTTCCGAATCAACTCCGTCTTGCCCTGCGCGATCCGCCCCGAATATGTAACCTGGATGTTCTCCAGGTTGCCCGGTGTGCTGTACGCCAGAAACTGCCCCAGGCACGCCGCCATCTCGACATACGGCGCCATCTCCTCGTACTCCTCGCGCGAGAGCGACGGCACATTCACCGCATTCTGTACCACGCCCAGTTTCAAATAGTCCCGCACCTGCCGCGCCAGCTGAATCCCGATCGCCTCCTGCGCCTCATCCGTCGACCCGCCGATGTGCGGCGACAACATCGCCGTCTCCAACGCAAAAAACGGCGACTCCTTCAGCGGCTCCGTGCGAAACACATCAAGCGCCGCCCCAGCCACCTTGCCGCTCGCCAGACCCTCCGCCAGCGCCTCATCCACAATCAACTCGCCGCGCGCGCAGTTCACAATCCGTATCCCCGGCTTCATGATCGCGATCGACTGCTTATTGACCATCCCCTCCGTCTGCGAGGTCAGACCCACATGCAGCGTCAGGTAGTCCGACTCACGGTACAACTCGTCGATCGGCACCAGCGTCACCCCGTTCTCGCGCGCAATCACCGGCGCCACAAACGGGTCGTACCCAATCAGCTCCATGCCAAACGCCCGCGCCCGCCGCGCCACCTCCAGCCCAATCCGTCCCAGCCCCACAATCCCCAGGGTCTTGCCGCGCAGCTCCGTCCCCTGCAACTGCTTCTTCTCCCACTTGCCCGCGTGCATCGTCGCGTTCGCCATCGCCACCTTGCGCGCCATCGCGATCATCAGCCCCAACGTCAGCTCCGCCACCGCCACCGCGTTCGCCCCCGGCGTGTTCATCACCACCACGCCGTGCCGCGTCGCCGCCGCCATGTCGATGTTGTCCACACCCACGCCCGCCCGTCCCACCACCCGCAGCTTCGTCGCCTGGCTCAGCAGTGCTTCGTCCACCTGCACCGCGCTCCGCACCACCAGCGCATCCGCATCCGCTACCTCGGCCGCCAACCCACCCTTCATCTGGTCGGCAGTCACAACCACCCAGCCCGGCTCTTCCTTCAACACAGCCAACGTGGACGCGGAAACCTTCTCGGCAAGAACAATCTTCATCGTCCCCCTAGTCTACTTCGAGCACGCGAAGAAAAGCCCTCCGTGCAGGAGGGCTCGTTCATCACCGGCAGGCTTTAGGCACCAACTACCTCATGCTTCGTCCGCGGATCATCTTCGCGCCCAGCCTCCTCCGGCACCGTGCGGTCGCCGCCCGCGCCAAACCCAGGCTGCTGCATCGAGCAGCAGGCATCCGTCCGCCCGCAGAGGCACCGAGCCTCGGCCACCGCCGTCTGCGACCGCTCCGCATACACCCTCTGCGCTGCCACCAGCCCGTCGCCAAAGCCCTTGCCCAGCTGCGGCAGGCTCTTCACCATCACCTGCTCCAAAGCCCCAATCAGCGCGATCGTATCCATATAGTCGAAGAACCCAAGGTGCGCGACCCGAAAGATCTGCCCCTTCATCTCGCCCTGCCCGTTCGTGATCACCGCCCCAAACCGGCTCTTCAACTCCTTCACAATCAGCCCGGAGTCCACACCGCTCGGCGGCACCACAGCCGTCGCCGCGGCCGCCGGCGCGTCCGGCGCAAACAGCGTAAAGCCCAGCGCCAGCACCGCCGCCCGCGTCATCGCGGCCACTGTCTCCGCGTTCTCCACCAGCATCGTCCGGCCCTCGGCCAGCGAGCCCGCCGGAGCCTCCGCCGTGCCCGCCTGCGCCGCAATCCAGTCCAGCGCCGCGCCCAGACCCGCGATCAGCGCCACCGCCGGCGTATATGCCGACTCGCCATTCTTCGCGTTCTTCCGCTCCTTGCGCAGGTCAAAGTAGTACCGCGGATTATAGGCCGCCTCCATCCGGTCCCACGCCCGTTCGCTCACCGCCAGGTAGCTCAGCCCCGGCGGAATCATCACCGCCTTCTGCGAGCCGCCAATCATCACGTCCACACCCCACCCGTCCATGTCGAAGTGCGTCGTGCCCAGCCCCGTGATCGCGTCCACCACCAGCAGCGCCTCACTGCCGACATCCTTCAGCAGCTTCGCCACCCCAGGCACACAGTGGCGCACGCCCGTCGAGGTCTCGGTCGCCTGCATAAACACCACGCGCGTCTCCAGCCGCAACCCCGCCTTCACCGCGTCCAGCGAAAACGTCTCGCCATAGGGCGCGCTCACCACATCCACCTCGCACCCAAACGCCTTGCCCAGCGCCGTCCACCGCTCGCCGAACTTACCGGCCGACAGCACCAAAATTCTGTCCCCCGGGCACGTCAGGTTTGACATCGACGCCTCCATCGCGCCCGTCCCCGAGCTCGACAGCAGAATCACGTCGTTCGTGGTCCCCACAAACTCCTTCAACTGCCCCAGCACCCGCTTAAACATCGCCCGAAACTCCGGCGTGCGGTGATGGATGTCGGCAGCCGCCATCGCAAACTGCGCGGCAGGGAGCAAAGGCGTCGGGCCAGGCGTAAACAACCGTGTCTTCCGGATCATCCCTCTATTGTAGCCACGCCTGCGGCGCCCTCCCGCTCTATGATGGAGAGGCAGACAGCAGGGAAGGGAACAGCACCAATGGGCATCGGCGAAAAACTCCAGACAGACATCGTGGCAGCCATGAAGGCAAAGGACGAAACCCGCCTCACCACCCTCCGCATGGTCAAAAGCGCCCTCAAAAACAAGGAGATCGACAAACGCTCCCCGCTCGACGAAGCCGAGGAGCAAGCCGTCCTCACCACCATGATCAAGCAGCGCCGCGACTCCGCCGAGCAGTTCACGAAGGGCAACCGCCCCGAGCTCGCCGAGAAAGAAGTCGCCGAGATCGCCCTCATCGAGATCTACATGCCCCAGGCCGCCGGCGAAGACGAGATCCGCGCCATCATCCACGGCGCCCTCCAGCACCTAGCCAAGGACGCCGGCGGCCAGCGCCCCGGTCCCAAGGACATCGGCCCCGCCATGCGGGTGGTTCGACAACGCATCCTGGCGAGCGGCATCCGCGCCGAGGGGTCTGTCGTCTCCGACCTCCTCAAGGCGGAACTCGCGGCCGGTGCGTAACAACAAACTCCGGCCTTCCACCTCGATCGCGACAAGTCGCCCCAATCCGATGCTCTGGTGAAATGTCCAATTAACCTGCTCCCAAAGCAACCTTGAACGCACAGGAGGTCACTTATTCTGTGGCGGGCCGCTACGCGGCCGCGGAGGGAAATTTATGGGGCTTCTCGATTCACTCACAAACGCGGCACAGCATATGGGCAACCCGAACGCACAGGCGGCCGGAGGTCTCATGGAGGCCGTGCAGCAGCAGCCGGGTGGCTTGGCCGGTCTTGCCCAGTCCTTCCAGCAAAACGGTATGGGTGGCCTCGTCCAGCAGTGGACACAAGGGCAAACCGCACCCGCCTCTCCGGAGCAGGTGCAACAAGGCGTCGGCACTGGCCTTATCGATCAAGTCGCTCAACGCACCGGCCTCTCCCCCACCATGGTTAAGGGTGGCCTCGCAATCGCTCTGCCCATCCTCATGCACCACCTCGCCCAAGGTGGCCAAATCGATCAGCAGGGCCAACCGACAGGCGTCCCGGTTCAGGACCACGCTGGCCTCCTTCAGTCCGTTCTCGGCCGCATACTTTAAGGCGGAGCCCTCACATCCCAGCCACAGCATTTCAGCCACAGCACCCCAGGTAGAGAAAGAAGACACATGGCAGACCTCGACCAACTCAAGCAGAAATACCAGCCCGTCCTCGACGCTTTCAGTAAATTCGCCCCCTTCGGAGCCAAACTCGACGGCACCTCCCTCGATGACCAGGGCAAGCTTCTCCTCAAGGGTGAAGTACCCAGCTCCGTCATGGCTAACCGGATCTGGGATCTCATCAAGAAGTGCGACCCCACCTACGCCGATCTACACCACGAGATCGCCACCACCGGAGGCGCCGAGCAGCCGGTAACCATCAAGTCTGGCGACACGCTGAGCGCCATCTGTCTGCTCTTCTACGGCAACGCCAACAAATATCCCGAGGTCGCCAAGGCTAACGGCATCGACGCCGATCACATCAAGGTCGGCCAGACCATCAACCTTCCCGTCCTCTCCTGAATCCAGGCACGAGCCGCCGGGGTAGGCACGGCCCTCTGCGCCTACTCCGGAATAATCTTCACGAAGCAGCCATTCGGCAGAGTGTGCTTTCCCAGGATGTGAATCACACCATCCCGGGCAATCCCGCGCAACATCTCCGGCCTGCCAGTCGCCGTCTGCTCGGCCACGGGCTCTGCCAACTCGGCAAGCGGATCCATCCGCCTCGGCTTCTCCGGCGCCTCCGCAGCTCGTGGATATGGCACGGCCCGCAAGGCCAGAGACTGCACCTCACCGGACCGCAGCGTCGGTCTGACCTCGGCCGGTGTCCCCCGCCGCATGCCTCGGTCCATCGCCTCGTTCGCCAGACGGTCCGCGGCCTTGTTCTTGTGTCGCAGCGCATGCGCAATCTCAAATCGCTCCAGCCGACCGATCCGCGCGCGCGCCTCCTGCCACAGCGGCTTCAGGTCCGGTGAGTTCACCTTGTACTTGCCCTGAATCTGCTTCACCATCAACTCCGAGTCCGAGATCACCCGCAATCTCCGGTGCCCCCGGTCCAGCGCATACTGCAGGCTCGCCAGCAGCCCGGAATACTCCGCCACATTGTTTGTGCAAATCCCCAGAAATTCGCTCAGCTCTGCCACCACCTCACCGCGAGCGTCCGTGATCTCCACGCCATAGCCCGCCGGCCCAGGATTGCCGCGTGCGCCGCCGTCGCAATGTGCCGTAATCCACTCGGCCGTTCCGCCCTCCGGCACTCCCCGTTGTCCGTCATCGGGGCTGGAGAAGAGCGAGGGACGGGGCGCAGGCGGACGTGGTGGTGGCATAGCTGCACCCAGTGTAGAGCGCGGCCACCTCTTGCTCACCTTTCTGCCAGGGCTTGGTCTATCTCGAAAGACGGTCGGCGGTCCGTTCCGCTCGTGGGCGAGACGGAACCCACCACCAGGCGTCCAGCTTTCGCTCACTCCGGAGTGAGGTCTCACATGGCGGCACAGGCTCTCGGTTCAGAACTCGCACAACGGGCTCTCGGCATCACTCCCTTTGGTCGGGCGCTCGCGCGCCCCGGCGCTCCCTCCGAAGCGGTAGAATCAAGGCCAGCAATGGCCAAAGCCGCGGCACAAACGGGCTCCCGCACGCGCCTCACCCCGGCGCAGATGGAAGCCCGCGCGCAACAGCGGCTTGAGGACGACGAACTCATCCGACAGGCCCAGCGCGGAGAGCGTGCCGCCTTCGACTCGCTCGTCCGCCGCTACGACGGCAGCGTCCTCCGCCTTGCGCTCCATCTCCTCGGCAACGAGCAGGATGCCCAAGACGTCCACCAAGAGGCCTTCCTCAAGGCCTACCGGCACCTCGGCAACTTCCGCTTCGAGTGCTCCTTCTACACCTGGCTCTACCGCATCGTCACCAATCTCTGTCTTGACCAGATGCGCCGCCGCAAGAGCCGCCGCGAAGATCCGGCCGTCCTCATGGACTCCAGCGGCGAAGCCATCGATCTGCTCGCCAGCGTTCGCGACGACCGCTCCATGGCCGACCCAGGTCGCGAGCTCGACCGCCGCGAGATGGCCGCCGGCATCGCCGCCGCGCTCGACAAGCTCACACCCCGCGAGCGAACCGTCTTTGAACTCAAACACTACCAGGGCCTTAAGCTCCGAACCATCGGTGAAATGCTCAACACAACCGAAGAAACAGCAAAAAATACCCTCTTCCGCGCAACCCGCAAGCTGCGCGCCAACCTGGCACCTCTTCGCGCCTGATCCTTCGGGCGCTGCCAAGGCTGCAACTCCGGACTCTGCCGGAGGCAAGATCAAGGAAGAGCGTCGGGCATCGACCCGCCGCCTCCCAAAGCGACAACTCTTTCGAGGCCAGGACGGAGCAGACCAATGAAGTGCGACGGGGCACAGAAACAAATCGTGTGGCAACTCTACGGCGAGCTCGAGGATGAGTTCGTCTTAGGGCTCGAGCGGCACCTCGCAGAGTGCGAGGCCTGTCGGCAGGAGTACGACCACCTTCGTCTTCTTGAAGAGCACCTCGCTCTATTGCCCGTCGTCGAGCCCTCCCCGAATCTCCTTGCGCAATGCCGCGTACGACTCGATGAGGCACTCGATGAGGAAGGCGGCTTCGGCTTCGGCACGCGCCTTCGCTTCAACCTCTTCCGTTGGCTCGGCTTTCTCGAAGGCGCCCCCGCGTTCGCCGTTCTTCTTCTTGGCATCGGCTTTCTGGGCGGCGACCTCACCCTCCGCTACCGGCTAGCCCATGCACCGCACCTGCCGCCCGCCGTGGTCGTCACCAACACGCAGCAGGGAGCCATCGCCAACGTCAGCGGCATCGTCCAGACGCCCAACACCGACCTCGTCCAGGTGCACTATAACCGCATCGTCCCGGAGGTCATGGAAGGGTCGTTGGATGATCCCCAGATTCGCCGCCTCCTTCTGGTCGGCATGCGCTCAAACGATGCCTCCGCCGTGCGCACCGACTCCGTCTCCCTGCTCGCGAGCGAGTGCCTGCAGGGCCACGCCTGCGGCACGCCGGATGACTCCGCTGACGTCCGCGGCGCGCTGCTCGAGCGCCTCCGCGCCGACAAGGATCCAGGCGTCCGCCTCAAGGCGCTCCAGGGTCTCGCACGGTTCGTCAACGATCACGACCAGCATGTGCGCGACGGCATCCTCGAAGCGCTGATGTCCGACTCCAGCCCCGCGATCCGCAAGCAGGCGATCGCGATGCTCGGCCCGGTCCAGCAGGACTCCAGCGTGCGCCAGGTCCTCCGAACCGTCTCTACACAGGACCAGAACCCCTACATCCGAACTGCCAGCTACCAGGCCCTCCAGGGCTCGGACGATCTCCAGTAAGGCCGCCACAGTCGTGAGGACGCAGCGCATGGGCAGGAGACTCCGGATTGCAGCACCTGTCATAGCCGCTCTATCTCTCAGCGCTATGCTCGCCTCTGCCGCGCCACTCGCCTCGCATGTTGGCGGCGGCAGTGGAGGCAAGAAGGCAAATCAGGGATACCTCGGCGTCGAACTCCGCGACCCCTCCAAGGAACAGGCCTCCAGTCTGCCCGCCGGCACCGCCCACGGCGCCGAGATCATCCGCGTTGATCACGACGGCCCGGCTGGCAAGGCCGGTCTTCGCGAACACGACCTCATCCTCCAGTTCGATGGTCAGGCCGTCGGCGGGCACGAGCAGCTCAAACATCTCATGCACAACGTCACCCCCGGGCAGACCGTCTCCCTCCTTATCCTGCGCGACGGTCAGCAGATGACCCTCTCCGCTCTGGTCGAAACAAGGCAGCAGGTCGAGCGCCGCGCCTGGGAGCAACACATCGCCGCGCAATCCGCCGCACCGGCCGCCGTCGATACCGGCGCCGATGCCCCCAACCCACCCAGCCTTGGCTTTTTCCACGGCGCACCCTTCGCGGATGCCTCCCGCCACACCCACAACCTCCTCGGCTCGGTCCTCGGTGCGCCCTATACCGGTCTCATGCTCGAGCCCTGTACCCCGCAGCTCGCCCAATTCTTCGGTGTCGAAGGCGGCGGCGGACTCCTCGTGCGCGGCGTCGAGCCCAACTCTCCAGCCGCCGCCGCCGGCCTCCGCGCGGGCGACGTCATCCTCCGCGTCGATCAGGCCGCCGTCTCCACAGAAGGCGAGTGGTCGCGCGAGATGCACGAGAGCAAAGGCCGCGCTGTCCCCCTCCTGCTCATGCGCGATCACCACCAGCTCACCCTTCCGCTCGTCCCCGACGCCAAACGGAAGTCTCACCTTGTCGTCCCCGCCATCTCCCTCCCCGACCAGCCGGATGTGGCCTCCGCCGTCCCCGTCCTCGCCCGCTTCAACTCCTAGGCGCCCGGACGATCTTCGGCGTGGCTCTCGGCTCGCAGGCCTTCTATCCAGTCGCCCCATCGAGTGGCTTCTCGGCGAGGAGTTCCAAGCCGCCCCCAAGTACAGCGAAGCATAGGGGCGCGCCGCACCCGCACGCCTCGATCGAACACAGGCCGACCGACCGCTTGACCCCTCAGGGACACGCCCTGTCTCAGGCACGAAGTAGCAACGCTCCTCTCGCGCCTCTACCGCTTGGTCGCCACGAAACATGCGCGTCTTGGACCAAGTTCGCGCTGAAGATCCTCCTCCCGGTCGGAGTCAGACCATGTGCACTCCGCAAACCCTGCCCGTGTCAACGCACGCAGCACGTCTTCCGGCGGGTGGCAGCGGGCAACAAACTCAACATCGGTGCGCTCCCACGAGTCCTTTCGTTGAAAGGTGGTAATCAGTGTTCTGCCGAGACGTTCGCTCTCGTCATAGGTGCCCCGGACGAAGCACGCTTCGTCGGTGTCGACGATAGAACAGCTCCTTCCCCACTCGCTCTTGTACGCAGCCTCCAAACTAAGGTCAAACACAAACCGGCCATTCGGCCGAAGCGCACCGTGAACATTCGCGAAGACCCTCACCAGCGCATCCTCATCCAGAAAATAGCTCGGGCTGTCAAAGGTGCAGATACAGGCTTCAAACATGGATGGCAGACGGAACGCTTCCGCGTTGGCGACCAGGTACTCTCCCTGTGGCACCTCCTGTCGGGCATACCGCAGCATCTCCTCCGAGGCATCAAGGCCGGTGACGGCAAAGCCGCGACCGACAAGATACCCCGCCACAGTGCCGGTTCCACAGCAGAGATCGAGGACATGCGCGCCACCCGGCAGGCCTGCGAGAAGCACCCTCTCCAGCATGGCTGTCAGGCCCTTGTGGTAATGACTGCACCAGTGCTTGCTGTAAAACCCAGCGATTGAATCGTAATCGGCCGTCTTCGGGGATACCATCGTAGCGTTCACCAGACCCTCCACTAACCCATTGAAACAGAAGGCAGAGTAGCGGGTTGAGATTTCGCAAGCTGGCCACAAAGGGCGTCTTGGAGCATCGCGGAACCTGGGAGAGGGGCGTGTCCATGTGGCGCCCGGGAAAGACCAGGGCGGTAACTGAAAAGGACAACGTCGCGGGTGGCACCAGCTCAGGCAAAATCGAGGGTACCCTGGATCTCGCATCGGAGAGGTGGGTCTTTAAGCTCCACCCGGTAGCCCGATGACAAATCCTCGCTCACCGTCGCAGATGGGACACGGCCCACAGCAGCAGCGACAACACAACGCTCAGCAGGATCGACGTCCCAATCGGCGCAAACACCGTCATGTTCTTGCCGCGGTAGCTCACATCGCCGGGCAGCCGCCCGAGCGGCAGCCCAATCCGCCCCGCCATCATCACCAGCAGCCCCACCACAATCAGCACCGCCCCGAGCCCGACCAGCATCCGCCCCATTCCTTATCGGATGCACAATCCGCTTCGCGCCGGTTCACACTTCGGGTGGCGCAACCCGCCCCTCGCCTCTTCTATCCTGGGAGGGGCCCGGCGTTCGACGGGTTCTCTCCGTCCGTTCCGTATCCGGAGCTGGAAGTTGCGCGCCAAAGGCGCAACCGACAACTCTGACACCCGCCGCGCACCACCTCCGGTCACGCGTACCGGGCTATCGAGAGGACATTTGGATACATTTGGTCCGGACTTAAGTCCATTTGTTCGAAGATTTTGCGCAAACGAGTGGGGGGGAGGGACGTCTCTTCCAAGGCGCTCTACTGCCCGTCCTGGACCGCGTTCACCATCTCCGTCAACGGCTCAAGAAATGTTATCCGCACAATGGCCGAGGGCTTCTTCGCCGCCTCAATCTCGGCCAGCGCTTTGCTCCTCCAGCCTGCCGGCGCCGCCGTGCCGGTGCTCAGGTACTGCACTGCCTCTAGGCCCGCCTGGGTCAACCCCGGCAGTTGCTCCAGCCGCGTCTGCATCGGTTGCAGGCGAGGCGAGTTCGCCATCAACTCGCGTACCTTCGGCACCGATGCCCCCGTCCGAGTAAAGAAGTTCTTCAGGGTCCGCTTCGCCTCGGCAGCTCCCTTCGGGTCCGCCAGGAACGCTTTGGCCGCCAGCTCCAGCTCATGCCGGATCGGCGGGTCCGGCACCACAGCATCCACAAACCCCGTCAGCGGCGTCAGCTGAGAGGTGTGCTGCTGCTGGTAGCGCTCCCCAAAGCTCACCGGCTCAAACGCCTCCGCAAACCACCACATGGAGGACATCGCCTCCGGATCGTCTGTTCCCGCCAGCAATCGGAGGCCCGCTCCCTCGCTCGTCAACTGCCGGGTCCCCACCATCTCCAGCTCAAGCGACACCGGCCGGAGCCGACGATACATGTCGTCCACATCCCGCACACCCTGGGTGGACCAGAACCTCTCCGCAATCGCCGCCGTTCGCGGCCAGATACGCGAGTCGATCGTGCGCTGGTCCAGCTGCTCGGCCCACATCGCGACCTCCCCGCCAAGGATCAACTTCTGTTGCTCCGCCGTCAGGGTCGTGTCCGACGGAATCGGATCGGCGAGATAAGGTACGCCGGCCGGCTTCATCGCGTCCAGGTAGTAAGGCGCCGACAGCACCCCCTGGTACCCCCCCTGCGCCGCCTTTGCTAACGACGCCTCACCGCGCCAACTTTGGATCACTATGCTCTTCGGCAGGGCCGGGTTGAGAATCTCGTCCCAACCGACCATCTTGCGATCCAACCCCGACAAAATCTTCGAAATTCTCTGGTTGAAGTACGCTTGGAGCGCTTCATTGTCAGCCAAACCATGCTGTTTCATGAACGAAACGATGCGTGGATTCGTCTTCCAATCCGGCGCCGGCGTTTCGTCCCCACCGATATGGACGTACTGGTCCGGGAAGATTGTCGTCATCTCCTTCAGGAAACGGGAGATAAAGGTGTATGTCTCCTCCCGCGTAGGATCGATGGCCGTGTCTGAGATGCCGAACTGCCGCCGGATCCCCGTCGGCACAGTCCCGCTCGCCAACTCTGGGTACGCCACCAGCCAGGCCGCCGAGTGCCCCGGCATCTCGAACTCCGGCACAACTCGAATACCCCGGTCCGCCGCGTAGCGCACCACCTCCCGCGCTTCCTCCTGTGTGTAGAACAGCCCATCGGACCCCACCGCGGTTAGCTTCGGGAAGACCTTGCTTTCGATACGAAAGCCCTGATCCTCGGTCAAATGCCAGTGAAAGACATTCAGTTTCACTGCCGCCATCGCGTCGAGGTTACGCTTGAGAACGTCTACCGGCTCGAAGTGCCGCCCGCAGTCGATCATCAACCCACGCCACCGAAACCTCGGTGCATCGTGGATCGAAACCGCGGGAATCTCGTATGCTGTCCCAACCGGCTGTGCCAACTGGAGCAACGTCTCCAGACCGTGCATTGCGCCGACCGTGGTCGCCGCTTCGATCACGACCCCGGTGGCGGTGGAAACCAAGCTGTACGCCTCATCTTCTCCCAGCGTCTGTACAGCCGGACCGCTGCTTGCAACTTTCAGGACCAACGTTCCTGTCGTGGCGTCTGGTGCTATGGAGCGCGGCAGCGCCACTCCGGTTTTGTCTTCCATGAGCTTCAGTGTCCGCAGCACAGCCGCGTCCAGACGCGCACTTCTCGCACCATCGATACCCACGCTCAGACCTGGAGTGATGGCAAATGATCCCTCGCCGGCGACAATCGATGAGGGCTTCGGCATAACGTCGTTGGCTACCGCAGCGCGCGTCGTGCTGCAAAGTGCTGTCCAGAGTGCGAGCACACAGGACAGCAGAAGCAAACGCTTGAACATAGTGAGAACCCCTTCGCGCGCGCGGCAGATTTGGTCAGCGCAACCAAGAACTGTGGATGAGGGTACATGAGAAGGTCGCAAGGCCGTAGCCTCTTCGAAACCCTCTCCAAGCTGTTGGCTTGGCAGAGATCTATACTAGAGTTGGCATGGCAAACGACATATCTAGCGCTACAGACCTACGTGAAAGCCGCAGAGTGACCGTCCGCGGGCGTATCCGCGGCGCCACCCGGCGTCTGCGGGAACTCGGCTCCATCGGCTCGGCACTTGCTTCCACCAGCCACCCGTACATGGCACACATCGTGCCCATGCGTCGCTGCAATCTTGCCTGCACCTACTGCAACGAGTTTGATACGACCTCCAAGCCGGTCGACATCGAGGAGATGGAGAGGCGGATCGATGACCTAGGCCGCCTCGGTACGTCGGTCGTCACCATCTCGGGCGGGGAACCCCTGCTCCACCCCGATCTCGATCGCGTTATCGCCCGCATCCGCCACCGCGGCGCAATCGCTGGCATGATCACCAACGGATATCTGCTCATGCCTGAGCGCATCGAGCGCCTGAATGCCGCCGGCCTTGATCACATGCAGATCTCCATCGACAACGTCCAGCCCGACGAGGTATCGAAAAAGTCCCTGAAGGTTCTCGATGCTAAGCTCCGCATGCTGGTTAAATATGCAGAGTTTCACGTCAACATTAACTCTGTGGTGGGTGGCGGCATTGCACATCCGGAGGATGCGTATACCATCTCGCAGCGTGCTCTAGCACTCGGTTTCTCCTCAACCATCGGCATCATTCACGACGGAAGCGGGCAACTGAAGCCGCTTGGAGGCAAAGAGCGCGAGGTCTGGGATCGCGTCCGCAAGCTTACGCGACGCTCCTACTCGCGCTTCAACCATTTCCAAGAGGCTATCGCGAATGGCGAGCCCAATCATTGGCGCTGCCGGGCGGGTGGCCGCTATCTCTACATCTGCGAAAACGGTCTGGTGCACTACTGCTCGCAACAGCGCGGCTATCCAGGCGTTCCCCTGGCCGATTACACCACGGCCGACGTGAAGCGCGAGTTTCTTTCGGAGAAAGGCTGCGCCCCGAACTGCACAATCTCCTGCGTCCACCAGGTGAGCTACATCGACCACTGGCGCGCCCCCCAGCAGCCGCACCCGCCAAGAGCTTCCAAAAGCAGTTTTCCCCCAGCTCACGCAGCCCACGAGCAGTCAACGGACCTCGTCCAGCTGCGCTGACCCTGACCTTTCGAAGCTTCGGCCTTCAACCGCAAGCGCAAAACAGATGCCGAAACTTGCTATCTGCCGCGCCTGATCGCAGGTGCGAACCGAGGTGATGATGCTCCTTTTGCAAGCCACGAAACGGCCGCTCGTGCCGCCACTGAAAGGATGGACTCCATGAACATCGGCCCTGTCCGAACCAACCTCACGCTTGGAGTTCTGTGCCTCGCCTGCCTGAGCTCCATGGACCTCTCCGCACTTCCTAGACCCACGCCTCAAGGCGGCGGGCAAGCCACAAGTTCCAACGCGCCCCAACGCCCGACTAGTATCCCCTACACCGGCGATCTCTCCGTCTTCGAGTCGCCCGGGCGCGACCAAAGGTTACAGATTGATCGGGTGATGGACTTACTCGGCGTCTCGTCGGGCAAGACAGTTGCGGATATCGGTGCTGGTTCCGGTTGGTTCACGGTTCGCGCTGCGCGCCGCGTGGGTCCCGCGGGTACCGTCTTCGCGGAAGACATCAACCCAAAGGCGATCTCCACCATCGAGGATCGGGCTCGGCGCGAAAACCTGCCCAACGTTCACACCGTCCTTGGTACGGCTGACGATCCTAAGTTGAAGCCCAACAGTGTTGATGCCATCCTTTTGCTCAAGGTCTATCACGAGATTGCCCACCCGGCGATAGTCATGCGCGAGTTGCGCGGCAGCATGCGTCACGGGGGGAGACTGGGAATTATCGACCGCAATGGCAACGGCGCGGATCACGGCCTTGATCGCGCGATCGTTATTCGTGAGATGGAGGCAGACGGTTTTCGCTTGAGAAGCACGTACGATTTCACGAAAGCTGACGGCCAAGACTACTTTCTTATCTTTGTAGCGAAGTAGATTTCTCAGCGCGCACTGCCAGTGTGTGACGCGATGTCTACTGCGCTCCGCTCGGGTGCCGGACGCGTACCGCTGCCGTTGTTGTCGGTGGCGCGCTGGCTTCTGCCTCGTCGATGATGGAGTACAGCTGATTGACATCCTTCACCTGCGTCCAGCCCTTCTGCGTTACCACGAAGATTGTCGGGGTTTGCGTTAATCCGATCTTCTGTCCCAGCTCGTAGTCTGCCTCGACCTCGCGCGCATACTTGCCAGTTGGATCCACCACGAACGGCATCGTTCGTCCATGGTCCTGGAAGTATTTTTGCGTATACCCCTGAAGATCTTCTTTGCTTGCGATCTGCTGCTGATGAGCGAAGACCGACCGTCTGTAGTCCTCGGCTGCCTGCGGGGAGATCGTATCTTGGATATATCGGGCATAAACCGCAGCTTCGCGACTCCAAACGTGCATGTTCAACGGGAAGTCATGTCGCACGATTGGGATGTTGTAGTGAGTCGCAGCCTCATGAACAATCGGAAAGGCGTGGGCGCATGCCGGACATTCCAGATCTTCGAAGTCGTAGATGGCTACGCGAGCACCCTTCGGCGCACGGACCATTGAGGTGTCTCTGAAACCCGAGCCTTCCTGCTGTGCGAAGGCATGGCTGGACACCACAGGCACGAATCCCACAAACGCGAGGAGAAGTAGACGAGAGCAACGTTGAAGGCGCAGCATGATGTCCTCTCAGTTTAGACGATCTCCAGGCGAGTAAGCCACCCGGCCGGTAGCTTCTTCTTGGAATCGGGCATCGCCGATTTTCTTCGCATCCAGCTCGTGACCGTGGCACTCTAAAGTCCGTGCGTTTGACTTCCTGGACACTTCTTCGGCGCCTGGTCGCGTTCACCCTGGCCTGTGCCGGCCTTTGCGTCGGCGCGAACGCCCAGTCTCAACCTGCCCAGAAAGCGCCTGAAGAGCTACCCTCTGCTCCCGCCCCAACAGGCGCCGCTCTTAGCGCCTATCAAGCTTCTTTGCCTGCTGGCGTCACTGTCCAGCATCCTACAGGCGATACACCGTCTCTCAGCATTGACGGGGCAATCACCCTCGCCCTCGCTCACAACCTCTCTGTTCAGGTCAGTGGTGCGAATGAGCGCCGTATCAAGGGTATCGAGTCGACCGTGCTGAACTATCTGACTCCCGCCTTGACGGCGACGGCATACTCCAACGCGCAGGAGATCAACCTTGCGGCTATGGGCTTCAAGCCTCAGTCCATCGGTCCTCTGATCTCACAACTCGGCCCTGCGGGTGGATCGTTCCCGACCATTGTCAAAGTAAACGTGACCAGCGCCCAGATCAATATCGCCCAGCAGCTCTTCAACCTCCCCGCATATGACCTGTACAAGGCTTCACGCAGCGCGGGCACCGTCGCAAGCTTCCAAGCGAAACACGCGAGCGGGTCGGTTGTCTTCGAAACGGGATCACAATATCTCAGAATTATTTCGGACGCCTCGCAGATCGCGAATGTTCGCTCACAGATCGTCACCGATCAGCTCGCACTCGATCAGGCACGCGCCCGGCAGAACCAGGGAGTCGGGATCCACTTGGACACGCTCCGGGCGCAAGTGCAACTTCAGTCTGACCAACAGACACTCACGAGTGCGGAGAGCAACTATGAAAAGGACAAGATTCAGCTCAATCGGCTGATGGGCCTAGCGGCCGACCAGCGATTCGTCTATGTAGATGTTGCTCCCTTCGCAGACCTTGCGGGTACCCCTCTGGATGAGCTCACCAGGCGCGCCTACGCTTCCCGCAATGACTTGCAAGGCCTCGAGGCCCAGCGTGACGTGCTTCTGCGAACCGAACGCGCCGCACGCTACGAGCGGGTCCCGACACTGTCCATGACGGGCTACTATGGCGTCCTCGGAGAGACCACCGGTCTCTATCACGGTGTGTTCAACGTGCAGGGTCAGCTTAGCTTCCCTATCTTTGAAGAAGCGCAGTTCCGTGGAGAACGCGAGGTCTCCCGCTCCGAACTGCTCACCGTGACCCACCAGATTGATAGCCTGCATGGCACCATCGGACAGCAGCTGCGGGATAGCTTGCTAGACATCCGTAGCGACCGGGAGCTCGTCGACGTAGCTCGCAGTAATGTAATACTAGCTCGTCAGCAACTCGCGGACAGCGTTGAGCGCTTTAAGGCCGGCGTTGATGACAACTTGCCCGTGGTGCAGTCACAAAGCTCGCTGGCTGCAGCCGAGACACGTCTGGTGCAGGCGAATTACCAATTCAACGTGGCAAAGCTTCAACTCAGTTACTACCTGGGCGGTATCGAGAACGACTTCCAGGTACTTCTGGGTTCCCATCCGTAGTGTGTGAATATTCGGATGCTCGTCGTTATAAGTGTCCAGAGTTTGAGCCACCCCTTGGCAGATCGCAGCCCAACCACTACCTGTTCGATGTGGGAGCATGAAGTTTGTCCGAGGCTGGCTTGACTTCAGCCGCTTCTCCACAACGGAGCCGCCTCCAGCTCCTCCGCGACTCCGCGGCCGCCTTCCAGTCGCGGGATTTCCGTCTCTACCAAATTGCTCGACTATTCGTAGTTCTGGGCGCCGAAGCTCAATCGGTTGCCGTCGCATGGCAGATCTACGACATAACGCACTCCGCACTTGATCTTGGCTATACCGGTCTTGCGCTCTTTCTTCCCGGCCTCTTCTTGATGCTCCTTGCCGGGCACACGGCGGACCGCCTCAATCGGCACCACATCATTCTTGCCTGCTATGGCCTTCAGGCCGTGTGCACCGCTACCTTGTTGTTTTTTGCTCTTTATGGCACGGGTCCGCGCGCCTACGCCAGTCACACACCTGTCTGGCCTATCTACGCCACTCTGGTCGGCATTGGCATCGGCCGGGCCTTCAGCGGTCCTGCCGCGAGTGCACTTCTCCCCTCCCTTGTTCCGGAAGACCAGTTTGTCAACGCGATTACTTGGGGAGCCAGCATCTTCCAGATCGCGAACATGACCGGGCCCGCTATCGGCGGCATCCTGTTCACGATTCAACTGCGTGGGGGCACTGGTCGGTGGTCGGGTGCCGCCCTTGTCTATGCCTTCACGCTTATGACCCTATTGCTCTTTCTTCTGTTGGTCGGCGCGATGCGCCCGCGGGTTGAAGCCAGGGCGGATGGATCCGGAAGAGCAGTCTCGACCTCGACTGTTCTGGCTGGGCTCAACTACGTCTGGCGTAATAAGCTCTTGCTCGGCTCCATCTCGCTGGATCTCTTCGCTGTGATGCTCGGGGGTGCCGTCGCCCTTCTACCCGTCTTTGCACACGACATACTCCACATTGGTCCGCGCGGTCTCGGGCTTCTGCGCGCCATGCCCAGCGTCGGCGCGCTTGGCACCAGCCTCTATCTCACACTACGGCCCATTCGGCACCATGCGGGTCGTACCATGCTCGTCTCCGTGGCTGTCTTCGGTGCGGCGACGGTTGTCTTCGGGATCTCCCGCTCTATCCTGGTCTCGCTCCTAGCTCTCATTCTCACTGGCGCGTCCGACATGGTAAGCGTCGTCGTTCGCTCCAGTGTCCTCCAGCTCGCGACACCACCACAGATGCGCGGTAGGGTCTCCGCCGTGAACTGGCTCTTTATAGGTGCGTCCAACGAGTTCGGCGAGTTCGAGAGTGGTCTGACCGCGCACTGGTTCGGAGCCGTTCCCGCCGTGGTCTTGGGCGGCGTTGGCTCGCTCCTCGTCACAGGCTGGGCTGCCACGCAATTCCCCGCCGTTCGCAATGCGGGTGCTCTTACGGTTGATGCGCTCCATGGTCTAGCCGGCGAAGAACTTAGTGAAGTCGAACCCGTCGATTAATTCGACGATTAGGCCCGAAGAGCCATGCGCGCGGCACTTAGAATTCGGTCGATTTCGTCGGGACCATGCGCGGCGGAGACAAAGGCCGCCTCGAACTGGCTGGGCGGGAGCCACACGCCCTCCTCCATCATGGCTTGATGGAAACGCCCAAAACGGGCGGTATCGCTTCTGCCCGCGGACGCAAAATCGGTCACTTGTTTGTCGGTGAAAAACCACGTGAACATGCTCTCGACGCGGTTTGTGATCAGCGGAATGCCGGCCTCACTGGCGAGCATTGCAACCCCATCCGCTATCTGCCGGGTGGTTTCGTGGAGTCGGGAATACAGGTCGGCGCGCAAGCGCGCGAGTGTACCTACTGTGGCCAGCCCTGCGGCCATAGCGAGAGGATTACCGCTCAGCGTACCAGCTTGGTATACCAGACCAAGTGGGGCGAGGTGAGCCATAAGATCTTCCCGTCCACCAAACGCCCCACACGGCAGACCGCCGCCTATGATCTTTCCTAATGTGGTCAAGTCCGGTGTGATGCCGAAGAGTTCCTGTGCGCCTCCAAGCGAGAGGCGGAAGCCGGTCATGACTTCGTCAAAGATGAGAAGCGCGCCGTGTGCTGTACACAGCTCCCGTACTCCCTGCAAATAGCCGGGCGCGGGCGGAATCGTACCCGCGTTCCCCACGACCGGCTCAAGAATTACGGCGGCGATCTCCCGTGGGAAGCGAACAAATGCCTCCTGAAGTTCAGGCAGACTATTAAATGGGAGCGCCAGCGTATCTCGTGCGGCGCCGTCGGGCACACCCGCGGATCCCGGGATTCCAAGTGTTGCCACACCCGAGCCCGCTTTGACCAGCATGGCGTCCGAGTGCCCGTGGTAGCAGCCCTCGAATTTGATCACGAGACTTCGTCCCGTTGCACCGCGCGCAAGCCGGACCGCTGACATGCACGCTTCGGTTCCGGAGGAGGTGAAGCGCAGCCGCTCCATGGAAGGAAAGCATTGCATGACCAGCTCCGCCAGATCTCCCTCTGCGGCAGTCGAAGCGCCAAACGAGGTCGAGCGCAGAGCGGCCTCTCGGACAGCCTCTACAGCAGCCGGGTACGCGTGACCGAGGATCATCGGGCCCCACGAGCCGAACAGGTCGAGATACCGATTACCATCGGCGTCGGACAGATACGCGCCCTGAGCTCGATCCACAAAAGGTGGCTGACCGCCCACGGCCCGAAATGCACGGACGGGAGAATCGACACCGCCGGGCAGAAGGCGCTCGGCGCGCTGCTGGAGCTCGGCGGAACGAGCCATGATGCGAGGCATACAGAGCGAGTATAGAGGCGTTTCGCTTTCACCGCCGCGGTTCACAAGGTCACCCAGCTGCCCTGCTAGACTGAGTGCCGACCGGGGGATGGCAGAACGTGGCGGACGAGGGTGCAGCAGCTGGGGTGCGGGAAGGCGAAGGGTCGCCAAGAGGAGCGAGAAAGCGCGTCAGCTATGCCGATGCTGGTGTGGACATCTTCTCGGGAGATCGAACAAAGCAGCGCATCAAGATGCTCGCTCGGCGGACCTTCAACAAACAAGTTTTGAGCGAAATCGGTGGGTTTGGGGGTCTATTCGCTCTTGACATCGGGAAGTTTCCTGATCCCGTCCTGGTAAGCTCCGCAGATGGTGTAGGAACCAAACTCAAGCTCGCCTTTCAGCTCAACGGTCACCATACGGTGGGGCATGATCTCGTCAACCACTGTGTCAATGACATAGCCGTGCAGGGTGCGACACCGCTCTTCTTTCTCGACTATCTGGCAACGGGCAAGTTAGATGACATGATTATCGAGACTGTGGTGCAGGGCCTCGGTGAAGCCTGTAAGACGAACGGGTGCGCACTAATCGGCGGCGAAACTGCACAGATGCCCGGCTTCTACTCTGATGGAGAGTACGATCTCGCTGGCACCATTGTGGGCGCGGTCAGCCGTGAAAAGTTGATCACCGGCGAGCGGATCGAGATAGGTGATGTGCTCCTCGGGCTTCCTTCAACTGGCCTCCACACCAATGGTTATTCCCTTGCGCGCAAGCTGCTCTTTGAAGTTGCCGGATACAGTGCTGACCAATATCTCAATGAGTTGAAGGACAAGGTCGGAACTACTCTCATGAGAACGCACCGATCCTACCTGCCGATCATCAAGAAGTTGTGCAACGGCAATCTCGTGACGGGCATGGCCCACATCACCGGAGGCGGCATCACTGACAACCTGCCGCGTATTCTTCCTCGTGGGATGTCCGCTCAGGTCGATTGCAGCGCGTGGCAGCCTCCGCCGCTCTTCGAACATCTCCAACAGCTAGGTTCGGTCGAGGACGAGGAGATGTTTCGCACCTTCAATATGGGGATCGGACTCATCTGTGTTGTCCCTGCCGAGCAAGTGAAAAAGGCTAAGGCAGTCCTGAACCGGGCAAACGAGCGCTATTTTATGCTTGGCCGCGTGGTGCGCGGCGAGCGAAAGGTGATCTACAGCTGAGGGTCGGGGTGTTGGTGTCGGGGGGTGGGTCGAACTTTCGGGCGATTGATGGCGCGATTCGGGAGGGGCGGCTCCCGGGGGTGGAGATCGCCGTCGTTTTGTCGGATGTGATTGATTCCGTTGGACTTGCGAGTGCCCGGGAGATGGGTTACGAGGCTGCGGCGGTGCCTGTCAGGGGGCGCAAACGGGCTGAACATGATGCAGATATGGTCGCCGGGCTGCATGGTTCAGGGGTCGATTTGGTGTGTTTAGCGGGGTATATGAGGCTTCTTTCGCCGGTTTTTGTAGGGGAGTTCCCGGAGCGCATCCTGAATATTCACCCGTCGCTGCTGCCGGCGTTCCCGGGGCTCCATGCGCAGCGGCAGGCGTGGGAGTACGGGGTGGCGGTCGCCGGGTGCACGGTGCACTTTGTGGATGAGCAGCTAGACCATGGGCCGATTGTGCTGCAACGATCTGTTCCTGTGATGGGGGACGATACGGAGGAGTCCCTGCGCGCGCGGATTTTGGTGGAGGAGCACATTGCGTACCCGGAGGCGATCGCCCGGGTGGCGAGCGGCGAGTACGAGGTGCGTGGCCGGCGCTATGTGCGACGGAGCTAGGCGGCCAGGTCGGCCAGAGTCTGCGAGCTAAAAGATCTGGCCGCCGTTGACGGTACCGGGCGGAACGATGCGGAGGAATGCGCCGAGGGCAAGGAGCAGAAGAAGGAAGTAGACCATGGTTCGGGTGGAGGGGTGCTCCGGGGCGTCCCGCGTGAAGAGACGCCAGGCCAGGCCGGCTGCGAGAAAGAGCAGCACGCCCTGATGCATGACGGCGAAGAGCACAAGCGTGGCAACGAGCAGGAGGCAGCGCTGCAGTCTGGAGAGCGCGTAGGTGGCCTGCGCGCCATCGAGTCCGAGGACCGGGATGAGGTTGAGGAGGTTGATAAACGCGCCAGCGTGGGCGAGCGCGAGAAAGACGGGTTGGTGGGTGGCATACCGCAGGGCGAGGCAGACGAGGGCAGCCGCGAGGCCGAAGAGCGGACCTGCGAGCGCGATGGAGGCGAGGCCCTCAAGCGGTATGCCCATGGAATACCAGCGAACATAGGCGCCGAGGCCGGGCAAGAAGACGGGGAGGTCCGCCTTGAGCCCCCGTCGCTTGACTGCCCAGAAGTGCCCCATCTCATGGACCAGGATAGAGAGGGTGAAGCCCAGACCGAACTTCCAGCCGAAGAAGGCCCAGTAGACACCGAAGAAGGCGACGAAGCTGAGGAGGAATTTGAGCTTGAAGGCGACGAGCAGGAGGGCCTTGAGCTTGGTGAGGACCACGACCAGGGGAGCGAGGGGGCCGAGCCGTTTGAGCCAGCGTGTTGCCTTTTCTTTTTCTGCCTGATCCCTGGCATCGATAGCTGCGATCCGCTGCTGTACTTTGTGATCGTCGCCGCTGTTGGGTGGCAGCCAGGTACGCGCGGCGTTCCAGGCGGCGCGGGCCTCGATCCACTTTTTTTCGCGTTCCAGGTCTTGCGCGGCGGTGGCCAGGCCGGCGAGATGATCGACGTAGACCAGGGCGCCGCAGTCCGGGCACGAGAGGCTGCCTTCGGCGATCCAATGGCTGCACTGGGGGCAGCTATAGATAGGAGGCGGATCGGGAGGAAGCTCTACAGGTGGATCAAGGGTCTGCATGCTATTTCCATGATACGAGAGGGGTGGAACACTCCGCAGGACGCTGGCCGGCCCCTGTTCGCGCGGTTAGGCCTGGGTAGCCTGATCTTTTGCATCGCCCAAGGTGACTTTAACGTCGAGGCGGCGGCGGCCGCGAAAGATGGTGAGCGTGACGGTGTCCCCGGCGCGATGCTGGTTCATGGAGGCGGAGAGATCCTGTGCGGAGGTGATCTCCTCGCCGTTGAGGCCGACGATGAGGTCCCCGCCAAGCATGACGGGCTGGTTGCCGAGGTACATGCGTTCGGTGCCGCCGTGCAGGCCAGCGCGCTCGGCGGCACCTCCGGGTAGGACGCGTTCGATGAGGATGCCGTAGTCGGCAGGCAGACCGATGGCCTGCGCGATATCCGGACCGACGGGGAGCGTGACGATGTTGAGCGATGGGCGGCGGACGCGGCCATAGGTTGCAAAGTCGTCGAGGACGGCTTTGGCGGTGTTGACGGGGATGGCGAAGCCGATGCCGGAGCTCTGCTCGACGCCGTTGGAGGCGATGAGGGTGGTGATGCCGATGACCTCACCGCGGGCGTTGAGCAGCGGGCCGCCCGAGTTGCCTGGGTTGATCGCGGCGTCGGTCTGGATGGCGTCCTCGATGGGATTGTTGTTGGGCCCGCGGATGGAGCGGATGGAGGAGATGATGCCACGGGTCATGGTGCCGTTGAGACCGAAGGGGTTGCCGATGGCGTAGACGCGCTGGCCGACGACGAGGCCGGTGGAGGTGGAGAGCACGGCGGGGGTGAGGTTGGGGGCGTTGATTTTGATGAGCGCGAGGTCGTGGTTTTTGTCGACGCCGATGACATCGGCCTTGTACTTGTGCTTGTCGGAGAGGGTGACTTCGACGCGCTGCCCACCCTCGATAACGTGATTGTTGGTGAGGATGAGCCCTTCGCGGTTGAGGACGAAGCCCGAGCCCTGACCCTGCTGCGGGACGGGCCCGTAGAAGAAGTCGAACTGAACCGTAGTGGAGGTGATGTTGACGACGCTGGGCAGGGCCTTTTTATAGACGGCGATATTTTCCATCTCTTCGGGATCGAAGGCGGGGGCGGCGGCGGCTTCGGTGAGGTGGAAGCCGCCGGCCTGGGTGCGGAGCGCGGTCAGGGTGGCGGAGGGGCGGACGCTGGAGAGGTTGCCAGCCCAGGGGAACGCGGCTGCGAGGCGGCTGGAGGCGGCTGGCGAGAGCGAGAGGTGCGTGGTGACGAAGTAGAACGCCGCCAGCAGAAGGAGAACCAGGACCACAGGACGAAACTTAATCAAAGCAGACTCCCCGAACCGTTTGGCGGCGTCGCCTTCGATTGTAGAGGAGGTGCTGGGGGGGGACGGGCGTTAGGACGCGGGGTTGGTCGCAAGCTGTGCGAGCGTGGGCCAGAGGGCGTCCGTGTCGGCTTGGAGCTGGGGAAGGCTGCCCTGGTTGTCGAGCACGAAGTCGGCGAGGGGGAGTTTGTCGGCGTCGGGCAGCTGGAGGGCGAGTCGTCGTTGCCCATCGGCCTTTGCGGCGGTGAGGTCCTCCGGGGTGTGGGGACCTGGACCGAGCACGCGGGAGACGAAGCGTGCCAGCTTGAGTTCGTCCGGCGCGGTGACGAGGAGAATCCGGTCGAAGCGGGCGCGCCAGCCGTCAGGACCGGCGTGCGGGGTTTCCAAGAGGAGCGCGGACTCGACGACGAGCACACCGGCGGGATGCTCGCGGGCGAGCGCGGCGGCGAGTTCGGCCTCGCGAGCGATGACGGCGGGGTGGACGATGCGGTTGAGGGCGGCGGCCTGACCTTGGCCGAAGGCAAGCCGCGCGAGCACGGGCCGATTGAGGAGACCGGAGGGGAGCAGGACCGAGGGGCCGAAGGCGGCCACGATCTGATGGAAGACGGGCTGGCCGGGCTGCATGAGCTCGCGGCCGATCGCGTCCGAGGCGAGGACCAGAGCGCCGTGGGCGGCGAGGCGGTTCGCAACGGTGGATTTGCCGCTGCCGAGACCGCCGGTGAGGCCGACGCGCAACATTGGCGGTCCTAGAGCCGGATGAGCCCGCGGCGGATTTTTGCGGCGCGCACGGTGTTGCGCATGAGCATGGCGATGGTGAGGGCGCCGACGCCGCCCGGAACCGGGGTGTAGGCGGAGGCGAGTGCAAAGGCAGCGGGATCGATGTCGCCCGTGACGATGGAGCCGCGACGGGCGAAGACTTCGGCGCGGGCGCGGTCAGCAGGGAAGAGCCGGTGGAACTGCTCGGGGTCGGTGATGCGGTTGATGCCGACATCGATGAGGATGGCGCCTGGGCGGACCATGGAGGCGGAGATGAGGCCGGGTCGGCCGACGGCGACGACGAGGATCTCTGCTGAGCGTGTGAAGTTTGCGAGATCGAGCGTGTGGCGATGGCAGGTGGTGACGGTGGCGCAGGCGTTCAGGAGGAGCATGGAGACGGGCTTGCCGACGATGTTGGAGCGACCGACGACGACGGCGTTCCTGCCGGCGACTTCAACGTCGATGCGACGGAGGATTTCGAGGATTCCGGCTGGGGTGCAGGGGACGAGGCCGGGGCGGCCTGCTTCGAGGCGGCCGACATTGATGGGATGAAAGCCGTCGACGTCTTTATCGGGATCGACAGCCTCGAGAAGGCGGCGGGTGTCGACCTGTGGCGGGAGCGGAAGCTGGATGAGGATGCCGTCGATCTCGTGGCGCCGGTTGAGATCGGCGATGAGCGCGAGCATCTGGTCTGTGGAGACGGTCTCGGGCGGGGTGATGAGTTCGCTGTAGATGCCGAGTTCGTCGCAGGCTCGTTGCTTGTTGCGGACGTAGATGGCGGAGGCGGGATTGTTGCCGACGAGGACGACGGCGAGGCCTGGTCGGATGCCCTGGGCGCGGAGGTCGGCGAGCTCGGCGGCGAGCTCGGCTTTGATCTCGGACGCGATCGCGACGCCGTCGAGGATGCGAGGCGGAGAGGCGACTTCCGTGGGGAACATGTGTTTATGTTATCGCGCCCTTGGCGGTTGGTGACGTCCACTGGACACCGTGGGACTGGTGACCATTGGGTGAGAGTTTGTGATGGGATGAGCAAACCGAGAGCAAAGATTGGCCGTTCTGGAGAGAACGGCGGATGTTTGAACAAGGGGCGCTGTGGCGCGGCACCGCGGAGGTTTGCGCGTCTAACTGAGCGATCGGGAGGGATGATGGGGAGTACACCGGAGGTATTTTCCGCCGAGGATTTGGAGAAGCTGCGACGGGAGCTGCGGGCATCTGGCCTGGACAGCTGGCAGGCTGGTGAGTTGCTGGGCGCGTTTCTGGAGCAGCGCGGTTATGGGGTTTCGCAGACGGCGGCGCGAAGTGCGGCGGCACGTATTGAGTCGGTCGGCTGCAGCCTGGAGACGATGCGGCAGGAGTTAAACCAGCTTGCGCGGATGATGTAGGGAGGGGGGCGAGGCCGTCCGCTATCCTTGGGGCTGGAGGTGGCGAGCCCAGATGAGAGTAGGCGGTTGGAGTTGGGTGGCGGTTTCGCTGCTTTTGGGCATGGGTGCCGGTGGACTGGCTCAGGGATTACAGGACGGCGCGGGGGCAGTCCAGGGGCAGGTTGGGGCGGCGGCGGCAGGATCGGCTACAAAGAACGCGACGACGGGGAAGACCTCCGCTGACAGCGATGTGACCGACGAACATACGGAGAAGGCGGTGGGCGGCGGGGCGAGGTCTGCCGTAGCGCCAGCGCCTCCACCGGGAAAAGTGGCGGGGCGAAGAACCATCGGGCTAGCGCTGGGGGGCGGCGGCGCCTTGGCGATGAGTGAGATCGGTGTTTTGGAGTGGTTTGAGCGGAACCACATCCCCGTGGACGAAGTGGCGGGCGCCAGCATGGGATGCATGGTGGGCACCTTGTACTCGACGGGAAAGACTGTCGAGCAGCTCAAGGATTTGATGGACGACAGCGTGTTCAGCTCGGTGTTCAGCTTCAGCTTGAAGTACAGCCATCAGTCGTTTCGGCGCAAGCAGGATGCACGCAGCCTGCCCAATGGTTTTGAGGTCGGGCTGAAACGCGGCATCAGCTTCCGCAACGCGGTTCTGACGGACCACGGACTTGATGATTTCCTTGGCCGACAGTTCTTTCGCTACAGCGATCGCACCGACTTCAACTCGCTACCGATTCCACTGCGTTGCGTGGCTACGGACCTGACGGACGCCAAGGTGGTCACTTTTGCTCGTGGTTCTCTCGCTGATGCGGTACGGGCGAGCGTCTCGTTGCCGGCGGTATACCCGCCGTTTCTGCTGGATGGGCACCTTCTTGTTGACGGCGGCGTATTGGACAATCTGCCGACGTCGACCGTGAAGCGTATGGGCGCAGACGTGATTCTCGCCGTCAGCCTGCCGCTTTCCCCTTTGGAGCAGGGCGACCTGGGATCCATCTTAGGAGTGCTACAGCGGTCATTTTCCGTGGCGATCGAGGGAGCGGAGGAGCAGCAACGCACCCTGGCCCAGGTAGTCGTCGAGCCCGACCTGAAGGGCTTCACGCAGACCGACTATCTCAAGACCCGGGAGCTCGCCGAGCGCGGATACCAGGCGGCGGAACGCGTGCGAGCTCAGCTCATTCCGTATGCACTCAGCGACACGGAGTGGGAGAGGTACCTCGCTGAGCGCGCAGCCAAGCGTCGCGGCGCAGCGGGCACGGTGCTTCGCGTGCGGGTGAAGGCGCCAACGACGGAGGTGACCCGGGCCTTGCAGCGCAAGTTTGATCCCATTGTCGGCCGACCAGTTGATTTCAAGATGCTGGACAACACGATGGACGAAGTGCGGGCCGACGGTCGCTACGTGGCCGATTACACCGTGGGCTACGAGGCATCGGATGAGAACCGACCGGTGATCCTGGTGACGGTTACGGACCGGACCAATGGACCGCCGTTCCTGGATGTTGGCGCGAATGTGCAGGCCCAGGCCGGCGGTATTACTCAGGCTACCCTTGGCGCGTTCCTCATCTATCAGGACCTGGGCGGCTATGGCTCGGAGTTGCACGGGACCGTGCGCCTCGGCTACGTCACGGAGCTCGGCGGCGAGTACGTTCGACGACTTCGCGCCACCGGTATCAACGGAGGCTACTTTGCCGTTCCGACGGTGGACTTTCTTCGCCACCCCTACAATATCTACGCTGGCCAGACTCGACTGAGCGAGCGAGAGTTGCAGACGGCGGGTGGAGGACTCGCCTTTGGCTGGTCCGACGCACACAGGCAGGAGTGGAGGGTGGGCTACGAGGCGGCCGATGTTCGATGGACACGTAACGTCGGCACGGATGGCGCTCCGGACCTGTTTGGCTCGATGCAGCGGCTGCATGTGCACTACAGCCTTGACGAGCAGGATCGCGCCCTGATCCCGCGTTTTGGACTTCGGCTTGCGGCGGATGGAGGCTATCTCTTCCACGCGGTGGGCGGGGCGGGTGCACCGCAGGCCAGCGTACGCGGCAGCTTCGCCCACGCGCTCGGTGCCAACGTCTTCATCTTTGGAGCAGAGGGGGGCACCATGTTGAACAGACGTGTGGCCGAGCCGTTTCGATTTACGCTTGGCGGCCCATTTCGGCTTTCGGCGGCGGCGATCGATGCATTTCGCGCAACGGACTACTTTCTTGCGGAACCGGCGTACCTGCACCGCGTGGCGCATCTGCCAGCGCCGCTGGGACAGAGCATTTACTTCGGGATTGGCTACGAGGCAGGCCAAGTGCGCGCGCCGGACAGGGAGACCGTGACTCGGCAAGACGTCTACTTCGGGGTGATCGCGGAGACACCGCTGGGCGTGATCACGCTGACCCCTGCGTTCGGCGACGGAGGCTATCGCAAGTTTAATTTCACGCTGGGCCGCCTCTTTTAGGCTGATTCTGTACCCGAGCGACGGGAGGCATCATACTGGCTCTATGCCTTCGCTTTGGACGCCGGTAAGTTGGCGCGACCGCCTGGCCGAGCTCGAAGCCCAGACACCGGAGCAGAAGACCGCTCCGCTGCGCCGGGATGTGCGTTCGCTGGGCACGCTGTTGGGCGAGGTGTTGCGCGAGCAGGCCGGCGTGGGGCTGTTCGATGCCGTGGAGGCGTTGCGGAGGACAGCGATTTCGCGACGAGAGGCCGAGGCCGCGGAGCACGGCGACGCCAGCGAGGCCCTGGCCCGATCCGCCATGCAGCAGGCTCTTCTGCGCGTGCATACGCTGACTGCGGATGCAGGGATGGCCTACCAGCTTGCGCGTGCTTTCTCTTTTTACTTCGAGTTGATCAATCTTGCCGAGACGAACCATCGGAAGCGCCGGCGGCTCGCGGCCGAGATTATGCCGGGCACGCAGCCGCAGCGCGGCAGTCTGCGGGGCACTCTGAATGCCATGCGCACGGCCGGCATTGACCGTGCGGGCGCCTTGGCTCTGCTCCGCCGTATCTGCGTGACGGCGGTTTTCACCGCGCATCCCACGGAGATTGCCCGTCGATCGGTGATGTTCAAGCGAAGGCGGATCGCGGAGTTGCTGGAAGAGCTTGACCGCATCCCTGTTCGGGTGACTGCTCTGGAGGCTCTTGAGCGCGACGTGCTCGCCGAGATCACGGCGCTGTGGCAGACGGACGATGTGCGCGTTTCTCGTCCGACTGTCCGCGACGAGATTCGCATGGCGCTCGACTACTACGAGGCGAGCCTTTTTGTAACGCTTCCGGTGCTGTATGCCGAGGTTGCCGCCGGTCTCGCGGCGGAGTACCCGGAGGAGCAGACGGAGCGCGAGCTTCTGCCGCCGGTAGAGCTCAGTACGCTGCCACAGCTGGTGGAGTTCGGCTCATGGATCGGTGGGGACCGAGACGGTAACCCATTCGTTGATGCGGCGACGACGCGAGACGCGCTTCGCATGGCGCGCACACTGCTGTTCCGACATTACCGTGAGCGGCTTCAGGTTCTCTTTGATCAGCTTGGCAGCTCGACGCAACAGGTCCCCGTGACGCTTGAGGTAGAGACGCTGATCGATCGATATCTGCTCGAGATGACAAGCAGCCTGGAAGACGTGGGCAGCATGGGCGCCATGATGACGGAGCGCTTTCAGCATGAGCGGCTGCGGCTGCTGCTGGTTTGCATTATGGCGCGACTGGGTTTTGGCGCACCGGTTTCGTTGCCGAACGCCGCGGCGCCAAGGCTGCCGCACTACACGCGAGCGAGCGACTTTTTGGCGGATCTGATGACTGTTCGCGAATCGCTTGCCCGGCACAAGGGCGAGCGGCTGTGCGCTCTGCTGGTCGATCCTCTTGTTGTCGAGGTGCGCACCTACGGCCTGCATCTGCAGACGTTGGACATCAGGCAGCACGCGCGCGTGCATGCCGCGGCGCTGGAGGAGATTGCCGGAGCGGCAGGCTGCAAGGGGGGATTGCCGGGGCCTATGTCGGCGCAGACGGCGGAGGTTATAGCCACAGTTCGCGCGGTCGCCGAGCTCAAGCAGGAGTTCCCACCGGAGGCGATTCGGCAGTACGTTATCTCGGGTGCGAGCTCAGCGGAGGATTCGCTGCAGGTGATTCGACTTGCGCGCCTGGGGGGCGTGGTGGTTGAGGGTCGCGAGGGCGATCCGGGCCTGCAGCCGGTGCCTTTGTTTGAGTCGATTGAGGATCTCCGCAATGCTCCACGGATCTGCCGTGAGCTGTGGAGTTCAGCGGAGTATCGGCCGCTGCTTGAGAGCTGGGGGTATCGGCAGGAAGTCATGCTGGGCTACTCAGACTCCAACAAAGACGGCGGGATGATCACCAGCACGTGGGAGATCTGGAAGGCGCATCGCGGGTTGCACGAGGTGGCGCGCGAGTGCGGGATTACGCTACGGTTGTTTCACGGACGGGGGGGCACTGTTGGCCGCGGAGGTGGTCCGACCCATCGCGCGATCTTCGCACAACCTGTCGATGCCTTTGAAGGCGCTCTGCGCCTGACGGAGCAGGGCGAAGTCTTGAACTGGAAGTACTCCGATCTCGTTTTAGCCGAGCGGAATCTTGAGCTGATGATCGCTGCTTCGCTCGATGCTCTTGCCCGTCCAGACGCAGTTCTGCGCGGCGAGAAGCCGCCACACTTGACCGGAGAGATCCTTCCGGAGTGGGAACGCGCGATGGAGGAGATCTCCGCGACATCGTTCGAGTTTTACCAGGAGAATATTGTGCAGGACCCGGAGCTCTTCAGTTATTTCGAGCTTGCGACTCCGGTGGCTGAGCTGGAGCACGCCCGCATTGGGTCACGTCCTGCGAAGCGCAAGGACGCCTCGGCACAGCACGGCCGCACGATGGCCGACCTGCGAGCCATACCCTGGGTTTTTGGGTGGATGCAGTCGCGCCAACTCGTTCCGGCGTACTTCGGTGTGGGATATGCGCTGGACCGGTTTGCCCGGTCTGCCGAGGGCAATCTCGACTTGCTTCGTACGATGGCCCGTGACTTTCCGCTCTTTTTGGACATTGTGCGCAATGTGGAACTCGCCTTGGCGAAGGCAGATTTTCGCATTGCGCGCATGTACGCCGCGCTTGTGCCGGATGAGTTGTTACGCGAGCGCGTCTTCGGCCGGCTGGAGCGAGAGTTTCTTCTGACGCGCGAGATGATTCTGAGTGTCACCGGGCAGGCCGATCTTCTGGAGCGAAACGGCATCTTGCGGGAGTCGATTCGCCTCCGCAATCCTTATGTTGACCCGATGAGCTGGCTGCAGGTGGAGCTGCTCCGCCGCAAGCGCGCATTGCCGGGGGATGCCTCGGAGCTTCCCGGCATCAATCGTGCGATTACGGCGACGATTAACGGCATCTCCGCCGGCCTGCGCAATACCGGTTGAGATTTACTGATGCGGCATGACCGCCGTGGCTTTGTCTTTGATGAAGATGACATCCATGGGATGGCCAAGGTTGTTGTAGACCACTCGCCGATTTCCATAGTCGTTCGACACCGAATCAGAGACTTGCCCGAGCGCCATCTGGACCTCGGCCTCGCTCATGCCTATGATGGCCTGGTGCTGGTCGATGCTGTTCCATATCTGCGGTCCCCAGTAGCTGTAGAGCTGGTGCGGGTCGTCGTAGAAGAAGATTTCGTCGGTTGAGAAGGTGTATTGCCCGTCCTGGTGATAGCCCACGGGAA
Organism: Acidobacteriaceae bacterium; assembly: GCA_965218895.1. Classification (GTDB taxonomy): domain Bacteria; phylum Acidobacteriota; class Terriglobia; order Terriglobales; family Acidobacteriaceae; genus Edaphobacter. The sequence continues at coordinate 36,937 of CBDCMI010000013.1, read as the reverse complement.
CCGCGAACAACTGATCACCCTGCCCGGGACCCTGAGCAGACGGCGGTATGTGAAATGTCAGCAGCACCTGACGGTCGCCGGCGGGGATGCGGAAGGCTGCCGACTTCTTGTCAGAAGCCGGAACGACTTGTTGGATGGCACCTTGGATGACGAGGGGTTCGGCTCCTAGAAGGGTGCCTGCCGGCTTGGCATACACGGCTCGTCCATTGACCACAGGGTAGTACTCCAACTGGCCGCCTGCGCTGACCCACACTGTGGTGTTGTTGAGTTCCTTGAGGTCCGCCATTGAGTTCGGTCGCTTCTTCTTGAGGAAGACGTAGGCGTCCTGTGAGACCGGCGCCTTGTCCACCTTGGCCGCGGGTTCGGGAGTCGGAGCGTTGCGTTCGTGATAAATGAGGCCGACGCGAACTGCAACCACCGCGAGCAGAAGAAGGGTTCCGCCGATGGCGGCTTTCTTGCCTGTGTCCATATCTTCGACGACACTCCTTGCGCAAGGCGCTAGTCTAAATCCACTCCTGCAACGTCACAAACCGCGCCTCGGAGAGGCGCTGAAGCAGCAGACCTGTGGCTATCACGGACGGACGCCGGTTCTCCTTCGGCGACCCCTGGCCGCCATCGTGCAGCACGACGTTGGCGGCAGATCCTGCGATCCAGCTTGCGCGCACGCCGCGTTCCACGCGCCTCGCGATCGCCTCTGCGGCGGGCAGTTTCCAGTCGTTCCCGATTGTGGTCCAGGTGGTTGTGGACATTCCGAGTTCACGCGCTACACGCAGCACAAAGGGCGTACGGAATCCATGTGGAGGCCGGAACAACGGAACCGGCACACCTGTGACATCTTCGACCGCCGCCATGCCATCCGCGATCTCCTGCCGGATCCGTGCACGCGAGCAGAGCGGCAGCCGCGGGTGCGTCATGGTGTGACAACCCAACCCGTGGCCCTCGGTCGCTATTCGCCGTGCTAACGCCGGCTGATCCAGGGCCCACCGTCCGATGAGAAAAAAGGTTGCGCGCACGTTATATTCCGCGAGGCGGTCGAGCAGCGTGGGAGTCGCCGTGGAGTTCGGCCCATCGTCGAAGGTCAGCGCAAGCTGTCCAGGGCGCCCGGGCGCCGTGATCACTGGCCCGAAGAGTTGCGCGTCCGGGGCAACAACGCCGTAGACCGTGCCCGCAATCGCCGCGCCGGCGGAGAGGCCCAACGCGGGCGCGATCCAACGTCTCACTGGGCGGCGGTCAGGAGCGCCAGCACCTCGTCCGCGTGACCCTCCGGCTTTACCTTGGTGAAGGTATGCAGAATCCGTTGTTTGCCCTCGGCATCGGCCGCACGAAGTACGAAGGTGATCCGCTCCACGCCCTTTACCAGCTTGCCGTACATGGACTTTGGCTTGATCACGTCGAAGTACCTGCACACCTGCTCCTCAGGATCGGCCAGCAGTGTGTAGGGCAAGGCGTACTTTTCCTTGAACTTTTTCTGCGCCTTTACGGTGTCCCGCGAGATGCCCAATAGCGTCACCCCGGCGGCCTGGAGCTTTGTGAAGTTGTCGCGGAAGCCACACACCTCGATGGTGCATCCCGGCGTATCCGCCCGAGGATAGAAGAAGAGCACCACGGGTCCGCTCTTGACGTCGCTCAGCGATCGCGCAACCCCGTCCTGATCCAGGAGTGTGAAGTCTTCGACCACATCCCCCGCAACTCGCGGAGCCGGCACTGAAGATTCGGGCTTGCTCATGGCGTTTTCTGCCCCTCCGAGGACGCTATCAGGGCTGCAGCGGTCCTTTCCAAGGACGCCGGGTCCTCGACGTTCAGCGTAGTCAGAGAGCGATCGATCTGTCTCGTTAGACCGCTCAGAACACGGCCGGGGCCTACTTCCACAAAGTGCGTGATGCCTTCGGTTCGCATTGCCTCGACGCACTCCACCCAGCGCACGGCACCAGTTACCTGCCGGATGAGACAGTCCCGAGCATCCCCCGCCCGGCAGATGACTCTAGCATCCACGTTTGCCATGACCGGCACCGCAGGATCGACAAAGGCCATCGCCTCCAGGTCGGTCGCCAGCCGCTCCTGCGCCGGACGCATCAGGGAGCAGTGGAACGGCGCCGAGACGGGTAGAAGCACGCAGCGCTTTGCCCCAGCCTCTTTGCACCGCTCCATTGCTAGCTGCACAGCCCCACGCGCGCCGGAGATGACTGTCTGCTCCGGCGCATTCAAATTTGCGGGCATGACCAGAGCGCTATTTGCTGTTGCCGCATGGGCTATGCTCGCCGCCGTGTTGGTGGAGTCGGACATGACACTCTGCGAGCTCGCCGACTCCGCCAAAGCGGCATCGCCGTGCGCCTCTGCCATGGCGGCAGCGTTGTTGCGTTCGGCGGGCTGTGCGACGGTTGCCGCATGACGCTCCGCCAGTTCGTCGCTGACCTGACTGCATATGTCGTTGATCTCGTCCGACGGCAGGCCCAAGATAGCGGCCATTGCTCCCTCGTCCTCCGGCACGGCCTCCTGCATGTACTTACCCCGGCATCGGACGGCGCGGACGGCAGCCGCAAACGGAAACGTTCCAGCGATCACATGTGCGGTGTACTCCCCCAACGAGTGTCCTGCGAGCATAGCTGGTCGAATCTCGCCCAGGCGTGCCTCCAACACCCTCGCCATTGCCACAGATGTTGTGAGGATGGCGGGCTGGGTGATTTCCGTCTTTCGCAGCTCGGCCTCGGGACCCTCCAGGATGAGCTTGGAGAGCTGAAAGCCAAGCGCCGTGTCGGCCTCATCGAATATGGCACGCGCGGCCGGTTCACCGCTGAAGAAGGTGCTACCCATCCCAACATATTGGGAGCCCTGCCCAGGAAACACCAACGCCAGTTTCATCACGGATCCCGTCACTCCCGCAGCTTGCGTACCTTGTTTAGATCCCGACGCCAAACTCCAGGTCGCTTTTGTAGTCGCCCGAGTGTGCGTACATGTCGTATGGTGTTCGGCGGTTAAATTTGTATCGCTGCCGCAGTTCACGACCCACCATGAGGCCCAAACCGAGGGCGCCTGCGCCTGCGGAGATCCAACCGAGCGTCTGCAGCAGTGTGCTTGCCGCTGACTGCTCTTCTGTTTCTGGATCTCCGTGGCTGGGCTCCTTGGCCCTGCTCCACAGGCTTCTGCTCTTGCCCATCGTCCAGACCCCGCGCAACACCGCGACAACCGTCATACGAGGGATGATAAACCAACCCTCCCCATGGCTGGCAAAGGCCTTTGATGCTCTCTGACGCGCGTCTACGTTACGTCCACCTGCTGGAATCCGAGCCCGTATAGGAGCGCCGTTATCTCTGCCCGCGCATTCTTGCTCGCAGCATCCAGGATGCCGTCGCTGAGCGCAGCCTCTTGCAACTGATCCTGGGCTTTGGCCCGTATTTCACTCTCGAGGTTCATATCAGCTGAAACCAGCAGGCCCGTTGAGCGTGCGTAGACGCGCGTGTGCTGATTGTCAATCGTTGTCGCAAACATCTCGCTGGGCGGCAGGGAGACATGAATGGATCGCCCGCTGAGGCGTACGTCCTCCTGCCGGAGCCGGCTCAGGTCTACCCCCGCCACCGACTGACCGTGGACAACCAAAAGAATACGATCGCCGCCCAGGAGATCCGGCAGTACCGGACTGGTCTTTGCGCCTTCTACTACCGTGTCCAATGCGTAGACCACCGTCTCTAGTCGCTGAAGACGCTGAATATGCCGCACCACGGTTGGCACGCTCTGGTCAAAGGTCGTCTGACGTCCTGTCACTAGCCCGGCGAGGTAGGCTGGCACTCCACTGGTGGCATGCCGCATGAAGAACACCACCGCCGCGGCGCCTAGAAGGACGGCAAGCAAGAACCCAAGAAGCGGACCGGAACTCTGTCGACCCGAATAGTACTGCGTCGTCATGGCTGCACGCTCCCGCAGTCTCCGCAGAACGCGTCGGAGCTGCTTCAACCCAGCCATCCTCTCACTTCCCCAACAGTCGTGTTTGGGTTCGAGGTGTTTCGGCTAGAGGTAGAGACGCCCGAAGCCGAGCGGTACACATGCAGAAGGGAGCGAACCTTGATGAAGATTGCGTAGAATGAGCATCGCTGCCGTGGTGCTTTCGCGCCAAGTCTGGCAGCAGAGAAGTGGGATCGAGCGCATGTCATTGACCACAGTTCCGCCGCAGGATGCTTCGATCAAACCAGCCGCCACGGTGTCGGAGCCGGTGGTGAACCGGCGGGGTGTAGCGCGCCGGGCCAAGATTGTAGGGACGCTTGGTCCGGCTTCGAGCACGCCGGAGGTGTTTCGGGAGCTGGTACGGGCTGGGTTGGATGTTGCACGGCTGAACTTCTCTCATGGCAGTCACGAGCAGAAAGCTGAGCTGATCCGCATGGTACGGGCTGTGGCGAAGGAGTTTGACAAGCCGATCTGCATTCTGGCTGATCTTCAGGGGCCGAAGATTCGTACGGGACGCCTCAAGGACAGCAAGCCTGTGCAACTTGTGGCGGGACAGCGGCTGACGATCACGCCGCATGACATTGAGGGGACGGCGGAGCGTGTCGGCACGGTATTCAAGACATTGGCGGAGAACCTGGAGCCGGGATCACGGATTCTTTTGTCTGACGGGCTGATCGAGTTGCGGGTAGTGGCGATCGAGGGTGAGGACACAGTGTGCGAGGTGGTGAACGGGGGGATGCTGGGAGAGAAGAAGGGCATCAATCTTCCGGGCATCGCCGTCAATGTGCCGTCCCTGACGGAGAAGGACGAGATCGACCTGAAGTTTGCCGTGGGGCAGGGAGTGGACACGGTTGCGGTGTCGTTTGTGCGGACTGCGGATGATGTACGGCATGTGAAACAGCGGTTGGGGGAGTTGAAGTCGGACGCGTGGATTATTGCGAAGCTGGAAAAGCCGCAGGCGATCGAGCACCTGGATTCGATCCTAGAGGTGGCGGACGGGATAATGGTCGCACGCGGCGACTTGGGGGTGGAGGTGCCGCCGGAGAAGGTTCCTGCGATCCAGAAACACATTATTCGGAGGGCTGCGGACTTTCGAAAGCCTGTGATCACCGCAACGCAGATGCTGGAGTCGATGGTGGAGAATCCGCGGCCAACACGGGCGGAGGCCTCGGATGTGGCGAACGCGATCTATGACGGGACCGATTCAGTCATGCTTTCTGCTGAATCGGCGTCGGGGAGGTACCCCGTGGCGGCAGTGGCGATGATGTCGACGATCGTCGCCGAGACCGAGCAGCAGATCCGGATGGATCCGCCGCCAAGGGCACAGCGTGCGCGAGGTGTTCGGCTGTCGATTGCGGAGACGATCTGCGAGTGCATGGCACACTCGACGCAAGACCTGGATCTGGCCGCGATTGCGATCTTCACGGAGTCGGGAGGAACGGCACGCCTGCTCTCGAAGTACCGGCCTGAACCACCAATCTATGCGTTGTCACCGTATCAGGCCGTAGTGAACCGCGCCGTGCTGCTTTGGGGAACCTATCCGGTGCTGTGCGAACGGCAGGCGGATACAGACAAGTTGGTGCGGGCTGCGGAGGACATGCTTGAGCGACATGCGGGTGTGGCACCAAGGCAGGCGGTGGGGATTGTAGCGGGAACACAGACGCGGACAGGTGCCACAAACTTCATGCGGCTGCACATGATGGGTGACCGCTGAGGAGTGAATGGCCGCAGCGCTAGGGAGTGGGCGACTCGACCAGTTCCATCAGCTGGCGGTTTGGAGTATAGAACCAGGCGATGCGGCGACCGTTGAATGCCACGGCGGGATTGGGTGGGCTGACGACGATACAGCGGTGAGATTTGACGTGGTCGAGGGCGAGTTCGAGGTTATTGGTCTCGAAGCAGAGGTGGTAGGCGCCGCCGCCGGACTTCTTCAACGTAGAGGTGATGGGAGAGTCTGGGGTGAGCGGGGCGATGAGTTCGATCTGGGCGATGTTGTCGTCGGCCTGAGCGAGGAAGTTGACGGAGACCTTTTGAATGGGGTCATCGAAGGGGCCGGAGACGACGCGGTAGCCAAGGAGGGTTGCGAGGGTTTGGGCGGCGGGGTCGAGGGTGGGGACAGCGACGCCGACGTGAAGGAGGCGGAAGGTGAGGCCGGGCGGAAGAGAGATGGTGAGGGTGGCGGGGGCTTTCGCGAGTGTGTTGGCCGGGGAGGCAGACGCGGCTTCTCCGAGGCTTGCCTGGTCTGTTCCCGCATGCTGGGTTGCCATTGCATGCGTGTCGCATTGCGCCGTGGATTGGGCACTCAATATGGGTGAGGTCCCCGCCACGTCGCGTATGGCGCTGTTGGTGGTGGAGGTCATAGGGTAGCGCCTTTTTGCTCGAGGGCCTGCTGGAGCTTTGCGACGGTGGTGAGGTTGGGGATGACCTGGGGATCGAACTGGACGCCGTACTCGCCCTCAATCGCGAGGATGAGCTGGAGGTGGCGGAAGGAGTCCCAACTTTCGGTGGTCTCGGTGGAGAGCTCGGAGGTGACGTCAGAGGGTTCGACCTCGAGGGTGTCGGCGACGATGTCACGCAGAGAGGATGGGACTGTGCTCATGGATGGCGGATCCTTCCAGGGTGAGCCACGGAGGGCTGGGGATGGTTTGGGTGGAGAGATCGAAGGTGTAGGTTCGGACATCGTCGCGGTCGAGCTCGGGAACTCGAGTAAAGGCGTGGTCGGCGAAGAAGGTGGCGGCGGGGGCGTTCTTCGCGGAAGGGATGAACTCACCGAGGAGAGTGGTGGCTCCGTTGGCTTGCGCGGCCTGCGCCAGGTGAGCGAGGAGGGCGGTTTCGATGCCGCGGCCGATCACGCGGCACGATAGAAGGAGGGAGTCGATGCGGCAGGTGCGGCTGGTTTGGCCGGGGAGCGTGGTCTGCTCGGCGAGCAGAAGGCCGACGACGCCGGCATCGCCGAAGCGGTCGCGGACGCGGATTGCCAAGGCGTGGCTGCCGGGGGTTTCGGCGAAGCGGGAGACTTCGGCGGCGGTGTGGCGGCGGGTGGTGAGGTTGAACTGGTTGGTCTTGCCCAGCAGCTGGACGGCGCGGGCGAGGGGGGCTTCGGTGGCGGGGAGGAGGGTGCAGACGATGCCGAGGGAGCCGAGAAACTCTTCGCGGGAGGTGGCGGTGGAGGAGAGTGCCTCGCGCTGGGCCTGGGCGCGGTAGTCGGAGGCGCGGGTGCGGTCGTCGGCGGTGACGATGGCGGTATCGAAGAGCGGCTCGTCGGCAAGGAACTGAGTAAGTCGCCAGGGCTCTTGGATGGGAGCCTCGATGACGGCGACCTCGGGGAGGGCCTGGCGGATGGCTTCGCACTCGACGGGGTTGTCGTCGACGAAGACGAGGGAGTCGAGGCCGAGGGAGAGCTCGGCGGCGATCTCGCGGAGGGCGGCGGATTTTTCGTTCCAGCCGATTTTTTTGAGGATGAAGTCGTCGAGGGTGAGGGCGAGGTCTGGGGCGCGGAGGCGGAAGGCTTCGGCGACGTCTTCGGGGGTGTTTTTGGAGGTGACGGCGAGGAGGATGCCGCGGGCGGCGAGTTCCTTGAGGAAGCGCTGGTAGCCGAGGAAGGCGATGCCGGGGAAGGTGGCGCCGGTTTGGATGCCGTCGGGGCCGTCTTCGCCGAGGACGCCGCCCCAGAGGGTGTTGTCGAGGTCGGTGCAGAGGACCTTGCGCGGCGAGCGGACGAGGGCCAGGGCGGAGCGGACGAGGGCACCGCTGTAGGTCGCAAAGGCGGCGGGTGCGACGGCAAGGCGAGAGGAGAGGAAGAGGCGTGGGTCTTGCCAGCGGTCGAGACCGAAGCGGGAGGCGAGGGCGTTGAGATCGAGAAAGAGGCAGTCAGGGAGGACGCGGCAGAGCTCGGCCATGCGGGTGTTGAGGCTGCGGACGGCGTTGGGCAGGGAGGCGGGGACATTGGCGTCGCCAATGGGGCCGAGTGAGGTGTGGGTGGGCAACGCGCAACCCTGCAGGATAAGGCGGCCGGGGTTGGCTGCGCGAAAGGTTTGCAGCATCTGGGCCACGCGGGCTGCGGAGGTTTCGACCTCCCGGGCGACGTCCGCGACGTTTCCGCGGGCGCAGACCTCGGGAAGCTGGCCGGCGATATCCTCAAGGTCGAGGAGGACGAAGACAAGGTCGGGCTTGCTGAGGGCGAGGGTGCTCTCGGGGTTGAGCAGGTCGTCCATATATGAGCCAAAGCCGCCTATTTGGATGTCGAGGAGAAGCCCGCGAAGAGCAGCTTCGACGTGGAGGGCGGGAAGAATAGGCTCGACCGTGACGGAGCGGACGATAAAGGTGCGGAGGGTCTTGTGGCCGAGAGAAAGGAGGGGTTCGCGGAGCTTGCTGAGCGCGGTTGCGACGACGTGTGTGTCCGTGGGACGGTTAAGCGCGAGAAGCTGGCGGGCGGTGGCGAGGGCCTCCCGAGCTGCCGCAGTGTTGCCCGCAGCGACAGCGGACTTGAGGGCGTCGCGGAGAACTTTGGGATCGGGAATCTGTGGATTGAGGTCAGGCATTGGCGGAGACTTCGGCTGCGGTGGGGGGCGCGGCGGATGAGGGCTTGGGGCGCATGACGATGCGGCCGGGCACGCCCATAACGGTGGCGCCTGGCGGGACGTTGGTTATGACCAGGGTATTGGCGGCGATCTTGGCGCCGTCGCCGATTTTGATCTTGCCGACCAGCGTGGCACCGGTGCCGATATAGACCTCGTCGCCAAGGACTGGGATACCGGAGCGGCCCATGGCGGAGGCACCGATAGTGACCCGGTGAGCGAGGTCACAGTTGCGGCCTAGGATAGCGCCGGGGTTGATGTGAACGCCGCCGATATGGCCGATGTAGAGGCCGGGGCCGATGGTGGCCTGGGGATCGAGGTCCATCTCCATGAAAACGACGCAGAGCTTGAAGAGCAGCAGGGCGAAGAGTTTGAAGGGGAGGCGTAGAAGCGCGGGCGGATGGCCGGCGTAGGCATAGTTGGCAAAGCGATAGATGGCGATGGACCAGATGGCCGGGTTGAGCCAGATGTCGATGCCATGATAGCCCCGGGCGCGGTAGCGGGCCATGTCTTGGGAAAAGGCGCTCATGCTGTGGAGGGTCGTGCTGGATGGATTGTACGGCTTGAGACAAGTGTGAGACCTGTGCAGGGGAAAGGGGATGGCGCGTTTGGGGGAGTTGGGGTGACTGGAAGAGAGAGGCACATGGCTGGGCCGGGGTGAAATCTAAGTCGGCTGGAACTCTCATACGTAGGTTGCGAGATCGGCCTCGAACATAGCTGATGAGGTGGCGAGTTTGGCCTGGTAGGCTTTCAGCCACGCGAGAAACTGAGCTCGGCCATCCGATCCTGTGTTTTGACGGCGCGCTGTGGCGCAACAGGACGCGGGGTGTTGTCGGTAGCGGGCGACCACATCAGTGCTCACGAATACGGGGTGAGCGAGTGCAAGTTTGCTGTAGAAGACTTGGTCGTCATAGATGCTGGTGAAGTTATTAACAAATCCGCCAAGTGCGCGAGCGATTTCGGTGCGGACGAGCACGGTGCAGGTGCAGGGGGTGAGGCTTTCGTCTTTGAGAAACCAGGCGAGGAGCGAGGGCGGAGAGATGAGACCCGCGGGCTGGCCGGGGGGAAGGAGAGGTGGACTGTAATTCTTGCCGAGGCTTCCGAGAGAGGGCGTGTAGGAGAGGTGGAAGTCGTGCCAACGCTCGGCCTGAGCGTAGACCATGGCGGCTTGGGGATGCGCGGCGAGATACGGCAGCTGGGAGGTGAGACGGTACGGAAGCCAGACGTCGTCAGCGTCGAGAAAGGCAGTGACCGGGGCGCGGGCGTGCTGAAGTGCAAGGTTGCGAGAGGCCGAGATACCTAGATTCCGGCCCCCCGGATGCTGGAAGAGGTGGAGTTTGCCGGGATGGGCGTGGGCGAAGTCGTGAGCAATGGCGAAGGTCTCATCCGTGGAACCGTCGTCTACAAAGAGGATTTCGAGTGGCGCCTCAAGGGTTTGGGCGAGGACGCTGGTGAGGGTGTCGAGGAGGTAGGGGGCGGCGTTGAGGGCGGTGATGATGACGGAGACGGCGGGCTGCCGAGTTTGGGGGCGGAGGGCGCGGACTGTGGTCATGGTGTGGTAAGTGCTTGTGAGAGCGTGAGATGCGGAAGGAGATGGGCGAGGGCGAGGGCGGACGAGGGTGAGAGATAGAGGAGTTCGCCGCCCAGGGAGGCGGTCCAGTGGTCGATTTCGGTAATGGTTTGGGGGCTTATTTGTGAGGGATAGAGGGAGGTGAGGCGGTGTTTTTCGCCTTCCGTGGAGGGGAAGCGGAGGAGGAAGGGTGTGAGGGGAAGGTCGAGAGTCTGCTCCAGGGTGGCGAGTAACGAGGCGGTCTCTTGGGCGAGGGCTTCCGGCGAGAGCCGGCAGGCGTAGGGGAGGTCCTGGTAGAAGGCGAGGCGGCCCGGGGGGTGGACGCGGAGAGCTGCATCGCGGGCGACGCGGTGGTCGATGTGGTTGCCGAGGGAGAGGGGAAGGGCGAGGAGGGCGCTCTCAGGGATCGACGGGAGGGCGGCGGCGGTTCGGCTGATCTCGGCTGCCAGCTCCGGTGGCGGGAGAGGATTGTTGAGGACCTGGTCGTCGGCGATGCCGAGGCGGAGAGGGGCATCGAGGAGGTCGAGGTCGTGGAGGGCGAGAGAGGGGCCGACGGCGCGGAGGAGAGCCTGATCTTCCGAGAGGCGGAGGGCGGTGGTCGCCTCGCGAGAGAGCGGGGCGGGGGCGAAGGGAGCGTAGGCGGAGCGGGTGAAGAGGTTGAGGAGAGTGGAAGGGAGATGAGCGGCGGCGGCGGCGAGGAGGAGGAAGGAGGCTGAGAAGGCGGCGTCGTCACGGTGCGGGGAGAGGAGGACGAGTTGCGTGACGATACTCGCGGGGCCGGGCATTTGCGGATAGGGGTGAGATGCGCGTCAGGGGAAGCCTGCGTGGGAATTTGTTCATGGAGTGGTGAAGGTTGGGCAAGTCTGTCGGGCGGGCTGCAGGGATTCGGCTTAGGCGGGTTTCCCTAACGGGTGTGGGCTGGTGGGGGGCTTGTATGGGGTGCTTGTGGGGGATAGGCAGAGTACCTTTTGGGGGATGACAGACAGAGGGACAGGGGCAGCAGGTCCTTCGCTTCGCTCAGGATGACAACAATGCAGGCAAGGGCAAGGGCAAGGGCAAGGGCAAGGGCAAGGGCAAGGGCAAGGGCAAGAGCAAGAGCAACGGCAAGAGCAAGGCAAACGCAGATTCCCTTCGGGAATGACAACCAGAAGGGCAAGAGCAAGGGCAAACGCAGATTCCCTTCGGGAATGACAACCAGAGGAGCGAGGGCAAGAGCGAAGGGGGGTGTCGAAGGGAGGGGTGCTTTGGCGGTTTCTGGGTGGGTTTTATGCGCGACGGCACGGCATTTGTGCCGTGCCCTGCGTGGAGGTGGATGGGAGGACGGTGGTCAGCGTTGGGCTACGGTGGTTTTGGCGTCCTTGGATTTGAGGCGATCTTCGAGGGCCTGGGCTTCCGGCATGTAGGTGAGTGCCTTGGCGATCTGTGGGTCCCACTCGGCGCGGACCTTGAGGCCCTGGGTCTGGCCGAATTGGGAGGTGAAGATGTCGGCCTTGATCTGGGCTACGAGCCAATCCTTGACCCCGTTGATGTCGGCGTCGGTGTAGTCGATGTTGTTCGCTTTGAGGAAGTCCTTGAACTGGGTGAGGACGGCGTCGTCGACCTGGAAGTTTTCGGTGACGGTGTGGTTGGCCAGGTAGTGGTGGGCGAAGTCGAAGAAGGCGTAGCGCTGGAAGAGCAGGCTTTGGAAGGGGTTGGCGATGGGGTTGGGGATTTTTTCGTCGGGTGTGATGCCGCCGCCGCCGTAGACGGTTCGGCCGGAGTCGGTGAGTTTGACCTCGCGATTTTTGTTGTCGGCGGGCTCGGTCTTGTTGTCGCGGACGAAGTAGTAGTCGTAGAGCGAGACGTTGTCGTAGTTGCGCTGGATGAGGCGGCCGGAGGGTGTGTAGTAGTGGTAGGTGGTGAGGGCGAGGCCGGTGTCGTCGGTGATTTGGAAGACGGTTTGCACGAGACCTTTGCCGAAGGTGGTTTCTCCGACGATGAGGGCTCGGTCGTGATCCTGGAGGGCGCCGGAGACGATTTCTGCGGCGGAGGCGGTGTTGCGGTTGACGAGGACGACAATGGGGTATTTGGGGCCTTGTTCGCCGCGGGTGGCGCGGTAGACCATGTCGGGGAAGGCTCGACCGCGCTGGGAGACGACGAGCTGCCCTTTTTGCAGGAACTGGGAGCTCATGTTGACGGCTTCGTTGAGGAGACCGCCGGGGTTGAGGCGGAGGTCGATGACGAGCCCCTGGAGGGGAGCGTCTTTTTGGAAGCGGTCGATGGCGTCTGCGACCTCGCGGGAGGTGGTCTCCATGAATTGCGTGACGTGCATATAGCCGACGCCGGGTTTGATCATGAAGGCGAGGTCGACGGAGAAGCGTGGGATCTCATCGCGGACGAGGTCGAAGGTGAGGGGTTTGAGGGCACCTTCGCGGGCGACGGTGACGATGACGTGGGTTCCCTTGGGACCTTTGAGGAGGCTGGCGACCGCCGCGGAGTCCATGCCGGTGGTGGATTTGCCGTCGATGACGGAGATGACATCACCTGGGCGGAGGCCAGCTTTGTAGGAGGGTGTTCCTTCAAAGGGGGCGAGGACGACGATTTTGGTGGCGCCGTTCTTGTCGGGCTGCGGCTGGATGCTCATGCCGACGCCGTAGTACTTGCCGTGCTGCTCTTCGCGCATGGCGGCGAAGGCCTTTGGGTCGTAGAAGTTGGAGTGTGGATCGAGGACGTGGAGCATGGCGGGGATGGCGCCGTCGTAGATGGCTTTGTCCGGCTTGTCGCCCGTGAGTTTTTCGGCGTAGTTCTGTTCCACGACGGCGTAGACGTCGGTGAACTGGTGGAGGGAGTCGCGGAGCGTGGTCTCTTCGGTGGCGGACTGTGCGGCGACGCGGTTGCTGATGAGGGAGCCGGCGACCGCGCAGGTGGAGAAGAAGACGGCGGCAGAGAGGAGGACGCGGCGGGAGTTGGATGCCATGGGCTCGGGGGTACCTCGGGTGGGGGAGACGATCGCGACAGGAGGCTTTGCGCGTGGGATGCCCCGTGCGGGTTGGACGGAGTATAGCACCGGGATGTGAGCGGGCCGGCGGTTTGGGCGGTGCGCCGAAGTTGTAGAGGGGTGGATGGGGGCATACGATGGATGGGTACGGCGGGGCGACGTATGCGTCCAACAGGAGCGAGGAAACGGCGTTTCTCTCGCGGCAGGCCGAGAGTGGAGTTGAGGGGATTGATGAAGCGACGAACGATGGTGTTGTGGGCGGCGGCGACGGGTGCGGTGTGGGTTCCGATGGCGGTTTGGGCGCAGGCGCCGCATTACGAGAGTCCGTATACGACGCCGGCAAAGGCTCCCGCGCTGCCGACGCCGCCTGCGATTACGGCAAATGGCGAGGTGGTGGAGGATGTGGTTGCGCGGGTGAACGACCAGATCATCAGCCGAAGCGACGTGGAGCGATCCGAGCAGCAGCTGCTGCAGGAGGAGCAGCAGCAGAACCTGCCGCCGAGCGAGCGGGAGCAGCGGCAGAAGGACATGTTGCGCGACATGATTGACCAGCAGTTGCTGTTGAGCAAGGCGAAGGAGCTGGGGTTGAATGCGGATGCGGAGGTGATCCGGCGGCTGGACGAGATTCGCAAGCAGAACAACCTGCCGGACATGGACGCGCTGGAGAAGGCGGCGCGGCAGCAGGGGGTGAACTTTGAGGACTTCAAGGCGAATATCCGGAATCAGATTTTGACGCAGGAGGTGGTGCGGGACGAGGTGGGACGGCACCTGCAGCTGACGCACGGGCAGGAGCAGACGTATTACAACGCGCACAAGGCGGAGTTTGCACAGCCGGAGCAGGTGCGGCTGAGTGAGATCCTGATTCCGACGCCGGCGGACGCGGGCGAGGCGGTGGTGGCTCAGGCGCAGCGGAAGGCCGAGACGGTGGAAGGCGAGGTGAAGGCGGGCAAGAGCTTTGAGGATTTGGCGAAGCAGAACTCGGGTGGGCAGACGGCATCGACGGGTGGGGATCTTGGCGAGTACAAGCGTGGCGCGTTGGCGAAGGTTCTGGAGGATGCGACGTTTTCGCTGCCTGTGGGGCAGGCGACGGCGCCGATCCGGACCAAGCAGGGCTTTGTGATCTTGAAGGTAACCGAGCACCAGAACGCGGGGACGCCGGCGCTGGCGCAGATTGAGCCTCAGGTGCAGGAGGCGATGTATATGAACGCGATGCAGCCGGCGCTGCGGGCGTATCTGACGAAGGCTCGGGAGGACGCGTATATCGACATCAAGCCGGGCTTCGTGGATTCTGGGGCGAGCGCACGGGAGACCAAGCCTGTGTTTACGGCGTACGCGGCGCCGGTGACGAAGAAGCAGAAGAAGGTGGAGCAGCGGGTTCGGCTGGAACGGACGAAGGGCGTTCCGGTGGTGGGTGCGGTGAAGGGGGCGTTGCCGCCGGGGGCCGGGGCGCAGGCTTTGCCGACGAATGTGAGTGGGGCGACGCCGATTGCGGGGACGACGGCGGCGGTGGCGCGGGCGGCGGGGAGTTCGGGTGCGGCGCCTGGGGCGACGGCTCCTGGGGGGTTGAGCACGGGGACGACGCAGACGGTTGCGGCGACCGATGAGGGGTTGGGCAAGGTTCGGCGATCGTCGTTGCGGACGACGGGCAAGCGGAAGAAGATCAAGCGGGAGAAGATCCGATTTGGGCAGGCGCCGCGGACGGCTTTGCCGGCTGGCGCTACGGAGTTGGCGCAGGGGACGGATGTTGGCGCGGGTGCGCAGAGCGCGGCGGTGACGCCGGGCGGTCTGGGGCAGGTGGGGGATGTGGCTCCGGGTGCGGCGCTGGCGCCGACGGAGAGTACGACGCAGATCTCGCAGACGTCGGATGGGGATCCGCTGGCTCCGAAGCCTGTGTCGACGGGCAAGACGCGGTTCAGCGCGCGAGCCCGGGTGACGCACGAGGCGAAGGTGCAGGCTAAAGAGGAGAAGGTGGTGGCGAAGGCGGCGCAGACGCCGCCCGGGCCTGGGGTGCAGGAGGCTGCGGGCGAGAGGCAGCAGGCGGCCCCGCTGGGATTGAACGGCGACACGGTGAAGCAGGCGAAGGAGAAGAAGAAGCGTCAGAAGGGTGATGCGAAGCAGCGTCTGCAGGACAAGCCGGCGGAGGCTCCGGCGCCTGCGCCGATTTCGCCGACGGTGAACCCGAATCTTGGGGTTTCGCCGGCGGGGTCGCGGGGTAGCGGGGCGAATCCGGCGCCGGACTCGAACGAGAAGAACACGACGCTTCCGGCGAGCACGGGGGCGCCGGGGGCGCCGGCGCAGGGGCAACCGCTGCCGCCCGCGGGGACGCCTTCGACTCCGGACCAGGCGCCGGCGCCGCAGCAGTAGACGATTGCGAGGGTCGGGAAAGGGCGAGGCCGCGTGGGTCTCGCCCTTTGTGTTGCCTAGGGTTGAGCGGGCAGGATGCCGATGGTGTGGAGCCAGGTTTCGGCGAGGGTGGGCCAGTGGGTGATGGGAAGGGCGGTGGGACGGAGGCCATAGCCGTGACCACCGGCGGCGTAGATGTGGAGTTCGGCGGGGACGTGGGCGGCCTTGAGTTCCTCGAACCAGGAGATGGCGTTTTCGACGTGGACGGGATCGTCCTCAGCCTGCAGGAGGAAGGTGGGTGGCGTGTTGCTTGATGGGTGGAGGTTGGGGTTGGGGGTGAAGTCGCGAGGTGGGATGGCGAAGGCGGCTTGTGGGCCGGAGGTTTGCGGAGCGTTGGCGGGCGGGAGCGCGAGGTAGCCGGGGTAGAGGACGAGGGCGAAGTCGGGACGGAAGCGGGTCTGGTCGGCGGCGTCGAGGGCGGGATAGAGGCGGTGGTCGGCTGTGCTGAGAGCGGCGGCGAGGTGGGCACCGGCGGAGAAGCCCAGAACGCCGATTCGGTTGGGATTGAGGTGGAAGTCCGAGGCGTGGGCGCGGACGAGGGAGAGCGCTCGCTGGGCATCGTCAAGGGCGGCGGAGGACTTGGGGTAGGGCCCGGTGTTGGGGACGCGGTACTTGAGGACGAGGCAGGTGAGGTGGACCGAGTTGAGCCATCGGCAGACCTCGGTTCCTTCGAGGTCCATGGCGAGGATGCTGTAGCCGCCACCGGGAAAGACGACGACGGCGGCGCCGGAGGGGTTTTCCGTTGGCTGATAGAGGGTGAGGGTGGGGGTGGAGACATGGCCGAGGCGGACGAGGGGTCGGCCGGCGACCTGATCGCTGGTGGGGGTGGAGGTGTCGATTTCCGGATGGGAGTTGGGGATGGCGTCCGGCGGGGTGCCGGGCCAGAGGGAGATGGTCGGACGCGAGGCGGGTGCCGGCCAGGCGTAAGCCGGTGAGGGAGTGAGGAGAGGCGAGCTTTGTGTTTGTGCGAGGAGCGAGGCGGCGGCGAACAGTGCGACGAGGGCGAGGCGCATGATGGGGGCTCCGGGGGCGATGGCGGGATGGTCGCAGAGCGGGGTGAGAGGAGGCAAGCGGCGCTATGCTGAGGGGACGATGAAGGATTTTTTTGTAGCGGATGCGGCCCGGTTCGAGAACCAGAAGGTGACGACGTATTTTGTGCTTGCGAGCGTGCAGACACGGGAGCGCAAGGGTGGGGGCGGGCAGTACCTGGCGATGGTGCTCCGAGACAAGACGGGGCAGATGGAGGCGCGGATGTGGGAGGAGTTCGCGGAGGCCGTCTCGACTTGTAACGAGGGATGTTACGTGAAAGTGCAGGGGCTGATTTCGAAGTACCAGGGCAAGTTCCAGATCACCCTGGAGCGGATGCGGCTGGCGGCGGAGGCGGAGGTGGAGGGGGCGGACTTCCAGCCGGTGACGCGTTTCGATGTGGAGGCGATGTGGGGGGAGCTGCGGGGGTATGTGGAGGGGTTCGCGGACGGAGATCTGCGGCGGCTGGTGATGGCGTTTTTGGACGATGAGGAGTTGGCGGCGGCGTACAAGAGGGCGCCGGCGGCGAAGCGGCTGCACCATGCGTGGCTGGGCGGGCTGCTGGAGCATGTGGTCGCGCTGGTACGGGTGTGCCGGGCGGTGACACCGTTTTACCCGGAGGTGGACGGCGATCTGCTGGTGACAGGGGCGATTCTGCACGATATCGGCAAGGTACGGGAGTTGAGTTGGGAGAGGACGTTTGGGTATACGACGGAGGGGCAGCTGCTGGGGCATATCACGATCGGGCTGAGGATGTTGGAGGAGAAGCTACGGGGGCTGGAGGGATTTCCGGAGCGGCTGCGGATGCTGGTGGAGCACATGATCTTGAGCCATCACGGGCGGTATGAGTTTGGAAGCCCGAAGCTGCCGATGACGCCGGAGGCGATGCTGCTGAGTGTGCTTGATGACCTGGAGGCGAAGTTTGAGGGGATGCGGCGGGAGTTCGAGGCGGCTGAAGCGGCGGGTAAGAGGGCGGAGGAGTTGACGGAGTGGGTGCGGAGCATGGAGCGGCCGTTGTTGAACTCGCGGGCGTTTCGCGAGGGGTGAGTTTGCTGGCCGGGTAGAAGCAGCTGCAGGTATGATCGTCGCACTTTGAGGCAAGACAGGAGAG
This sequence comes from Acidobacteriaceae bacterium, assembly GCA_965218895.1. Classification (GTDB taxonomy): domain Bacteria; phylum Acidobacteriota; class Terriglobia; order Terriglobales; family Acidobacteriaceae; genus Edaphobacter. The sequence continues at coordinate 19,337 of CBDCMI010000013.1, read as the reverse complement.
GGAGATGGGTCGAGTGTGGGCGCGAGCTTTGGCGGTGATGCTGCTGGGTGGGGTGGGTGCGGGCGCACAGATGATCGGGTCGCCGGACCCCACGGTGCAACAGACGTATACGCTGCATCGCTCGTCGAGCCGGGAGCTGACGGGCGGGAATGCGGATGCGCGGACGGTCACCCCGGGACAGACTTTGGCGGTGCTGGATGTGGATGGACCGGGGCAGATCTCGCATATCTGGTTCACGATCTCGGACGGGGAGCGTTATTTCCTGAAGCGGGTGGTGCTGCGGATGTACTGGGATGGGGAGGCGACGCCGAGTGTGGAGGCGCCGATTGGAGACTTCTTCGGGCTTGGGCTGGGGGAGTATGTGGCGTGGAAGTCGGCGCCGTTGGAGGTGGGTTCGGACCGGTCGTTGAATAGCTGGTTTCGCATGCCGTATGCGAAGCATGCGCGCATTACGGTGACGAACGAGGGCAAGGAGGCGGTGAACAGCTTGTACTGGAACATTGACTACCAGGACGGGATCAAGCTGGCGCCGGGCGCACTGTATTTCCACGCGCAGTATCGGCAAGCGCAGCCCAATCATGGGTGGACGAGCGACTGGTACGAGAACGGGGACCCCAAGGTGAACTACCGGCGGAACGTTGACGGAAAGAACAACTACGTGTGGATGGAGGCGGCGGGGCACGGGCAGTTTGTCGGGGTGACGATGAGCGTGCTGCAAAACCAGGATGCGTGGTGGGGCGAGGGGGATGACTTTTTTGAGATTGATGGGCGTCCTTCCGAGATTGGGACGGGGACGGAGGACTACTTTCTGGGAGCGTGGGACTTTGGAGGACCGCAGGACTTTCCGCTGCATGGCGCGCCGATGGTGGGGCGCGAGATTGCGGGGTCGAGATCCGCGGTGTACCGCTTCCATCTGGATGCGCCGATACCGTTTGCGAAGAGTTTCAAGGCCTCGATCGAGCATGGGCACGCCAATGTGCGATCGGACAACTTTTATTCTGTAGCGTATTGGTACCAGGCGGAGCCTCACGCGCCGTTTCCACCGTTGCCGGAGATGAATATGCGGATTCCGGCGCTGCAAGCAGTAGGTGGGCCGGGGAACGAGCCGGTGCCGATCAAGCCGGGAGACCCGCAGCCGCGGTGAGGCGAGGGTAGCTGCATCTGATGGTAGATGGGGACCAGATTCGAGCGGCTTATCGAGGCGTTGCGGACGGGCTTCTGGTTTCTTCCGCTGCTGATGCTGTTGTGCTCGTGCGGCCTGGCACTGGGCTTGCTGTATCTGGATGAGAAGGTTGATCCGGGGACGAAGGCGACTCTGGCCTGGGCTTACTCCGGCGGACCGAGCGGGGCGCGATCGCTGTTGAGCACGATCGCCGGGTCGATGATTACGGCTGCCAGCGTGACGTTTTCGTTGGCGTCGGTCGCGCTGTCGATTGCTTCGCAGCAGTATGGATCGCGGGTGCTGCGGAACTTCATGAGGGACCGGATCACACAGGTGTTGCTCGGGACGTTTGTTTCGACATTTATCTACAGCGTGCTTGTGGTTCGGTCGATTCGCGGATCGGATGTCTCGGGTGGTTTTGTTCCGGCGATTTCGGTGACGGTGGCGATCGGACTTTCGCTGGTGAGCCTGGTGCTGCTGATCCTGTTTATTCACCATGTTTCTGCTTCGATCCAGGCCTCGCACATCGTGGAGGTGATTGGAACGAACATGCGGGAGGCGATCCCGGAGCTTTATCCCTCGCAGACGGGCGGAGGGGTGCAAGTGGCGGACGCGGACGAGGGGTTTCGAGGGCAGGAGAGTGCGGTGCTTCGCCTGGACGATGCGGGCTATCTGCAGGCGGTCGACATGGAAGCCCTGATGCGGCTGGCGTGCGAGTGCGACGTGGTTGTGGAGTTGCTGGTGATGCCGGGGGACCATGTGGTGTATGGCGGCGCCCTGGCGCGAGTGTGGGGCGCACGCGAGCTTAGCCGCGAGATGACGGAGTCGATGCTGGGGACGTTTTACTTTGGCGGGGAGCGGACACCGGAGCAGGATATCCGCTACCTGTTTCAGCAGCTGACGGACGTTGTGGTTCGGGCGCTGTCGCCGGGGATCAATGACCCTTTTACGGCCATCAACGGGATCGATCAGCTGGCAAGCGGACTGGTGTTGCTGGCGCGACGACCCCGGGTGCAGCGTGGACGGCTCGACACGAGCGGGCGCATGCGGTTGCTGGTGCGGGCAGCGGAGCTGAGCGAGGTTCTGCGCGAGACAGTCGGCCACATCGGGATCTACGGCGCCGGGGATCGTTTTGTGATGCACGGTCTGCGACGGACGCTGGAGATGGTGGAGCGGGATGCCCGCCGGCCGGAGGAGGTCACGACGATCACGCGGCTGCGGGTGGAGCTGGAGGAGCGGGAGGCGGCCAAGCGCAGGGAGGCGGGCCTGGGCTAAACCACTGTCGCTCCGAGCGGCTTTCGGTGCGCGGTGGTTGGGTGGGGGGTACTGGTCTGGGAGAATCGGGAGATGCAGCGAGCACTCTTAGCTTTGGCGGTGGCCGCCTTTTGGATCGGGACATCGGAGTTCATCATTGTGGGCCTGTTGCCAAACCTGGCGACCAGCTTCGGGGTGACGATCCCGCAGGCTGGCCGACTCGTGACGGTGTATGCCTTGACGGTTACGATCGGGTCGCCTGTGGTGGCGATGTTGGTGGGGCGGTGGAACCGAAAGACGGCGCTGTTGGCGCTGCTGGGGATCTTTGTGGCGGGAAATGCGGCGTGTGCGAGCGCGCCGACGTACGCGACGCTGATGGCGGCGCGGGTGCTGACGGCGCTGTGCCACGGAGCGTTCTTCGGGATTGCGAGCATTGTTGCGGCGACGGCGGTGCCGCCCGAACGGCGATCGCAGGCGATCACCATCATGTTCAGTGGTCTGACGCTGGCGAACGTGATGGGTGTGCCGGCGGGGACGGCGCTGGGGCAGGCGTTTGGGTGGAGGGCGGCGTTTGTGGCGCTGTTGCCCATCGGCCTGCTGGCGACAGCCGGTATATGGGCGCTGGTGCCGAAGCAGAAGCCGGAGGAGATGCGGCTGCGGCATGAGCTGCGGGCGGTTCTGCGGCCCGGGGTTCAGCTGGTGCTGGCCATGAGCACGATCAGTTCGGTGGCGCTGTTTGTGGTGTTCACGTATATCGCGCCGATTCTGGAGCGTGTGACGCGGATGACCGAGCATACGGTGACCTGGGTGCTGGTGGTGTTTGGTGTGGGGATCACGCTGGGGACGCTGGGAGGGGGGCGGCTGGGAGACTGGCGGCAGATGCCGCTGATTCTGGCCGGCTTCGGGCTGCTGACGGTGCTGTATGGGGTGATGCCGGCGGTGATGGTCGGCGGATGGGGTATGACGGCGATGGTGTTTGTATGGGGTGTGGTGAGCTTTGGGACGGGCGCGCCGATGCAGTCGCGGATCGTGGATCAGGCCCGCGGGGCGCCTAACCTGGCGAGCACGCTGAACCAGGGAGCATTCAACCTGGGCAATGCGCTGGGGGCGAGTCTGGGAGGGCTGGTGTTGACGATGGGCTACGGATACAGGCGGCTGCCGATCGTCGCAGCGGTTGTCGCGGCGGTCGGACTGGGTGTGGCGATTGGGGCGCGGCGACTGGAGCGGGCGCAGTAGCTGAGGCTTCTACACGACGTCCATCCGTAGCGCGAGCCCCAGGTGTGCGGGACGCCGCAGAACTCCATTGGCCTGAGACATCGATGAGAAGCGCCCTAGATCCTCGGATGGAAGCCGCAGATCAAGGCCGTGAAGAGCAGACCAAAGGCGATGACCAAGGCAGGCCACCAGATATCGAGCCAGTTATTGGGGGAGTGGGGTGCGGCGTCTTGGTTGCCGATGTCGTAGGACTCGCGCATGGGAAAGCTCTCTCCTTGGTTCGGGTTCGATGCTACTTGAGAGCGGGTGGCGGGCCAAGGCGAGGGTGTGGATTTAGATACAATGATGGTTGATCTTCTGGCGCCGATTGGGCGTGGTGATGAGGGGCGATGCTGCGGTTTTGGACGGCGGGAGAGAGCCACGGAGAGGCGTTGGTGGCGATGGTGAGTGGTCTGCCCGCTGGGGTGCCGGTGGACGAGGAGTTCGTCGGGCGTGAGTTGTGGCGGCGGCAGCAGGGCTATGGGCGTGGCGGGCGGATGCGGATCGAGAAGGACGCGGCGCACATTTTGAGCGGGGTGCGGCATGGACAGACGATCGGGAGTCCGGTGGCGATGACGCTGGAGAACCGGGACTGGAAGAACTGGGAGGAGATTCTGCCGGTGGGAGCGGGTGATGCGACCAAGCACAAGGCGGTCGCGTCGCCTCGTCCCGGGCATGCGGATCTGCCGGGAAGTCTGAAGTACGACTTCAAGGACGCGCGCTACGTACTGGAGAGGGCAAGTGCGCGCGAGAGTGCGGCGAGGGTGGCGTGCGGTGCCATGGCGAAGCTGCTGCTACGCGCGTTGGGTATCGAGGTGGCGAGCCATGTGATCCGGGTGGGAGGGGAGGAGTTGGGTCGGGACGCGGTGTGGGGGGAGATTGCGGCGCTGCAGGTGAGGAACGAGGTGATGCTAGGGTGCGTGGATCCGGAGGCGGAGGAGCGCATGAAGGGCGAGGTGGATGTGGCGCTGCGCACAGGGGATACGGTTGGCGGCGTGTTTGAGGTGGTGGTGCACGGGCTGCCGCCCGGGGTAGGGACGCATGTGAACTGGGACGAACGGATGGACGGGCTGCTGGCGCAGGCGGTGATGAGCCTGCAGGCCGTCAAGGCGGTCGAGCTGGGGCGGGGGGTTACTGCGGCGGAGTCGATGGGGTCCGTGGTGCATGATGCGATCGGTTACAGGGACGAGACGGAGGATGCTGGCAGCAGCTTTACGCGGTTCAAGCGGGAGAAGAACAATGCGGGTGGGGTGGAGGGGGGCGTTTCGAATGGGGAGGATGTGGTCGTGCGAGGGTACCTGAAGCCGATCTCGACGCTTCGGCGGCCGTTGAGCTCCGTGAGCTTTGCCACGCGTGAGCCGGTGAAAGCGTCTTATGAGCGGTCGGACGTGTGTGTGGTGCCGGCAGCGGGCGTGGCAGCCGAGGCGATGGTTGCGTTGACGATTGCGCGGCTGGTGCTGGAGAAGTTCGGCGGAGACTCCATGCGCGAGCTGCGGCGCAATTTTGACGGGTATGCCGAGCAGATTCGGACCTTTTAGGGGTGGATTGGTTAAAGTGTTCGGCCGAGGTGCCGATAGAAGGAGGGAGTGACAGAGGTGGCGGAGAAGACGCTGAAGATTCACGAGGTGGTGAAGTATCCGGAGCCCGTTCTGGCGGAGCGTGCGGCCGAGGTGGAGGTGTTTGACGAGGAGCTGGCGACCTTTGTGGACGAGATGTTTGAGTCCATGTATGCGGCGCAGGGAATTGGTTTGGCGGCGCCGCAGATTGCGCATGGGAAGAGGATCGCTGTGATCGATGTGAGTTTTCGGAAGGATCCAGAGCAGAAGCTTGTGCTGATCAATCCGGAGATCGTGGAGCGTGATGGCCAACAGATTGAGGAGGAGGGGTGTCTCAGTCTGCCGGAGATCCGAGAGAAGGTGAGGCGGGCGGCGCGGGTGACGGTGCGGGCGAAGGATGCGACGGGCAAGACATTCGAGGTGACCGGGGACGAGCTGTTGGCGCGGGCGTTGCAGCACGAGATCGATCATCTTGACGGCATCCTGTTTATCGATCGCATCAGCCGTTTGAAGCGAGAGATGGCTTTGCGCAAGATTCGCAAGATGCAGCGAAGTGGAGAGTGGTAGGTTTGCGGTCGAGCGCTTCCGGCCAAAGGCAAGGTGCAAGGCGATGCGACTGATCTTCTGTGGAACGCCGGAGTTTGCCGTTCCAAGTCTGCGCGCTCTGCTTTCTGCTGGGCACGAGGCGGAGCTAGTCGTGACACAGCCGGACCGAGCGGCGGGTCGGGGCCTGACGACGCAGGCGTCAGCGGTCAAGCAGTTTGCCTTGCAGCGTGGATTGCGGGTGAGTCAGCCGGAGCGGCTGAGGAGCAATGTGGAGTTTCAGGCGGAGGTGGAGCGGGTCGAGCCGGACGCGATTGTCGTGGTGGCGTATGGACGATTGATTCCAGGGTGGATGCTGAACTCTCCGCCGCTCGGGTGTGTGAATGTGCATGGGAGTCTCCTGCCGCGATACCGGGGAGCGGCGCCGATCCAGTGGGCGATTGCGAACGGTGAGACGACGACGGGCGTGACGACGATGCGGCTGAACGAGGGCTTGGACACGGGGCCGATGCTGCTGGCGCGGGAGGTCCCGGTGCCTGGGGCGGCGATGGCGGTGGAGATATTCGATCTGCTGGCAGAGGTGGGAGCGGAGCTGCTGGTGGAGACGCTTGCGGGGTTGGCAGACGGGACGGTGCGGCCGGTGAAGCAGGACGAAGTGCGGGCGACGCTTGCACCGGTGCTATCGCGAGAAGACGGCCGGCTAGACGCGCGTCGGCCGGCACCGGCGTGCTTCAATCGATGGCGGGCGTTTTATCCCTGGCCCGGGGCGCATGCACTCTTCCGTGGCAAGAAGCTCGTCGTGCACGGCATGCGTGTGACGGAGATGGCGGAGTTGGATGAGCCGCTGGAGGGTGAACGCACGGGAGAGCTGGTGGCGCGAGGGGATCGGCTGTTTCTGGTGTGTGGAGGGATCTCCGCGGTCGAGTTGCTGGAGGTGCAGGTGGAGGGCAAGCGACGGATGCCTGCGGCGGAGTTCATTCGGGGATATCAGGTGCGGGCGGGAGAGCGGCTTGGCTGAACGACGGGCAGGTGCGGTGCATCCTGCAAGGCAGGGGCCCGCGCGTCAGAAGGTTGGGGATGGGTTGGCCGAGGCGATCTCACCAGCGCGGCGGGCTGCTTTTGCGGTGTTGCTGGGGGTTAGCGGGGGCCGGAAGCACTCGGACGAGCTGCTGCACGCGACGGGGCCAGGTGCGGCGCTGGAGGGCCTGAGCGAGCTGGACAGGAAGCTGGCAACGGCGCTGGTGCTGGGTGTTCTTCGATGGCAGATTGCCTTGGATTTTGGGCTGCGGAGCCTGTTTGCGCGACCGGAGGTGGAAGTTGCCGAGCCGGTGCTGGTGGCGTTGCGCCTGGGGGTGTTTCAACTGCTCCACATGGATCGCATTCCGGCGCATGCGGCTCTGAGCGAGAGCGTGGCGCTCGTGCGGGCGGCGGGGCACGATCACGCGACGGGGATGGTGAACGCGGTCTTGCGGCGTGTGGCGGCGAGTCGAGGCGAGAGGGAGGGGGCGCCGGTGTTCGAGCGGCCTGCGGCGATGGCGCGACGGCTGGCGCATCCCGAGTGGCTGGTGGCGCGGTGGGTGCGTGTGTACGGGTATGACGCGGCGCGCCGAATCTGCGAGGCGGACCAGAGTGAACCACTTGGGCCGAGTGCGTGGTTCAGTCTGGGGGAGGATGTGCCGTTGATGGATGACGGGTCTCGGCTGGTTGCGGAGTTGGCGGCGGCGGCGGTGCCGAGCGGGTTGGCAGGGCCGCGGGTATGGGACTGCTGTGCGGCACCGGGTGGGAAGACGGGGGTGTTGATGAGGAGGTTGCCGGCGGCTGAGGTGTTGGCGACCGATGTAAGTGCGCGGCGGCTGCGGGGAATGGAAGAGCGGCTCCGTGCGGGTGGCCTGGGCGATCGGATGCGGTGTGTGGTGGCGGATGCGGCGCGGTTGCCAGCGGAAGAGGGCGAGTTCGACCTAGTCTTGTGTGACGTGCCGTGCAGCGGGACGGGAACGCTGGCGCGGAACCCGGAGATCCGGTTGCGCTTAGAAGAGGGTGCACTGGCGCGGCAGGCGGAGCGCCAACGCGTGCTGTTGCGGGCGGCGATGGAGCGCGTGAGGGTAGGGGGACGACTGATTTACTCGACCTGCTCCTTGGAGCCCGAGGAGTGCGGGGAGGTAGTGGATGCGGTTCTGGGGGTGGCGGGGGAGGGGTGGCGCCGGGTGGACGTGGGTGAGGTTCTCGAGCGAGTGCCCGGGGAGGTGCCCCGGAGTGTGGTGCGGGAGGGGGCTCTGCGGACCCTGCCCGGGGTGGACCCGGTGGATGGATTCTTCGCGGTGGTGCTGGCGCGCGAGAGCTAGTGTGCGAGGGTGAGGCGGATGGACTCGGTGCGGAGGAGGCGGTGACCTGCCTGCGGGAATTGGCCGGTGACAAGGCTGCCGGGGGAGGGGGGCGTGGGGATTGCGATGGCGGGCGAGGACGTCTGCGGCGATTGGCCGACGAAGAAGGAGTCGTGGTAGGTGGGGGGTGGTGGGGCTTCGGGAGCCGGTGGGGTTTCGGCGAGGGCGTAGACGCGAAGGCCCATGCCGCTTGCGCGGGCCTGGGCGGCGGCGAGGCTCAGTCCGGTGAAGGAAGGTGTGACGAGGCCCTCCTGCGCGGCGCTTGCGGGTGCGCTGAGGAGGAGGGAGACGGCTGGCCGGTCGACCCCTTCGGCGTTGGGTGGGGGTGTCTGGGCGATGATGACGCCGGGGGTCCCCGGAGCGGGGATGGAGGCGATGGAGCCGACTTCGAGGGATGCCTTGCGGAGTTCGAGGGAGGCGGGACGCTCTTCTTCTCCGACGAGATTGGGGACGGAGACCTGCTGCGGGCCGAGACTTTCGGTGACACGGATGGGCCACTCGCGGCGTACGGTGGCTCCGGGGGCGGGGAACTGGCCGAGGAGATGACCGGAGGCGGTGGTGAGGGAGTAGAAGCGGTTTTCGAGCTGGAGGGAGAGTCCGAGGCGAGCGGCTTCGCGGCTGGCCTCGGGTAGGGTGAGGCCGGTGAGGGCGGGTACCTCGACCTCGCGACCATGGATGGCGATGCGCATGGCGGTGAAGGCGGAGAGGAGGGCGACGGCGAGCATGGCCATGGCGGTAAGGAGGATGTTGGCGAAGCGCTTCATGGCTCGTGGCAGGATACAGGACGGCTCAGCTGTGGGCGGTCCCCGGCGTTGATTTCGTTGCTCCCCCCCCACCCCCATACTTGTTGCGTAAAATCTTCGAAGCAGGGAACTTAAGCCTGGACCAGACACTCGCTGCACCGCCCTGGGGGGGGCGGTGGTCAAGCGGGATCGGCTGGTGAGGATGGCTCCTTTCGCGTTCGGACCCGGACCTTCAGGGTACAGACGGCTGGGTAAGGATTACGCCAACAGTTGCGGGTTGATCCAGCCCCGGTGAGGGGCTGGCGTGGGGACGTGCGTTACCGGCGGCGAAGCCGGCGGGAGAGGGCGCCGGCACCGGAGAGCAGACCGCTGCCGAGGAGCATGAGGGAGCCGGGTTCGGGAGTGTCGACGGAGCCGACGAAGTCGAGGCCGGTGGCGTAGCTGCCCGCCTGATGCACGACGAACTCGAGGCTGTCGGTGCCCCCCGGGACGCCGCTAAGGGCGAAGGTGTAAGGCGTGATGCAGTTCGGCTGTTGTGCGGCACAGAGGGGGTAAGGACCTGGGGCACCGGTGAGGAGACGGCTGCCGTTAAGAAAGACGGAGACGGTGTCGTCTGCGAGGACGGTGAGGGAGCCGAAGGCGTTGGCGGGCGAGGTGAAGGAGAGGTCGTAGGTGTAGTAGCCGTTGGGAGCGAAGGAGGCCGTCTGGGCGTAGGAGCCGCCGGGCGCGGTGTTGGGGTTGAAGGAGACCCAGCTGGAGCCGGAGATGGGGCTGGCCCAGACGCCACCGGTGCCGATGTCATAGGTGCTTGCGGCGGGGCCGTTGGTTGGGGCGTCACTAAGAACGCTGTAGCCGGTGTAGGTGACGGTGGAGGCGTCGCTCGAGAAGGTGGTGGCAGAGGCGATGGTGGTGAGAGCGGCCAAGGCAGAGAGGGCGGCAATTTGCTGGAAACGCATGAGATCTCCTATATGAAGTGCTGCAGGGTGGTGGCGCTACGTGTCCGCGGCGTCTGGTGCAAGAGCGTGGATCGGAGGGTCGTAGGTGCTGACCGGACGCCGCTCTCTTATATGCAAGGAGTTGCAAGCGCAATGCCAAAGTTTGCAAGGGAGTTCTATGCCTGGAATCGCAAGGATTGCTTTGCGGAAAAGGCGAGAAAGGAAGGGAAGTACCGTGGGGGAGGGAACGGAAGTGCCCTTTGGGAACCGAGCGAGGATGGGTTCACGAGAAAAGCAACAGCAGGTTCCCTTCGGGAATGAGAGCGACAGCAGATTTCCTTCGGGAATGACACCGATAAAAGCGAGAGCAGGTTTTCTTCGGAAGGACAATTAGAGCGAATTAGCTGATGGCGTAAAGAACAGGCAAAAAGCAAAAACGACCGCAGATTCCCTTCGGGAATGACAACAAAGAGGCAAGATGCCTCCGCATCAACAGCTACGTTGCCCTAGCGGCGGTTATCGGTGGCCGGTTCGGGGTGTATGAGGAGGCGGGTGACTTCGGGGGACTTGCGCTTGAAGGCGGTCTCGAGCTCGGTGATGAGTTCATGGACGCGGGACATGGGGAGGTCGTCGTCGAGGGTGCAGTGGCAGGAGATCTGGGTGAGGGGGAGGCCGGAGCGGGAACCGGGGACGCGTGTGACGCGGATGTCGTGGATGTCGAGCAGGCCTGGGATGGTGGTGGCGAGGCGACGGAGGCGTTGCTCGAGGGCACGGTCGGGGTCGAGCGAGTCGGGGTGCTCGATGGTTGCGGGCTCGCTTTCGATGTGGGTGAGGATGGAGCGGATCTCCGGGATGTCGTGGCGGATGTCGGCTTCGAGCTCCGTGACGAGGTTGTGTGCCTCACGGAGGGGCATGGATTCGGAGACCTCGAGGTGCTGTTCGAGGTGAAGGCCGTTGCCGTGCTGCTGGAGTGTGAGGTCATGGATGGAGCGGTTGGCGCGAGCGGCGACGGCGCGGACGCGGTCGTGAAGGGACTCGGCGGCGGCTGCGACGGGAATGGAGTGGACGACGACATCGGCGCCGGGAAGGTGGTGCTGGACGGCGGCGGTGGCGGCGGCGGTGATGGCTTCGGAGCGCTGAAAGGTGAGGGCTCGGGGGAGGGAGAGGGTGAGGTCGGCGAAGAAGCCGGCGCCGGATTGGCGGATGCGGATGCGGTTGACGTCGAGGATGCCGTTGATGTGGCTGAGCTCGCGGAAGAGATCGCGGCGGATGTTGGCGCGGGAGCCGTCGGGGTGGTGGGTGGGGGTGGCGTCGAGGAGGGTGTCGATGGTCTGGCGGGCGAGCGACCAGGTGAGACGGAGGATGATGACGGAGACGACGAGGGCGGCGATGGGGTCGGCGCGTTCGAGGCCGGGGAGGTGGAGACGCTCGCCGAGGGCAGTGGCGGCGAGACCGAGGAGCACGGCGAGGGAGGAGAAGATGTCTGTGCGGAAGTGGAGGGCGTCGGCCTGGAGGGCCTGGGAGTGGTGTTCGCGGGCGGTTTGGGCGAGGCGGCGGGAGCGGGAGATATCGACGGCGACCGAGAGGAGCAGAACGACGAAGGGCCAGGGGGAGAGATTGAGGGCGAGGTGCTCGTGGAGGAGCAGGCGGCGGACGGCTTCGTAGACGATCCAGACCGCCGAGCCGAGCATAAGGACGGTTTCGACGAAGGCGGAGAGGCTTTCGACCTTGCCGTGGCCGTAGTTGTGGTCTTCATCGGCGGGCCGGTCGGCGAGGCGGATGGAGACAAAGGTGATGGCGGAGGCGACGAGGTCAACGAAGGAGTGAGCGGCCTCCGAGAGCATGCCGAGCGAGCCGGTAAGGATGCCGGTGAGGAGCTTGGCGGCGGTGATGACGAGGGCGGCGAGGACTGAAAAGAGGGCGGCGGACTGCTTGGCGGCGGAGCTGTTGGAGGCCGGGGGTTCGCGAGGGGAGGTACGGGGGCTGGGGTTGGGAGCGAGGCCTGGGGATGTGCTCATCATGCGGCTTACCCTCCGTGCGACCCTGCGATGGGAGAGCCTGGCTTTTGGGCGCGGTAGAGGCCCGCGGTACGGAGAGTGTAGCCGGTCCAGCGGGGGTTGGCGAAGCCGGCGTCGCGCAGGAGAGAGAGCATTTGGGGCGGGCGGGGAAAGCGCTCGACGGAGGCGGGCAGGTAGCGGTAGGCGGCGGGGGAGCCGGAGATGAGGCCGCCGAGGAGGGGGAGGACCCGCTTGAAGTAAAGCGAGTAGAGGGCGCCGGTGAGGCCGGCGGGCTGGTTGCACTCGAGGATGGCGATCTCGCCACCGGGGGCGAGGACGCGGAAGACTTCGGCTAGACCTTTGGCGTAGTTGGGGAGGTTGCGGAAGCCAAAGGCGAAGGTCACGAGGTCGAGGGAGTTGTCGGGGAAGGGGAGGTTCATGGCGTCCATGTGGACGAAGGTGGTGGGGGATAGGGCGTGTTTTTGGCGTGCGCGGGCGAGCATTTGGTGGGAAAAATCACCACCTGTGATGGGGATGGCGGAGGGGGGCCGATAGCGGAGTAGGGCACGGGTGAGGTCGCCGGTGCCGCAGCAGAGGTCGAGGAGGCGGGCATTGGGGTCGGCGAGGATGGGGCGGAGGGCGCGGGCGGTGCGGCGCCACCAGAGGCGGTCGAGGCCGAAGGAGAGGAGGTGGTTGGCGCGGTCGTAGGTGGGGGCGATGGTGTCGAACATGCGGAGGACGTTGGCGGCGGCCTCGGCTTCGGTGTGGACTCCCTCGGGGCGGGCTCCGGAGTTGGTGAGAGGTTGGGTCATGCTGTGGGTTGCTGGGAGGCGAGGGTGAGGACTTCCGTGGCGGCGTGGTGGAGTTCGGCGGGGGTGACATCGCGGACGATTTCGACGGAGCCGACGCCGGTGGGGAGGACGAAGGAGAGGACGCCGGAGCGGGATTTCTTGTCGCCGGCGGTGAGGTCGACGAGTTTGGCGGCGGAGGCGCGGAAGGGGGGGAGGGGGCCGTAGCGGAGGATGAGGTGCTCGATGCGGTGTGCAGCGGCGGGGGCGAGGGCGTGGCGAGCGAGGGCGAGGCGGGTGGCGGCGATTATGCCCCAGCCGATGGCTTCGCCGTGGAGGAGCTGGGTGTAGCCGGTGGCGGCCTCGATGGCGTGGCCGAGGGTGTGGCCGAGGTTGAGGATCATGCGGAGGCCGGATTCGCGCTCGTCGGCGTGGACGACGGCTGCCTTGATGCGGACGGAGTCTGCGATGACGCGGGTGAGGGCTTCGGTGTGGCCGGGGGCGGCGGGGTTGAGGATGGTGTCGGCGGACTGTTCGAGGTGGCGGAAGAGCGCGGAGGAGCGAATGATGCCGGCTTTGATGGACTCCTGGAGGCCGGCGCGGAGTTCGCGCGGGGGGAGGGTGCGGAGGAGGCCGGTGTCGGCGAAGACGGCGAGTGGATGGTGGAAGGCGCCGAGGAGGTTTTTGCCGGTGCGGAGGTTGACGCCTGTTTTGCCGCCGACGGAGGAGTCGACCTGGGCGAGGAGGGTAGAGGGGAGTTGGACGAAGGGAACCCCGCGCATGTAGACGGCGGCGAGAAAGCCGGTGACGTCGCCGACGATGCCTCCGCCGAGGGCGAGCAGGAGGGTGTTGCGGTCGGCGCGGGCGCGGGAGAGTTGCTCGGCGAGGGCTTCGACGGAGCGGAGGCGCTTGTGGGGTTCGCCGGGGGGGAGAAAGAGGGGATGGGGGGCGGCGTCGGCGGGGAAGGAGGCGAGGAAGAGCGTCTGCCAGAGCTGCCAGACTTCGGGGGAGGTGATGACGAAGGGGCGGTGGGCGGGTGCGAGGGTGCGGAGGCGGCGCGCGAGGGTCTCCAGGAGGCCGCCGCCGATGTGGACCTTGTAGCTGGCGGAGGGGGTAGAGACGGCTACGGTGGGCACGAGGTCGATGATAGCGTGCGAGCGAGCGGCAGGTGGGGAGGGAAGAGGAGGTGGGGCGGCAACGCGTAGAGGTCTGCGATGCCGCCCGGGGAGGGCTCGTCTGTGTGGGTTGGGGTTTCGGACAGCGGGTGAAGCGGCGGCGCAGCGCGCCAGCAGCGCCGACAAGGCCCGAGGCCATGAGGCCAAGCGTGCCGGGGTCAGGAACGGGCCGGTGCCGGGCGAGGGGGCGCGAAGAGCAGGGTGAAGGAGATGGTCTCAGCCGTGAGGCGAGGCTGCTGTCGAGTGATTCCGTGGAGGAGCGATTTGGGCGGAAACGTGGGGTGGAGCGCTTTGCGGTGGGGTCAGGGGCTGGGGTGCGCGGGCGGTCTGGGGTTGGGCGAGAGGAGGGAGGGCACGACGGTGAGGGCGAGGATGCCGAGGATGATGGCGAGGGAGAGGAGCGGGCCGATGGTGAGCCAGGGCGCGGCAAGCATCTTGAGGGCGGCGAAGGCGAGGACAGCGGCGAGGCCGAAGTGGAGGAAGCGGAGGCGCTCCAGCATGTGGGCGAGGAGGAAGAAGAGCGAGCGGAGACCGACGACGGCGAGGATGTTGGAGGTATAGGCGAGGAAGGGGTCGCGGGTGATGGAGAGGACGGCGGGGATGGAATCGAGGGCGAAGACGATGTCGGTGAGCTCGATGGCGATGAGGGCGAGGAGGAGGACGGTGGCGAGGCGGCGACCGTCCTCGCGCGCGACGAAGGCGTCCTGGCGGAGGCTGACGGGGTGGAGGCGGTTGAGCCAGGCGAGCCAGCGGGGCGGCTGGTCCTCGGTGGCGGGGTCCTTGGGGATGAGCAGGCGAACGGCGCCGGCGAGGAGGACGGCGCCGAAGACGTAGCTGATCCAGTGGACGTGCTCGAGCAGGCCGATGCCGAGCGTGATGAAGAGGCCGCGCATGAGGATAGCGCCGGCGACGCCCCAGAAGAGGACGCGGGGCTGGTTGGCGGGCAGGATGCGGAAGGCGCGAAAGAGCAGGAGGAAGACGAAGAGGTTATCGACGGAGAGGGCCTGCTCGATGGTGTAGCCGGCGAGGAACTCGGTGGCGGGATGGGGGCCGCGGGTGTGGAGGATGAAGAGAGCAAAGAGGAGGGTGACGGCCAGCCAGCCGCCGGTGGCGACGAGGGAGGTGCGACGGGTGGTGGAGCTGTCGGGATGGACGCCATGGCGGCGGGCGAAGAGGAGCTCGGCGCCGAGGAGGAGGAGAAGGACGAGGTGGAAGCCGATCCAATGGCTGAGGGGGGTAGTCATGAGTGGTGGCTGCGTCGTAGGATGGCGGTCTCCCCGATTGAGGATAAAGCTGCGGTGCTGCGCGGTTGCGGGTCCCCGCGCTGCGCCGGCCACGGCGGCGTGATGGTTGCCCGCAGATGGAAGAGAGCTGGGCGAGGGAAGCTAACGGCACGGACGACAACGACAGGAGAACGACGATGCGGATGGGTTTTGGAGCAGCGGGACTGGTGATGGCCGGCATGTTGAGCGGAGTTGCGGGTCGGGCACAGGCACCGGCAGCCCAAGGAAGCACACCTCCGACCGGAGCCACGGCGCGGTGCAATGACGGGAGCTACTCGACGGCAAAGCAGAAGTGGCAGGCCTGCGGGGGGCACAAGGGTGTGCAGACGTGGTTTGCCGGTGGGAGCGGAGAGGCAGCGGCGTCGCCGGGAGGATCGGCACCGGCGGCGAAGTACGTGCCGGGGGCACCCTCCTCGCCGAGGGCAGCCGGCAGACCGGCGAGGGGTGATGCGAAGGGGGGCAGTGCGGCGAGCGGGCCGGCTGCGCCGGGCGGAGGGCCGGGGATGGTGTGGGTGAATCAAGAGACCAAGGTCTACCACTGCCCGGGCGGGAAGTTTTACGGCAAGACCAAGAACGGGAGGTATATGAGCGAGGCAGATGCGAAGGCGGCGGGAGACCGGCCGGACCATGGAAGGGCCTGCGGGAGATAGCGGGCCGGAGGGGAGATGGTGACTGCGGAGTTCATGCAGGATGCGGAGAGGGGTTCTGCATGGGCGTTTCGGGGGCGTGACGGGCTAGTGCTGGTTTCGGGGCGTGGCGGGCTACTGCTGGTTGATGAGGCGGATCATGGCTAAAAAGAGGTCGGCGGAGGTGGCGAGGGAGCGGGCGGAGAGCTTGTCGAGGGTGTCCTGTGCGGTGTGGTGCCAGCCGTCGGGTGTGGCGGCGGTGTGGGGGCCGTAGTCGATGTCGATGAGGTCGAGGGAGGGGACGCCGCGCTTGACGAAGGGGAGGTGGTCATCCTGGACGGCGAGCTGGTATTTGTAGATCGAGTTGGGGTGGCCGGTGTCTTTGGCGGCGATGACGAGGAGGTTGGCGAGGGCGGGTGTGGAGTTTTCGTCGTGGTCGATGTTGAGGTCGCGGTCGCCGATCATGTCGGCGAGGAGGAAGGCCTTGATGTGGGCGAGGGTGCCGTTTTGGGACCACTTGGCGGCGAGGTGGCGGGAGCCGTAGAGGGAGTCGGTGTCGGACCAGGCTTGGATGGCCTCTTCGCCGTCGAAGAAGACGAGCCAGACGGAGTAGCCGTCTGGCGGATGGGCGCGCAGGTGTTCGCCGAGCGCGATGAGGAGGGCGGTGGTGGCGGCACCGTCGTTGGCGCCGACAAAGGGGATGTCACGGAGGGGATAGTTGGTCTCGTAGTGGGAGGCGAGGACGATGATGCCGTCGCGTTTGGCTGGGTTCCGGCTGGGGAATTTGACGATGAGGTTCTGCATGGGCAGAAGGCCGGCGGGGGTTGAGGCGGAGAAGCTGTCGACTTCGAGGTTGCCCTTGGCGGCTTCGGGGGCGAAGTGAGCTTTGATGAAGACTTCGGCGCGGGCGTGGCCGGGGGAGCCGATGAAGCGCTTGGGGGCGACGGCGAGGTATTGCCGGGTGAGGGAGAGGATGGACTCGCCGGAGATGTGTTGCTGGGGCTGGGGCTGGGGCTGGGGCTGGGCGGGGCGGGCGAGCGGCGCGAGAAGGAGAAAGAGGGAGAGGAGCCGGAGCATCAGGCGAGTTTCTTTTTGTCGCGGGCAAGCCGGCGGGCTGGGTGGACGACGTAGGCGGCGCCGACGCCGATCATATAGAGCACGAGCATGGGGGCGGCGAAGACACACATGCTGAGTGGGTCTGGGGTGGGGCAGATGATGGCGGCGACGACGAAGATGACGAGGACGGCGTAGCGGATGTGGCGGATGAGGAACTTGGCGTCGACGATGCCGAAGAGGGCGAGGAAGAAGATGAGGATGGGGAGTTCAAAGGTGATACCGAGGCCGAGGACGATGGCGAGAAAGAAGTTGGTGTAGTCCTCGATGGTGAGGATGGGATGGAACTTCTTGCCGAAGTCGCCGATGAGGACGCGGAGTGCGCCGGGGAAGACGTAGTGGTAGCCGAACCAGGCGCCGGTGAGGAAGAGGAGCACGGTGACGCCCATGAACGGGATGACGTAGCGCTTCTCGTTCTGGTACATGCCGGGGGAGATAAAGAGCCAGACCTGGTAGAGGATGAAGGGGCTGGCGAGGATGAAGCCGCCGTAGAGGGCGGTCTTGAGATAGAGGTTGAGGGGGTCTGTGGGATGGGTGT
Source organism: Acidobacteriaceae bacterium (assembly GCA_965218895.1). GTDB lineage: Bacteria > Acidobacteriota > Terriglobia > Terriglobales > Acidobacteriaceae > Edaphobacter. The sequence continues at coordinate 1,989 of CBDCMI010000013.1, read as the reverse complement.
AGTTGAGGGCGATGCCGAGTTTGTCGAGCGGGGCCTGGATGATGCCGTAGAGGCGGACGTGGAAGGCGTAGGCGACCACGAAGCCGAGCATGAGGAAGACGGTGGAGGTGATGAGTCGTTTGCGGAGCTCGTCGAGGTGCTCCATGAGCGACATGCCGGGGAGTTCGGCGCGCTCGGAGACGGCGGTGCGAACGTTTTCGAGGACGTCAGGCATGGGATTCCGGGGAGGCTTCCTGGAGGGTGACGGTGTGGCGGTCGGGAGGGAGCTCGGGGACGGCGGGTGTGAGTTCCGGGAGGGAGTTGAAGGCGTCGTTGACAGAGGCTTGTGCGGCTCCGCGGGCGATGGGGAGGCCGGTTTCGGGGGCGCGGAGGTGGAGGTCGCCGTTGCTGGCGATGGGTGGGGCGATGGTGTGATCGGGTGGGGTGGGGGCTTCGGGGAGTGGGTCGGTTTGAGAGAGCGGGTCGGGCTGAGATGTGGGAGGTGTGGGCGGTGAGATCGGGTGGGGGCGCGGCGGCTTCGAGGGCGGCGATCTGCTTTTGCTTGTCGGCCTGCTCGGAGGTTCGGAGCTCATCTTCGAGCTGCATGCGGAACTCGTTGGAGGCGCGGCGGAACTCGCCCATGAGCTTGCCGAGCTGACGGGCGAGTTCGGGGAGTTTTTTGGGGCCAAAGAGGAGCAGCGCGATGAAGAAGATGACGGCGCTGTCCTGGAAGCTCATAGAGCTTCCATGATACGGGGTGTGGGGAGGGTGGACAAATGCTGTGTGGACGTTGGTCACGGTACTTCGGAGTAAACCGCTGGGGTGCGACTCCCGGGGGCAGGTGGCGTCTAATTGTGAACAAGAGGATGAAGGGAGGCCGCCGATGGGTAAGACGTTTACGATGAGCGAGGTTCAGGTGCTGTTGCCGGTGCTGGAGTCTTTGCTGCTGCGGGCGCAGGCGGCGGGGACGCGAGCGGGAGAGGTGGGTGGGGCGATCGAGGAGCTGCGGCAGCGGATTTTTGTGGCGGGCGGGATGCATGTGGATGTGGCGGTGGTGGCGCGGCAGAGGGCGGAGCAGGGGGTGGCGATCGAGGAGGTGAAGACGATTCTGGGGGAGATCGAGGAGATTGGGGCGCATGTGCATGATCTGGGGGAGGGCTTGCTGGACCTGCCGTTTCGGGCGGAGACGGGGGAGGTGATGCTGTGCTGGCGGTTGGGGGAGCCGACGGTGACACACTGGCACAGTGCGGGGGAGGAGCCTGGCGAGCGGCGGCCGCTGACGGAGTTGTTTCGGGATTTGCACGGGCGAGGGGATGGGGACCGGCTGAACTAGTTGGCCGATGGCTTCGAACATGGTGCAGGTGGGATGTCTTGTGGTCAGGGTTGCTTGAAGACCGCACTTTCGCACTACTGACGGCAAGGCGACTTGTCAGTACCCAGCTGCTCAGTTTCCGGAAATGCCGTTTTGCGGGAAGAAGCCGCGATGCTGTTTTTCCCGGTCATCGTATCTCCCCACACATGCATTGAGCGCCTTACTTCGCGTAGTTCGAGTATTCGACTGTGCCATTTGGAAACTGAAGCGTCCAGATTTCGTATCCGGTAACGTTCAAGACCTGGAGTCGGACGTTTTGAGTGAACGTGAACTGTAGATCGCCCGTTTCCTGGTCGTGTAAAGCTTCCACTACGTGCTTACCCGCCAATCGGTCATGAAGCTCATGGACAGCGTCGATCCTGACTGAAAGCCCATAAATCTGCTCGTGATCAAAGCTGCTATAGCTTGCCCTGCCACCCTCGATAAGCCGCCAGTACTCTATTTGGAGTCTGGTGCCATCTTCGAATAGCAAATCGACTGAAGCCTGTCCGTGCTCTGGGAAGCCATTAGCCGGTGAAACTTTCACGGAAGCCCCAGCCAACTTTGACAGCGAGTTCTGCAGGCTTGCAGTCATGCCGCCAATTCTACAGTTTTGGCGTATCGCTCCCGCAAAGTCGGGTTATCGGAAACCGAGCGGA
>CBDCMI010000012.1:0-290548 GCA_965218895.1 Acidobacteriaceae bacterium | reverse complement strand
CTGCAATGGACGTGATTTTGAAGGAAGACGTGGATAAGCTCGGGCACCGGGGCGACGTGGTGAAGGTCGCCGACGGGTATGGGCGCAACTACCTGCTGCCGGGCAAGCTGGCGATTGAGGCGACGGCGGCGAACAAGGCTGTGATCGAGCAGATGAAGGCTTCGGCGCAGCGTAAGGCGGCGAAGGAGAAGGCAGACGCGGAGGCGGAGGCGACGAAGCTTTCGGCTGTGGAGTTGACGTTTGAGCGCAAGGTTGGCGAGAACGAGCAGCTGTTCGGCTCGGTGACTTCGGGCGACATCGCGCATGCCCTGGAGCAGCAGGGGTTCACGGTGGACCGGCGGAAGATCGCTCTCGATGAGCCGCTGCGGAGCCTGGGCGAGTTCCATGTTCCGGTGCGGCTGTATCGCGAGGTGACGGCGCATGTGTCGGTGACGGTGAAGAGTGATCAGCCGGCGGCAGCGACGACGGCCTAGGCGGATGTGATGTGTTGTCGCGGGCGCCCGGAGAGTTCTCCGGGCGCTTTGTTGGGTTAGAGGCGGGGCTGGCTGGAGGGCTTTGCCCTCTTCGCGATGGGTCGGGCTTTCAGCCCTTTTTGCTCGCGTGGATGTTGACCTAGGCCTGCGACCTAGGCCTGCGACCTAGGCTTTTATGTGTCGGGCCCATGGCCCTCTTTTGCTCGCGTGGATGTTGACCTAGGCCTTCGGCCTAGGCTTTATGTGTCGGGCCTTTGGCCCTCTTTTGCTCGTCTGGATGTTGACCTAGGACTGCGGCCTAGGCTTTTATGTGTCGGGCCTTTGGCCCTCTGTTATGGGTCGCTGGTTCTGGAGGTGGGCCGGGGTTTGGCGGATCGACTTTCTGGGTTGATGCCCCGCAGTTGGTTGCCCGACGAGTTGGGCAACAGCAGATTCCCTATGGGAATGACAACCCGGAAGGGCAAGGGCAACAGGAGGTTCCCTACGGGAATGACAACCCGGAAGGGCAAGGGCTCCAGCAGATTCCCTTCGGGAATGACAACCCGGAAGGGCAAGGGCACCAGCAGATTCCCTTCGGGAATGACAACCCGGAAGGGCAGGGGCAACAGCAGATTCCCTTGGGGAATGACGCAAGAACAGCAAGGGTCCGCAAACCGAGACCTGTTGCGCTAGTGGGTGGTGGCGGTGTCGAGGGAGCGGATGTGGAGGGCGGTTTCGAGTTGATCTTCGGTGGCGGTGGTGGTGAGGTGGATCTTTTTGGGGTCGCCGGGAAGGAGGTCAAAGCCGTTGTCGGAGAGCTTCCAGTTGAGGTTGCCGAAGGAGAGGTCGACGGCGACGGCGACGGCTTCGGTGGTGAGGGTGAGGGTGTATCCGGTGGGGTCGCGCTCGATGCGGGCGTTGATGTGGGGGTCGGCGAGGGCGAGGTGTTTGGCGTCGGCGAAGAAGATGGTGCGCTCGGCGAGGTTGGCTGGGGGGGTGGGGTTTGAGACTTCGGCGGAGGGGATGAGGGGATAGCTGGGGGCTCCGGGGTAGTTGGAGACGGTGGGGGTTGCGGTGTTGTCGTCTGCGACGGTGATGGCTCCCGACGATGCAAATACAGGGGTCTCTCCACTGAGCGCTGCGCGCTCCGGTCGAGATGACGCCCTTGTGGCGGTTGGGCGCTGCGGTCGAGATGACGCCCTTGTGGCGGCTGGGCGCTCCGGTTGAGATGACGCCTTTGTGGTGTCGAGGGTGAGGTTGGAGTGGGCGGCGGCGGAGGTGATGGCGGGGTCGCCGGGTGTGGGCTCGAGGGTGGCGACGACCATGGTCGTGGTGGGGTCGAAGCCGGGTAGGTTGCCGAGGGCGATTGGCGGGACGGGGGTGCTGGCGAGGGGGGCGAGGGTGACGGCGAGGCGTTGATCGGCTTCGGGGGAGTCGAGGAGCTTGCCGTCGAGGTGGAGGACGCGGAGGTGGAGGGTGGCGGAGTGGGGGACGGTGTCGTCGGAGACGAGGTGGAGGTGGAGGGTGCCGACGGGGTCGGAGGGGTGTTCGGAGGGAAGGTCGGGGACGATGGAGACCGGCGCGTAGAAGTGGCGGGCCCAGTACTGGAGGAGCTTCCAGCGGCCGAAGTAGTCGAGGGAGGACCAGGAGGCGACGGGCCAGCAGTCGTCGAGCTGCCAGAAGAGGGTGCCCATGGTGTGGGGGCGGTTGGCGCGGGCGTGGTCGACGGCGACCCGGATGGCCTCCGCCTGGAGGAGCTGGGAGAGGTAGATGGTGGAGGGGAAGTCGCGAGCGGGGAGGAAGTTGGTGGCGAGGTATTCGCGGAGGCGAGTGAAGCCGTGGAGGAAGCGCTCGTGGTTGGCGAGCTCGGGGGAGTCGAGGTCGGTGTTTTGGCCGACAACGGACTGGAGGGTGCGGAGGTCGGGGAGGGACTGGAAGCCGAACTCGGAGAGGAAGCGGGGGGTCTGGGTGGTGTAGTCGGAGGGCGGCGCGCCGGCGGACCAGACCTTCCAGGAGTGCATATCGCCGTTGCCGGGGCTGCCGTCGGGCTGGATCTGCGGATTTTCGAAGTTGGAGGAGGGCGAGGAGGGCCAGTAGGGGGCGCCGTTGCCGTGGAGGGCGACGGTGCGCTTGAGGATGTCGCGGAACATCACGACGTAGTCCTGCCAAACCTGTTCGCGCTGATCGGGGGTGATGGAGGCGATGAACTGCCTTTGGCCGTCCCAGTGGTTCCAGGCGGCTTCGACCTCGTTGTTGCCGTTCCAGAGGGTGACGGAGGGGTGGGGAGCGAGGCGCTCGACCTGTTGGGTGGCTTCGAGGGCGACGTTTTGCTGGAAGGCCTTGTCGCCGGGGACCATGCCGGCGCCGAACATGAAGTCTTGCCAGACCATGATGCCGAGCTCGTCGCAAAGGTCGTAGAAGGAGTCGGTTTGGTAGTAGCCGCCGCCCCAGACCCGGAACATGTTCATGTTGGCGTCGCGGGCGCTGGTGAGGAGGTCGCGCTCGCGGGCGGGTGTGGTGGCGGGCGGGAAGGAGTCTGTGGGGATGACGTTGGCGCCCTTGGCGAAGACGGGGATGCCGTTGATGACGAACTCGAAGGAGGTGCCCCATTGGTCGGGGTCGCGGCGGAGCTCGACGGAGCGGAAGCCGGTTTTTTCGGTTAGGGTGGCCGTGGGGCGGCTGTTGCGCGAGACGCGGGCGGTGAGCGTATAGCGGGATTGGGGGCCGTAGCCTGCGGGGTACCAGAGGGCGGGGTGGGCGAGGGTGAGCGGGATCTCGAGCGTGTTGGCGCCGGAGTGGAGTTCAACGTGTTCGGTGCGGGGCGGGAGTGGGTGGCCGGCGGGGCCGGTGAGGGCGAGGGAGAGCTCTGCGGGGCCGGGCTGGTCGGCGTCGACCGTGGCTTCGACGGTGCCGCGGACGACGGTGGGGGAGACCTCGGGGGTTTGGAGCGCGAGGGCGCGGATGCGGTCGCCGGTCCAGGTGTCGAGGTGGACGGGGCGGAAGACGCCGGCGGTGACGAAGCGCGGGCCCCAGTCCCAGCCGTACTCGAAGCCGGCTTTGCGTTGGAACTGGCCGACGGGATAGATGCCGTGAGCGGGGTTGAGGGGCTCGTAGCCCGTGCCGGGGAGGATGAAGGGGAGCTTGGCGACGAGGGGCGCGGTGGTGTTGACGGCGGAGTGGAAGGTGATGGTGAGGGTGTTGTCGCCGGGCTGGAGGCGGCCGTGGACGTCGGCGGTGTAGCGGCGGAACTGGTTGTCGGTGTGGAGGAGCGGCTGGCCGTTGAGCTCGACGTCGGCGAAGGTGTCGAGGCCGTCGAAGACGAGTTCGGCGTGGGTGGCGGCGAGCTGGGCGGGGGTGGTGGTGAAGGTGGTGCGGTATTGCCAGTCGAGGAGGCCGATCCACTGGAGGCGTTTTTCGTTGTCGCCGACGAAGGGCGGGGGGATGGCGCCGGCGGCGGCGAGGTCGGTGTGGACGGTGCCGGGGACGGTGGCGGGGCGCCAGGTGGAGGCTTCGGGGTGTTCTTTGAGGATCTGCTGGGGCGGCTCGGCGTTTGGGGCGGCGGGGGTGAGGGCGAGGGCGTGGAACTGCCAGCCGGTGTCGATGGGGGTGGACTGGAGGGTGGGGATTGGGGCGGGGTGAGGACGGACAGGGTGTCTGGCCTGGGCGTGGGCGGGGTGGGTGAGGGCGAGGGCGAGGGCGACCGAGAGCGCGAGGGAGGGGACGAGGCGCATGAATCCAGTGTCTCCCAAGGCGGGGTTTGGTGACGTGCGGGCGGTTTTTTTGGGATTGCTGGGGTGGTGGGGGATATCAGGCGGAGGTGCGGGCCAGCCAGAGAGCTCCCTGGACGGGGTCGACCGTGGTTTCCGCGGCCTGGAGATGGGGGAAGTCCTCCCGGAGGATGGCGGCGATGCGGCGACGGAGTGAGTGGACGTGCTGCATGATGGAGCCGGCGAAGGCGAGTCGCGGGGGAGTGGCGGGGCCGGTGGAGGCGAGGATGCGGGTGAGGAGCAGGTGGGCGAGGTGAGCCATCTCCTGGGCTTCGCTTTCGAGGACGGCGAGTGCGATGGGGTCGGAGGCGAGGGCGAACTGGACGACGAGGGGGGCGAGGCGGGAGAGGTCGGGTGCGGGGTGGGCGTTGGCGAAGGCGACGAGGGCGTGGAAGTCGGGGAGCTGCCAGAAGTCGAGGATGGCGTCGAGCAGGGGGCTGGCGCCGTGTTCGTCGCGCTGGAGGACGGCGGCACGGAGGCCGCGGCGGCCGAGGTTGTTGCCGGAGGCCTGATCGGAGAGGGCCGGTCCCCAGCCGCCGACGGTGAGGATTTCGCCTGTGGCGAGGCGTCCGGCGACGTTGGATCCGGTGCCGGCGAGGACGAGGGCGCCTGGGCCGCCGAAGAAGGCGGCGTCGAGGGCGATGTGGACGTCGCCGACGAGGTGGAAGCTGCCGGGGAGGCGGGCGGCGAAGTTTTCGGCGAGCCAGTCGGCGACGAGGGGGACGGTGTAGCCGGCGGCGCCGACGCAGGTGGCGGAGAGGTGCTGGAGAGAGCGGCCGGAGCGGGCGGTGAGCTCGGCGAGGGCCTGGTCGAGGTTGGCGGAGGCGGTGGCGTGGTCGACGCGCATGCGCTTGATCGTGCCGACGACGGAGCGGGCGAGCTCGACGGGAGTTTGGGCGGTGCTTTCGGTGAGGACGAAGGTGGTGTGGGTGCCGCCGGCGTCGACGCCGAGGAGGAGGGCCATGGGTTCCACTTTAGCTGAGCGGGTTTGTGGCCGAAGAGTGTTAACCGTGGGCGAGGGTGGGGCGTTATAGAGGGTGAAGGCGGGCGGATGCCTTGAGGGAGAGTAGCCGTGGCAATGGACTATGACGCGCTGATTGTTGGGTCGACCTTTTCGTGGATCACATGGGTGGTCTTTTCGTCGCTTCGGCGATATCTGGTTGGACGATCGCAGGCGGCGCTGCAGGAGAAGATTTTTTCGCGGCTGGATTCTGTGGAGTCCCTGGTGGCGTTGACTTCGACGGAGGCGGGCCGGCGCCTTTTGGATTCGCTGAGTATCGAGCGTGCGGAGCCACCCTCGCCGGCGGGGCGGATACTGGGTGGGGTGCAGGCAGGTCTGGTTCTCTCCTGTTTTGGTTTGGCTATGTTGTTTCTGCATCGTGTGCGGATGGGGGACGGTTTTCTGGTGCTGGGGGTAGGTGCGGTGGGTTTGGGGCTGGGGTTTGTGTTGGCCTCTGGGGCGAGTGTTTGGACGTCGCGGGCGTTGGGGCTGTTGCGCCGTGACGCGGGCCGATGAGGGGAGGGGAGGCGACGCGGTTGGGGAGGTGAGTGAGCTGCTGGAGTGGATGGGCGACGCGGGCGAGCGAAGGCCGCTGCGCGAGGGCGAGTTCACGCGGCTGTACGAGGAGACGTCAGGGGCGCTGTTGCGGTATGGAATCGCGGCGACAGGGCGACGGGACGTCGCGGATGATCTTGTGCAGGAGGCATTTTGCCGGTTGCTGACGGCGGAGCGGCCGCCGGCGGAGGCGATGGAGCGGCGGAGGTACTTGTTTCGGATCATGACGAACCTGTTGCGGGATCGTTGGCGGTCGGGAGAGGACGGTCGTTTGGTGGAGCCTGTGGAGGTGAGCGTGGAAGACGACCCGGTGATGGGTCTGGATGTACGCGCGATGTTGCGTGGGTTGAAGCCGCGCGATCGGGAGTTGCTGTGGCTGGCGTATGTGGAGGAGATGACGCACAGGGAGATTGCGTCGGTGACGGGGCTTTCGCGGCTGAGTGTCCGTATGCTGTTGTTGCGGGCGCGACGGAAGGCGGCGACGTGGTTGGAGCCGGGGAGGATGCGATGAGTGGGCGTGAGAATGCCGTACGCGGGGCGTTGCGGGGCTACGCTGCTGGGTTAGGAGGGGAGCAGGCGTCGAGCGCCGGTGCGGTTTGGCTCCGGGCGGAGCGGCGCAGGCGACGACTGGCGATGGAGCGGGCGGTGCAACCGCTGCGTGTGATGTGGGGGGTGGCGGTCGCGATGGCGGTGGTGGCGCTGGTATGGGCGTTGCACGTGAGTGGAGGTGCGGGGCGGGTCGTGCTGGTGGGGAGTATGGGGATGGTGCTGCTGATGGGTGGGGGGTGCTGGGCGATGTTGCAGGTGGGGCGGCGGTAGGTTTTTGGATTTCGGAAGGTTTGGGGGACCGGCTGATATGTCTCGGGCCTTCAGCCCGAGGAAGCAGGAGCAGGTCCCTTCGGGATGACAACAAAGGGGGTGGGGGGCAATGGGGGGAGGCGGCAGGAACAGCAGGTCCCTGCGGGATGACAACAAAGGGGGAGCGACTGCGACAAAAGGGCAGGGGTGGAGAGTTAGGCCCTTTTGATGAGTTTCTTGTCGAAGTAGGAGGTGTTGGCCATGTGGCAGGCGGCGGCGGCGTGGTGGCCGAAGAGGACGTCTTCGACGGGGTTCTGGCGGGTGCGGACGGAGGTGAAGAAGGCCGAGAGGTGGGGTGGGAGGTCGTCCCAGGAGGTGCCGTGCCAGCTTTGGACGCGGGGGTCGAAGGGTTCTTTGCGGAGTTCGGGGTCGTGCTCCGCGTGCCACTCTTTTTCGACTTCGGCGTGTTCTTTGGCGGGGAAGCCGGAGAGGCCGTAGTCGGGGGAGTCATCGAGGCCGGTTTGGGGGGTGAAGATGACCGTGTGTTCGGTGACTTCGAGGATGCCCTTGGGACCCATGAGGCGTGTGACCTCCGGTGTGGCGGTGCCGAGGGTGAGGCGGACGGAGACGGGGACGGGCCCGTAGGCGAAGAGGGTGGTCATGACGTCGGGCATGTCACGGCCGTCGGGCCAGCGACGGATGCCGCCGAAGGAGAAGGCCTGGTCGGGAATGGCGTTGATGCCGGAGACGAACTGGAAGCCGGAGAGGAGGTGGACCATGAGGTCGCCGGCCATGCCGGTGCCGTACTCGCGGAAGCAGCGCCAGCGGTGGAAGGCGATGGGGTCGAAGGGGCGGTGGGGGGTGTTGCCCTCCCAGCCGGGCCAATCGAGGGTGGCGGGGGAGAGGTCGGGGAGGATGGGGTACTCCCAGGCGCCGCCGGGGGAGTTGCGGCCGAGTTGGAGTTCGACCTGGAGGAGGTCGCCGATGGCGTCCCCGTCGTAGAGGGATTTGGCTTTCTTGAAGAGGTCGGAGGAGACGCGCTGGGAGCCGACCTGGACGAAGTTTTTGCCGGACTGGACGGCTTTGACCATGGCATCGCCCTCGGCGATGGAGTGGGACATGGGCTTTTCGCAGTAGACGTCCTTGCCGGCGGCGAGAGCGTCGAGGGTGACCTGCTTGTGCCAGAAGTCGGGTGTGGCGTTGATGATGCAGTCGATGGACTTGTCGTCGAGGAGCTCGTGGTAGTTGCGGGTGGTGCGGAGGTTCGGGTTGCCGGTGATCTCTTTGCCGAGGGTATGGCGGCCGTCGTAGAAGTCCGAGACGGCGACGCACTCGGCCTGGTTTTGGAGGGACATGCAGCCGCGGAGGAGGTTGGAGCCCTGGATGCCGAGGCCGATGGAGGCGAAGCGGACGCGGGGGCCGGAGGGGGTTTCGGCGGCGGCGGGGGGAGTTTGGGCGAGGAGGTCGAAGTGACGGCCGGGGAGGGAGGAGGCGAGCGCGGCGCCGGTGCCGGCCTGGAGGAAGCTTCGACGAGAGAAAGACGGCATGGTGCTCCTTGCGGGGGACGTAGTGGGACTCACTATAGCGTAGGCCGCAAACGTTTGGGGAGCACCGGGTGGGATGCGGGACCGCGGTGGTGAGGGGTGATGTTTGGTTGGGGTTTGTCGCTGTTGTCCGTAGGTGGAGGGTGGCTGTTGCTAGAGCGTGTCTTCCGGCTCGGGTGGGTCCTCCGAGAGCTCGCTTAGCACGTCGAGTTGAAACCACGGAAGATGGGCCCGGAGGAAGGTGGAGGGGAAGAGAGCGTTTGCACCATCGGCGAATTCGACGAAGACGCCCTTAGAAAGCCGCTCTGTGGCGACGACCGTTAAAACGCCAGCGTTTTTCATACCTAAGGGTTGCAGCAGCGGAGGCGGGATGTCTGTACCATAAACCGACCCAGGCGGTGAAGGGGAGAGGGCTGCCCTTGGCGAGCGAGCCGAGGACTGGACGTGTGTAGTACCGTGGGAGCGCATAAAGATCGGGGAGGTGAGGACGGTATGAGGGCGATTTCACGACGGAGAGTACTGGGTACGGGAGTTCAAGCCGGGATTGCGGGTTGGATGGGCATGAACTTATTCGGTGGGCGTGGGATGTGGGCGTTGCCGCTGGGTCTGCCGATGGGGCTGCAGTTGTATTCGGTGCGGGAGCTGCTGCCGGGGGACTACGAGGGAACGCTGAAGAAGATTGCGGCGGTGGGGTTCAGAGAGGTGGAGGGGGCGGGAGGCCTGCCAAGCAGAAGCGCGGCCGAGGTAAAGCGAGACATGGATGAGGCGGGGTTGAAGTATGTGAGCGCGCACTACGGGTGGACGCAGCTGGAGCAGCAGACCGACCAGGTGATTGCATTTCACAAGGAGATAGGGGCGCACTACATTGTGTGTCCTTCGCCGGTGCGGAAGGATGGGGCGAGGGGGCCGCTGGGGATTGAAGACTGGCGATGGATGGCTGGTCAGTTCAACGAGATGGGGAAGAAGATCAAAGCGGCGGGGTTGCAGTTCGGGTACCACAATCACACGCCGGAGTTTAAGCAGACGGATGGGGCGGTGCCGATGGACGAGCTTCTGCGACTGACGGATCCGGCGGTGGTGACGTTTGAACTGGACTGCGGGTGGGTGGCGGTCGGCGGGGCGGACCCGGTGGCCTACTTGACGAAGTATCCGACGCGGATCTCGATGCTGCACGTGAAGGACTTTTCGCAGCAGGCGCTGCAGCCGGGGAGCGGGCAGGCGGCGGCGCATGCGGAGGACACGGCGCTGGGTAAGGGCGGGGTGGATCTGAAAGGGGTGTTTGCGGCGGCGAAGCGGGGAGGGAACATCAAGCACTACTTTGTGGAGCAGGAGCACTTCGATATGCCGCCGTTCGAGGAGTTGAAGGTGGACGTGGATTACCTGAAGTCGATCTCGTAGTGGATTGGTGTTGGCCTCTGGCCGAGGCCCATGCAACTACGCCCATGAGGGAGGCGAGGTTCAGGGGCGGTTGGTGAGGATGGTTTTGCCGCCGAGGGCGCTGAGGGGGTAGACGGGGGCATAGGGGATGAGGTCGCGGGTGCGGGCGGCGGGGTGGTAGGTGAGAAGAAAGACGCGGTGGGGTGAGCGCCAGAGGGCTCTGAGGGAGGCCTCGGTTTGGAAGATGGGTGGGCTGTCCGGCCAGAAGGAGCCGAACCAGGGGCCGTTGACGCGGCCGTTGACGAGGCCGACGGGCTGCTGGGTGTAGAAGAGCAGGGTGGAGCCCGCGGTGAGTTCGCCATCGATGAGGAGGCGGTCGGGGTTGGAGGAGGGAGCGGGGTGGGCGTGCTGCGCGGCGACGATGGTTGCGGCGAGTTGCTTGGAGCCGAGGGTGGGGTAGAAGCCGGAGAGGCCGGCGTGGACGGCGAGGAGGAGGGCGGTTGCGCCGGCGGCTAGGGTGAGGTTGGCGGCGAAGGGGTGGTTGCGGCGGCGGACGAAGTAGGCGAGGGGGCCGAGGGTGAGGGCGGCGGCGGCGACGAGGAGGAGGGGGCCACAAAAGAGGCTCATGGCGGCGGGTGTGAGGTCGAAGAGGTGGGAGAGCGAGAGGTTGTAGGTGCCTTCGGAGTGGGCGAGAAGGCTGGCGATATCCGTGCCGCGGGCCGCGGGGTGTGCGACCGCGGCGAAGGCGAGAGCGATGGCGGCGAGGAGGAGGGCGAAGGGGAGGAGCGCGAGACGAGACCAGCGCAGGACGGTGGCGTTCGCCGAGGAGAGCGTGGGCGTGGAGGGGATGTCTGCGCGGGCGAGCAGGCCGCCGAGGATGAGGGCGAGGGCGGGGAGGGCGGGGAGGGAGTAGTACTCCTGTCGGGCGGAGAGGGTGAAGAAGCCGAGGACGAGGGCGGGCCAGAGGAGGAGGGCGAGGGAGGCGTGGCGCTCGGCGCGGGGGGCGAGGGCGGAGGGACGAAGGGAGCGGAGACGCTCGGCGAGGGCGGGCAGGAGGAAGGCGGTCCAGGGGAGGAGCCAGATGCCAGTCAGCAGCCAGAAGAGGGGAATGGGGACCTGGCCGTAGTCGTGGGGGATGCGGCGGGAGAGGAAGCGGGCGACGTGCTCGTTGTAGAGGTAGAACCAGGCCCAGCCGGCGCGTGCGGGCAGGCCGAGGCCGGGGGGCATGGGGATAGCTGGGTTGCGAAGCGCGACGGCGATGTGCCAGGGGAGCGCGAGCAGGAGCGCCATCGCCGCGGAGGGGAGGAGATGGAGACGGCGAAGGAGGTGGAGCTGGTGGGTGAGGGCCAGGTAGAACCCGGCAAAGGCCAGAGGAAAGATGAGGCCGATGAAGCCCTTGGTGAGAACGGAGAGGGCGAGGGTGGCGCCGAAGCCGAGCATCGGGATGAGGGCGGAGGGGTTGGGGGCGGCGGGGGAGAGAAGCGGGTCCGCGCGGGATGACAACGAAGTGGCCGGGGTGGCGGGTGGGGAGGCAAGGGCACGGTCGAGGGCGATGAGGAAGAGGTGGATGGCGAGGGCGAGCCAGAGGGTGACGACGATGTCCGGGATGAAGAAGCGAGTGTAGAGGTAGGGGCCGATGGAGGTGGCGAGGGCGAGGGTAGCGTAGAGCGCGGCACGGTCTGGAGCGAAGGCGGGCGAGCAGCGGGCGAGCAGGCGAAGGCCGAGGGCGTAGGTAGTGAGGAAGAGGGCGAGAGTGAGGAGAGCGAGGGGGAGGCGGGCGGCCCAGTCGTGGACTCCGAAGAGTCGCATGGAGCCGGCGGCGAGCCAATACATGAGAGGCGGCTTGTCGAAGAAGCGAATGCCGTCGATGTAGGGGGTGATGAAGTCGTGACGCCGCATCATCTCGCGGGCGATCTCGATGTAGACGGAGTCTACGTCGTCGAGCAGGCCTGGGGAGAAGAGGCCGCCAAGGTGGAGGACGGCCCAAGCGAGGAGGATGAGAGCGAGAGAGCGTGGCTGCCAGGCAGGGTTTGGCTTTGTCGCGGGAGGGGAGGGCTGGGGCTCGCGCGTGGTCGGTGTGTCGGCGATCAGGGCTGAGGTTGGCAACGGGGCGAAGCTCCTTGGCTGATGGCGGGGGGCTCGTGCGCGATGTGCGGGGGAGATTCGCCAGAGCGGATGCTGGAGTCGATCAACCTCGTGGGGGTGCGGGGTGTGCTGCAGGTTTGGACGCGCTGGGGAGCGATGCGGGGTGGGATGCGGGAGGGAGGGCGGCCGAGGCGGGGGTGAGCAGGGGGCGATCGGTGTAGAGAGCCTTGCCGGAGGTCTCCTGGAGGAGGATGGCGCGGGAGCCCAAGCCGAGGGCGTCGAAGCGATCGCGGAACTCCAGGGGGACGAACAGAAGCTTGGTGGGCCCGACGCCCCAGGAGCTGACCAGTTGCCGGTCGGTGAGGAAGATGGGCGGGGCGTCGTGGAAGGTGGAGCCGAAGAGCATGGAGGAGGACCGTCCATCGACGAGAAGAACCTGCCGGCCGAGGTAGAAGTGGATAGACGAACCGTAGGACTGGTCGCCGAAGAGGAGAACCGAGTCAGGAGTGGCGACCTGGCCGGAGCGCTCGAGGGCCTGGATATGGTCGGCGAAGGAGCGGGAGGAGAGAAGGGGGGCGAAGCGGTCGAGTGCGAGGTGCGCGGCGATGAGGAAGACAGCGGAGAAGAGGGCGATGGAGGTGGTGGCGGCGACGTGGCGGCGTTGCTGACGCGAGAGCCAGGCGACGGTGGGGCCGAGGATAAAGGCGAACGCGGCGAGGAGGGCGGGGAGGCGGAGGGCGGCGAAGGAGGCGGTGGTGAGATCGAAGAAGTGGGACATGGAGAGGGTGTAGTCGCCGATGCCGCGATGGGCGAGCAGATCTCCGATATCCGGGACGAAGGGCAGGTTGCGTGAGCGCCAGAGGCCGACGAGGAGGGTGAGGGCGGCGCCGGCGCCGATGACGGCGAGCGTGAGGTGGGCGAAGGTGATCCAGCGGCGGGCGTGGCGATCGGTGCCGAAGTTGCTCTCGGAGCGCGTGATGGCGTTGGCGATGAGCATCAGGAGGGGGAGATATGCGGGAAAGGTGTAGTACTCCTGGTTGGTGGAGAGGGAGAAGAAGACCAGGATGAGGCAGGAGTAGATGGTGAGGAGGAGGGTGGTTTCGCCGCGACGGGTGCTGAGCTGGCGGACGCGGTTGAGGAGCGGAGGGTGCGGGCGGCGTATACGTCGGTAAGCGAGCAGGACGCCGGTGGGCACGAAGAGGCTCCAGGGGAAGAGCCAGACGATGTGGAGCGACCAGTAGAGATAGCCGGGGAGCTTGTTGTAATCGCGGGGGATGCGGCGGCCGAGGAAGCGGAGCACGTGCTCGTTGATGAAGTAGAACCAGAAGAAGCCGTGGCCGTCGGCTCCGCCTGTGTTGCGGAGGCCGGCGAGGATATGCCAGGGGGCGGCGATGGCGAAGAGGAGGAGCAGACCAGTGACGGGACGGAGGACGTTCCAGCGGCGGAGGTTGCCGGTAAGCAGCCCGTAGAGGAGGACCGTGCCGAAGAAGAAGACAAGGGCGACGAGACCCTTGGTGAGGACGGCGAGGGCGAGGGCGGCCCACATGCCGTATGCAGCCGGGGTGCGCAGGCGATGCGGCGTGGGTTCAAGGCAGAAGAGAAAGAGGAAGAGCGCAGCGCAGAGGAGGAAGGAGAGGAGGACCTCCGGGATGAAGACGCGCGTGAAGAGGAAGACGCCGACGGAGGTGAGGACGCCGAGGCCGGTGTAGAAGGCGGTTCGGCGCTCAAAGGCGCGGAAGGCCCAGGCGTAGCCGAGCAGGGCGAGTGCGAGGACGGCGAGGGCCTGCGGAAGGTGCGTGGCGAAGGTGTTGAAGCCGAAGAGGCGGTAGCTGAGGGCAACGAGCCAGTAGGGGAGTGGGGCCTTTTCGAGGTACCGGATGCCGTCGATGTGAAGTGTGACCCAGTCGCCGGAGGTGACGATGTGGCGGGCGGCGGAGGCGTGAGAGGCGTCGGCGTCGTCCAGCAGCGGAGGGGCGAAGAGGGAGGCGGCAAAGATCGCAAGCCAAAGGGCGATGAGAATGCCGATTGCTGTGGAGCGGCGGGGGTCTGAGGCGGTGAGTGGCCGCTGGCGGACGGTGGGCGCGGGAAAGGGGGAGGCGAGGTGGGCCATGGAGTGGGGCTGGGCGACGGCAGGCAGAGCCAGCCCCTAGGATACGCGAGGCCTTGGGTTTGGATGGGGAGTGGGTGCGCGAGGTTACACGAGGAGTTTGGCCGGCCGGGTCTACTTATTTGGGGAGCGTCGGCGTGTGCGCTTGGTCTTGGTCGACGTGTTGTAGAGGGCGCGGATGAGACGGGGGTCCAACAGGGACTGCATCTGGTAGGCGTTGCGGTCGACGGTGAGGCGTGCGATTGAGCCTTTGCGGAGCCGGAGGCGTGCGGCCCCGCGATTGCCGGCGGGCGCGATGAGTTGGCCAAGAAATCCGGCGAGATTCGGGTTATGCCCCACCACGAGGACATTTTCGTTGCTGTCGATCTCAGTGAGGAGCTTGTGAAAATCGGCGAAGACGGCCGTGGGGGCGAGGCCGTTCGAGAGGAGGATCTGCTTGTCATAGCCGACCTCATTGCCGACCATGGAGGCGGTCTGCAGGGCTCGCTTGAGGGGGCTGGAGGCGATGAGGTCGAACTGAATCTTGAGGGCATTCAGGAGATAGGCGAGATGCAGGGTATGTCGTTTGCCGTCACGGTCGAGGGGACGTTTGAGGTCGAGGAGAGGGTTGGGTCGTTTGGTTCCGGCGCTGGAGTGCCGGAGCACATACAAATTCATCATTTGTTCATCATACCGGAGGCCGTCCGGTGTAGATGTCCCTGCTCGAGTGTCCAGAGTTCCGCGGTCAGGATGCCTCCGCAGGCGAGGTGCTGGGCGCGGAGGCTGAAGCCGGCCTGGTGGAAGGCCAGGTGATGGTCTGGAAGGCGGCGAATGCGAAGACCTGTGAGCAGGCGGAAGGCGAGATAGAGGGAGCGGACCAGGAGGTGGGCGAGCGGGCGGAGGGGGCCCCGGGGCGGGATGCGGAAGTCGGAGACAAGCCAGAGGGCGTGCGGGGCGAGATGCGGCTTCAAGGTCCTCAGGAGAGCGTGGATCTCGGGGGTGGACAGGCAGTCAAGGAGGAAGTGAGTGACGACGAGGTCAAAGGGGGCATGGGCGGGAAGGACGAGGGATTGGCGGAGGTCGGCCTGCAGTGTGTTGAAGCGAGGAGCGAAGGCGTGGCTGCGAGTGGCGAGCACGCTGAGCATGCGTGGGCTTGCATCGAGGGCGAGGGCGTGTACCTCGGGGTTGCCACGGAGCAGGGCGTAGAGGAAGCGGCCGTCACCGTCGCCGAGGAGGAGGGCGTTGCGGGCGGTGGCGAGATGGGGCAGGAAGTGCTCGCGGGCGCGGGTGAGGAGGGGGCCGAAGGTGAGGCGTTCGAGGGCCTGGTAGGGGCGGGCGATGCGGTCGAAGGACATCAGGGGCGGAGGAGGAAGAGGAGGGGGGTGGCGAGGGCGAGGTCTGCGAGGGCGCGGAGTGAGAGGGGGTTGAGGCGACGGTGGAGGCGATGGAGCAGCAGGAGGAGGGCGGCGGCGAGGGCGAGGGCGAGCAGGGGCGAGGGGAAGGGGCTGAAGAGAGCGAGGGCGAGGGCGGCGGCGAGGACGGAGAGGAGGGCAGGGGCCAGGTATTTGACGCCGAAGCGGGTGAGCGGATGGTGCGGCTGGGAGGGGTTGGGGTGGGGGTGTTCCCAGGCGTAGATGGCGATGCAGTTGAGGCTGCAGAGGGCGGCGAAGAGGAGGGCTACGGGAGCGACCGCGGGTACCCCACCCCACCCACCCTTTGTTTCGCAAAGTCTTCGAAACAAGAATTTTAGGTCCGGACCTCGATCTTGCGCGGGGTGATGTGTCGCGGAAGCAGGGAGCCGGGATCGGGTTGGGTCAAGTGTAGCTGAGTGGGGTTGGAGGGAGTGCCAGGTTGGGAGTGGAGGAGGCTGGGACGGAAGCTGAGCGGCGACGGTCGGGAGGAAGACGGCGATGGCGAAGAAGAGGCCTACGGCGATCTCTTTGGGGAGGCGGCCGCGGGGCGGGCTGATGGCGCGGAGCGGGGTGTGGATGAGGACGAAGTAGGCGAGGAGAAGGGTGCCGAGGATGAGGTTGAGGCGAAGGGTTGCCGGGGCGAGTCGTGGGATGAGCCAGGCGAGGGCGGCGGCGACGAGGGCGAGGGTGACGCGGAAGGCGCGGCGGTGAGCGTGGTGGAAGAGGTGGCGGGGTTCGAGATCGTTCCGTTGGGGGGCGTCGTGTGCGTCGAGGGAGCGGGCGTCAAGTAGACGGTCGGCGGCGTAGAGGAGCCAGACGGCGAGAAACATGGCGGGCAGGGTAGCTGGTGGGAGACGGACGGCGGCGGCGTGGGCTATGAGGGCGGTCCAGAGAGTGGCGACGGTGGGGGCGTCGAGCGAGAGGAGATGCCAGAGATGGAGGGCGCGGATGAGGAGGTGAGGGGTTTGTGGGTCACGGAGCTGCGGGGTGGTGGCGTGGGTGGTGTGTTGGAGGGTGACGGGCATGGGGATCTACGGATGCGATGCGGGATGGGGGGCTGGGAGTGGTGGGGTTGCGGATTTTGGGATGACAACGAGGGCGGTCGGTGTGGGTTGTGTGGTGGTGGGTTCGGGCTTCTCGGGCTACGGACGAGAAGCCCACACATGACGGTGGAGCTGTCATGTGTGGGGCACGCGGGGAATCGTGAGGGGAGTAGGTTGGCTTTGGGATGACGACTCATGGGTGCGATGAGAAGTACAGGTGTCCTTCCCTTCGCTCAGGATGACGGCGAAAAGTGACCGCAACGGCAACGGCAACGGCAAGAGCAACAGCAAGTTCTTTGTTTTGCTCAGGATGACAACACGAGAGGCAAGGGCAACAGCAACAGCAGGTCCTTCGCTTCGCTCCGGATGACAACAAAAGGCAGGAGCAAGAACAACGGCAACAGCAACAGCGACGGCAACAGCACAGCAGCGGCAAGGCAGCGGCAGGTGCATCGTTGCGCTCAGGATGACGAGGAAGAAGGGTAGGGCAGCGGCGCTGTCCTGTGTGGGGCATGCGGGTGGTGAGTGGTCGGGCTTCGGGTGGAGAATGGTGGGGGGAGTTAGGTCCAGAGGATGGGGTCTAGGTCGGGGAAGATGGGATCGCGATCTTCGATGGCGGCCAAGCGACTGAGGAGGGCGGGATCCGGGGTGAGGCCCTGGACGAGGGTGGACCAGAGGGTGGCGAGTTCGGTGAACTGCTCGTGGTGGGTGAGGAGGCGGGCTTCGGCGTAGTCGCGGGCGGCGCCGGTGGTGATGAGGGAGTGCCAGTCGGAGCTTTCGAGGAGGAGGAGTTCGCGGGCCATCTGCTGGAGGGTACGGCGGGCGAGGGAGTGCGAGCGCCAGAGGGGGTTGGCGGCGGCGTCGCGGACGGTGTGTTCGGCGGCGTAGACGAGGGCCCAGGCCCAGGTTGTTTCGGCGTTGAGCCAGACGCGGTGATCGTTTCCGGCGCCCCAGGAGCCCTCGGGGACGCGGAGGGTGCCGGCGGGTGGGTTGCGGTCGAGGTAGTGTGTGGCGGACTCGAGGGAGACGCCGACCTGGTACTGGTGGAGGGTGCGGGCAACGGCCTCGAGCCAGGCGACGCCCTCGTACCACCAGTGGCCGAAGAGTTCGGCGTCGAAGGGAGCGGAGAGGATGGGGGGCGAGGGGTCGTGGAAGTGGGGTGAGAGGACCTGCCAGAGGGTGTGGGCGAAGTGGGCGGCGTGGCTTTGGACGCGCTCGGCGGCCAGTGTGGGATCGTAGGGCTGCTTGCTGTTCATGTCGCTGTGGCTGTCGGTGACGCGCCAGTAGCGATGGCCGCCGGGCCAGCGTTTTTTGTGGAAGTCGAGGTAGGCGGGCTCGGCGGGGTAGCCGGCCTCGGTGGACCAGACCTGGAAGGCGGTGCGTGGGTCGCGGGCGAAGGCGGCGATGGGTGGGAGTTGGGGGCCATCTTCGGGGACGTTGGCGGGGGCAAGGCGCCAGGGGTGGTAGAGGCGGGCGTCGGGATCTGTGGGGGGCTCGCTGAGCGGAGTGCCGGGTGGAGGGATGAGGTCCGAGGCGGTGATTAACGGCGCGTCGAGGTAGAAGAACTCGAGGTCCGACTCGGTGAATGCCTGGTCGAGGCCGATGCGGTCGGTGGGGGGTGGAGCCGTGCCGTCTGGATTGGGGACGGGTTGGATCCAGGGGCCGGCGGGGCGGAAGCCGCACTCGGGCGACCAGATGCCGCGGGGGGACTCGCCGAGGTGGCGCTGGTGGGTCTGGACGGCGAGGCGGACCTGGGCGCGGACGCTGCTGTCGGTGCCGAGGAGGGGGAGGTAGGCGTGGGTGGCGGCGGAGGTGAGGAGGGTGAGGAGGCCGGAGTCGCGGAATCGGCGGAAGCCGGCGACGAGGTCGCCGTCGAGGAGCTGGAAGGAGGTTTGGGCGGCGGTATAGCGGGCATGCCAGAGGCGGGCGAGGGCGGCGTAGCCCAGCTCGTCGGTGTGGTTGAAGAAGGCCTCGTCCTCGCGGGCGGCGGTGATCTTGCGCTCGAGATAGAGGGGAAACTCCTTTTGGAAGTGTGAGTTAGCGAGCTGCTCGAGGAGGATGGGGGAGAGGACGAGATTGGCGTGGAAGCGGATGCCGTCTGCCTGGAGGCGGCCGAGGGCGTCGAGGAGGGGGAGGTAGACCTCGGCCACGGCCTCGTGGAGCCACTCCATGCCGTGGGGCCAGGTGCCGTGGTGGAGGACGTAGGGGAGATGGGCGTGCAGGACGAGGCTGCAACGGCCCTGATTTCCGCTGGGGTTGAGGCCGTCCGAGGGCGGGTTTGTGCTGAGGTCAGGGGGTGTTTTGGCCTGATCGGAGGGGGGGACGTTGCTTGGGGGCAAGAGTTGGACCTCAGGTCGCGAGGTGGGGGGAGCCGGACGGGGGAGCGCGCCGGTTCCCCGCGGGAGGGGGCGCGGCGTGGGTCGAGTGTACACCGGCTGCGGTGCGAGGCGGCCCGTCGAGGTGGTGGTGAGCGGGCCGGGGCGGAGGTGGACGAGGGTTTATTGGAGGGGGCGGCGCGTGCTGGGGCTGGAGGTGGTGTCGGAGTCGGAGACACGGACGGTGATGGGGCTGGAGAGGCGAAAGCGGACGAGGGTCTCTGCGGGGATCTCGGCTTGCTGGCCGCGGGTGACGGCGTTGATACCGACGCCTGTTCCACCGCCGGCGGCGGCGCCGATGGCGGCGCCTTTGCCGCCGCCGAAGATGCCGCCGAGGACGGCTCCCGCGGCGGCGCCGATGCCGGCTTTTTCGGCGGTGTTTTTGCCACGGCCCTTGCCCTGCTGGCTGAAGGGGTCGGTGGCGACGGCGATCTGGTGGCCGTGGCGGGAGACGGAGGTGAGTTGGATGGAGAGGAGGGCGTTGCCTTTGAAGTGGGAGGCTTCCTGAACCTCCGTGACGCGGCCGGAGACGGAGCTGCCCTGGGTGAGGAGGACGGTGTTGCCGTCGGGCCCGAGGACGTCGGAGGAGACGGTGCCGGAGAAGGTTTGTCCGGGTTGGGCGGACTGGCTGTTGAGAGTTTGGGAGAGGCGGACGGGGATGACGGTTCCGGCGGGGAGGGAGATGCTGCGGACGACGGGTGCGGGCGGGGCCACGGGTGCGGGCGGGGCTACGGGAGCGGCGGGCGGAAGGGCGATGGGCGCCGGGGGCGGTGTGTTTCCGGCGAGACCCTGGTTCGCCGCATGCCGGTTGCGATCGCGGCGGGCCTGGCGCTCTTCGCGTGCCTGTTGCTCGCGTGCGCGGCGATCGGCTCGGGTGGAGGTTGGGGCGGGCGGTGGAGCCGGGGAGTTGGCGGGAAGGGCGGCGGTGGGCTGGGGCTGGGATTGGGGTTGGGGGACGAGGTTGTTGACGACGGTGCGGACACCCGGGACGGCGGCTGCGTCGGTGGCGGCGAGGGCGCGGGCGGCGTCGGAGGAGACGTTTCCGGAGAGGGTGACGACGGCGTCCTGGACGGAGGCCTGGATGGGCTCGGTGGCGAGGGCGGCGTCGCCGGAGAGTCGCTGCTGGACGGCGGAGGCGATGGCTGGGTCGGAGGGTGGCGCGGGCTTGCAGCCTGAGGCGACGAGGACCGAGGCGAGGAGGGCGGCGGGGAGGAGGCGCGCGGGTCGAGTCATAGCACGAGTTTAGACGGAGGGCGGAGGATAGAGTTGCAGTGGAGGTTGGGGGGCACCGGCTTTCCAGCTTTCGCGGGAGTGGGCGGAGCTGCTCGGGCGGAGACGGGCGGGGTTGTCGGGTTCTCCGGGGACGCGGTGAGGTGAGGCCGCGAGCTCGGCACGGTGCGGTTTCAATCTTCTGTTATGCCGACTACCGGGCAGGGCGGGCCTCCCAGGTTCTTTTCCGCGTCTGCCTT
The DNA here is from genome assembly GCA_965218895.1 of Acidobacteriaceae bacterium. Classification (GTDB taxonomy): domain Bacteria; phylum Acidobacteriota; class Terriglobia; order Terriglobales; family Acidobacteriaceae; genus Edaphobacter. Next base: position 270,585 of record CBDCMI010000012.1, on the reverse strand, counting down.
GCGATTTGCCCGCGAGAAGAAGAAGAGGCGGACTGACGGACCATTCAGCCCGCTCGCCTGGGGCAAGACCTTGAAGCTAAGCGTTCGCGTGCGAGCAAGACTGACCCGGTAATTGCCCGCGGGAAGAAGTCCCCAGTGGAGTGCTCCAGCTTTGTCGGTCAAGCCAGAGTGAACCGGCTTGTCTTCTTTGTCTTTGTCTTCGGCGTACAGATGCAGAGGGGTCGTAGCAACTGGCTGGTTATCAGAGAAGATCTGCAGGTTGAGGGGTTGATTGCTGTAGAGAGTTATGACCGGGAGTGCTGGACACGCCTGGGCCCAGAGACCGAGGCAGGCGAACGGCAGGGTCAGAAGCGCTGCGATTCTGAGCACGGAGGGCACGCCCGAAGATCGTACACCTCTATGGGCTGCCGCGCCTTCCGCGCAATGCATGGCGCAGGGATGTGACGCACTTTGCGGCAGCATCTCGTGCGGGGGGGAATGAATGTGGATTGCGTTGGGTCGGCGCAACCCTCGAAGAAATGAGGGCATCTTTTGACATGGTGTACACGGCGGCTGTTCTTGACTTGGGATTTGGTTTGCCCTGTGCCGGATGTGGACTTTTGATTGGGAGGCAAGGAATGGCGGATAACGGAACGAGCGGGTTTGGATGGTTTTTGGCGGGTTTGGGCTTAGGTGCGCTGGTCGGTGTGTTGTATGCGCCGAAGTCCGGCAGCGACACGCGTGACGACTTGTTGGCCGCCTCGATGGAGGCGAAGGACAAGGCGGCGACACTGGCGCAGCAGGGCCGCGAGAAGGCGGCGGACTATGCGCAGCAAGGCAAGCAGCAGGTGAACGACTATGTGGACCGGGGCAAGGATTACTACGACAAGGGCCGTTCGCAGTGGTCGGAGTATGTGGAGAAGGGCAAGAACCTGGTTCAGGAGCAGCAGAACAAGGTGACGGCCGCGGTGGATGCGGGCAAAGAGGCATACACGAACACGACGAGCCAGGGCTAGACGCGGCTGGCGAAGGCCAGCGCGGCGATCGCGCCGCGGGCGATGGATTTGGGGTTCGTGCGGGGCGGTGAAGCGCGCCTGGGCGAGCCCCATAGTTTTGGATGGACGAGTGTTGTGGGAGAGGTGTGGCGGCTATGGCGGGATGGGGAGTAGGTCTGGCGGGTCTGGCGCAGGCGGTTCCGGTTGCAGGGACGGATCTGACGCTGTTGACGATCTTTGTGGGGATTATCGCGGTGTGCGTGCTGGTGTTGACGGTGGCGCTGGCCGCGGTGGGAGTTGCCTTGCTGCGGGTGCGAGCCAAGGTGGCGAAGCAGATTGAGGATGCGAAGCGGAAGGCGCAGCCGGCGATCAACAGTGTGAGGGCGAAGGTGGAGCCGATCGTTGCCGATGTGACGGACGTGGTGCATGACCTGAAGCCGAAGATTAAGTCGGTGACGGATGATCTGAAGCCGAAGATCCGGTCGATCTCGGAGGATGTGGCGGAGTTGAGCCACATGGTTCGCGCGCAGGCGACGGACCTGGACTCGACGTTGTCGGAGGTGGCGTCGAAGGCGCGGTCGCAGGTGGACCGGGTGAACGGGATGGTGAGTTCGACGTTGAATACGACGGAGAAGGTGGCGCAGAACGTGGAGAAGGGCATCAAGATGCCGATTCGCGAGATTGCGGGTCTGGTGAATGGGGTTCGCGCTGGCTTTGAGGTGTTGACGGGGCAGCGGCGTGAGCCGGTCAGCGGGCGGCATGGCGGAGTTTCGAGTAGGGCGGAGCGTGAGGTGCGGGAGGCGGCGGCGGAGGCTCGTGCGGATGCCGAGGTGAGGGCTCGGGAGGGGCGGGAGGCGATGGCTTCGGCGGGCGCGGAGCGGAGTGTTGTGGAGGCGGGGGAGGAAGGCCGGGGATTGTAGGTTGGGGCGGCTGACATGGACTTGGGGATATGGGTGGGTCTTTTGCTTCGCTCAGGATGGCGGCGAAAGGGCGTGGCGAGGGTGAGATCAGGTCCTTCGCTTCGCTCAGGATGGCGACAGTCAAGGGCGAGACAAAGGCAACATAGGGGTCCCTCGCTTCGCTTAGGATGACAAGAGCAGAGCAAAAGCAGAAGTAAACAGCAGGTCCTTCGCTTCGCTCAGGAGGGCTACGGGATGGTGTAGGCGGGATTAGGGGCGTGCGGGGGTGATCCAGCCGCCGCCGACTACGTCGTCGCCGTGGTAGAGGACGGCGGACTGGCCGGGGGTGATGGCTCGCTGGGGCTCGTCGAAGAGGGCGGCGATGCGGCCGTGGCCGAGGTCGGAGACGAGTGCTGGGGCGGGGGTGTGGCGGTGGCGAATTTTGACGTGGAGGCGGGTGGGTTCTGGGAGGCCGTCCTGGGCGATCCAGTTCATGTCGGTGGCGAGGAGATCGCGGGAGAGGAGGTCGGAGTCTGGGCCGGCGGTGACGGTGTTGGTGGCGGGGTCGATGGCGAGGACGTAGAGGGGTGAGGGCTGGGCGGCCTTGGTGTGAGGGCCGGGGGCGGGGGCAGGGGTGGAGAGGCCTAGGCCCTTGCGCTGGCCGACGGTGAAGGTGTGGATGCCGGGGTGTTGGCCGAGGAGCTGGCCGGTGGGCGAGCGGATGTCGCCGGCGGTGTCTGGGAGGGTTTGGCCCTGCTCGGCGAGGTAGGCGTGGAGGAAGGTGGTGTAGTCGCCGCCGGGGATGAAGCAGATCTCTTGGGAGTCGGGCTTGGAGGCGACGGGTAGGCCGGCGGCGGCGGCGAAGGCGCGGACTTCGGGTTTGGGGGTGTCGCCGAGGGGGAAGAGGGTGTGGGAGAGCTGGTCCTGGGTGAGGCCGAAGAGGAAGTAGGTTTGGTCCTTGGAGGCGTCGGCGGGGCGGGAGAGGATCCAGCGCTTGGTGTGGGGGTCGTGGCGGACGCGGGCGTAGTGTCCGGTGGCGACGTGGGTTGCGCCGATGGCGCGGGCGGTTTGGAGGAGCTGGTCGAACTTGAGGTGGTTGTTGCAGAGGGTGCAGGGGATGGGGGTTCGGCCGGCGAGGTATTCGCGGACGAAGGGTCGGACGACGTCGGCTTCGAAGCGTTGTTGCTGATTGACGAGGTAGTAGGGGATGCCGAGTTGGGCGGCGACGCGGCGGGCGTCGTGGACGTCGTCGACGGAGCAGCAGCGGCCCTGGACCTGCTCTGGCATGCCGGGGAAGTCGGCGAGTCGGCGCTGGTTCCAGAGTTGGAGGGTGAGGCCGACGATGGGGTGTCCCGCGGCGTGGAGCATGGCGGCGACGGCGGAGGAGTCGACGCCGCCGGACATGGCGACGGCGATGGTTGCGGGTGTGGTGGGAGTTGGATCCACGTGGATATTTTACGTGGCGCGAAGAGAGGGTGGCCTGTGCCCTAGACTAAAGAAGGAGGCGGCGAGCTTGGCGGAGGTAGCGACGAAGGCAGCGCGAGGACGGACTGGGGTGGCGACGCGGCGCGGATTGATTCTGCACGATGGGTTGACGTTTCTGGCGTTGCTGGTGGTGTCGTTGGTGCTGTATGGGGTGACGTTTTTCCTGTTTCGGAGTTTTGAGTCGCACCGAGCGGAGTTAGCGAAGCGCTGGTCGATGCGGGGGGCGGCGGCGCTGGCGGCCGGCCGGTCTGCGGATGCGATTGTGCCGTTGCGGGCGGCGATAGGCTATGCACCGGACGATGCGGGCTACCAGATGCAGCTGGCGGAGGCGCTGGCGGGCGCGGGCAAGACGGAGGAGGCGACGAACTACTTCCTGAACTTATGGGAGGCGCGGCCGGGGGATGGATTTTTGAATTTGCAGCTGGCCCGGTTGGCGCGGAAGCGGGGCGAATCGCAGGACGCGACGGAGTACTACCGGGCGGCGGTGTATGGGGTTTGGCAGGCGAATGCATTGGAGGAGCGCCGAGCGGTGCGGTTGGAGCTGGCGGATTATTTGATGGACTTAAAGGATATGCCTGCTGCGCGTGCGGAGCTTCTGGTGGCGGCGGCGGCGGCGCCGGACACGGAGCGTCTGGATCTTGAGTTGGGGGATCGTCTGCGGCAGACGGGAGACATGCAGGACGCGATGTCGCTTTACCGGAAGGCGGTGGCGGATGCGCCACGGGACCGGGTGGCGCTGGAGGCGGCTGGAGGAACGGCGTATGGGCTTGGGGAGTACGGGGAGGCGGCTCGGCTTTTGCGACGGGCGAAGGAGGCGAAGACGACGCCGGGTGAGGGAAGCGAGTTGACCGCGGAGCAGATGGAGACGATGACGAGCGAGTCGGACCGCATGATGGCTCTGTCGCTGTCGCGGGATCTGCCGGCGCATGCGAGAGCGGAGCACCTGATGGCGGCGGCGGCGATTGCGCAGGCGCGGCTGGCGGGGTGCGTGGCCAGTGAGGGCCTGGGGACGGGTGCTGGGTCGACGGGAGCTGGGTCGACGGGAGTTGGGCCTGCGGCTGCGGGTGCGGGTGCGGGTGCTGTGCGAGACCGGCCGACGCTACTTAACCGGCCGACGACCCCCAAGCCTACGAGTCTGGATCCGCCGGTGCCGGGCACGCCGGTGCTGCCGCAGGCGAGTCCGCTGGTTGAGTTGCGGGCGCGCTGGAAGGCGGAGACAACGGCGGCGGCGCGACGGGATTTGCGGGACGACGGCGTGGCGCAGGATGGGATGCAGGAGCTGATCTTCGCGACGGAGGAGCAGACGGCGGCTGTTTGCGGCGCTCCGACGGGTGACGATGCGTTGCTGTTGAAGATGGCGCAGGCGGCGCGGGCAGCGGAGCGGCAACAGTGAGATTGAAGGGGAGAGCGACGGAGTGACAACGGCGGCGGTGCAGCAGGAGTCGACGATAGCGGGAGCGGGGGATAGCGGGGCGCTGGAAGAGCAGCTGCCGGCGCGCGAGGAGCGGCTCTTTCTGCTGCTGTCGATTTTTATCGGCGTGATCTCCGGTCTGTTGGTGGTGTCGTTCCGGATGGCGATTGACTGGTTGACGGTGCTGCTGCAGGGCTCGGCGCCGGCACCGCACCAGGCGAGGCTTCTGTGGGCTCCGGCGCTGGCCGGGGTGGTGATTGCGTTGTTGACGCGATGGGTGTTTCCGCAGGTGCGCGGCAGCGGTGTGAACCAGACGAAGGCGGCGCTGTACATCCACAACGGGCTGATTTCGACGCGGACGATGATCGGCAAGTTTTTGCTGTCGGCGTTGGCGATCGGGAGCGGGTTTTCGCTTGGTCCGGAGGATCCGTCGCTGCAGATTGGAGCGGGCATAGCGTCGCTGATCAGCCGCCGCGTGGGTTTGTCTCGCAACCGGTTACGTATTTTTGCGCCGGTTGGTGCGGCGGCGGGTCTGGCGGCGGCGTTCAATGCGCCGATTTCGGCGATTCTGTTTGTGATCGAAGAGGTGATCGGGCAGTGGACTGCGGGTGTGTTGGGGTCCATTGTGTTGTCTGCGGTGTCGGCGGTGGTGGTGGCGCGCTGGTTCTGGGGTGCATCGCCGATGTTTCGCGTGCCGCCGATCAGTCTGCGGGATCCGCGGGAGCTGCTGGCGTATGCGGTGCTGGGCGTGGTTGGCGGCGTGGCGTCGTTGCTTTTTGCGAAGTCGCTGGGCTGGTTGCGGCCCGCGCTGCGGCGACAGGCGCCCTGGTTTCAGCTAATGCAACCGGCGCTGGCGGGGCTGCTGGTGGGGGCGATCGGCTATTTCGGGCTGCCGCAGGTGATGGGTGCGGGGTATGGCGCGATGGATCAGGCGATCCATGCCCAGTTTGCCTTTCATGTGCTGTTGCTGCTGGCGGTCTTCAAGATCATCGCCACGACAGTTTCGTTTTCGAGCGGGACGCCGGGCGGGATGTTTGCGCCGACGCTCTTTACGGGGGCGATGCTGGGTGCGGCTGTGGGCTCGTTTGAGCGGCACTTCTTTCCGAGTCTGACGGGGAGTGTGGGGGCGTATGCGCTGGTGGGGATGGGTGTTCTGTTTGCGGCGTTTTTGCGCGCGCCGCTGACGTCTGTGTTTATGGTGCTGGAGGTGAGTGGAAACTACTCGATTGTGTTGCCGGTGATTTTGGCGAACACGATTGCGTATCTGATTTCGCGGAGCTTGCAGCCGGTGCCGGTGTTTGAGCTGTTTACGCACCAGGACGGCTTATATCTGCCGTCGATGGAGGAGCAACGGGAGGAGACGGATCTGCACTTTGAAGATGCTTTGCAGGCGGTGAATGTGCCGATTCTGCAGGGTACGGATACGGTGTGGAACGTGAAGCAGGCACTGGAGCACAACGATGAGCATGCCCAGGCCCCGGTGACCCTGGTGCAGTTTCGGGACGGCAGCTGGTATGCGGCGCGGCGGGAGGAGTTGGCCAAGATTGTGGCAGGGGTGGAGCGGGAGGATGCGGAGGGAGCGAAGGACCCTCTGGAGCGGCGATTGGGAGCGGAGCGGACGCCGTTGATCTTTCCGGACCAGCCGCTGGCGAATGCATTGCCTTATTTTTCGCGATGGCCTTTGCTGCCGATTTCGAACCGCGCGATGCGCGGTGCGTTGGAGGGTGTTTTGACGCAGGAGGATGTGTTGCGGCGTTACCAGAGGCACTAGGTGGAGTGCCCTGCATTTCACAGTAAGATCACGGAAGTGCCCTTGCACTGATTTTGCGGCGGGATGAGTGCTGCGCGAGGGACAAAGGGCAGACGGAGCGGAGGTTGAGAACGCGATCCGCGCCCGGTGAGCGAGAGGCGATGGCCGAGAGAACGGTGAGTGGACGACGAGCTGAGGTTCGAGGCGCGTTGTTGCTGATTTTGGGGGTGGTGCTGCTGGCTACGACGGCGTGGTATCTGCGATCTCTGCTGCGCGCCGCATCGGTGTTGTATTCCTTTTCGGAGAAGCCGCCTCCGTGGGCTGTGCGGATGTACGACCGCTACTCGATGTATCAGGGCAGATTTGAGGATTTGACGGTTCCGGGCGCGGGTGGTGAGATGCTGAGCCTGCGGGTCTACATCCCGACGGGATTGCGGCAGGCGCCCACGATCGTGGTGATCCACGGCGCCACTCCGGAGGGGAACCGGACGGTGACGTTGAACCGCCTGGCGACGGCGCTGGCGCGGCAGGGCTTCCGCGTGGTGCTGCCGACGCTGCCGCAAGAGGCGGAGATGAACATCGCGCGTGGCGATCTGCAGGTGATCGGGGACACGATTCAGTGGGCGTCGGCGACGGCCGGGGGCGATAAGGTGAGCGTCTTCGGCATCAGCTTTGGTGGCGGCCTGACTATCGCGGCAGCGGATCGACCTGAGGTGAAGAAGCATTTGCGGCTGATCTTCACGATATCGGGGTACAACGACATGAACTCGGTTGCGAAGTATTACACGCATGTAGCCGAGGCGGCGCCGGATGGCACGCCGTATCCGGCCAACGGACCTTTGGGCGGAGCGATCCTGTTTATCAAGCCCTATCTGAATGAGATGGTGCCCGCGGAGGATGTCGGGCCGACGAGGGTGGCGATTCAGCGGCTATTTGCGGCTGGCCGGTTTCCTGTGAAGATGGGCGATCCTGTGTTGGAGGGTCTGACGCGAGCGCAGCAGGAGCGCTTTGTGCATCTCGAGCTGATCGACACGCCTGAGGTTCGCGCAGCGTACCGGGCGTTGATAGCGCGTCACCACGATGATTTTCTGGCGGTTTCGCCGCGCCCGGTGCTGCCGCGGCTCGATGTCCCTTTGTATGTGCTCCATGCGACCATGGACCGGTCGATTCCAGAGGGCGAGGTGGAGTGGATGAAGACGGAGGTTGGGCGGGGTTCGGAGAGCCACTTCCTGGTGAGTCCGTGGATGCAGCATGCGAAGGTGCGGAACTCTGTGCCGTGGCGGGAGAGGCTGCGGGTGGGAAGCTTTATCGCGTTGGTGTTGGAGAGGGCGGCAGGATATTAGAGGCACAGCCTGAGCGCTGTGCCTCCAAGGAAGGTTTAGAGAAGGCCGTTGGTGGCGGCGAGGACGGCGTAGAAGTCGACCGTACCGATCGGGGTGTTGGGCTGCAGGACTGGCCCGCCGAAGATGGAGTTGATCGTCGCAGCGGCGGCTGGGGCGAGGGTTGCGGGAAAGCCGTTGAGGATTTCAACGCCGTTCTGGGGTGTAAGGGGAATCGCGGTACCGGGGGGGACGGCGAGCTGGAAGATAGGCTGGCGCGGTATGACGGTTCCGTTGATGACGAAGATGCCTGTGACCACGGGGGTGAGCGGGTTGGAGAGGTCGACGACGAGGTTCTGGACCTTGACGAAGGTTCCGCCGGCGGAGACGGCATAGCCGCCGCGGGTGGTGAGTTCGGCAACGCCGGTCTGGAGGTCGACGACGCCCTCGGTGGCTTCGAAGATGCCGATGCCGTTTGCGAGGGGCACGGCGTTGAGGTCTGTCAGTGAGGCGCCGAGGGAGCTGAGGGTTTGCTGGAAGTTCTGGGAGAAGTTGACCGTAGCGCGGCCGTAGGTGATGGTGTGACCCTGCTGGGCTGAGGCGATCGCCGGGGCGAGGGCAAGGACCGCAGCGGCGGCGAGGTGAAGAACTTGCTTCATAGGAGGGACTCCGGGAGATGCATGAGTTGGGAACAGCGGAACGGTGTTCAGCCAGTCCACGACCGTTGTACTCCCCGACGGCCAGAGTTGGCTGCAACTTTTGCGGGAGCGATTCGGGCGGTCAAATGTGGGCGAGGGCTGAGTGAAGGCGAGGAGCAGAGCGTACCAGAGGTACTGTAACGGTGAATGCGGGACGGAGCAAATGAATCCATATTCATCGACGCGGGGTGTAACCGAGGGTACTTCGGTATTTAGGGCGAAGCTGCGGCGATCCCGACGGCACGGAACTTCATGACACGGGGAGGGGTGTCAGTGTGTGTTGATGCGCGGTGGCTTGCGGCGGGGTTGGACTAGCGCTGGTTGAGTGGGATGTAGGGCGCCGGGTAGGCGGGGCCGGTGTAGTCGGCGCGGGGTCGGATGAGGCGATTGTTGTCGTGCTGCTCGAGGACGTGGGCGGCCCAGCCGGCGATGCGGGAGATGGCGAAGATGGGGGTGAAGAGGTCGATGTCGATGCCGAGGGTGGTGTAGGTGGAGGCGGAGTAGAAGTCGACGTTGGCGTTGAGTTTTTTTTCGGACTTGACGAAGGCTTCGATCTTTTGGGACATGTCGAAGTAGCGGGTGTCGCCGGCGGAGCGGGAGAGGTCTTCGGACATGCGGCGGAGGTGGGTGGCTCTGGGATCTTCGGTGGTGTAGACGCGGTGGCCGAATCCGGAGATTTTTTCTTTGCGGGCGAACATGCCGCGGATGTGATCGATGGGGTCGGCGCCGGACTTTTCGATGGCGAAGAGGAGGCGCATGGTGGCCTCGTTGGCGCCGCCGTGGAGTGGGCCCTTGAGGGCACCGATGGCGCCGGTGATGGCGGAGTGCATGTCGGCGAGGGTGGCGGCGATGACGCGGGCGGCGAAGGTGCTGGCGTTGAGCTCGTGGTCGGCGTGAAGGATGAGGGCGACGTCGAAGGCGTGGGTGGCGGTGCCGGAGGGCTTTTCGCCGGTGAGCATCCAGAGGAAGTTGGCGGCGTGGGAGAGGGCGGGGTCGGCCTCGACGAGGGGCTTGCCTTTGCGGATGCGATCGAAGGTGGCGACGACCATGGCGATTTGCGAGGTGAGGCGGAAGCTCTTGCGGAGGTTGCCGTCGTGGGTGCTGTCCTTTTCGTCGGGATCGTAGATGGAGCAGAGGGAGACGGCGGTGCGGAGGACCTCCATGGGGACGGCGGAGGTGGGGACGCTGCGGAGGAGGTCGAGGACTTTGGGGTTGAGTGTGCGGGACTGGGCGAGTGTTTTGGAGAAGGTGGCGAGTTGGTCCTGCGTGGGGAGTTTGCCGTACCAGAGGAGGTAGCAGACTTCTTCGAAGGTGGAGCCATCGGCGAGCTGGTGGATGTCGATGCCGCGATAGGAGAGGACGCCGGCGTCGCCGTCGATGAAGCAGATGGACGAGGTGGTGGCGACGATGCCTTCGAGACCTTTGGGTGCGGCGGTGGTGGCCATGAGGCTTCTCCTGAGGGGTGCTCTGAGTGGATGCAACCGGATTGAGCGGGCGCGGCTTTCAAGCCCGAAGTACATCGTTTATAGCGCAGTAAAACCAGGCTTGTCATGTTTGCCGGGGGCGACTGTGGAGCCGTGGGGGAGAGGGGTTCAGGGCGAGGTTTGATGCTGAAAGCGTGCGGGGGAGAAGGCGTGCAACTGCGGAGCGGGCGGGTTGCCGAGGATGAGCGAGGCGAGGAGGGAGGCCGTGGCGGGGGCGAGGAGGATGCCGTTGCGGAAGTGTCCGGAGGCGATGAAGAGGGGGAGGGAGTCGGGTGCGGTTAGGGGTGGGTTGAGGCGGCCCAGGATGGGGAGGAGGTCGGCGGTGGCGGGGCGGAGGCCGGCCCAGCTGGAGAGGATGGGGACGTCGGCGAGCTCGGGGAGGAGATGTGCGGCTTCGGCGAGGAGGTGTTGGAGGGCCTGGGGATGTACGGTGCGGTCGAAACCGGCGTCTTCAATTGTGGCTCCGAGGATGCAGTGTCCGGCGCGTGGACCGTGGAGCCGAGGGACGAGGTAGAGTTTGGGCGAGCGGAGGACGAGGGCGTTGCGGGCGAGCGCGGGGGGTGTGAGGAGGGTGAGCATCTGGCCTTTGCGCGGCGCGATGCGGAGCGACGGGAGGATGGAGGAGGAGAGCGACCAGGCGCCGGTGCAGTCGACGAAGGCGGCGGCCTGGAGGTGCTCTTTGGGGGTGTGGAGAGTGACTCCGGTGGGTGTCGCGACGACGCGGGTGATGGGGGTGCGGGTGCGGAGGCGGATGCGCGGATGGGCGGGAAGCGAGGCGAGGAGGGCGGAGGCGAGCTCGCGTGGGTCGAGGCTGACCTCATCGAGGTCGAGGGCGGTGAGGGAGGTGGGGGCGAGGGTGGGGAGGAGGGTATGGAGATCGGTGGGGAGGAGGATGCGTTGATGGTGAAGGGCGGTGGGCTCGGTGAGTTGGAGGGTGCGGTGAGTTTGGAAGCGGAGGGGATGGCCGGAGTCTGCGGCGAGGCTGGCGAGGAAGGCGGGATAGAGCGAGCGGCTGAGGGAGGAGAGGGGAAGGAGGGCGGGTGGGTTGTCGGGGTCGTGCACGGCGAGCATGCCGGCTGCTGCTTGCGATGCCTCGTCGAGTGGTTGGGCGCGCGTGAGGACGAGGACGTGGAGACCGGCGAGAGCGAGTGAGCGGGCGAGGGCGAGGCCGATGATGCCGGCGCCGGCGATGCAGACGTCTGGGAGGGGCATGGTGGATGAGATGTTGGCTTGGGTGTGCGGGATCGTGAGTGGGCTTGGAGTGAGACGGCGAGGGGAGCGCGTGTGCGGGCTTGGGATGGAACAGCGAAGGGAGCGCGTGTGCGCTCCCTTGTGCTGTTGCCTTGGACCGGTGGGCCGCTCCCTGCTGTGTTCTGCAGCTCCTTGCGAGGAGCGCGACCGCGATGCCGGGGTGCTGCTTTCTGCCTCGTGACGTTGGCTTTTCTCCCTAGCGATTCGACACGAGCTGCACGCGTGTTGCAGCTACCGAAGGTATAGGTTCCCGAGCATTTCGTGTCAAGCAAAAACGTGTGTGGAGACGAGGCTTCGAAGCTATGGAGAGGAGATGTGATCGACGCAACCGAAGCAGCGGCCGTTCTGAGATCTTCGAAGGCGGCGCATATGATCGAGAGATGGCAGAGACGACAGTAGGAACGGCACAGGTTGCGGATGTGGCGGAGCGCGCGAAGCGAGTCAAGGTGATTGTGTTTGACGTAGATGGCGTCTTGACGGACGGGCAGATTTTTCTGGTGCCCGACCCGCAGTCTCGTACGGAGAAGGATCCGGCAGGGAGCGGGTTGGAGGTGAAGGGATTTTCCGCGCACGATGGTCTGGGAATGATCCTGGCGCGGCTGGGTGGGCTGCAGTTGGGAATCATTACCAAGCGACGGTCGCAGACGGTGGCGCTGCGGGCGCGCGATCTGAAGATTGAGCATGTCTACCAGGGGCAGAACCACAAGCTGCGTGCGGCGCAACAGATCTGCAGTGATGCCGGCATTGGCCTTGACGAGATGGCGTATGTGGGCGATGACGTAGTGGACCTGTCGGTGATGCGGGTGTGTGGGTTTGCGGTGGCGACGGCGAATGCGCGGCCGCAGGTGAAGGCGGCGGCGCACTTTGTGACGGAGCACGCGGGTGGCGCGGGGGCGGGGCGGGATGCGATTGATTACATCCTGGAGGAGCAGGGCTCGCTGGCGCGGGTGATTGAGCAGTACCTGAGCGAGGACGATTCGGCGACGGCGAACGCGGATATCGGAGCTGGGAATATGTAACCGTCGTTGATTGTGGGCGTGGTGGCGAAGAGTTAGCGAAGCTCGGAGTAGAATGGGCGGCATGGTTTCCGGGGCGGCTGCAATCGAGATTCCGACGGCTCTGCGGTGGGCGCACCCGGTGGTGGCGGAGTGGTTCGTGCGGCGGTTTGGGACGCCGACCGAGCCGCAGGAGGCGGGCTGGCCGAAGATCGTGGAGGGGCGGACGACGCTGATTTCGGCGCCGACGGGCTCGGGCAAGACGCTGGCGGCGTTTTTGGTGGCGATCGACGCGCTGCTGCGGGAGGCGATTGAGGGACGGCTGCCGGCGACGACGCAGGTGGTGTATGTATCGCCGCTGAAGGCGCTGTCGAACGATGTGCAGAACAACTTGATGGGGCCGCTGCGGGAGATTCAGCAGATGGCGATGGAGCGTGGGTATCTGTGCCCGGAGATCCGGACGGGCGTGCGCACGGGGGACACGCTGCAGAAGGATCGGACGGCGATGTTGAGGACGCCGCCGCACATTCTGGTGACGACGCCGGAGAGCCTGTACATGATGCTGACGGCGGCGAAGCCGCGGGAGCTGCTGCGGCGGGTGCGGACGGTGATTGTGGATGAGATTCATGCGGTGGCGGGGAACAAGCGCGGGTCGCATCTGGTGTTGACGCTGGAGCGGCTGGAGGCTTTGGTGTGTGGGGAGAACCGGCTGGCGGTGGGGGCGTGGCTGACGGGGTGCGCGCAGGCGCCGCAGCGGATTGGGTTGTCGGCGACGCAGAATCCGATTGGGTTGGTGGCGGAGTTCCTGGCTGGGGCGCGGTGTGATGCGGAGATTGTGCAGGTGGGGCAGCGGAGGGAGCTGGACCTGGCGATCGAGGTACCGACGAGTGAGGAGCTGGGCTCGCTGACGACGGCGGCGATGTGGACGGAGATCTACGACAAGCTGGCGGCGATGACGGAGACGCACCGGTCGGTGCTGGTGTTTGTGAATACGCGGCGGCTGGTGGAGAAGTTGAGTTTTGAGTTGGCGGAGCGGCTGGGGCTGGAGCATGTGGGAGCGCACCATGGGTCGCTGTCGCGGGCTCTGCGACTGGACGCGGAGCAGCGGTTGAAGGCGGGGGAGATCAAGATCCTGGTGGCGACGGGGTCGCTGGAGTTGGGGATCGATATTGGGTCAATCGATCTGGTATGCCAGATTGCGACGACGCGCAATCTTGGAGTGGCGATGCAGCGTGTGGGTCGTGCGGGGCACTGGCGCGGGGCGGTGCCGAAGGGGCGATTTTTTGCGACGACGCGCGATGACCTGATGGAGCAGGCGGCACTGGTGCGGGGGATGCGGGCGGGGTTGCTGGACCGGCTGGAGATTCCGCCGGCACCGGTGGATGTGCTGTTGCAGCAGATCGTGGCGGCGTGCGGGGCGGAGAGCTGGGATGAGGATTGCCTGTGGGAGGTGTTGCGGCGGGCGCACCCGTACCGCGGGATGACGCGGGCGGAGTTTGACGAGGCGCTTGGGCTGCTGCATGAGGGGATTGAGTCGACGCGCGGGCGGTATGGGGCGTATGTGATGCGGGACCGGGTGCAGGGGCATTTGCACCCGCGGCGCGGGGCGCGGATGGTGGCGATCACGAACGGTGGGGCCATTCCGGATACGTCGACCTTTGCGGTGATTTTGCAACCGGAAGGGACACAGATCGCGACGCTGGACGAGCACTTTGCGGTGGACTCGTCGCCGGGCGATGTGGTGTTGCTGGGCAACACGAGCTGGCGAGTGACGCGGATTGAGCCGGCGGGCAAGGTGTTTGTGGAGGATGCGCACGGGGCGCCGCCGAGCATACCGTTTTGGGAGGGAGAGGCGCCGCAGCGAACGGCGGTGTTGTCGCGCGCCGTGGGCGAGCTGCGGGAGGAGATTGCGCGGCGAACGGAGGGTGTGGCGCCGGCGAGCTGTGTGGCGACAAACGCGGAGGTGGCGGGGGTGTGTGCGTGGCTGGAGGCGGAGTGTGGGGTGTGCGCGGCGGGGGCGCTACAGATGGCGCAGTATGTGGTGGCGGGTCGGGCGGTGCTGGGGGCGGTGCCGTCGCAGACGACGATTATTGCGGAGCGATTTTTCGATGAGGGCGGCGGGCAGCAGCTGGTGCTGCACGCGCCATTTGGCGGGCGGCTGAACAAGGCGTGGGGGCTGGCGCTGCGGAAGCGGTTTTGCCGCGGCTTCAACTTTGAGCTGCAGGCGGCGGCGACTGACAACGGGATCAATATTTCGCTGGCGGAGCAGCATAGCTTTCCGCTGTCGGAGGTGTTTCAGTTTCTGGCGGTGGAGACGGCGCGGGAGCTGTTGGAGCAGGCGGCGATTCCGTCGCCGCTGTTTAAGAACCGGTGGCGGTGGGCGGCGGGGCGGAGTTTGCAACTGCTTCGGTTCCAGAAGGGAAAGCGGGTGGCGCCGCAGGTGCAGCGAACGCGGTCGGATGACTTGATGGCGAGTGTGTTTCCGCAGGCGGCGGCGTGCTTTGAGACGATCGAGGGCGATATTCAGATTCCGGATCATCCGCTGGTGCGGGAGGTGATGCGGGACACGCTTTCGGAGGCGATGGATATTGCGGGGCTGGAGGAGTTGCTGCGGAAGATCGCGGCGGGCGAGGTGCGGTGCCTGGCGGTGGACACGCCGGTGCCGTCGCAGTTTGCGCATGAGCTGATCCATGCGATGCCGTATGCGTTTTTGGATGAGGCGGACGCGGAGGCGCGGCGGGCGCGGGCAGTGACGCTGCGGCGGGCGTTGCCGGCGAGTGTGACGACAGATGCGGGGCGGCTGGACGCGGAGGCGATCGCGACTGTCCGCGGGCAGTGCTGGCCGGATGTGCGGGACGCGAACGAGCTGCATGACCTGCTGCTGCAACTTGTAGCGATGCCGGTTGCGTTTGCGGACCGGGAGGAGGCGCGGCACTGGCCGGTGTTGTATGAGCGGCTGCTGCGAGCGGGGCGGGCGCGGAGTGTGGATGTGGGGTGGAGTGGTGGCGGGGCGCCGTGCTGGGTGGCGACGGAGCGGATGGGGGATGTGGGGCTGGTGTGGCGCGGCGAGGCGGTGGAGGGGCTGACGCGCGAGGCGGCGATGGCGACGCTGGTGCAGGGGTGGCTGCAGGTGCTGGGGCCGGTGACGAGTGAGGGATTGGCGGAGCGGTTGCGACTGGACGCGGCGAGTGTGCTGCAGGCGATGCTGGCGGGCGAGATGCAGGGGCTGGTGATGCGCGGGGTGTTTGAGCGTGGGGCGCCCGCGGACGACTACGGCATCGAGTGGTGCGAGCGGCGGTTGTTGCAGCGGATTCATCGGCTGACGCTGAGCACGTTGCGTAAGGCGGTGGAGGCGGTGCCTCCTTCGACTTATATGCAGTGGCTGCTGCGATGGCAGCACCTGGCGCCGCAGACGCAGCTGACGGGCGAGGAGGGTGTGCTGGAGGCGCTGGCGCAGACCGAGGGTTTTGAGGCGCCGGCGGTGGAGTGGGAACGGACGCTGCTGCCGGCGCGGGTGGCGAACTACGATCCGCGATGGCTGGATGCGCTGTGCCTTTCGGGTGCGGTGGGGTGGGGACGGGTTTCGCCGCATCCGGCGTGGTCGGTGGGGGAGGGGCAGGCGCCGCGGCGGGTGGTGCCGACGAATGCGGCGCCGATTACGTTTTATCTGCGGGAGACGGCGGAGTGGCTGCCTGCGGCGTTGGCGGAGCAGTGTGTGGCGGAGAAGAATTTGGATGCAGCGTTGAGTGCGGATGGGGCGCGGGTGCGGCGGGTGTTGCGAGAGCGCGGGGCTTGCTTTGCGGCGGATTTGCAGCGGGTTCTTGAGATGGACAAGGCCGGGGTGCAGCGGGCGCTGTGGGAGCTGGCGACGGCTGGGCTGGCGGCGGCGGATGGGTTTGACCAGCTGCGGGGGATGATGGATCCGCGGCGGAGGAGTTCTGTAACGGAGGCGGTTACGAGCACGCGGCGGCGGGCGGTGGGACGGACGACGGCCGGTCGGTGGTCGTTGCTGTGCGCGGATGCGGCGGGGATGGAGGAGGGGGATGCGGTGGCGCGGGCGCGGCGACGGGAGGGGGCGTTGGAGTCGAGCGCGCGGCAGCTGCTGGGGCGGTATGGGGTGGTGTTTCGGGATTTGCTGGAACGGGAGACGAATGCGCCGCGGTGGCGGGATTTGATTTGGATGCTGCGGCGTCTGGAGGCTCGGGGCGAGGTGCGTGGGGGGCGGTTTGTGAGTGGGGTGGCGGGGGAGCAGTTTGCGCTGCCGGAGGCGGTGGAGTCGTTGCGGGCGATGCGGACCGTGATGGGGGAGGAGCGGGTGGTGGTGGCGGCGAGTGACTGCGCGAACCTGGTTGGGGTGGTGGTTCCGGGGGAGAGACCGGCGGCAGTGCCGGGGCGGACGGTGGAGTTTGTGAATGGGGTGCCGGTGGGGTGCGAGGGGGTGGTGGAGACTGCGAAGCGGGTGGGTGGGCGTGCGGGGGTGGCGGAGCGGATCACAGCGCGGATCGGCGACGTGCGACCCGAGGCAGGACGTCTGTTCTCCTGAGGCGGAGCGCTGATCGTCGCAGGCAACGCTGGTGAGAGAAGGCGGCAAATGCTCGCGCCGTCTCTGTGGGACCAGGCACGGGCCTACTGCACGATTAAGGTGGCGGTGATCTGGTGCGCCAAAGTTTGAGAGTCTGAGGTAGCTGTGAGGTTGATTGTGAAGGTGCTGGTGCCGGTGTAGGGAGAGGCGGGGGTCGGCGCCTTGGAACTGCCCCCCGATCCGCCGGTGCAACCGGAGACCGTGCCTAGAACGAGCATGGCGGCTAGTAAAGTCGGCATCCGTGCGCCGCGCCGACGCCTGAGGAATAGAAGCAGGCAGACGGATGAGGCGAGTGCGCCGCTGTAGAACGGCGATGCCGAGCCCGCGCGCTGTGCCGGGAGAGAGGCGGACGCGAGGGGCGGGTTCACGGTGACAGTCGCGGTCGTCGCCTGGCCGGACAGCGTGACTGCCGGGGCGGAACAGGTGTAGCCGGTAGGCAGGCCGGAGCAGGAGATTGCGATCGGCCCGGAGAAGCCGGCGAATGCGCCGACACTGAGGGAGTAGGTGGCGCTGGAGCCGGCTTTGACGGTCTGCGACGGAGTGGCGAGTGCGACCTGGAAGTCTGTAATGGATTGGGTGAGCGCAGGGCTGGTGACGCTGAGGAAGGCGGAGTCACCGGAGTACGTTGCCGTGAGCGGGTACTGGCCGACATTGAGATTGCTGAGGGTGAAGGTAGCCGACCCGGTGCTGGAGACGGTCTGCTGTCCAAAGCTGGTGGAGCCGCTGGCAAGCGTGATGGTGCCCGTGGGCGTGCCGGTGGTGTTGGCGGGGTCTTCAAGCTGCGCGGTAACCGTGATGGTGCTGCCAACAAGCGCCGACGGCGTGCTGCTCTGGAGTGTAAGTGTGGGAGTCGCTTTGGGTCGGATGGAGAGGTAGACGGAGACGTTCTGGGTGGCGCCGTTGCCGACGATGATGTCAGGTAGACCGTCGCCGTTGAGGTCGATGAGTTTGAGGGTGCTGAATCCTTCGAGTTGGGCGAGGAAGTCGGGAGTCTGCTGGGGGAAGCGGCCGGTACCATCGTTCAAGAGAACGCTGAGTTCATTGGAAGTTGGATCGGCGGCGACGATGTCGGGTGTGCCGTTGGCGTCCATATCTGCTGTGGCGAGAGTGGGTGGCATCGGGTTGTTGGCGCCGGATGGTAGGACGAAGTCGGCGGGTAAAGATAGAAGGACAGTTTGCGAGGAAGCGGTTTGGAAGGTGCCGTCGCCATTGCCGAAGATGAGCGAAGCAATGTCTGCGGAGCCGATAGCAAGGTCCAGCTTGCCATCACCATTGAAGTCTGCGGTAGCGAGAGAATTTGGGTAATCCACACCCGGTACGTCGATCGTGACTGGCGTGCGGAAGGTACCGTCTCCGTTGCCTCCAAACACGTGGAGATCGTTGCCTAGATAGTCGGCGACTACGAAGTCGATGTGATGCATGCCGAAGAAGTCCCCATAAGCCAGACCTGCACCGATGCCGGTGTTTTCTGCGGCAGAGCCTGACGTCTGCGTGAAGTGTCCGGCGCCGTCACCCGTTGCATAAAACGAACTTCCATCTCCTTCGCTGATTAGATCGAGGTGGCCATCGCCATTGATGTCGACGAGGGAGGCGGTTTGAAAGCCGTAGGAGCCCGCGATGGTTTCGCCCTGGGTGAAGGTGCCGTCACCGTTGCCAAGGAGCACGACGTCGTATTGCAGGCCGGCTACCGGACTGACGATGAGGTCCTGTTTGCCGTCTTCGTTAACGTCACCCGCGACAAGAGCGCCGAGACCGCCAATGTTGGGGATGTGGAGGGTGGTGGTATGAGGGGTCGAACTGAAGTTGCCGGTGCCGTCGTTCAGGTAGACGACCAGTGTTTGCGTGTAGTCGTCGGTGACGGCGATGTCGGGTTTGCCATCGCCGTTGAAGTCGGCGACGGCTAGACCGGTGAGGTGCTGGAAGCCGGTGGTGATGGTTTGTGGCGATTGGAAGGTGACGGCGGCTGGCAGAAGTGTGGAGGCGAGCAGAAAGGCGGACAGAAAAGCGGCAGAGAGTCGTGACATGCAAAGCACCCAAAGGTGAAGTGCTGCTGAGTGTAGCAGAGGCTTAGCCCTGGAGGCGCTACTGCGGCTGCGGGGAGATGGTGGGGCTGGTGGGCTGTGCGGGACTGGCGGGCAGGGCTGATGCCGGGTTCGGAGAGCTTCCCGCGGTGGTGGCGGGGGGGAGGATTTGGAGGGCTAGGCGGGGGAAGGTGAAGGTGCCGCCGGCGTCGTCGATGACGTTGACCTGGGCGATGTAGACGCCGGGTTTGAGGGTGGTGAGGGGGACGTTGAAGGCGAAGGAGACGGCGTTGCGGTCGGGGGTGTTGACGGTGTCGGCTTCGACGAGTGGGGTTTCGAAAACCTTGGTGTTGCCCTGGAGGAGTTCGAGGCTGGTGAAGACGCGGATGGCGCCCTCGGGTCGTCGGTTGAGGCCGGGTGCTGGATGCGGTGCGCCGGGCTCCGCGGGGTGTGCGGAGCTGACGGGCTGGGCGAGGGGGCTGCCCGGTTTGAGGCGGGTGGGGTCGTAGAGCTCGTAGAGGAGGGAGAGGGGGGTGTCGGCGCGGAAGACGTGGGCGACGTTGGGGAGGTAGGCGACGCCATCGTGGATGAGGGGACTGGGAGGCGATTTGGGGGGCGCGGGCGCGTGCTGGGAGGAGAGGACGACGGAGCTGAGCTTGACCGGGGCTTTGCGGAGGTCGGGGACGTTGAGGTCGGTTTCGAAGGTGCCCATGTTGCCGGTCTGGTCTTCGCGGACGACGAACTTGAGGTGGTAGCGGCCGGGGGCGAGGGTGAAGGAGGTGGCGTATTGGATGTTTTTGCGGCGGACCCCCTGTGAGGGGTCGAGGGCGAGCTTGACGGTGTCGCGGATGTTGCCGACGACGATGCCCTGGGCGTCCTTGACCTGGCCGAGGATGTCGAGGGCGGCCTTGTCTCGATCTTTGGAGGTCACAAATGGGATTTGGGAGCCGGGGACGACGAGGGCGATGGGGACGGTGGCACGGGCGTCGTTGGGCGAGGAGCCGGGCTGGCGGAAGTAGAGGGCCTGGAGATAGAGGGCGAGGTCGGTGGCGGGGAGGTCGGAGCGCATTTGGTCTTCGAGGGCCTGCTCGCGGTCTTCGGTCTTCTGGTGTTTGAAGTCGGCCTGGGCGTAGTAGCCGGGGCGGTACTCGAGTTTGAGGTCGGGGCGGTTGACGCGGACGGTGATGTGGCGGAAGCCGCCGTCGAGTTTGGCGTTGGCGGGGTGGAAGCCGAGGATGTAGTAGGCCTCGGTGTCGCGCTGGACCTGCTGGAAGGCTGGGGCGAAGTCGTTGGAGTCGGAGAAGAACTTGCCGCCGGTGTCGGAGGCGAGGGTGCCGAGGGTCTCCTGCGAGTTGAAGTTGGAGTCGAGTTGGGATTGGGTGGACGAGCCGTTGTAGGCGGCGACGCCGCGGAGGGAGCCCTGGGAGGCGTTGCCGACGGGCGGGAGGGCCTCGAGGCCGCGGGAGTCGACGGTATAGAGGGCCATGTTGGCGCGGACGGCGGCGTTGGTGGCGGCGCGGAGGGAGGCCTCGTTTTCGATGCCGTTGCGGGTGAGGCCGCCGGAGAAGTAGAGCATGCTTTTGCGCTCGGGGATGCGGCCGAGGGACTGGGCGATGGACTGGATGGCGAGCAGTTCGCGGTCGGTGTTGAGGGAGTTGTACTCGGTGTCGTCGACGGCGAAGGTGGAGGAGGTGTCGGCGGTGCCGTCGGTGGAGCCGGTTTGGCCGCCGTTGGCGAAACCTGTGCCTTCGGTGCCGTTGTATTTGCCGACGGCGCGGCGGAGGAGTTCTTTGTTGGCGGTGAAGTCCTGGTCGAGGGCGAGGGAGGTGCCGAGCGAGACGACGGCGACGAGGTCGGCGGGCTGCATCTTGGACTTGACGAAGTCTTGGGCAGACTGCACGGCGCGGTCGATGTCTTCGGGCTGCATGGAGGCGAGGTCGAAGAAGAGGACGATGAGGCGGTGGTCGCGGAGGGAGGCGGTGGATGCGCCGAGGATCTCGCCGTTGAGGAGGTCCGCGACGGAGGCGGCGTCGGGCGTGCGGCCGGAGATGGTGGGTTCGTTGAGGGCAACGGCCTGGTCGACGGACTCGAAGTCGAAGGAGGCTAGGTGCTGGGGTTTGCCGTTTTCGAGGATGGTGAAGTCGGAGGCCTGGAGGCCGCGGACGATTTGGCCGGACTTTTTGTCGCGGACGACGACGTCGGTGAGGACGATGTTGGACTGGACCTGGAGGGTGAGGGTGTTGTCCGGGGTGGTGGGTGTGGGGGCTTGCGTTTGGGCGGGGAGGAGCGCCGTGGCGAGGAGGAGGGTGGTAAGGGTGAGAGGGTTCGACTTTGGCATGGTGGTTGTTTGTTGTGAGTGCTGGAGATTGATTGAAAGGAGAAAGGGCAACGGCAACTACAGGGGTCCTTCGCTTTGCTCAGGATGACGGCGAGAAGCAGATTCCCTTCGGGAATGACAACAAAAGAGGCAAGGGCAACGTCCAGGGCAAGGGCAAACGCAGATTCCCTTCGGGAATGACAACAAGAAAAGCAACGGCAACGGCAACGGCAACGGCAACGGCGAGGGCATGGGCTAGAAGCGGTAGCGGGCGACGAAGGAGAGGCGGCGTTGGGCGGCGGTGGAGGTGACCTGACCGAAGGTGGCGGAGTTGAGTGTGGTGTCGATGGAGGAGTACTGGACGGTGTTGAAGACGTTGTTGGCGGTGACGCGGGCCTCGAAGGAGCGGGTGTCGCCGAGGTTGAAGGTGCGGGAGAGGGAGGAGTCGACCGCGATGGTGCCGGGGCCGGTGATGGAGTTGCGGGAGGCGGTGCCGAAGGTGTTGGGTGCGGGGCGGGTGAAGGCGGCGGGGTTGAACCAGGAGAGGACGTTGCCGCCGTGGCCGATGGGTTGGGAGAAGTCGCGGTTGGGGCGGAGGGTGAAGAGGCCGCCGCCGGCGAGCTGCGCGGCGGAGTCGACGTACTGCGGGGTGAAGGGGAGGCCGGAGGCGAAGGTGAAGTTGCCGGAGAGGGAGAAGCCGTCGGCGATTTTGGAGAGGCGGCCGCCCTGGTTGAGGAAGGCGCGGTTGGGGCCGAAGGGAAGCTCGAAGACCCAGTTGCCGGTGAGGTGGTGGCGCTGGTCGAAGTTGGAGTTGCCTTCTTCGAGGTCGAGGCGGGCGTCGTTTTGGACGGTGGAGGTGGTGGACTGGCCGGCGATGGAGGAGGAGTTGTCGATGGAGTGGGAGTAGGTGTAGGTGGCCTGGAGGGCGATGCCTTTCTGGAGGCGTTTGCGGGCGTTGAGGACGAGGGCGTTGAAGCGGGAGAAGGCGACGGAGTCCTCGAAGCGGAAGGCCTGGGCGTCGGGGCTGGTGACGGCGGAGGCGTCGTGGTTGGGGGCGCGGAGGATGTCGAGGTCCCCGCCGACGGAGCCGTTGTAGCCGAGGTTGACGACGACGCCGAGGGGGAAGGTGTGCTGGAGGTCGAGGTTGTAGACCTCGACGCGGCCGAGGCGGTAGTTCTTATTGACCGCGTAGTTGTTCTGGACGGCCTTGGAGGAGCAGCCAAAGGCGTTGGCGAGGGTGAGGTTGGCGGTGGTGCCTGGGGTGGTGGTGGTGCAGCCGGTTCCGCTGGAGACGACGTTGGTTTGCGTGATGGCGAAGGGGGGCTGGAAGGCGAGGGACTGGGCGAAGGTGGCGAACTGGGAGGTGTTGTAGTTGATACCGAAGCCGCCGCGGACGACGGTCGAGTGGAGAAAGGCGGGTCGCCAGGCTACGCCGAGGCGGGGGGAGATGAGGGTGTTGTCGGGGTTGACGAGGGCGCGGGGGAAGGCTCCGGAGAAGGGGCCGATGGCGCCGGGGAGGACGGGGGTGACTTGGGTGAAGTCGGCGTTGTGGTCGAGGTTGACGAGGTGGTTGTCTTTCTCGGAGTAGGGGGAGAAGCGCTCGTAGCGAAGGCCGAAGTTGAGGGTGAGGTCGCGGCGAAGGCGGAGGTCGTCGTTGACGTAGAGGTCGAAGACATCCGCGCGGAGGTAGATTTTGTTCAGGCCGGCCTGGATGGTGGACTGCTGGGGGAGGCCAAGGAGAAAGTCGGCGAAGCCGGCACCGGAGGGGGCCTGCGCGGTGGAGGTTCCGGCGGTGGGGTCCTGTGTGGCGAAACCGGAGAAGGAGAGGGTGCCGAGTGGGTTGTTGCCGCCGATCGAGTCGGCGTGAACGCGGCGGAGGTCGAAGCCGAGGCGGAGGTTGTGTTTGCCGCGGGAGTAGACGGCGAAGTCGGAGAAGGAGATCGTCTGGTTGACGGAGGAGCGGGGGACGGTGAGGTTGATGGAGGTGAAGTTGGTGATGGAGAGGTTGGGGAGGCCGTTGTAGAAGGCTGGGTTGTTGCCGAGGGCTCCCTGGCTGGGGATGGCGATGCCGGCGGCGGCGGCGGGATTGTTTGGGGTGCCGGTGAAGTAGTTGTGGGTGAGGGCGGAGGAGCGATTCCAGGCGAGGGTGGCGTTGTTCGTTAGGCGGCGTTTGCCGACGGTGTAGCCGACAGAGAGGTTGTAGCCGTCGGAGAGGGAGGCGCCGCCGAGGGGGAGGAAGACGTTGCGGAGGTCGGAGGCGTTGTGGCTGTAGTTGAAGGCGGCGTTGATGTTTTGGCGGAGGGCGGAGGAGTTGGGGGAGCTGCGGAGGACGGCGAGCGGGCCGCCGGTGCCGCCGGAGGCGCCGAGGTTGCGGACGAGGCGGGTGTTGAGCTGGAAGGCGTTGTTGCCGGCGGTGGTGATGGTCTGGTAGTTGAAGCGGCGGGTGCCGGTGGGGAGGTTGGGGGCGGGGTAGAGGTTGAGGACGGCGAGCGCCTGGGGCGAGAGGCGGGTGGAGGGGATGACGTTGTTGTTGAAGGGAAGGCCGGTGGTGGGGTCGAAGACGGTAGGGGCGAGGGGGGAGCCACTGTTGGTTGTGATGAGGCCGGAGAGGTCGCCGGTGCGTTCGGCGGCGGTGGGAACGGTGGCGTAGAGGTTTTCGGGGGTGAGATTGCGCTGGCCGATGAAATTGAGGAAGACGAAGTTGCGGGTGGAGGGTTTGATGAGGCCGGGGAGGAAGGGGGAGCCGGCAAAGGAGAGGCCGAAGCGATTGTTGCTGTAGGCGGGTCGGACGACCGGGGCGCCGGTGAGGGAGTAGGTGGTGGCGTCGAAGATGCCGTTGCCGGCCTGGTATAAGAGGTTGCCGTGCGGCTTGGTGGGATCGAAGTTGCGGAAGCCGCCGCGGCCACCGCCACCGCCGCGTCCGCCACCGAAGCCTCGGCCACCGCCGCCGGAGCCGAGAAAGCCGCCGAGCGAGCTGAAGACGGCACCGGCGAGGTCGCCCTGGGAGCCGCCGCGCTGGCGGGCTTCACGAAGGGCATCCTGGACGCGCTCGCGGATCTCGTCCTCGCTGAGGTTGGCGAGGCCGTTGGTTTGGCCGGCGGCGCCGGAGACGGCGACGGAGTCGGCTGAGGCGTCGGCTGCGCCCCCGCCGAGGTTGGCGAGGGAGGGTAGTTGGGCTCCTTGGTTGAGAGAGCCGGCGGTGGCGTCGGCTGCGCCTGCGGAGTTGGCGGCGGCGAGGGCGAGATCCTGCAGGCCGGAGCTGTTGCGGCCGGACCGACCGCCGCCGCCGCCGAGGGCCTGGGCGATGGCGGCCTGCGTGGATTGCTGTTGCTGCTGCTGCTGCTGCTGCTGGGCGGCGACGCGGGAGCTGAGCTCGAGGGCGAAGGCCGCTGTGCGGTCGGGGCGGGTGGTGCCGGAGGGGGTGAGGAGGACCTCCTGGGAGGCCGCGGCGAAGGCGGCGAGGTCGGTGCGGAGGACGTACCGGCCGTTGGCGGGAATATCCATGCGGAAGAGGCCGTTGATGTCGGTGACGGTGGCGAAGCGGCGGCCGGTGAGGGTATTGGTGGCGGTGATGCTGACCCCGGGAAGAGGTGTGGAGCCGGCTTTGACGGAGCCATGGATGATTCCGCCGGGGGCGGCCTCGGGGGCTGGAGAGGTTAAAGTGGGATCGGGCTGACCGGTAGCTTGGGGCGCAACTGGGAATGCAACTGGGGGCGCGACTGGAGACGGGATGGGGGATGTGGACGGGGGTATTGTTTGAGGATTGTGAGGGGGCGGGGCGGGTGTGGCCTGGGCGTGGAGGGGAGAGGGAAGGAGGAGCGGGATTGCGAGGAGGGAGGTGGAGATAAGTTCTTTCTTATGTTCCACGTGGAACATTTTGAAGCATGCCGGAACAGGGAGTTTACGGAGAGATTTCATTGTTTGGGGTCGGGGTCTCCCTGCGCGTGGGGCGCGGCGGGATGGGGACGGGCCTTGTAGATGTGGAGTTCGGTCGGGGTGAAGAGGCCGTTCTTGATGGAGCCGCGGCCGGCGACGGATTCACCGACTTTGATCTCTGCGAGGGTGATGGGCTCGCCGGTGGATGTGCCGCTGGTTGGGGAGCCGGGCTCCGTGTTGCCCTGATTCGGCGTAGCCCGCCGGCGAGGGCCGACCGCGTCTTCTCCTCCGACGCGCCCGCGGCCAAAGCCAGGACCTGCGTTGGAGCTTCGGCCACCCAGGCGGAAGTCGGTGGACTCGTCGACGGCGATGACCTGGGTGGTGTTGTCTGGACGATGGATGGTGAGGTGGAGACGGTCGAGGTCGATGGCGGTGATGCGGCCGATGATGTAGGTTTTGCCGAGGTCGGCCTGGGCGCGACGAACCTCCTCCGCGTCGACGAAGCCGAGGAAGGCGGCGTGGAGGGTATGAGTTGCGGGGTCGAGCACACCGCCTGCGCCGACGCCATCGCCGATGTGGAGGTTGGCGAGACGGGCCGGCTGGCCGGAGTGAACGATGCGGGTGTTGGGTGTGACCGCGATCTCCACGGTGTCGCCGTCCTCGGAACGGAGGGTGACAGTGTTGGAGGCGAGCGCGGTGACGGTGCCGCGGATCATTGTGCCACCGGGCAGGGCGTCGGCGTCTTGCCCGCGGAGCTCCGGGGAGCACAGGACGCCGACGAGCAGCAGAGCGAGGTGGAGGCGAGGTGGACGCATGAGGCGAGAGGGCCGCGCTGATAGAGACGCGACAGTGGGGAGAAAGACTCAGGGCAGCGGAGGCGGCGGAGACCTGCCGACCGGCTTCGGAGAGCTTTTGAGCGGGTGAACCGCAATACACGAAAGTACCCCACGGCCTGCATGAGGGGTTCGCGGGGAGGCGGGGCTTCGTGTCAGACTTGAGAGACGAGGCGTGGTGCAGACGCCTGCCAGGGAGGTGAGCTGTGTCGACCAGGTCTGGGGCGATAGCGACTGGAACGGAGTTCTCCGGGAGTCCGGGAAAGGCAACGCGGGCGCGGTTTCGCACGGTGCGCGCGGCGACGATGGATCTGTGCTCGGCGCTTTCGGCCGAGGACATGATGGTTCAGTCGCGACCGGAGGCAAGCCCGACGAAGTGGCATCTGGCGCATACCAGCTGGTTTTTTGAGACCTTTGTGTTGCGAGAGTTTGTGCCGGGCTATCAGGCATTCGACCCGGAGTACATGTGGCTGTTCAACAGCTACTACAACTCGTTGGGAGAGATGCCGGAGAAGAAGCTGCGAGCGTCGTTTGCGCGCCCTTCGCTGGATCGCGTGTTGGCGTTCCGGGTGCACGTGGACGCGGCTGTGGCTCAGTTGCTGGAGAGTGCGGCGACGGACGAGGTGATACGGCGGGTTGTGATGGGGATGGAGCACGAGCAGCAGCACCTGGAGCTGATCGTGACGGACATCAAGCATGCTCTGTGGACGAATCCGCTTTTGCCGGCGTTGCGCGGTGAGGACTGGATGGTGGACGGGCGGATGGCGCCACCGATGAGCTGGACAGAGTTCGCACCGGGGCTGGCCGAGGTGGGCGCGGCACCGGACAAGACGGATCCTGAGGCCTTTGCGTTTGACAACGAGACGCCACGGCACAAGGTGTACGTGGAGCCGTTCGCACTGGCGGACCGGCTGGTGACCTGCGCGGAGTATCTCCAGTTCATGGAGGAGAACGGGTATGGCCGGCCGGAGCTGTGGCTGAGTGAGGGCTGGGCTACGGTGAAGGAGCGAGGATGGGAGGCACCGCTTTACTGGCGGCGGGACAAGTCGACGAAGTCCGGATGGGCGATTTACACGCTGCACGGGATGCGTTCGCTCGACGATCTGAGCGAGACTCCGGTGTCGCATGTGAGTCTGTTTGAGGCGGACGCGTTTGCGCGCTGGGCGGGATGTCGGCTGCCGACGGAGTTTGAGTGGGAGATTGCGGCTGCGGGGGTCCCTGTGACTGGAAATCTGTTGGAGACCGGCGAGTTGCAGCCTGTTCCGGTGGGTGTGGGCGAGGGTCTGCAGCAAATGTTTGGGGATGTCTGGGAGTGGACGGCGAGTCCGTATACCGGGTACCCGGGCTATAGGCCGCTGCCTGGGGCGTTGGGCGAGTACAACGGCAAGTTCATGTCGTCGCAGGTCATTTTGCGGGGCGGCTCATGCGCGACGCCGACGAGTCATATCCGGGCGAGTTACCGCAATTTTTTCCCGCCGGCGACGCGCTGGCAGATCTCCGGCTTGCGACTGGCGAAGGATGCTGGACTGGACGGGCGCTCGTGAGTTCGATCGCGGAGCCGCGGCCGGCGGCGAATGACGTGGACGAGGCGGTGTTGGCGGAGGTGCGTCGAGGGCTGCTTGGGCGGCCGCGCACGATGGCGCCGTGGCTGTTCTACGACGAGCGCGGATCGATGCTGTTTGAGCGAATCACGGAGTTGCCGGAGTACTACCTGACGCGGACGGAGCGAGGGATCTTTGCCGAGCGGGCGGGAGACATCGTGGAGGAGGCCGCGGCCGGCGGACGGCTGACCGTTTTGGAGCTGGGGGCGGGGACAGCGACGAAGACAGGGGTGCTTCTACGGGCGATCGTGGCGCGGCAGGGTGAGGTGGTGTACCGCCCGGTGGATGTCTCGGAGACGGCGCTCGAAGAGGCGCGACAGGGGCTGGGACGGGATGTGCCGGGGGTGACGGTTCGGCCTTGCGTCGCGAACTACGTCACAGCGATGCCGCGATTGGAGCGACCGGAGGGCTGCCGGGCGATGGCCTTGTATATCGGGTCGAGCATTGGGAACTTCGATCCGGAGGGTGCGATTGAGGTGTTACGTGGGCTGCGGGCTGGGCTGACGGAGGGTGACACGCTGCTGCTGGGCACGGATCTTGCGCCGAGTGAGCACAAGAGCGTGGAGCGACTCCTGGCGGCGTACGACGACGGAGCGGGCGTGACTGCGGAGTTCAACCGGAATGTGCTGCGGCGGCTGAACCGGGAGCTGGGGATGAGCTTTGCGGTTGAGGCGTGGGCGCACGAGGCGCGGTGGAATCCGGCACAGAGCCGTATCGAGATGCATCTGCGGGCGACCCGGATGATGGAGGTGGAGGTGCCCGGGGGCGGGGAGCGGGTGCGGTTTGAGCGGGGAGAGACAATTCACACCGAGAATAGTTACAAGTTCACGGATCGAACGGTGGCGGAGTTGTTGGGAGCCGCGGGGTTCGGGGTGCGACGGGTTTGGCGGGATGCCGAGGGGATGTTCGCGGTGACGCTGGCCGACGTACGCGCCTAGCGTGGGCGGTTGTAGTCGCCGGACTTCCCGCCGGATTTGCGGATGAGGACGATATCGCGGATGCGGATGCCTTTATCGAGCGCCTTGGTCATGTCGTAGACGGTGAGGGCGGCGACGGAGGCGGCGGTCATGGCTTCCATCTCGACCCCGGTGCCGGCGGTGGTGGCGGCGGTGGCCTGGAGGCGGATGCCCGTGGAGGTGACTTCAGCGGTGACGTCGATGAAGGACAGCGGGAGCGGGTGGCACATGGGGATGAGGTCGGCAGTGCGTTTGGCGGCCATGATGCCGGCGAAGCGAGCGACTTCGAGGGGATTGCCTTTGGGATTGTCGGGGAGGGCACGGAGGACCTCGGGGGAGAGTTCGACGAAGGCTTCGGCGACGGCTTCGCGGCGGGTCGGGAGCTTGGAGGCGACGTCGACCATGTGGGCGCGGCCCTGTTCGTCGTAGTGGCTGAGTTGGGTGGATTGTTCCGACATGAAGTTGAGGTTAGCGCAGGAGAACCGTGAGGAGATCGCCGGGGCGGAAGGGCTGGGGCTGGTTGGGCAGGACGGCGAAGCAGTTGGAACGGGCGTTGGCGGCGAGGTCTCCGGAGCCCTGCCAGGGGGTGAGGCGGACGGTGGCTGGGTCGGCGAAGGTGGCGGCGAGGTGGGCGGGGAGGATGCGGGTGAGGTTGGGGTTGGCAGCGACGGGCTCGGCGAGGCGGGCGAGGGCGAGGCGGGGGAGGAGGTCGGAGGCGCCGCCGAGGGCGCGAAGGAGGGGCGCGGCGAGGCAGGTGAAGGTGACTTCGGTGGAGATGGGGTTGCCGGGGAGGCCGAAGAAGGGGAGGTCGGGTCGGCCGGTGCGGGGGAGGGCGCCGAAGACGACGGGTTTGCCCGGCTGCATGCGAACGCCGGTGAAGAAAACACGGGAGTTACGGGCGGCGAGGGCGGTTTCGACGAGGTCGAATTTGCCGGCGGAGACGCCTCCGGAGAGGAGGAGGAGGTCGGATTCGAGGGCTCGGTCGAGAGCGTCGTGGAGGGATTGGAGGGTGTCGCGGGCGATGGGGAGGCGGGTGGGGAGGGCTCCGGTTTGCGCGACGAGGGCGGCGAGGGCGAAGGAGTTGGAGTTGCGTATCTGTTGCAAGGATGGGACTTCGCCGAGATCGACGAGCTCGTCGCCGGTGGCGAGGATGCTGACCTGGGGTTGGCGGAAGACGAGGATGGGGGATTTGCCGAGGGAGGCGGCGATGGCGATTTCGGCGGGACCGAGGCGGGTTCCGGGGGCGAGAGCGGTCGCTCCGGAGGGGAGTTCGGCACCCTTTTTGACGAGGTTTTGTCCGGGTGAGGGGATGTGTTGGGGGGAGATGGCGAGGGTGTTGTTGGAGAGGGTCGTGTGCTCGATCATGACGACGGCGTCGGCGCCGGGGGGGACGGGCGCGCCGGTCATGATCTCGACGGCGGTGTGGGGGGTGAGGGCGGGGCCTGACCAGAGGTCGCCGGCGCGGAGCTGGCCGATGACGGCGCGGGTCAAGGAGGGGGAGGCGAGGAGGGCGAAGCCGTCGCGGGTGGAGCGATCGAAGGGGGGCTGATCGCGGTCGGCGAGGATGGGTTCGGCGAGGATGCGGCCTAGGGCTTCGGGGAGGGTGAGGAGTTCGGTGGGGGGCGCGGGCAGGGTGCGGGCGTGGTGGAGGACGAGGTCGAGGGCGGCGGGGAAGGAGAGGAGTTGGTTCATGGCTTGTTTGGTGAGATGACGAAGCCCCGGCCGGAGCCGGGGCTTTGGGGAAGCAGGTCCCTTCGGGATGACCGCAAAGGGGGAGGGGTGGCTGGCCCATACATGACGGTGGGGCTGTCATGTATGGGGCGCCCGGTGTGGGGGTGGTGGCGTGGGCGCGCCGGTGTGTGGGCGGGAGGTTTAGCCTTTTCGGCCTGCTTTATAGCTGGACTTTACCTGGGCGCCGATGCCGGTGAGGATTTGTTTGACCTCGTCGGCGTGGGGGCCGTTGGGGTCGAGGTCGAGGTATTTCTGGTAGGCCTCGACGCAGCCTGGAGGCGCGGTGATTTTTTGGGTTTTGGGATCGACAGCGGCCTTGCCGATGAGGGATTGGCCTTTGATGTAGTAGGCCATGGCGCGGTTGGGGTCGGCGGCGATGGCCTTGTCGGCGGCGGTCGCGGCGTCTTCGGTTTTGCCGGCGTTGTAGAGGGTTGCGGCTTCGTTGAAGAGGTAGGTTCCGGCGCTGGCGGGCTGGGCCTTTGCGGCGGCGTCGTAGGCGTCGGCGGCGTCCTTGGTGTCGCCGCTCTTGGCGAGGACGGTGCCTAGGTTGTTGTCGGCGGCGGCGAGGACCTCGGGGTTCTGCTTTTTGGCGGCGGTCTGGAGTTCGACGGCCTTTTTGTAGGAGGAGGCGGCGTCGCTGTACTTCTGGGTTATGGAGGGATCGTTTGCGGGCTTGCCGGCGGTCCTGGCGTCTTTCGCGGCTTTGTCGGCGGCCCCTGCCTGGGCTTCACCGAGGGCGATCCAGAGGATGGGCTCGTCCGGTTTTTGGGTGGTGGCCTGCTGCATGGAGGTGATGGCGGCGTCGAAGTTGCCGGCCTTGGTGTCAGCGCGGGCCTGGGTGAGGGCCTGGTTGAGGTTGGCGACCTTGGTGTTGGCCGCGGTGACCTCGGCGTTTTTCTTTTTGTACTCTTCGAGCTGCTTTCTTTCGTCCGGGGTCATTTTGTCGATGTAGGCGGCGCGCGTCATATCGAAGTCGACGGCGTCGTCGTCGGCGGCCTTGATGACGACGTGGTCCTGGAAGTCGAGGCTCTTGTCGTCAGCGAAGACGATGGCGACGTAGTCGCCGGGTGTGACATCGGCGCCCTTGTAGTTGCCGCTGGCATCGAGCGGGAAGTCGTAGGCGTATTTGCGTGATTTGGCATCGCTGGTGCGGTCGGTTGTGAGCTTGACGTCACCGTGGGTGACGGGCAGGCCGGCGGCGTTTTGGACATGGCCGTGGATGCTTCCGGTGCTGGCGGGTGTTTGGGCGAGGACGGCGGAGGAGAAGAGGCCTGCGGAGAGGAAGCCAAGTGCGGCAGCATTTCCGAGCTTTGCGAGAGGTTTCATCTGAAGTGGGGTCTCCGTTGGGTGAGATGCGTGAAGCGCGCCTGGAAGTGAGGCGGTGAATGAGTCGGGCGACCTTTCGATGCCACCTGCCTGGGACGGGCGGGTGAAGGGAAGGCCGGGCTGCGGGCGCCCCGTCCCCTCCATCAGCCCGCCGGCGCGGAGATTGTGCCGAGGGTGTCGACGGAGTCGACGTAGGGGATGGGATCCGCGAGACCAGCTTCGCGAAAGGCTCTGCGGCGGAGCACGCAGCTTTCACAGACTCCGCAGGCGAGCGAGTCGCCCGAATAGCACGACCAACTTACATGGAAGGGCGCACCGAGTTCAACTCCGAGCCGAACGATGTCGGCTTTGCGGAGGTGGATGAGCGGGGTTCGGACCTGGATGGTGCCGTCGCGGGTGCCGGCGGCGATGAGCTGGTTGAAGGCGGCGTAGAAGGCTGGGCGGCAGTCTGGGTAGCCGGAGCTGTCCTGCTCGACGGCGCCGATCATGACGGTGTGGGCGTCGAGGGTTTCGGCCCAGGAGACGGCGGCGGAGAGGAGGTTGCTGTTGCGGAAGGGGACGTAGGTGACGGGGATTTCGGCGCCGATGGAGGTGTCGTCCGTGGGTGCGTCGGGCACGGCGATGGAGGGGTCGGTGAGGGCGGAGCCGCCGATCTGGCGAAAGAGGTCGAGGCGGAGGTGCAGGAAGCCTTGGGCGCCGACGGCTGTGGCGATGGCCTGTGCGGCCTGGAGCTCGCGGGCCTCGGTTCGCTGCCCATAGGAGACGTGGAGGGCGAAGAGGTCGTGGTCGCGGGCGGCGAGGGCGGCGCAGACGCAGGAGTCCATGCCGCCGGAGAGGCAGAGGACGAGGCGCGGGCGGGAGTGGCTGGTGGTCATGGCAGGGAGGGGTGCGCGGCGGAGGAGGGTGGGAGGAGGGAGTCGGCGTCGACTTCGGCGAGGAGCTCGCGGGCCTCGGATTCGTCGGCGGCGAGGACGCGGAGGCGGGCACGGAAGGCGGCGGCGATCATTTGGTTGACGTGTTCTCCCTGGAGGAAGCACTCGATGCCGGCGGACTGGAGGAGGGACCGTGCGAGCTGGGCGCGGACGGGATCCTGGAAGATGGCGACGGCGACGAGGCGGTCGGGGTCGAAGGTGTGGGGTGTGGTGGGCATAGTGGGCTGGGAGTATTTTCGCTCAGGGAGTGGGTGGGTGTTGTGTGGGCGATTTGGCAGAGGCAGAGGCAAGGGCGAGACGCAGATTCCCTTCGGGAATGACAACCAAAGGGCGAAGGAAAGGCAAGGGCAGAAGCAGGTTCCCTTCGGGAATGACAACCAAAAGAGCAAGAGCAAGAGCAAGAGCAAGAGCAAGAGCAAGTGCAAGAGCAAGAGCAAGTGCAAGAGCAGAGCTGGGGCAGAGGCGGGCTGCGGCGCGGCTGGAGTTGGGGGTTAGTGGGATTCGAAGGACTGGAGGCGGAAGATGATGGTTCCCCAGAAGAGGTTGGCCTGGATCATGACGGGCATGTGGCGTGGGTCGTCGGTGTACCAGATGCGGATGGTTCCGCGGTTGCGGACGATGCCTTCCTCGGCTGTTGGTTGGACGCGGATGGTTTGAAAGGTTCCGGCTGGGGTTTTGACCTCTTCGCGGGCTTCGACCTTCATGGTGACGGTGACGGTGCGCATGCTGTCGGCGAGGGGGAAGCCGAACTTCTGGCCTGGGACGAGGGGTTGGGAGGCGGCGTAGAAGATGGCGGAGAGGGAGTCTGTAACGCAGGCGGGGATGCTGGCGGAGAGCTGTTTTTGTGTGCCTTTGACGAGGTTGCGCTCGGTCTGATTTTGGCGGCCGTGGGTGTAATCGAAGGTGAGATCGGAGGAGACCTTGCGGCGGCCTTCTTGGAGTTGTTTGGAGAAGCCTGTTGAGCAGCCGGTGCGGGTGTCGAAGCCTGACTGGAACTTGTCGATGACGGGAAAGAGCATGGTGGTGGCGCCGACGGTGTCGGCGGTGGCGGAGATGTGGAGTTGGGAGCCCTGGGGGTCGGAGGGGAGGGGCTGGCGGTCGAGCTGAAAGGTGGCGATTCCGGCGGTGAAGACGCGCCAGTCGACGGCGAAGGTGAGGGTCTGGTGCTGGGGGAAGGGGAAGGTGGGGGGCGGCGGCTGGAGGGTGGGGATGACGACGGGCTCGCGGGGTGTGCGGGGGCCGAGGAGTTGTGCGGGGAGCGGGACGGCGGCGGCGAGGGCGGCGAGAAGGAATGGGCGCGAGCGAAGTGGGAGCAGAGGACGACACCCCTGGGGGAGAGATTGGGGGCTCAGCCGTGCCTGGGGAGGAGCAGAAGACGGAGCAGCAGCGCCGCATAGATGGCCGCGGCGCCTATGAGGGCATTGTACTCGCGGTGCTGGAGGTAGAGCTCGCGGGAGAACTGGCCGGGGGCTGTGCCGGATGGGCTGGGGGCGGGGGTGATGCGGGGGAAGAGGCGAGGGACGGCGCGGGCGTAGGCGGGGAACTCGGGGAAGTGGGCGCGGAGGAAGAGCTCTTCCGAGCGGATGGTTGGGATGTAGACCCCGAAGAAGAGGCAGGTGAGGAGGAGGACGAGGGCGAAGTTCTGGGAGGCGCCGGCGAAGCCGAAGGCGATGAGCATGGAGCCGAGGTAGAGGGGGTTGCGGGTGTAGGCGTAGGGGCCTGTGGTGGCGAGCTGCTGATTTTTGCGGACGTAGCCGGAGCTGTAGGCGCGCAGGGCGAGGCCGGGGAGGACGAGGGCGAGGCTGACGACGAGGCTTTCGGGGCTGGGGCGGGCGAAGACGAGGAAGACGGCGGCGAAGGCGAAGCCGAGGGGGACGCGAATGCGGCGGGCGATCCACTGGAGGCGGGACCGGCGGAGGTGGGGCGCTGGGGTGGTCACGGGGTGGGCGGGTTGTTGAGGAGCTGGAGGCAGCTGGCGAGGACCTGGTCGACGGTGAGTTGCAGGAGGCCCTCCTCGGGGGCGGTGTAGCGGCGGTGGTCGGTCTGGCTGATGCGGTGGCGATGGACGCGGGCGGGGGTGTTCCAGGGTCCTGTGCGCGCGGGGTTTGTGGGTCCAAACAACGCTACCACGGGTCTGTGGAGGGCGGCGGCGAGGTGGAGGGGGCCGGTGTCTCCGGCGACGACGAGGTGGAGGTGACGGGAGAGGCCGATGAGTTCGGCGACGGAGAGGTCGACGGGTCTGGCGAGGTTGTTGGAGGCGTGGACGACGGAGGCGGCGAGGGGGTCGGTGGGGCCGAGGGCGTTGACCAGGGGTGTGAGGCCGCGGGCGTGGAGGGCTGCGGCGAGGGCGCCGAAGCGCTCGGCGGGCCACTGCTTGGCGGGCCAGCCTGCCTGTGGGACGAGGAGGGCAAGGGGCTTTGGGGGAAGGGTCTGGAGAAAGGCGGCGATGGTTTCGTCGGCGACCGGGTCTTGGGGGAGCGGGGCTTCGGCGGGGACGAGAGGGAGGTTGAGGGCGTCGCCGAGGAGGTTGGCGGTCTGTGGGATGACGTGCGTGCCGAAGGGGAGGAAGTGGCGGTTGTAGAGGCGGCGGGCGGGAGCTTCGCGCGGCACGGTGGAGCCGGCGAAGACGCGGGCGGCGGCGAGGCGGCCGATGACGGCGGAGCGAAGTGTGCCCTGGAGGTCGACGACGGCGTCGAAGTGGGCGGAGCGGAGCTCGCGGCGAAGCTGGGCTATGGAGGCGAGGGTTCTGGGGGCGAGGGGGCTGGACTTCCAGAGGCGGGTGGGGACGAGATAGACGGCGTCGACGAGGGGGCGGTGGCCGGCGCTGTTTTGAAGGAGGGGGAGCCAGCGCGGGTCGATGGCCCAGGCGATGTGCGTTTTGGGTCGAAGGGCGCGGAGTGCGGCGGCAGCGGGGAGGGCGTGGAGGACGTCGCCCATAGCGCCAATGCGGACGATCAGGAGGCGCATGTCGGATTCCTCGGGTGAAGACGGCGGTTGAGACGGGGAAGGAGGGCGAAGATCTGGGCGAGGGCCGCGGGCTCATCGACGAAGGAGACGGCGAGTTCGGGCACGACGAGAGGACCGAGAGAGGCGAGTTGGTCTCGCATAGGAGGTGTGAGCTTGACGGCGTCCTTTTCGGTTGTCAGGAAGCCGTCGGCACGGTGGCGGCGGGCCGCCCGGAGGATGCGGGCGATGGTGGAGGGTGTGTAGCGGTGGTGGTCCGGCAGGGCGAGGTGGTGGACGGGAGCGGGGAGGCCGGCGGCGGCGAGCATGGGGGGGAGATCGAGGGGGCGGGCGATGCCGGTAAAGAGCAGAGGCCGGGTGGGAAGGGGACCCGGGGGGAGGTGAAGGCAGCGGCGGAGGAGCAGGGTGGGGCGGCGATCGCGGTCTGCGGGGAGAGCGTGGACGAGGCGATTGAGGGCGGGGGCTTCTTCTTCGCGGAGGAGAAGGAGGTCGGCGCGGCGGAGGGCAGGGAGGGGCTCGCGGAGGTTGCCGGCGGGAAGGAGGGCATCGGCGGCGTCCTGGGCGGTGAGGAGGACGAGGTCGAGATCGCGGTGGAGGCGCCGATGCTGGAAGCCGTCATCGAGGATGTGGACGACGGGTAAGCGGAGGGCGGGCAGAGATTCGGCTAGGAGGCCGGCTTGGAAGCGGCTGCGGCCGACGACGACGGGGACGCCGGAGCGGCGGGCGAGCAGGAGGGGTTCGTCGCCGAAGGTGGCGGGGTCGCCGGCCAGGTCGACAAGGAGGGTCTGGCGGGAGCGGCGGCGGTATCCGCGCGAGAGGATGCGGACGGGGAAGCCGAGGCGATGAAGGGTTTGGGCGAGAGCGAGGACGACGGGTGTTTTGCCGGCGCCCCCGGCGGAGAGGCTGCCGACGCTGAGGACGATGCCGGGGAGGGTTGTGGACTGGAGGCGGCCGGAGTCGCGCAGGAGCTGTTCGATCGCGAGGCCAGCCGCGTAGAGCGGCACCAGAGGCCGGAGGAGGGATCGCCTGAGAGAGCGACGGGGGATCACGAGCGCGCCTCCGCAGGAAGGAGCGGGAGGAGCAGATGGACGGAGCGGAGGGCGGCGCCGGTTTCTGCCTGGAAGACGGCCTGCGCGCGGTGTCCGAGGTCGCGCACGAAGGAATCGTCGCGGCGGAGCAGGCCGGAGAGCGCGGGAGCGAGGTCGGCGGAGGTTTGGAGGTGA
The DNA here is from genome assembly GCA_965218895.1 of Acidobacteriaceae bacterium. GTDB lineage: Bacteria > Acidobacteriota > Terriglobia > Terriglobales > Acidobacteriaceae > Edaphobacter. Next base: position 233,957 of record CBDCMI010000012.1, on the reverse strand, counting down.
AGGATGGCTTGAGCGTCGACCAGGGTTTGGACGACGTCGCGGAAGTTATAGATGGATGGGCCGATAGCGGTGGGTACGGCGAAGCGGGCGGGTTCGAGGGGGTTGTGGCCGCCCGATGGGACGAGCGAGCCGCCGATGAACGCGGCGGTCGCGAGGGAGTAGGCAGCGGAGAGGTCGCCGATGGTGTCGAGGAGGAGGACGGAGCCGGGCGCGAGGGCGGGAGGCAGGGCGGAGGCGCGGGCAAGCGGCAGACGGTGCCGGGCGATGAGAGCGGCCATGGCGGGGAAGCGATCAGAGTGGCGCGGGGCGAGCAGGAGAATGGCGGAGGGGTGGTCGCGAAGAAGGGCGGGCCAGGCGGCGAGGAGGAGATCTTCCTCGCCCGGGAGGGTGCTGCCGGCGATGAGGAGGGGTGAGGCGGCGGGGAGGGCGGTGGCGATTGCCTGAACCGTAGGGGAGGGACGGGGCTCCGGAGTGTCGAATTTGAGATTGCCGGGGGTGCGGATGCGGTCGTCGCCGATGCCGAGGGCCTGGAGGCGTGCGGCGGTTTCGGCCGACTGCGCGAGAAAGAGCGCGACCGGGCGCAGGATAGGTTGCCAGAGGCGGCGAAGGCGGAGGTAGCGGGGGAAGGATCGGTCGGAGATGCGGGCGTTGGCGACGACGACAGGGCAGGTGGCGCGGGCGGCTTCACGAAGGAGGTTGGGCCAGAGTTCGCTTTCCATGAGGATGAGGAGATGGGGGCGAAGCGCGCGGAGATGGCGGCGGACGAGGGTCGCGAAGTCGAGCGGGAGGTAGAAGACGGGGAAGTTGGGGAAGCGCTGGCGGGCGAGGCGCTGGCCCGCTTCGGTGGTGGTGGAGAGAACGATGCGATGGGTGGGGAGGGCGCGTTCGAGCTCGCGGAGGAGTCCGGTTGCGGCCAGGAGTTCGCCGACGCTGACGGCGTGAAGCCAGAGGGTGGGTTGGTTGGGTGCGGCGACGCGAAGCCCAGGGCGGAGATGGCCGAGGCGCTCGCGGAGGCCGGCGCGGTAGCGTCCGCTGGTGAGCATGCGGACGAGCCAGAAGGGAGATCCGAGGATAAGCGCAAGCGCCAGAAGGAAGCTGTACAGCGGCATCGAACTCCCTGCGCGCGAAGAGCGCGGACCGCGGCTGTGGTTGATGATACTCGGTGGGGTGGAGGGCGTGTGCGGGTCGTGTGCGACCTCGGTGGCGCGCGCTCGTCTGACAGAGAGGCGAGGGTTATGGCTGTACTGTGACGAACGTGCGTTGCGACGGCCAGTTTTTGCTTTGGATTGAGGTTAAGGTGTGCCATGGTTAGAGGCGAAGAAAGGGAGAACGGCTTTGGTGGTGCGGATGAGCGTGCGGGGTTGTGGCGAGGAGATGCGGTGAGAGTGTGTGGGTGGACTCGGCGCGGGCTGATGGTACTGCTGGCGATGGGGCTCGGGTGTGCGCCGGGGTATGGCGCCGACAAACCACGGCATGCGTCGCCGGCGAAGGCCGCTGGGGAGTATGTGGCCTCCGATGCGCATGAAAAGGAGCATGTGGTTGTGGGAGTGGAGCCGTGCGACGATCCGAAGGCGTGCCCTTTTTTTCGCCTGCCGTATATCCAGCATGGATTTTTGCCGGTGCGGGTCGTGATTTCGAATAACAGCGACAAGGCGTTGTCACTGGATGACGTTCGGATTCAGTTCATCTCGGCGAACCGGGATGTGTTGCCGGCGGCAACGCCGGAGGACATCAATCGCAGGCTATTTACGAAGCGGAGCGCGGAGGGCACGAAGATCCCTGGAATTCCAATTACGATCCATCACGCACCGATCGACAAGCAGGTCTCGGAGGACGACGTGGACTTCGGGTTTCCAGGGACGGTGGTGAACGCTCATTCGACGTTGTCGGGGTATCTGTTTTATGACGTGCGGGGGCTGGACGATCCGGTGATGCAGGGAGCGGAGATCTATCTGAAGATGATCCACACGACCGATGGAAAGGAGCAGATGTTTCCCTTCACGATTCCGCTTGACAGGTGGTTGAAGGCGCAGGCGAAGAACTCGGCAGGGCCGTCCGCGGGGAGCAAATCGGCTGCCGAAGCGGAGGCGCCGAAGTGAGTGGTGTGGACGGCTTAGACTTGGGCGAGAGTCCGGGGGCGTGGATGTCAGAGCGGAGGGAGATGGTGATTCGGTTGGCTGTGCCACAGGATGTGCCGACGATCATGCGCTTCATTCATGAGTTGGCGGCATATGAACGCGAGTCGGAGGCGGTGCGGGTGACCGCGACCGACCTCCATCGGGACGGCTTCGGGCCGGTGCCGCGGTTTCATGTCTTTGTGGCGGAGTGGGAGGGTGTGGCCGCTGGGTTCGCGTTGTACTTCTACAGTTATTCGACGTGGGAGGGTCACCACGGCATTCATGTGGAGGACTTGTATGTCTCTCCGGAGTATCGCGGGCGCGGAGTGGGGAAGGCGTTGTTGAGCAAGGTGGCTGGTGTGGCGGTGGTTGAGGGCTGTTCGCGGCTGGAGTGGAGTGTTCTGGAGTGGAACTCGCCGGCGATCGACTTTTACCGTGAGATGGGTGCGCAGTTTCGGAGTGAGTGGAAGCTGATGCGGGTGACGGGGCAGGCGCTGTGCGCCTTATCGGAGCGCTGCGACTGATGGGAAGGGTGCGGCGAATTCGGGTGATCGGCGGGGGGCTGGCGGGGCCGGAGGCGGCGCTGCAGGCAGCGGCGTTTGGGTGCGAGGTTGAGCTGTTCGAGATGCGACCTGGGCGGTCGACCGAGGCGCACCAGACGGCGGATTTTGCCGAGTTGGTGTGTTCGAACTCGCTGAAGAGCGAGAGCGAGTGGACGGCGCCGTGGCTGCTGAAGCAGGAGATGCGGCGGGCGGGGTGTGTGCTGCTGGCGGAGGCGGATGCGTGCGCGGTTCCAGCGGGACATGCGCTGGCTGTGGACCGGGTGGAGTTTTCGCGGCGGGTCGCGGAGCGGATTACCTCGGAGCGGAGGATTGTTGTGCGGCGGGAGGAGGTGACGACGCTCGACGAAGGTGACACGGATGTGGTCACGATTGTGGCGAGTGGGCCGTTGACGAGTTCTGGGCTGACAGCGGAGTTGCAGCGGCTGACAGGGGCGGAGCATCTGGCGTTTTATGACTCCATCTCGCCGATTGTGGATGCGTCGACGATAGACACGGAGAAGGTTTACTTTGCGGCGCGGTGGAATAAAGGAACGGCGGATTACATCAACTGCCCGATGACGCGGGAGGAGTATGACCGGTTTTTGGAGGCGCTGACCACGGCGGAGAAGGTGGAGGCCAAGGTGTGGGAGCGGGTGCCGGAGGATGGACGGCCGGAGCATGTGGCTGGGGAGGCGGCCTCTCCTGGGCGTGCCGCTGCGGTGCAGTACTTTGAGGGATGCCTGCCGATCGAGGAGACTGCGCGGCGGGGTCGGGATACGCTGCGATTTGGGCCGATGAAGCCTGCAGGCTTGGACGATCCGAGGACGGGGCGATGGCCGTATGCGGTGGTGCAGTTGCGGCAGGAGAATCTACGGGCGGACAGCTATAACCTCGTGGGATTTCAGAACCACCTGAAATTCGGGGAGCAGGCGCGGGTGCTGCGGCTGATTCCGGGGCTGGAGAACGCGACCTTTCTGCGATATGGGCAGATCCATCGCAATACGTACATCCATGCACCGTCGCTGCTGACGGAGACGTTGCAGCTGCGGGCGCACCCCTCGATTCTTGTCGCGGGGCAGTTGTCGGGGGTGGAGGGGTATACGGAGTCGATTGCGTCGGGGATGTTGGCGGGACGGTATGCGGCGGCGCTCGCGCGGGGTGAGACGCCGGAGGCGGCACCGCGCGCGAGTGCGAACGGGTCGCTGACGCACTACATCACGCATGCGGAGACGAAGCGGTTTCAGCCCGCGAACATTACGTTTGATCTCCTGCCACCGCTCGCCGAGGAGGTGCGGCGAAGAGTGCGGGACAAGAAGGAGCGGCACCGGATGCAGTGTGAGCGGGCTCTCCAGGCCTGGGAGGCTTGGCTTGAGAGATCGCCCCCCGCCCCCCATACTTCTTGCGCAAAGTCTTCGATCCATGTGGGTTAGGTCTAGGTCTCTCCGCGCCAGCAGACTGCGGATTGCGGTCGCTAGGCCGGCGCGGCCTTGCGTTTCGTGCGTCCTCCCGGGATGTCCCGTCAGAGTTTTGGAGCGTCCTGCCGGGTGGCTCGAGGGATGACTTTCCCCGCAGTGAACGGGTCCGGAGGACTCAACAAGAGGTGAGGACAAGGATAGAGAAGGCGACCACTGGGATGCGCCACGGCTTCCCGAGATTTCGGCGTCGCATCCAAGAAGAGACTCACGTGCAGGAGAGGCGGTGAATGAGGTGCAAGAGAGACATACGGGGATGAGCGACAGCCTGCCCGAGCTGCCTCCTGAGGCCTTCGGCAAAGAGGATGCGGGCGACGACAAGGAGTTCTACGCACCGGCGCGGCTGGTGACGCACATCGACGCGGCGGCCACGGCGGCGCTCACTGCTTTTTATCGAGCGACGCTGCCGGCGGGGGGCGTCGTGCTTGATTTGATGTCGAGCTGGGTGAGCCATCTGCCGCCGGATGTGGCCTTCACGGAGGTGATTGGCCAGGGGATGAACGCGGAGGAGCTCCGGGCGAATCCTCGGCTGTCGCGGAGCTTTGTGCAGGACCTGAACCGCGATCCCGTGCTGCCGCTTGAGGCTGAATGCTGCGACGCTGCTTTGTGTTGCGTCGGGGTGCAGTACCTGCAACGACCTGTGGAGGTGTTCGCGGAGGTGTTGCGGGTTGTGCGGCCGGGCGCGCCGTTTATGGTCAGTTTTTCCAACCGCTGCTTTCCGACCAAGGCGGTGGCGATCTGGCGGTCGCTCGACGCCCGTGGGCATGCCGGCCTGGTGCGGCTCTACATGGAGCGCGCCGGCTGGGGCGAGATTAGGACCGAGGTGTTGCGGGACGGCTTCGGGAGCGACCCGCTGGTGGCGGTTCTGGGGCGGCGTTGACGGGGTAAAGTTGGGGACCTTTACCGGGTGTGTTGATGCGACCTGGACCGTGTAAAGCAACCGACGCGCGGGGGGCTTCCGAGAGGTGGTTGCTGCTTCCGCTTTCCGCGTTTCTCGGGACTAATTAGTGCCGACGGATCGCACGACCTTGCCCTCTTCATCTAGAAAGTCGATTCTAGGGTTGCCGTCCGGTCCCACGCTGGCAACAAGGCGTGGTCGCCCTTGCCGGTCCTTAAGGCTGAGCATAGCGACGTTGTCGCGTCCGCGTCCGAAGTACGCGCGATTGATGAGGCCGCCTGGATACTGTTGACGCCATGCCTTGCCGGCCACCACGCGCTCCGGCCCTGGTGGCATTGCCTTGACACGCTGCCATGCCGCGGAAGTTTCAGGCGTCAACGGACTGGCGCGATCATCGTCGTTCACAGCGTAATAGACACTCCTCTCGGGCCCGTCATTGTCAGATTCGAGCACCATGGTTTGGTCCCGTTGGTACTGATCAAAGCTGAGATGACCCCAGCTGTGCGTTGCTCCATGCTTATCTTTTCTGCCGCCAAAGATGAGCCCGCCATTCTCGGTGCCCTCATCATCATTGAAGATCAACCCTGTCGCATCGCGGTCGGTGCGCGGGTACTCCTTTCCGAGAAAATAGGAGCCCGGAAACTCGGCGCGATCAGCTATCACGAGCCTCGTTGTTCCATCCGGCTCAACAATGTTGATACGACGGACTGTGATCTGATTGAAGCTCGCATTCGGTGTAGATTTGCGAGCGCCCGTTAGCACGACGCATGCAAATGCGACAGTCAAGATTCCAGAGTAGACGGTAAGAAAGTTGTGGGAATTCAACATCCCGCACCCTCTCACGAAAGCCTTGTCATTAGGCCAAGTACCGCCCAGTCGCATTGTCTGGAGGAAAGCGGACGTGACCGTCGGATGCGAGGAGGATGCTGGAGCTTGGGCCGATGTGGAGAACTGGGTGGATTTGAGGCGATGCGTGGGTAGGCGATTGCGTGGGAAGCGGCGGTGGGAGTGGGCGCATCGAAGGGGACATGGCGACTGTGCTGGCGAAGACGATGGAGATGGCGGGGCGGAAGGTGGCGGCGGTGGGGCAGGGGACGTGGCAGATGGGAGACCGTGCGGGGAGACGGGCGGAGGAGATTGCCGCGCTGCGACGGGGTGTGGAGCTGGGGATGGCGGTGATCGACACGGCGGAGATGTATGGTGGGGGGCGGTCGGAAGAGCTGGTGGGCGAGGCGATTGGGCCGATGCGGGACGAGGTGTTTCTGGTGTCGAAGGTGCTGCCTTCCAATGCGTCGCGGCATGGGACGAAGAAGGCGTGTGAGGCGAGTTTGAAGCGGCTGGGGGTGGAGCGGCTGGACTGCTATCTGCTGCATTGGGAGGGGGACCACCCGATCGCGGAGACGGTGTCGGCGTTTGAGGAGCTGCGGCAGGCGGGCAAGATTCACTCGTGGGGTGTGTCGAACCTGGATGTGCGGTCGATGGAGGAGATGCTGGCGTTTCCGCGGGGCGAGTATTGCGCGACGGACCAGGTGCTGTACAACCCGGAGCATCGTGGGGTGGAGTTCGATCTGCTGCCGTGGTGTGCGCGGCATCGGATGCCGGTGATGGCGTACTCGCCGGTGGGGCAGGGGGGCGAGCTGCTGCGGTCGCGGGCGCTCGCGGCGGTGGCGGAGCGGCATGGGGTGTCGACGGCGCAGGTGGCGCTGGCGTGGGGGCTGCGGATGCCGGGGGTGATGGTGATTCCGAAGGCCGGGACAGTGGAGCACGTTGAGGAGAATGCGGCCGCGGCGGGGTTGCGGCTGACGGAAGAGGACCTGCGGGAGATTGATGAGGCGTTTCCGGCGCCGACGCGGAAGGTGCCGCTGGCGACGCTGTAGAGCACATGCAGCGGGAGAGGGATGATTTGAGGCGAGAGCCGGGGGAGATGGGGCGGTATGTGGAGACGAGTGATTGCGGGAGGCGTACTGGCGGTGGTGCCGGGAGGTGGGATGGCGCAGTCGAAGCCGATCGATCTGTCGTTGGGTTGGAATTACGCGTACAACGACGAGGGCGACGGGTTTGCGAATCTGAATGGGTGGTATGGGACGGTGGTGTGGGAGGTGACGGAGCGGGTGGGCCTGTGCGTGAGCCATGAGAGCTACTGGGGTGGATACCAGCGGACGGGGACGAACGAGCATGTGTGGCTGGGCGGGGTGAACTTCAACCTGCGACGGGGCGACCACAGGGTGAACCCGTTTGTGCAGCCGTTTGGCGGTGTGACGCGGGCGAGCTTTGCCGGTGTGGTGGAAGAGCAGCCGACGTTTGAGCTGGGTGCGGGGGCGGATATTCGCTTGAAAGGGCGGCTGTCACTGGAGGTTATTCCGGCTGAGTATGTGCTGGTCGGTGCAGGTGGGGCGGCACTGAGTACGTATCAGACGGCGTCCGGTTTGGCGTACAAGTTTGGCCGCTGAGGCGTGGCGCTTGTGTTGGAGCCGAATTCGGTGCTCCTACTTCACCGATGCGGCTGACCGGAGAACACGGTTGATGCTCCATGTCACAAGCGCGGGCTCGTCTCGCTGAATGTAATGTCCGCTGGTCGCGGTCGTAACAAGTGTGCCGTTGGTGACGGAGCGCGTGAAGAGGCTGAGCGAGATCAGTCGATAGTTGAGGGTGAGCTGCTGGTAGCGGGCTTGATCATAAGGAGCTGGCAGCTTGACGTCATGAACTGCGGGATAGTTTGTTGTCGCAAGAACAACCACGGGAACGTCCGGCATGGGCGAGGTATTCAGCTGCTTGAAGTCTGATCTGCGATCCCGACTGGATTCGTCAACCTCAGCTTGAACCGCGGGATCGAGTGGGCCGACTTTGGAGGCGTAGTAGGCCTCGACGTCTGCGCGGATCTGTTCGCCTCGATCACCGAGGCCGAGTGGGAGGTCGATGTACTGCTTTCTGCCTGCGGCGGTCTCGGCGAAGTTGGTTGGGTCCACTAGAACCATGCCGAGTGTCTCTTTGGGGAACAGACCGGCGAAGGCGCGGGCGAGCGGGCCGCCCCAGGAGTGGCCAACGAGAAGGTACGGTGGAGACGCCACGGCATGCAGGGCCGTGTGCAGGACCTGCGCGACATGCTCTGGAGTCGGTGTCTCGTGATCAGGTTCAGAGCCATCCAGGCCTGGGCGTCCGTACGTTATGGCTCGGACCGTTGTGGGAAGTTGCTGAATGACCGCCGCCCAGTTTTGTTCGCCACCGCCCAAGCCACTTTCGAAGACCACGGTGGCCGATGGCCTTGCATTGCGCAACTGTGGAGTGTGAAGGGTGAGATGGAGTTTATGCCCGGCGTTCTTTAAGCCGAACTCTTGATGGGAAAACTGCCCATGGAGCTTCGCCGTGAGCAACAAGAACGGACACAGAACGATGCCGAGGCGGATGATGGGCATGCCGGGCAGGGTAGCAGGCGACGGTGGGAGTCTCGTGGGTGGGGAGTTATTCAGATCTCTTCTTCTTATTGCGGGGGCGGACTTTAAACCAGATGGGGGAGCCGATGAAGTTGAAGTGTTCGCGGATCTGGTTGGCGAGGAAGCGCTCGAAGGAAAAGTGGAGTTTGACGTCCTTGTCGGTGAAGAGGACGAAGGTGGGCGGGGCGACGGCGGCCTGGGTCATATAGTAGATCTTGACGCGGCGGGACATGGGAACGCTGGCGGCCTGGAAGTCGACGCGCTCGAGGAAGCGGTTCATCTGGCCGGTGGAGACGCGCTTGCGGCGCTCTCGGGCGACGAGTTCGATTTTTTTGAAGAGCTCGGGGATGCCGGTGCCCTGTTCGGCGGAGAGGAAGAGGAGCGGGGCGTAGTTGAGGTATTGGAGGGCGTCGCGGACCTGTTCTTCGTAGATTTTTTTATCGGCGGGGGGCTTGCCGTCGGTGCGGTGTGTGGTGACGAGGTCCCATTTGTTGATGAGGATGAGGACGGAGCGGCCGGACTCGTGCGCGTAGCCGCCGATGTTTGCGTCGATGGCGGTGACGCCTTCGGTGGCGTCGATGACGAGGAGGCTGACGTCGGCGGCCTCGAGGTGTTTACGGGCCATGACGACGGAGAGTTTTTCCGCCATGAGCTTGGTCTTGCCCTTGCGGCGGATGCCGGCGGTGTCGACGAAGCGGAAGCTATGGCCATCGCGCAGGACGACCTCGTCGACGGCGTCGCGGGTGGTGCCGGCGATGGGCGAGACGATGGCGCGGTCGGTGCCGGTGAGGGCGTTGAGGAGGGTGGATTTGCCGACGTTGGGGCGGCCGATGATGGCGATCTTGGTTTCGGTCTGCTGGAACTCGCCGTGGGTGCGGAGCTTGCGGGGGCGGACGGGGACGTCGGTGGGGCCGTCTTCGTCTTCGAGCTCTTCGTTTTCGATGGTGAGCATGCGTTCGGGCTCGACCTCGGGCGCGGCGGGGAGGACGGCGAAGACCTCGTCGAGGAGATCGCCGATGCCGGAGCCGTGCTCGGCGGAGATGGGCAGGACGTTGCGGAAGCCGAGGCGGCGGAAGTTTTCGGCGGAGGGAAGGAGCTCGGGGGTGTCCATCTTGTTGACGGCGAGGAAGCAGGGTTTTCCGCCGCGGAGGAGGAGATGGGCGAGTTCCATATCGGGGCTGGCGAGCTCGGTGCGGCCGTCGATGACCATGACGACGGCGTCGGCTTCGGCAAGGGCGACCTGGGCCTGGCGGAAGATCTCGGAGGGGATGAGGGCTTCGTCGTCGGGGATGACGCCGCCGGTATCGACGAGGCGGACGTCGCGGCCGGACCACTCGACTTCGCCGTAGATGCGGTCGCGGGTGATGCCGGGTTCGTCGCCGACGATGGATCGGCGGGTGCCGGTGAGGCGGTTGAAGAGGGTGGATTTGCCGACGTTGGGACGGCCGCAGATGGCGACAAGGGGGAGTGTGGTGTCGTGGGCGAGGTCGGAGGCTGGACCGGTTTCAGGGGCGAGTGGGCCACCGGCGCCAACCTGATTGCGTCGGCGGAGGACACTCTGTTCGGCGAGGGAGATGTCGGCGGCCAATTCGGAGCCGAGGCGTTCGGCCTCGCGCCAGGCGATTGCTTCGGGATCGACTTCGAGCGGGCGCGGGGCGCGGCGGGGTTTGGCAGGCGCATTGGGGGCGAGGGTTTTTTTGCGCTCGAACTCGGGCGAGCGGCGCGGGATGCGGGCCTTCTTTTCGGCTTCGGCTTTGGCGGTGGAGAGCTCCTTGCGCTGTTTGGGAGCGACGGCGCCGGTTACGGGCGCGACGCGGGGGGCCTTGCCCTTCTTGGGGCGCGTGCTTGCTTGCCGATGCTTTTTGCCCAGACGCTTCTTTTCTTCGCGCTTTGGTGCCATGGTGGTCGGATGCTCGCTTTCGGTGTGGTTTGATTATGCCGGTTGTTGCGGGGCGGCGATGAGTCGGGTCTAACGGTACTTTGGTGTGGTCTGGGCGAAGGAAAGGCATAGCTGGGCGAAGAAACGGCGGCTATGATCGAAGCATGAGGGCAGACGCGGCCGCGTGCGATGGATGAGCTGGTGCAGGTGGTGGAGCGCAAGACGCCGCTGAGTGAGGCGCGGGCACGTCTGCCGACGCTGGCGGCGTTCTTCGGTCCGGGTGGTTTGCTGTCGCGGTCATCGCTTGCCTTTGAGCATAGGGCGGGGCAGTACGAGATGGCCCGGGCGGTGGAGGCAGCGCTGCGTGAGGGGCGACACCTGATTGTGGAGGCGGGTACGGGGACGGGGAAGACGCTGGCCTATCTGCTGCCTGCATTGCGGCTGGCGCGCGAGACGGGGCAGCGAGTCATTCTCTCGACGGGCACCAAGAACCTGCAGGAGCAGCTGTTTTACAAGGATGTGCCGTTTGTCGAGAGCGTGCTGGGGGAGAGTGCGCCGCTGCGCGTCTGCACGATGAAGGGGCGAGCGAACTACCTGTGCCGGCACAAGCTGTATGCGCTACGGGACTCGCCGCTGCTGCATGGTCTGGAGGAGATTGAGCAGTACCAGGCGATTGCGGCGTGGGAGCGCACGACGGAGACTGGGGATAGGGCGGAGGTCGATGCACTGCCCGAGCAGTCGGCCCTGTGGCACAAGCTGGATGCGCGCGGCGAGGCGTGCTTGGGGACGACGTGCCCGGACTGGGAGCGATGTTTTATCACCATGATGCGGCGGCGTGCGCTGGAGAGCGAGCTGGTCATCGTGAACCACCACCTCTTCTTTGCGGACTTGTCGATCAAGCAGGAGGCGGGCGGGGCGACGGATGCGGGTATTCTGCCCGAGGCTTGCGCGGTGATCTTCGACGAGGCGCATGAGTTGGAGGAGGTGGCGAGCAACTACTTCGGGATTGGGTTATCGACGGCGCGGTTTGAGGAGTTGAACCGGGATACGGAGACGATGCTTCGCGCCAAGAATGCGGCGAGTTCCGGGATTGAGAGCGCGCTGGCGGGGCTGCGGGACCGGGCGCGGCTGTTCTTTGGGTCGTTGCCGATGGCGAGCGCGGGGCTGGGGAGGATGCCTTTTGGCGGGCGCGAGGAGTTCCTGGAGAGCGCCGGTGACACCTACCTTGGCGTGCTGCATGCGCTGGATCGTCTGGAAGGGGAGCTGGACCGGGTGCGCGAGGTGGAGGAGGCGACCGGTCTGCGCAAACGGACGCGCGAGCTGCGGACGCACTTGAAGTTTCTGATGGAGAGTGAGGATCAAAATACGGTTTTCTGGATTGATCGGAGAGCGGCGGGAGGGGTGAGAGCGGCCGCGCGCGGGGGGCGAGGAGGAAGTGGGTTTGGGGCGGTGCCGGCCTTTCACACGCATCTGCAGGCGACGCCGATCGACGTTTCGGAGCTGCTGCGGACGACGTTGTTTGAGGTTTTCCCAAGCGTGGTGCTGACCAGCGCGACGCTGGCGGTAGCTGGGCCGGAGGGCAAGCCTGGCTTTGGGCACGTGCTGAAGCGCCTGGGCCTGGAACGGGCGAGGGAGCTGATCGTTCCGAGCCACTTCGACTACGCGCGGCAAGCACTGTTGTACCTGCCGCCGACGATGCCTGATCCACGCGAACCGGAGTTTACCGAGCATGCCATCGAGCGGATTCGACGGCTGCTGGAGATCACACGAGGTCGGGCGTTTTGTCTTTTCACGAGCTATGGGCAGATGCGCGCGGTGCACGACAGGCTCCAGGAGGAGTTGCCGTACCCGATGTTGCTGCACGGGACGGCGCCGCGCCATGTGTTGCTGCAGCAGTTTCGCCAGATGGAGAATGCGGTTTTATTTGGGACATCGAGTTTCTGGCAGGGGGTGGACGTGCAGGGCGATCAGCTGTCCTGCGTGGTGATCGATCGTCTGCCATTTGCGGTGCCGTCGGATCCGGTGGTGGAGGCGAGAATGCGGGCGATCGAGGAGGCTGGGGGTAAGCCGTTCTTCGATTTGCAGGTGCCGCAGGCGGCGATTGCGTTGAAGCAGGGTTTCGGACGGCTGATTCGGTCGTTAACGGATCGCGGCGTGCTGATGCTGCTGGACCCCAGGGTGCAGCGTGCGCGCTACGGCAAGGTGTTTCTGGACTCGCTGCCGCCCTACCGAAGGACGACGGATATGGCAGAGGTGGAGGCCTTTTTTCGTGAGATTGAGAATGGTTCAGAGGAGATTGCAGGCAGGATGCGGAGGGGACAGGGGCGAGGGGCAGATTAGCGGGCGGTTGATCTATTCTGGCGAAGACGGAGTCTGGCGAGGATGGGGCGGAACCTATATATTTTGTCGGCGACGCTGCTGCTGTTCGCTTTGGTGAGCTGCGGGGTGTCGTACACGAACGTGGCGCAGCAGCCGGGCTCGCCGGGGGACATTACACTTTGGCGGATGACCGGGATGGCGCTGATGCTTCTTGCGCTGGTGATCGCGCTGGCTGGGATTTTGTCGTCTCTGTTTGAACAGGCGGAACGGCGGGCGGAGGAGGCCCGGCGGATGGCGCGGGAGGGTCGGCGAAGCGGCGGCGAGGGGTTTGGGAGGACGGGGCGGCTTCGGCGGTGAGTCCGGTTGCCTGCTCGACAGGTCGCGTGGGCTGTGCCTATGGGGGATAGCGCAAGGGGATGGCGGCCGGCTTACGGGGAGAGCCGATGGTGCGCCGGGCAAGGCTGACGAGGTCCGGCGGGGCAGGCTGGTGTCGCGGCAGGCGGCGCGATCCAGCCGGTGTAGATGGAGTACACCACGGCGAGGGCGCTGGCGAATCCGAAGGCGAAGCCAGAGCGAAGCTAATGAGCGAGGATGCGGTGAAGCTCCTTGTTGCGGCTCTGGTAGCTAGGCAAGGAGGTTGTCGCTGGATGGCGCGGGCGTGGTGTCCGTTTGTCCCGGGAGGTGCATCGGGGCGCGCCTTGTGGCTCAAGATGGCGATGGATATGCCGATAGGGAGATGGAGAGGCGTGGAGAGGAGCGGTCGGAGGCCAAGGAGAGGAGGGCTTCGGAGGGATGCAGCTCTCCCAGGGGACTTCTGGCGCGGGTGAGACGGAGAGGGAGGTGAAGTGCGGGGGGCAGAATCTGCTGCTGTGGCTTGCGCACCGAGGCCTGCCTCGGGAGGTGTTGAGGCTGTCAGACCTGAGAACGTTGTTTACCGGGTTGGCGGCGAGACGGGGCCGGGGTTGACGGGAGCGTGTGTTGGGGCGGGCTGGTGCGTGAAGAGTTTGAGGGCATTGCGGACGGTGTAGCTGAGACCCCAGAGGGTGGGCAGGGTTACGGCGAGCCAGGAGATCGCGAGGAGAGCTGTTGATGGGCGCGTGGGCTCGGTCTGAGGTGTGGTGGACATGGGGGCGAGCTCCGGGAGATGGCGTGAGGACAGCTAGTGCGCTGGGCCGGCTTTGCTGGGATCGAGTTCGCCGGTGAGCCAGAAGCGGGAGCTTACCGGGCGGACAAGGGCGTTGGCGACAAGACCGACGAGAAGAATGGCGGCCATGATGTGGAGGATGGTGGGGTAGGCCTGCTCGCGGGGAAGGTGTTGGGCGGTGTAGTGGTCGAGGATGCCGTTGACGATGAGTGGACCGACGATGCCCGCGGTGGACCAAGCGGTGAGCAGCCGACCGTGGATGGCGGAGACGTTGAAGCCTCCGAAGAGGTCTTTGAGGTAGGCGGGGATGGTGGCGAAGCCGCCGCCGTACATGGAGATGATGGTGGCGGCCATGATGACGAAGAGGGGGATGGAGTTGAGATGGAGCGAGTTGGTGCTGGGGAGGAAGAAGAAGAGGATGGGGCCGAGGAGGAAGAAGACGAAGAAGGTGGATTTGCGGCCGAGGAAGTCGGAGGTGGAAGCCCAGAAGAAGCGTCCTGCCATGTTGAGGATGGAGAGGAGGCCGACGAAGCCGACGGCGGCAGCGGGTCCTGCCTGTCCGCGGAAGAAGTCCTGGATCATGGGCGAGGCTTCTTCGAGGATGCCGATGCCTGCGGTGACGTTGGTGAAGAGGGCGACCCAGAGGAGCCAGAATTGCGGGGTCTTCCAGGCCTGAGCGACGGCGACATTGTGGGAGGAGACGAGTCCTGTGGCGGCGCGCGGAGTGTATCCGGGCGGTGCCCAGCCGGGCGCAGGGACGCGGATGAGGAAGACGCCGAAGAGCATGAAGATGAAGTAGAGGACGCCCATGGTTGCCATGGTGGGGGCGATGGCGGGCTGCCCTGCGGCACGGAAGTGGGCCATGAGCTGACTGGCGAGCGGGCCGCCGATCATGGCGCCGCCGCCGAAGCCCATGATGGCGAGGCCTGTGGCGAGGCCGGGGCGGTCGGGAAACCACTTGATGAGGGTAGAGACGGGGGAGATGTAGCCGAGGCCGAGACCGACGCCGCCGATGGCGCCGTAGCCGAGATAGACGAGCCAGAGCTGGTGGCTGGCGACGCCGAGGCTGGCGACGATGAAGCCGAGGCCGAAGCAGCAGGCGGCATAGAACATGGCGCGGCGGGGGCCGACACGCTCCAGCCAAGCGCCGAAGAGCGCGGCGGAGAGGCCGAGCACGGCGATGGCGATGGAGAAGATGTAGCCCATGTCGCGGTTGAGGCTGCCCGGATCGAGGTAGGGCCGGAAGCTCGCGATCAGGGGATTCTTGAAGACGGAGAAGGCGTAGACCTCGCCGATGGAGAGATGGATGGCGAGAGCCGCTGGTGGGACGAGCCAGCGGTTGTAGCTGAGGGGAGCGACGCTGCGGTCGCGATCAAGAAAGCTCATGGGGCCTGGGTTCTGCGTACCGGGTGATGCTACATGGGATTCCAAGGATTGGCCATGAATGAGAGGGAGGCTATTGCACGGAGGTTACAGAAGGGGAGTGACGTACGGGTAGCAGTTGCGCCAGTTTCCTGCGTGGCGTAGGTTCGGAGGGGAGTTTTTCGCGAGGCAGGGAGGCACGGGGGGGGTGAGCCTGAGCACGGAACAGCATCTGACGTCGAGCTTGAATGAGAGCCGTTTGTTTGCGCCGCCGGAGGAGTTTGCGGCGAAGGCGCGGGTGCGGGACCGGGCGCAGTATGACGCGATGTATCGCGAGAGTGTGGAGCGGCCGGAGGAGTTTTGGGCGCGGGAGGCTTCGGAGCTCGCGTGGATGCGGCCGTGGCGCACGGTGCGGGAGGGCGAGGCGCAGCACACGAAGTGGTTTGTGGGCGGGGAGCTGAATCTGTGTGCCAACTGCGTGGACCGGCATGCGGTGGGGGAGCGGCGGGAGAAGGTGGCGCTGGTGTGGGAGAGCGAGCCGGGGGAGGTGCGGCGGATCACGTATGGCGAGTTGCATGGGGAGGTGCAGCGGCTGGCGAATGCGCTGAAGGGGTTGGGGGTGCGGCGCGGGGATCGGGTGGCGATCTACATGGGGATGTGCCCGGAGCTGGCGATGGCGCTGCTGGCCTGCGCGCGCATTGGGGCGGTGCACTCGGTGATCTTTGGGGGGTTCGCGGCGCATGCGCTGGTGGACCGGATCAACGACGCGGGGTGCGTGGCGGTGGTGACGCAAGATGGCGCACTGCGGCGCGGCAGCGAGCTGAAGTTGAAAGAGGTGGTGGACCGGGGACTGGTGGACTGCCCGACGGTGAAGCAGGTGCTGGTGCTGCGGCGGACGGGGACACCGGTGGCCTGGATGGAGGGCCGCGATGTGTGGTGGCACGAGGCGGTAGCGGCGGCGAACCCGGTGTGCGCGCCGGAGGCGATGGGCGCGGAGGATCCGCTGTATCTGCTGTATACCTCGGGCACGACGGGCAAGCCGAAGGGGCTGGTGCACACGACGGGCGGCTACGGCGTGGGGACGTATGCGACGACGAAGTACAACTTCGACTTGCGGGACGACGACGTGTATTGGTGCACGGCTGATATCGGATGGGTGACGGGGCACAGCTATGTGGTGTATGGTCCGCTGCTGAATGGGGCGACGGTGCTGCTGTACGAGGGGGCGCCGAACTGGCCGGAGAGCGACCGGATGTGGAAGCTGGTCGAGGATCACGGGGTGACGGTGTTTTACACGGCGCCAACGGCGATCCGGGCGGCGATCAAGTGGGGAACGGAGTGGGTTCGGCGGCATGCGATGCCGACGCTGCGGCTGCTGGCGACGGTGGGCGAGCCGATCAACCCGGAGGCGTGGATGTGGTTTTATCGCGAGGTGGGGCATGAGCGATGCCCGATTGTGGACACGTGGTGGCAGACGGAGACGGGCGCGCACATGATTGCGCCGGTGCCGGGCGCGGTGGCGACCAAGCCGGGGTCGGCGACGATGCCGTTCTTTGGGATTGTGCCGGAGATCGTTACGAAAGCGGGCGAGCCGGTGCCGAATGGGCAGGGCGGTCTGCTGGTGATCCGGCAGGCGTGGCCCTCGATGGCGCGGACGATCTGGGGCGACCAGGAGCGGTACGAGAAGGCCTACTGGAGCGAGGTGCCGGGGAGCTACTTTACGGGGGATGGCGCGCGGCGGGACGAGGACGGGTACTTCTGGCTGATGGGCCGTGTGGATGATGTGATCAACGTGAGCGGGCACCGGCTGGGCACGATGGAGGTGGAGAGCGCGCTGGTGGCGCATCCTCGGGTGGCGGAGGCGGCGGTGGTGGGGCGGACGGACGCGCTGAAGGGGCAGGCGATCGCGGCGTTTGTGACGTTGGAGAGCGGGTCGCAGCCGAGCGAGGCGCTGAAGCAGGAGCTGCGGCAGTGGGTGGCCAAGGAGATTGGCGCGCTGGCGCGGCCGGACGATCTGCGCTTTACCGAGGCGCTGCCAAAGACACGCTCAGGGAAGATCATGCGGCGGCTGCTGCGCGAGCTGGCGGAGACGGGCGAGGTGAAGGGCGATACGACCACGCTGGAGGACTTTGGGGTGATTGCGTCGCTGCGGGCGGATGAGGAGTAGAGCCGTTCGCCTGATGGTGTAACCCGGCAGACCAGTCGGGCTTTCAGCCCGAAGCGCGGCGCCTACACCCACGTGATGAACGCCGTCAGTGGCGGATGGCGATCTCTTCGGAGCCGCCCTCGACCATCCGCGCGCGGAACATGCCTTTGGTGTTGAAGCTCCAGACGGGGTCCTGGTTGGGTGCGAGCACGATGACGCCGCCCTCGCCGCCCTTGAGGCTGGGGAGCACGGTGTGGAGCTCCTGGTCGGCGGCGGCCTGGACGGTCATGCTCTTGTATTGAACGAGGTCGCAGATGGAGCGGGCGAGATTGAGCCGGATGAAGTACTCGCCGACGCCGGTGCCGCTGACGGCGCAGCTTTGATTGCTGGCGTAGGTGCCGGCGCCGATGATGGGGGAGTCGCCGACGCGGCCGGGCATTTTGCCCTGGAGGCCGCCTGTGGAGGTGCCGGCGGCGACGTTGCCCTGCCGATCGCGCGCGACGACGCCGACGGTGCCGTATTTGTGGCGCGGCGAGATCTCACCGACGGCGGCTTTGAGCATGTCCGGCGTGACGCCGGCGGGCAATGGCGGAACGGGGCGATTGGACTGTTCGAGGACCTCGACGAGCTCCTTCCAGCGTTGCGCGGTCCAGAAGTAGCTGGGCGGCTCCTGCTCGAGGCCGGCGCGGACGGAGAACTCGTCGGCGCCTACCCCGACCATCATGACGTAGGGTGTCTTATCCATGACGGCGCGGGCGAGGCTGATGGGATGCCTGGTGACGTGGACGGCGGCGACGGCGCCGGCACGGAGGGTTGCGCCATCCATGATGGCGGAGTCCATCTGGTTTTCGCCGCGCTCGTTGAAGACGGCGCCTTTTCCGGCGTTGAAGAGGGGATTGTCCTCGAGCTGATGAATGGCGGCTTCGACGGCGTCCACCGGCGTACCGCCGCGATCGAGCACAGCGGCACCGGCCTTGAGCGCGCGGTCGAGCCCTGCGTGGTAGGCGGCCTCCCTGGCGTCGGGCATGTGTTCCCACTCGCCGGAGCCGGCGCCGCCGTGCACGGCGATGGCCCACTTGCCCGTGGGGGCTTGCGTTTGCGCCGCGAGGGCGACGGGCGCGCCTGCGGCGCAGGCTGCCACAAGGAGACACAGAAACGATCGCATGGTGGGACTCTACCAGAGGCTCGCGCGGTCGTGGCTGCAGTGTGCCCAGGAGGGTGTAGTCGCCTGCGGCAGCAGACCAACGTGCCGTCGCCGCTTCCCCGTAGTTAGAAGCCGTAGTTCTTACGACGGACCGCGTCTTTGTAGGCGTCGCGGGCGTCGCTAAGCTGCTTCTCCAGATCGCGGATGGTTAAGGCTGCCGCATCCCACTGCTCGGTTGCCGCCATCGAGTGCTCGGGCGTGATGAGGGCTTCCTCGGCGTGGAGGGCGTTGATGAGGCGGTCCAGCGCCTGCTTCCAGGCCTGGTGGAGTTGGTCGAAGTTGGTGTCGGTCATACCGGCACGCTAGGTGCCGAACCGCGCGGCGTCAATGCGCGCTCGCAGCATTCAACGACAATTCATTTCGGAGGCCGATGCGGTGGGTTGCGGCAGAGGTGCAGCTAGAAGCTTCCCGCGAAGATAGCCTTCAGCTTGGCACGGAGGCCCTGTTCCTCGCTGGCGCGACGCACCTGGGTGCGGTGGGTGTAGAGGAGCATGCCGATGGCCGCGGCGAACTCCGGCCCGGCGAGCTCGGCGGGCATGCGGCTGAGGGGGACGGGGTGGCCGACGCGCGCGGGCACGCGCAGCAGGCTCTCGGCGTGGTCGAGCAGGCCGGACATCTTGGCGCCGCCGCCGGTGAGGACGCAGCCTGCGCCGAGCGCCTCGAGCACGCCGCCGGAGCGGAGGTTGTCGCGCATCATGGTGAAGAGCTCGCGGGCGCGAGGTTCCAGAATCTCCGCCAAGAAACGCTGCCGGATGAGTCGGGCGGTGTTGCCGTTGCCAAGGCTGCCCATGGCCAGGTCGCCCCCGACCTCGATCTCGTTGGACTGCGGAATGGCGGTGACAACGCAGTGACCGTAGACCTGTTTGAGCTGCTCGGCCTCTTCGACCGAGACATGGAGGCCGACGGCGAGGTCATTGGTGAAGTGATCGCCACCGATGGGCAGCACGGCGGTGTGCGCGACCGAGCCCTCGAAGAAGACGGCGAGCTCGGTGGTACCCGCGCCGATGTCCGCGATGCAGACGCCAAGCTCGCGTTCGTCGGCGCTGAGCACGGCCTCGGCGGCGGCGATGCCTTCGTAGACCGTGTCCTCGACTTCCAGGCCGGCGCGGTTGGCGCAGGTGATGACGCTCTGCGCGACGCCGCCCGAACAGGTGGAGATGTGGAGGTTGACCTCCAGCTTATTGCCGACCATGCCGATGGGGTCGTGGATGCCGGCCTGGTCGTCGAGGATGAACTCCTGCGGGAGCAGATGGAGGACTTCGCGGTCTGGCGGCAGGGCGACGCTGCGGGCGCGATCGACGGCGGCCTTGACCTCTTCACGGGTGATCTCGCGCATGCGGCTGCCCATGCTGATGCCGCCGCGGGAGTTGACGCCGCGGACGTGGGCACCGCCGATGCCGACGACGGTGGACTCAATGGTGGCGTGGGCGACGCGCTCGGCGGTGAGGGCGGCCTTGTTGATGGCCTCGGCTGCGGGGCCGAGTTCGGCGATGAGACCCTTGCGCATGCCGCGGGAGTATTCGATACCGTGCCCACGATAGCGCAGGACGCCGTCGGTCAGCTCGCCGATTAGGACGCAGCTCTTCTGCGAACCTGCGTCGAGCACGGTAAGCAGGCTTTTCAGGCTTGGGGTTCACCGGGGTGCCGCCTTGTCGCGAGCGGCCGCCGCCGATCCGTGACTGGTTGCCGCCGCTGGAGGGTGGTTCGCCGCCGGGCGAGGTTTGCTGCCGGGTTTTGGCGGTGCCTGCGGAATGGTCTTGGCCGCGTTGGCGGCCTCGTTCAGCGGCACGGCTGCTCCGGGAGTCATCTCGAGCACCGCCTGCCGCTCATAGCGCATATCGACGCTGGCGAGCTTGGGGTACTGCTCCTTCCACTCGGGCAGATGAGCCTGGAAGCCGCGATAGCGGTCGAGGAAGTCCGAATCGCCGAAGTGCACCAGGAGCTCGCTGCCGTTGTCGGGTATGAGCGCGCGCACGTCTTCGGGGTCCGAGAGATCGATCTCGCTCAGACGGGCCGAGAGGTGCTCGCCGGTGCTGTCGAGCGCGCCGACGAAGTTGCCGAAGAGCCTCATGCGCGCGGCGCGTTCGGCGGTGGGTCTCGGTCGCACCGACGCCGGTGACCACCGGGAAGGAATAGCTGCCGCCCGCCGGCGGCTGCCGCAGATCGAGAAGCACACCATGGGCGTCGACCAGGCCGATTCTGCCCTTTTCACGGGCGAAGGCGACGGGCACGCGCTCGCGGATGCCCGCGCGCAGGTGGTCCGGAAGCAGCCGCATGACGGTTGCGGTCTCGACCCACGGCAGGCGCTCCAGGGCGGCCTGCTGCTGCCGGAGGCTGAGGCTGAAGAGGTTTCTGCCGACATCGTCGCCGAGCACGTGGAGGACCTCGTCGCGGCCGAGATGCTGCAAGCCGACGGTTTCGATGGCGGCAGGGCCGGGGACCATGAATCGCTGGTCGCGCGTCATGAGTTTGCGGACTTCCAGCAAGCCGAGCGCACCGGCACCCAGCAGAAGCAGGCCAACGACGGATGTGAGCACGCGGCCGACGGCGGTCTCCGGCAGGCCGCCGTGGAAGGTGAGGCGAAGGCCGGTGCGGCGTCGACCTCGGCGGAAGCCGCCGTCCTGCTCGGGCACGGTCTCGCGCGAAGCGGGGGGGCGAAGAGCCTCCGCCGCGCGGGCCACGCGGCGTGGACCTGCTGCCTGCGGCCCCTTCCGCCGACCCTGCGCGAACCGTTCCTGCGGCGCCGCGATCACCCCGTCCCACTGCTGCTCCTTTTGCGACTTCTGTGGCCCAACTTTTGCCGGCCGCCAGGGCCGCGGGACCGCACCAAGTGCCTCGCCGCCGTTGTCGAATATTCCCGACTATACCCGCTCGACCGCGCCTGGTCGCCTCCCGCGCCGTGCGGCGGACGTATCCAGAGAGGATCATGCTGATGGGTTGGGGTGGCCGGCTGCCTACGCGGTGGCGGCCAGCGCCTCCAGCAAGAGGGGACCGGCGGCGCTGACGCTGCCCGCGCCGAGAGTGACGATGAGGTCGCCGGCGCGGGCCTCGGCGACCAGGCGGGCGATGGCCTCGTCCAGGCTGGGGGCGTACCGCACGGCCGAGTCGCCCCGCGCCGCCGCAACCAGACTGGCCAGTCGCTCCGCGGTGATGCCCCGGGATCGGCTCTTCGCTGGCGGCGTAGATATCAAGCATCTCCACGTGGTCGGCCTCGCCGAAAGCTCCGGCAAACTCCCCTTCCAGGTCCCGCGTGCGGGTGAAGCGGTTGGGCTGAAAGAGCACAGAGAGCCTCCCGCCGGTGTTGCCCAGGAACTCGCGAGCCCGCGTCAAGGGTGGCGACGACTTCGGTGGGGTGGTGGCCGTAGTCGTCGACTACCGTGACACCGCGCGCCACGCCACGCGTCTGGAAGCGGCGATCCACGCCGCGAAAACTCTTCAAGCCGGCGGCGATCTGCTCCGGCGGGACGCCGAGCTGCACGCCGACTGAGACCGCCGCCGTCGCGTTCAGGACGTTGTGCCGGCCGGGAACATGGAGGGAGAACGGGCCAATCTCGCCTTCGCCATCGGCCTCGACCATAAAGCGCGCGCGGGCGTCGCCTCCACGATCGGCCGCCAGGCGCCGCAGCCGGAACTGGGCGTCGTCGCTCTCGCCGTAGGTCCAAACGCGCCGGCGCACACGGGGCAGCAGGGCTCGCAGCCGGGGGTCGTCCACGCAGACGGTGGTTGCGCCGTAGAAGGGCATCCGGTCCATGAACTCCAGGAATGCAGCCTCAACGTCTTCCATGTCGCGATAGCAGTCCATGTGCTCGCGGTCGAGGTTGGTGACGACGCCGAGGACGGGCGAGAGCTTGAGGAAGCTGCGATCGCTCTCGTCGGCTTCGGACGACGAGGTAGTGTGAGCTGCCCAGCCGTGCGTTGGAGCCCATGGCGTCGACGCGGCCGCCGACGACGACGGTGGGGTCCAGACCGCCGCCTGCAAGCACTGCCGCCACCATGCTGGTGGTAGTGGTCTTGCCGTGCATGCCGGCGATGGCGATGCCGTAGCGGAGGCGCATGAGCTCGGCCAGCATCTCTGCCCGGCCGATGACGGGGATGCGGCGGGCGCGGGCCTCGGCGACCTCAGGATTGGTCTGGTTGACGGCGCTGGTGGTGACGACCACGTCGGCGGCGGCGACGTTCGAGGGGGTGTGCCCTTCAAAGATGCGGGCGCCCAGGCCCAGCAGGCGATCGGTGGCGGAGCTTCGTCGGAGGTCGGATCCGGAGACGGCGTATCCCAGGGTGAGCAGGATCTCGGCGATGCCGCTCATGCCGATGCCGCCGATGCCGATGAAGTGAACCCGGTGCGTCGCCGCAAACAGGAGATGCCCTCCGACCCCGCTGTGCCTTGCCACTCTCCGCCGCGACCTCCCGTTCCTTGCTCGCGACCCCCGCCAAAGAGCCGTTTGACCCCGGCGTGGGACCAACGCAACCTCTGCCGAATCGCTGTGTCTAATCTACTGTGAAGCCTCCCGGACAGACCGCCGGGGCTTCGGGAGGCCGGCGCTGACGCTGTTGTTTGGCGGGGAGCTGTTCGGCGAGAGGGCACTACGATGCGATTCAACACCACATCCCGCACGTTTCTAGCTGGTGCCGCAGTTGCGGCAACGTCCTTCTTTGCAACGACTTATGCTCAGGCGCGCGTCTTTGTTTCGGTGGGTATCGCGGCCTCCGGCGATCCCGGTCTATACGCAGCCGGAGATTCCGGGGGAGGGGTATATCTGGACACCTGGATATTGGGCCTGGGGCGATGAAGGCTACTACTGGGTGGACGGTGCTTGGGTGGAGCCCCCATATGTTGGGGCTCTTTGGACGCCGGGCTACTGGGGCTCTGGTGACGGCGGGTACCTGTGGAACGCAGGGTATTGGGGGCCTTCTGTCGGGTATTACGGGGGGATCAACTACGGTTTTGGCTACTTTGGGACGGGGTTCTTCGGGGGCTATTGGAACGGTGGCCATTATTGGTACAACCGCGGCTACAACAACTTCGGTCACTTCGGCCATGGCTTCCGCAATGTGTATGACCGGCCGTATGGGGGCAACATACACCCCGGCGGAGCGTCCTGGGCTCACGGCGGCTACAACGGATTTCGGGGCTCGGCGATCGGCGGCCGCGGCTATGGCTCGTTCCATAGCGTGAACCGCACGACGATTAACAACTACGGCGGGAACCATGGCGGCTATGGCGGGCAGCGTGGGTTTGCCGGCGGCAGTGGAGCCTATGGCGGGGGGACCCATGGGTATGCCGGGCAGGCCTATGGAGGCGGCAATCGCGGCTATGCGGGCGGTCAGGCCTATGGCGGTAACCGGGGCTATGCGGGCGGTCAGGGTTATGGCGGTAACCGGGGCTATGCGGGCGGTCAGGGTTATGGCGGGCAGCATGGATTTGCCGGCGGTAACGGGGCCTACGGCGGGGGAAATCATGGCTACACCGGGCAAGGCTATGCGGGCAGTCACGGCTATGGGGGCGGTCAGACTTATGGCGGCAATCGTGGCTATGCCGGCGGGCAGAGCTATGGCGGCGGGGGGAGTCATGGCAGCTTTGGCGGCGGTGGATTCCATGGCGGCGGCGGGAGCTTCGGTGGTGGTGGCGGGTTCCATGGGGGCGGGGGTGGCGGCTTTCATGGCGGTGGTGGTGGCGGCTCCCATGGCGGCGGGGGCCATCGGTAAGCAGCTGGGAGCAGGCAAGGGGCGACGGCAGCAGCGTCGCCCCTTTTCTTTTGTGGATCTCGCGTTGTAGCGGGTTTGGAGCGGCTTGCGGGTGGTAGTGAGCAGAGCTCCCTTCGGAAGTGGCAAGCAAGGCAAGGGCAAGGGCAGGGGCAGCAGCAGATTTCCTTCGGGAACGCTAACCAGGAAGGACGCCACGGCAAGAGCAAGGGCAACAGCAACGGGGCAAGGGCAACAGCAACGGCAAGGACAGCAGCAACGGCAAGGACAGCAGCAAACGCAGATTCCCTTCGGGACTGACAACAAGAAGGGCAAGTACAACGGCAACGGCAACAGCAGGGGCAATGGCAACAGCAGGGGCAACGGCAACGGCAACAGCAGGGGCAACGGCAACAGCAGGGGCAACGGCAACGGCAGCAGCAGATTCCCTTCTGGAATGACAACCAGCAAGGGCAAGGGCAAGGGCAAGGGCAAGGGCAAGGGCAGGGGCAGGGGCAGGGGCAAGGGCAGGGGCAGGGGCAGGGGCAAGGGCAGCAACGGCAACCGCGACGGCAAGGGCAGCAGCAAACGCAGATTCCCTTCGGGAATGACAGCCAAGAGGGCAACAGCAGCGGCAATGGCGACGGCAGATTCCCTTTGGGGAGGGCGGACAGGGAGAGGGCTGTTCTGGACTGCTTTAGCTTGCCGCGGCCAGGTCGGCGACCATGCGGGCGATCTGTCCGACGGCTTGGGGTCGGGCGAGCGCATGGGAGTGGGCGGCCATGGTTTGGAGGCGGGTGGCGTCGTTGAGCAGAGACACGAGACGGTGGAGCAGGACGTCGGGCGTGAGTTCGCTCTCGAGCAGGAGATCGGCGGCGCCGGCGTGGGCGAAGAGCTCGGCGTTTTTGCGTTGGTGGTCGTCGGCCGCGAGGGGAAAGGGGACGAGGAGCGAGGGGCGGCCGGCGGCGGCGAGCTCCGCGAGGGAGCTGGCGCCGCTGCGACAGACGATGAGGCTGGCCTCAGCGATACGGGCGGGCATGTTGTCGAGGAAGGGCTCGACGCGCCACCGGGCGGGATCGGCGCCGGTGGAGGCGAAGGCCGCGCGGGTTTCGTCGGGCTGTTTGGCTCCGGCCTGATGGAGCAGGGTGAGACCGGGCACGGCGGCGAGCAGATGCGGCAGGATGCCGGCGATGGCGTGGTTGAGGGCGCGCGCGCCCTGGCTGCCGCCGAAGACGAGCAGATGGGGAGGCGCGGCAGGGTCACGCTCGGCGTGGATGGCGAAGAACTCGCGGCGGACGGGGACGCCGGTGACGACGGCCCGGCGGAAGAAGCGGCGGGTTTCGTCGAAGTTGACGGCGGCGGCGGAGACGGCGCGGCCGATGGCGCGGTTGGCGAGGCCGGGGACGGCGTTGGGCTCGTAGGCGAGGGTGGGCAGGCGGGCGAGCAGGGCGGCGAGCATGGCGGGGCCGGAGGCGTAGCCGCCGACGCCCACAACGACGCCGGGGCGGAAGTCGCGCAGGAGGCGGAGGCAGCGTGCAACGCCGCGGGGCAGGTCGCCGACGGTGCGGGCGCGGACGCGGAGAGACTGGCCCTTGAGCTGGCCGACTTCGATCAGATCGAGGGGGAAGCCGGCATCCGGGACCAGGCGGGTTTCAAGGCCGCGCGAGGTGCCGACGAAGCGGACGTCGGCGGCGTAGCGCTCGCGGAGCTCGCGGGCGATGGCGAGGCCGGGCATGACGTGTCCGCCGGTTCCGCCGCCTGCGATTAGAACGCGCATGGTGAGGGCCAGCGTCTATCGCTGTTCTTCCCAATCTGTGACGCCCGGAACGAGAAGCAGATTCCCTGCGGGAATGACAACCAGAAAAGCAAAAGCGCTTTGTATCTGAATGCCATTCGCCTCAGTCGATCTCGCGCGTGATGTTGAGCAGGACGCCGATGCTGGCGAGGGTGATGAAGACGCTGGTGCCGCCGGAGGAGATGAAGGGCAGAGGGATGCCTTTGGTGGGCAGGAGGGCGAGGACGACGCTCATGTTGAAGAAGGCCTGAATGAGGATGGCGGTGGTGAGGCCGAAGGCGAGGAAGCGGGCGAAGGGGTCGGTGGAGAGGACGGCGGCGCGCAGGCCGCGGTAGCCCAGGACGCAGAAGAGGGCGACGACGCAGACGGCGCCGATGAGGCCGAGTTCCTCGCAGATGTTGGCGAAGATGAAGTCGGTGTGGGCCTCGGGGAGATAGAAGAGTTTTTGCCGGCCTTCCATGAGGCCGAGGCCGCGGAGGCCGCCGGAGCCGACGGCGATGAGGGACTGGAGGATGTGGAAGCCGGTGCCGCGGGGGTCTTTCTCGGGGTCGAGGTAGGCGAGCATGCGGGCGCGGCGGAAGGCCACGTGGAAGAGCATGAAGTAGAGCACGGGGGCGGCGGCGGCGAAGGCGATGAGGAAGAACTTTTTTTGTGCGCCGGCGAGGTAGAGCATGAGCATGAGGACGGCGGCGCAGACGAGGGCGGTGCCGAGGTCAGGCTCCTTGAGGATGAGGGCGATGAAGAGGAGCGGGGGGAGGACGGCGCGGGCGATGGTGCCCTTCCAGTCGTCCATGGCGTGCATGCGGGACTGGAGGAAGTAGGCGAGGAAGAGGACGAGGACGGGCTTGGCGATCTCGGAGGGTTGGAGGGTGACGCCGGCGAGGCGAATCCAGCGGTGGGCTCCGTTCATGCCGCCCATGGCGAAGACGGTGGCGAGCAGAAGCATGGTTCCGGCGACGGCGGGGAAGACGACTTTGGGGTTGTTGTAGTGGCGGTAGTCGACCTTCATGAGGCCGGCGAGGGCGAGCATGCCGAGGAGGGCCCAGAGGGCCTGGCGACCGACGAAGCTGTAAGGCGAGCCGAGGGTGGACTGGGCCATGACGGCGGAGGCCGAGAAGACGGTGACGAGGCCGAAGAGCACGAGCAGGAGCACGGTGCCAAACATCCATTTATCGACGCCAACCCGCTTTGCCATGGTCCCCTCGGTTGTGTTGCCCGGCTAGAGTGCCTCGACGAGCTGCCGAAAGACCCTGCCGCGGTGCTCGTAGCTTTCGAACTGGTCGAAGCTGGCGCAGGCCGGGGCCAGGAGGACGACGTGTCCGGGCTTTGCCGCTTCGGCGGCGGCGGCCACGGCGCGGTCGAGCGTGCCCGCCTCCACCATCTTCCCGACTCCGCCGAGCGCACCCCGAATCTTTTCCGCGGCGGAACCAATGGTGTAAACAGCGGCGACGCGCTCGCGGACGAGGGGCTCGAGCAGGCGGTAGTCGGAGTTCTTGTCCTTGCCGCCGAGGATGAGGTGGATGCCTGCGGGGAAGCTCTCGATGGCCTTGATGGCGGCGTCGACGTTGGTGGCCTTGGAGTCGTTGAAGAACAGGACGCCGGCGCGCTCGCGGATGAGTTCGAGGCGGTGCTCGACGGCCTTGAAGGCGCGGACGGCCTCGCGGATGCGCTCGGCGGGGACGCCGACGAGGCGCGCCATGGTGACGGCGGCGAGGACGTTTTCGACGTTGTGGGCGCCGCGAAGGGGGATTTCGGCGACGGGCATGATGGGTTCGGGGCTCGCGCCTTCGCGCGGCGTGTAGAGTAGGCTTTCGCCGTGGACGAAGGCGCCCTGTTTGATGGGGCGACGACTGCT
The DNA here is from genome assembly GCA_965218895.1 of Acidobacteriaceae bacterium. Taxonomy (GTDB): domain Bacteria; phylum Acidobacteriota; class Terriglobia; order Terriglobales; family Acidobacteriaceae; genus Edaphobacter. The sequence goes on along the minus strand of CBDCMI010000012.1, from coordinate 206,111 downwards.
GAACCAGAAGATCTGGGCGCGGGTGCGGCCGGTGGGGCCTTCGGCGGCGGCGACCATCTGCGAGGCCTTGTCTTCGCCGTTGAGGACGAGGAAGTCTTCGGTGTCCTGCCGCTCGGTGATGCGGGCCTTGGCGGCGGCGTAGCGGGCGAAGCTGCCGTGGCGATCGAGGTGGTCGGGTGTGATGTTGAGGACGGCGGCGATGCGGGGACGGAAGGTCTCGACCGTTTCGAGCTGGAAGCTGGAGACCTCGAGGACGTTCCAGGTTTCGGGGCGGCTGGAGGAGATGAGGTCGACGACGGGTGTGCCGATGTTGCCGCCGACCTGGACGGGGAGGCCGGCGTGCTGGAGGATTTCGCCGAGGAGGGCGGTGGTGGTGGTCTTGCCGTTGGAGCCGGTGATGGCGATGATCTGGCCCCCGAGGAAGCGTGCGGCGAGTTCGAGCTCGCCGATGACGGGCATGCCGAGGGTGCGGACGCGGGCGACTTCGGGGGTTTCGAGGGGGACGCCGGGGCTGACGACGATGAGGTCTTGGCGGCGAAAGGTGAGCAGGCCGTGGCCGCCGGTTTCGACCATAATGCCGGCGTCTACGAGTGCGGGGAGTTCGGTGGCGAGGGCGGAGGCGCTGCGGGAGTCGCTGACGGTGACTTTGGCGCCGCGGGCGAGGAGGAAGCGGGCGGCGGCGATGCCGCTTTTGCCTGCGCCTACGACCAAGACTCGCTTGCCTTTGAGTTCCATCGGCTCCATCCTATCGAACAAGTGCGAACTGAGTTTTGTCTTTGGTGGAGAGCCGACCATTATCGAACTGAGCGACGGAATCATCGAGACAGTACGCGGCCTGACGTATGCAGGCATGTTTGCCTTCGTAGTGGGTCTAGTCACCGCTGTTCTTCAGTACCTCGCGAGGTATTTGAGAAGACGTAAACGACCGGCTACCGCATGGGCCACGGTGCGTGCGCCCTTCTGGCTTGCGACAGCGGCGTTTTTGTTGGCGCTCATACCCGCCCTGGGGATCTCTTTGTTCATGGACGCCTGCGGGAACACCAACGTGACTGAGGTGCCTTCGCCTGACGGGTCTCACATGATTGTGGTTTACGACTTTGACTGCGGGGCCACAACCGATTTTTCGCTCGATGTCTCTCTCCTGAGAGGCGGGATGAAGCTTCCCCGGCACGACCATCCAGAGTTTCTCTACTCTCGTTACCATCAACGTCCCCAACCAAGCGGCCCATCGGCGAATTTCGCCGTCTCTTGGCGCGACGAACGACACGTTACGGTCGAAGTCGCAGACTTGGGTGGGGAAGAACGGGACGTCACACGTGATGGCGTGCTGGTCAGCCTGCGATCATTAAGATGAAGTGAGTTGATCTCGGGCTATCTCAGCTTGAGGGTGGTGACGGCGAAGAGGGCGAAGACGAGGGCCATGATCCAGAAGCGGGCGATGACTTTGCTTTCGCTCCAGCCGAGGAGTTCGAAGTGGTGGTGGAGGGGGGCCATCTTGAAGATGCGCTTGCCGCCGCGGAGCTTGTAGCTGCCGACCTGGAGCATGACGCTGAGGGCTTCGAGGAGGAAGACGCCGCCGATGAAGGGGAGCAGGAGCTCCTGCTTGATGACGACGGCGACGGTGCCGATGGCTCCGCCGAGGGCGAGGGAGCCGACGTCGCCCATGAAGACCTCGGCGGGGTGGGCGTTGTACCAGAGGAAGCCGATGGAGGCGCCGACGAGGGAGCCGCAGAAGATGGTGAGCTCGCCGACCATGGGCATGCGTTGGAGCTCGAGGTAGTCGGAGAAGACGGCGTGGCCGCTGACGTAGGTGAGGACGGCGAGGGCGCCGGCGGCGATGATGGTGCAGCCGATGGCGAGGCCGTCGAGGCCGTCGGTGAGGTTGACGGCGTTGCTGGCGCCGGTGATGACGAGCATGACGAAGACGACGAAGGGGAGGAAGCCGAGCCAGTACATGTGGGGGACATGTTGGAGGGAGCCGACGATGAGGTCGGGGCGGAACTTTTTGAGGAAGGGGACGACGAGGCGGGTGGAGTAGATGCCGTGGGCCTGCATCCAGACGAGGACACCGGCGACGGCGCCGCTGGTGACGAACTGGAGACCGAGCTTCTGGCGGCCGGTGAGGCCCTGATTCCGCTTGTGGACGACCTTGATGTAGTCGTCGGCGAAGCCGATTGCGCCAAAGGCGACGGTGGAGAGGGTGACGATCCAGACGAAGGGGTCGGAGAGGTCGCTCCAGAGGAGGGTGGGGACGAGGACGGAGATACAGATGAGGACGCCGCCCATGGTGGGGGTGCCGCGCTTTTTCTGGTGGGATTGCGGGCCTTCTTCGCGGATGTACTGGCTGATTTGGAATTCGCGCAGGCGCTCGATGACGAAGGGACCGATGAGCAGGCCGATGAGCAGGGCGGTGAGGCTGGCGAAGACGGTGCGGAAGGTGAGATAGCGAAAGATGCGGAAGAGGCGGAAGTAGGGGAAGAGCTTTTGGTAGAGCAGCCAATAGAGCAAGTCGTCCGCCTTGTGTTGGCGGCGGTCGGGGGGCGCCAGGGACTGGAGCGAGCCGCCGCAGATTAGGACCATCGTACAAGCGGCTCGGGCGTGGTTACGCCAGAGGAGGGTAGTCTTCCGGGTTCATCCTCCAGGTGCGGGATGCCGAAGGGCACGCTGCCAGGCGTGGGAGCTGTCTGGCACCTGGCAGCGTGCCGGCTGTGGGGCTTTAGGGGTGGGTGAGCGTGGCGGTATTACGGTGCAGGGACCAGATTTCGCCGGGGTTGTTCTTGCAGGTGTCGAGGACGACTGGGGTTCCGTCTTTTGGTGCGGCGGCGATGAGGCACTTACCGGAGCGGACCTCCCGGATGCGTCCATCGGGCATAAAGGAGAAGCGCTGGTTTTCGCCGAAGTGACACTTCCAGAGCTGGGCCGGGGTTCCGTTCGCGGTGGCGTTGGTTCCGCGGACGTCTAGGCAGAAGCCGCCGATACCGATGATGGCGTGCTGATTGTTGGGCGAGGCGGTTACGGTCCAGCGCTGATTTTCCGAGCCATGGCAGGTGTAGATGGCAACGGGGGCGCCGTCCTGGTCGCGGTCGCCGCGGGCATCGAGGCAGAGGCGGGGGCCGATCCGGGGTTGGATGTTTAGGGAGACGCCGGAGGTTTCGCCTTGGGCGTGGAGGGCGACCGGAGCGAGGAGGAGAAGGGCGAAGAGAGCGAAGAGGAAGGTGCGCATGAGAGCTCCGAAGGGGAGGGAGTTGACGAGGTCCGCCGAGGCGGCCGCGTTATGTGAATCCCACGAATAGAGGGTGAGGCAGGGGGAGGAGTTGCGGCGGGCCGGCTCTATCTTTCGGACACGAGGTGTATGAGGTGGTGTCCCCCACCCCCCGTACTTGTTGCGCAAAGTATTCGAACGAGGGGTTTTAGGTGCGGACCTCCGGGTGTGAGCGAAGCGAACGGTAGTGGGCATTGGATGCCAAAACCGCGGGGTCCGCCCTCCGTCTTCGGGTCGGTGTGAGCCTGGCGCGGCTGGCGACGAGAAGCCCGAGGGGCTGCGATCAGTGTATCGGTGGGGTGGGGGTGAGTGTGCCAGATGGGCTTTGGTGGAGGGGAGACGCAGATTCCCTGCGGGAATGACAACCAAGGGAAGGGGAGGAAGAGAAGGGCGAGGCGGGAGCAACGGCAACGGCAGAAGCAGATTCCCTGGCGGGAATGACGACCAAGAAGGGGTGCGGGGCTGGGGGGGGGTTAGCGGCGGGTGGTGGCGGGGGTTCGGCCGTTGATGTGGCCTTCGATCTCTTCGGCGACCTCTTCGGCGGGTTCGAGGGCGGAGAGGTTTTCGTCGGTGGACTCGTTGAGACCGCCGAAGCGGCGGTCGCGGGTCTGATAGGCCTGGATGGCCTCGAGGAGGTGGATGCCGCGGAAGTCTGGCCAGAGGCGATCTGTGATGAAGATTTCGGCGTAGGCGATCTGCCAGAGGAGGAAGTTGGAGATCCGCTGCTCGCCGGAGGTGCGGACGACGAGATCTGGGTCGGGGATGCCAGCGGTGTAGAGGTGGGCGGCGAGGTCGGTCTCGTCGAGGCGGGCTTCGATTCCGTCGACGGCGAGGAGGTCGTCGAGGGAACAGCCGCGCCCGCGGGCTTCGGCGAGGAGGCGGTTGAGGAGGGCGCGGGTGGCGTCGACGATCTCTGTGCGAGCGCCGTAGTTGAGGGCGAGGGTGAGGGTGGTTCCGGTGTTGCCGGCGGTGGATTCCATGGCCCACTGCATGGTGTCCTGGACCTCGGCGGGGAGCTCGGCGGTGCGTCCGATGTAGTTCATGCGGACGTTGTTGTCATTCATGCGCTTGACGTTGCCGACGAGATAGGTTTTGAGGAGCTTCATGAGGAAGCTGACCTCGGACTTGGGGCGGCGGAGGTTGTTTTCGAGGGAGAAGGCGTAGAGGGTGAGGAAGGGGAGGTCGATACGGGAGGCGGTTTCGACGACGAACTGGACGGACTCGGCACCCTGCTGATGGCCGAGAAAGCGTTTGAGAGCGCGCTTGCCTGCCCACCGGCCATTGCCGTCCATGATGATGGCGACGTGCTGCGGAAGGCGGGCGGGATCGAGTTGGGCGAAGAGGGCCCGCTCGTCGGCGGCTAACTCGTGGATGCGGCTGGGCGGCGGAGAAGCAGCGCGCAATGGGACCTCACGACAGCAATGGGCTGCCTATGCACGATTTGACGCTAGCACAGGGGGTTGGCGGGTGCAACGAGTTGATGGCGCTGAGGGAGCGGAAGCGATGCGCTTGGGTCAGAGGGGTAGGAGGACGCCGGCATACGAGAGACGATGTGTGAGACCGGAAGTTTCTTCCACTCGGTAAAAGTTGACTGATGGGCTGTGTACTTTGTGGTCATGCCCCGATAGTGTTATGGCGTTGTTTGAGGAGGCGCACCATGCGTGTTCTTGCACCTGTGATTCTTGCCGGTCTGAGCCTGGCTTGTGGAGTTGCCGCAGCCCATGCGGATACATTCAGCTTCAACGCGACTGGTTCCGGCGGAGGCTTCAACGGATCCGGCGTACTTACCACGTCAACGGACGTGAACGGGGCCTACCTGATTACGGGAGTGAGTGGACCGGGTGTTACGGGACTGATTGCCCCTGGTGGATTCCACAACAACGACAATTTGCTTATGCCGTATGGAAGCCCCCTTGTGACCGGGAATGGCTTTGCCTTCACGGATGTGATGGGCGATACGGGCTACAGCATTGCCATTTATGACACGAGTTCGGGCTACATGGCGTCGCTTCTGGATTCAGACGAACTGGCGCAGACCGTGCCGGTCAACTTCACGATCACGTCCACGCCGGAGCCGTCGAGCCTGCTCCTGCTGGGGACGGGTCTGATGGGGGCGGTCGGAGTGCTCCGGCGCAAGCTGCGGTAACGCCGGACGAGGACGTGGGACCCCGGCTTTTGCCGGGGTTTTGCTTTGCAGGCAGTGGAGACGGGAGAGGCCGCGGAGTGCCGGATGGGGGAGGGCACCCTGGTGTTTTGGGGTGCTGAAGAGGATCCGGGTCTCCGCGGCGGAGGTAGCGCGGTTTGGAGCGTGGCCTTGCTGCGGCGAGGCTGGGCGTCCTGGTGGGGGGGAGCTAGGCGGAGCGACGACGACCGGCGGCGAGCTCGCGGACGTGATTGAGGAAGATGGAGCGTTGCAGGGTGTCGAGCTGCGCGGCGAAGTAGGCGATTTCAGCGATAAAGGGGTCGGTGAGGAGGGTGGCTGTCTCATCGACGTGGCGGGTGGAGGAGTCTCGCAGGAGCGCGGAGATATCGACACCGAGTGCGGTGGCGAGTCTTTGGAGGGAGGAGAGGGTCGGCATGGCTTTGCCGTTTTCAATCTTGGAGATGTAGGTGCGGGGGACGTTCATGCGCGCGGCGAGCTGCCGTTGGGAGAGAGTGCGCATGAGGCGGAGGTCACGGACCGCTTTGGCGACCTGGAGGTTGCTTTCGGCGGGGTTGGAGGGGGGAACGAGAGCGAGTGGGGTGGCGGCGGGCTCCGGTGCCTTGACCTCCAGCGAGCGCTTGCAGCGGACGCAGACGGGGTTGGCACGGCGGAACTGGACGAGATCGCAGTGATCGCAGCGCAGAACTTCGCGTTGCTCCACGGGAGCCATCATGGTTGCCATAGGTTTGTGTTGTTCGCGGGCGGTTGCCAGAGCGAGGCGACCGCGGCACACGTCCGATAACGGAAGCGTGTGATGTGCCTAGGTTGCCACCGGGTGCCGAGAAGGTCAAGGGTGATTTCGGGAAGAAAACCGAGGAAAACCGGACAACTACCGAAGTGGGAACCAGGGGAGTAACGAGGGCAGGGGATTAGGGGGGTGGCGCCGCTGCGAGTGACGGGGATGCGCGACGGTGGAGACGAGGAGGGGCACGGCGGGGTGCCGTGCCCCTCTCCTAGGTTGGGGTGGAGGGGGATTAGGGTTGATCGTGCCTGGCGGGCTGGAAGGCGTGATCGAAGACCCAGTCGGCGACGCAATGGCCTTCGGCGACGCCCTGGTCGGCGTCGAACTGCCAGTGGACGCCAAGGTAGACGCGGCTTTCCGCGTTCTGGTATTCGGCTTCAGTGAAGCTGGGGAAGGCGAGTGGGCGTACGGGGCGGAGTTTGCCGTCGGCGTCCTTGTTGTGGCCGTTCCACTCGTCGGAGATGAAGACGAAGGAGGTTTGGTCGGGGTAGAAGTGGCGGAGGATTTGGAAGAGGGAGCCGCCGATGGTGGCGTGTCCGGAGACGTAGGCAGGGAAGGGCGGGGTGAAGTTGGGGCCGCGGGTGTTGGTGGACTGGCCGCCGAGTGGGTACCAGCCGGGGTCGGGGACGACGTCTGTGTTGCCGCGCTGTTTGGTGGAGCGAATGGCGGTGACTGGGCGCCAGTATTGGTAGTGCCATTTGGTCTCCCAGGCGGAGATGGCGGCGTCGGCCATGGCAGTGTTGATGAGGGCGAAGAGGCGGGCGGCATCGGAGAGCTTGTTGAGGCCTTGCTGGAGGACGATGGTGCGGGCGATCTGGTTATAGAGGCGGGGTGGGGCGCAGAGGGCCGGGGTACCGTCGTAGGACCAGAAGACGGCGTCGACGGATTGTTTGTGGGTGCGGGCGGTTGGGGTGCCGAAGCGTGGGTCGCCGCCGACGGATTTGACCTGCTGAAAGGCAGCGGTGTATTCGGCGCTCTTGAGAGCGGGCGGGGGCGGGGCGCGGAACTGGCTGGCGGAGGAGAGGGTAAAGGGTTTGACCTTGCTCCAGTAGGCGCCGAGGTAGATGTCGAGTTGGCTGACGGGATCGGGTGTCCAGTGGCCGATGCCGCCGAGTGGGGTGAAGGGGCCGCCGATGCTGGGGTCTGGGATTTGGGAGCCGTCGGCGGTGCGGAGGGCGATGATGGACTGCGCAGCGGCATGACCGAGAGCCTGGCCGGCAGCGAGTCTGGCGTCGGAGCCGGCGATGTGGACGACGTCGAGGTCACGGATGTCGCGCAGGCGTTCGCCCTGGGAGGGGTAGAGGAAGAGCAGGGCTTCGTATGCGGATTGGGCGATGGCGTAGTCGACGGAGGGTTTGCCGCGGGCTGGGGCGAGTTTGGTGTAGCTCTGGTAGTCGCGGGTGACGGCGTTGACGGCCTCGAACATGGCGATGTGGACGATGGCCATGGCGCGGCTGGAGCGGGTGGGGCCGTACTGCTCGCCGAAGACGCGGAGCTCGCCGGGCTGGATGGGAGTGTGATCGATGGCGGTAGTTTCAAGGGCGATCTCGTTCCACATGAAGAGTCTGTCGAAGGCGTCGGCCGGGATGCGTGGGGGCGTGTGCCTGCTGAAGAGGACGGAGACCTGTTGTTCTTGGACGGCGAGCAGGCGCTGGAGTTCGTCCGAGCTGGCGCGGGTGAAGTTGGGCGAGTCTGCGGCAGAGCTTTGGGCGAGAGCGAGTTGGGGTGGAAGGGTGAGGAGAAGGGCGGCTATTTGGAGGCCGCGGGCGAGAAGATATCGGAGTCGCATGGAGTTGTCTCGTTTCGCGTTGTGGTGCAGGCAGGCGGCCGAGAGCGAGCGCACGGGTGCGATCGCTTCGAGGGCTGGGCGTTGAAACAGGAGAGCGGGCCGGTGGATATGGGCCGAGGGAGACAGCATTCCGGGTGAGGCTTGGATGGGGGCCTGAATCTTGCGGGGCCGGTGTCTTGCGAGAGCTCGGGGGCTGGCCTAGATTTGCAGGCTTGCCACTTCCGAGATGGGCGGATGATAGCGTGGGCCAGGTGTGGATGCAAGGGAATTCTTTGCGGCGGAAGGTGAGTTCGGATGACGGAGGATGGCTGGGCGTGTGGGAGAGAATGGGGCCATGGTGGATGTGGGCTTTGGACGAGAGGCAGCGCGGCGATTGCTCGAGGAGTGGACTGCGGGCGAGAGTCTGCGCAAGCATGCGCTGGCGGTGGCGATTACGACAGAGGCGTATGGAGGTCGGGAGGCGGCGCGGCTGGAGCTAGAGGCGGGTGCGGCGAAGCGGCTGGAGGATCTGTATTTTTGCACGGGGCTGCTGCACGACATGGATTATGAGCGGCACTCTTCGGTGGAGGAGCATCCCTTTGTGGGGGTGCGGACGCTGCGCGCGATGGGCTGGCCGGAGGAGATGCTGCATGCGATTCTGGCGCATGCGGAGTACACCGGCGTGGTGCCGTCGACGCATCTGGACCGGGCACTGTATGCGTGCGATGAGCTGTCGGGATTTCTGACGGCGTGCGCGCTGGTGAAGCCTTCGAAGCGGATTGCCGAGGTGGAGGTCTCAGGGGTGCGGAAGAAGATGAAGGATAAGGCGTTTGCGCGGGCGGTGCGGCGGGAGGACATGGTGCGCGGGGCGGAGTTGCTGGGAGTGAGTCTGGACGAGCACATCGCGGTATGTCTGGGGGCGATGCAGGCGCGGGCGGGAGAGCTTGGGTTGTAGGGGGGTGCAAAGTGGCGCGAGATCAGGCAGGCGGCTCTGAGGGCACGCGATGGATTGAGCTGGCGCGGGATCAGGGATGTTGACAGTGCCTTGGTGTGCCGTCTAGTGTTGCCGCGGACTTGAGATTAGTGCGAGGTAAAGCGGCGATGGCGACGACTTCGGGAGTGGTGCTTCTGGCTGGTGGGGTTCTGCTGGGTGCCGGGGCTTTGACGGCGGCTGGGCAGACGGGGCTGGTGGTTGACGGGTCCGCGGCGCAGCTTGGGAAGAGTGTGGTGGTATTCGACCCGAGCATGACGACGGCGCAGATCCAGACGGTGGTGGACGGGATCGCGAAGCAGCAGGTGAGCAATCAGTTTGGGACACAGCGGTATGCGCTGCTGTTCAAGCCTGGGACGTATGGGACGGCGGACGCCCCCCTGAACTTCCAGGTGGGCTACTACACGGAGGTAGCGGGTCTGGGGGCGTCGCCCGACGATGTGGTGATCAACGGAACGATCAACGTATACAACCAGTGCGACAACAGCGGCTGCAATGCGCTAAGCAACTTCTGGCGATCGTTGTCGAATCTGGAGATCAACGTGACTTCGCCGGGGAGCGCGGGGTGCTACTACGGCAACTTCTGGGCGGTGTCGCAGGCGGCGCCGCTGCGGCGAGTGCATATTAACGGCTACTCGACGCTGATGGACTACTGCACGGGACCGTCGTACGCGAGCGGCGGATTCATTGCGGATTCTGTAACTGGGTCGGTTACGAATGGATCGCAGCAGCAGTATTTTGTGCGCAACAGCGACATTGGGCCGTGGTCGAATGCGGTGTGGAACCAGGTGTTTGCGGGGGTGCTGGGGGCGCCGGCGCAGAGCTATCCTAACCCGCCGTACACGACGCTGGCCTCCACGCCAGTGAGTCGGGAGAGGCCATTTTTGACGGTGGATGCGAAGGGCGAGTGGAGCGTGTTTGCGCCGGCTCTGCGCACGGGTTCCGTTGGGACGAGCTGGGCTGAGGGGGTGGCGGAGGCGGGCACGGCGATTCCGCTGAGCCGCTTCTTTGTGGCGACGCCGTCAACGCCGGAGTGGGAGATGAATCTGGCGTTGCTGTTGGGCAAGAATCTCCTGCTGACGCCCGGGGTCTATGCGCTGCAGCAGCCGATCGAGGTTTGGCGGCCGGACACGGTGGTTCTGGGGCTGGGCTTTGCGACGCTGGTGCCGCAGCGCGGGAGGGCGGCGATGGAGGTCGCGGCGAAGGGGGTTCGGGTTGCGGGGGTGATTGTGGACGCGGGTCCGGTGAAGTCTCCGGTGCTCCTCCAGGTGGGTCTGTCGCGAGGTTTTCCCTTTGGAGGGAGCGGGGTTGCAAGTGACCCGACGACGCTGAACGATGTGTTTTTTCGTGTAGGCGGGGCGACGGTGGGATCGGCGACGACGAGTCTGGCGATCAACCAGGACCACGTGATTGTGGACGATGTGTGGGCGTGGCGCGCGGATCATGGGACGACGGCGGGCTCGACGGGCTGGACGGTGAACCCGGGCGACCATGGTTTGGTAGTCGACGGCGACGATGTGACGGCGCTGGGGCTGGCGGTGGAGCATTACGAGAAGGAGCAGGTGCTGTGGCGCGGCAACGGCGGCGAGACGATTTTCTACCAGAGCGAGTTGCCGTATGACGTACCGAGCCAGGCTGCCTGGAGGGACGGCGGTGCGAACGGATACCCCTCGTACGTGGTGGCGAACGGTGTGAGGACACACGAAGCGTATGGGGTGGGGATCTACTCGTTCTTCAACCAGGGATTGCCGATTGTAGAGGACAATGCGATGACGGTGCCGCAGGCGAGTGGAGTCGCGGTGCACGATGCAGGCACGGTATTTTTGAACGGCAGCGGGCAGATTACGCATGTTGTGGACGGTGTGGGTGGAACGGCGCAGCAGAGCAATGCTGGGCAGTTGCAGCCGGTTGTGCAGTACCCGCAGTGAAGCGTTGGATGGTGTGAGGGAGAGGTGGCGCGTGTGCGTCGCTTCTTTGCTGGCGGCTGGCGGCTGGCGGCTGGCGGCTGGCGGCTGGCGGCTTCAGGGGGCGAGCTCTTCGGAGGTGATGCGGCGAACGCCCTGTTCGGTGAAGGCCTGCTCAGTAGCGGCGACGGTACCGGGGAGGTTTACGGCGCGGGTGAGGTCGGTAAGCACGTGGGTTTGGAAGCCCAGCCGGGCGGCCGCGGTGGCGGAGTGGCCCATGCAGAAGTCGAGGGCGAGGCCGGCGAAGAAGAGGCGGGTAAGGCCGCGCTCGCGAAGGTAGGCGGCGAGGCCGGTAGGCGTGACGCGGTCGTTTTCGAAGAATGCGGAGTAGGAATCGACGTGTTCGCGGAAGCCTTTGCGAAGGATGAGTTCGGCGTGCGGGATGTCGAGGTCGGGGTGGATTTCGGCACCGGGGGAGCCTTGCAGGCAGTGGTCGGGCCAGAGAGTCTGGGTGCCGTAAGGAGCTTCGATTGTGTCCGTGAAGGGGTGCCTGCCGGGGTGGGAGCTGGCGAAAGAGATATGACCGGCGGGGTGCCAGTCCTGTGTGAGGATGACGTGTTCGAAGCGGGCGGCGAGGGTATTGATGCCGGGGATGATCTCGATGGCGCCCGCGACGGCGAGCGGGGCGCCGGGGAGGATGAAGTCGTTTTGCATGTCGATGACGAGGAGGGCTTCGTGGGAGGCGCGCATGGGGCGAGTGTACGAGGTGGGGAGGTACCTTCGTACCGTGATGGGCGAAGAAAAGGGGATGAGATGGGCGGTGGTTGGGGTAAGGTGCTGCATGTGAGGGGGTGCGTGGCGGGTAGACTGGGCCGATGAATGATGAGGGAGCTGGGGATGGTGAGGCGCGGGTTCGCGTTCGGTATGCCGAGACGGACCAGATGGGCGTGGTTTACCACGCAAATTATCTGGTTTGGTTCGAGGTAGGGCGGGTTGAACTGATGCGATGGCTGGGGTTTGATTACCGGCGGCTGGAGACGGAGGAGGGTTGTCTCATTGCGGTAGTGGAGGCCGTTGCGCGCTATCGAGCGCCGGCTAGGTATGACGATGAGTTGGCGATCCGGACGCGGCTGGTTGAGGCGCGGGCATCGCTGGTGCGATTTGGGTATGAGGTGGTGCGGGTTCGAGATGGAGAGGTGCTGTGTACGGGGTCGACGACGCACGTCGTTGTGGGCCGGGACCTACGGAAGAGGCAGCTGCCAGCCGGGTATCTGGAGGCGTTTCGGGCAGCTGTGGAGGCGCCGACCAGGTGAGGTGTGGGTGTGTGGAGAGGTTTAAGGCGGAAGGTTTGGTTGTGGAGATTAAGGCCAAGGTGTGGAGAGGAGGCGAGGGCGGGCTACGCGAGGGGAGGCGTTGAGGATGAAGAGGTGACGGCGCGTACGGGGGCGGCGGTGCGGCGCACGGCTTCCCAGCTTTTGCTGTACTTCCAGCTGACGTAGGCAGCGTGGTAGAGGTGCAGGAGGAGACCTTCGCGGCCGTCCAGGAAGCCGAGGCGGAGGAGGAAGTTTTTGAGGAACTGGAGGAGCGGAAGGAGAAGAACATTGGCGTAGAAGGCGGGAAGGGAGCGCGAGATGCGGCCACTAGCAATGAGGAGTTGGGCACCGAGCGAGCTGTAGCGATCCATGTGATCGAGGTAGTCCTCGAGCGTTGGATAGGCGTGGTGGATGAGGTCGAAGTCGAGGGTGTTGGAGACGCCGTCGAAGGCGATGGTCTCGTGAACGGGTTGATCGGCGGATGGTGTGGCGAAGGCGACTGCGTTGCGGCGGAACAGTCGCAGCTTGGAGTCGGGGTAGTAGCCGCCGTAGCGAATCCAGCGGCCCAGGAAGAGATTGCGCCTGCGGAGGCGAAAGGCGTCGAAGGGCGGATTGGAGGGGAGGAGAGTGAGAAGCTGGCGCTGAAGTTCGGGGGAGAGCTCTTCGTCGGCATCGAGGGAGAGGATCCAGGTGCCGCGGCAGAGGCTGATGGCGAAGTTCTTTTGAGCGGCGAACCCTCGCCACGGCTCGGAGAGTACGCGGGCACCGAAGGAGTGCGCGATTTCGAGAGTTCGGTCGGTCGACCCGGAGTCCACGATGATGATCTCGTCGGCGAAGCGGACGCTGGAGAGCGTGCGGGCGAGGTTGCGCTCTTCGTTGCGCGTGATGATGGCTATCGAGAGAAGGAGTGTGGATGGCTCGGAGGATGACGAGCGATTACTGGCTTGGGGGACCGGAGGTGATGTGTTGGCGTGAGAAGTCAGAAGGGCTCCAGCCTTGGACGCGGTACGCGAGGTTGTTGCAGGTGTTTAGTGTAGCGTGCGGTGTTGCCGGGGAGTCTGCGATCAGGTGAGCGAGATGGAGGGGTTGTCGAGGAACTCGCGCAGGAGGCGTTCGGTCAGTGGTTTGAGGGCTTCGCCGGTTCGCGCGAGGACAAAGGTGTTGCGATCGGGCGACCAGTCGAGCTTGAAGGAGGTTGCCTGTGCGGAGATCCACAGCTGGCGAACGGGTGTTTGTGGGGTAAGGACGAACTTGCCGGGTCGGTCCTCGAAGACGATGTTGAGGACGCCGTTGTTTTCTTCGGCCTCGAAGCCGCCTTCTTCCTCGGCGGCGATGAGCGCCTGCTTGAGGTCGTGGAGGGCGCGGTCGGTTTCGCGGCGGAAGGTAGCTTCGTCGATCATGGCTGGATGCGGAGGGAGGTTAGAAGGGGATGTCGTCGTCGGTGATGCCGCTGTCGCCGTAGTCGGGGGCGCCGGCGGGCTGACGCTGGTCGAAGCTGGCGGTGTTGGAGCGCGCGTAGCCGGAGGACTGAGATTGGCCGTAGGACGAGCCGGAGTCGCGGGAGAAGGAGCCAGCGGCGGCGCCTTCTCCGCGGCCGCCGAGGAGCGTGAGCTCATTGACCAGGATTTCAGTGCGGTACTTCTTCTGGCCGGACTCCTTGTCGTCCCAAGACCGGCTGGAGATTCGCCCTTCAATAAGAATTTGAGAGCCTTTTTTGACGTAATCCCGAGCTATCTCGGCGGTTCGCTGGAAGCAGACGATATTGTGCCACTCCGTCTTATCTGTCCACTGGCCATCTTGCCCTTTGGTGCGCTCTGCGGTTGCCAGGCCAAAGGTTGCGATTGCCATTCCTCCTTGAGTCACTTTGAATTCCGGGTCTTTGCCGACGTTGCCGAGGAGGAAGACTTTGTTGACGCCCTTTGCCATGGAAGTGCTCCGTTTCGAGGTAGAGGATAGCAGAGGTGGGGTATGGGACGGGCGGTGCCGGAGGATTGGAGGTTGGGGCTGCTGGTGCGGGAGATTTGGGGTGTCGAGGAGACTGGGTGCGGGTTAGACGCGGTAGGTGTCTGGACGCCAGGTCGTGATGGACTGCTTGATCTGCGCGGGCGTGAGGTGTTCGGCGGCGGCGCGTTCGACGAGCGAAGGGAGCTGGGCGTCGGTGGCGAAGCGGAGGGCGATGACGCTGCGGATCGGCAGGGTGGATGCGAGGGAGAGTTGGGATGGGGAGAAGAGGGCGGTGTAGCGGAGATGTTCTTCGAGGCGAATGACGCGGTCCTGGGCTTTGAGGGCGTTCATGCGGGCTTTTGCGCTGGAGATGAGGAGAGCTATAGAGACGAGGACGACCCACATGCGAAGAGGGAGGCCGGGGCTGCGGGCGAGAAAGGCCCAGGCGATGGAGACGAAGACGTTGAGGAGGAGGAGGAAGGCGGCGGGGTGATGGACGGGGTCGAAGCGCGCGTGGTTCTGGAGGGATTGATCGCGGGGCATGGGGGGGATCCTTTGGCTGCGGAGTACGTGGCGGGTGACTACGGTAGCCTACCAAGATGGGGACGCAGCGGATTGGGGTGCATCTGGGGACGAAGGGCGGGTGTTGGACGGCGGTGGAGCGGGCGGTGGCGGCGGGGGCGAATACGTTTCAGATTTTCAGTTCGAGTCCGCGGATGTGGCGGGCGTCGCCGGTGTCTGCGGAGGACGGGGCCAGGATGCGGGCGTTGCGGGCGGAGCATGATGTGAGCCCGCTGGTTATTCATGCGAGTTATTTGATTAACCTCCCTTCGCAGACGGAGACGGTGCGGAAGAATGCGGTGCTGGCGTTTCGGGGTGAGGTGGAGCGGGCGCTGGCGTGGGGGGCGGAGTTTCTGGTGCTGCACCCGGGGAGCTGGAAGGGGCTGACGCGGGAGGAGGGGCTGCGGCTGGCGGTGGAGGGGATTGAGCGGGCGGTCGATGGGCTGGAGCTGGCGGGGGCTGGGTTTCGGGTGTTGCTGGAGAACACGGCGGGGGCGGAGTTTTCGCTGGGGGGCTCGCTGGAGGGGGTGGCGGAGTTGCAGGAGCGGCTGCGCGGGTGCGTGCCGGTGGGGGTGTGCCTGGATACGTGCCACCTGCATGTGAAGGGGTATGACGTGGTGACGGAGGCGGGGTGGGCGGAGACGGTGGGGCTGATTGGGGAGACGGTGGGGCTGGAGGCGGTGAAGGTGTGGCACTGCAATGACGCGAAGGCGGCGCAGGGGTCGAAGCTGGACCGGCATGAGCATATTGGGGAGGGGACGATTGGGGCGGCGGCGTTCCAGCGGCTGCTGAAGGATGGGCGGTTTGCCGGGGCGGCGTTTGTGGCGGAGACGCCGGTGGATCAGCCGGGGGATGAGGCGCGGAATGTGGCGGTGCTGCGGAGTTTGGCAGCGGGGTGAGGATGGGTGCTAGTCTGGCCGAAACCCTGAATTTGTGCGTAGCGAGGATGACCCGTTGATGAGGAAGCCGTGTTTGTCTTTGGCCGTGATGGCTGTATCGCTGTGGGCGTGGAGCGGGCCGTTGGCGTTGCTGGGTGGGGCGCAGCAGAAGCCGTACACGAACGATATGGTGAGCGACTTCAAGGCGCCGGCGGTGGCGAGCGACTACGAGCGGCGCGTGGTGATGGTGCCGATGCGGGACGGGGTGAAGCTGTACACGGTGATCTGCGTGCCGAAGGGGGCGAAGGGGGCGCCGATGGTGCTGACGCGGACGCCGTATGACGCGGCGACGCGGGCTTCGCGTTCGAAGTCGGCGCGGATGATTGAGGCGTTGCCGCTGAGCGATGAGGCGTTTGTGGAGGCGGGGTACATCCGGATCTACCAGGATGTGCGGGGCAAGTATGGGTCGGAGGGGGCGTACCTGATGACGCCGCCGCCGCTGGGCTCGGGTTACAACAACACGGGTGCGGACGATACGACGGACGCCTACGACACGATCGACTGGCTGGTGAAGAATGTGCCGGAGTCGAACGGGCGGGTGGGGATGATTGGGTCGTCGTATGAGGGGTTCACGGTGGTGATGGCGTTGCTGCATCCGCACCCGGCGCTGAAGGTGACGGCGCCGGAGAGTCCGATGGTGGACGGGTAGATGGGCGATGACTGGTTTCACTATGGGGCGTTTCGGCAGGACGGCAGCATTGATTATGTGCTGGGGCAGACGACGCGGCGGGGCGAGGGGGTGCATGTGCCGCGGGACGGGAGGGACGACTACACGAACTATCTGCGGGCGGGGTCGGCGGGGGACTTTGCGCGGCTGACGGGTGCGGACGAGTTGCCGTTCTGGAAGGATCTGGACCAGCATGCGGCATATGACGGCTTCTGGCAGGCGCAGGCGCTGGACAAGCGGATTGCGAAGACGCCGCTGACGGTGCCGACGATGTGGGAGCAGGGATTGTGGGACCAGGAGGATATGTGGGGGGCGATCCACAGCTACCGGGCGTGGGAGGGGCAGGACAAGGCGAATGACAAGAACTTTCTGGTGATGGGGCCGTGGTTTCACTCGCAGATCAATCGCGAGGGGCGGCAGCTGGGGAACCTGGTGTGGGCGGGGGATACGACGAAGTATTGGCGGCGGGAGGTGTTGCTGCCGTTTTTCAACCAGTACCTGAAGCCGGGATCGAAGACGGCGGAGACGCCGCCGGTGCTGGTGTATGACGCGGGGGCGGACAAGTGGGACCGGTACAAGGATTTTCCGGCGAGCTGCGAGCAGGGGTGCGCGACGGCCTCGCGGCCGATGTACCTGGCGGCGGGCGGGGCGCTTTCATTTCAGAAGCCGGGTCGGGAGGGGAAGGGTGAGCAGTTTGATGAGTATGTGTCGGACCCGGCGAAGCCGGTGCCGTACCGGCCGCGGCCGGTGGATGCGACGGACACGATGGGGTGGCGGACGTGGCTGGTGACAGACCAGCGGTTTGTGGATGGGCGGACGGATGTGCTGACCTATGATACGGGCGCGCTGAAGGAGCCGATGAAGCTTTCGGGCGAGGCGATGGTGCACCTGATGGCCTCAACGAGTGGGACGGACGGGGACTGGGTGGTGAAGCTGATTGACGTGTATCCGGACCGGGTGGCGCCGCCGACGGAGTTCAGCGGGTACGAGCTGCCGGTGGCGACGGATATCTTTCGTGGGCGGTACCGGACGAGCTTTGAGCATCCGGCGGCCATCAAGGCGAACGAGGTGCTGGAGTACAGCTTTGGGCTGCCGATGGTGAACCACACGTTTTTGCCGGGGCACCGGGTGATGGTGCAGGTGCAGTCGACGCTGTTTCCGCTGTATGACCGGAACCCGCAGACGTTTGTGCCGAACATCATGGAGGCGAAGCCGGGGGACTACGGGAAGGCGACGGAGCGGGTGTGGCACACGGAGGGGCATGCGAGCTATCTCAGCCTGCCGGTGGTGCCGGCGGACGTGCCGTAGGGACGGGGGCAGCGGAGGCGCGGGTTCTACAATAGAGCTCTATGGCAGAGGCTTTGAAGGCCGCATCGACGGCGACGCGTGACGAGACCCAGCGGTATAACCCGGCGGAGATTGAGCCGCGGTGGCAGGCGCGGTGGGATGCGGATGCGGGGCTGTATGGGGCGGATGAGATGGGGTCGGGCAAGCCGAAGTTTTACTGCCTGGAGATGCTGCCTTACCCGAGCGGGCAGCTGCACATGGGGCATGTGCGCAACTATGCGATTGGGGATGCGCTGGCGCGGCACATGTGGATGCGCGGCTACAGCGTGCTGCACCCGATGGGGTGGGACGCGTTTGGGCTGCCGGCCGAGAATGCGGCGATTAAGAACAACACGCCGCCGCGGGAGTGGACGCTGGCGAATATCGCGGCGATGCGCCAGCAGATGCAGCGGATGGGGCTGAGCTATGACTGGCGGACGGAGGTGACGACGTGCCTGCCGGAGTATTACCGGTGGAACCAGTGGTTCTTTCTGAAGATGTTTGAGAAGGGGTTGGCGTACCGGAAGACGGCGAAGCTGAACTGGTGTCCGCTGTGCCAGACGGTGCTGGCGAACGAGCAGGTGGTGGGTGGCAACTGCTGGCGGCACGAGGAGCAGGCCGTGGAGCAGTGCGAGATGACGCAGTGGTTTTTGCGTATTACGGCGTATGCGGATGAGCTGCTGGATGGGCTGGGGGAGATGGAGGGTTGGCCGGAGAAGGTTCGCACGATGCAGGCGAACTGGATTGGGCGGAGCGAGGGTACGATGGTGGACTTCGCGGTGGATGGGTGCACGGACGCGATGAAGGTGCGGGTATTTACGACGCGGGTGGACACGATCTTTGGGGCGACCAGTGTGCAGGTGGCGCCGGAGCACGCGATTGTGGCGCACTGGTGCGAGGTGGATGCGGAGTTGGCGGGCGCGGTGGAGGGGATGGTTGCGGAGCAGACCGCGGCGAAGGCGGCGGGGGATTTGGGGGCGATCGAGAAGCGGGGCGTGGCGACGGGGCGGTATGCGGTGAATCCGTTCAACGGGGAGCGGGTGCCGATCTGGGTGGCGAATTATATTTTGGCGGAGTATGGGACGGGCGCGATTATGAGCGTGCCGGCGCACGACGAGCGGGATTTTGAGTTTGCGACGAAGTATGGGTTGGAGGTACGTCGCGTGGTGGCGCCGAATGTAGACGAGGACGCGGCGGGGCTGGCGTTGCCGTACACGATCGAGGATGAGGGCGTGCTGGTGGACTCGGGCGAATGGACGGGGGAGAGCTGCCTGGAGGCGCAGGAGAAGATGGCAGCGTTCGCCGAGACTGGCGGGTTTGGAACTAAAACGCTTACGTATAGGCTGAAGGATTGGGGGGTGAGCCGGCAGCGCTACTGGGGGACGCCGATCCCGATGGTGTATTGCGAGCGGGGGCATGAGGGCCTAGAGCCTGGTGGTGTGGTGGCGTTGCCGGAGAGCGCGCTGCCGGTTGTGCTGCCGGAGGAGGTGGAGATTACGCAGCAGGGTGGGTCGCCGCTGGCGAAGCTGGAGAGCTTTGTGCGGACGGTGTGCCCGGTGTGCGGTGGGCCGGCGCGACGCGAGACCGACACGATGGACACGTTTGTGGACTCAAGCTGGTACTTCTACCGGTACACGGATGCGCGGAATGATGCGGCGCCGTTTGGGAGTGAGCGGGCGGATCACTGGTTTCCGATCGATCAGTACATCGGCGGAGTGGAGCACGCGATTCTGCACCTGATCTACTCGCGGTTTTGGACCAAGGTGATGCGTGATCTTGGGTTAGTTACAAATAGCGAGCCGGCGGCGCGGTTGTTTACGCAGGGGATGGTGATCAAGGACGGCGCGAAGATGTCAAAGTCGAAGGGCAACGTGGTGAGCCCGGACCTGATGATCGAGCGGTATGGGGCGGATGCGACGCGGATGTATGCGCTGTTTGCTGCGCCGCCGGACCGGGATCTGGATTGGCAGGAGGATGGGGTTGCGGGGGTGAGCCGGTTTTTGGCTCGGGTGTACCGGTTGGTGACGCGGTTTGGTTCGGCTGCGGGTGCAGGCGATGCGGGCACGGCGGCGGGGAATGCGGAGGAGGCGGGGTTGCTGCGGGTGCTGCACCAGACGATTGGAAAGGTGTCGCAGGACTTCCGCGGGCGATGGCACTTTAACACGTCGGTGGCTTCCATCATGATTTTGGTGAATGAGATCGCGGCGCGCGAGGGGGCGATGGAGCGTGGGGCGATCTCGGCTGGGGTGGCGCGCGAGGTGATGCGCGGGCTGGTGCTGCTGCTGGCACCGTTTGCGCCGTTTGTGGCGCAGGAGATGTGGGCGGTGATGGGCGAGGAGGGGCCGGTGTTTCGGGCGGCGTGGCCGGTGGCGGACGAGGTGCTGGCGCGGGAGGATGAGCTGGAGGTGCCGGTGCAGATGAATGGCAAGCTGGTGACGGTCGTACGGGTAGCGGCGCAGGCCGATGAGGAGGCGATGAAGGCCGCCGCGCTGGCCGATGAGAAGGTGCAGGGACGGCTGGGGGCGCGTTTGCCGGTGAAGGTGATCGTGGTGCGGGGCAAGCTTGTGAATCTTGTGGTGTGGTGATGGCCTCCGGCACGACGAGTGTTCATGGGGCGAGCGGGGAGTTGCGGGGGACGCAGTCGTTTGTGCGGGTGATGCAGTGGTGTTGGCGGCACCCGGGTGTGGTGGCGCTGGAGGTGGCGTGGCGATGGGTATTTGGCGTGGTGGCACTGTGGCTGATTTGGCGTTTGGTGCTGCCGCGAGTTGTGGAAGGCGCCGGACCGGGCGCACTCGGGCAGCTGGAAAGTCTGAGCCTGCTTGAGCCGACGCGTGCCGTGACCACGCTAGTTGCGCTGGGCAGGGCGGTGTGGCCGGCGATGCATCAGGTTGGTGTGATGTTGGGGCTGGGGTTGGCTCTGTTGTGGGTGGTGTGCTCAACCGTGGGGCGCTGGTTTGTGCTGCGGCGAGCGGGGCTGGCGGCAGCGGGGCGACGGTGGCTCGGAGAGACGGCGGTGCTGCAGGCATTGCGCCTGGCGGCATTGGCGGCTGTGACCGGGGGCTGGCTGCTGCTGTTGTGGATGGCGGCTCGGTCTGAGTTGCTGGGCCCGATTGCGGCAGGTCAGGAGCCGGGTCTGGTGAGCTTTTTTGCTGTGGCGATCCTGGGAACTCTGCTGCTGTTTGTGGGCTGGTCGCTGGTGAGCTATGCCGTTTCGCTGCCGCCGCTGGTCGCGATGAGCGGAGGGCTGTGTCTGGGGGAGAGTCTTCGGGAGGGCCAGGCGGCCGGTTCGCTGCGGATGAAGCTGATCGAGATCAACCTAGTGATGGGGATTGTTAAGGTCGCGCTGATTGTGCTGCTGATGGTCTTTTCGGCATCTCCCTTGCCGTTTCAGAGCGTGGTGACGACAGACTTTTTGGTTTGGTGGAGTTGCGGCCTCACCCTGCTGTATTGCGTGGCTTCGGACTTCTTCCATGTGGCGCGGCAGATCGCATGTTTGCGCCTCTGGGAGTACTTCCGTAGGGGCTTGACGGTAGGTTAGTTATGGCCGGAGCAGAGTGTGATGGTTCGCTCCGGGCGGACGCTGGTGAGCGTGCTGTGCGGGCGAAAGCTAGAGGGAGCGCGCGATATCTTTTGGAGGTGACGGTAGTACAGAGCACGTGGGCGAGGGATCTCGAAGTAGAGATCTGGAGCCCGGTACACTGGTTTCGTGGCTATCTCGACCGTTGTGATTCTGGATTTTGGCTCGCAATACACGCAGCTGATTGCACGTCGTGTCCGCGAGTTCAATGTATTTTCTGTTGTGTTGCCGTGCACGGTGGGTGCCGAGCAGGTGCAGGCGCTGGCGCCGAGCGGGTTGATTCTGTCTGGTGGGCCGGCTTCGGTGTATGACGAGGGGGCACCGGCGGCGGACGCGAAGGTCTTGGCGATGGACATACCGATCCTCGGCATCTGCTACGGGCTGCAGTTCATTGTGCATCACCTTGGTGGCGAGGTGCGGCCGGCGACGCATCGCGAGTATGGGCATGCGGAGGTCGAGGTGGTGGAGGAGACCGCGTTGTTTCGCGGCTTGCCTGGGGAGCTGGCGGTGTGGATGTCGCATGGTGACCATGCGGAGCGATTGCCGGAGGGATTCCGGCTGGTGGCGAAGACGGCGAATGCGACGGCGGCGATTGCGAACGAGGACGAGAAGATATGGGCGGTGCAGTTTCATCCGGAGGTGGCGCACACGCGGCAGGGCACGGAGCTGCTGCGGAACTTTGTGCTGGAGATATGCGGGGCGCGGCCGGACTGGACGCCGGAGCATTTTATTGAGGGGGCGATTGCGCGGGTGCGGGAGCAGGTTGGGGCGACAGGGCATGCGATCTGCGCGCTGTCGGGCGGGGTGGACTCGAGCGTGGCGGCGGTGCTGGTGTCGCGCGCGATTGGGGAGAGGCTGACGTGCATCTTTGTGAACAACGGGGTGCTGCGGAAGGATGAGTTTGCGCGGGTGCAGGAGACGATGCGGACATCGCTTGGGCTGCATGTGGTGGCGGTGGACGCGGGGGAGAGATTTCTGAAGTTGCTGGCCGGGGTTGAGGACCCGGAGCGGAAGCGGAAGATTATTGGGAACGAGTTTATTCGGGTGTTTGATGAGGAGGCGGCGAAGATTTTTGAAGCCGAGAAGAGCGCGGGCGAGGAGATTGCGTGGCTGGTGCAGGGGACGCTGTATCCGGATGTGATTGAGAGTTCGAGCGTGCATGGGCCGAGCCACACGATCAAGAGCCACCATAATGTGGGCGGACTGCCGGCGGACATGAAGCTGAAGTTGATTGAGCCGCTGCGGGACTTGTTCAAGGATGAGGTGAGGCGGATTGGGCGGGAGCTAGGGATGCCGGAGGAGATCATTGCTCGGCAGCCGTTTCCGGGGCCGGGGCTGGCGGTGCGGATTCTGGGGGAGGTGACGGCGGAGCGGGTGCGGATGCTGCAGCTGGCGGATGCGATTGTGGTGGAGGAGATCCGGAAGGCGGGACTCTACACGAAGCTATGGCAGAGCTTTGCGGTGCTGCTGCCGGTGAAGAGCGTGGGTGTGATGGGGGATCAGCGGACGTATGCGAACGCGTGCGCGCTGCGGGCGGTGGAGAGCGAGGACGGCATGACGGCGGACTGGGCGGCGCTGCCGGATGCGGTGCTGCGGAAGATTTCGAGCCGGATTGTGAGTGAGGTGGAGGGGATTAATCGGGTGGTGTATGACATTACGTCGAAGCCGCCGGGGACGATTGAGTGGGAGTAGGTCACGAGGGCCAACTTGGAGTGAAGTCTCGACACCGCTGGAATGAACGCTTCAAACTGGGAGCATTCAAACAAGCTGCTTGGATGTTCCATTTAGAGTTCACGAACTCAGCTAGGCAGGCGTTGTAGTCCGGCCCCTGCTTCGCCGTGGAATCAGGTTTCGGTAAGATTCTTGCACGAAGCGCCCGATCGGGCGATCTAGCTACCAAGTGAAGTAAAGTGCTCTTTGGGTCAGGTAGAGATTCAACTTCGTTGTGTACCCTATCCTCGGAGACGCTTAAGAACAACGCCAAGCTCTCAATGTCGGCCAGCAGCCAAGCTTCCACTTCTCGTACTGCTACACGCGCCAGCATATTCGCGTGAGGTCGGCCACCAAACCAGTCAGTAATTAGACCTCCTGGGCACGGACGAGTGTCGAGATCTGTAAGTAAGAAAAATGGCGTGCCACTGGCAGCACGATTCCAACCGGGAGCCAACTTCTTTAGGTAGCCAAAGCCACCTCGTCCAAAAACCGCTCCAACCGCATAGTCCCTCCCGGATGCTCGAAGTAGTTTTCGGGCAACCGCCTCACTTAGGAAATCCTCAACGGCAACATTGATTGGGATGACGGACATCAGAAGAGTTGGAATTGTCCCAGTGCATTTGGTGCCGTGAAGGGAAGTGCGGCATCAGCCACGCTCATTCCGCTTTCAAGCATCGTCTTGATATCCTGCCACTCTGAAACCGGCGCAGCTTTTGTGCCGTCCGGTGTTGGCATGAGGAGGACGACCTCTTCTCCGCCAATACCCAAGTCAGAGAGAAGGTCCCAAGAGTGGGTAGTGATGAAGACCTGCCCTGAGCGACCTTTTTGTTGCAACTGTAAGTCGTAGAACAACCCAGGGAGACGCTTCACTATTGCACTATTTAGAGAGAGCTCTGGCTCCTCGAGTAGCAGTGGGGAGTCGCCTTCTAAGAGAGACCAAAACAGTCCGATGAGCCTCAAGGTGCCGTCTGAAAACTGATCTTCACGTTGCCTTCCGGCGTTAGGTCTCCAGTGCTCATACAAGGCCTCCAGATGTGGCACGCCAGCTTCGTCCTTGGTAAGTCCGAGATCCTTCATCTGCGGAACGGCATGCCGTAAAGCAGCCTCAATCTTCTGAAAGCGAGCTTTCCTGACACTTTCTCTCGTGAGGGCGACTTTTTCCAGAAAGCCTCTGCCAAACGGATCGTCAACCAGTCCGACTTGGTTTTCTTGACGGCGGAGGAGTTGGGGAACAAGGTGCAAATAACGCACAGACTCAAAGAAGCGAGTAATCTCCCGGAAGCTGCTGTTCGAATTTATTTGCTCCAAGTGGGTCTGAGTCAAACGGACGCGATCTCTTAGGTCATCCTCTGTCGGGCGGTTTAGAAGGAGTTCCTCTCCTTTCCACACTCGTTCATACTTGACTACTGGAAGTCGAGTGCCCCCGGCTTGCTGCGCGAGCCCGAGCGCGTACTTCCAAGAAGTGGCGGTCCCAGTTTCGGATAGAGTTACTTCAAACTCAATTGTGGTATCTTTCCGCGCGGACAAACAGCGGACCTTCGACATGCCTCCACGCTGAACCAAGCTGTTCTGGAGACCGCCACCCGCCTTCGCGATGTCTCGCAGGAAGCGGATGGCGTCCAACAGGTTTGATTTGCCAGAGGCGTTCGGCCCAACGATAAAGACGCGTTCCGAGAAGCTGACATTAATGGCTCGGAAGTTGCGCCAGTTTTTGAGTTCCAGTCGGGAGAAGATCATGGCATTACGATACAGGCGAGGCTAGCCGAGTTCGGCTAGGGAGTTGGCGCCGAATTTGAGGTACCAGGGGGAGGCGGCGGCGAGGGCTTTATTGACGTTTTGGATGTTGGCGACGCCGTCTGTGTCGAGCCACTCGCGGAAGGCGTCGGGGCCGTCTTTGGCGAAGACGTCGACGCCGTCGGCCCAGGTGGCGCGGCCGCAGAGGACACCGTTGAATTTGGTGCCGGACTCCCCGGCGAGGTCGAGGGTTTCGATGAAGACGGGGTTGGAGACGCCGGCGGAGAGATAGATGAAGGGCTTGGAGGTGGCGGCTTCGGCATCGCGGAAGAGCTGGATGGCTTCGTCGCGGGTGTAGGCGCGCTCGCCTTTGAAGGCGCGTGTGCCTTCCACGAAGGCCATCTGGACGGGAACCTCTACCTTGAGGACGTCGACGGCGTACTGCGGCTTGGAGAACTCGACCATGGAGCGTGTGACGATGGAGGGTTTGGCTTTGGCGTAGCTGAGGGATTTCTCGCCGGCGCCGGAGACGTCGTAGCCGACCAGCTCGAGGAAGAAGGGGATGTCGTAGGCGATGCACTCGGCGCCGATGCGCTCGACCCAGGCGTGCTTGTGGTCGTTTACAGCGTCTTGTTCGTCGGGCGAGTAGTAGAGGAGGATCTTGATGCAGTCGGCACCGGCTTCTTTGAGGCGGCGCACGCTCCAGTGGTCGAGGAGGTCGGGAAGGCGACCTGGGGTGGTGGCGTCGTAGCCGGTCTTTTCGTAGGCGAGCAGGAGGCCGGCCTTGTTGCGCTGTTTGGCGGCGGGTAGACCGAACTCGGGGTCGAGGAGGATGGCGGAGGCGTAGCGAGTGAGGACGGAGGTAACGAGGAGCTTGAACTCTTCGAGGTCGTGGGCGTCGGAGGTGGCGCCGCGGGCGGACTGGATGGACTTCTGCAGGGAGCCGCGCTGATCCATGGCGGCGGCGGCGATGACGCCGCGGGGGTCGGAGACGGCCTTGAGGCCTGCGAGTTTACCTGGGGTGGGTTTGGTGAGCACAACAAATCTCCTCTGGAGCGTTGGATGCCGGTCGAAGTGATTTTGTATGGCTCATTACGGTGGCGGGACTGTGAGGGGCACCATCGGTTTGCCGGAGTTGAAGAACCCGAGGCTGGTCAACTTATTTTCCTTACTACGTACCTGGAGGCCCCATGAGCCTCTTTTGTCTTCAAAGCTCCTACTTTTTGACTCTGTACCATCGTCCACGTTCGAGAGATGACCCAATATGATTGCACCTTCCTGCCAATAGTCATTGCCAAAAGACAAATCACCGTCCCCTCTTGGATCTACTTGAAGTTGAACCGAATCTTGGCCGTTCGGTCCTCGCAGTATGAGAACCGGGACTTCCGGGCTCTTACCCATGTGCTCCAGTCCAAACACTCCAAGAATCTGTCCGCTTTCATCAACAAGTTCGATGCGTTTTGCGCGAATAACGTTCGAGAGATCGGGCTTACCGTGCAAATTAAACAAAAATACGGCTAAGGTTGAAGATATGACGCTTAGGACAACGCTTAGAGCGATCGTTATAGTGTTGATTTTGTGCATTTCGCCACTTCCTCCTTACACCTTCACCATTTACGTTGCTTTACATTGCAGGGCAATCAGCGATAAGCCAGTTCGTAAAAGCTTGTGTGGTTGTTGTGTTGTTTCTATACCCCGCGCTTCAAAACTTAGTTTTGAAATCAGGCGTCCCTGAACCATCAGGGAAATCCAACCAGCCTGTGTAGTGATGTAGTCCCTCATGTATGAGAACAGCAGATTGGAAGTTGGCCTGCAGCGTTATGCCCCAAGGATAGAAATCTGGGAATAGCGTAATTGGTCGACCTGGGGTCGTAATAGCTGTAGAAGCCGTTGTGCTTGCAATGTGAGCCGGAATATTCGGAGCGCCGGGAGGGTACTGATAAAATGTAGTGGCGTAGAGGCTAGAAAAGAATGCTGGGGTAGTGTACGAAGAACCAACAGCGCTCGCAAATGCAGCATTGCATTTAGACGGGAAGAAGCCAGAAGCCAGCGAGATCAGGTGAGATAATTCATTGAGCGTGTAAT
The DNA here is from genome assembly GCA_965218895.1 of Acidobacteriaceae bacterium. Taxonomy (GTDB): domain Bacteria; phylum Acidobacteriota; class Terriglobia; order Terriglobales; family Acidobacteriaceae; genus Edaphobacter. Next base: position 179,383 of record CBDCMI010000012.1, on the reverse strand, counting down.
AGCGGATTGCGATGGCGTGGGTGTGTCCGACGGTGACTAGCCCCGAGCGTTGATCGGTGGGGGGACCTGGGCCGAACCAGGTGTAGCTGTTAGGGTAATCCTGAATGGGCTGACCTTCAAGATAGGAAAAGTTCTGCTCGTCGGTGTATAGCGCAGATGGTCTCGGCAACTAAGGGCGACCGCATCTTCTTTGTCCTGTATTTCCAACATCTCTTTGGGGATGCCCACATCAGGCTGGTCCAGCGCCGTACTTGCCAACAGGCGCGCTCTCACCTGCTGACGAAGAACGATGGCCTGCGAGTGAAGCGGCTGGATGCCGTTCTGGTACGCCTCTGCAAATTTCCCCACAGCTGAGGTCTCGGCGTCGCTCAAGCCGAACTCCTCCGGTACGACCTTGCGGGAATCATCGTTGGGCTTGGGTTGCGCTTTGGCTTTCTCAGCGTGGTCTTTGAGTATGAGAACCAAATGGAAGAAAGCACGGTAGGCATTCGCTTCTGCATGGTCCATCGTCGGAGGGATCACCGTCTGTTGTTGGGCTTGCAGGAAAGGTGATCCTCCTACCAAGGCCAACAACATCAATGCCATGCATAGTGCTTGACTAAGGCAATGTCTCCACTTTTCTCTCATGAGCCGCAACTATGTCACGAGCCGGAGTACGCAGCAAGTTAAATCTTCGGAAGTTTGTTGCCATCAGATCGCGTTTCTGATGGCGGTGTGTTGGAGGGCGAGCAGATGGCGGATGCCGGATTCGGCGAGGTCGAGCATGCTGTTGAGTTCGGCACGGGTGTAGGAGTTTTTTTCCGCGGTGGCCTGGGTTTCGATGAGGCCGCCGTCGGCGAGCATGACGACGTTCATATCGACGGTGGCACGGGAGTCTTCTTCGTAGGCGAGGTCGAGCAGGAGCTGGCCGTCGACGATGCCGACGGAGGTGGCGGCGATCATCTGGCGAAGGGGAGAGGCCTTGAGGGTGCCGGCTTTGACGAGTTTGTCGAGGGCGAGGGCGAGGGCGGCGGCCGCGCCGGTGATGGCGGCGGTGCGTGTGCCGCCGTCGGCCTGGAGGACGTCGCAGTCGAGGATGACGGTGCGCTCGCCGAGGGCGCGCATGTCGACGACGGAGCGGAGGGAGCGGCCGATGAGGCGTTGAATCTCGTGGGTGCGGCCGCCGACCTTGCCGCGCTCGGCTTCGCGTGGGGTGCGGGTTAGGGTGGCGCGGGGGAGCATGCCGTACTCGGCGGTGACCCAGCCGCGGCCGGAGTTGCGGAGCCAGCCGGGGACGCCTTGCTCGATGGTGGCGTTGCAGAGGACGCGGGTGTTGCCGACCTCGATGAGGACGGAGCCTTCGGCGGCCTGGACGAAGTCTGGCGTGAGGCGTGTGGGTCGGAGTGCGTGGGCCTCACGCTGGTTGGAACGAAAGACTGCGGGCAGAGGGGGCGTGGACACAGCGTCATTATAGGTGTGTGCCGGAGCGGGGCGAGGCTTGCTATGCTTGGCCATGTATGGCCCTCAGGGGCGAGGAGGGTGAATGGCAGACGAAACACTACATATCACGGAGCAGCCGGCGCCAGTTGCGGCGGAGTCGAAGCCGGTAGCGGCGGCGGGCGAGCCGGTACGGATCACGGTGCGGCCGAACGGACCATTGCGGGTGGAAGGGCACATTGTGCTGCAGGATGCGGACGGGAAGACTTGGGATCTGGCGGGCAAACCGGCGGTGAGTCTATGCCGGTGCGGGCTGAGCGAGAAGCGGCCATTCTGTGATGGATCGCACAACAGGCAGGGATGGCAGTGCAACGCGAGTCCGGCGCTGCTGACGTAGCGCAGCAGAAGGTGAGTTCCGCTGTTTGCAGATGTGGAGAGCGAGGTTGGATGCTGCGAGTGCTGGGCTGGTGTCTGGTTGTGGTGGGTTGGGGCGCGGCCGGGTGGGCGCAGGCAGCTGATACGGGTCCGCGTTATGTGAAGAGTGAGGCGATGATCCCGGTGCGAGACGGGGCAAAGCTGCATGCGGTGATTCTGCGACCGGAGGGCTCGGACCAGAGTGGGCCGGCGTTGCCGTTTCTGATGTGGCGCACGCCGTACGGTGTGGAGAGTTTTACGCCGGATTCACCCGCGAAGCACTACCCGGAGTTGGCACGGAGTGGCTACATCTTTATCTTTGCGGACGTACGCGGACGATACGGGAGCGGGGGAACGTTTGTGATGAACCGGCCGATTGTGGAACACCGGTCGAAGACAGACGTGGACGAGACGACGGACACACGGGACACGATTGACTGGCTGCTGAAGCATGTGCCGAACAACAGCGGCAAAGTGGGTGTGCTGGGGATCTCCTATCCGGGATTTCTGGCGGCGATGGCGGGGATCGACGCACATCCGGCGGTGAAGGCGATCAGCCCGCAGGCGCCGATGACCGATGTTTGGCTGGGCGATGATTTCTTCCATAATGGGGCGTTTCGGGAGACGTACGGATTCGACTATGTGCAACAGCTTGAGGCACAGAAGACGGATGTGCGGGTCTCATCGAAGGAAGATCTGTACACGTTCTTCCTGGACCACGTGAACTTTTTGGGTGCTGCTGAGGCTGCTGGGATGACCAAACTGCCGACGGCCGTTCGATTCCTGAATGATCCAGCATATGACGCGTTTTGGCAGAGTATGGCGGTGCAGAGAAGGCAGACCAAGGTGGAGGTGCCGACGCTGGAGGTGGGCGGGTATTGGGACCAGGAGGATATGTGGGGACCGCAAGCGGAGTATGCGGCGCTGCGCCCGCATGATGCGAAGCACGAGGTGTTCTTGGTGCTGGGGCCGTGGAATCACGGGGAGTGGTATACGGGGCCGGGAGAAAAGTTGGGGGAGATTGATTTCGAGAAGCCGACTGGGGAGGAGTACCGGCGAGAGTATGAGGCACCGTTCTTTGAGAGATATCTGAAGGGGCGGCCGGGGTTTGATCTGCAGGGAGTTGCGAGCTTCCGGTCGGGTGTAGATGTTTGGGAGCGGTACCCGGTTTGGCCGCCGCGGGAAGGGTTTGTGGACCGGAAGCTCTACCTGGAGCCGAAGAAGGTGCTCAGTTTGACGGAGCCGACGGGGGACTATGACGTAACGGCGGCGGCGTATGTGGCGGACCCGGCGGACCCGATTCCGTATCGGAATCGGCCTATCCAGTCGACCTATGGTGAGGGCTCGAAGTGGCGGACTTGGCTGGTGGAGGATCAGCGGTTTGTGAGCGGGCGGAAGGACCTGGCGAACTTCGAGACTACGCCGCTGGTGAAGCCGATGACGGCGACCGGCGACGTGATGGCGGATGTGTGGGCGGCGACGACGGGGACGGATGGGGACTGGGTGGTGAAGTTGATTGATGTGTACCCGGATGATGCGCCTGGGGGGTTGGGAGGGTACCAGCTGATGGTGGCGGAGGAGATCTTCCGCGGCAGGTACAGGAAGAGCTTTGAGGTGCCGGAGCCGGTGACGGCGGGAGCGGTGGAGGAGTACCGGTGGAGTCTGCACGGGGTGGACCACACGTTTCTGCCGGGGCACCGTGTGATGGTGGAGGTGCAGTCGAGCTGGTTTCCGTTGTATGACCGGAATCCGCAGACGTTTGTGCCAAACATTATGCGTGCGCCGAAGGAGGCGTACAAGGCGGCGACGATATCGATCATGGGGTCGCCGAAGTATCCCTCGCATGTGGAATTCCGCGAGCCGGCGGGGGAGCAGTAGGGTGGAACCGAAGCCGTGCCAGTCGCAGACAGAGCGACGTGAGCCGGCGGAGGTGACTATGGGCGCTTTGGAGACGATCCTGCAGCGTGGCGGGGCGGGGGTGCCGCCGGGCGGCGGGGCGGGCACTGCCGCGGGCGAAGCGCCCATCCGCACGATCAGTTCGCGGGAGGTGTATCGAAACCCGTGGACGAGCGTGCGGGAGGATGTGATCGAGCGGAGCAATGGGACGCGCGGGATCTACGGTGTGATCGACAAGGACCCGGCAACAATTATTGTGCCCTTGGAGCGGACGCCGGAGGGTGAGTTTGTGTGGCTGGTGCGGCAGTTTCGCTATACGGTTGGGGAGACGTTTTTCGAGTTTCCGCAGGGTGGGTGGGAGCAGGCGGAGGTAGTGCCCGAGGATCTGGCGCGTGGGGAGCTGCGGGAGGAGACGGGGCTGACGGCGGGGCGTATGAGTGCTCTGGGCGACCTGTGGATCGCGTATGGCGTGATGCGGCAGCGGCACCACGTGTTTTTGGCCGAGGAGCTTCGGGAGGGTGAGACGGAGCGGGACGTGGAGGAGCACGACATGACGGCAGTGCGGGTGCGGGTGGACGAGTTTGAGCGAATGCTGCTGGACGGGCGGGTGCAAGACAACTGCACGGTGTCCGCTTGGGGGCTGTACCTTGTGCGGCAGAGGCACGGGAGGTAGCCCCCCCGTACTTCCTGCGCAAAGTATTCAAAGTACTGAGGTTAGGTCTGGACCAGCTCGACGGCATCAGGCGGTGTTCGATTCGTGTGGGTGTGGTCTGCGCGCATCCGCTCGTCCCACTCGCCTTTATGGTAGCCAGTGTAAGGGAGCGGCTGCGCCAGATTTGACGACTGCGATTGGAACCCTGTGCCGAGGTACGCGGGGTCGTCAGAAGCTGTTGTCGTTGCCCAGATCGCTGCTGCCGTCGTCGAAGTTGCCGGAATCGTCGCCGAAGCTGCCGGAGTCGTCGAAGTTGCCGCCGTCGTCATTGCTGCCCGAGTTGGTGTCGGAGTCAGTGAAGAGGTTGTCCCCTGGGTTTGAGTCGTTATCGTTGAAGCCGCGGGAGTCGTCGCGGGTGTCTCGATCGCCCCCGTCGTCGTAGTAGTTGTTGATGACCTCTTCGCGGGGGGCCTGATTGCCGCCGAAGCCTGAGCCGCCACCGACCATGGAGTTGCCGAAGCCGTGGAGGAGGGACTCGACGCCCTGGAAGGCGAGGGCTCCTGCGGCGACACCGGCGGCAGTTTGGGCGGCGCTGCGGAGAAATCCGCCGCCGCCCATGGAGGGAGCCGGGGCGTAGGTGGTGGGTGGGGCATAGGTGGGGGGTGGGGTGTAAGGCTGGTACGCCTGAGTAGGCACCGGGGCGTAACCCTGAGTTTGCGGCGTAGGAGGTGGGGCGGGGCGGTTGTCGGCGTCGGAGTGGCTGCCGAAGATGCTTTCGAGGAAGCCGGTGTGCTTTTGGGGGGGCTGCTGCTGGTTTTGCGCGAGCTGAGATTTCAGGGTGTCGAGCTGCTGTTTGGCCCCGTCGAGGGCGAACTGCTGGACGAGGACGGTTTGGGAGAGGATGTAGAGCGCGTTGGGGTTGGAGGCGAAGCCCTGTTGGAGGTGCTGCTCGGCCTCGGGGTCCTTGTCGGGGACGACGGTTCCGTTAACGCGCTGGATGAGGCCATCGATTAGGTGTTGTTCCTGGGGTGTCATTGCTTCAGCTCCTCCGGCGGGGCTTGGCCACGGCCGTTCCGAACGTTGGATGCGGCGGGGCGGGCGCGTGGGCCATGCCGCGATGGTAGGCTCCCGAGCATGCGGATCGCGGTTTTGGGAGCGTCGGGCTTTATTGGTCGTCATCTTGTGCCCTATCTTCGCGGGCGCGGGGACACGGTGGTGACCGGCAGCCTGCGAACCGGGACAGTAGCGGCCGCGGCGCAGCTTTGTGCCGGGTCGGAGGTGGTGGTGAACCTGGCGGGAGCGGCGATCGCGACGAGGTGGACCTCTGCGAGCAAGGCGGAGTTCCGAAGCTCCCGCGTGGACCGCACGCGCGAACTGATTTCCGAGCTGGGCAGACTGCCGGAGGCGATGCGGCCGAAGGCCTATGTGGTGTCGTCCGCGATCGGCTACTACGGGACGTCCGAGACGGAGACGTTTACCGAGGAGAGTTCGGCGGGGAAGAGCTTTCTGTCGGAGGTCTGCGTTGCGCTCGAGGGCGAGGCGGAGCAAGTGCGCGGGATGGGGATGCGCCTGACGCGATTGCGGATCGGCGTTGTTCTGGGCGCGGATGGCGGGATGCTGAAGGCGCTGCTGCCGATCTACCGACTTGGGCTGGGAGGCGCGATCGCGGGGGGCCGACAGTGGGTGTCGTGGATCCACCTTGCCGACCAGGTGCGACTGTTTGCCGCAGCGATCGACGGGGCCGAGGGTGTGCTGAACGGGACGGCGCCGGAGCCGGTGCGGAATGCGGCGTTTGCGCGGGCGCTCGGTAAAGCGCTGCACCGTCCGGCGCTGCTGCCGATCCCGAGGTTTGCGGTGGAGCTGGCGCTGGGGGAGGGAGCACCGATTGTGACGGAGGGACAGAAGGTGCTGCCCGTGCGGACGCAAGAGCTGGGCTTCAGGTTCCGGTATCCGGAGCTGGCGGGGGCGCTGGAGTCGGCTCTCCGGAGCGGGACCTAAAGGAGCCTGGTGGGGAGGTTTGCGCGCGGGTGAAGTAGGTTTGCCGCCGGCGCGAGTCGGACTCGCTTTGCGGGTGCAGACGGCCGGACCGCAGGTAACGCGGCGTTGCCTTCTCTGTGCTGTCTGGTGCTGCTTCTCAAAGCCTACAAACTCGACCGTGGCTGTTCCAACGTGGGAGCGCTGACCATTTACGTCGCTGCCGTTGATCTTGCAACGGTCGCAATGCACCTTGAGTTGGCTATCGTTGAGCCAGACTAGGCGCGTTGGCGCGACCTCTACGGTGTAGAGGACGCGTTCCCCTCTGCCGAAATCTGCCCCCAATGAGGCGACTGTCGGCTGGCTCCTAGCAGCTAGTCGTCTCAGCAGGACTCGCTGCGCTCAGGATGACGGGGAGGAACAGGCAAGGGCAACGGCAACTGCCTCGCTTTGGTAGGGTGGCCGGGTTGGGATGGCAGGCTTTTGGGGGCCGGGCGGCGGCGAATACAGGGGTCTCTCCACTGCGCCGTCACTGGCGTGACGGCTTCGGTCGAGATGACGGCTTTTGAGGGCAGAGAGCGGTTAGTGGATGGTTTTGGCGCGGCGGGTCATGAAGTCCATGAGGAGGTAGGAGCCGAGGCGTTCGGGGCTGGTGAAGTAGGCTTTGCCGCGGCACATGGCGGAGACCTTTTGGACGAACTGCATGAGGGCGTAGTCTTCCGCGAGCATGAAGGTGTTGATCATGATGTTGGAGCGCTTGCAGCGGGCGACCTCCTCGAGAGTTTCGGAGATGACGAGGGGGTCGAGGCCGAAGGCGTTCTTGTAGATGCGGCCGTCGGGCAGGGTGAGGGCGGAGGGTTTGCCGTCGGTGATCATGACGATCTGCTTCATGTCCTTGGTTTGACGGGAGAGGATGCGCTGGGCGACGCGGAGGCCTTCGCGGGTGTTGGTGTAGTGGGGGCCGACCTTGACGCGGGGGAGCTGGGAGATGGGGATCTCTTCGGCGGAGTCGTGGAAGAGGACGAGCGAGAGGGTGTCGCCGGGGAACTGGGTGCGGATGAGGTGGGAGAGGGCCATGGCGACGCGTTTGGCGGGGGTGAAGCGGTCTTCGCCGTAGAGGATCATGGAGTGCGAGCAGTCGAGCAGGACGACGGTGGCGCAGGAGGACTGGAAGTCGGACTGGTGGACCTGGAGGTCGGAGTATTCGATGTTGAGGGTGCCGGGGTGGAGCGGGTCAGCGGAGGCTTGGAAGCCTTCGCGGGCGAAGACGTTGTTGAGGGTGGCGGCGATGTCGAGGTTGAGGGTGTCGCCGAATTCGTACTGCTTGGAGGAGCCGTTGGTTTCGACGCCGGTGGCCTCGTAGCGGGTGTCGTGGCGGCCGAGGTTGGAGCGGCCGAGCGGGCCGAGGAGCTCGCGCAGGGCTTTGTAACCAAGGAAGTCCATGCCCTTGTCGGTGACTTCGAACTTGGCGTCGGTTTCGCCTTCGCCCTGCTCGCCCTGGCCCTGTTCGGGCTGTTCGGCGTTGATGAAGTTTTGCTCCTGCATTTTCTGGATGATCTTGTCGATGAGTTCCTCGACCTGATCTTCGGCGAGGGCGTCGTATTTTTCTTGCGTCTCCTCGTCGAAGACGTCGCCGGACTCGAGGGCTTGCTTGATGGCCTCGCGGAGGTTGTCCATGGTTTGTTCGCCGTCGAACTCCTGGAAGCGGGACATGGGGTCGTGGAAGCCGGAGTCGAGGAAGAAGTCGGAGAGGGCCTGCATGAGGTCGTCGAGGCCGAAGGAGGAGGAGAGATCGCCGTTAAATTTGGTGTAGCGGGTGCGTTTCATCTTGCCTCCTTGTGAGTGGGGATTGCAGGGCCGAACGCGACTTCTAGTTGAAGCCGCGGCGGGTGCGGGAGCGTGGGTCTTCGCGCATCTGGTCGCGGACGCGATCGGCGTATTGGGCGGCTTGCTCGTTGCGGGATTTCTTTTCGGCGGCGGTGAACTCGCGTTCTTCCGAGCGAGAGATGCGCTTGAGGGCGGTCATGCCTTCGAGGAGGAACTCGGCGGCGGAGACGGCGAGCTCGGGGGAGGATTTGAGGTCGAGGCCGAGGGGTGCGAGTTTGTCGTGGAGGCCCTGGATCTGGCGGAGTTCCTTGTCGCTGTCGGCGGCGGCCTGTGCGTCGGAGAGTTGGACGGTGCCGCCGAGGTTGAACCACTGCTCGATCTGCTGGGTGTTGGTGTCGGCGAAATACTGGTTGAAGATGGAGGAGACGGAGTTGCGGATGATCTCGCGGATGACGGTGTCTGCGCCGCGCATCTCGCCTTCGTACTCGAGTTCGATTTTGCCGGAGATGCCGGGGAGCGCGGCGTAGATGTCGCCGATGCGGGGGACGACGGTGGACTCGCCGTGGAGGAGGGCGCGGCGTTCGGCGTTGGAGACGACGAGCTCCATGGTGGAGATGGGCAGGCGCTGCGAGACGCCGGAGCGCTTGTCGACTTTTTTGTCGTCGCGTGCGGCGAAGGCGACGGTTTCGACGACCTGGCGGATAAAGTGGGGGATCTCGATGCGCTGGATGGTGTCGTCGCCCGCGTAGGAGCGGGCGGTCCAGGCTTCCTGCTCGGTAATGGCGATGCCTTCGTCGATGTCTTCGGGGTAGTGGGTGCGGATCTCGGAGCCGATGCGGTCTTTGAGTGGGGTGACGATCTTGCCGCGGGCGGTGTAGTCCTCTGGGTTGGCGGAGAAGACGATGGCGACGTCGAGCTCGAGGCGGACGGGGTAGCCCTTAATCTGGACGTCGCCCTCTTGCATGATGTTGAAGAGGGCGACCTGGATTTTGCCGGCGAGATCGGGGATCTCGTTGACGGCGAAGATGCCGCGGTTGGCGCGGGGGAGAAGGCCGTAGTGCATGGTGAGCTCGGAGCCGAGCTCGTGGCCGGAGCGTGCGGCCTTGATGGGGTCGACGTCGCCGATGAGGTCGGCTACGGTGACATCGGGGGTGGCGAGTTTTTCGACGAAGCGGTCTTTGGGGGTGAGCCAGGCGATGGGGGTCTCGTCGCCCATGCGGGCGATGAGGTCGCGGGAGAATCTGGAGAGTGGGGCGTAGGGGTTGTCGCGGAGTTCGGAGCCGGCGACATAGGGGATCTGTGGGTCGAGCAGGGTGGTGAGGGCGCGGAGGATGCGGCTTTTGGCCTGGCCGCGGAGGCCGAGCAGGATGAAGTTGTGGCGGGAGAGGACGGCGTTGATGATCTGGGGGAGGACGGTGTCGTCGTAGCCGACGATGCCGGGGAAGAGCGGCTCGCCGGTGGAGCGGGTGGAGCGGAGGCGGGCGATGAGGTTGTCGCGGAGCTCGTCTTTGACGCCGCGGGAGACGCGGTCTTCGGTGTAGTCGCTGGCGCGGAGTGCGCCGAGGGTTTGAGGAAGCGTGTGAGACGGCGCGTGTGCGGTGTGCCCCAGAGAGTGAGCCGACGATCGATCTGCCATGAGAGAAGTATAGAAGGGCGGCGGTTTGGCCGCCGAACCGGCCGGCGATTGCGTGTGTGTTGTGAAATTCAAGACGATCCGGCGGGTTGGGCCCAGGGAGCGGCGAGAGCAAGGACGGAGTTGAGACGATGAGGGGATTTCACATCCAGCATGGCTGGTTTCTGGCGATCTTTGTTTTGTGCACCGCGCTGGTTCTGGCGAACGTGGTGCATTACACGCTGTTTCGGCTGCTGCGCCGCAGCGAGGCGTCGCAGGCCGGTCTGGGCTGGGGAGGAATCCAGCGATACCTGGGGCGGCCGGCGCGTGCGGTCTTTTTGCTGACCTGTGTGGCGACGGTGTTGCCGCTGGCTCCCGGGGTCTCGCCGGTGATGCTGAGCCGGCTGCAGCAGGGCCTGGTGATGGCTCTGGTTGTGGCGCTGGGGTGGTTTGCGATCGGCTGCGTGTATGTGTTTCAGGCGTTTTTGCTACGCAAATACGACCTCCACGGCGAGGACAACGTGCGGGCGCGCCGGGTGCACACGCAGTTCGGGCTGTTTCGCCGGATGCTGATCGGATTTGTGGTTGTGGTGACGGTTGGAGCTTTGCTGTGGAGCTTCAACGATCCGCGCATCTGGCACTACGGATCGGGCCTGCTGGCGTCGGCTGGTGTGGCGTCGCTGGTGCTGGCGGCGGCGGCGAAGTCGACGGCCTCCAACATTCTGGCGGGGCTGCAGATTGCGCTGACGGAGCCGATCAAGATCGATGACGTGGTGGTTGTGCAGGGCGAGTGGGGTCGCATTGAGGAGATTACAACCGCGTATGTGGTGGTGCGGATATGGGACTTGCGCCGGCTGATTGTGCCGCTGAGCTACTTCATCGAGAACAGCTTCCAGAACTGGACCCGGGAGAACTCGGACATCCTGGGCACGGCGTTTCTGTACGTGGACTACACCGTGCCGGTCGCTCCTGTGCGGGCGCAGCTGGAGGGAATTGTGCGGGAGTCGCCGTTGTGGGATGGCAAGGTGTGCGGTCTGCAGGTGACCAATCTGACGGACCGAACGATGGAGTTACGGTGTTTGATGAGCTCGCGGAATTCGAGCGAGAACTTCGATCTGCGGTGTATGGTGCGCGAGAGGATGATCGAGTACTTGCGGGAGAGCTTTCCGGGATCGCTGCCGCAGGTGCGGGTGTCGGCGCTGGATGCCGGGGCGGCGGGGATGAAGGAGGGTGGGGCGGCTGTGGGTTGAGTTGCCCGGGCGACTCGACTAGGCGGGGAGATCGTCGAGCATGGCCTGCAATTCGTTTTGGGCGTGTGTATTGTCTGTGCGCTGGGCGGCGGCGAGGCCGGCGTGGAGGCGCTGGCGGGCGTCGGCGGTGCGGCCGAGTTTGAGAAGGAGCTGGCCGGACATCTGGAAGGCGGGAACGTAGTCTGGGGCGTGGGTGTTGAGGTGGTCGTATTCGCGGAGGGCGTCGGGGTCGCGGCCTTCGGCGGCGAAGGCCATGGCGAGACCGTAGCGCGCGAAGGTGTCTTCGGGGTTGTGTTCGAGGATCTCGGAGAGGGCGGCGATCTTGTCCATGGGGCTATAGATGCGGGGCCGCGGATGGGTAGACTGGAGGCATGAGTGGAGTGGGCGAGGGGCGGACGGTCGCGGCGTCGCAGGCGGAGCGGAGCGAGATTATCTTTCCGAGCGATGCGAACCCGGTGGGGAATCTATTCGGTGGGCGGTTGATGCAATTCATTGATTTAGTTGGGGCTACGGCGGCGTTTCGGCATGCTCGGGTGATTACGGTGACGGCGAGCATGGACCATTTGGACTTTGTGGCGCCGGTTCGTGTGGGGGATCTGCTGGTTTTGAAGGCGAGTGTGAACCGGGTGTTTCGGACGAGCATGGAGGTTGGGGTGCGGGCGATGGTGGAGGATGTGCTGCACGACGGCGGGCTGCGGCATGTATCGAGCGCGTATCTTACTTATGTTGCTGTAGATAGGGGCGGGCAGCGGGTGGAGATTGCCCCGGTGGTGGCGGAGACGGAGCACCAGAGACGGCGGTGGGAGGAGGCGGGCCGGCGGCGTGAGCTGCGACAGACGCGGTCGGCGGAGAAGAAGGAGTGGCGGGCGGCGACGGGGAATGTGTGGAATTACTAGGGGGTCCAGGAGGTTTTGCGCCGGGTTTGTGATGAGTGAGGGTGGTTTGGACGTGGTTTTGGCGGGGTATGGCGATGGACGGGGCCTGTGAGGGCTTCGGGAAGGTTTGGGGAGGATGAGATGGGACATATGGGAGGGGGGCCGCAGGCGCCAGCGCCGCAGCCGTTGCCGGGAGTGGAGCATGTGATTGCGGTGGGGAGCGGCAAGGGCGGGGTGGGGAAGACGACGGTGGCGGTGAACCTGGCGATCGCGTTGGCGAAGCTGGGCAATGCGGTGGGGCTGGTGGATGCGGACATCTATGGGCCGAACGTGCCGACGATGCTGGGGGCGACGCGGCAGCCGGCGGTGACGGGGGAGAACCGGATTGTGCCGGTGGAGTCGCACGGGGTGAAGTTTATTTCGGTGGGTCTGATCTCGCCTGGCGACAAGCCGATGATGATGCGGGGGCCGATGCTGCACCAGATTGTGCGGCAGTTTTTGATGCAGGTGGAGTGGGGGGAGCTGGACTACCTGGTGGTGGATCTTCCGCCGGGGACGGGGGATGTGGTGATCTCTCTGGTGCAGACGGTTCCGTTGACGGGGGCGGTGGTGGTGTCGACGCCGTCGGATGTGGCGTTGGAGGATGCGCGCAAGGCGCTGGAGATGTTTCACCAGGTGCGGGTGGAGGTGCTGGGGATGGTGGAGAACATGAGCACGTTTCACTGCCCGCACTGCGGAGAGGAGATCGACATCTTCGCGAAGGGTGGGGCGGAGCGGACGGCGGCGCAGTTTGGGGTGGAGTTTTTGGGCTCCGTGGAGTTGGATCCGGCGATCCGGCGGGGTGGGGACCGGGGGATGCCGGTGGCGCTGGCGGGGTCGGAGAGCGAGGTGGCGGGGCCGTTTTTTGCGATTGCGAAGAAAGTGGAGGTGGCGGCGGAGCGGGTGGCGGCGCAGGGGGGTGGGGTTTTGGAGGTGGAGTGAGGGGGGCTTTGGTCGGTCCTTTCGGCAAAGGCGAGGGCGACTACAGGGGTCCTTCGCTTCGCTCAGGATGACGGCGAGAGGCAAAGGCAAGGCAACGGCAGACGCAGATTCCCTTCGGGAATGACAACCAGAAGAGCAAGGGCGAGGGCGACTACAGGGGTCCTTCGCTTCGCTCAGGATGACGGCGAGAGGCAAAGGCAAGGCAACGGCAGACGCAGATTCCCTTCGGGAATGACAACCAGAAGAGCAAAGGCGAGGGCGACCTCCCTTCGCTTCGCTCAGGGATGACGGCGAGGAACAAGCAACGGCAACGGCGAGGAACAAGCAAGGGCAACGGCAAGGCAACGGCGGGGGCAAGAGCGGAGGAAAGGGCGCGGTGGCGGGGGGTGGGCTGGTGTGATCTGGGTGGGCTTGGTAGACTTGAGTGTGTCGGGCTTAGATTTTGTTCGTGGTGATGTGAGGCGGGTTGAGCGGAGCTGAGGCTAATTCGGGGCGGCAGGGTGGCCTGGCTGGGGTTGGGCAGGGTACGCCTACGGGGCGGCAGCACACTGCACTGACGGCGCGGCAGCATGCCATTTTGATGGCGGTGGTGGCGTTGTATCTGGAGGGTGGGGAGCCGGTTGGGTCGGGGAGTGTGTCTGGGCGGTTGTCGGTTGGGGGGCCTGGAGCGATCCAGGGCGGGGCCGGGGGGGCGATGTTGGGCGGGGTGTCTGGGGTTGGGTCTGGGGCTGGGGGAGCGGTGAGTGGGGGTGGGCCGGGTTTGAGTCCGGCGACGGTGCGCAACGAGATGAACGCGTTGACGGGTGCGGGATGGCTGGAGCAGCCGCACACCTCGGCGGGGCGTATTCCGACGGCGCGGGCGTTGAGGCTGTATGTGGATGAGCTATCGCGGGGGACGGGAGCGGCGGCGCGGGTGCAGGCCGCGGGCATTGAGGGCGAGGGGGGAATTGAGCAGGTGATCGATCGCCGGCTGATGGGGCTGGCGGGTATGGGCGGTACCTGGGCGGTGCTGGAGCAGACGAGCCTGGTGCTGGCGGCGATTTCAAGCGGTGTGGGTTTGGCGGTGGCGGGTGCGGCGGCGGACGCGGAGGAGCTGGAGCATGTGCACTTCTCGAGACTGAGCACGGGCCGGGTGCTGGCGGTGGTTGTAACGCGGGCGGGGTCGGTGCGGGACCGGATGCTGCCGGTGGCGCGGGAGTTTTCGGTCGGGGAGCTGGAGACGGCGTCGGCGTTTCTGAATGAGCGATTCCGCGGGTGGGCGATGGAGGGGATTCGGGCGGAGCTGGAGCGGCTGCTGGAGCAGGAGCGGAGTGCCTATCGGGCGATGCTGGAGACGGTGGGCGAGCTGTGGAGCCGGGCGTTGCCGGCGAGCGAGCCGCCGGTGGTGCACGTGGGCGGGGTGGGGAACTTGTTGCGGCCCGGGGCTGCGGGGGAGGCGGCGCGTCTGCGCGAGGTGATGGCGGCGCTGGAGGCGAAGGAGTTGGTGATGGAGTTGTTGACGGCGTACCTCTATGTGGGTGGCGGGGTACGGGTGGAGTTTGAGATGGATCGGCGGGCTCCGGAGATGGCGGGGCTGGTGCTGGTGGCTGCGCCGGCGCGGCTGGGGCCGGAGCAGCGGATCGGGGCTGTGGGGGTGATCGGATCGACGAGGATGGATTATGAGAGGGCGATGAACGCGGTGCGGTATGTTGCCGAGGTGTTTCCCCGCATCCTGTGAGGCGCGGTTTGAGTCATACATGAGGGACGACGAGCGAAGACGACGAGGTGGCGCGCAGTGGAGAGACAGACACGATGGGGTCAGTTCCCGGGATGGAGCCGGATGGGCCGAGAGCGGGCCGGGAAAGAGGAGGAGACAGAGATGAGTGGAGAGAACCCAGCGGAGGATGCGGTGATGGAGGCAGAGATGTTGGATCGCGAGGACGGGGCGGAGATGGCCGAGTCGCCGGCGGCGTTGGCCGTGGAGCTGGAGCAGACACGGGCGGAGCGGGATACTTACCGGGAGCGGCTGCTGCGGCTGCAGGCGGAGTTTGACAATGCGCGCAAGCGCGAGGCGAAGGAGCGGCAGGACGCTCGGGACTACGCGGTGCAGGGCGCGGTGGAGCCGTTTTTGGGGGTGATGGACAACTTCGGGTTGGCGCTGAAGTCGGAGGGGACGGCCGAGCAGATGAAGGCGGGGGTGGAGATGATTGTTCGGCAGATGGAGGACGCGCTGAAGGGGCTGAATGTGCAGCCGGTGGAGACGGTGGGGGCGATGTTTGACCCGCGGGTGCACGAGGCGCTGGGGAGTGTGGAGACGAAGGAGTATCCGGACCACTCGGTGATTGAGGAGATCCGGCGCGGGTACAAGTTGCGGGACAAGCTGCTGCGGCCGGCGATGGTGCGGATTGCGGTGAACCCGGAGCAGCGGAGCGAGTAGGCGCGGGCGGCAGGGGAGTTAATTCAGGAGACGGCAGGGGAGTTAATTCAGGAGACGGCAGGGGAAAGATGGGCGCGACGGCAGACGTGACGAAGATTGACTACTACGAGGTGTTGCAGGTTTCGCGGACGGCAAGCGACCAGGAGCTGAAGGCGAGCTACCGGAAGTTGGCGATGCAGTACCACCCGGACCGGAACCCCGGCAATCCGGAGGCGGAGGAGAAGTTCAAGGCGTGCAGCGAGGCGTATGGGATTCTGTCGGACCCGGAGAAGCGGGCGGCCTATGACCGGTTTGGGCATGCGGCGTTCCAGGGTGGTGGCGGACCGGGCGCGGGCGGGCCGTTTGGGGCGGGCGGGAACGTGGACCTGGGGGACATCTTCGGCGACCTGTTCGGCGAGATGTTCAACATGGGCGGGAACGGGCGGCAGAGTCGTGTGCAGCGCGGGCGCGACATGCAGATGGGCATGGAGCTGGAGTTTGAGGAGGCGGTGTTTGGGCGGGAGCGCGAGATCACGTTCAAGCGGATGGAGACGTGCGGGGAGTGCCGGGGGACGGGGGCGGCGAAGGGCAAGGCGCCGGTGACGTGCCCGACGTGCAATGGGCGGGGGCAGCAGCGGTTTCAG
The DNA here is from genome assembly GCA_965218895.1 of Acidobacteriaceae bacterium. Taxonomy (GTDB): domain Bacteria; phylum Acidobacteriota; class Terriglobia; order Terriglobales; family Acidobacteriaceae; genus Edaphobacter. Next base: position 163,447 of record CBDCMI010000012.1, on the reverse strand, counting down.
CAGGGGTTTTTCTCGGTGGCGCGGACGTGTTCGACGTGCGGCGGGACGGGGACGCTGATCAAGGACCCGTGCACGGTGTGCCGGGGCGAGACGCGGGTGGCGGCGGAGCGGTCGATGACGGTGAAGGTGCCGGCGGGGGTGGAGGACGGGACGCGGATCCGGTATGGCGGGGAGGGCGAGGCGGGGCGGTTTGGCGGGCCTGCGGGCGACCTGTATGTGGTGTTGTCGGTGAAGGCGCACGAGTTTTATGAGCGGGCGGGGGATGATCTGCACTGTGTGCTGCCGATCAGTTTTTCGCAGGCGGCGCTGGGGACGGAGTTGGAGTTTCAGGGGCTGGAGGGGACGGAGGCGATCAAGGTTCCGGAGGGGACGCAGAGCGGGAGGGAGTTTCGGCTGCGGGGCAAGGGGGTGCCGCATTTGAATGAGCGGGGCAAGGGGGATTTGGTGGTGGAGGTGAGGGTGCAGACGCCGACGAAGTTGACCAAGGAGCAGAGGGAGCTGCTGCGGCAGTTGGGGGAGAATACGGTGATGGAGAATAAGCCGCACTCGCGTGGGCTGATGGATAAGGTGCGGGAGATGTTTAGCTAGGGCGGGGGGGTTGGAGATGAGGCGACATGGGACATACCTTTGTCGCGGACGCGTTTGCTTCCCATAATGCGAGTTGGCACGGATCAACGTAGGTTCTAGGGAGAGAGAAGCTCGCCTACTGCAACCGAAGCGTCATGGCACCGAAGTCGAGCGTAAAGGCCGAAGCCTGACTGAGAAGGTCCATGCCAAGATTGCCAGCGGCCCAAGCTCCATTTCCATGCTCGGTAAAGACGTGAGCGGGTTTCAGAACTGCTGTACCTCCACCGATCTGGAAGGTGACAGAGGGCAGGAGTACAGATTGTCCTTCCGTGATGCCACCGAGGCCCTCAATCGTTTGCTTTTCAGGAGTTCCGGTCTTCACCAGCGCTGGCAAGGCCTCTGCAAAGGGAGGATTTAGATCAGTAGTCATAGCACCCGTATCCAAAGTGAAGTCGAGGTGCTTTCCACTAGCCTGAACGTCAATTACCGGATTTGCATTGTGAAACAGAACGTTGCAGGTCGAGAGATTTAGAGCGGTTCCAGGGAAGCCAAGTTCAAACGAGCCCGTAGGCTTCCACCGTATCGTTTTCATTGCCAGGAGTACGGGTATACCGATGATGCCTCGTCTGTGTAGGGGGAGGGTGTTCAACGGCTCCCTTGTGTCGGATATGACGACGAAGGGAACGTTCTGGAGGTGCAGGCCTCCGATGACCAGATTCTTTGCCAGTGCTATGCGAAGGCCCGATACCCCTTTACCACTTGCGTCACCCATCGTTCCTTCAACGGTCTGGGCCGGGATGCCAAGCTCCTTTGCTTCTGATTCTCCGATGAGCGAGAGACCTGCGCCCGTGTCAAAGAAGAACTCCGCGTCATGCCCGTTCACCTGAAGCGGGAGAAAGATGCTTTTGGGTTCGATATGCAAAGTCGAAGGCCGTAGGGACGCGACCGTCATCTCAGGGAGGTTGTTCAGCGCGGTAGCGATTGGGAGCATCTGCTTTGCGTCAGAAGCCTCCGGGCGTTCCTGTAGGGCTGCCCGGATTTCTCCAAAAGCCGCACGATACATGCCGTTCCGGAAGAACATATTTCCCAATAGATCGTGGGCTTCATAGGCCTGGTCCGAATTTGGGGAGGCGTTGATGACGGAGTGGAGAAGCTTATCTGCGGTACTGATCTGATTCGCTGCCGCTTCTATGGCACCCCTGTAGAAGAGTGGTGCTGCCGCCGCTTCAGCGACATCCGTTCTGAGCACGAAGACCTGGTTCTTTTCATATGCCGCCTGGAAAGTGCTTTGCGACTGAGCCCACATAGCAGGAAGTAGTCCGATCATCAGGACGGCGGTGGCGATCGGTAATCTCATCAGCATCATTGGCCTTTTCAGTGCCCTATGATAGACGCCTCGTTGAGCTATTGACCAGAACTCAGGCGGCCGTAATCACCAATGCTCATATATCCCTGAGAAACGCCGCTAGCGGAAGCAAGGGTTAGCTTTGTTCGGAGCCTTGGGTGGCGGGGATGTCTGGGGGGAGCGCGGGTGCGGCGGTGGTTTGGGACTGGAGGGTAGAGCTGGTGATGGCGGTGGCGGCGACCGCGGCGGTTTCGGCGCGGAGGATGCGGGGGCCTAGGGTGACGGGTTGCCAGGCGTTGGTGGTGAATAGGGTGAGTTCTTCGGGGGTCCAGCCGCCTTCGGGACCGATGGCTAGGGCGATGGGGGTGTTGGGGGGGAGGGGGTGGAGGGCGGCGGCTAGGGGGGTGGCTTGCTCGATCTCGGAGAGGAGGATGCGGGTGGTGTTGGGTTCGGTCTGGGTATTCACTTGGGGATCGAGATGGGCGAGGGCGGTGGGGAGTGGGGTGGGGTCGTCGAGGGCGGGGGTGTCGGTGCGGCGGGATTGTTTGGTGGCTTCGAGGGCGATGCGGCGCCAGCGGTCGACGCGCTTGGCGGAGGCGAGGGCGAGGTGTTTTTCTGTGCGGCGGGCGAGGATGGGGGTGATGCGGGCTACGCCGAGCTCGGTGGCTTTTTCGATGGCCCACTCGAGGTGGTCGAACTTGAAGATGGCGAGGAGGAGATGGAGGGGGAGGGCGGTGTCGGCTTCGAGCTCTTCGTGGAGGGTGAAGGCGATGCGCTCGTGGTCGGGGGTGAGGGAGACGGCGGCGACGGTGGCGCGGTGGAGGAAGCCGCCGGCGACGAGGTCGAAGGTCTGGCCGGGGGTGGCGCGGAGGACGCGGCCGAGGTGGAGGGCCTGGGGGCCGAGGAGCTCGGCGGTGGCGGCGGAGCGGTCCCAGCGGTCGGCGATGAAGCGGCGGCGGGTCATGGCGATTGGATGTGTTGGAGGGTTCAGCGGACCTTCGGTTGAGGGGGGGTGACAGGCAAGAGCAGGACGAGGCGGGTGGGAGAGTGTACGTCCCACCCATGTCGCGTTGCGCCATGGATGGGGCACCGTTGCGGTGGTGGCTCGGGAGGGGGAGCGGACCTTCGCTTCGCTCAGGATGCGGAGCGATGGGCAAAACAGGACGAGGTGGGTGTGGGGGTTGTGCGTCCCACCCATGTCGCGTTGCGCCATGGATGGGGCACCGTTGCGGTGGTGGCTCGGGAGGGAGAGCGAACCTTCGTTTCGCTCAGGTGCGGATTGAAGGGCAAAGCAGGACGAGGTGGGTGTGGGGATGGTACGTCCCACCCATGTCGCGTTGCGCCATGGATGGGGCACCCTCGCGGTGATGGCTCGGCAGGGAGAGCGGAACTTCGCTTCGCTCAGGTGCGGGCTGAAGGACGAGAAGCAGGGCGAGGTGGGTTTGGGGATTGTACGGTCCACCCATGTCGCGTTGCGCCATGGATGGGGCACCCACGCTGTGAGGGCTCGGGAGGGAGAGCGAACCTTCGTTTCGCTCAGGTGCGGTGGCGGAAGAAGTGGGCTTTTGGTGGTCTGCGGGTGGGGTTATTTCAGGGTGGCTGGGGGCGCGGTGGCGGAGGCGGGGCTGGCGGGCGGGAGGGCGACGGAGAGCGAGGGCTGGTGGTAGAGGTCGACGGTGAGGACGAAGTCGTTGCGGGTGTTCCAGACCTCGGGTTTGACGGGGAAGTGGAGGAGGACGAAGCCGGTGACGGTTTGGCCGGGGTCGATGCGGGACTCGCGGAGAAGGGGAGGGGCGGTTTGGTGCTGGGCGAGTGTGCCTAGGCCGGGGAAGGTGCTGTAGAGATTGAGGAGGTCGGAGCGCTCGATGGCGCTGGTGGCGGGGGGGAGGGAGCCGTCGGATGGGATGAGGGAGGCGGTGAAGTCTTTGAGGAAGAGCGGGAGGCGGAGGCGGTCGGTGATGCGGACGGTGGCGAGGACGTAGAGGACGTCTTCGGACTGCCTGGAGACGCCGACGATGTTGGAGTCGGAGGCGAACTCGACGTGGGCGGGGAAGAGATCGACGTGGGTGATGGCGATGTCGGCGGTGGTGTGGGGGGTATTGCGGTAGATGAAGAAGCCGGCGAGGGCGAGGACGGCGACCGCGAGGAGGATGGGGAGGGTGTAGTTGGGGCGTTCGGGGGAGGAGAAGAGATCGTCGGCCATCTGGAAGATGAGGATAGCTTAGAGGCGGCTGGGGGCAAAGGCGCTACGGTAAAGGTGCTCAAGGCAAAGGCGCTAAAGACAAAGGCAAAGGCGCTAAAGACAAAGGCAAAGGCGCTAAAGACAAGGGCAAAGGCGCTAAGGACAAAGGCAAAGGTGCTTGGGTAAAGGTGCTCAAGGCAAAGGCGCTAAAGACAAGGGCAAAGGCGCTAAGGACAAAGGCAAAGGTGCTTGGGTAAAGGTGCTCAAGGCAAAGGCGCTAAAGACAAAGGCAAAGGCGCTAAAGACAAAGGCAAAGGTGCTAAAGATAAAGGCAAAGGCGCTAAAGACAAAGGCAAAGGCGCTAAAGGCAAAGGCAAAGGCGCTAAAGACAAAGGCAAAGGTGCTTGGGTGAAAGGCGCTCAAAGCGGGCTTTTCTCGCTGCCTTTGGCTTGAGCGCCTTTGTTTTTTGCTGTCCCACTAGCCGATATGTTCTTCGCCGGTGATGCGGGCGTCGCGCTGGACGGCGTACTCCTTGAGGAGGACGGAGATGAGGGCGGCGGTGGGGACGGCTACGAGCGCGCCGACGATGCCGGCGAGGGCGGTGCCGATGAGGAGGGCGACGAGGACGGTGATGCCCATGAGGTCGACGGAGGACTTCATGATGCGGGGGGTGAGGACGGCGTTTTCGAGGTTGATGTAGATGGCATAGAAGATGAAGACGCCGGCCATTTTGGTCCAGGAGTCGATAGCCGCGACGCCGCCCGCGAGGCAGATGGTGATGATACCGCCGGCGATGGGGATGAGATTGAGCAGGCCCATGAGGACGCCGAGGAGGACGAAGTAACGGACGTGAAGGAAGCCGAAGACGACGGTGCTGGCGACGCCGAGGATGAGCATGAGCAGGCTTTGACCGAGGAGCCACTTGCTCATTTTGTGTTCGGCGGTCTCGAGGGTGCGTTTGAGGCGGAGGCGGGGCTTGGCGCGGAAGAGGGCGAGGAAGAAGGTAAAGACTTCGTCGCCTTCGAGCATGAAGTAGATGGTGAGAAAGGTGGCGGTGAGGATATCGAAGAGGTGGGAGAGCCAGTGGGGGAGCGAGGTGAAGAGGTACTCGGCGGTGTTGGCGAGGGTGGCCTGAACGTGGACGGCTGCGGCGTCGATGTTGACTTTGCTGGCGAGGGGGAGGTGTTTGAGTTTGGTGACGATGAGGGGGATGCGGCCGGGGACGTCCGCGATGAAGTTGCGGAGGTCGCGCATGACGGGGGGGAGGGCGAGGGCGAAGAAGAGGACGGCGGCGCCGGCGACGATGAGGAAGAGGATGATGATGGCAACGGCGCGGGAGGGGTGCCAGGTGCGGATGCGGAGGCGTTGGATGTGACCGACGATGGGGGTGAGGACGACGGCGAAGAGGGCGCTGACGTAGAGGATTTCGAGCTCTTTGAGGAGGTGCCAGGCGAGGAAGAGCGCGAGGAGGACGCCGATGGTGAAGAGGATGTGGCTGTTGACGGCGCGGCGCTGCTGCGGGGTTTCGATGTCGGCAACGACGGGAGCGTCGGGTGGGAGGGGTTCTGGCATTTTGGCTTGGATGCGGCGCGTCTCAGGAGGCCATGAAAAAGTTTAGGGCAGGGTGAGGAGGGCAAGGCGGACGGCAGCGGTGACCTGCTGCGGGGACTGGTTGGAGGTATTGACGGTGAGGTGGGCGAGGCGGCGGTAGGGTGCCTGGCGTGAGTGGAAGCGAGCTTCGGCGAGTGCGGGGTCCTGGAGGTTGGGCCGGTGGGGATAGCCGAGGGCGATGGCCTGGAGTGTGCAGCGATCGAAGAGTGTGGCGAAGGGGGCGGTGAGCAGGACGGCGCGGGTGCCGGGTGTTTGTTCGATGAGGAGGCGGTTGCCGAGGGTCTCGGGGGCGCCGCCGCCGAGGGCCAGGACGAGATCGGAGTGTGCGAGGGCGCGAGCGAGGGCGAGCGACTCGAGGCGTCGGAAGGCGGGTTCGCCGCGTGTGCGAAAGAGGTCCTGGACGGAGGTGCCGGTTTGTTGCTCGATGAGGGTATCGAGGTCGAGGAAGCGCCAGCCGAAGGAGTCGGCGAGGGCCGGGCCGATGGTAGATTTTCCGGCGCCCATGAAGCCTGTGAGGATGATGCGACGGAGCCCTACGGGGGGGGTGGCAGGAGGTACGGAGGAGGTCTGGCTGAGGGTGGAGGGCATCGCGAGCGGGAGAGCCTAGGAGGGCTCTTCCCCGTTGGCGGCCAGGCCGAGTTTGTTTTGGATGTTGGACCAGACGGCGTCGCTGGGTTCGATCTCTTCTTCCTGGGAACCGAGGAGGTCCTTGGCGGCGGCGGCGATGTATTCGAGGTCGCGGACGAGTTCGGCGCAGGTTGGGTTATCGGCGAGGAACTTGGCGAAGCGCGGGTCCTGGCTGATGGTGCCGTGGCCCGCGCTGAAGAGTTCGGGCAGATGCTGCTGGAACTGCTCGACGGTCATGGTGTCTGGGTCGATGGTTGTGCCCGCGACGTTCATTGGACGACCTCTTTCACGAGAGATATGGTGGAGGCCTGCTCGGAGTGTCGCAGGAGCTCTCGTAGTTTGAGACGCGCTTTATGGAGCTGTGACTTGCTGTTTCCGGTGGAGCATTCCAACATGGATGCAATTTCGTTGTGCTCAAAGCCTTCGACGTCGTGGAGGACGAATACCATGCGGTACCCCGGGGGGAGGGAGCCGATGGCGCGCTCGAGGGCGACGCGGTCGACGGAGCCTGCGAGCTGTGGATCGCGGGAGCCGAAGTCGCGCTTGGGGGCGTCTTCCTCAGAGGGGTTGATGGTTTCCTCGAGGGAGACGAGGTTGAGGCCTTTTTTGCGGAGGTGCATGAGGACGAGGTTGACGGTGAGGCGGTGGAGCCAGGTGGAGAAGGCGGACTCACCGCGAAAGGAGCCGATTTTGCGAAAGAGGTGGAGAAAGGCTTCCTGGGTCATGTCTTCGGCTTCGGAGACGTTGCCGAGCATGCGCAGGCAGAGGGTATAGACGCGGCGTTTGTGGAGGGCGTAGAGCTTGGAGAAGGCTTCGGCGTCGCCGTTTTTGGCGCTTTCGATGGCTTCGGCCTCACCGGCGATGGGCGGGTTGCGTTTGAAGGAACCCGGGGTGGGCTTGGGGGGGGCGCCGGTTGGAAGGACGAGAGTTCCGTTGGCAGGGGTTGCGCCGTCGGCGGCGGGCGATCCATTGGTAGTCGGGGCGGTTTTTGTTTGCGCTTGAGTCATAGGAAGACCTTGTTGATCTGGGAGGAGCTTTGTTGCCATGGTGAATTTCGCTCTTGTTAGCTTACTGTATCGGGCTGGCTGCCTCTGCCGAGTGGAGGTCGGGGGTGGTCAGGCGCCGAGGAAGCGGGCGTAGAGGCTGCGGGCGAGGGCAGGGTCGGTGGTTCCCTGGATGAGGGCGCGGCCGTCGGGGAAGACGGTGAGGGTATGGGGTCCGCGCTGGAAGCGGAGTAGGAGGGAGTTGAAGCGGATGCTGTGGAGGTCGGGATCGCGACGGAGCTGTGCGGCGAGAGCTTCGAGGTCGAGCTGGTTGTGGTGCTGATGGATCTGGACGGCGTTGCGGCCGCAGAGGGTGATCTGGGGGCGGCTGTTGCCGGCGAGGTTGGGGAAGCGGCGGAGATCACAGACGGGGCAGCCGGGCAGGGGGGTGGCGGCGGCGATCTCTGCCCGATGGAGGCGGTGGTTGGCGGCCGGCTGCCAGAGGTCGGTGGAGATGAGGGTACGGCGGAGGAGGTGGGGCTGGCCGGTGAGGAGCTTGAGGGCTTCGGCGACCTGGAGGGAGGCGGCGAGGGTGACGGTGGGACCGAGGATACCGGCGGTGTCACAGGTGTCGGCGGTGCCGGATGGCGGCTCCGGGAAGAGGCAGGCGAGGCAGGCGGTGGGCTGCCACGGAGGGGTGAGGCCGGGCGCGGGTTTGGGGAGGACGGTCATGGTTGCGGCGTAGCTGCCGAGGGCGGCGGCATAGATCCAGGGGATGCCGGTGGAGACGCTGAAGTCGTTGAGAAGAAAGCGGGTTTCGAAGTTATCGGAGGCATCGAGGATGAGATGGAGGTCGCCGAGGAGGGCGTGGATGTTGGATGGGGTGAGGTCGGTGGTGTGGGCTTCGAGCTCGATGGCGGAGTTGGCCTGGCGCAGCTTGTCGCGAGCGGCGGCGGCTTTGGGTGTGGTGGCTAGGGCGTCTGCCTCGTCGAAGAGGATCTGACGCTGGAGGTTGGAGGGCTCGACGAAGTCACGGTCGATGAGGCGGAGGTGGCCGATGCCGGCGCGTGCGAGGAGCGAGGAGGAGATGGTGCCAGTGGCTCCGCAGCCGACGACCCCGACGCGGGCGAGGGCGAGGCGGCTCTGACCCTCCGGGCCGATGCCGTGGAAGAGGATCTGGCGGGAGTAGCGGTCGAAATCCGGTTCGTCGACGTTTACGTGGGAGGGGTCGGGGAGTGGTTTGGGGGCTTCCATGCGGGACAGTCTGCTGCCTGCGGGTTAGTATAGAGAGGCTCTGGGGGCCGCGTCTGTACGTTGCGACGGGACGCGCGGGAGCTGAAGCAGCCGTGGCGGGAGCCAGGCCGAAGGAGCGGTGAGGAGAGCGGTTGAGTCCAGTGGCGAACAGGAGGGAGCTCTCGGGCCGGGTTGGTGGCCGAGCGAGGGTAGATTCGAGGCGGGGTCTGGCTCGAGTGCCCTTCTGTGGATGCGTGGTCGCGTTGGCGCTGTTTTGCGGCAATGCGGGTGTAGCTCTGGGCCAGGGGACGACGGGGGGAGCCGAGAGTAGACCGGCCGGCAATGGGACACAGGCGCCGACGCCGGGACAGGTTGCTCAGCCGTCGCTGGGGGCAGGGTCGCCGGCGGCCGAGCCCGGGGACAGTCAGTCGCCCTCGCAGACGGGGCAGCCGAAGGTGATTGGCGGGCCGGCGGTTCGGGCGGTGAATCTTGGGCCGTATGCCTCCATGCTGGCGCTGAAGGGTGTGATGGTGGACCGGATCGAGTTTACCGGGGTGACGTTTGCGCCGGGCGAGACGCTGCCGAGCGAGCTGGAGCAGAAGGCTGGGGAGCCGCTTGATCCGGACAAGGTGCGGGCGAGCACGCGGAGGTTGTTTGCGAGCGGGGAATACCGGGATATTGCGGTGCGGGGCGAGCGCCACGGCGATGCGGTGACGCTTTTCTTCTCGGGTGTGCCGCGGTTCTTTGTGGGCCGCGTGACGGTCGACGGGGTGAAGAGCGACCGTCTGTCGAGCCTGCTGGAGTTTGCGACAAAGCTGGACCCTGGGACGCCGTTCTCGCCGAGTCAGGTTCCGACGGGGCAGACCGGGATTGAGCAGACGTTGGAGCAGAACGGCTACTACGAGCCGAAGCTGCACTCCGGGGTGAAGCCGGACCGGGCCAACAAGCTGGTCGACGTGACCTACACGGTGGCGACGGGGCCGCAGGCGCGGGTTGGCGACGTAACGGTGTTGGGCAACGATGCGGGATTGACGGAGAAGGAGTTCCGCAAGAAGGGCAAGCTGAAGCGCAAGAGCCGGGTGAATCGGGACACGATCTCGAACGCGCTGGACAATCTGCGTGCGGTGTATCAGAAGCGCGACCGACTGGAGGGGACGATCACGTTAACCAAGAGCACCTACGACCCGGTGAAGGACTCGTTGAACTATGAGTTCACGGCGAACCAGGGGCCGAAGGTGCAGATCCTGGTGGAGGGGTTGAAGGTTTCGAAGGCGCGCTTGAGGCTGCTGGTACCGGTGTACGAAGAGGGCACGGTGGATAACGACCTGCTGAACGAGGGGACGTACAACATCAAGGAGTTTGTGGAGCAGCAGGGGTATTTCGACGCGCAGGTAAGTGTGCGGGTGATCGGGGCGGGGACGACGAACGAGCGGATTCTGTACACGGTGGATCGCGGCGTGAAGCACAGGGTTGAGTCTGTGGAGGTGAAGGGGAACAAGTACTTCGACAGCGATCTGCTGGAGGAGCGCCTGGCGGTCAAGCGGACGAGCGCGTCGAACCGCAGTGGACGGTACAGCCAGTCGCTGGTGAAGAGCGATGCGGGGTCGATCGAGGGGCTATACCGGGCGAACGGGTTCAGCCAGGTGAAAGTGACGCCGACGGTTACAGATGAAGACGATCGCGACGGCAAGCCGCTGAAGTACGCGGAGATCCGTGTGGTGTACACGGTTGAGGAGGGGCCGCAGCAGAAGTTTGGGGCCATTACTCTGGCGGGCGTGTCGCCGCAGCTGGACCCGACCGTGCGTGGGTTGATGAACTCGCAGACGGGTCAGCCGTTTTCATACACGTCGCTAACAGGGGACCGGGACGCGATCCAGAGCTACTACCTGAGCCGGGGCTATGAGAAGGTGCAGGTGACGGTGACGCAGAAGCCGGTGCCGAACGAGGATCGGACAGATGTGTCGATCAACGTGGTTCCAGGCGAACAGGTGTTTGTGGACAAGGTGCTGATGAGCGGTCTGAACCACACGCGGCCGAGTGTGGTGAAGAACCAGGTTCTGGTGCACCCGAAGGATCCGCTTAACCAGACGGCTCTGCTGGACACGCAGCGGAACCTGTACAACCTGGCGTTGTTCAATGAGGCGATTGCGGCGGTGGAGAATCCGGCGGGGCAGGTGCCGGAGAAGAACATTCTGTTGCAGCTGACCGAGGCGAAGCGCTGGGATGTGACCTACGGATTTGGGTTTGAGGCGCAGACGGGGACGCCGAGCCGGGGAAAGATTTCGCCGGCTTCGGCGATTCTGCTGGGGTTGGATCCGGATACGACGGTGTCGCAGAACGGCAGGCCGGGGGTGAGCCCGCGGGTGTCGCTCGATGTGTCGCGGATCAACCTGCGAGGGACGCAGGAGTCGCTGACGCTGCACACGACGTATGGGCTGCTGGAGGAGATCGCGGCGCTGACGTTTAACAACCCGGACCTGTTTGGCCGGCCGACGCTGACGTTTTCGGCGACGGGCGGGTACTCGAATGTGCAGAACATCACGACGTTTGCGGCCTCGACGCTGCAGGGCGATGTTCGGCTGACGCAGAAGTACAAATTGGCGGATACATTCATCTATGACTTCCAGTACCGTCGGGTGAAGGTGGACCCGAACAGCCTGCAGGTGTCGGCGAATCTGATTCCGTTGCTGAGCCAGCCGGTTCGTGTAGCGGGCCCTCAGTTTACGTGGTTTCACGATCGTCGGTCGCCGAGCCAGCTGGACGCGACGAGGGGATCGTATACGCAGATCTCGGAGTTTTACGCGGCGGCGAGCCTGGGGTCGCAGGTGGCGTTCAACCGGATCGACGGATCGTTCGCGACGTACTACCAGTTTGGGACGCGGCGGAAGTTTGTGTTTGCGCGCAACACGCGGCTGGGCTATGAGCATGCGTTTGGGGCGAATCCGAACGCGGGCAACCCGGTATGCGCGGGCGTGTTGTTGACGACGAACGCGAGTTGCACGGCGGTGCCGCTGCCGGAGCGGCTGTATGCGGGCGGAGCGACGAGCCTGCGCGGGTTTTCGATCAATGGGGCGGGGCCGCGCGATCTGCAGACGGGGTATCCGGTGGGCGGGACGGCGGTGATTGTGAACCAGTTGGAGCTGCGGCTGCCGCCGCCGACGCTGCCGTACGTGGGGACGAGTGTGAACTTCGTGATCTTCCACGACATGGGCAACGTCTTTCAGCAGGCGAAGGAGCTGTTTCCGAGCTTTCTTCGGTTTCACCAGCCGGATCAGGCGACATGCCGTGACGTATCGAGCCCGGCGGTGGCGGCATCGCATACGGGAACGTGCAACTTCAACTTCTACTCGCACACGATCGGCGTGGGCGCGCGGTATAACACGCCTGTTGGGCCGTTGCGGGCGGACTTCGGGTACAACCTGAACCCGCCGGTGTATCCGGTGCTGTATGACTTTGCGAACAACCCGCCGCATGTTGGGCAGGCGAGCCACTTTAATTTCTTTTTCAGTATTGGGCAGAGTTTCTAGTGATGAGAGGCGAGTTGAGCTTTAGCCGGGGTTTGCGCGTACTGGGCGCGAGCGCGGCTTTGTGCTTTGTTGCGATGACGGGGTGGGCACAGCAGCAGCAGGGCGACACGCCGCCGCCTCCGGTGCTGGCGCCCGGCGATGTGCGGCAGGAAAAGCCGGTGCAGCCGGGACAGCCGCAGCCATCGGCGGCGCGGGCGGGTGCGGCGACGGACAGCTCGCCGGCGGCGAAGGCAGTGGAGAAGGTGACGCAGCCGGACGTGAAGCATCCTGGAGTTTTGCTTGACCGCGTGATGGCGGTGGTCAACGGCGAGGTGATTCTGGAGAGCGATGTGGCGCTGGAGCGGAGGCTGTCGGCGTTCCAGCCGGTTACGGATCCAGACGGCACGGTGAGTGAAGGCAAGGCGCTGAACCGCCTGATCAATCGGGCGCTGTTGTTGCAGCAGGCGAAGCTGCAACCCCACAAGTCGGTAACGGAGGCGGATGTGTCGGCGCAGGTGGCGACGTTGCGCAAGGATATCCCGGCGTGCAAGGAGTTTCGGTGCGAGACGGATGCGGGGTGGGCGCGATTTTTGAGTGAGCACCAGGTGACGCAGGCGGAGTTGACGGCCTATTTGCAGCAGCGACTGGATGCGCTGGCATTTGTCGAGCTGCGGTTCCGCTCGGGGATACGGATCTCGCACCAACAAGAGAAGGACTACTACGAGAAGACGATGCTGCCGGAGTACCGGAAGCGGGGTTTGACGCCGCCGACGCTGGAGAGCCTGGAGGAGAGGATTCAGGAGGTGCTGTTGCAGCAGCAGGTGAGCGGTCTGCTGGGGGACTGGCTGCAGAGCCTGCGCGCGCAGGGGACGGTCCAGGTGGTCGAGGGGGAGGGGGCGAGCTCATGAGGGAGCCTCTCGATCAGCCACCGGCGGGCGAGACGGAGATCCCCGCCGGGCCACGACCGCGTGGATTTGCGGGCCGGGCAGGGAGGGTGTTGGCGTGGATTGCCGGCTGTGTTTTGCTGCTGTTGGTGGTGCTGGTCGCTCTGGTGAGTTGGTATACGACGACGCCGGACTTTGACCGGCGGGTGAGCGCAAAGCTGGTGACGGTGCTGGAGGATGCGACAGGCGGCCGGGTGGAGTTGCGGGGAATCCGGTTCCAGCTGTGGCATTTGGCGATTGAGGCGGACGGCCTGGTGATCCACGGGACGGAGGGCCCGGGCGAGATGCCATACCTTTCGGCCGAGAAGCTGCTGGTTCGAGTGAAGATCAACACGTTTGTGTCGCACACGGTGGGCAAGGGGGCGCAGTCGCATATCGGGCTGAACTATCTCCGAGTGGAGCAGCCGCACTTCCATCTGATCATCGACAAAGACGGGAAGACCAACCAGCCGGTGCCGAAGAAGCCGAGCACGAGCACGGAGCCGGTGCAGAACACGCTGCTTGATCTCCAGGCCAAGCAGGTGGAGCTGGTGGACGGGCTGGCGGTGGTGAATGACCGGGCGATCCCGTTCGACATGGCGGCGCACGATCTCCAGGCTGTGGTGCACTACATCCCGTCGAGTGACCGGTACGGCGCGGTGATCGACCTGAACGACTTGCGGACGCGGATGGCGAAGGAGCCTGAGGCGGAGAGCCGGCTGCATGTGGAGGCGGAGCTGGGGCGTGACAGCGCGGACCTGCAGAAGCTGGACTTCCACTCGGGGGCGAACTCCGAGTTGACGGCTTCGGCGGCGATCCGGAACTTCGCGAAGCCGCAGTATCAGGCGGCGGTGGATGGAGATTTGGCGCTGAAGCAGATTTCGGTGCTGGGCGGTGTGACGGGGCTGGATGCGGGGTCGTTGGAGCTGCACGTGCGCGGGCACAGCTGCGGGACGGAGCCGCAGGTGGCGCAGAAGCAGCCGCACTTCTGGCGGGGGCGGCATCCGAAGGATGCGGCGCAGCCGAGCACGAAGGTGTTGCCGCCCGACCCGGACTGCACGGCGGGGTATCTGGTGGTGGGTCAGGTGAAGCTGCACGACGCGGGGTATCGGGACGCGAATCTCAGGCTGCATAACATCAACGGCGGGGCGGATCTGCACGTGACACCGACGGAGCTGCTGTTGACGGCGCTGACGGGAACGCTGCAGGAGGGTGGAAGCGCGCGGGGCGAGCTGCGGGTTTCGAACTGGCTGGGCGAGGTGCCGCCGAGCGCGCCAACGCAGAGTCCGACGACGGTTGCGGCGGCGACGACGGCGAACAAGGCGGCGGTGGGCGTGGGGGCAAAGCCGCCGGTGAACACTGTGGCGCTGACACCAGTAAATCGGGCGCACGCGCTGCTGAATGTGACGATCGATCGGATTGGGCTGCGGACGCTTCTGGCGATTGCGTCGCCGACGACGAATGATCTTGGGTTTGATACGGCGTTCAGCGGGCCGGTGAAGGCGGAGTGGGGCGGGCCGGCTACCGAGATCGCGGACACGGTAAACGTGGACGCGGATGTGAAGTTCCAGCCGACAGGGATTCGGGGGCGAGGAGCACTAGCGAATATTCCGCTGACGGGGGAGGCGGTGGCGCACTACAGAGGCAAAGGGCAGGTGATTAACATCGATCGCTTTGTGGCGCGGACGCCGGAGTCGACGGTGGAGGCGAGCGGGGTGCTGGGGGTAAACAAGGGCGATCCGCAGACCGAGCTGCGGGCAGACGTGAACGTGCGGGACCTGGGAGAGTATGACCAGTTGCTGACGACGCTGGGTGTGCAGGCGAACGGCAAGAAGGGTTCGGCGGCGCTGCCCATTGTGTTGCATGGGTCGCTGGGCTTCCAGGGCACGGCACGCGGGCGGCTGAAAGACCTGGATGTCCAGGGGCACCTGAATGCGACCGATCTGCTGTTACACGCGGGCACGACGGCGGATGTGCATATCGATTCGGTGACAGCGGATGCGGAGTATCGGCCGGACAGGGGTGTTTCGGTTGCCTCGTCGACGATCAGGCGTGGGTCTGCGGTGCTGCAGGTGGCGGGCTCGTTTGCGCCGAGGCGTGAGGTGACCCGGCGGCATGTGGTGGAGTACGTGTGGGATGACGGGACCACTGTGAACGCGACGGTGGGGCTCAACGACGCGGCGCTCGAGGATGTGCTGGACATCGCCGGACAGAAGGGCAAGTACCCGGTGACGGGGACGCTTTCGGTGAACGCCAAGGTGAACGGCACGCTGAAGACGCTGAGCGGCGCGGGCGAGGTGAGACTCGTCAACGGCCTAGCGTATGGCGAGCACTACGACTCGGTGCTGGTGGACGCGTCGGTTGCGGGCAAGCAGGTGACGGCAACGCAGCTGTTGGTGAAGCTGCACGGGATGCAGATCACGGGCAACGGCGGCTACAACCTGGCAACTGAGCAGTTGCAGGCCCATGTGCAGGGGGATGATCTGCGGTTGTCGAAGTTCGACGTGGTGAAGGCGAAGAACCTGCCGGTAGATGGGGTGATCAGCCTGAACGCGGATGCGCGGGGAACAGTACAGGAGCCGGGGCTGAAGGCGCACGTGGGGCTGAACGATCTAATGTACAACGGGACCCCACTGGGGCAGGCGGCGGTGGATGCGCGGACCGAGGGCAAGGTCGGCTATGTGACGCTGAACAGCGAGTTGACGGGCGCGAAGCTGCAGGCGACGGCGACGACGCAGTTGGTGGGCGACTACCAGACGCAGGCGCAGGCGACGCTGGAGCACCTGGACCTGCAGCAGCCGATGGCGATCTTTGCGCCGGGCTCGGGCAAGGTGTCGTCGAAGATCGCGGGGAGGGTGACGGTGTCGGGCCCGCTGAAGACGCCCGAAAAGCTGAGCGGGACGGCGGTGCTCGATCCCCTGTCTGCGACAGTGCAGGGCTATGAGCTGCATGCGGTAAGTCCGCTGCGCGTGACGCTGGCGCACGGGACCGCAACGCTGGACAGTCTGCACATTGTGGGACTGGATACGGATCTACAGGCGAGCGGCACGGCGGAGTTGCTGGGTGTGACGAATCCGAAGGGCGGCCGCCTGAACGTAAAGGCGAACGGGAGCATCAACCCGGCGATCGCGCACACGTTCAGCAGCGACGTGACGGCGGATGGGAAGATCGTCTTTGACATTGCGGCGGAGGGACGGACGAAGGATCCGGCTCTGACGGGGACGGTGGACTTCCAGCATGTGGATGCGGAGATGGTGGGGCTTTCGAACGGGCTAACGAACCTGAACGGGCAGCTGCAGTTCAATGAGAACCGGCTGGAGGTGAAGCAGCTGAAGGCAACGACGGGCGGCGGCCAGCTGACCTTTGCCGGGTTCGCGATGTACAAGGGAGGTCTGTATGCGGATCTGTCTCTGACGGCGGAGAAGGTGCGCTATCGGCTGAACGGGTTGAGCACGACGGCGAACGCGACGCTGCGGCTGCAGGGTGGGAGTGACGGAGCATTGCTGAGCGGGAATGTGCTGGTTACGCGGTTCAACGTCGGTCCGGACGTAGACTTTGCGGCGTTTGCCGGGTCGGGCGGGGTGAGTGCGCCGCCCGATCCTGCTTCGGTCCTGAACAAGATCCGGTTGGATATTCACCTCCAGAGTGCGCCGCAGCTTGACTTTCAGAACTCGTACGCGAAGCTGGCGGGGACAGTGGATCTGACCGCGCGGGGAACGCTGGCGGAGCCTTCGGTGCTGGGGCGGGTCCAGATTACAGACGGCAGCGCCACCTTTGCGGGAACCAAGTATCAGCTGCAGCGCGGCGATATTTACTTTACGAACCCCGTTCGGATCGACCCGGTGATCGATCTGGACGCGACGGCGCGGGTGGAGAACTACGACATCACAATTGGCGTGCATGGGACGACGAACTCGCTCAAGCCGACGTATCGGAGCGAGCCGCCGCTGAGTCAGGCGGATATCTTTAATCTGCTGGCCCTGGGCAAGACACAGGAAGAGGCGTCGATCAACAGCACGCAGGCACAGCAGGCTGGGACGGATCCGACGACGAGCGCACTGTTGAGCGGGGCGCTGAACGCAACGCTGAGCAGCCGGGTGAGCAAGTTGTTTGGCGGCGGCAGCGTGAAGATTGATCCTGCGTTTGTGGGGACGCTGGGCAACACCGGGCCGCGCATCACGGTGCAGCAGCAGCTTTCGCGCCAGGTTTCGGTGGTGTTCGCGACCAACGTGAACGCACAGACGCAGCAACTGATTCAGGTGACGTATGCGCTGAATGACAATCAGTCGGTGGTGCTGACGCGGGATGAGACTGGTGTGTTCAGCATTGTGTACAAGATTCGCAAGCGATACCACTGAGGCGCGTTTGCGGCGGCAAAATCTTTTCAGGGGTAGGAAGCGTTCCCCGGGACGGCGGCGTCATATGGCACGTACTTAGCGGCTGCCGATCTGGGATTGGGTGCCGCGGGAGCGAGCGATGCGACAGATTAGCAGTTGGGCTTTGGCGCTAGGGATCGGAGTGGGAGTTTTAGGGCCGGGAGCGACGGTGCTGTCGCAGGCGACGGCGGCGAGTGTCGGCAGTGGTCCCAACGATCAGCAGGTACAGGGTGACGTGGTTAAATCGCTCGGGAGCAAGCGCTTTAACGGGGTCAGGGTGGCTGTTGCGAACGGCGAGGTAACCCTGACCGGAACGGTGCCGGTTTATGCGGACAAGGAAGACGCGGAGAACAAGGCGCACCACCGCAAGAACGTTAAGGGTGTTCAGAACGACGTCGAAGTCGGCGGGCCCACGGTAGAGGATGCGACGTTGCGCAACAAGCTGGCCGAGAAGCTGGCGTACGACCGCGTGGGCTATGGCACGACGGCCTTTAACGCACTGACGATCGGGGTAAATAACGGTGTGGTGACGCTGGGCGGCGTGGCCTATGGGCCCGTGGATAAGAGCTCGGCGGTGGGCTTGGTGGCGAACTACCCGGGTGTGAAGGATGTAATTGACAATATTGAGGTGGCGCCGCCCTCGCCGATGGACGACCGAATTCGCATTGCAGAGGCGCGTGCGATCTATGGAGCGCCCCAGTTGAACCGGTATGCGATCGATCCGGCGAAGCCGATCCGGATTACGGTGGTGAATGGAAATGTGACGCTTTCGGGAGTTGTGGACAGCCAGGCGGATAAGGACGTGGCGAACATTCGAGCGAATCAGGTTCCGGGCGTCTTCAAGGTGACGAACGATCTGCAGGTTGCGGGAAAGCAGGGTGGAAGCCGGTAGTCGCGTGGTCGCCGCCTTGGCTTAGCATGAAGAGATGCGAAGACTGGTGCGAAGCACGGCGGTGACGCTGGAGATGATCAAGTGGGAGCACTCGATCTTTGCGCTTCCATTTGCTCTGAGTGGGGCGGTGCTGGCTGCGGAGGGCTGGCCGCCGCTGCGTGTGCTGGGGTGGATCGTGGTGTGCATGGTTCTGGCGCGATCGGCGGCGATGGCCTTTAATCGGTGGGTCGACGCTGAGTTGGACGGTGCGAATCCGCGTACGGCGAAGCGAGCGTTGCCGACGGGTGAGTTGGGCCGTGGATTTGTGTTGGGTTTTGTTGTGGTGTGTTCTCTGGGATTTCTGGGGGCGTCGGCGATGCTGAACCGCTTGACCCTGCTCTTGGCGCCGGTGGCGTTGGCTGTGGTGTTGCTCTACAGCTATATGAAGCGGCTGACGCGGTGGTCTCACCTGGTGCTAGGGCTGGCGTTGGGCATCGCGCCGTCGGCGGCGTGGATTGCAGTTCGAGGATCGCTTGACTGGCGAATCGTGGTTCTAACCTTGGCGGTGCTGCTCTGGGTTGGCGGCTTCGATGTGCTCTACGCGTGTCAGGACGTTGAGCATGACCGGCGAGTTGGACTGTACAGCGTACCGGCCGCCTTCGGCCTGCAGGGGGCTTTTGCGCTGGCGCGCGGGATGCATGTAGTGATGCTGGGCCTGCTGGTCTGGCTTTTGCGTTTGTTTGGGATGGGGCCGGTGGCGTACGTGGGGCTAGCGGTCGTGGCGGGTCTGTTGGTCTATGAGCATCTGCTGGTGAGCCCGAGGGACCTCCGGCGGATGAATGCCGCGTTCTTTACTCTGAATGGATTGATCTCGGTGGTGTTTTTTGCTGCGGTAGCTGCGGATGTGGTGCTGCGTCGGCATGGGTGATGGCTCCTCGCAGAAGGAGCATCGTTCATGCTCATGGGCCCTGGATCAGAGAGCGCGACGGCCTGAAAGCAAGTTGAAGATTAAGATGATGACCGCGAGGACCAGCAGGATATGAATCCAGCCGCCGAGGGTATAGCTACTGACCAGACCCACAAGCCACAAGATGAAAAGAATGATGGTGATCGTCCAGAGCATCGACCTGTCTCCTTCAAGCGAGGCGGTTGTCCGAGGCGTGTGCGTGCGAGCCCCGGTGCCTGGAGGTAGGTTGCGATGGGAAAGGCGTAGGTTGCCATCGTAAGAAGAAGAGGGATGTTTGATGGGGTTGCAACCGGATTCGAGGCAGCAGAAAGTAGGTCGAGCGTAGTGGTGAGGACGGTTGCGATTCAGGGAGAGCGTGGGTCGAACAGCCACATGGCGACGATGGCGCTCCATCCCGGGGCCGAGGTGGTGGGATGTGCGCGATCGGAGGAGGTCTTGGACGCCCTGCTAGGCGGGGCTGTGGACGCGGCGGTGTTGCCGATTGAGAACACGCTGCATGGCTCGGTGGTGGACCATTATGACCTGCTGCTGGGCAAGCCGATTGCGCTGGTGACGGAGTTCCGGCTGCGGATTGGGCATGCACTGCTGGCGGCCGAGGGGGTGCGACAGGAGGACATTCGGCGGGTGTTGTCGCACCCGGTGGCGCTATCTCAGTGCAGGCATTGGCTTTCCGCGCACCGGGAGATCGAGGTGGTGCCGTTTTACGACACGGCGGGAAGTTTGCGGCATCTGGTGGAGGCGGGGGTGCGGGATGGGGCGGCGATTGCGCCGGCGCTGGCCGCCGAGGTGTATGGGGGTGTGGTGCTGGAGCGGGGTCTGGAGGACGACGCGGAGAACTACACGCGGTTTCACACGGTGGTGCGGCGGGAGCTCGCCTTGCAAATGATTGAAGGCATTGTGGTTAACAAGATGTCGGTGGCATTTCGGCTGGAGCATCGGCCGGGGTCGCTGGTGCGGGCGCTGGAGAGGATGGCGGCGGCGGGCGCGGATTTGACGCGGATTGAGTCTCGGCCAGTGCCTGGTAGGCCCTGGGAATACGTGTTTTATGTGGATCTACGGTGGGGGTTGGAGGGGGTTGCGGAGGCAGTTTTGGAGAGTTTACGGGGGTGTTGCGGGGAGGTGCAGGAGTTGGGCCGGTACCGGGCGGGGATGGAGGTGGGGCGGAGTTAGATTGCGACCGAACGCTGAGGGGATGCATCAGATAGAGGAAATCTGATAGGGGAACACTCAATGCCGAATGAATTCGTAAGTGTAATCAGGCCGACCGGGAGCAAGGCGGCGGGTGAAGGGCAGGAGCGTGGATCTGGTCGCGCTGTGCCGGTGTTGCCGGTGCGGGACACGGTTTTGTTTCCGCATGCGGTGTTGCCGTTGACGGTGGGCCGGGAGAGCTCGATTCAGCTGATTCAGTCGCTTGGCGACGAGAAGACGATCCTTGTGGTGGCGCAGCGGGATGCGCGGCAGGACGCGCCGGAGCCGACGGACCTCCACGCGGTGGGGACGCGGGCGACGGTGCACAAGGTTGTGAAGATGCCGAACCAGAGCCTGTTTGTGTTTACGGAGGGCAACGAGCGGGTGCGGGTGCGGGAGTACACGCAGATGACGCCGTTTTTAGTGGCAGAGGCCGAGGAGTTGGCCGACGTGGAGGCGGAGGGCTCGCGCGAGTTTGAGGCGCTGCAGCGAAGCGTGGTGGAGCAGTTCCAGAAGATTGTGGCGGCGTCACCGACGCTGTCGGACGATCTGCAGACGATTGCGCTCAATATTGAGGAGCCGGGGCGTTTGGCAGACTTTGTGGCGGCCAACCTGCCGTTTCTGACGACCAGCGACAAGCAGGAGCTGCTGGAGACGGTGGAGGTTCGGGCGCGTCTCGAGCGGATCAATAAGCACCTGGCGAAGGAGCTGGAGGTGCAGCAGCTGCGCAACAAGATCCAGAGCGAGGTGCAGGACTCTGTGCAGCACTCGCAGCGGGACTATTACCTGCGCGAGCAGATGAAGGCGATCCAGAAGGAGTTGGGCGACCAGGACGACACGCAGAAGGATATTGCCGAGCTGAAGGAGAAGATCGAGAACGCGGGGATGCCGGAGGAGGTGAAGAAGGACGCCCTGAAGGAGCTGGGGCGGCTGAGCCGGATGAACGCGATGGCGGCGGACTACAGCCTGACGCGGAACTATGTGGAGTGGCTGGCGGTGCTGCCGTGGGGCAAGACGAGCGCGGGCGAGGTGGACATTAAGAAGGCGAAGGAGTGCCTGGACGAGGACCACTACGGCCTGAAGAAGGTGAAGGACCGGATCCTGGACTACCTGAGCGTGCGGCGGTTGAAGCCGGATATGAAGGGGCCGATTCTGTGCTTTGTTGGGCCTCCAGGCGTGGGTAAGACGTCGCTGGGGCGGTCGATCGCGCGGGCGCTGGGACGGAAGTTCAGCCGGATCTCGCTGGGCGGCATGCATGACGAGGCGGAGATCCGCGGGCATCGGCGGACGTACATCGGTGCGCTGCCGGGGCAGATCATTCAGCACCTGAAGCGGGTGGAGGTGAAGGACCCGGTGTTCATGCTGGACGAGATCGACAAGCTGGGGCGCGACTTCCGGGGCGATCCGGCGAGCGCGTTGCTGGAGACGCTGGATCCGGAGCAGAACAACACGTTCCGGGACAACTACCTGGACCAGCCGTTCGATTTGAGCAAGGTGCTGTTTATCTGCACGGCAAACCAGCTGGACACGATTCCGGCGCCGCTGCTGGACCGCATGGAGATCATCGAGCTGACGGGGTATACGGAGGAGGAGAAGGTCAATATTGCGGAGCGGTATCTGATTCCGCGGCAGGCGGCGGAGAACGGCCTGACCAAGGAGCCGGTAGCCGCGACCGAGCCGACGACCGAAGACGCGCAGGATGCCGAACCTGGGCCGGCGACCACGGCGGAGACGGTGCCGAGCTTTGCCGAGGCGATCGAGTTTCCGACGGAGAGTGTGGCGCTGATTGCGCGGCACTACACGCGGGAGGCGGGCGTGCGGCGGCTGGAGCAGCAGATTGGCACGGTGTGCCGCAAGGTGGCACGGCGGATCGCGGAGGGCGAGACGGCGAAGGTGGTTGTGACGCCGGAGCTGGTGCACGAGTTCCTTGGCGGCATCAAGGTGCGCGTGGACACGGAGATCGCCGAGCGGACGAGGCGGCCGGGCGTGGCGGTTGGCCTGGCGTGGACGCCGGCTGGAGGCGACGTGCTGTTCATCGAGGCCAACAAGATGAAGGGCAAGGGCGGCTTCACGATGACGGGGCAGATCGGCGACGTGATGAAGGAGTCGATGCAGGCGGCGCTGACGTGGGTCCGGTCGAACGCGACGACGCTGGGGCTGGACGAGGATGTGCTGAAGGATATCGATCTGCACATCCACGTGCCGGCGGGCGCGATTCCGAAGGACGGGCCGAGCGCGGGCGTGACGATGGCGACGGCGCTGGTGAGTCTGCTGACGGATGTGCCGGTGCGGCCGCTGCTTGCAATGACGGGCGAGATCACGCTGAGCGGCAATGTGCTGCCGGTTGGCGGGATCAAGGAGAAGTTCCTGGCGGCCAAGCGAGCGGGCGTGCGGGACGTGATTCTGCCGATCGACGTGAAGACCAACGTGGAGGAGGACCTTTCGCCGGACCAGACGGAGGGGGTGACGATCCACTACGCGTCGCGGTTTGAGGATGTGCTGGCGGTGGCGCTGCCGCAGACCCGGCGGGAGGCGGCGCGCGACGAGAGCGTGCGGGAGGATGTGCTGCAGGCGACGGCTTGAGCTTGCACAGATTGCTTCGCGGATGGGCGGTGACCTCGACGGGTCGCCGCCTTCTTCTTTGCGCGGCGGCGGCGGCCGGCATCTGAGGGTGCATGGCGACGGCGAAGAAGGCTGCGGCGAAGAAGGCACCGGCTCGAGCGAAGAAGAGCGCACCGGCGAAGAAGGCTCAGGCGAAGAGCGCACCGGCGAAGAAGAGCGCACCGACGAAGAAGAGCGCACCGGCAAAGAAGGCTGCGGCGGCGAAGAAGGCTCCGAGCTTGGCGAAGGGGAAGGATCCGAAGGGTGGGCTGAACGCGGAGGGGCGGAAGTACTACAAGGAGAAGGAGGGGCTGAACCTGCGGCCGGGGGTGAAGGGCAAGGCGGACACACCGGAGAAGATGGTGCGGAAGGGGTCGTTTTTGCGGCGGCACTTTGCGCATCCGCAGGGGCCGGTGAAGGACGCGAAGGGGGAGCCGACGCGGCAGGCGCTGGAGGCGGCGGCCTGGGGCGAGCCGGTGCCGCAGAGCGAGGCGGATGAGCGGAAGCTGGCGGCGAAGGGGAAGGAGCTGCTGGAGGAGTACCACGCGATCCGAGACAAGGATAAAGCTTCGGGGAAGAAGGCCGCGGGGAAGAAGGCTTCCGGGAAGAAGAAGGGTTGATGCGGGTGCGGGTGTTGCTGTTTGGGATGCTGCGGGATGTGGTGGGGGCGGCGGAGTGCGAGGTGGAGGCGGCCGAGGGGGCGACGGCGGGGGAGGTGCTGGAGCAGGTGCGGGAGAGGGCTGGGGGCGCGGGCGGGTCGGTGTGGGGGTCGGTGGCGGTGGCGGTGAACGAGGTGTACGCGGGGCGGGGGACGGCCGTGCGGGCGGGGGATGTCGTGGCTCTGCT
The DNA here is from genome assembly GCA_965218895.1 of Acidobacteriaceae bacterium. Classification (GTDB taxonomy): domain Bacteria; phylum Acidobacteriota; class Terriglobia; order Terriglobales; family Acidobacteriaceae; genus Edaphobacter. The sequence goes on along the minus strand of CBDCMI010000012.1, from coordinate 139,621 downwards.
GCCGCCGGTGAGCGGCGGGTAAGCGGGCGGGGTGCGAATCACGTCTAATGCTGGGATGGACGAGATGGTGGCGATTGTGCGGGAGCGGATCGACGGCGGGGCGCTGCTGGAGGCGGTGAAGGCCGGCGCGGACGGGGCGGCGGTGGTCTTCGACGGGGTGGTGCGGGACAACACGCGGGGGCGGCGGACGCTGTACCTGGACTACCACGCGTATGAGGGGATGGCGCTGGAGCGGATGCGGGGCCTGCGGGCGGAGGCGATGGAGCGGTTCGGGGTGCGGGAGGTGGCGATCGTGCATCGGCTTGGCCGGCTGGAGGTGGGGGAGACGAGTGTGCTGATCGCGGTGGCGAGCGCGCACAGGGGCGCGGCATTTGAGGCGTGCCGGTGGGTGATCGACACGCTGAAGCGGACGGTGCCGATCTATAAGAAGGAGCAGTTTGCGGACGGCGCGGTGTGGGCGGATGGGGAGCCGTTTCCGGAGGAGATTGTGCCGGCGGCGCCGGGGGATGGTGGGGTGTGAGGGCTGGGCTTGGGGCGGTGTTGGGTTTGGCGATGGTGTTGCGGGCGGGGGTGGCGCAGGCGCCGGTGGTGAGGCGGCCGGCGCCGGCTGGGGCTCAGGCGGCTGGCGAACCGCAGGCTCCGCGGGGCTTGGGAGATGAGACGCCGACGATCGAGGTGCAAACGCGGCTGGTGCAGGTGCCGGTGACGGTGGTGGATGCGGGCGGGGTGCCGGTGGGCGGGCTGGAGAAGGGGGACTTTGCGGTGGCGGACGAGGGTCGGCCGCAGACGATTGCGGTGTTTGAGCGCGAGTCGGCGACGCCGCTGTCGATTGTGCTGGCGATCGATGCGAGCGAGACGGTGCTGACGAGCGCGCGGCTGGAGCGTGAGGCGGCGAAGCACTTTGTGAAGGCGCTGCTGCGGGAGCAGGACGAGCTGGACCTGATGGACTTTGCGGACGCGGTGCGGGAGATTGTGCCGTTTACGAATAGCCGGCAGCGGATTGATACGGGGCTGCGCGAGGTGACGCGGGGGGATGAGACGGCGCTGTATGACGCGGTGTATCTGGCGTCGGAGCGGCTGGGGGAGACGAGCGCGACGGGCGGGCGGCGGCGGGTGCTGGTGGTGATCAGCGACGGGGGCGACTCGAAGAACAAGTCGACGTACGGGCAGGCGGTCGAGCAGGCGCAGCGGGCGGGGGTGGCGATCTTTGCGATTATTGTGGTGCCGGTGGCGGCGGATGCGGGGCGCAACACGGGCGGGGAGCACGCGCTGATCCAGATGGCGGACGACACGGGCGGGCGGTTCTACTATGTGGAGGATCCGAGGCAGCTGGATGCGGCGTTTGCGAAGGTGTCGGACGATCTGCGGACGCAGTATGTGCTGGGGTATTACGCGCCAAAGGCTGGGCGGGATGATCGGTTCCGGCGGATTACGGTGACGCTGACCAGGCCCGCGTTGGCGGGGGCCGATACACTTCGGTACCGTAAGGGCTACTTTATTGATGGCCGTTGAGGCTGGTTCTGAGGCAAAATAAAGGCGAAGGAATCGGGAGGCGCGGTGGAGCTGGAGCGAGCGGAGCGGGCGGCGGGGATTGCGCGGGAGGCGGGCGCGCTGCTGAAGGGGTATTGGGAGCGCGGTGTGCGCGCGGAGTACAAGGGCGATGTGGATATTGTGACGGAGGCGGACCGGGCGAGCGAGGCGCTAATCAAGCAACGGCTGGCGGCGGAGTTCGCGGGCGAGGGGGTGTTTGGCGAGGAGGGGACGCGCGAGGCGATGGAGGCGGAGTTCCGGTGGTATGTGGATCCGCTGGACGGGACGACGAACTTCGCGCACGGGTTTCCGGTGTTTTGTGTGTCGATGGGGTGCGAGCGGAGGCGGCCGGGGATGGCGGAGGGCGAGGACGGCGAGCTGGTGGCGGGGGTGATCTATGACCCGTTGCGGGATGAGCTGTTTCTGGCGGAGAAGGGCAAGGGGGCGTGGCTGAATGGTCGGCCGGTGCGGGTTTCGGGGACGGCGGCGTTGGCGGAGGCGCTTACGGCGACGGGGTTTCCGAGCCACAAGCGGCACCGGTCGCCGAATATTCACTTTTACCAGCAGATTACGTTGCGGTCGCACGGGGTGCGGCGGGCGGGGTCGGCGGCGCTCGATCTGGCGTATGTGGCGTGCGGGCGACTGGATGGCTTTTGGGAGTTTCATCTGAACCCATGGGATACGGCGGCTGGGGTGCTGCTGGTGCGCGAGGCGGGTGGCAGCGTGACCCACTTCGAGGGGGGTGATTGGATGCTGGACAGCCGGGAGACGCTGGCGACCAACGGGGCGATCGGGCCGGAGCTGACGCACCTGTTTCAGGAGATGTTTGCGGGGCGTGAGGTGGGCGAAATTCCATCGCCGGCGGAGTTTGCGGCGAGACGAAGGGCGGGCGAGCGATAAGGGCTGGCGGCCTGCTGCCCCTGCTATGATCGAGGTCTGGGAACAACAGTTTGGAAGGGATTGGGAGGAGAGTGAGATGGCGTATGTGATCGCGGAACCCTGCATTGGGACGAAGGACACGGCGTGCGTGGATGCGTGCCCGGTGGACTGCATTCATCCGAAGAAGGATGAGAATGGGTATGGCGAGACCGAGCAGCTGTTTATCGATCCTGTGGAGTGCATCGACTGCGGGGCGTGCGTGCCGGTGTGCCCGGTGTCGGCGATCTATGCGGGGGATGATCTGCCGGACAAGTGGGCGGCTTTTACAGAGAAGAACGCCACGCATTTCGGTCGATAGGCATTCAGCGAGGTTGGCGCGCGCAGCTCATTTCCGAGCTGCGCGTTGCTGTCTGTTGGAGTGTCGATGATGCACTTGGGCGATAGGGTGTGTTTTGAGGATGTGGAGCGGCGCGTGAAGTCGCTGCGGGCGACGGACGAGGCGCAGTGGGGTGTGATGCGCGTGGGTGAGATGGTGCGGCACGTTGACGGAGCGTTTCGGATGGCGCTCGGCGAGGAGCCGGTAGCGCGGGTGGCGTCGCCGCTGCCGCGCGGGTTGGTGAAGTGGATTGCGTTGTGGTCGCCACTGCGATGGCCGCACGGTCTGCCGACAGTGCCCGAGCTGCGGCGGGGAGAGCAGCGGGTGCGGGTGGGGGAGTTTGCGGCGGACCATGCGGTGCTGCTGGAGGGGCTGCAGCGGTTTGGCAGACTTCGGGAGTTGCAGACGGATCACCCGATCTTTGGGCGCATGAGGACTCGCGACTGGATGCGTTGGGGATGGCTTCACACGGACCACCACCTGCGGCAGTTTGGGAGGTAGGCTTGGCCGGCGAGGGGCGGACGATTGCGCACACGGGAGCGGCGATCGTGCTGCGGAGCTGGCCGTTTGAGGAGGCGGACCTCCTGGTGAGCCTGCTGACGCGGGAGCAGGGAAGGGTGAAGGGCGTGGCACGGCACGCGATGCGGAGTCGGCGACGGTTTGGAGGGGCGCTGGAGCCGATGACGGTGGTGCTGGCGAGGTACACGGAGCGGCCAAAGCAGGAGCTGCTGCGGCTGGATGCGTTTGAGATTATTTCGTCACCGCTGAGCGACCCCGTGGATTGGGAACGAACGGCGGGACTGCAGTTGCTGGCGGAGGTGGTGGAGGAGGCGCTGCCCGAGCAGGCGGCGGAAGACGCAGTGTTTCGACTGCTGATTGCGGTCCTGGGGGAGATGCGGGTGGGGCAGGCGGTGTTGCCGGCGGCTTACTTCTGCGTGTGGGTGGCGCGGCTGCTGGGGCTGATGCCGGCGCTGGGGCACTGTGTGGCGTGCGGGGTGGATCTGCAGGGGAAGGCGGTGTGGTGGTCGCCGACGGTGGATGGTGTGCTGTGCGGAGAGGATTGGCGGCGAGATGCGGTAAAGATGGAGCCAGAGACGGTGGCGGCGGTACGGACGGTGCTGCGGGAGGGGGTGGGTGACGTGGTTGGAAAGGGTTGGGGGCGCGGGTTAGAGCGGGATTTACTAGGGTTTGGGGTGGGGATGCTGGAGCGATACTTCCAGCGGAGGCTGCGGAGCGCGGCGGTGCTTTGAGCGACCCTTGGCATGGTTTCCGTCGAGGCACCTGGTGTCGACCCGACACGATGTTGGCGGACAGTGAATGGGGTTGGGTTAGTCTTTCTTCGAGGTGGCCTATGCACGGTGTGGCGCGGTGGGTGCTGCTGGCGGGATTGACTCCGGCGATGTCCATGGCACAGAGCGCGGCGCCTGATGGTGCCATGCCGCGGCCGTACCGGGGTGTGCATGTCGCGGTTGGCGGCATCTTTGTGACGCCTGTGGCGGGCTCGCCCTTTTCGGCGACGGTGCAGATTGTGTCGCACGCGAAGCTGCCGGATGGCACCGAGCATGTGACGACGACGCACAACCGGATTGCGCGGACGGCTTCGGGGCGAATCTACAACGAGCGGCGGGAGATGGTTTCGACCGAGTTTCGCGGGGAGCCGGCCCTGCTCTCGGCGCGTATCTATGATCCCGCGAGCCGGCAGAGCATTACCCTGTTGCCGTCCCGGCATTTGGCGCGGGAGGTGACGTTGCGGGCGCCGCAGGGTGAGCCGGAGCGTGCCTTGCCGCCCTTGCAGCGGCCCCGGCTCGAGGACGAGGCGGAGACGGCACTGGGGACGAAGATGATGGACGGTGTGGAGTTGACGGGTGTGAGGCGCGAGCACACGGTACCGGCCGCGACGAGCGGGACCGGGAAGCCGGTAGTGGTGGTGGACGAGACCTGGTACGCGCCGGCGCTTTCCATCTACACCATGATCCGCCATGATGATCCACGCACGGGGGAGCAGCTGGTGGCGGTGACCAAGGTGGATCGAGCGGAGCCGCCCGCGACGATGTTTGCCATTCCCGCGAGCTACAAGATTGTGGATGAGACGACGGAGGACGCACCCGTCGCGGCGCGGTAGCGAACGGCGGAGAGCCTGCGTTGCCGACTATCGCGTGTAGGTGTAGGTACCGCAGAGATTGGTGGAGTTGCGGACGGCCTCGGCGGTGAGTGTAGGGGCGTGGGCGCCGGAGAAGAAGGCGAGTTGAAGGGTTCTGCCGGTGACGACGGTGGTGAGCCACTGCACGGGTTCGGAGCCGCAGAGGGTGTTGTGGTGGAGGAAGAGCTTGGGGGCGGCGACGGAGAGGCGGAAGAGGTGGCCGGCGGGGGAGGGATCGTCCGTGTCGACGATGGCGGAGATTTCAGTTGGTTGGAGGGCGCGGTCGAGGAGCAGGGGGAAGGAGTTGAAGTTGATCGAGATCCTGTCTTTGGAGAAGACGAGCTCGCCGGTGATGGAGCGGGCGGTGTTGCTGAGGGGATGCCAGGCCCCGGCTTCTTGAGCGAGGGCTCCTGTGGCGAGGACGAACGAGACAAGAACGAGGGAGAGGAGACGCGAGGTCATGTGGTGAAGGATGCCATGGTCTCAGGCCTGGAGAAAGGTGCGCAGGTGGTTTTCGGTGAGGGCGGGCTGATCCAGCCAGGCGAGATGACCGGCGTCGGGCAGGGTGACGGCTTGCGCGTGGGGCATGACAGAGGCCATCTGGAAAGCGAGGGCGGGCGGGCCGAAGCTGTCGTGGTCTCCCCAGAGGGGGAGCGTAGGAACCCGGAGCCTGGCGAGCTCGGGGCGGAGGGCGTAGGTGAGAGTGGAGTGGCCGGAGGCGCTGTGGGTGTCCTGGAGAAGGGTGATCCAACGTTCGGTGGCTCCGGGGATCTCGGACGCTGCGGTGCAGCAGTCGAGGAGGGTTGGGGAGAGGCGTTCCGGGTGGGCCACAAGGATGCGGCGGAAGCCTTCCGCTGTGGCCGCCGCACCGGGTCGCATGACGGTGGAATAGAGGAGGCCGTTGATGCCGCGCATGGCAAAGAGGCGATTGGGTCCGGGGATAGTGGCTGAGCTGCGGCGGGCTCGCAGACGAGGATGAGGCGGCGGACACGCTCGGGACGGTGTTGCCGTTTTCGCGGAGGAGGCGTGCCTGCGCCCGGCGAAGCGCTGTTCGGCCTGCGGGTTGGGCGAGGGGATGTGCTGGTGGAGGTTCCAGAGCCAGGTTCCAGCTGCTGCAAGGGCAACGCCGGTGGAGCCGAGGAGGACGGCTCGGCGAGAGGAGGTGGGCATGGTCGAGTCCTTTACGACATGAGGTTGGGCCCGGGCGGACGTTTACCATGCGGCGGAGGAGGGCTGAGCTCTGGGCCGCGGCTTGCGGGCTCGCGCGAGTAGACTTGAGGAGGAAGGCTTTGGAGTGAGGGTTTATGGCTGCTGTGGCGGCGCCGATTGTGGAGTTGCGGGGTGTGTCGAAGAGCTATGACACGAAGCAGGCGGTGCGCGGGGTGAGCCTGCGGATTGAGCCGGGGACGATGTTTGGGCTGCTGGGACCGAATGGATCGGGCAAGACGAGCTCGATCCGGATGATGATTGGGATGACGGTGCCGGATTCGGGCGAGGTGCGGCTGTTTGGTCAGCCGTTTTCGCGCGACGCTGTGAGGCGGATTGGGTATCTGCCGGAGGAGCGCGGGCTCTATAAGAAGATGAGGGTGCTGGACCAGCTGGTGTTTTTGGGGCAGCTGCATGGGCTGAGCAAGACGGTAGCGGCGGAGCGGGCGCGGCGGTGGTGCGATCGGCTGGAGATAGCGGAGGCGCTCCCGAAGAAGACCGAAGAGCTGAGCAAAGGGATGCAGCAGAAGATCCAATTTATTGCGGCGCTGCTGCATGACCCGGAGCTGGTGATTATGGACGAGCCGTTCAGCGGGCTCGACCCGGTGAATGGGGCGTTGCTGCTGGAGACGATGGTGGAGCTGCGGGGGGAGGGGCGGACGGTGTTGTTTTCGACGCATCGCATGGATCAGGTGGAGCGGATGTGCGATGCGATCGCGCTGATCAGCCGAGGGCAGGTGGTGCTGGAGGGGACGATGCGCGAGGTAAAGAGTCAGTACCCGCAGAACCGGGTGGAGGTGGTGTTTGAGGGCGACCCGGGGTTTCTGTCTCACCCTTCGATTGAGGAGGCGCGGACGTACGGGAATCGGGCGGAGATTCGGCTGCGGATGGTGGACGGGGTATCGGCGGACTCGCAACCGTTGTTGATGGAGGCGTTGGCGCGGGGGACGCGGGTGCTGCGGTTTGAGGTGCGGGAGCCGACGCTGGAGGAGATCTTTATTGAGCGGGTGGGGCGGGACGGGGCGGAGCCGATGAGTGATGGCGTGGCCGACGGTGGGAAGGCGGGAGGGCGTGCGCATGCATAACGTATGGCTGATTGCACGGCGGGAGTATTTGGAGCGGGTGCGGACGAAGGCGTTTCTGGTGATGACGGTGTTGATTCCTTTGCTGATGGGTGGCGGGATTCTGGGCACGGCATTGGTAGGAAGGACGGCGCATTCGGAGTCGCACATCACGATCGTGTCCGGCGGATCGGGGGCCGGCGACCTGCAGCTGGCGACGGACTTGCGGAACGAGTTGGAGCACGGCAAGAACAGCAAGATGGTGGTGGATGTGATTTCGCCGCCGGTGGCCGATACGCGGGCGACCCTGGACGGGGAGCTGGCCAACAAGCAGCTGGATGGGTATCTGTGGGTGACGCCTGCGTCGACGGCCGGGCAGCGCCCGCACTTTGTGTGGACGCCGCGGTCGCGGGCGGACATTATGACGCAGGGCACGATCAAGGGCGCGCTGGGGACGGTGCTGACGCGGGAGGGGCTGGAGCACCGCGGCATGGGCGTGGCGGACGTGAACGCGCTGATGGCCCCGGTGACGCTGGACAGCTCGCAGGCGGGCAAGAACGACAGCTCAGAGGGGGCGTTCTTCAGTGCGTACATCCTGTTCTTTCTGATGTACTTCGTGATCATGCTGTACGGGATGAACGTGGCGCGGTCGATTATCGAGGAGAAGACGTCGCGGGTGTTTGAGGTGTTGCTGGCGACGATCCGGCCGGAGGAGATGATGGCCGGCAAGGTGATCGGGGTGGGGAGCGTGGGGCTGACGCAGGTGGCGATCTGGCTGGTGGTGGCGGTGCTGCTGACGGCGACGCCACTGGTCGGCATGCTGACGGGGACGCATGTGTCGGTGTCGCTGACGGCCTCGCAGGTGGTGTACTTCGTGGTGTATTTCCTGCTGGGGTATCTGCTGTATTCATCGATCGCGGCGGCGCTGGGGGCGATGACGAATTCGGAGCAGGAGCTGCAGCAGCTGAATATGTTTTTGGTGATGCCGCTGGCTCTGTGCATGTTTGGGCTGGGGTTTGTGGTGACGAATCCGGACGGGATGGTGCCGCGGGTGATGTCGCTGATTCCGTTCTTCACGCCGCTGATGATGTATATGCGGATCGCAATCAAGATGCCGGCTGCGTGGGAGATTGCCTTTTCCATCGTGGCGACGCTGCTGACGATCTGGGCGATTCTGTGGGTGGCCAGCCGTATCTATCGCGTGGGCGTGCTGATGTACGGCAAGAAGCCGAGCCTGCCCGAGGTGATGCGCTGGCTGAAGTACAGCTAGGGTTCTGGTGTTTTCGCGGCGGCAGCGAGTGGCGTTGGCGGTTGTGCCGTGGTTGGCTGCGGGGTTGATTCGGCTGTTGGGCGCGACGCTGCGGTTTGAGGAGGTATGCGCGCCGGGGGTGGCGGTGGGGGACACGGTGTCGGGGCCGACGGTGTATGGGTTTTGGCATCGCTCGCTGCTGCTGGCGGCGTATCGGTTTCGCGGGCGTGGGATTGCCATTCTGATCAGCCGGAGCTTTGATGGCGAGTTGATTGCGCGGACGGTGGAGCGGCTTGGGTTCGTGGCGGTGCGGGGGTCGAGCACGCGGGGCGGCAGTGTGGGGCTGAGGGGGATGGAGCGGGCGTTTCGCGAAGGGCGGAGGATTTGCGCATTCACGGCGGATGGGCCGAAGGGCCCGGCGACCGTGGCGAAGGCGGGCGCGGTGCAGCTGGCGGCGCTGTGCGGCGCAGGGTGGGTGGGGGCATTTGAGCTGCGGGCGGAGCGGGCGTGGAGGCTGCGGAGCTGGGATGGGTTTGCCGTGCCGAAGCCGTTCTCGCGGGTGTGGGTGACGTGGCCGGCGCATGCGGCGGTCGAGCTGGGGGCGGTGCAGCGAGCCCTGGACGCGGCGGTGGGGATGAGTTTGGAGCAGCGCTGACGGTGGGTTGGAGAGGGTCGCGAGACCGGCTGCCGGCCGGATGGCTTGACTTGATGGCTGGTGGGGCGCATGATTTCGCAACTCCCCACAACCTAGACGGAGGTGCACGTGACAGACTCCGGGCCGAGCCTAGACCAGATCAAGCGAGCGATGCGCGCCATGTGGATGGCGGGCGACTTTGGCGTAGTGGCGAAGGAGATCGGCGGGAGCGCGGGCGAGCCGTTTGCGGCGTCGCTGCCGATTCGTGATGGGATGAAGGTGCTCGATGTGGCGTGCGGAACTGGCAATGTGTCTTTGGCGCTGGCGCGTGCGGGAGCGGTGGTGACGGGTCTGGACCTGGCGCCGAATCTGCTGGAGCAGGCGCGCGCCCGGGCGGCGGCAGAGGGCCTCGCGATCCGCTTCGACGAAGGGGATGCGGAGGCGCTGCCCTACCCGGACGGGGAGTTCGATGCGGTGACGAGCATGTTTGGGGCGATGTTTGCGCCGCGGCCCGAGGTGGTGGCACAGGAGATGGCGCGGGTGCTCCGGCCGGGGGGTCTGCTGGCGATGGCGAACTGGACGCCGGAGGGGTTTTCCGGACGGCTGTTTCGGGTCAGCGGCAGGCATGTGCCGCCGCCGCCCGGGGTGCCGGCGCCGGTGCTTTGGGGGGGCGAAGCTACGGTGCGGGCGCGGCTGGAGAGAGATTTTGAGCAAGTCCAGATGGAGCGGGTGCTGATGGAGTTTGATCTCCCGACGGGCCCGGCCGGCGCGGTGGAGTTCTTCCGAACGTACTTTGGGCCCACCAAGGTCGCCTTTGAGCGGCTGGATCCAGCCGGGCAGGCAGCGATGGCGACGGAGCTGGAGGCGTTGTGGGCAGAGGCGAACGTGGCTGAGGATCCTCGGAGGCACGTGTTGATCCATAACGAATATCTGCGCGTGGTGGCGCGGCGAAGGGAAGGAGACGGCTCGTAGACTGGGGGTGTGCGGGTTGCGGAGTTTGGCTTTGAGTTGCCGGAGGAGTTGATTGCGCAGCGGCCGCCGGAGGTGCGGGGGGCGAGCCGGATGCTGGTGCTGGATCGGGCGACGGGGGCATGGGCAAACGATCTGTTTGCGAGCCTGCCGGAGCGGCTGCGGGCGGGCGATGTGCTGGTGCTGAACGACTCGCGGGTGCTGCCGGGACGGTTGCTGGCGCGGCGGGCGGGGTTGCGGACGCAGGCGTCGTCGCCGGGGCCGACGGGATTGGTGGAGGTGGTGTTGACGGGGGCCGTGGGCGAGTGGGAGTGGGAGGCGCTGGTGCGGCCTGCGAAGAAGGTTCCTGTGGGGGAGCGGCTGGTGTTTGGCGAGGGCGCGTTGGAGGCGGAGGTGGTGGGGGCGGGGGAGTTTGGGGAACGGCGGCTGCGGTTTGGGGCGGTGGAGGACTTTCTGGGGGTGGTGGAGCGGATCGGGTCGCTGCCGCTGCCGCCGTATATCCGGCGGGGCCGCGAGGCGCTGAATACCCCGGAGGATCGGGAGCGCTACCAGACGGTCTATGCGCGGACGGGGGATGCGGCGGGGGAGAGGTCGGCGGCGGCTCCGACGGCTGGGCTGCACTTCACGGACGAGATGCTGGAGAGGCTGACGGCGCGAGACGTGGTGGTGGAGCGGGTGACGCTGCATGTGGGGCTGGGGACGTTTCAGCCGGTGCGTGTGACGGAGTTGGCCGAGATTCGGCTCCATGCCGAGCGGTATACCTTGCCGGAGCGGACGGCGGCGGCCATCAACGCGGCGAAGCGGGAGGGGCGGCGCGTGGTGGCGGTGGGGACGACGGTGACGCGGACGCTGGAGCACTGTGCGGCGGAGGCGCGATTGGGCGAGGCAGGAGGCGGCATGCTGCGCGGCCACTCGGGAGAGACGTCCATCTTTCTCTCGCCGGGGTATCGGTTCCGGGTAGTGGACGGTCTGCTGACGAATTTTCACCTGCCTGAGTCGACGCTGCTGATGCTGGTGTGCGCGTTTGCGGGCCGGGAGCCTGTTCTGGCGGCATATCGGCACGCGGTGGAGGCGCGATACCGGTTCTTCAGTTACGGAGACTGCATGCTGATTGTGTAGGGTGCCTGCGCGCGTTTGCGCCAGACCAACTTGGCTGGGGTGTTTGGCAGATTGTGATTGACGAGTGCGTTAACACGGAGCATTCTGGAGGCGTTCTTTCCCCGACAGAGAAGCCGTAACTTGCGCAGACGCGCGGGATGCGGGAGGGAGCAAGCGACGGGCCGGTTTGCGGTCGCGGCGTGGTTTGTGGATGTGGAGGCCCTTGGCATGAGGAAGTGCATACAATTCGCGATAGTTGCAACGGCAATTGCTGCGCCGGCCGTGGCGTGGGCGGGCGAGCAGATCATACCGGCGGGATCGCTGGTGCAATGCATGGTGGCGGAGCCTAAGCTCTCGTCGAAGACGACCGAGGTGGGTGATCCGGTGCTGTGCCGGGTGACGCACGTGGAGAGCTATGGGCACTCGCTGCCGTATGGGACGGTGCTGGTGGGGCGGTTTGAGGACTATAAGGATCCTGGCCACTTGTTAGGCAAGGGCTGGATGGAGTTGAAGTTTGAGCGGATGGTGACGCACGACCAGGTGATTCCGCTGGAGGCGAAGGTGGTGGGTGTGCCGGGTTATAACGTGGACCGGGCAGGGCGGATTCTGGGCAAGGGCCACCCGGTGCGCGACGTAGTGGAGTGGTCGATTCCGCTGCTGTGGCCGATTGACTTGCTGAATCTTCCCCGGCGCGGGCCGCGACCGACGCTGAAGGGCGAGACGCGCCTGACGTTGAAGGTCATGGACGACACCGAGGTGCCGGACTTGAGCGCGCCGCAGCCGGCCTATGGGCTGCAGCAGCGGCCGGCACCGGCGGCGTACACGCCCGCGCCCCCACCCGCGCCGCCGATGGAGCAGAGCTATGCGGCACCGGCACCGGCGTACGACCCTGCACCGCAGCCCGCCTATGCGCCCGCGGTGTATGAGCACGGGCCATATGCGGCGGTGGTGGGTGGACCGCTGGCAGGGCAGAGTGCACCTATGCCGAGCAGCTACGGCTACGCTCCGGGCACGCCCGTGGTGGTGATGCGAGACGGGGTGCCGTTTCGGGCGATTGCGCGGTAGCTTGCCTGGATGTGAGAGAGGCCGTCCCGCGTGGACGGCCTTTCATATCTGGCGCACGGACAGAGAACAGGCGTGACCTCTATTCGAGGTTGCGGGTGGCGGTGCGGGCGCCTACTAGGGCTGTGGGGTCGTCGGTGGGGGCGAGGCCGCGGAGGTGGTCGGCGATGAGGCGGCCGTGGAAGCGACCGTTTTCGATGAAGATCTCGTGGGTGCGATTTCCGGCGACGATGACGCCGGCGAGATAGATGCCGGGGACGTTGCTTTCGAGGGTGGCGGGGTCGCAGACCGGGCACTGGTCGTTGTCGGGGTTGAGGCGGATGCCGAGCGACTCGATGAAGCGGAAGTCGGGATGGTAGCCGGTGAGGGCGAAGACGAAGTCGTTGGGCAGGGTGAGTGTCTCGATGGGGGTCTGGACGGTGATGGTGTCTTCGTGTATCGCGGTGACGGTGGAATCGAAGAAGGCGGTGATTTCGCCGTTTTTGATGCGGTTGTTGATGTCGGGAAGGATCCAGTATTTGACGTGGCGGTGCATGGCGGGGCCGCGGTGGACGAGGGTGACGCGGGCGCCGTGGCGCCAGAGTTCGAGGGCGGCGATGGCGGCGGAGTTCTTGCCGCCGATGACGCAAACGTCGAGGCCGAAGAAGGGGTGGGGGTCGTCGTAGTAGTGCTGGACCTTGGGGAGGGTCTCGCCGGGGATGCCGAGGCGGTTGGGGAGGTCGTAGTAGCCGGTGGCGACGACGAGCTTGCGGGCCGAGTAGGTGTGGGCGCGGCCGAAGCGGTCTTGGGATTGCACGGTGAAGTGGTTATCCGAACCGGAGACGGTCTCGACGGTCTCGTATTGGTGGATGTCGAGGGCGTAGTGGCTGGCGACGCGGCGGTAGTACTCGAGGGCCTCGGTGCGGGTGGGCTTGGGGTTGGGGCTGGGAAAGGGGATATCGCCGATCTCGAGGAGTTCGGGTGTGGTGAAGAAGGTCATGTGGGCGGGGTAGTGGAAGATGGAGTTGCAGAGGCAGCCCTTGTCGAGGACCAGGGCGGAGAGGCCGGCCTTTTGCACTTCGATGGCGCAGGCGAGGCCGGTGGGGCCGGCGCCGATGACGAGGACATCGACGGGCGGGTGGCGGTGCGGGGTGGCGGCGGGGACGTGGCCGTTGGAGGCGGGCATGCAGTTACAGAGTCGCGGGCGCCGCGAAAGGATGCAGCGACGGGCGGCCTATGTGCCTATGCCGAAGGAGGTCGTTCGTGCGTTGAACTGAAGGGAGTCGATGTGCGACGAGGCTAGGTGTCGAGGGAGACGAGTTTGTGGGCGATGGCGAAGAGGGCCAGTTCGAGGCGGGTGGAGACGCCGGTTTTGTCGAAGATGTTGGAGAGGTGACGTTTGACGGTCTCTTCGGAGATGGTGAAGGTTTTGGCGATGTCCTTGTTGGAGCAGCCTTCGACGATGGAGGTGACGACCTCGAGCTCGCGCGGGGTGAGGCCGTAGGTCTTGCGTTCGTTGCCGGCGGCGGCCTTGGCGGTGAGTTCGCGGAGTTTGGCGACGAGATTGGCGACGCGCTCGCCGCCGATCCAGTAGTCGCCGGACTGCACGGCGCGGAGTGCGCGGGAGAGCTCGCCGACGACGGAGGCCTTTTCGACGACGCCGCGGGCGCCGATCTGGAGGGCCTCGATGATCTGCTGGGTGGAGATGGTGGCGGTGAGGAGGATGATTTTGACCCCGGAAGAGCGGCCGACGATGGCTCGCATGGCTTCCAGACCGGGGAGGCGGGGCATGTGGAGGTCGAGCAGGAGGATATCGGGCTCGAGCTCGAGGGTTTGGGTGATGGCGTCGTCGCCATCCTCGGCCTCGCCGACGACCTCGTAGCCGGTCTCGTTGAGGAGCATATTCTTGACGCCGAAGCGGACAACGGGATGGTCGTCCGCGACGACGATGCGGATGGGCGTGGTGGGTGAGCTGTAGGTGGAGGAGAAGGAACGACGAGCGGGGGGATGATTCATGCGAACTCCTGGCCGGGGGAAGGGTGATGCTCGAGATGGATTCCGCGCCTGCTCAGCATACCTCGCAGACGGCCGGCTGCCAGGGGAATTTGCTGCAATGTTGCTCGGTGGTCAGCAGGGGAGCCGGCACCGGCCTCGAGCGTGGCCCCGAGCTCCTGGAGTTCGCGCGCGCCGACGATGGCGAAGGAGCCCTTGACGGTGTGGGCGCTGTGTCGAAAGGCTGCGCTGTCGTTGGCGGCGAGGGCTTCGTGCATTCGCCGGAGATGCTTTTCGAGCTCGCCGAATGAGAGGTGGAAGAGCTCGACGAGCTGCTCGGTACGGAGCATGTCGACGAGCTGGTCGAAGATTGCGGGGTCGAGGATGTAGTCAGGGTTGGCGGGATCAGCACGGATTTTGCGGTCTTCGGTGCCCGCGTCGGCTGTGAGGGAGGGAAGGACGGCGGGCGTGAGCGTTTGAGATGCGAGATGGGGCGACATGAGGGACTCCGGGGTGGAGGGCAGATCGATGGCGTCCTGCTGTGCGGTGCGGATGGCGTCCAGGAGCTGGTCGACGGTGAAGGGTTTGAGAAGAAAAGCGTTGTAGCCGACGATGAGCTCGGGCGGAGGGTGGCTGCCGCTCATGGCGATCGCCGGGGTGTCGGGGGCGAGGTGCGGGTGGAGTAGAGCGAGGAGAGCGGGGCCGGTGGGGCCGGGCATGTGGAGGTCAGAGAGAAGGAGGCTGGGAGGAGCGGGGAGGGTCTGGACGAGAGCGAGGGCGGCGAGCCCGTCTTCGGCGGGCAGGGCGATGTGCCCGACCGCCGCGAGGTGAAGCTCGATTACCTCGCGGCTGAGCTCGTCGTCGTCGATGAGAAGGACGGAGAGGGATTCTGGCATGAGGTTGTGCAGAGAGGGTAACTCTGCGGCGCGGAATTTTGCGCAGAAAGGGAGAGGAGATAGAGCGATAGAGTAGGGCGTATGGGCGTCGGCCGGCGTGTGGCGGGGTGGGGTAGGGTGCTGGCGATGGGTGTACTGGCCGGGGGTGGGACGGGGTTTGGCGCGGGTGTGGAGCGGGGAGCCATGCGGTATGAGCGCGAGGTGCGGGCGGGGCAGGCGGGGCTGAACTGCGCGGTGGTGGACCCGGCCATCTTTGCGCGGGCGGCGGTCTCGTTGCGCGATATGCGTTTGGTTGAAGCAGACGGACGCGAGGTGCCGTATGTATTGACGCTGAGCGGGACGAGCGTGGAGGAGACGGAGACGGTGCCAGCGCAGAGTGTGGAGCGGCGTGGTGCCGGGGTGGTCTTTGCGCTGCGGATGCCGGGACGGGCCTATACGGATGTGGTGCTGGACCTTGCGGCACGGGACTTTGTGGCGCGCGTGGTGGTGACGGGGGGTGGGCGGGAGATGGGAGAGTTTGCAGTGTGGGATCTAAGCCGGGAGGGGCTGGGGCGGAGCACGGTGCTGCACCTTGCAGAGACGCGGGTGATGGAGTTGAGGGTGGAGGTGCGGGTGGTCTCCGGGGTGGTTGGGGTGGGGATGGTGCGGGGGGCGACGGTGCCGCCTGCACGGAGCGGGCAGACGCTGTACACGGTGGCGGCGCAGACGAGCGCCGTGCGGCAGGAGGGCGGGGCGACGGTGGCGGAGATAGCTTTGCCGGCGCGGGTGCCGGTGGAGCGGGTGCGGTTTGAGGTAGGTGGACGCGGGAGTTTCCGGCGGGCGGTGCGGGTGGAGGCCCGGTCAGCGACAGGGGAGCAGGAGGCGGATACAGGTGAGATCGACCGGCTGCACACCGAGCGGGATGGGGTGTTGCTGGCCGAGGAGCGGCTGGGGGTGGCGGCGACGCTGGGCGCCAATCTGCAGGGGGCGGCGCGGGTGCGGGTAGTGGTGGAGAACGGCGGGGCGGAGGCCTTGCCGGTGCGAGAGGTGGAGCTGCTGACGAGGGAGCGGCAGGTGTGCTTTGACGCGGGGGTGGCGGGGGAGAGGCTGGAGTTGCTGTATGGGGACGAGGCGCTGCATGCGCCGGAGTATGGGGAGTTTGCGCGGCGGTATGCGGCGGAGGGCAGGGCAGCAGCGGCGCGGATGGGACCGGAGCGGGGGAACCCACGGTTTGCGGGGGAGCGGGACGAGCGGACAATGCGCGAGCGGCATCCGAGGTTGGTGTCCCTGGGGATTGTGTTGGTGGTCTGCTTTGGCGGGTTGCTGCTGTTGCGGACCGAGCGTCTGCGGATGGGAGGGGGCGGGCGATGACGGCTGAGGAGTTTTTGTCGAGTGAGGGAAGGGGGTGGCGGGGGGCGATGTTGGCCCTGTGGTGGGATGGGCGGGGAGAGTGGGAGCGGGCGCACGAGGTGGCGCAGGAGGTGGAGGGGCGGGAGGGGGCTTGGGTGCATGCCTATCTGCACCGAAAGGAGGGGGACCTGGGGAATGCGGGGTACTGGTACCGGAGGGCGGGGCGGCCGGTGGCTACGGGGGATCTGCGAGGGGAGTGGGAGGCGATGGTGGGGGAGTTGCTGGGGCGGTAGGGTGTCGCCCTCCCCCCGTACTTTAGTCCCAAAGTATTGCATTAACGGGAGTTAGGTCTGGACTTCTGTGGTTGGGGATCCCTGGTCGCGGGTGGGTATCCTCTGGTTGGGGCGGCGGTTTGTGGGTGTTGGTCTCAGGATAAAGGAGTGGTGGTGGAGTTGGGCCAGTTTGCGGACTTTGGTTGGCGCCGATGGCCCACGCATGACGGTACGGCTGTCCTGCATGGGCCCCGGTTCGGTGGCGCCTCGCTTTGGCGGTGTGACTTACCCCTTGGCTGCGCGGAAGACCTGCTCGGCGGTGGTGGTTCCTGCGACGGACTCGGTGCCGGGGACGCCAAAGCCGATCCAGCCGGAGTTGACGCCCTCGGTCATCTCCTCGAACGCGGAGGTGCCGCCCTTGGGGAAGCCCATGCCTTCGAGGGCACCGGTCCAGGCCTCCCGGGGGATGGCATGCGCTGTGACGTGGCGACGGAGGACGTTGCCGAGGGCGGTGGCGACCTCGTCCGGGCTGACCATGGAGCCAAGTTCGATATAGCGCTTGCCGGTCCAGTCCGAGGTGAGGAGTCTGGCGACTTCGGCGCCGATGTCGTCGGTGGCGATCATGGGAAGCTTGCGGTCCGTGGGGGTGTAGAAGAGGGGGAGTGTGCCGCCCTGGGCTGCCTGCAGACCGTAGAGGAAGTTCTCGTAGAAGCCACCGGCGCGGATGAAGGCGATGGGGAAGGGCTCCTGCTTGAGAGCTTCTTCGAGGAGGTGGGTGGAGGTAATAAGACCGAGGCCGCTGGTCTGCTGGGATCCCATGGAGGAGAGGGCGACGACTTTGGGTGGAGGAGCCTGGGCGAGGGCTTGCTGGTAGCTGGCGATGACGGCTTTGGCCTCGCGGAAGTCGGGCGAGGGAGTCTGGATGGGGGGCATCATGAGATAGGCGCCTTCGACGCCGGCGAGCGCGCCCGTGAGAGCGACGCTGTCTTCCCACTCGCCTTGTACGAGCTCGACTCCCTGGTCGGCCCAGGGCTTGGCTTTGGCGGTGTCACGGACGAGGGCGCGGAGGGATTTGTTTTGGGAGAGGAGGTTTTTGGCGGCTGCGCCGCCGACTTTTCCGGTGATGCCGGTGATCAGAAACATGGTTGGACCTCGGCTGTCAGATGCCGTCGACTACGATGCGTTGCAGCTATTCGCGGTGCACTATCGACTGAACAGTCGATCCCAAGAGCGTGATCTTCAAGGGTGTGGAGTGTCTGTGACTCACGCAAGTTAGTTCCCTTGCAGTGATTCATCAGGACTATAGCCGCTCCGCTGTATCGGAGCTTTACGTGCTTGAAGCTGCAGTGAGGCGATGAGATGACCTTCTTTGTAGTCATCCCGCAGGGACCTGCCTGTCCGCCCGCCAGCTAGGACACTTCCCAAGCCTCCCGCCGCGTATACCGCCACGCCCACCAGATCAACGGCAGTTGCAGCGGCAATCTCGCCCACGCCGCCCATAGGGGCACGCTCGGAAACCTCCCGTTCTCCGTGATCATCGTCACGTTCGCCGGGAAGACAGCGATCAGCAGACCCACCAGCCCCCATGCCGCCGCCCGCCCGGGCCACCCCGCTCGCGTCTGCGGCACCAGCAGCCCCAGCCCGCCCGCCATCTCAGCGACCCCGCTCACCAACACCAGTCCCCGATGCGCCGGCAAGTACCCCGGCACAATCCGCGCATAGGTCTCCGTCGCAACGAAGTGCATTGCCCCCGCACCCAGGTACACCATCCCCTGGAGCACCCGTCCCAGACGTAAACGGGGCAAGGACCGGTGGCCCTTGCCCCTGTAATGCACGTCGGTCGCCAACCTACTTCCGCTCGTCCCGCGCCCGCTTTACATAGTCGTGCGAGGTCAACACATGCGCCTGCTGCTCCGACAGCATCTGCTTGATCGGCAACGGCAGATCCTGCTCCAACGCATCGGCATAGGCCTTCTTGGCTGCATCCTCACCCTGCTCCGCAGTCTCCAGCAGAGTATGATCGCCCCCACCCAGCTTCGCCTTGAGGTCGCCCCACACCCGATGCACCGCGCCAACCGTTGTGCCGCTCTCGTGCACATCCGCCTGTCCCAGCCGGTGCAGCTCATTCTCCAGCTCCGCCCGATAGTTTGCCCGTTTCAGACTTTCCGCCAGAAAATACCGCTTCAGCGTCTCATCGTGGATGTGCTCACCGATATCCGCAAACCCCTTCTGGCTGTCGATCAGCACATCAATCAAGCCCCGCAGGGTGAGCTTCGTCTCATGAAGCTTCGCTTCGTCCGTTGCCATAGTCGCGTTCCTCTTTCCTGTCAGTCGTCTCAGTGGTCGAGCCCAGGCACGTCTCTGCCGGGCAGCCGCTGCGCGAGTCTTCTTGATGGATGCCATCCCCCCGCACGGGTTTGTATCCTGATTCCGCACCCCCCATCGCCCCGCGTCCCGGCACACCCTCTGGAATAATCAAGCTCTGCCCCAACCCACCCACCGCCGGGGCGTCAGCTGCGTCCGCGCGACGCGCGGGAGAGACCACCAGCCATGAAGAACCTTAGACCCGGTCTCGCTCCTACCCGCTCCCGCCGCCTCAACGAGCTTCTTGGTCTGGCCCTGCTCGCCGCCGCCGTCCTGCTTCTGCTCGCCCTCATCACCTACACCCCCACCGATCCCTCCTTCAACACCGCCCCGGTCCCGCTTCCCGGCAGACCCGCCCACAACTGGTGCGGTCTCTTCGGCTCCTATCTGGCCGATGCCGCCCTCCAGCTCTTCGGCGTCGCCAGCTTCTTCGTTCCGCTTCTGCTGGCCCGGCTCGGCTTCCGCTGGATGCGCTCCCGCTCTGCCGGCTCTACCCTCTCCAAGCTCGTCGGCATCGGCCTCTGGCTGCTCGCCGCGCCTGCGCTTCTCGCCATACTCCCCGGCAACCTCCTCTGGCGACACGCCCTGCCGATCGAGGGCGTCGTCGGCCGCCTGCTTGCCGACGCCCTCGTGCAATACCTCAACCTCCCCGGCGCGGCCGTGATTCTTGCCCTGCTCGTCGCCGCCTCACTCTACTTCTCTACCGCCTTCGCCCTCGGCAGCGCCCGCCACTGGCTCGTCTCCCGCGTCGGCCTCTTCTCCGGGCTGCACGATCGCTGGAGCCAATGGCGCCTGGACCGCACCAACGCCCGCGCCGAACGCGCCGCGGCCCGCCTCTCCCCCGTTCCCTCCATCCTCCCCCAGGCCGCCCCCCTCACCACTCAGGACCCCGATGAGGCTCCCGACCCCTCCCCCGACCGCTCCACCCTTCTCGGCGGTCTCTTCTCCTGGCTCTCCCGTCGCCGCTCCGCCCCATCCAAAACCCCCGCCCCCAACACCCCAGAGACCACCCTCGCCCCCGAGCCCACCAGCGTCTGGGAGGCCATGCCCCGAACCCTGGTCGACGCCCCGGAGCCCACCTCCCTCTCCACCGCCCAGGCAGCCGCCGCCCCCTTCGCCGACACCCTCGCCCGCGCCGCCGCACCCCTGCCCTTCGACGCCGAGATCGACGACACCCCCGCTCCCGAAACCGCACAAGAGCCCGCCCCCGAGCCCGACTTCGCCTTTCTCACCCCCAAACCCACACCGTCTCCCGCGCCCGCCCCCACACCCACCGACGATATCGCCTTCGGCCGCCGCGCCGACGCCAACATCCAACCCGTCGCCATCACCCCCAAGTCCATCCGCGGCTACAAACTCCCGCCCTCCGCCCTCCTCTTCCGCTCCGAAGAACACGCCGCCGTGCGTGAGGACGCCCTCCGCGACGAAGCCCGCATCCTCGTCGAAAAATGCGAAGAGTTCGGCGTCGACGGACAGGTCACCCAGATCAACCCCGGCCCCGTCGTCACCACCTTCGAGTTCAAGCCAGACGCCGGCGTCAAATACTCCCGCGTCACCGGCCTCGCCGACGACCTCTGCCTCGCCATGGCCGCCGAGTCCATCCTCATCGAACGCATGGCCGGCAAATCTACCGTCGGCATCCAGGTCCCCAACTCCGAACGCGAGACCATCTGGCTCCGCGACGTCATCGAGTGCGACTCCTTCGTCCACTCCAAATCCCGCCTCGCCATCGCTCTCGGCAAAGACATCAACGGCCGCATCGTCACCGCCGACCTCGCCTCCATGCCGCACGTCCTCATCGCGGGCTCCACCGGCTCCGGCAAATCCGTCGCCATCAACGCCATGATCATGAGCGTCCTCTTCAAGTCCACACCCGAACAGGTCCGCATGATCCTCGTCGACCCCAAGCGCGTCGAGCTCGGCATGTACGAGGGCATCCCCCACCTCTTCACCCCCATCATCACCGAGGCCAAACTTGCGGCGAATGCACTGCGGAACGCCGTGCGCGAGATGGAACGCCGCCTCAAACTCCTCGCCGCCCACCACGTCCGCAACATCGATCAGTACAACAAGGCCGTCCTCGACATGACACCCGACATGTTCGAAGACCCCCGCGACTCCGAGCCCCTGCCCTACATCATGATCATCATCGATGAGCTCGCCGACCTCATGATGCTCGATCGCTCCAACGTCGAAGAAGCCATCACCCGCCTCGCCCAGATGGCCCGCGCCGTCGGCATCCACCTCATCCTCGCCACCCAGCGACCCTCCGTCGACGTCATCACCGGCCTCATCAAGGCCAACGTCCCCACCCGCATGAGCTTCCGCCTCGCCACCAAGGTCGACTCCCGCACCATCATCGACTCCAACGGCGCCGAATCCCTCCTCGGCCGCGGCGACATGCTCTACCTCCCGCCAGGCTCCTCCCGCGTCCAACGCGTCCACGCGCCATTCGTAACCGAAAAAGAAATCTCCGCCGTCACCGACTTCTGGAAGGCACAGGGCGAGGCCGAATACGCCGAAGGCTTCCTCGAAGGCCCCAAGGACGACCTCGTCGACGGAGATGGGGCGGCAGGCTCCGGCGAAGACAACAACGACGAGCTCTACAACGAAGCCGTCCGCCTCGTCTTCGAGTTCGGCAAGGCGTCCACCAGTCTGCTCCAGCGCCGGTTACGTATCGGCTACGGCCGAGCCGCCCACCTCATCGACATGATGTACAACGACGGCCTCGTCGGCCCCGCCGAGGGCTCCAAACCCCGCGAACTCCTCAAACCCGCCAACTGGCTCAACGAGCTCGACGCCACCCTCCGCTAGCCTCGTCACGCAAAGTACGCGCGACGCCACTCGACGGGCCAAGGATTCGGATGCTCAGAAGTTCGGCTGACTGATCTTTACCTGAATTTAGAGACCATCTCGGCAAGTTCAAGTTGAGGTGCCACGGTTGGCCTGCACCTTGGGAGAGGGTAGCTCCCCTCTGCGGGACCGATCCGCGGAGTTTCCGTCCGGTGGCAGTCTCTTGGATCGCCTTTGATGGCGGCCTCCTGGAGCTAATAGCCGATGTGGTGGAGGTAGAAGACGAAGCCGGAGGCGAGGATGCAGTAGATGCCGAAGAGGTACCACCGGCCGGACTCCAGCCAGGAGGAGAGCCAGCGGAGGGCGACGAGGCCGGCGAGGAAGGCGAAGACGGCGCCGAGCAGGGAGACGAGGACGGCGGAGCCGAGGTGGATGGGGGAGCCGGCGGCCGAGGCCTCGTGCGAGGCGTGGACGAGCCGCAGGGCCTCGCGGAGGACGACGGGCGGCGTGAGGATGACGGCGAGGGCGAACGAGAAGCGCTCGGCGCGCTCGCGGGTGGCGCCGGAGAGCATGCCGGCGGAGATGGTTGCGCCGGAGCGGGAGAAGCCGCGGAAGGGAAGGCAGAGGCCCTGGACGGCGCCGATGATGCCGGCCTGGTTGAGGGTGACGGTGGTGCGGAGGTCCGGGGTGAGTGCGGTTTGGGAGCGCTCGGTGAGGGGGACGGCGGAGCGCTCGCGGAGACCGGCGACGAGGATGAGCAGGCCGGCGGCGAGCAGAGCGGGGGCGATGAGGTCGAGGCGGCCGAAGAGCAGTTCGATTTCGGCTTTGGAGGCGTTCGCGAAGGCGGTCTTCTCGATGATCCTGATGATGGCCTCGCCGAGGATGGCGGTGAGGACCGTGGCGAAGACGAGGCGGAAGGCGACGCGCTGGAAGGCGATTTTATCGGCGAAGTAGGTGCGCTTCCAGACCTTCCAGAAGTAAACGATGACGGCAAACATAGTGCCGGTGTGGAGCGTGACGAGGAGAAGCGTCATGGCGGGGGCCGAGGGGTCCAGGCCCATGAGCTTTTCGGCGACGACGACGTGGGCGGAAGAGGAGACGGGGAGGAGTTCAGCGAGGCCCTGCACGATTGCGAGCAGGATGACCTTGAGGATGGGCATGGGTGCCATGGTACATCGCTCACTCCGTCGAGCAGGTCGAAGGGCGACGGTGGAGGGGCACGATGGTAATGTGCGTCGCAGACGGCCGGTGTGTCAGTCGCGGTCGGAGCCGTAGACGGCGATGCCCTGCTGGACCTTGTAGGCGACGGACTGGGCGCGGGCGGCGAAGTCGGTCTGCGGGAAGCGCTGCCGGGTTTCGTCGGCGAGAGCCTGGACCTGTTTGGCGGCGTTGTCGGCGCGTTTGCGGTCGTCCTGGACGGTCCACATGGTGACGGTGACGGCCATGCGGTAGGTGGCGTTATAGAGGGCCTGGGCGGTCTTGGGGCCGTCGGGGAACTGTTTGGCGTACTTCTCGTAGAGGCCGGCTTCCATCTCGGGGCACTTGGGGAGGCCTTGCCAGTCGCCGCAGAGTTTGTTGTCGATGAGGTCGAAGGCGGCGAGGGCGGCGAATTTGGTGTTGGGGTAGGACTTGATGACGCGCTTGAGGTCGCCCTCGTAGACCTGGGGGCGGAGGTAGGCCTCCTGCTCCTTGGCGGAGGGGAGGGTGTGGATGTCGCGCTGATCGAGCTGCCAGCGGATGTCGGCGGAGCGGAAGGCGGCCTCGGGGGCGAAGGGCGAGTTGGGGAAGTATTCGGCGACGCGGCGGTAGAGCAGGTGGGCGGAGGCGGCGGCATCGGCGGGGGCGTGGGGTTCGGCGGCGGCTTCTTCCTGGTTGGCGGCGGCGCCGAAGAGGATGACGTCGCCGTTGGGGGTCTGGGGGGTGACGACACCCTTGTCCCGGATCCAGCCGGAGATGGGTTGGGTCTTCTGGGAGTCGTCGGTGAACTCGGGCTCCTGGTCCTCGTTGCGGGCGTCGGGGATGTCGGTGTTGGCGAAGACCTTGACCCACTCGCCGGAGCGCTCGGAGACGACGACCTCGTGGCCGGGCAGGACCTCGGAGAGGCGCTGTGCGTTGGGGTCGGCGGCGATGTAGACGACGGCGTCGTGGACCAGGGTGGCGCGGGCGGAGCGGTCGTAGCCGGACTTGTCCTGCTTTTGCGCGAGCAGGGGCGAGGCGGTGAGGGTGGCGGCGGCGAGGAGGAGCGTGAGAGAGCGCATGTCTGTGGTTAGACGGTGGGCTCGGCGAGCAGGGAGGCGCGGAGGGCGGGGTCGATGTTGCCGCCGGAGAGGACGGCGACGACGGTGCGGGCGGGGGGGAGGAGGTGGGGGGTGAAGAGGGCGGTGGCGAGGGTGACGGCGCCGGAGGGCTCGACCGGGTGGGCGAGGGTGCGGAGGGCGATGCGGAGGGCCTGGAGGATGTGGTCTTCGGAGACGGTGACGATGCCGTCGACGTGCTGGAGGATGTGGTGGAAGTTGAGTGTGCCGAGGGATTCGGTGCGGAGGCCGTCGCCGACCGTGCGGGAGGTCTGCTCGGCGGACCAGCGGACGAGGGTGCGGGAGCGGAAGCTCTCGGCGGCGTCGCCGGCGAGCTCGGGCTCTGCGCCGAGGACCTGGAGGGAGGGGTTGGCGCGGCCGGCGGCGGCGAGGAGCTTGAGGGCGGTGGCGACGCCGGAGAGGAGGCCGCCGCCGGAGACTGGGGCGAGGACGAGGTCGGCCTCGGGCAGCTGTTGGGCGATCTCGAGGCCGCAGGTGGCCTGGCCGGCGATGATGGCGGGGTGGTCGTAGGGGGGCAGGATGGTGTAGCCGTGCTGGGCGGCGAGGGCTTCGGCCTCCGCCTTGCGGGCGGAGGAGGCGGGGCCGACGAAGACGACCTCTGCGCCGAGGGCGCGGGTGGCGTCGACCTTGACTTGGGGTGCGTTGTCCGGCATGACGATTACGGCTGGGACGCCGAGGGCGCGGGCGGCGAAGGCGACGCCCTGGGCGTGGTTGCCGGAGGAGTAGGTGATGAGGCCGCGGCGGAGGGCTTGGGGCGGGAGGCTGGCGGCCATGTTATAGGCGCCGCGGAGCTTGAAGGAGCCGATAGGCTGGGCGGATTCGATCTTGAGGAAGAGGTTGAAGGGAAGTGGGGGGAGGCTGGCTTGCTGCAGGCGGTCGGGGTCAAGCCGGACGAGTGGCGTGCGGACGACGGCGGAAGCGATGCGGGCGGCGGCGGCTTCGATCTCGGCGAGAGTGATGAGGGTGTGCATGCGTGTTGGGGCTAACCCCCTCATCGATTGTTGCGCAAAATCTTCAATCCAGGGAATTTAGGTCCGGACCTTGTGTGCACTTGATGCGCATCCGGGGTCGGGTGTGCGGGGAATGGGAGACCGGTGCGGAGCCTGCCTAAGACCATTCTAGACGTGGTGAGGTCGAGCTTCGGCCAGCCTGGTCCGTAGCCGAGGCTGAGTGGGATGGACGCAGACTTTCTTCTGTCGAGGACAGGGAGGGGGCGGCTTTAAAGCGAATTAGCTGAGCGTGTAAAGAACAGGCAAGAGCAAGGACAACAGCAGGTCCCTACGGGATGACACCAAGAGAGGAGCAACAGCAGATTTCCGCGGGATGGCAACAGAGAGGCAGGTTCCATTTACATCGACAGCTACGTTGCTCTAGAAGATGTGCTTGATGCCCCTGCCGGTGCCCTTGAGGATCTTGCCGGTGCCCTTGGCGGCTCCGACGCCGACGTTTTTGCCTGCTTTGACACCGCCCGTGCCGAGGTCTCCGGCGGCGTTGATGGGATGGAGGGTAGCGAGGTCTGCGGCACCCTTGCCTGCGCCGGCGGCGAGGTTTCCGGCGCCCTTGCCCGCACCTTTGCCGATGTCGCCGCTGCCGCTGCCGACGTCGCCGCCGGCGCCCCGGTGCTTGTGCTTGGCGGGTGGTGGCGCGGGCTGGGTGTGCGCCGTGGTGTTTGGCGATGCCGTGGGCTGTGTTTGTGCGCCTGCGCCGAAGGTGAGCGTAAAGAAGGCTGCGGCGAGGACGCTGATCGAACGGTTCACGGTGTGGTCTCCCATGGGATTGGATGCTCCTCGATGGCGCCCAGCGCAGAGAGAACGCTCCGGTTATGCACGATCGCCCTCGTCCGGAAGCAGGAAGATTTTCCCTAGGCGAGGGTTCCAGCTTGCAGACGATGCGAGCGGAAGGGATGCAAGGGGACGAGGCGGCTGTGCTCCCTCACTGACGAGGAGTCGACATACCGGGACTACCAGGTCCTGAAGGCTTGAGGAGACGAAGCGTGCGCGTTGTTCTCATGTCGTGCTCCCACTTTCTTTTCAGGTCTGGCAAGGTGGAGCCATGCGCTTCATCGAGGAAGTCGGCATTGACAATTCGGTCTGTTCGAAAGTGCCGGAAGCCATTGCGCAGCTCACACCAGGCAGCCAGGAGTCGTACGGCGTCTGCGTAGCCGATGATCACCGGCCACACGACCCGTTCCGTCTCCTGCCCGACTTCGTCTCGGTAGCGAAGGCGCAGCTTTCTTCCGGCACGAATCCAGGAGCGGGTCTTTGCGAGATCGAGCCCGTCGATGACAGCCAGGTTGTTCTCCGGTGTGCCAAGGGTAGGCTCGGTGATGAATGTGCGCAGAGTGTGTGGGATCGCGGCGGTGATCTTCGAGAGTAAGTCCCGCGCTGCATTGGCCAGTGCAGCGTCGCCCCGCTCGGCAACCCATTGTGCCCCGAGAACCGCTGCCTCCAACTCCTCCGGGGTCAGCATGAGCGGCGGCATGTCGTAACGCCGATCAAGGGTGTACCCGACACCTGCTTCCCCGCGGATTGGAACACCCTGGCTCGTCAGGTCAGCCATATCACGGTAGACCGACCGAACCGAGATGGTCAGCTCCCCTGCAACCGCCTCTGCCGTAACGGGGCGGCGAGAGCGCCGAAGAATTTGAATCACTCGAAAGAGTCGATCGGCTCGGCGCATGGCACACCAATGCTGACACAACGCTGTCAGTAGAGCTGAGCTAATGTCGTTCCCGTGCTGAGATTTCAGCATGGGGGGACACGTTGAACCTGGTTTCGATGCGGGTTATCACAGACGATGTAGAACGGCTGGTGAGCTTTTACGAGACGATCAGCGGAGCTTCCGCGAACCGGTACACGCCGGACTTTGCTGAAGTGACCACACCGAGAGGCACACTTGCCATCGGCAGCACACGCACCTTGAGTGCGTTTGGCGCAGAGAATGAACTGCAGCCCGGGGCGAACCGGAGTGTCATTATCGAGTTCCTGGTGGAGGATGTCGATGCGGCTTTTCTTCGACTGAAAGATCAAGTGCCCGCCTTTCTCCAAGAGCCGACGACAATGCCTTGGGGAAACCGATCCCTGCTCTTTCGCGACCCCGACGGCAATCTGATCAACTTTTTCACCCCAGTTACTCCAGAAGCGATCAGGAAGTTCGCGCAGTAAGGCAGCAGAGATCATGAACCGGTCGGTCAGCACGAATGTCGTTTTCGGAAGTCGCTTTAGGGGTTTAGGGCTGTTCGGTTGATCTTCGGGTCCAGTCCTTCGGACGGGTTCAGATGCGTTGGCGAGCCCAGCGGCCACGGAGAAAGAGCGCGAGGCCGGTGAGGGCGATGAAATGCTCAGGCTTCGCCCAGCGTATGGGAACGCTTTGGTTGTGCACCATTCCCCTTCGTTCGGAAGCAAGGAGACTTTCTAATGCGCGAGGGTTCCAGCTTGGAGACGATGCGAACGGAAAGGATGTGAGGAACAAAGCGGCTGCGCCTCACTGACGAGAGGGCGAATTTGCGGTAGTATTCGATTTTCACGGGCGGCAAATGTCCGGTAAGCACGTTCGGCAGGTACTGTCTTTCAGTTATCGTGCCTGCTTCAGGGCAGGGGTCACTTTTGCGTCGACATAACCAACTTGCTGGTCTTCTCATGGTTTCCTTCTTCGCCCTGTTCTCGAAGGCGCAGACATTGGGAGAGGTGCTCCGAGAGAATCATGTTCACGCGAACACTCTAAGTTCCGGCGAACTCCAGCAGCAAATCACAAGCTTCGCCAAGTCAGCGGGTGCGAATCCCTTTCTGCTCGCGTATTACAAGAATGTGGCCGGAAATCTGCTACCACTGACTCTCCACGTACTACGTTACGATCCTGACAGCCGAAGGCTTCTGAGGGTCGCGCTAAAGGGCGAACGTCTGCCCTTCCAAGGATTTGAGCGCATTTCCAGACAGATTCCCGAGAATTGCATGGGATCCGCTCTATCCATATCCGAGAGCGGTGGTGTAGTCGCCATCGACACGCACATCACTCCGTCTGCGGGATGCATCCTGGTCCTGGATTCGAGCCTGAAGTTCAAGGCTGTACTTTGGGGATGGACACTGGCGAGGCTAGGTTCGGCCGTGCTGTACGAGGGTGCGATGATCCACTTCGCACCCATTCATGCAGGAGCGCTCTTCATCTACGATGATCAGGGCAAAGTCATCCCACTCTATCCATCGCCGGCCTCGGATCGGGCTCGATCGCTCTTCACTGCGAGACTCCGTAGGTACCTGCCTTCGCGACGGTACTGTGAAGAGCGAAATCTCGAATGTGATCCGACGCACTTCACTACGGATTTCTCACACGTGCATGGAAGCACATCCAACGATCGCATCGAGGTTTACGTAACTATGTCACCCGAAGGGTTCGGGCCTGCGGCACAGGAGCATGTCAACCCTGAGACCGTTCATTACGTCTACGCCAGGAACGCAGAGGGCTGGCGGCCTATTCTGCCGCAACAGCACTGAGGGCGCGAAGGCGGCTGTGCAGATTCGCCCGAGTTAATCCATAGAAAGGCCGTCAGCGCAAGCGATCCGGCTGCCAGGGGTGAAGTCTTGGTGGGAGCCGCGGAGCGCCTCGCGGATGGGCTGGGCGCTTCGGACGCAAGTGTGGGTGTCGTCATGCGGAGCGCCAAGGGTACCGCGCTCAAACGGGCGATTCACCCAGGGAATCACCGGGCCGTTTCGCTCGAGGCTTGGATCCGCCGAAGGTGACGTAGCGGAGGCGGTCACGGACGACGGCGCAGCAGCCGACGAGGACGGCGAGAGCTCGAAGAGGTACCCACCACGCGCTCGCCCCCAAATGGCTTGTTGCCATGTAGAAGATGGTGAAACCGCCAATGGCGAGGGCCAACACGAGTGCGCAGGAGATGACGATCCATTTCCAGATCCTGCTGGGTGCCTCGGCCATCTGCGGAGAGTACACGCGCCCAATTAACAAGTCTAACCGAGAGCCTCGCCTGACACGAGAGCGCGGCGTCGCCAAGGGCCGCTGCGGGGTTAGAGCTCGAGGATGACGGGCATGATGAGGGGGCGGCGGCTGGTGGATTTTTGGATGTAGCGTTTGAGCTCGTTGCGGATTTTTTCCTTGGTGATGGAGTAGTCGGAGCGCTCTTCGGGGGAGAGGGCTTCGAGCGTGCGCTGGATGACGTTGCGGGCTTCGGCGACGATCTGGGTTTCGTCGACGGCGAGGCCGCGGGAGACGATCTCGGGGGCGCGCTCGATCTTGCCGGTCTGTTTGTTGATCGCGATGATGGGAAGGAGGAAGCCGTCTTCGGAGAGGGTGCGGCGGTCTTTGATGACGAGTTCCTGGACGACGTCGGAGGCGGAGCCGCCGGAGTCGATGGAGATGCGGCCGACGGGGACCTTGCCGGATTTGGTGATGCGGTCGGGGGAGAGCTCGAGGACATCGCCGTCTTCGGCGATCATGGTCTGCTGCACGATGCCGACGGATTGAGCGAGCTCGGCATGGCGTTTGAGGTGGCGGAAGTCGCCGTGGATAGGGATGAAGAACTTGGGCCGCACGAGGTTGATCATGAGGCGAAGTTCATCCTGCGAGCCGTGGCCGGAGACGTGGATGAGGCCGGCGGAGCCGTCGTCGTAGATGACGTTGGCGTCGCGGCGCTCCAGGTGATCGATGACGCGGCCGATGGGCCGCTCGTTGCCGGGGATGATGCGGGAGGAGAGCAGCACGGTGTCGCCGGCGTCGATGCGGGCGAAGCGGTGGGTGTTGACGGCGGCGCGGGAGAGCGCGCTCATGGGCTCGCCCTGGGTGCCGGAGATGAGAATCATGAGCTTGTCGGCGGGGACGTCACGCATCTGGCCGGGCTGGATGATGAGGCCCTGGGGCGGGTCGAGATAGCCGAGGTCCTGCGCGATCTCGGTCGAGTTATCGATGGAACGGCCGACGATGCAGACCTTGCGGCCGTGCTTGTGGGCGAGCTCCATGGCGATCCGAATGCGGTGGATGGAGGAAGAGAAGCAGGAGAAGAAAAGCTTCTTTTCGGTGCGGGAGAAGATGTCGTCGAGGGCGGGTTTGACGGCGGTTTCGCCGGGGGTGTAGCCCTTGCGGTCGACGTTGGTGGAGTCCTGCAGGAGGGCGAGGACTCCCTGTTTGCCGAGGTCGGCGAAGGCCTGGAGATCGAACGGTTTGCCGTCGGGCGAGGAGAGGTCGATCTTGAAGTCGCCGGTGTGGACGACCACGCCGACGGGTGTGGCGATGGCGAGGGCGACGCAGTCGACCAGCGAGTGGGTGACGCGGATGGGCAGCACGGTGAAGGGGCCGACGGTGAAGCGCTGGCCGGGCATCATCTCGATGAGATCGGCGTCGTCGAGGAGGCGGTGCTCTTCGAGCTTGCCTTCGACGTAGGCGAGGGTGAACTCGGTGCCGTAGACGGGGACCTTGAGTTCGGAGAGGATCCAGGGCAGGCCGCCGATGTGGTCTTCGTGGCCGTGCGTGAGCAGGATGGCGCGGACGCGGGCGCGATTCTGAATGAGGTAGGTGATGTCGGGGACGACGATGTCGACGCCGAGGAGTTCTTCTTCGGGGAACATGAGGCCGGCGTCGATGACGAGGATGTCGTTGCCCCATTCGATTGCCATGCAGTTCATGCCGAACTCGCCGAGGCCACCCAGGGGGATGATGCGTAATTTATCGTTAGCCATTCAAAGATTAGTTTAGCAGCGTGGGGAGTGGGAAGGGATTTGGGGCGCTAGAGCGCGCGGAGAAGGCGGGCGGGCGCAAGCAGAACGGCGGAGACCAGGGCGAGGGCGGCGGTGAGGGCGATGCCGACCAGACGGAACGGCAGGAAAAGCAGCCAGAGCAGCGGGTACAGCAGAAGCACGGCCAGGGCGAGAGGCCAGCAGAGGGCGGCGAGCAGAGCGAAGAGGAGAAGCTTGAGCATGGCGGTTTGGCTTCGGAGAGGAGGTACGGCGGAGCGAGGCACGGAGTTCCGTGGCTTGTCTGACGGCTAAACTGAGGGGATGCGGTTTTGGACGAGGATGGTGGTTCTGGGCGGGTTGCTACCCCTTGCGGGCCTGCGGGGGGCAGCCGGGCAGGGGGGCTGGTGGGCGCGGTACGAGGCCCGGGTGGATGCCACGCAGGGGAACCAACCGCACTGGGCGACGCCGCTGGTGACGACCAACGCGCGCGTGGAGCAGGGGCTGCGGGCGGACTTCACCCGGCAGTTTCAGGCGGGGGGCGCGACGCAGTGGAACGATGGCGGAGGCAACGGGCTGCAGGTGGTTCCGCTGCCACGGACCGAGTTTCGCTTCAGCTTGCCGCCATTCTTTATTCACTCCGCCCCGCGGACGCTGGATGGGTTTGGGGATGTCGGCTTTCGGGTGAAGTACCGGCTGTATGGGAGCAACGAGCAGCATCGCAATGCGATCGTCTCCGGGCTGCTGGCCGCGACGATTCCGACGGGCAAGCAGAAGAACGGCAGCTGTTGCGCGGTGATCACGCCGACGCTTGACGTGGGGAAGGGATTTGGACGGGTGGCGTTGACGACGCTGGCGCAGGGGTCGTTGCCGGTGACGAACACGAGGGGGCTGGGCCGGAGCGTTTCGTCGAACAGCGCGGCGCAGGTGCAGGTGCTGCGGTATCTGTGGCCGGAGTTCGAGGTGAACTCGACGATCTTCCTGGGCGGCAAGAACGACGGCGAGGTGCAGACCTTTGCGACGCCGGGCCTGGTGGTGAGCCGGCTGCCGCTGGTGCGGAGCGGTGGGCCAGGGGGCGCCGGGCAACAGGGGCCGCTGCTGCTGACGCTGGGCGCCGGCGAGCAGATTGCCCTGACGCACTTCCACACCTACAACCATGCGCTGGTGCTGACCGGCCGGCTGCGGTTTTAGGGCCGCGGGCGGCGGTCGGCGGGAGAGTTAGCGAAGCAGATCTTCGAGGGCGGCGGAGAGATCGGTCTTCTCGTCGCGGTATTTGACGATGACGGGTGTGGCGAGCGAGATGCCCCACTCCGCGCCGCGGTCGGACTTGACGGCACGCGCGCCCGGCACGACCACGGCGTTCTCGGGGATGATCAGGGGGGCGTCGACGGATGCCCGGTGGACGGCGCCGGTGACGAGATCGAAGACGGGCGTGCCGCGCGTGAGGATGACCCCAGCGGCCAGCACGGCGCGGCGGCGGACGACTGTGCCTTCATAGACGCCGGTGTTGCCGCCGACCAGGCAGTCGTCCTCGATGATGACGGGCGAGGCGTTGACGGGCTCGAGCACGCCGCCAACCTGCGCGGCGGCGGAGAGATGGACGCGCTTGCCGATCTGCGCGCAGGAGCCGACAAGCGCGTGCGAGTCGATGAGCGTGCCTTCATCGACAAACGCGCCGACATTGACGTAGGCGGGCGGAACCATGATGACGCCCCGGGCAAGATAGGCCCCGGCGCGCACCGCCGAGCCGCCCGGGATGAGCCGGATTGCCTGCTCGGGCGAGAAGCGGCGGGTGGGAAAGGTGTGCTTGTCAACGAAGTGCAGCGGGCCGGCGTGGCTGTGCACCAGCTCGCCGAGGCGAAAGCCGAGAAGAATCCCGCGCTTGACCCAGGCATTGACGCGCCAGCCGAAGGCACTGGCGGCGTCGGGTTCAGCCGCGCGGAGGCGGCCCATCTCCAGGTCGTCGCGCAGTTGGTGGAAGGCCAACTCTGCGTCTTTGTTTCCGACCGCAGCGGAGCCCTGGGAGAAGAAATGATCGATCTGTTGCTTGAGGACTTCTGGCGAAAGGATGTGCGGCATGTCCCTTCTATCTTCGCCTAACCGGGCCCCCGCGCAAGCGTCAGGTGCCGCAGAAGGTCTGTCGCACGCACTCCTCGGGGCGCGCGGGCGTGGACAGGCGATCGCCCTCGGCGCGATCCGCAAACGGGTGTGTCACGGCATCGAGCAGCTGCTCAAACGGCTGGGTATCGCCTTGCGCGGCGGCACGCAGGGCCGCTTCGACCAGATGATTGCGCGGGATCACCGCCGGGTTCGCGCGGCGCATCGTCTCCGCGCGAGCCTCGCGCGTGGTTGCCTCGGCCCCGAGCCGCTCCCGCCAACGCGCCATCCAGCCATCAAACTCCGCGACCTCCGCGATCATCTCCCGCACCGCCGCGCCGTCCCGCGTCCCATCCGCGGCCTCGTTCAGCCGGCGGAAGAACAGGGTGAAGTCGGCCCCGCTCGCGGCCAGGCGCTCCAGCAGCTCCTGCGTCAGCGCCGCGTCGCCGTCGCGCTCTTCCAGCAGGCCCAGCTTGCGGCCCAGCCCGGCAAAATACGCCGCCTCAAACTGCGGGGCAAACTCCGCCAGTGCGTCCGTCGCTGCGCTGAGCGCGGCCGGCTGGCTGCCCGCCTCCTCCCCAAGCAGCGGCAGCAGCGACTCCGCCAGCCGCGTCAGGTTCCAGTGCGCCGCATTCGGCTGGTTCGAGTAGCTGTACCGGCCCTGGCGATCGATCGAACTGAAGACCTGCGAGGGATCGTACTTTTCGAGAAAGGCGCAGGGCCCGAAATCCAGGGTCTCACCGGAGATGGACGTGTTGTCCGTGTTCATGACGCCGTGCACGAAGCCCAGGCAGAGCCACTGCGCGACCAGCCGGGCATGCCGGCCGATGACGCCGTCGAGCAGCGCGCGGATGGGCTGCGCGGCGGCCGCCGCCGCGGGATAGTGGCGCGCGATCGCGAACTCCGCGAGCGTGCGCAGCGCGGGGGTATCCTCCTGCGCGGCGAAGTATTGGAAGGTGCCCACGCGCAGGTGGCTCCCCGCGACGCGCGTGAGCACGGCGCCGGGCTGCACGGATTCGCGCACGACCGGCTCGCCTGTGGCGACGGCGGCCAGAGCCCGCGTGGTCGGGACGCCGAGCGCGAACATCGCCTCGCTCACCACATACTCGCGCAGCACGGGACCCAGCGCCGCGCGGCCGTCACCACGGCGCGAGAAGGGCGTGGGACCGGAGCCTTTGAGCTGCAGATCGTAGAGCCGCCCGTCCGTGCCCAGAACCTCGCCCAGCAGATTGGCGCGGCCGTCGCCGAGCTGCGGCACGAAGTAGCCGAACTGATGGCCGGCATAGGCGATGGCCAGCGGCTCCGAGCCCTCCGCGACCGCGTTGCCCGCCAGCACGGCCACGCCCTCCGGGCTGCGAAGCGCCGCGGGATCGAGGCCCAACGTGCGTGCCAGCGCGTCATTCAGCTGCAGCAGACGGGGTGCAGCCACCGGCGTGGGTGCCACCCGCGCGTGAAAGTGCGCGGGCAGACGGGCGTAGCTGTTGCGGAACGGAATCTGAAGGGGTCTGACGGCGGAGGTCGCCAGGCTGGGAGCATCGGCTGCGCTCATGCCGATTGGATGCGGCCCGCGGTGTGCGGGCTCCGCGCTGCTCCTTCGGCCCGCGCCCGGTCCGCGACCGGCGCGGACCCTAGCGAAGAAAGCGCACGATCACCTCGGTGCCTGCGGCAACCTCGGTTCCGGCCGCAGGGACCTGCTCGCGTCCCAGCCCGCTGCCGACCGGTCGCAGCCGCAGCCCGGCACTCTCGGCCCGCTCCACGGCGGAGCGCAGGTCGGCTCCGTCGAAGCTCGGCACGGCCACCTGGCGCGAGGCATCCACCACCACCGCGCCGCCGTCCGCTCGCGCCTTCGCGGAAACGTCTGCCGGCAACTTCGCTGTTGCGCCGTCGGCGGCGTCCGGCATGGTATTGCCCGTGCCGCCGTTGGCCCGCACCGCCGCCAGCACCTTCTCCGGCAGCAGCTTCAGCAGGGCATTGGCTCGGCGGTCGCGCCGGGCTTCCGGCTCCAGAGCCGCTACCTCCGCCTGCGGCGCCAGCTGCTCAGGGCTGCGCAGCGGGTCATCGGCGGGCAGCGAGTTCACGTCCGCAAACATGGCGTTCAGGTCCGCGCCGTTGTCGGTCGGCGCCTCCTCCGCCGCGCCGGAGCGCTCCTGCGCCATCTGCTGCTCGGTCTTGAGCGGCTGGTCGTGCGGCACGCCCAGGTACTCCAGGACCTCCTGCGCCACCTGCGCAAAGACCGGCGCGCTGGCGTAGCCGCCGTACCGCTGCGCTTCCGTACCCTGGGGTGTGTCCATCACCACGGCCACTGAGATGGCCGGGTTGCTGACCGGCGCAAACCCCGCGAAGCTGGCCACCAGCTTGGTGTGCGAGTAGGTGTGGGTGACGGGATCGACCTTTTGTGCCGTTCCGGTTTTGCCGGCGGAGCTGTAGCCGTTCAGCGCGGCGGCCTTGCCCGTTCCTTCGATTACGATGCCGTGCATCATGCTGCGCATCTTGGCGCTGGTCAGCTCGCTGATGACGCGGTGCGCGCCGTCCGGCAGCTGTGCGGGAAGCTGGTTTTCAGGGTGAAAGGGAAGGGGCTTCAGCCGCGGATCGCCCTTCATCACATCCGCGCTTTCAAGCAGGATGTGCGGCGGCATATAGACGCCGCCGTTGGCCATGGCGCTGACCATGGTGACCAGCTGCACCGGCGTGACGCCGACCTCCTGCCCGATGGCGATCGACAGGATGCTGGTGGCACCCCACTTCTTCGGCGCGCGCAAGAGGCCGCGCGTCTCGCTGGGCAGTTCAATGCCGGAGCGATCGCCGAAGCCGAAGCCCTTCAGATAGCTGTAGAACTTCTGCGGTCCCAGCTTGAGCGCCATCTTCGCCGCGCCTACGTCGCTGGAGTGTTCGAGCGCGTACTGCACCGAGACCACGCCGAAGCGGTCGCTGTGGTCATCATGGAGCGTGCGGCCGTACATCGTCATTGCGCCGTACTGGCAGTCAACCAGGTCGGTCGGTTTCACGCCCGCGCCGTCCAGCGCCGCGGCATAGGTCGCCAGCTTAAAGGTCGAGCCCGGCTCATAGACGTCGCTCACCGCAAGGTTGGTCAGGAGGCTGGCGTCCATGTGGCGCTGGTCGTTGGGGTTGAAGCGCGGGGCGATGGCCAGCGCGAGGATCTGCCCGGTGTGCGGGTCCTGCACCACCACCGTGCCGTGCGCCGCATGGGTCTTTTCCATCTGCGCGTCGAGCGCGCGTTCCGCCATGTACTGGATGTTGGCATCCACCGTCAGAACCAGGTTTTCGCCCGGCATCGGCTGCTGCTCTTCGCTGTCCAGCACGTGGCGTTTGGCGTCGAGCGCGGTCAGCATGTGCCCCGGAGCCCCGTGGAGGTCGTCGTCGAACTCCCGCTCCAGCCCGCCCAGCCCCGTGTCGTCCGTGCCCACGTAGCCCAGCACCTGCGCGCTCAGGTCGCCGTTCGGGTAGAACCGCTTGAACTCCTTCTGCAGGTACACGCCCTTGAGGTTCAGCTCCTTGACGCGCTCGGCCGTGTCGGCATCCACCTTGCGGGCCACCCAGGCAAAGTTGCGCGAGGCGTTCAGTCGGCCCAGGATTCCCGGCTCGCTGGTGAATCGGTCCCAGGCCTGCTTGTGGACCAGCCGCGCCAGCATCGTCGCGTCCTGCTCGCGGTTGTCGCCCATCTCGGTGGGAACCGCGTAGACGCTGTCGACGCTGACCGTCATGGCGAGCTCGCGCAGGTTGCGGTCGTAGAGCACGCCGCGCCGGGGTGCCACCTCGAAGGTTCGTTCCTGCTGCGCGGCTGCCGCCGCCACATAGTGCCCGTGCCGGATTACCTGCAGCCACACCAGCCGCAGACCGATGGCCGCCGTCCAAAGCACGAAGAAGATCGCCACGTTGATAAAACGGATCCTCCGAATCGGAGCCGTCATCGTCACCCGTGGCGTACCTTGCTGCTCAGCCGTTCCGTTCATCGCCGTCCCACCCCGCCGCCCTCGTCGCTGTTCCGCCGCCCTTGCCCTTGCTTCCAGCCGCGTTTGCTGCGCGCGCCTTTGCCTCTAGCCGCTCTTCAGCTTTACTGCAGGGCGACCGGCCCGGCCTGCGCCATCACCGGCGCTCCAGGGTCCATGGCCATGCCGTCCGGGCGGACGACCTGGCCCGGCGCCGGAACGCTGAGCCCCAGCTGCTTCGCCAGCAGATCGATGCGCTCCGGCTCCGTCAGCTGTGCCTCGGCCAGCCGCAGCTGCCGGTTCTCCTCGCGCAGCTGTTCCACCTGCGTCTTCTGCGTCTCCACGTGATACCCCATCTCAATAGCGGCAAAATGCTGCCACACATACACCATAACCAGGCAAAAAAGCACGCTCATCACCACCGTAAAATGACGCATTTCGCGCCGCCTCACGGGATCATCGGCCTTCACAATTCTTGTGTTATCAAGGTGTTTCGCAAAAAAGACCTCCGGCGTCGGCCCCCGCCGCGCCCTTTGCTGCCGCTCAAACACCAGAGCATTGTGCTCCGCCACCGACCGCCGAGGGTCGCGCCGGGCCACTGCAGCTGCCGCCATTCCCTCCGCACCCTGTCCAACCATCGCCGCCGTTGCCATCGCCTAACCCCCGCCTTGCTTCGTGGTACCTACCCGGGCTCGATCGACGCCCGGGCCTCTGCATTTGCCTTCCAAAGCGACCGGGCCAGGGTTGCTATGTGAGGAAGGGAGTTGTGAAACAAGGTTTGTCTTTCGCCTGAAAGCACGGTGGGACAACCCTGGCCCGGAGCTCGTATCACTTGAGTTAACACTGCACTGGAACCTGTGCAGTGCCAATCCCGTCTTATCCACAATGGTTACTGAAGTCTCAAGACCTCTGCTGCTCGTAACTTTGCGCTGCGGCTTCGCGGGTTACGTCTCTGCTCTTCCTCGCCGGCTACAACCGGTTTCTTGGTTAGAAGTTGCAGCCGCTTTGTCTGAGCGCCGGCGCGAAACGCGTCCTTGACCATCCGGTCCTCCAACGAGTGAAAGCTGATCATCACAACCCGGCCCCCGAGTCGCATTCGAGATTCCGCTGTTGCCAGCAACGTGCGGATCTCGTTCAGTTCGTCGTTGACATGAATTCGAAGCGCTTGAAAGGTGCGTGTCGCGGGATGTATTTTTTCGCCTTTCATCGCGTGGGCCGCGCCCGAAACCACCTGCGCCAACTGCGCTGTGGTAAGGATCGGGCGGGCCCGCACAATGGCTCTGGCGATTTTCCGCGACCTCCTTTCCTCTCCGAATTCGTAAATGAGATTGGCGAGCTCTTCCTCCCCCGCCTCATTTACCACTTGCTCGGCCGTTTTTCCGCTCCGCGTGTCCATTCGCATGTCGAGCGGTCCGTCAGACCGAAAGCTAAATCCTCTGTGCGCCATGTCGAGCTGCAGGCTGCTGACGCCGAAGTCTGCCAGCAGGCCGTCGAGGGTTGCGGGCGCAACTACCTCGGCGATCTCCGAGAAGGGCCGTGGCACGAACTCCACAGTGGGCATGGCTGGCCCAAGCTCGTGGGCCAACTGCTCCAGCCGGACCCGGCCGAGAGCCATGGCCTCGGGATCTCGGTCAAAGCAGAGCAACCGCCCTGTCCCGCCGAGATGCCGGGCGATGGCCTCCGAGTGCCCACCCAACCCCAAGGTCAGGTCGGCGACGACGGCACCGTCACGCACAGTCAAAAACTCCAGAACCTCTTGGGAAAGAACCGGCACATGTCGCGGCTGTTCCATCAACACCTCCGCCTCTGTGCTCCCCCTGGGGGGATGGTTACTGCAACATCCTGACTACACACCCAAACCCGACAGACCCGACAGATCCTCGGTCGACAAGCGCATCTCCCTTGCGTCGATGACCGGCCGGTTCATGACTTCCAAGAACTTTTGTGCGCCAAAGACCACAACATCAGCTACCAGCTGCGCTTTATCCCGCAGGATCTGCGGGAGCAAGACACGCCCCTGATTGTCCATCTCCGCCATCTGGCCGTAGAAGTTCGTCACGTCCAGAAACTTGCGCTTGCTCGGGTTGGTGCTGGGTATTTCGGCCAGCTTGGCCTCGACTTCTTCCCAGGCTGCGATCGGCCAGATCTCCGCGCGCTCCCCGTCCTTGCTCGTGATGTAGAAGACAAACTTTCCGTCGGCATCGGGGACCAGCAGCGACTTGAAGTCCACCGGCAACTTCAGCCGGCCCTTCTCGTCAACCCGCGCTGGGTGATTGCCCCGAAACATTGGCCTGTCCTTCCTGCCCCGGGGAGGCGTACTCTGAAGCCGTTTCTGCCCGGTTTGACGCTTTCTGCTCCACTTTTGACCACTTCGGTCCACCTCATCGTCACGCGACTCCACCTTCTGCGCAAGCGTCTTTCTGTGCGACTCCTGCGGAAATGCGGAGGAGATACTCGCGATTCCTGTGGAACGCAGATTAAAATTCTATCTGTGGATTGCTACCCTTCTGCGGTCACAAGATGTAGTGGTTTACTGATTTGAGTACCGGCGTACTTGCCCTTTGACGGGTGAGCCAGGGTCTGGTAGCGAAGAGGAGGCGAAACGGGGCGGGAAGTAGGAGTTGTCCGAAGAGGCGTGGCAGCTCCGGTCGCGGTCGTTAGGGCGCGAGTGTTTCGAGTGCAGGACGCTCTGCTGCCGCTGCTGAGAGGTGAATCAGGCCGGGACTGCGTCTCGCTCGCGCAGGCGTTTGCGCCGTATCAGCCAGATGAGGTACCACAACACGAGCAGGTTGAGAAGAAGCAGTCCCAGGCGAAACCAACTCGGACGCCGTGCCAGCTCCCAGAGCTCCCACGGCAGGAACGCGACCGTCAAGCCGAGGGTGAGGTATTCGGCCCAAACCTTTTCCAGCCATAGCCCGACGCCTTCGGTCAGGGCGATGGCCGAGTAGGCGAAGGTCGCGAAGCCGATCTCGCGGAGTCGGGTTGCGTCGATCAGGTCAATGTGATTGAGGATGAGGGTGACGACGCGGCTTTCCGGTTCGAACCGGAGCTCGCGTGCGAGGCGCAGCACCTCTTCGGCAAGGTCCTTGTTCATGAGGTGGATGGCGCCGACGCCCAGGAAGAAGAAGAAGACGGACTTCAACAGCTTAAAGATGGCGATGGCCAGCAGCCCACGATCGCGGGCGTGCGGCGCGGTAGGTGCAGCCGCGACCACTGCGTTTGCGGGCGCTGTCTCGCGCGCCTCCGCTTCGGCTGTTCTCTCCATCGCCCCGTGCCCGCCACCGCCCTGCATGAGCTTCAGTTGACGATTGGCTCGAGCAAAAGTCAACGCGTGGCGGGGCACAGGGGCTGCCACGTCCGTGTACTGTGCTTCACTTCGGCGCAAACGGTTCCAATCCGCTCCCTGGTCCCTGGCGTAGTTGAGGATGGAACCACTCCGGTGCCGCTCGACACTTACAGATTGCACCGCTGCTTACGTACTTCTAACTGAACTCGAAAGGTGCACGATATGAAGAAGTTTGGTATGGCTTTGGTCGCCATCGCGGCCCTGGCCTTTGGATCGCTTCAGGTCTCCGCGCAGGCGAAGGACCCTGACGTTGGTGGTGCTCCGATGTACCCCACGAAGACCGCCGTTGAAAATGCCTCGGCCGCTCCCAACCTGACGACCCTGGTATCGGCTGTCAAGGCTGCCGGCCTGGTCGAGACACTCTCCGGTCCCGGCCCATTCACCATCTTCGCGCCTACGAATGATGCGTTTAACAAGCTGCCGGCCGGTACAGTCGATACCCTGGTGAAGCCTGAGAACAAGGCCGACCTAACCAAGATCCTGACGTACCACGTCGTGCCGGGCAAGTACGACTCCAAGCGGATCGCTAAGTTGATCAAGAAGGGCCACGGCACCGCGACGCTGAAGACCGTGCAGGGCGAGGACCTCACCCTGAAGATGGACGGCTCCAACCTGGTCATCACCGATGCCAAAGGCGGCACGGCTACCGTTACGACCGCTAACGTCTACCAATCGAACGGCGTGGTGCACGTGATCGACAGCGTTCTGATGCCCAACTAAGCCTGTATCGAATGTAACGCTTGCCTAGTTTTTCGCTCTGCCTTGTGTGCTCCTGCTTGAACGCCTCCGCCCCTCATCGCGGAGGCGTTTTTGCGCCGGGCTTCAACCATGTGTGCCAGACGTGGCGCAACCCGCATCGCACTCCCATGCCGCAGATCTTCCGAGCTGAACAATGGCTGCCATACCCGATCGAGACGGTGTTCGCTTTTTTTGGCGCCCCGGCCAACCTTCCGCGGCTGATGCCCCGATGGCAACGCGCGCGCATTGAGCAGGCACAGATAGAGCCGCCGTCGGAGCGACCCGCGGGGACCCCTGTCCTGCCCGGGACCATTGCCGGTGCGGGGACGCGCATGACGCTCACATTTCGCGCAGTTCCCCTGCTTCCACTGCGCCTGCCCTGGGATGCGTTGATCTCGGAGTTCCGGTGGAACGAGCACTTCTGTGATGTGATCGACGGACGCGGACCGTTTCGTACGTGGCGTCACTGCCACTGGCTCCATACCGCGCTCAACCCGAAGCCAGGCCTCATGCGTCGGGCGAGGACCGGCACCCTGCTTGTCGACCAGGTTGAGTACACTCTGCCGTTTGGCCTGCTCGGCCGACTGGCCAACGCAGTGGCGGTGCGGCGGCAGATCGCGGGGGTCTTTCGGTACCGCCACCGCATGACGACCGAGCTGCTGAAGGCCTACGCGGCGCAGCTGCCACGGTAGATCCGGACAGACTTAGATCTCGCCTGCTTGGCAGAAGCTTTTCCACGATCCGCGCTTCAGCTTCGAGGAGATCGTTTTAAGAGCACCAGTGTGGTTTTTTGCTCCGTGCGTCGGGGATAGCCCCCGGGCGCCTGCGGGCTGGCTGGCTTCACTTCTTCTGCTGCAGAGGCGCGTTCGGGTCAAAGGTCGAGGGCGGCAGAGCAGGGTTGTACGTCACCTTCGTGAAGAACCGCTGGTTCGTCAGGTCCCCGTTTCGATAGCGAGAAACGGTCAGGGGCGTCTCAATGCCGTCAAAAACCTGATAATCGTCGTACTCTTCGCGGTCTTGATCGAAATCCTTGAACTGCTCGTTGCGCCAGCGGAACACGCGCGCCAGCGGCAGATGGGTTGCGCTGTCGAGCTCCAGCGTCACCGCATCGTTGTTGGCCGAAAGCACCGTCACCTGATCGGCCGCTCGGCGTCCCGAGACCACCGGCCCCTCATAGACGACCATCACGCCGGGCGCCTTCAGCCACGTGTTTACCACGGCGTCGATGGAGTGATCCCGACGGCGCAGGTAGTCCGTGACCTGCTCCTTGGGCAAGGTGGTCTTGCCTTTGTAGGTCAGCTCATATCCGTTGTCCGCTGTCCACACCTGGGCCACGTCGCGCTTGCTGCCGGGCAGAATGCTCTTTGGCGTGATGAACTCGATCCGCTCGGCGGGAGCCCGGCCCTCCCCTGCGAACTGGAAGTACTCGGCAAAGTTGATTGTCACACCGGTGGGCTGCGAGCGAAAGAAGGCGGCCGTGCGGCCAAGCACCGAGGCAGTGCGGCGATCCCGCCAGGCGGGGCCGCCCAGCGCGGTTACCATCTCGTCCAGAAGATCGCGGCCGCGCTGTTCTGGGCTGGCCGTGGAGCCTGTCGGCGCGGCGCTTGGAATAGCCGAGGCCTGCGCCTGAAGGCGCGGCGAAGAGGGCAGAAGCAGGAGAAGCGCGGCAAGGAAGAGACCGGCAAAGCGAGGGGAGCGCATGGTTCTACGTTAGACGGAGGGACGCTCTGGCCGGCTGACTGAGCCCTAGCCCACGAGCACCGCTCCGCCG
Organism: Acidobacteriaceae bacterium; assembly: GCA_965218895.1. GTDB lineage: Bacteria > Acidobacteriota > Terriglobia > Terriglobales > Acidobacteriaceae > Edaphobacter. The sequence goes on along the minus strand of CBDCMI010000012.1, from coordinate 96,898 downwards.
TTGACGTTCAGGACCTCGCCGGAGATGAAGCCGGCAAAGGGTGTGCAAAGGAAGAGGATAGGGCCCGCAATCTCGTCCACATGGCCGACCCGACCGAGTGGTATCAGGGAGGTCGCTTTGCGGGCCGCGACGGGGTCGTTCAGGGTGGCGGCAGACATGTCCGTGGCCACCCAGCCGGGAGCCACGCAGTTGACCAGAATGCCTTCCGGTGCGAGTTCCGAAGAGAGCGACTTGGTCAGCGAGAGCAGGGCGCCCTTGGAGGCGGCGTAGTCCGCGTGAAAGGCCTCCCCACGCTGTGCGGCGGTGGAGGCCACCAGCACCACATGGCCCCGCGGGCCAGCTGCTGCCGGTCGGGTAAGCATGTGTGCCGTGCTCGCCTGCACCAGGCCGAAGACGCTGTCGAGGTTGATGGCCAGGGTCGAAGCCCACTGCTGATCGGCCATGGTACTGATGGGCTGGTCGTGCGGTGGCCAGACGCCGTGGTTGACGACCAGGATGTCGAGTGCGCCGAGGGCCTGGAGCGTCGCTGCGACCAGCGCGCGACCCTCCGCGGCGGAGGAGAGAGGTTGCTGGAAGGCGAGGCAGGGAGCTTCGGCCGTCGTCAGGGTCGACGCCAGCTCCTGAGCCTGGGCCTCAGCAGTGTTGTAGCTGAAGGCGACCCGGGCGCCGGCTTGGTGCAGCAGGCGAACGGTTGCCGCGCCAATGCCACGAGAGCCACCGGTGACGAGGGCGGAACGACCCGCGAGCGAGAGGGGGACGGCAGGGGGCGAGGCAGCAGCTTGCATGCCTTTCACCATAGCAAGCGGCGAGGGGACTGGACGAAGGCCGGCGATCGGGAGATGCTGGAGGGCGACACACGGTGTGCGTCACGCGGCACTTGAGCGCGCGACACGGAGGCATGATGAAAAAGGCGGTCGTGGTGGCACGGGTGCTCTTGGGCTTGGTCTTTCTGTTCTTTGGTCTCAACAGCGTGCTTCATTTCCTTCCGAATCCGCCGATCCCAGGCGACGCAGGTCAGTTTGCGCTTATTCTGGCCCAGCATCGGTGGATGACAGTGGTGGGCGTGCTCGAGGTAATCGCGAGCATCCTGCTGCTTGTGGGCCGCTACGTTCCGCTCGGGCTTGTGCTTTTGGCCCCTATTCTCGTCAACATTTTGTTGTTCCACATGCTCCTGCTTGGTGGCAGCGGAATCGCGCCAGGCCTGGTCGTCACACTGCTGGAGCTGTTTTTAATCTGGGCCTATCGGCTAAGCTTCCGAGGTCTCTTCGACGCCGCGCCAGACGTCGGTTAGCTGGACCGGCCCTTCGCGACAATGCGTTCACGAAGGACCTGCCGGCGCTGCACCACCACCTTCTGCAGCTGCGAGGGAGGAAGCAGCAGGGTCCCGCGAAGACGGGAGGTTAGCTTGGCGAAGGTGATGGCGTGCGCCGCGCGAAGGTGCTCCTGCCATGCGGCCGGGGAGACGACGCTCCAGCGTTCGGCGGCAATCCAGTGAACGCGCGCCAGGTACGGTGCCGGCATCATCCCCTCGATCTCAAGCAACTCGGTGAAGCGCTCCGGGCCAGCGGAGAAAGAGATAACAGGTTGACTGCGGGAGCCGGTGCCGCTACCCAAGGCAAGCAGCGCGAACATTTTGCCGCCGATCGCCTTGTCGCCTACCCAGAAGACGAGGTTCTCTCCCCATTGAAGCGTCTCCACGACGTGGGGCAGGCTGAGCGTAAAGGCGCGGACGCGGTCAGCATTCACAGGGCGAGTGTACCCGCGTCAAAGGAGCTTCAGGCGTATGGGTCCACGCGCCGTGGAAGGGTCGACTGGATGGCCTGCTTGCGTGATCAGAATCTTGCCTGCCGCTTGAAGCCGACGCGCCGCGGCGCGGGCCGGTTCCATGAGTGGCTGCCAGGAGACCTGATCTGCGGACGCAGCCAGGTTGTGGGCGACGGCGCGCGCGGCCTCCGAGGGGCAGATCGTCGTATCGCGGCCACGCTTACTCAGAAGGCCCAGGATCGCCTCCTCAAGGGCCTGATCCGTCGCTGACGGCCTGTGCTGGCGGCAGCGATCGGAGCAGAAGCGCACGTTGTCCCAGTCGCGTGCCCACTTCTTGCGCCACGAGATGGACCGGCCGCAGGCTGCGCAGAGCTTGGGCGGGACGTCGACGGATGGACGGCGATCAGGCACGGAGATTGGACGCGGCTGCGTGCTACTTGGCCGCGTGCCCGCCGGCACCGGCACCGGCACCAGCACTGGCACCGCCGCCTGCGTGCGGCGAACCGAGCGAGGGTGAGGTGGCCAGGTGAGATCCGCCAGCAGCCGATCCCGGATTTCGGAAGCCCGAGGAAGGCTCGCCGGCGAAGGGCTGGGAGGTGGGGTGGACACCGGGGCTGAGGAGGCCGGAGTTGACGGGCCGGACGTTGGAGAAGGCGGTGCCAGGCAGAGCGTGACCGGGGCCGGCCGAGGCGCCGCGGGACTCGTACTCGACGGGCAGGTTGGCGCTGCCGTGCTGGGTGACGAGCGAAGAAGCCTCGCGGAGGTTGCCAAAGGTCTGCCGCGGAACGCCGAGGCCGGCGGAGTCTCGGGTGAAGACGAAGGTGTGCTCGGCGGATACGGTGGAGACGGCGGGAGGAGCGGAGTTGACGAGGACGTAGCTGGAGTGGTGTGAGAGGGATGTGGTGGGCGGACGGAGGAGGGGATTTCTGCTGGCGCCGGCGGAGACGCGCGAGGCGTTGTTGAGGCCGAACCAGGAGCCGTCAGCGGAAGGAGACCAGCCCCAGCCGGCGTTTCCGCACTGCTGCCAAGCGCCCGTGTGGAAGGGAGTCCAGGCCCAAGGGTATGGCGAGACGAAGGAGTAGCCCGCGCCGGGGTAGTAGGCCCAGGCGCCATAGCTGAAGGGGCTCCAGCTGGCGGAGGCGAAGAAGGGCCGCCACATGGAGCCGCAACCCGGCATGTTTACGAAGGAGCCGTAGTAGTTGAGGTCGTTGGCGCCGTAGAGGCCGTTGCCGGCGAACGCGGAGAGATTGCTGCTGGCCTGGTGAAACTCGGCCGACTGCTTGTCCCAGAGGGCGAGACCGTCGGCCTTGCCCTCCTTGCCGGTCAAGGTGGCCACTTCAGGGTTGGACGGGTCGAAGACGAGCCCGTGGCCTTTGGCGACGTTGGTGGAGCCGGACGGCGCCTGGACCTGCACGGTGCCGTCGAGGACGGCGAGGTGGACGAGGGGCTGGTCGCGGGACGGGACGGAGTCTACGGCAAGGCGCAGATGACTGCCGGGAGTGAGGGCGAAGGTGTGCGTGCCGGCCTGGAGCGTGAGGGGGTTGCGGTCGTGCTTGACGACACTGGCGAAGACGGTGCCCTGGAGGACTGTGACTTGGGTGGAGGTGACGCCGGTAGTACGGTCGCGGCTAAGCGTGGTGAAGCGGACACTTGTCTGGGGCGCAAGGCGGAGTGTGGAGTTGTCTTCCAGTTCGACCTCGGCGATGCCTTCCCCCGTTTTGAGGCGTGCTCCGGAGACGATGGGGAGGTTGGTGAAGGCACGCTCGAAGCCCTCGGCGGTTCCGCGGTCCATCTGAACATCTCCACGAGCCTGGCTCAGGCGCACGATGCGGATGCCGGTGGAGGCGTCGACGGTGTAGGGGGATGGGGGCCTAGAGGTGGTTTCGGTAGCGGCGGAGGAGTCGCGTGTTTGCTGCGCGACGAGAGGCGCAGCCAGCAGGAGTGCGGCGAGGGACAACGGAGAGAGGGAGGAGGGCATGGGTAAGCTCCTGGAGGCCACGGCGAGGAATGCCAGCTTGGTCATCAGGAGTGTACGACGGGGAGATAGGTTTCGGCGGAAAGAGGTGGTTCAGCAAAGGAGCAAGGGCGGATTGTGCGTGAGATGGAGAGGAGCCAGCGCCAGCCAGCGTTAGCAGGCTGTGCCGGCACGGAGACGGGCGGGAAGGACAGGGCTGCAACTCGCTGGTTGGCAGCGTAGCCGGGGCATGCGGGCGAGAAAGTTCGCGGAGGAACGACTAAGATAGGCGCTGGAGAGGGCTGAGGGAGCGCTTGCACGTGACGCGCTTACTTTGCGACGTAACCATGGGCATAGCGGAAGACGAAGTCGAGTCGGAGACCAAAGCCACGGCGGTTGCCGACCAGATGGATCTGATCGAGAAGGGTGTAGCCGAGATCGTGCCGGTCGAGGCCTTGCGCGAACGTCTGGCCGAGTCCATACGAACGGGCGTGCCGCTGCGGATCAAGGCGGGGTTCGACCCGACCTCGCCGGATCTCCACCTGGGCCACACCGTCCTGATCCGCAAACTGAAGCACTTCCAGGACCTCGGGCACCAGGTAATCTTTCTGATTGGTGATGGGACGGCGCTGATTGGGGATCCCACGGGGAAGAGTGTGACGCGGCCGCCGATGACGCGCGAGCAGATTGAGAGCAATGCGTCGACGTATAAGGACCAGGTTTTCAAGATTCTGGATCCGCAGCGGACGGAGGTGCGCCACAACTCGGAGTGGCTGGGCGAGCTTGGCTTTGAGGGGATGATCCGGTTGGCGGCGAAGTTTACGGTCTCGCAGATGTTAGAGCGGGAGGACTTTCACCGGCGATTCACCGAAGAGCAGCCGATCAGCGTGCATGAGCTGCTTTATCCGATGGCGCAGGGGTATGACTCGGTGATGTTGCGGTGCGATGTGGAACTTGGCGGCACGGATCAGAAATTTAATCTGATGCGGGGGCGCGATCTGCAGCGAGATGCCGAACAGAGACCACAGGTGATCCTGATGGTGCCGATCCTGGAGGGGCTGGACGGTGTGCAGAAGATGTCGAAGTCGTTGGGCAACGCGATCGGTATCCAAGAGCCGCCGGCGGAGATGTACGGGAAGCTGATGTCGATCTCCGATGAACTGATGTGGCGGTATTGGACGTTGTTGACGGACAAGCGTGGAAGTGAGATTGATGCAATGTACGCCGAGGTGCTGGCGGGAACGCTGCATCCGATGAGTGTGAAGAAACAATTGGCGGAGACGATCACGGCGGATTTCCATGGCGAGGAGGCTGCCGCGCGGGCTGCTGCGGGCTGGGCGGCGCAGTTTCAACAGCGAGCGGTTTCAACCGATCTGCCGGTGGTGGAGATCGCGGCCGACGATGCCGAGTTGATCGTGGATGCTGCCACGATTCCCGCGACTGAAAGAGCTGTGAAGCTGCCGAAGCTGTTGGTGATGGCGGGGCTTGCGAGCTCAGCCGGTGAGGCCGCACGCAAGCTGGCTGAGAACGCCGTTAGCGTGAATGGCGAGAAGATCTCAAGCAAGGTCGTCAGCCGAAAGACTTTGGGCGAGGCTCCGGTGCTTCGGTTGGGCAAGCGTTCTGTACGACTGCGGTGGATTGAGTGATAACAGCGAGGAAGTGTTGCGCGTTTGTCCTTTGGCCGTGGATGACATTTGCTTTGGCGGGTGCGCAGGCACGTGCCGCACAGCCGAGCCAGAGACCGGATGCGAATGCGGTGATACGGCAGGCAGTCCAGACGGAGTTGACGGCAAACAAGGACGATCGATCGCGTTGGCGGTATCGCGATGAGGAGCGGGACAAGGGCACGGTCTCGATCGTGGTGCAGACGGATGCAGGCTCGGTGAAGCGGCTGGTCGAGCGCGGTGGCAAACCGATCTCCGCGTCGGAGGCGGCAGAGGTGCAACAGTCCTTGGAGGCATCGATTCACGACTCGGCTAGGCTGGCCAAGCAGCGAAAGGATGGCGAGGCGGACGACAAGAGCGCCGCGGATCTGCTGCGCACATTGCCCGAGGCGTTTGTCTGGCGCTTTGTCCGCATGAGCGGAAGTGATGACATCCTGAGTTTTTCTCCGAATTCGAGCTTTCGGCCGCCGGATATGGAGTCGCGTGTCATGAGTTTGATGTCTGGCGAGGTCGCGGTGGATCGCACGCAGCATCGCATCGCGACAATCAGCGGGCACCTGACGGAGGACGTGACGATCGGCTTCGGATTGTTGGGGAGGTTGAAGGCGGGTGGAACGTTCCGAGTGGAGCGGCGCGAGATCAAGCCAAGTTTGTGGCAGATCACGGAGACCCACGTCCATATCGATGGCAAGGCTCTTTTATTCAAGACGATCGGGCAGCAGCAGGATGAGATCCAGACGGATTGGACTCAGATTCCGAACGGGACGAGTCTGCAAGAGGCCGTGGAGCTGTCGAGGACGCTCCACTAGCAAGCCCTAGGGGAGCTGTATCGGGTACGTGGCAGCCAGGCTGAATGGGAGTCAGCCTGGCGTGTTGTTGAGTTGAAAGGCCGTGGATAGAGAGGCGCTGGGCAGCATGAAGGAGATACGGACGGATCGGGAGCTGATCAACCTGGTTGCGCGGTCGGCGGGGCAGCGTGCGGGGTACAAGCAGTTGGTACGGGAGCTGGGGCTGGGGGGCGGGCGCGAGCGGCGCCTACTGTTGGAGCATCTGGCGCGGATCACAGCTGCCGGCGAGTTGGTGAAGCTCGAAGACGAGATGTGGGCACTGCCTTCGGCAGTTCCGGAGCGCACAGCGCGACCCGCGCGAAGTGGAACTATGCCTGGAGAGCAGCGAGCCACGAAAGATGGGCCCACGAAGCTGGCGGGGAGACGAGACCGGCTGATGGCGGGCAGACTCGATCTACATCGCGACGGCTACGGCTTTGTGCGGCCGAACGGGAGTTCGAGTCGGGAAGACGATGTGTTCATTCCGCCGCCCGACCTCAACGGGGCGATGCAGGGAGACGAGGTCCTGGTAGATGAGGCGGCACCGGGGCGAGATGGCCGACGGTCCGGTCGCGTGATGCGCGTGCTGACGCGGCGCAATCCGACCGTCGTTGGCACCTTCCACTACGCACGCGAAAGATCATCGGCAGGGCGGAGACGCGAAAGCCAATGGATCGACGGGGCCCTGGTGAAGGGCAACTACGTGGTGCCGTTCGACGAACGGATTGGCGGACCGGTGCTCATCGCGGAGGGCGACGACGTAGTGCCTGAACGGGAGGATGCGCCTGACCGCGTGCTGGGCGATGAGGCCCGAACGGCGCGTGCGTCATGGGCCACTCCGGATGAACACCGGCCATTAGGGGGCCTGGCGGTCGATGTAGAGATAACCGAGTTTCCCACGGCGGGCAGGCCTGCGCGAGGCCGGGTGATTGAGGTGTTGGGCCCCCCTGACGCGTTTGGTGTCGACGTGGAGATCGTGATCCGCAAGCATCACCTTCCCCATGTCTTCCCTGGCAATGTGCTGGCGGAAGCTGCGGAACGGGCTGGCTTGACCGTAGAACGGGATGAGAGCCAGGCTGCAACTGCAGATTCTTCGCGCCCATGCGATATCGACGAAGAAGAGGCAGTGGTGGTCGCGAAGCGAGAAGACTTTCGCAAACTGCCGGACGGATCTCCTGCGCCGGTCGTCACGATCGATGGCGAGACGGCGCGCGACTTTGATGATGCGGTGCTGGTCCGCAGACTAGCCAACGGTCATTACGAGTTGCAGGTTCACATCGCGGATGTGATCCATTACGTGCGGCCCGGAACGGCTTTGGATCTGGAGGCCCGACTACGTGGAACAAGCGTGTACTTCCCGGATCGCGCTGTGCCCATGCTGCCACCCGCGCTCTCGAGCGGGATCTGTTCGTTGCGGCCGGAGGAGAACCGCTTCGTTCTGAGTTGTGCGATGGAGATCGACGCGCGGGGTGAGATAGCCCAGTATCGCGTGGCTGAGGGCATCATTCGAAGTGCACGGAGAATGACCTACACCCAAGTGCAACATATCCTCGACGACGAGACTGCCGAGGACAAAGAAGCTCGGATCGAATTCCTTGGTTTGGTTCCGCAGTTCGAGTTGATGCACGAACTGGCTCTGAAGCTGAACGAAAAACGGCGCCGGCGCGGCTCGATCGACTTCGACCTGCCGGAGCCTGTGGTGCGTTTCGATCCCCAGGGAAACATGCAGGCCATCGTTCGATCCGAACGCGGATGGTCGCACCGGCTGATTGAGGAGTTCATGTTGTCGGCAAACGAGTGTGTGGCGAGATGGATCGAGGACAAGGGAGTCCCGAGCCTTTATCGCATCCACGAGATGCCGGATGCCAAGCGGATCGTTGACTTTGAAGAGACAGCGGCTGGATTTGGATACACCCTGGGGGTTGGAAATCTACCGGTTAAGCGCTCCACGATGCGGTCTGATCGGCGCGAGACGCAGCGGCGGAGTTCGGGTGGGGAACGCGGTGGCCGCACGCAGCAGCATGAGATAGCGGATCGCATTCCTGTGACGCCACGGATGTACCAGCGCCTGGCCGCGAAGATTGCGGGGACGCCAGAGGAGCGCACCCTGGCGTACCTGATGCTGCGGAGCCTGAAGCAGGCTCGCTACAGCGAGACCAACGCGGGACATTTCGCGCTGGCCAGCCCCAGTTATACGCACTTCACATCACCGATCCGGCGGTATCCCGACCTGATCGTGCACCGTTTAGTGCGCGCTCTCCTGGAGGCAGGGGCGGATCCTCGCGGGGGCCCCATCACTTCGGACGACGCGCAGCCGTGGCAGAAGGAGCTGGACGCCAAAGAGGGCCGTGGGCGTGGTTGGCTGGGACAGAAGGTCTCAGACGAAGGGCCGATGCCCGCTGCAGAGTTGGAGGCGATCGCGACCGAATCGAGCCAGGCGGAGCGCCGGGCGGACGACGCGGAGCGCGAGCTCATTGAGTGGAAGAAGCTCAAATTTATGGAGGACCGGGTCGGCGAGGAGTTTGAGGCCACTGTTCTGTCGTGCACCAAGTATGGAATGTTTGTGGAACTTGAGGATCTCTTCATCGAAGGCTTGGTGCCGATAGGATCTCTGGAGAGCCAAGGGGGGTGGCGGGAGGGGGAGCGCTACACCTTTCGGGATACGGATCGGACGATCGTGGGTCAACGGAGTGGCCGGGTTTTCAGACTGGGCTTGCGTGTGAAGGTGCTGTTAGACAGGATCGATCGGCAACAACGAAGGCTGCAGTTCGCTGTTGTGGAGGTTCTCGGTGAGCAGGAGCGCGTGGCGACGGGTGCGGGCTCCCTGCGCGGGTCGAAGCGGCGGTCAGAGGCTGGCCGCGAGGTCGGCGGGCCATTGGAGAAGCGCGGAAGAGCGAAGAAGGGCAAGGCGGCCGGGCGCCTGCGCAACCAGAAGACGAAGGGCAAGCGCAGACGCTAGGCAATGGTCGACTGAGAAGGCACGTGGCGTACAGGCTGTGATCCTGCTTGAAGAGGCTCGAGTAGATGGACACGCAAGTTGAGCGCAGGGTGCTCGATGAGGCAGAAGGTGACAAGAGCGATCATTGCGGAGACGACCGTCGCCAACATTGTCCCGAGAAGTTGGGTCAGCGCTGGTGCGAGAGAGAGCAGTGATGAACTGCGAAGAAGGCCAGGGAGCATGGCTCGCTCCAGATAGACGTGATTGAGGTACATGCCGAAAGAGAGGCGAGAGATCCAGAAGAAGATACGGTGGGTGAAGAGAGGAACGCGACTTGCAAGACCCGCCCAAGCGACGGCGCCAAAGAGGAGAGCGAGACCAGTGAAGATAAGGATCTCGTGCTGCAGCAGTCTTGCCACAAAGAAGGCAACTGCTCCGCCGATGACGAGGCCTCCGGCGGAGCGTTTACTGATGCGTGGGCGCTCACGGCTTACCCACTGATGAGAAAGGATCAGGCCAAGGATCAGGCCATCGGCGTGGGTGTGGAGCTTGTAGTAGAGGTGCTTCGAGAAGAGGTCTGCGTCGTGGGTATGGAGTGACCCTGTTATATGTAGCCAGGTGACTGCACGGACGACAGGCAGGAGCGCGAAGAGAGCCCAGAGGATGGTCAGTGACGAACGATGAGACCGCCGTGCGCCGAAGAGAAGCAGCAGCAGAGGCGTGAGCAGATAGAACTGTTCTTCGGTGGAGAGGGACCAACTGCCCTGGACGATCCCGTGGGGGAGGTAGTTCGACAAGAAGACAAGATCACTCCAGCCGTAGCTCTTGGTCGCGGCGTAGGTCGGCATGAAGACGAGCGTGAACAGAAAGACAGTGAAGTACAGCGGCCAGATGCGCAGACCACGCCTCACGATGAAACGACGGATGGAGATGGTGCCATCGCGCCAGAGTTCTTTCCATAACTGACCGCCGATGAAGAAGCCGCTGAGGACGAAGAAGAGGTCCACGCCGGCCCAGCCGTTTGAGACGAAGGGAAGCCGGGAGAAGGTGTTCTCACCACGGGCTGCCACGAAGTGCTCACTGAAGTGGAAGGCCACGACAAGAAGGATTGCAATGGCCCGGAGACCGTGCAGGAAGGGGATCTGATTCGGGGGAGGGTGAAGGAACTCATGAAAGGAACCTCGGAAGAGGTACGTCATGCCTCGTCTTGGGGGCGGGCCAAGCTCCTGTGCGAGTTGCTTGACCTCTGAGCTGAGGCGGGGGTTGAGTTCGGCAGACACGGGAACTCCGAGGTGAAGGGAGCAATTAGGTTCAGTTCTAGACTGCTAGGTTTATAGCATGGGTCCCAGACTGCCTACGCCAACTCTCGAGCCAGGAGCTCCGACGAAACTCTTGAGGCGAGCGCGGTGGCAGCTACAATGGAGTGGCGAGGTTGCTTATGGGAAATGTGGTGTTTGATCCGCGGTACAAGCAGGAGATGGAGGGGTTGGACGAGCCTCCGTTCGACTCGGATTTCGGTCAGAAGATCTTTAAGAGCGTTTCGAAGAAGAGCTGGGGTGAATGGGTGGAGCGGCAGAAGATGCTGCTGAATGAGTACCGGTTGCAGCCGTGGACCCGGGAGGCCCAGGAGTTTCTGGTCGAGCAGATGAACGACTTCTTCTTCGGCGAAGGCGGGGCTTTGCCGAAGGAGTTTGTGGCGCCGACGACTTAGGCAACCGGGAGGTGGTGGTGTAGACTTTGGATACCCTGTCGCGAGCGACCCTGCTGGCGACGTAGACAGTCGGGACGTGGCTCAGCCTGGTAGAGCGCACCCTTGGGGTGGGTGAGGTCGCTAGTTCGAATCTAGTCGTCCCGACCATTTCTCCCCTTCCATACAGTTGTATTTGTCGTCAGGTGTGCCTCTTTCTCGGCCTGTTTGCCGTGGAGGCCCTGCGCGGCGGCTTTGATGAGGTCGCCTGTGTCGCTGTCTTCGCCCAGTTCCCAGATCATGATGCCGCCAAGTCCGATCTGGCGGGCGGCGCTTGCTTTGTAACGGATCGAGACGGGATCTTCAAGGGTCCAGAAGGTGGAGCCATCGTAGAGCCAAGGGGCCTGGGAGTGGGGGTCGCGGTAGAGGGTGAAGGCCGTGGGGGCGGGTGGCGGCGCGAGCGTGGCATCCGCGTCGGGATGCGCTGGTTTGGGGACGGTGCCAGGTTGGGGTGAGCTGCGCGAGGGGGCGGTGGGTGGTGGAACGGCTGGTTGGGACGGTGTGCCGGGCTGGCCCTGGGATGCGGGTTCTGGAGCGGGGCTGAGGGAGGCGGCGACGAGCGGGGCGAAGAAGCTCCAGGGGCGGTCGCCATGGATGGAGCGACCCGGTTGGAGGAGGCCGTGGTCGGTGTCCGGGACGTCCCGCCAGCCGTAGCCGTAGAAGGGGAGGCCCATCAGGAGGTGGATGCGCGGGATGCCGGCCGCCTGCCACTCGGAGAGACTGCGGTCGACGCTGCCGCCGGAGTCGGAGAAGAGTGGGGCGATGAAGTTGGTGGTGGGGTTCCAGGGGCCGTGGTAGTCGTAGTTCATAACACCGACCTGGTCGACCAGACGGGCGAGGGCGGGGATGTCGACGCCGGGGTACATGTGGGGTGAGGGGCCGACGGCGACGGAGAGGCGGAGGCCGGGGCGGAGGGCGTCCATGGCGGCGCGGAGCTCAGTGAGCAGCGCGATGAAGTTGGGAGCGTCGTCGTCGTGGGGGTACTCCCAGTCGAGGTCGATGCCGTCGAAGAGGGTGGGCTGGGTGACGCCGGGGGCGAGATTGCCGCGCAGGAAGAGGTCGACGCAGGAGCGGACGAAGGCGGCGCGGTTGGCGGGTTGGGCGTCCGCGGCGAAGTCGGAGGCGCGACCTTCGAGGGAGATGAGGAGCTTGAGGCGGGGGTAGAGGCGCTTGAGTTCGGCGAACTGGTGGAGGTCGCCGCGGAAGGGGGAGGTGGGGGAGTCGGGGGTGCCGTCGACGGAGTTGGCGGCGGTGAAGGTGAGGTTGAGGTCGGCGTTGGGGTCGGCGACCGAGCAGTGGCCGCCGGTGACGAAGCCCTGGGCGTAGTTGATCTGGTCGAGCGAGTCGGCGGCGTGGGTGGTGAGGAGGCGCCGGGGGAAGATGCCGTCGTAGACGCCCCACTGGCCGAAGTAGCCGACGACGAGGGGTGACGCGGGGGGTGGCGTCGCGGGGGCCTGGGCGAGGGCGAGCCGGAGCGATAGGGCGAGAGCGGCGTTGGCGAGTGTGCGGGAGAGGGGCATGCAGAGATAGAGACGATGGGTGCGGCGGGTAGGTCGCGTGAGCGGGAGAGGGAGGTTTGACGGCATGGACCGTACCGCCCCCCTACTTGTTGCGCAAAATCTCAGAAACGTTGGGGTTAGGTCTGGACCTCAGGTACAGGGATGCTGCGCGATGACCACAAAGAGGGGGCGGTTGTGCCTCGGATTTGGCGATTGATGGAGAAACCCGGCATCACGATGGGCTGTGATGCCGGGGCAGCCGGCGGTCGGAGCCCCCCCGGGGGTAGTTCTTGCGCAAAATATTAAAAGCATGCGGGTTAGGTCTGGACCTCCATGTGCGGGATACGACTGTCATTGTGGTCCTTGCTCACGGCGAGGCGAATGGGTGCATGTGCCGCACTTCTAGGCTGAATCGACATATTCACTTCCGCCACTGCATCTGATTTGGTGCAGTGGAGGGATGGGAAGTTTACGGTATGAGTTGAGCGAGGCGCAGTGGCGGCGCTTGGAGCCGCTGCTGCCTGGGCGGGTGGGCACGGTGGGCCGCCCTGCGGAGAACAACCGGCGGTTTGTGAACGGTGTTCTGTGGGTGATTCGCTCGGGCATGCGCTGGGCGGATCTGCCGGAGCGCTACGGCAAGTACAAGAGCGTGCATAAACGGTTTCTGCGCTGGGCCGAGCGCGGCGTTTGGGACCGGCTGTTCGACGATCTTGTGGCGGACCGGAAGAACCCGTACCTGATGCTCGACTCGACCATCGTCCGGGCTCACCAGCAAGCGGCCACGGGCCGCAAAAAGGGGGCGAAGACAAGGCTCTGGGGCGTTCCCGAGGTGGACTGAGCACCAAGATTCACCTGCTGGCCAACGGCCTGGGCGAGCCCGTTGCCTTCCGGCTGACCGGTGGACAGGCGGGCGAATTTGCGGAAGCGCTGCCGCTGCTGGCCGGCCGACATGCCGAGATCGTGATGGCCGACCGCGGCTACGACTCCAACGCCATCGTCGCCGCGATCGAGGCCATCGGGGCCGAAGCCGTGATCCCATCGAAGATCTGCCGCAAGGTGCAGCGCCCGCACGACCGCACTCTCTATAAGCTCCGCAACCGCATCGAACGCTGCTTCAACCGGCTCAAGCACTTCCGAAGACTCGCTACCCGATACTGCAAACGTCGAGTCGCCTTCCAGGCCACCGTCGCCCTTGCCTGCACATGGCTACACCTGGAGCGATATGTCGATACAGCCTAGGTGGCCTTGCTCTGCTGAAGGAGCTCTTCGAGGGTGTTGACGCCGGCGCGGGCGAGGACCTCGCCGATTTTGTCGGAGTCCTGAAAGCCCGGGGCGAAGTGGGAGCCATGCGATTTGCGAAGTTCGCCGACGGTGACGGAGGTTCGCTTGACGTATTCGGCGTTGGACTCGGAGGCCTGGTCGGTGGGGGAGGAGCCAGGGGATGCGGGGTTGCTGGGGAAGTCTGCCATGAGGTCCTCGGGTGCCATGTGGGCGTAACAAGGAGATGCTTGGGGCTGGGGTGGAGTTGGGCGGGGGCGTGCGGTAGGATGGAGGAGCCGGGCCCTACGCGACGAAATCCCGCCAACCCCGCCAGGTCCGGAAGGAAGCAACGGTAACGGGCTAGTACGGGCGCAGTAGGTCGCCCGGTGTTTTTTCCTCTGACAAGCGAGTCCACGTGCATGCGGTTGTCTGCCAAAGACGACGGGGAGAGGCGCGTCCACGAGGTGACAGGGCGAGGGGTGTGGGGGAGAATGGGAGAGACCGTTGCCGGACGCGTTTCGGATCGTGGTCGGTTGTGTCTGCGAGGTGAGGGTTGAGCAGGACGCTAGGCAGGAGGGCTGGGATTCGAGCGAAGATCTCGGCCGTTGGGAGCTATGTTCCGCCCAAGCTATTGACGAATGCGGACCTGGAGCGGATGGTCGCGACGAACGACCAATGGATTACGGAGCGGACGGGTATCCGCGAGCGGCACATTGTGGAGGAGGGTGTCGCGACGAGCGATCTGGCGGTGGAGGCGGCGAAGAGGTGCCTAGCGACGCGAGGGATCGAGGCGACGGCGGTGGAGGCGATTGTGGTGGGGACGGTGACGCCGGACATGTTTTTTCCGGCGACGGCGTGCCTGGTGCAGGACCGGCTGGGGGCGAAGGGTGCGTGGGGATTTGATCTTTCGGCAGCGTGTTCGGGGTTCATTTATGCATTGCAGGTGGGGGCGAAGCTGGTGGAGAGCGGCGCGCACCGGTATGTGCTGGTGATTGGCGCGGATGTGATGAGCTCGATCATCGACTACACGGATCGGGCGACGTGCATTTTGTTTGGGGACGGGGCTGGGGCGGTGTTGCTGGAGCCCTGTGCGGAGGACGAGGTAGGGCTGGTGGACTTTCTGCACGAGGTGGATGGGTCGGGGGGAAGTGCCTTGTTTATGCCTGCCGGGGGGAGCCGGCAGCCGGCGACTGCGGCGACGGTCGCGGCGCGGGAGCACTACGTGCAGCAGGATGGCGGCGCGGTGTTCAAGACGGCGGTGCGGAAGATGGCGGAACTGAGCGAGCGGGTGCTGGAGCGGAACGGGGTGACAGGGGCGGAGGTGGACTGCTTTATTCCGCACCAGGCAAACCAGCGGATCATTGCGGCGACTGCGGATCGGCTGGGGATGCCGATGGAGCGGGTGGTGGTGAATATCGACCGGTACGGAAACACCACGGGGGCGACCATTCCGCTGGCGATGGGAACCGCGCTGGAGGAGGGGCGGCTGAAGAAGGGAGATACGGTGCTGCTGGCGAGCTTTGGCGGTGGGTATACGGTGGGGGCGACGCTGCTGCGATGGGAGTTTTGAAGGTGGCTTAGAGCGAGAGTGCCGAACAAAGGCGGCTAGAGGCAACGACGGCTATAGGCAAAGGCAGCTAGAGGCAAAAGCGCTAAAGGCAACGGCGCGAGACGCAAGGGCGCCAGGGGGCGATGGCGGCTTGCCGCGATGAGGTTGGCACGGGCTTTGGCCAACGTTGTGGGGCGGTTCCTATGTTGATGAGGGCTTAGGGCCTGGGCGGATGTTGCGGTGGTGCGGCGAAGGGGTCTAGCTGACCGCGGGGGAGGGAACGTGGGCGGCTTTGCCGGTTCCGGTACCCTTGCCCTGTCCCTTGCCGCCGACGTTTTTCGAGATCTTGTAGAGACGCCAACCGGCGACGGCGACTC
Source organism: Acidobacteriaceae bacterium (assembly GCA_965218895.1). Lineage (GTDB taxonomy): Bacteria > Acidobacteriota > Terriglobia > Terriglobales > Acidobacteriaceae > Edaphobacter. The sequence continues at coordinate 81,319 of CBDCMI010000012.1, read as the reverse complement.
CGATGAGGATGACACTCCAGATGGCGATGAGGATGGTGGTGGCCCAACGCTGGGAGAAGTGGTTCCAAAGGGCGAGGACGGCTTTGCCGTAGTGAACGCCGATCCAGGCGGCGGCGACATGGCGCAGGAAGCGACTGCCGGTGAAGGAGGTCATGAAGCGCCGAAGCGACATATGGCTGGCGCCGGCGGCGAGGACGAAGGGGGAGAGAGGCATGGGTGGGGGGAGGATGGCGGGGAGGCTGACGGAGAGGATGGCGTGGTGCTCCATCCAGTCCTGCACCTTGCCGAGGATGCGTTTGGGGACGTGGTGCTCGAGGAAGTCCTTGCCGCCGCGTTGTCCGACCCAGAAGGAGAGATAGCCTCCGAGGGCGGAGCCGGCGGTGGCGAGTCCGACTAGGAGGATGAGATTGGTGTGCTGGGCGGCGAAGAAGACGATCATGAGATCGCTGATGCCGGGAACAGGGAGGGGTACGAAGGAGGAGTCGACGATCGAGACTAGGAAGAAGCCGACGAGGCCGAAGCGAAGGAGGACGTGGAATAGGTGTCCATGGGTGTGGGCAGCGCTGGCGGCGAGCAGGAGTGCGGCCTGGGGGAGGGGATTGAGGAGAGAGGCAAAAGGCGCCGGCAGCATGGGGATAGGACGCGTGAGGTGGGGTTTGGGACTCTTCGCTCACTTGCGGGTGTTCCGGAAGATGCACCTTTTTCTTGTGAAGTTTATGCGGGTGTTCTGTTGCGGTGAGGGCTATGGTGCGTCTGCTGCGTTTGCCTGGGCGGGGGTGGGTTGCGGCTGCGAGAGGTCGAGGGTAGATGCGGGAAGCGGGGGAAGGGCGCGGACGTCGGCGGCGAGCTGACGGAAGAGGCGGAGGGCGGCGAGGCAGGGGAAATCGAGGGTGTAGTGAATGTTTTCAGTGAGATAGAGATGGATGGTTGCGGGGGGTATGGGAAGGCGCGGAGCCCATTCTTGGACGAGGGAGGGGATGTTGGCGAGGCCGTGATCGCGGGATGTCTGGAGGTCATGGGCGACGTGGGCGGCGGTGTGGGTGGCGAGGGCCTGACGGCGGGCGGCCCAGACGGCGGCGACCCAGGGCAGGCCGGTGCGGGCGCGCCACTCGGCGGCGAGGTCAATCCAGAGACAAGGGCCGACGGCGGCTTCGATGGCGGCCTGATGTTCTCGGGCAAGGAGGGCTGGGTCACCGATGAGGAGGGCGGCATCGGCCCCGTGGAGCATGGCGAGGGGGTTGGCTGGCGCGGGGAGGATGGCGGGGTCTGTGCGAAGGAAATGCCGAAAGAGGACCTGGGCATAGGCGACGGAGGAGCGGGAGGCGGTGTCTGCGGCGAGTGTGCGGACGCCGGCGAGGGAGGCAGCGCGGTCCTGCCGGATGAGGAGGAGGATGGAGCGGACGTGATGGAGGGAGGCGATGGTGCAGTTGGAGAGGACGACGAGGGGGTCAGCGAGGGCAGCGATGGGGATGAGGCCGAGGTCGGCCTGCCCGGAGAGGAGCTGGGCGGCGCAGAGGGCGGGTGCGGTGGTGTGGACGCGGTAGCGGTGATGGAGGGTTTCGGCCAGGGGTGGGTGGGTGAAGTCCCACATGAGGGGTGCAGGGTTGAGGAAGTCGATGGCGGCAACGCGGAGGGGGTTCACTGGTGGATAGGATTCGCGCGGTGTGGGTGAGGACGCTGAGGGTGATTGACAGGGTGGAGGGGAGGGCTTAGTTTTGCCGCGTGCAAAAGATTGCAGACTGCGAGGGAGGACGGATGCGCGGAGTGGTGATGGCGGCGGGGGTAGCGGTGGAGGAGCGAAGGCTGCTGGCGTGGGTGGCGACGTATTTGACGCCGGGGATGGGGCCGACGCGGACGGTGCGGGCGATGCGGTGGATGGGCGAGGCGGAGCGGGTGCTGCGGGCGAGCCTTACGGAGTTGGAGGCGAGTGGGATGCCGGCGGCGGCGGCGCAGTTTTGCTTTGACGGACGGGCGTTGCAGGCTGCGGAAGAGGAGGTGAGCCGGGTGCGCGATGCGGGTGGGCGGCTGGTGTGTTTTGAAGATGAGGCGTATCCGGCGGCGCTGCGGAATATCTATGATCCCCCGCCGGTGCTGTGGGTGCGGGGGGAGGTGAAGGTGTTGGGAGAGCCGGGGATTGCGGTGGTGGGGACGCGGCACCCTTCGACGTATGGGGCGGGGATGGCGGAGGTGTTGAGCCGGGACCTGGCAGGGCGCGGGCTGGTGATTCTGAGCGGGATGGCGCGGGGGGTGGATACGGCAGCGCACAAGGGTGCTTTGGCAAGCAAGGGAGGGAAGACGGTAGCGGTTTGGGGGACAAGTATCGACGTGATCTATCCGAAGGAGAACAAGCGGCTGGCGGAGCAGATTGTGGAGGGGGGCGGGGCGATTGTGAGTGAATTTCCGCTGGGGACATTTCCGGCGCCGCAGAACTTTCCGATCCGCAACCGGGTGATCAGTGGGATGAGCGTGGGGGTGCTGGTGATTGAGGCGGGGGAGCACTCGGGGACGCGGGTGACGGCGCGGTGTGCGATGGAGCAGAACCGGGACGTCTATGCGGTTCCGGGGAATGTGACAAATAAGAATGCGTGGGGGCCCAACACGCTGATCAAGCAGGGGGCGAAGTTGACGGCGACCTGGGAGGATGTGTGGGAGGATTTGCCGAGCCAGGTGCGGCTTCTGCTGGAGGCGCGGCTGGGGAAGGATGAATCCAGCAGCGGGGAGGGAGCATCCTTATTCAGCGGCCCATTGGGCGGCGGCGCGGCGGGGTATTCAGAAGGTGAGCGCGCGGTGATGGAGCAGATGCGGGCCGATGAGAGTCTGCAGCTGGACGAGCTGATTGAGAGGCTGGAGGGGCGGATGGAGTCGCCTGAGATCTTTGCAGCCCTATTTGAGTTGGAGCTGGCGGGGCGTGTGCGGCAGATGCCGGGTAAGTGCTATGTGGCTTGTATGTAATGGAGGGAGAAGGGGATAGCGGGTTGCCTGGGCGGTGTGGCGGGACTGTTGGACGGACGGGGTGGTTTGACTTGAGGCGGCGGGGTCGTGGTAGGTTCGCAGGCAATAGGACGGGTTTTTGCGGGTGTGGAGCTGCCGCCGGGATCGGATGGGCAGAGGTGGGAAGGAAGTGAAGGGTTTATGAGCAAGTCTCTTGTGATTGTGGAGTCGCCGGCGAAGGCGAAGACGATCAATAAGTATTTGGGCAGCGAGTATGTGGTGGAGGCCTCGCTGGGGCACATCATGGATCTGCCGAAGAACGACATTGGGGTGGAGCTGCGGAAGCGGACGTTTGAGCCGACGCTGATTGTGTCGCCGGGGAAAGAGAAGCTGGTGGACCGGCTGAAGAAGCTGGCGGCGAAGTCGGACGCGGTGTTTCTGGCGCCTGACCCGGATCGCGAGGGGGAGGCGATTGCAGCGCACTTGAAGATGCAGCTGATTTCGAGCGTAAAGGACAAGAGCAAGCTGCAGCGCGTGACGTTTAACGAGATTACGCCGAAGGCAGTGAGGGCGGCGTTTACGCGGGCCCGGGATGTTGACGAGAAGCTGGTGGACGCGCAGCAGACGAGGCGCGTGCTGGACCGGCTGGTGGGGTATCAGATCAGTCCGCTGCTGTGGGACAAGGTGAAGCGCGGGTTGAGCGCGGGGCGGGTGCAGACGGTGGCGCTGCGGCTGATTGTGGAGCGCGAGCGGGAGATCAATGCCTTCCAGCCTGTGGAGTACTGGACGGTAGACGCCCAGCTCTCCGGCGAGGGAGCGAAGGATCAGGAGTTTACGGCGCGGCTGGTGGGCGTGGAGGGGCGGCCGATCCGGGTGGCGAACGGGACGGACAAGGAGGGCAAGGAGCAGTTTCTGGCGAATGCACTGCCGGACAGGGAGGCGGTGGACGAGGCCGTTGGGGAGTTGCAGGGCGCTGCGTGGAGTGTGCGGTCGGTGGAGAAGAAGGAGCGGCGCAGGAATCCGGCGGCGCCTTACACGACGAGCAAGCTGCAGCAGGACGCGGCGGGGCGGCTGGGCTTTAACGTGCGGCGGACGATGGGTGTGGCGCAGCGGCTGTATGAGGGGATTGAGATTGGGGCGGAGGGAACGGTTGGGCTGATTACCTATATGCGAACGGACTCGACGCGGGTGAGCCCGGATGCAATCGCGGAGGTGCGGGAGTACATCGGCAAGGAGCTGGGGGCGGCGTATCTGCCAAAGGAGGAGAACAGCTTCAAGAGCAAGAAGGATGCGCAGGACGCGCATGAGGCGATCCGTCCGACGCACGTGGAGTTTGTGCCGGAGGCGATCCGTCGGTATCTCTCGGACGAGCAGTACCGGCTGTACCGCTTGATCTGGCAGCGGTTTGTGGAGAGCCAGATGACGCCGGCGGTATTCGACCAGACGACGGTGGAGATTGCGGCGAAGGCGAAGCACACGTATGACCTGCGGGTGAGCGGGAGCGTGCTGAAGTTTGAGGGATTCTTGCGGTTTCAGGAGGCGGAGAAGCGAGCTCGGGAGGAGGCGCGGCGACGCGGCAAGCTGGCGGCCGAGGCGGAGGAGAGCCGGTTGGCGGCGCAGGCGACCGAGGGCGAGGCGAACAAGACGGCGGTGGAGGATGCGGAGGAGGACCGGCGGTTGCCGGAGTTGCGGGAGGGGCAGGGATTGCGCTTGGGCCGTCTGGATCCGGAGCAGAAGTTCACGGAGCCGCCGCCGCGGTTCAACGAGGCAAGCCTGGTACGAACGTTGGAGGAGAAGGGCATCGGGCGGCCGTCGACCTATGCCTCGATCATCAACACAATCCAAGAGCGCGACTATGTGAAGAAGATCGGCGCGAAGCTGGTGCCGACCGAGATCGGCATGGTGGTGACGGATCTGCTGGTGAAGAACTTTCCGTATATTTTCGATCCGACGTACACGGCCCGGCTGGAGGGCGAGTTGGACGCGGTGGAGGATGGGGCGGAGCAGTGGCGGCATCTTCTGGGCGGGTTTTACGACCACTTTGAGAAGGAGTTGAAGGTTGCCGAGAAGCAGATGGAAGACATTAAGCGAATGGAGCACACGACGGAGGAGCGGTGCGACAACTGCGGGAGTCCGCTGATTTTGAAGTGGGGCAAGTTTGGGAGCTTTTACTCGTGCAGTAACTTTTCCAAGGCGAAGCCGATGACGGTGGCGCTGGGGACCCTGCGCAAAGACCCGAAGGCGGCGGTGAAGAAGGTGACCGAGGCGTTCAGCTACCCGATGACGGTGAAGGCGATGATAGATACCGTGACGGAGTTTGCCAAGGAGGTTTCGGACAAGCGGGAGTTGCAGGATGCTCTGCTGGCGGCGATGGGTCGCGGTAAGAAGGTGTTGGTTGAGCCGTTTTCCTGTGACTTCACGAAGGAGAACTTCGCGGCCAAGCCGGACTTGAGCGCGCCGGAGGCGCAGGATGCGGAGGCGGAGGAGGAGTTTTGCGATAACTGCGGGCGCGTGATGGTGTTGAGGAACGGGCCGTGGGGGCCGTTTATGGCATGCCCGGGCTACAACGAGGACCCGCCATGCAAGACGATTCGCAAGCTGAGCCAGAAGGTGCAGCAGAAGCCACCGGTGCAGCTGGAGGAGAGCTGCCCGAAGTGCGGACGGCCGCTGCTTCTGCGGAACGGGCAGTATGGGGAGTTTGTGAGCTGCTCGGGGTACCCGAAGTGCAAGTACATCAAGCAGGATCTGCTGGATGTGCGGTGCCCGAAGGACGGGGGCGAAATTGCGGTGCGGAAGAACCGTCGCGGCGACGTGTTTTACGGTTGCGTGAATTACCCGAAGTGCGATTTCTCCTCGAACAACAAGTTGGTGGGGCAGGTTTGCCCGAGCTGCAAGAGTCCGTACCTGCTGGAGGTGGCGCGGAAGGACGGGGTGTACCTGATCTGCCCGAACAATCACGAGGAGCTGCCGAAGCGGCGCAAGAAGGGCGCGTCGGCGGGGGACGACGGGGAGCGCGGCGTGGAGTGCGGGTTTCTGGAACGGGTGGGGGAGCCGGCGGCGGAGGAGGCAACGGCGGGTGTGGCGTAGGGTCGCGCCGGTTACTATGGTGTGGTCAGGAAGGCACGCGTGCGGCAGATTTTCTGAACGCGGATGGCGGAGTTGCATCAGATGATTGGCGAGTTTGAGCTTCGCCGAAGGAACGAACCGATGGCAAAGGCAGTTTGGAACGGCCAGACACTGGCCGAGAGTGATGAGTTCGAGACTGTGGAGGGGAATGTCTACTTCCCCGAAGAGAAGGTAAACCGGGAGTTTTTGCGACCGAGTTCGACGACGTCGAACTGCCCGTGGAAGGGCCAAGCGCGGTATTACACGGTGGTTGTGGACGGGCAAGAGAACCAGGATGCGGCGTGGTACTACCCTGACCCAAAGCCGGCGGCGCATACAGTGAAGCACCATATCGCGTTTTGGCGCGGTGTGGAGGTAACGAAGTAGCAGGCTAGTAGGCGCCTGGGCGATCCCGTGGAAGACGAACCTGGAAGCAGGTGCGGCCGGGTTGTGACTCGACGGTGAGCGTACCGGAGTGGCGGCGAGCGATACGCATGGCGATGTCGAGACCGAGACCTAGCCCGCTGCCCGGCGCCTTGGTTGTGAAGAACGGCTCAAAGACGCGGGACTGGATGTCGGCGGGGATGCCGATGCCGGAGTCCGTGATCTCGACGACTACTTGATCGGCGGCTGTGCAGGTACGAAGGTACAGAGTGCCCTGATCGCGCATGGCGTCGAGCGCGTTCTCGATGAGGGCTGTCCAGAGCTGGGCGAGCTCACCGCCGTAGGCGCTGATGGTGCCGAGGGTGGGGTCGAAGTCGGTACGGAGAGTAACCTGCGCCATGCGCGCCTGGAACATGGCTATGGTGGACATGAGCGAGTGGGCTAAATCTACATCCTGAACCGGTGCTTGGTCCATGTAGGAGTAGTCCTTGACCGCGGTGATGAGGTCGAAGATGCGTGCGGTGGACTCGACGACTGTCTCCGCGGCTCGCTCGATACGGAGTGAGTTGCTGAAGGCTGTGACGAGCGGCGCAACAAATCTTTCTGAGGCGATGGAGACGAGTTCATCGAGCTGATCGAAGCCGACGGAGCTTTCCGCGAGAGCGGGAGCGACTGCCCAGGCGTCTGGGACGTTGTGCTGCTCGAGCCAGGTGACAAACTGTTGTTCCCTGTCGACGGAGGCGAGGGCGCTGACGGCGGCGTGGGGATGGGGTGTGAAGGCTGCCATGCGTTCCCGGGTGTGAACGAACCAGGCGCGGATGGCTGGAGTCTCGGTTGAGTTGGCGCTGAGAACACCGAGCTGGAAGCTTTGCTCGCGATAGGAGCGGAGGTCGTTGAAGAGGCGGTCTGCGGAGCGCTGGGCGGCTGATGCGGGGTTGTTGAGTTCGTGGGCGAGATTGGCGGCCAGCTTGCCGAGGGCGGTGAGCTTTTCTGCCTGTTGCTCGAGTCGGGTGACCTCCCGGACGCGATCGAGCAGGACGGAGACGCAGCGCTGCCCCATGGAGGGTATGGCGGCGAGCATCTCGGGGAACTTGTCCTCGTGGATGTAGAGGACCCAGGTGGGCGAGATGGCGAAGCCCTCGCCACCGTAGGTTTTCATGCGAGAGAAGGGGAGCTTGCCGCTGATCTGTCCGGCCCGACCGATGAAGAAGGAGACGGCGCCGCCATGTTTGCGACGGACGTGGACTTCGCCGTCGAGGATGATATTGAGATCGCAGGCCGGTTCGCCTTCCTCGAAGACGAGTGCGCCCTCGGGCACGCGGCGCTCCCAGCTGTTGGTGGCGAGCCAGAGATATTCCTGATCTGTGAACCCGTCGAGGCTGGGCATGGTACGCAGGGCCGAGACGATCTGCTCCGGCGTGGAGATGGCGTCGAGGAATGGGTTGGTGCTAGCTGCCATAGGTTTGAACGTAGCGCATGTCAGCGCTGTGCGGCGTCTTTGATTTCCTGCTGACGCATGGGCATGGAGTCGATCTTATCGCGCAGTTTGGCGAAGGGGACGGGTTTGGTGGAGCGGAGTTTTTCGCCACCATCTTTTCCGATCAAGAGTACGACGAAGTCTGTTGGTGCAATGTGAAAGCGGTGGCGGGCGTTGAGGGCGGCGTTTGGGGTGAGGCTGAGGGGGGTGGGGGAGGGTGTGTTGTATGGAACGGCGAGGAGGAGGACATCGCGCTCGGTGAGGCCGGGGGCGTCGTCTTTCAGCATGTGGAACTGGGCGAGAAGGGCGGGGTCGTCTGGGGAGCGGGCGAAGACGAGGAGGGGACGGTAGTGGTCGCGGAGGGCGTCGAGCGTTGTGGGGGAGGGTGGGTTCTGGGCGGAGACGACGAGGGCGGGGAGGAGGGCGAGGCCGGCGAGTGTGTGGCGCATGGAGTGTGGGGAGGTGCTGCGGGTTTGGATGCGAGGTGGGGGAGGACGGCGGGGAAGGGCTCCCGCCGTTGCCTGGGATAGGGTGGTGGTCAGGCTTTAACGACGGAGCCGTCTTCGACCTTGACGGGGTCGAGGAAGGGCATGCCTTTGCGGAGGTCGGCGCCGACCTTTTCGATGGGGTGCTGGCGATCCTGGGCGCGGAAGCGTTCGAACTCCTTGCGGCCGGAGTTCTGGTCTTCGATGAAGCGCTTGGCGAAGGTGCCGTCCTGGATGTCGGTGAGGAGGGACTTCATGGCGGCCTTGACCTCGGGGGTGACGATGCGGGGGCCGGCGACGTAATCGCCCCACTCGGCGGTGTCGGAGATGGAGTAGCGCATGTATTCGAGGCCGCCGCGGTACATGAGGTCGACGATGAGCTTGAGCTCGTGGAGGACTTCGAAGTAGGCGAGTTCGGGCTGGTAGCCGGCTTCGGTGAGGGTCTCAAAGCCTGCCTTGACGAGGGCGGCGGTGCCACCGCAGAGGACGGCCTGCTCGCCGAAGAGGTCGGTTTCTGTTTCTTCGGTGAAGGTGGTTTGGAGGACGCCGGCGCGGGTGCAGCCGATGCCCTTGGCGTAGGAGAGGGCGAGGGCGAGGGCGTTGCCGCTCTTGTCCTGCTCGACGGCGACGAGGCCGGGGACGCCGCCGCCTTCGGTGAAGACCTCGCGGACGCGGTGGCCGGGGGCCTTGGGGGCGACGAGGCTGACGTCGACCGACGCGGGCGGGGTGATGGTGCGGAAGCGGATGTTGAAGCCGTGGGCGAACATGAGGGTGCAGTCGGGCTTCATGTTGGGGGCGATCTCGTCGTGGTAGACGCGGGCGGCGGTCTGGTCGGGGACGAGGTTCATGATGACGTCGGCCCACCTGGAGGCGTCGGCGACGGAGAGGACCTCGAGGCCGGCGTTCTGGGCCTTGGCGGCGTTGGGCGAGCCCTCGCGGAGGCCGACGCGGACGTCGACGCCGGAGTCCTTGAGGTTGAGGGCGTGGGCGTGGCCCTGGGAGCCGTAGCCGATGATGGCGACCTTTTTGGTCTGGATGAGGGAGAGGTCGGCGTCGGTGTCGTGGTAGGTCTTTGCCATTGTTTCCTTTCGGTGTGTGGGAGGGGTACCCCCCCTCCCCCTATAAGTTGCGCAAAATCTTCAGAACATTGCAGTTAGGTCCGGACCGGGGTACCGTATTTCGGCGGTCTGGAGGTGGGCGCGGGAGAGCGGGGTTGAGTGCGTGCCCCTTTAGTTTACGGGGAGGGCAGACGAGGTTGGGCCAGGGTACTATCGGGTTCCTGCGCTCTGCTGCGTGTTCGCGGAGCCTGCAGTTGGCTCAGAATTGGTGGTGTGACCAGGATCGGTCTGCCCCAGCCTTCGCTTAGATCGCGCCATTCGGGGTTGGTTCCAACGATGAGCTCAAGTTTGCGGACGCGTAGCCAGCCCTTGAGCTGCTTTTCGCGGCTGATGGCGGCGACGATGCTGTGGAACCGCTCGAAGTAGACGAGTCGGGTGATGTTGTAGCGGGCTGTGTGACTGTCCGGGCTGAGCTTCTGTTTGTGCTCAGTGACACGGCGCTCGAGATTGTTGGTGACTCCGATGTAGAGCTTTCGGAAGCCGTTGCTGAGGATGTAGACGTAGACGAACTCGGGCATGGTGGGATCCGGGGAACTACAGGGGTCCTTCGCTTCGCTCAGGATGACGGCGTGAAACAAGCAACGGCACTGCAAGAGCAACGGCAATTACAAGAGCAACGACAACGGGAGCTGCAAGAGCAACGGCAACGGGAGCTGCAAGAGCAACGGCAACGTGGCGGGATTAGGCTTCTTCCTCGTGGACGTTGGGGAACTGGTTGTGGAGGAACTCGTCGGCGGAGGGTTTGTAGGCGTAGTCGGGTTCGGTTTCGTCTTCGTTTTCCCACGTCTCGGAGGCGAGACGTGGGGTGCCCGGGCTGGTGCCGAGGGCTTTGAGGACGCGGGAGGTGTGGTGGCCGCGGCGCATGGCCATGCGGCCGGTGCGGGAGACCTCGAGGACATTGAAGCCGGACTCGCGGAGTACCTGGAGGAGGCCTTCGATTTTGGAGGCTGCGCCGGTCATCTCGAGCATGATGGACTCGGGGGCGAGGTCGACCACTCTTGCTCGAAACACTGTGGCTAGTTCAAAGATTTGGGAGCGGGAGTGGATGCCGTGGGGCGAGGTGGGGCCGGCGGCGACCTTGATGAGGCAGAGCTCGCGGATGACGGCTTCGGAGCGGCCGACCTCGTCGACCTCTTCGGTGATCTCGAGTTTGTAGAGGGCGGCCTTGATGCGGTGGGCCATGTGGAGGTGGGTGTCGGGTGTCTCGCAGACGATGGTCATGCGCGAGGTTTTGGGGCGTTCGGATTCGCCGACGGTGAGCGAGACGATGTTGACGTTGAGGCGGCGGAAGAGGCTGGCGACGCGGGTGAGGGCGCCGGGGGTGTCTTCGACTAGGGCTATGAAGGTGTGGAGCATGAGTGTCCTCTTCTGGGGGATGGTGCGTGGCGGGGGGCGGGGGTACCGTGGGCGGGATGCCGCAGTCGCTCTCGTTTGTGCTGGTTCATGCCATGTGGAGTGTGAAGGGGCGGCGCGCCTTGATTGGGGAGGGCGTGCGGGCGGAGTTGCATGCGTACCTGGCGACCGTGGCGCGGGAGGTGGCCAAGGGAGATTGTTTCCGGGTGGGCGGGACGGCGGATCATGTGCATTTGGCGGTGCGGATGCACCCGGCGGTGGGTGTGGCGCGGGTGGTGCAGGAGGCGAAGCGGTGTTCGTCGAAGTGGATGAAGGCGCAGGGGGTGGCGGGATTTGCGTGGCAGCGCGGGTATGCGGCGTTTTCCGTTGGGCCGGCGGATGCGGGGGCGTTGTTTCGGTATATCGAGGGGCAGGCCGCGCATCATCGCAGGCGTGATTTCCAGGAGGAGATGCGCGGGTTTTTCGCGAAGTACCATGTGGTGGTGGATGAGCGGTATGTGTGGGATTGATGGGTGGTGGTTGGTTCCGGGGGCGTTGCCCCCGGGTGTATGGTGAGGGCCTTCAGCCCAGGTGGTGGTTTTGGGGGTGGACCTAGGGCGTTGCCCTAGGCTTTTATGTTGGTGCGCCGTTGGCGCGTGGTTCGCATTTAAACCTGAAACGAATTAGCACGTAAAAGAGGGTTGAGTAGAGCAGGAGGTCGAACAGCGCCGAGATCACCACGTAAGCGATGAAGAAGTCCGAGTGGACGCCCTCCGGAAAGATCAAGGCGCCAAACAGGGCACCGGGTAGCCAACCGAAAGCAAAGAAGTTGAGGTACGGGATGCTACTCAACACAACGAGAGCTACGGTAAGCGCAGTACCTCCGACAAGAGCTTGCAGTATCGGATTAGAGGGGAGTTTCACCTGAAGACCTACTCGTCCTCGGCGGTTTCGAGGAGGGGGTCGCGGGTGGGGCGGCGGACCATCTCGTGGAGGGCGGCGCCGGGGGCGATCATGGGGTAGACGCCGTCTTCTTTTTCGACGCGGAAGTCGATGAGGAAGGGGTGGCCGGAGGTGCGGGCTTCGGTAACGGTGGGGGTTACGTGTCGGCGCTCGGAGACGCGGGCGCCGGCTATGCCGTGGGCGTCGGCGAGCTTGACGAAGTCGGGGGAGAGGATGGGGGAGGCGGAGTAGTTTTTGTCGTAGAAGGCCTCCTGCCACTGGCGAACCATGCCGAGGAAGCCGTTGTTGATGACGGCGATGTTGAGGGCGAGTGACTCCTGGACGACGGTGGAGAGCTCGGCGGCGGTCATCTGGAAGCCACCGTCGCCGGCGATGACCCAGACGTCTTTCTCGGGGCAGGCGAACTTGGCGCCGATTGCGGCGGGGAGGGCGAAGCCCATGGTGCCGAGGCCGCCGGAGGTTACGAGGGTGCGGGGGGCCTCGTGCTTGAAGTACTGGGCTTCCCACATCTGGTGCTGGCCGACATCGGTAACTATGATGGTTTCTTTTTCGCGGCCGGCGGCTTGGGCCTCGCGCCAGATGTCGTGGATGACGTGGGCGGCGTAGAGGTGGCCGTTGTCGGGGAGGTTGATGATGTCGCGAACGCTGGCGTCGCCCTTGAGGGTGTGGATTTCGCGGAGCCAGGCAGCGTCGGGCGAGGGCGGGAGTTGTGGGGTGAGGAGGGCTAGGGTTTGCTTGAGGTCGCCGATGAGAGCGACGTTGACCTTGACGTTTTTGTTGATCTCGGAGGGGTCGATCTCGATGTGAATCTTCTTGGCGTTGGGGGCGTAGCTGGCGAGGTTGCCGGTGACGCGATCGTCGAAGCGCATGCCGAAGGCGAGGAGGAGGTCGGAGTCCTGGATGGCCTGGTTGACCCAGGACTCGCCGTGCATGCCCATCATGCCTAGCGAAAGCGGGTGGGCGGCCGGGATGGAGCCGAGGCCGAGCAGGGTGGTGGCGATGGGGATGTGGCGGCGCTCGGCGAAGGCGAGGACTTCGGCTTCGGCCGCGGATTGGGTGATGCCGTGGCCGGCGAGGATTACCGGACGTTTCGCGTTACAGATGAGATCGATGGCCTGCTGGACTGCGGCGGACTCGGTGCGGAGCATGGGGTGGGGGCGGACGGGGTGGGGGCGGCACATCTCGAAGTCGAAGACGGCGGTGCCTTGCTGGGCGTCTTTGGTGATGTCGACGAGGACGGGACCGGGGCGGCCGGAGCGGGCGATCTGGAAGGCTTCGCGGACGGTGGAGGCGATGTCTTCGGCGCGGGTGACGAGGAAGTTGTGCTTGGTGATGGGGAGGGTGATGCCGGTGATGTCGACTTCCTGGAAGGCGTCGGAGCCGAGGACTTTGGAGGAGACCTGGCCGGTGATGGCGACGACGGGAATGGAGTCGAGCATGGCGGTGGCTAAACCTGTAACCAGATTGGTTGCACCTGGCCCGGAGGTGGCCATGCAGACGCCGACGCGGCCCGAGGCGCGGGCGTAGCCGTCGGCCATGTGGGAGGCGCCCTGCTCGTGGCGGACGAGGACGTGGTGGATGGAGGGGAAGTTGCGGAGGGCGTCGTAGATGGGGAGGATGGCGCCGCCGGGGTAGCCGAAGACGGTGGTGGTGCCTTCGCCGGCGAGGGTGGCCCAGAGGATTTCGGCTCCGGTTAGGGTGGGGTGTTGGTTGGTATTTGGATTGGTCGCCATGGTGGTCTCCCTAGTGCCTCTTGTAGCTTTCGCCGAGATCGTCATTGATCACGCCGTAGGTGGTGCCGAAGTTGGGCTTGTAGAAATTGATCTCGTAGATGTTGGTTTCGCGCTCATGGTCGTCGTCCCAGACCATGTTGAAGGGGCGGAACTCGACGGCGACGAAGTTAAGGTCTTCGCTGGCGTGCCAACGACCGTTGAGATCGCGGCTTGGCTTATTCGACTCGACTATCTGCTGATGGAAGGTGCCATTTGGGTTGATGTCGAGTGTTGAGGTTCCCCAAGGAACGGCGAGCTTATAGGAACCGACGAGTTCATTAATTCTTGGTCTGCGGTTCAGAACGAGATTAAGAATGCCACCGCCTATGTTGCCGGCGATAATGAGCGCGAGTGGGCCTACTGCTAGCGCGAGGACTGCGCAGAGGGCGATCAGCGACCACCTAGTTGTTTTTCTCAGAGGCATTCAGTCAGCGTCTTCGCCGGCGAGGGTGGCCCAGAGGGGCTCGGCTCCGGTGAGGGTGGGGTGTTGATTGTTCATGCGGCCTCCGTTTGTGGGATGGGCGGGGTGTGGGTGGGTGAGGTAGCGTGGCGCGTATGGCGCAGTCGTTGAGTTTTAGTCTGGTGCATGCGGTTTGGAGCACGAAGGAGCGGCGGCCGTGCATCAGCGAGGAGATGGGGCCGCGGTTGTATGCGTACCTCGCGGAGACCGCGCGCGCGATGGGGTGTGAGTGTTTCCGCGCGGGTGGGGTGGGGGACCATGTGCATCTGGCGCTGCGGCTGGGCGTGACGCGGACGGCGGCGAGGGTGGTTTCGGAGTTGAAGACCGGGTCGTCGGCGTGGATGAAGGAGCAGGGTGTGGCGGGGTTCGCGTGGCAGCGCGGGTATGGGTTGTTTTCGGTGGGGCCGGCGGATGTCGGGGCGTTGTTGCGGTATATCGACGAGCAGCGGGCGCACCACCGGCGGCGGAGTTACCAGGAGGAGATGCGCGGGTTTTTGGAGAAGTATCATGTGACGTTTGATGAGCGGTATGTGTGGGGTTAGGGGTTCCCAGGACTTTGGCCTGGGGTGTTATCTGTCGGGCTTTCAGCCCTTGGGTTTGGGGGATGTGTGACCTAGGCCTTCGGCCTAGGCTGGTATGTGTCGGGCTTTCAGCCCTAGTTAGGTGGTGACGGCGCCTTGGCTGGCGCTGGAGACGGTGTTGGTGTATTTGGCGAAGATGCCGCGTTTGTAGCGGGGCGGTGGTGGGGTGAAGTTGGCTAGGCGGTGTTGCAGTTCGTCGGCGGGGATGTTGAGGGTTAGGGTGCGGTTGGGGATGTCGAAGGTGACCGTGTCGCCTTCGTGGACGGCGGCGATGGGGCCGCCAAGTTGGGCTTCGGGGGCGACGTGGCCGGCCATGAGGCCGCGGGTGGCGCCAGAGAAACGGCCGTCGGTGAGGAGGGCGACGGAGTCGGAGAGGGCGGGGATGCCCTTGATGGCGGCGGTGACGGCGAGCATCTCGCGCATGCCGGGGCCGCCGCGGGGGCCTTCGTAGCGGATGACGAGGACGTCGTTGGGGTTAATTTCGCCGGCCTCGACGGCGTGGAAGCAGGCGTCCTCGGAGTCGAAGACGCGGGCTGTGCCGGTGTGGAGGACGCGCTCGTGGCCGGCGACCTTGACGACGCAGCCCTCGGGGGCGAGGTTGCCGTGGAGGATGACGAGGCCGCCGGTAGGTTTGAGGGGGTTGGACCAGGGGCGGATGACGGGCTGGCCTGGGGTCTCCTCCGCGGCGGCGGCTTCTTCGCGGACGGTCTTGCCGGAGACGGTGGGGGTTTCGCCGTGGAGGAGGCCCTTTTCGAGGAGGCGGGCGGCGAGGACGCGGGAGCCGCCGGCGTCCTGGTAGTCGCGGGCGACCATGACGCCGCCGGGCTGGAGGTCGCAGATGAAGGGGGTTTGTTCGGAGATGCGATCGAAGTCGGCCATGGAGAGCGGGATGCCGAGCTCGTGGGCGATGGCGATGAGATGGAGGACGGCGTTGGTGGAGCCGCCGGAGGCGCAGACGGCGCTGATGGCGTCTTCTAGCGAGGCGCGTGTGAGGATCTGCGAGGGTTTGACGCCGGCGCGGACGAGGTGCATGACGAGCTTGCCGGCTTCGCGGGAGGCGGCGTGTTTTTCGGGCGAGGTGGCGGGGACGCCGGTGAGCTGGATGGGGGAGATGCCGAGGAACTCGCCGGCCATGGCCATGGTGTTGGCGGTGAACTGGCCGCCGCAGGCGCCGGCGCCGGGGCAGGCGGCGGCTTCGACGGCTTCGAGTTGGGCGTCGGTGTAGTTGCCGGCGGCGTGGGAGCCGATGGCCTCGAAGACCTGCTGGATGGTGATGTCGATTTGGTTGGAGGTTGTAGGTTGTAGGTCGTAGGAGGGAGCTGTGCCGGGCTGAGCGGGTTGCGGCTCCGTGGGAACGGGTTTGCCGTCGGGGCCGAGGTGGAGGTGGCCGGGGGCGATGGAGCCGCCGTAGAGCATGAGGCCGGGGATGTCGAGGCGGGCGAGGGCCATGATGGCGGCGGGCATGTTTTTGTCACAGCCGGCGATACAAACCAGGCCGTCGAAGGAGTTGCCGCGGGTGACGAGTTCGATGGAGTCGGCGATGACTTCGCGCGAGATGAGCGAGGCCTTCATGCCTTCGGTGCCCATGGTGATGCCGTCGGAGATGGTGACGGTGTTGAACTCCATGGGGGTGCCGCCGGCTTCGCGGATGCCCTGCTTGACGGCCTCGGCGATGTCGCGGAGGTGGAAGTTGCAGGGACCGATCTCGGTCCAGGTGTTGGCGATGCCGATGATGGGTTTGCTGAGGTCTTCGCGGGTAAAGCCGACGCCGCGGAGCATGGCGCGAGCGGCGGCGCGGGAGGGGCCTTCGGTGAGGGTGACGGAGTTGGTTTTGCCGGGGACGGTGGACATTTGTTCCTTTGCTTGATCGGGCCTAGTGACTGAGGAGACCGTGGGTGGTGCGGGAGTTATTGTTGGGCGGCTGCGCGGAGGTGAGGGCGTCGAAGTCGGCGGTGAGGCGGGCGACCATCTCGTCGAGATTTTTGTCGCGATTGTGCTGGAAGGCGGCGTAGTTGGTGCGCTCGGTGAGCGACCAGAGGACGATGTGGCTCGCGGGCTCGATGAGGAGGACGCGGAAGCGACGCGGATCGTCGTGACCGGCGGTCTGCCCGGGGGTGAGCTCGTAGTGCATTTCGAGGACGAGGTCGGCGGATTTGGGGGTAGGGACGAGATGGAAGCGGGAGAGTTTGGCGAGGTCGGCGTAAAGGTCGTTGTAGGCGCGGAGGCAGTCGGCGTTTTCCTGATCGCCGGCGTTGCCGAGAAAGAGGGTGTGGGCGGAGGTGAGGACGGCGGGGAGTGGGGCCTGGGGCGGGTCAGCCTGCTGGGCGCCGGCGGTGGCCAGCGTGAGGGCGAGCAGGGCGGGAACGCAGGCGAGGCGGATCATGCGAGGGTGGCCTTGGGGGCGGACCAGAACTCGGTGTTGTGGTGGGCTTCGAAGCGGTCGAGGGCGGCGGCGTGGCGGAGGGTGAGGCCGATGTCGTCGAGGCCGTTGAGCAGGCAGTCCCTGCGGAAGGGGTCGATGTCGAAGTGGGCGTGGAAGCTCTGGTCGTCGGCGACGGTTTGCTCGGCTAGGTTGATAGTGATTTGATGCGCGGGGTTGGCGGTGGAGCGTTGGATGAGGGTTTCGACGTCTTCGTCCGAGAGGCGGACGAGGACCATGCCGTTTTTGCCGGCGTTCGAGAAGAAGATGTCGGCGAAGGAGGGGGCGATGACGGCGCGGAAGCCGAACTGGTTCAAGGCCCAGGCGGCGTGTTCGCGGGAGGAGCCGCAGCCGAAGTTTTTTTCGGCGAGGAGGATTTTTGCGGTGGAGTATTCGGGCTTGTTGAGGACGAAATCGTGGCGGGGGACGAGGGCTTCGGACAGGCCGGTGGAGGTGCCGGCGGTGTAGCGCCAATCGAAAAAAAGGAAGTCGCCGTAGCCGGTGCGCTCGATGCGTTTGAGGAATTGTTTGGGGATGATCTGGTCGGTGTCGATGTTGGGGAGGGGGAGCGGGGCGGCGTGGGAGGTGAGGACGTTGATGGGTTCCATGGCGGTCTCGGGTCCTGCGGCGGTTCGGATGTTATGTGGAAGGCCTTCAGCCTAGGTCTGTTGTGGGGCCTGGACCTGGGGCGTTGCCCCAGGCTGTTATGTTGTGCGCCGTTGGCGCGTCGAACTCAATTGGCCACGCCTGACAGTAAGGGCCAGACGAGTTCGGTTTGTAACTGATCGGGATCGAGGGTGGTAGAGGGGTTGACGACGTAGCGCTCGATGATCTCGGTGGCGGTGGGGAGGTGCTGGGCGGTGATCCAGGCGCGGAACTCGGTCCAGGCCTCCGGGAGACGGGTGTAGGGGCCGCGGTAGAGGGTGCGGGCGACGGTCATGGCGGGGATGGTGCCGGGCTCGACACGGCCGGTGAGCTGGATGGGCGAGGGGACGGGGACGCAGGCGTCGAAGTGGAAGTGGTCGGTGGGGAGTTCGATGTGGTGGGCGAACCAGGGGCCGGCGGGGGTGAGGCCCTGGGCGACGAGGGTGCGGAAGAGCTCTTCGAGCGCGGGCGGGAGCTGCTGGGCCATGCCGTTGCGCGGGATGTGGAGGCGGATGGCGGCGACGTGGACGGGCTCAGTGGCGAGGACGGTGGGTGTGGTGATGAGGGCGGTGGAGGGCATCAGCGGGAGCCTCCTGGCGCGAGGTCGAGGTGGAAGTCGGGATCGGGCGAGAGCTGCGCGGTGCCGTTGGTTGCGCTGGTCGAGGTAGGTTCTGCTGTGGCGTGGCCTTCGTCGTGGAAGGGCCAGGAGCGGACGTCGGTGAGGTGTCCGGTGATGGCGGCGGCGGCGGCCATGACGGGGGAGAGGAGGTGGGTGCGGCCGCCGCGGCCCTGGCGGCCTTCGAAGTTGCGGTTGGAGGTGGAGGCGCAGCGCTCGCCGGGCTGGAGGATGTCGGGGTTCATGCCGAGGCACATGGAGCAGCCGGGTTCGCGCCACTCGAAGCCGGCGGCGCGGAAGAGGTCGGCGAGGCCTTCCTGCTCGGCCTGCGCCTTGACCTGCTGGGAGCCGGGGACGACTATGGCGCGGACGGCCGTGGCGACGGTATGGCCCTTGACGACGCGGGCGGCGGCGCGGAGATCTTCGATGCGGGCGTTGGTGCAGGAGCCGAGGAAGACGGCGTCGACGGCGATCTGCTCGATGGGGGTGCCGGGGGTGAGGCCCATGTAGTCGAGGGCGCGGGCGAAGGATTTGCGGTCGGCGTCGGAGAGGGCGTCGTCGACGGAGGGGACGCGCGAGTCGATAGAGGTGACCATGCCGGGGGAGGTGCCCCAGGTTACGCGGGGGGCGAGGGTGGTGGCGTCGATGTGGAGCTCGCGGTCGAAGGTGGCGTCGGGGTCGGTGGGGAGGGTGCGCCAGTGCGCGACAGCGTGCTCCCAGGCATCGTTGCCGTCGGCGGGGGAGGCGAGGTCGGCGGGGGCGATGAGGGACCCGGCGGGGACGGAGGCGCCCTGGGCGGAGGCGGCGCTGTGAAGGGGGCCGGTGGGGGAGAAGCGGCGGCCTTTGAGGTAGGCGAAGGTGGTGTCGTCGGGGGCGATCATGCCGGCGCGGGCACCGGCTTCGATGCTCATGTTGCAGACGGTCATGCGGCCCTCCATGGAGAGCGCGCGGACCGTGGAGCCGGCGTACTCGACGACGTAGCCGGTGGCGCCATCGGTGCCGATCTGCCCGATGATCTCGAGGATGATGTCCTTGGCGGTGACGCCGTGGGGGAGGTCGCCATCGACCGTGATGCGGAAGGTCTTGGGTTTGTCCTGCGGGAGGGTCTGGGTGGCCATGACGTGCTCGACCTCGGAGGTGCCGATGCCGAAGGCGAGGGCACCGAAGGCGCCGTGGGTGGAGGTGTGCGAGTCGCCGCAGACGACGGTCATGCCGGGCTTGGTGGCGCCGAGCTCGGGACCGATCATGTGGACGATGCCCTGCGAGGCGGACTGGACGTCGAAGAATTCGATACCAAAATCGTCACAGTTCTGGCGGAGGGCCTCGACCTGACGGTTGGAGATCTGGTCGACGATGTGGAGGCGATCGGCGACGGAGGTGGTGGGGACGTTGTGGTCGACGGTGGCGAGGTGGCGGTCGGGGCGGCGGATGGGGCGGTTGGCGAGACGGAGGCCCTCGAAGGCCTGGGGGCTGGTGACCTCGTGGACGAGGTGGAGGTCGATGTAGAGGAGGGTGGGCTCGCCGGCTGGCTCGGCGACGATGTGCTGGTGCCAGACTTTTTCGAACATGGTGCGGGGCTGCTGGGCGGAGATGTTTGGTGTGCTCATGAGGGGACCTTTGTGTCGTTGGTGGTTTCCGCGGGGAGTGTGGTGTGGGCGCCGATGGTGGAGGGGGCGAGGGGGTGTGGGGTGCTGTCGGGGTCGATGAGGAAGACGCGGGTGATGTTGTGGGCGGCCGTGTCGCCGAAGGCCGGTGTGGTGGTCCAGCGGGTGACGGCGTGGACGAGCGCGGGTGGCAGGTGGGCGGGGTCGAGGGGGCGGTTGGGGAAGACCCAGAGGGTGTAGGCGGCGTCTTTCTGGTCGATGGTTTTGTTGTCGCTGATCCAGTCGGAGGCGGCGAAGACGAAGAGGGGGTTGGGGGTGCCGAGATCGGCGAAGAGCAGGCCGCGGTTGGCGGGAAGCTCGGCCACGCAGCCGTCGAGCGAGAGGTAGCGATTGCTGTCGAGGATGACGCGGCCGGGAGGGCCCTGGAAGAAGGCGGCGGCGGCGGTAGCGACGGGGCCGCCCTGGCCCCAGAAGGTTTGCGTGGCGGTGAACTGTTGGCTGAGCAGCGTGGGGAAGCGGGGGTCGTTGATGAGGGCGCGCGGGTTGCCGGTGGGGGTGGGCTGGGCGTAGGGGAAGAGCCAGGTGTAGTCGACCGGGTGCGGCTTGCGATGGAGGGTGACCTGCGGGGAGTGCAGCTGCGCGGGGCCGCTGGCTGCCAGGGTGGTCAGCAGAGCGGCGGCGGCGAGATGGGCGAGGCGCAGGGGCATGGGGGCTAGGCGGTTTGGAGCTGGTGGGCGAGGGAGGTGCGGACGAGGCGGCCCATCTCGGTGGTGGAGATGACCTCGGTGGTGGACTCGCCGCGGGCGATGTCTGGGGTGCGGACGCCGGTGGCGAGGACGTCGGAGACGGCGCGCTCGACCGCGGCGGCTTCGTGCTCGAGGCCGGCGGTGTGGCGGAGGAGCATGGCGGCGGTGAGGATGGCGCCGAGGGGGTTGGCTTTTTCCTGGCCGGCAATGTCGGGGGCGGAGCCATGGACGGGCTCGTAGAGGTTGACGGTGCCGCCGATGGTGGCGGAGGGCAACATGCCGAGCGAGCCGGTGATGACGCCGGCCTCGTCGGAGAGGATGTCGCCGAAGAGGTTTTCGGTGAGGACGACGTCGAAGTCGGCGGGGCGGTTCATGAGGTGCATGGCCATGGAGTCGACGAGCTGGTGTTCGAGCGTGACGTCGGGGTACTCGGGGGCGAGCTCGGTGACGGTGGCGCGCCAGAGCTGGGAGGTCTCAAGGACGTTGGCCTTGTCGACGGAGGTGAGCTTGCGGCGGCGCCGGCCGGCGAGGTCGAAGGCGACGCGGGCGACGCGGACGACCTCGTCGCGGGTGTAGCGCATGGTGTTGTGGGCCTCGTTGGTGTCGCGGTTCCAGGCGCGAGGCTGGCCGAAGTAGAGGCCGCCGAGGAGCTCGCGGACGAAGAGGATGTCTGCGCCGGCGAGAATTTCGGGGCGGAGGGGCGAGGAGGCTTCGAGGGCGGGATAGGCGACGGAGGGGCGGAGGTTGGCGTAGCCGCCGAGGGCGGCGCGGATCTGGAGCAGGCCGGCTTCGGGGCGCTTGTCGGGAGAGAGGGCGTTAAATTTGTTGTCGCCGACGGCGCCGAGCAGGACGGCGTCGGAGTTGAGGGCCTGGTCGAGGGTCTGCTGGGGGAGGGGCGTGTTGTGGGCGGTGATGGCGACGCCGCCGATGGGGGCCTCGGTGAAGTGGAAGTCGTGGCCGGTGGTTTGGGCGACGTCGGTGAGGACGGCGATGGCCTCGCGGGTGACCTCGGGGCCGATGCCGTCGCCGGGGAGAACTGTGATGTTCAACTTCATGGTGCATGCTCCAGAGTTTGAATCTGCGATGCTATTTTGCGGAAATTTTGTCGAAGCTCTCGAAGAGCTTGTGGTCGTTCACTTGTAGGGTCTTTGTATCGTCGCTTAGGGCCGTTTGCCAGTTCTGGTATATCGATCCATCAGGATTCTTTAGGAGGAGTCTTGTCTTGGAGATTTCGTATGTACCAGACCTTGTGGTCTGCGTTGCTCCGTTCCCTTCCATGCTCCATTTGCCATCAACGCTGAAGGTGAACAGCAAGCTATGAGGCTTGAAGACGATGCCAGCTCCTGGATGGCCGTTGTCGTTCATTGCAATCGTGTGGCAGTCCCAGGTACCGGCCAGCGCCGTAGCTGTGATTGGAGAAGCGTAAGCACGTGAGCAGGGCAGAGACACGGCCGCGAAAAGTAAGCCGCAGAGGACACATCGCCACGGATTTGTCAGAGTTCGGTTCATGGGACGTTGACGAATTCGGAGAGCGTGCCGTGCGGTGTGGGGAGGAGGGCGATGATGTCCTGGTCGTAGATGGACTTTTTGCGGTCGGCGAGCTCGGTGAAGCGGTGATAGACGGTGTCGAGGTCGCTGCGGGTGAGGGAGTAGCCGAGGGCGAGGAGGCGGTGCTCGAGGGCGCGGCGGCCGGAGTGCTTGCCGAGCACGATGGAGTTGGCGGTGACGCCGACGGACTCGGGCGTCATGATCTCGTAGGTGAGGGGATTGGTGAGGACGCCGTGCTGATGGATGCCGGCCTCATGCGCGAAGGCATTTTTACCGACGACGGCCTTGTTGGGCGCGCAGCCGAAGGAGATGATCTCGGAGAGCAGGGCGCTGGTGGGGGCGAGTTGGCGGAGGTTGATGCCGCAGGTGAAGGGGAAGCGATCGCGGCGGACGGAGAGGGCGGCGGCGACTTCTTCAAGGGCGGCGTTGCCGGCGCGCTCGCCGATGCCGTTGACGGCGACCTCAACCTGGCGGGCGCCGCCGAGGACGCCGCCGAGGGCGTTGGCGGAGGCCATGCCGAGATCGTCGTGGCAGTGGGTGGAGAAGATGACGGAGCCGGCGCCGGGAACGACGCGGTGCATGTGCTCGAAGAGGGCCTGGTACTCATGCGGTGTGGTGTAGCCGACGGTGTCCGGGAGGTTGATGGTGGAGGCGCCGGCCCCGATGGCGACGGTGACGAGCTCGGTGAGGAAGGTGAGGTCGGAGCGGGTGGCGTCTTCGGCGGAGAACTCGACGTTGTCGGTGTAGCGGAGGGCGTGTGCGATGGAGGTGGCGGCCTGCTCAAGGGCCTGGGCGCGCGTGATGCGGAGCTTGGCCTCGAGGTGGAGGTCGGAGGAGGCGATGAAGACATGGATGCGGTTGACGGGCGCGGGCTCAATGGCGCGGGCGGCGGCTTCGATGTCGTCTGGACGGCAGCGGGAGAGGGAGGTGATGCGGGGTCCGCGGACCTCGCGGGCGATGGAGCGGATGCTTTCGAGGTCACCGTCGGAGGCGATGGCGAAGCCGGCCTCGAGGATGTCTACACCGAGGGTGGCGAGTTGGTGGGCCATGCGGAGTTTCTCGTCGTGGTGCATGGTGCAGCCGGGGCTCTGTTCGCCGTCGCGGAGGGTGGTGTCGAAGAAGAGGACCCGATCCGAGGCGGGGCGAGTGATGGGTTGGCCGTTCTGAGGCGCGGTGGTGAGCATGGTCAGGAACTCCGTTGCTTCAGCATAACCCCGTCTTATGCTGAAGGAAGAGTTAATTAGCATAAGTGATGGCGCTAGAAGCCTGAGGGAGGTCTGGTCGTGGAGCTTGGTCAGCTTGAGACGTTTGTCGCGGTGGCAGAGGAGCGGAGTTTTTCGCGGGCGGCGTCGCGCTTGCGGCGGACGCAGTCGGCGGTGAGTCAGAGTGTGGCTAAGTTGGAAGGGGAGCTGGGCGAGGTTTTATTTGAACGGAGTTTGCGTGACGGAACGCTGACGGCTGCGGGCGAGGTGTTGCGTGAGTATGCCGTGAAAATGCTGAATTTGCGGGGCGAGGCGACCGATGCGTTGGGCGAGCTGCGCGCGCTGCACACGGGTCGGCTGACGATCGCGGCGAATGAATACACGTGTTTGTATCTGCTACCGTTGTTGTCGGAGTTTCGTGCGGCACATGCGCGGATCAAGGTGGTGGTGCATCGATCGCTGGCGAGCCGGATCCCGGAGGAGGTGCTGAACCACACGGTGGAGCTGGGGCTGCTGACGTTTCGGCCGGAGGACGCGCAGTTGAGTTCGACTGTGGTCTACCGGGATGAGCTGGCGTTTGTGGTGAATCCGGCGCATCCGTTGGCGCGGACGGGGAAGGTGGCGATCGGGGAGCTCCGATCGTGCAACTTTGTGGCGCACACGATCTCATCGCCGCTGCGGCGCAAGGTGGTGGAGGCGTTTGCGCGACACAAGACTCCTCTGCAGATGGGTGTGGAGCTGCCGTCGCTGGAGGCGATCAAGCGGTTTGTGGAGATGGGCGGCGGGGTGGCGCTAGTGCCGGGGCTGAGTGTGCGTACGGAGCTGTCGCGGGGCAGTCTGGTGCGGGTGGAGGTCCCGGAGCTGCCGCTGGAGCGGCGGTTGCGCGTGGTGCATCGTCGACAGGCTTCGCTCTCCCACGCGGCGCTGGCGTTTCTGCGGGTAATTGAGAGCTTTGCGAGCCGGCGCGGGGGGGCCTTCTGCTTCGAGGAAGATCGCGGGCGCTGACCGAAACCTTTCCTTGCGGGGTGCGTTAGAAGAGGTGAAAGGTGGCCGTGAGGCCGCCCTCGCAGAAGGGAAGGTATTGCAATGACAACGTGGACGATGAAGGGTTCGATAGGCCGCGTACTGGTGCTTGGGATGGCCCTGGCGCCGGTGGCGCTTCTGGCCCAGCAGGCGACGGCGCCGGATGCCCAAGGCACAACGCAGGGACAGGGGCCGGAGCATGGACGACGTGGTGGGGGCCCGGCTGAGCGCCAGGCGCACATGCTGAAGAAGCTGACCAAGCGGCTGGATTTGACGCCTGATCAGGTCTCCCAGGTGCAGGGCGTGCAAGACGACAGCAGGACGCAGCTGCAGGCGCTGCGTTCGGATACATCCGCGCCGGCGGACCGGCACACGAAGATGATGGAGATCCACAAGACGGAGCAGGAGAAGATCCGCGCTGTGTTGAACGATCAGCAGAAGACGAAGTTCGACGCGATGGTGGCGCGCCGGCAGGAGCGCCGGCACGAGCATGACGCCAGCGGCCAGAACCCGCCGGCGTAGGTCGGCATTACGGCAGATGGGCCCCACTGCGGTGGGGCCCATCTGCTTGGGAGCGGACGGCGTGGGGCGGTGCGATCCGGGTACAATAACGATATTGATGGTTCGCTGCGCTGGAGAGTGGCTCTGCCTGGAAGGTCGAGGCGAGGGTTTGATCGGTGCCGGGCGTGCCGCACGAGGAAGACGCTAAGCATGAAGAAGATGATGTGTGTGGGCGCGCTGCTGCTGACGGGCGTTGCGGGGTATGCGCAGGAGAGCCGGCAGGATGCGAGCGTTAGCCTTACTGGGAACTTTGTTCCGTTTGTGAATGGCACGGGCGGAAACAAGCAGAGTGCAACGGACTCCTTTGGATTTCTGGGCAGCTATCGCTACATGCTGACACCGCGAAGCGCTTTGGAAGTTAACTACTCGTTCACGCAATACGACACGAAGTTCCAGACGAACTTTCTGCCGAACTTCCGGGTCCATACACGGCAGCAGGAGTTTTCTGCGGCCTACGTGTACAGCTTCAACTTCCGGAACTTCAATCCTTTTGTTGAAGGTGGGCCAGCGGCGCTGTTCTTTTCACCGCTTCGCGACCAGCAGACGACCACGCAAGATGGGAAGCGAACGACGGGCATTGGTGCGTTGTTTGGGGGAGGGCTGGCCTATGAGATCAGCCCGAGCTTCGACATTCGCGCGGAGTACCGGGCATTTGCTGTGAAGGCTCCGAGTTTCGGGACTGTCGGAAACACGAATCGCTACGAGGTGATCTCTGCGCCTGCAATCGGTGTGGCCTACCACTTCTAGCAGGAGAGGCGACGACAGTTGCCCACTTTGATAGGAATGTCTGCTGAGTTCTAGCGAAAGTGGTAGGCGGCTCCGACAGAGATGATGCTGGGGGTGAGCCCATTGGAGGCCCCGCCGATGGTTCCCCGAAAGCTGGGCCAATTCTGGTATTCATAGTCTCCGCGTACCGTAAGCCACTCACGCACTCGGAAGTCTGCCCCACCGCCGATGGCGAACATGTTGTAGGCGAGATTGGCGCAGGCGACGTTCTTTGTGCTGGAGGAGCAGGGCGGGTAGTTGAAGACGCCACGGCCGATCAGGACCTTTCCATAGGGAAGCAGCCGGCCGTAGGTGCGGAAGTAGCGTCCGCCGACCTCATAGGTTCGTTCGTAGAGGGTTGTCGGCGACTTCGGTTGGATGCTGTGGAACTCGGCTTCGACACCGAAGTGTTGCGTAAAGTCGAAGTCGCCGTAGATATTCCAACCTCGAAAGCGCGGGCCGTAGTCGGAGCTTGCGTTGGAGTATCCGGCGCCTACCTGGGCATCTCCGCGACGTGACGCGGTGGGTGTTGCCTGCGCGTGCAGCAAGGTGGTGCCGGTGAGTAGACCAACGATGGCTAGGATACGTCTGGACACAAATCCCCCTAAGGTGAGGCGAGGTCTACGTGCGAAGGGCATGGAGTAGGTTGGCGGCGAGCGCGTGGGAAGTTGAGGGCTTCCTCTGGATGCGTTTCGGCGAGGTGTTGGGAAGCGCGCCGATCGCGGAGCGCTCCCCATTGCTTAGGGTTGAGGCGTTGCCGCCGGAGCTGCGGCCGGTTCTGTGGTAGGAGCTCCAGCCGTGGGTGCGGGCTGGTCTGCCGGTGCTGGGGCACCCGCAGCGGGAGCGGTGGCGGCAGGAGCTGTCGCGGGCTGGTTGGCCGGGGTTGGAACTCCGGTAGGCAGGGCGGTGGGGGCGGCCGGTGGGGCGTAGTAGCTGAGTTTCAGGTAGACCGGTTCGACCTCGAAGGGCATCTTGTCAGCGGGGATCAGGATAGGTTCAAAGGCGGTATGCAGAGTGATGACCTGGTCGTTCCAGGGGTCGTATTTCAGAAAGCTGGCGAGGGGCATGGCCGCCTGCTGCTTCAGGTCTTTCATGTCGAGTTTGGGAGCCTTGGACATGAGCGGGGCGAGCCAGAAGGTCTGGTCGGTGTCGCTCTTGACCAAGCCGTCGCCGATCATGGGTTCGTTGAGGGCCTTGAGGGCGTGGACGCGTTGAGCGAGCTGCTGGAGGTAGAGGCCGAAGTACTGCTGTCCACCCTCGAGCTCCTTGGCGTTGAGCAGTTCGATCGCTTTCTTCGCTGCAGCGGCGTTGTCCTCATCAGTGTGGTGCATGGGAATGCGATTGAAGACGGAGGTAGTGGGAAAGAGCAGCCGGTCGTTGAAGGCGTACTTGGTGTCAAGCCGGTGGCCGAGAATGATATGGGCTAGTTGGAACGCCAGGATGGCGTTGAGATTGCCCATCTGCTGGGCACCGTCCTGGGTGATGATCGCGGTGGTGTCGATCAGGCTTTTGGAGATCAGGATGGTGTTGCCGATCGCCACGGACTCGAGAGGCTGGGTGAGCAGCGTGCGGACGTGCACAGGGCGGGCGAGTGCAATGCCGTTGTAGGCAAGGATGTTCCCTGCGAGTGCTTCGAGGGTCTTGTCGAAGTCGCTGGGTGAGTCGATGAGGCCCGAGTTAAAGAGGCGGTCGATGATGTTGTCCTCGGCCTGCTGGACCCAGGCACGCTGCGCTCCAAGAGGGCTGACGTCCTGGGCGTCGGTGCTGACATCCTGTGCACCGACCACCTCGAGGTTGGTCTGCTCGGCCTCGGGCGGCGGGACCTTGAGCGAGTAGCCCCAGATGTTGTTGATGGCTTTGAACTTCAGCGTACGAGTGATGCTGCGCGCATCCGGCTCCTCGACGTAGAAGGAGGTGGGCAGCCAGATATCGGGTTGAACGTTGGTGCGCCAGCTATCGAAGTGGTAGTACTCGCGGATAGTCTTTTCGGTTCCGGAGAAGTCGCCGTTGAAGCGAACGACGTTGCCGCCGCGGGTCTCGATCCAGATGCGGCCAAAGAAGCGGCCGGTGGTGGTGCCGCTGAGCGCGAGCTTGCCTTTGCTGGGGATGGGCTCGACGTCGAAGACGGCGGTGGGCGTGTTGCCGAGGAAGTCGTTGCGGACGAAGTTAAAGGTGTAGTGCTGCCGGTCAAAGTCGTTGGAGTCCATGACCAGCATCTGGACGAAGCCGGCCTCGTGGAAGTTGAGATGGAGGCTGCTGCCGATGCCGGTGACGTAGGAGGCGGAGTGCTTGAGGAAGGCGAATTTGCCGCCGTTCTCCGTGCCTCGTGCGGTGCTTTCGTTCACGTCATAGGAGGAGTCCCCGATGATCTTGCCGAAGGCGACGCGGCCGAGGAAGTGCTGATCGGACTCGGGGACCTCGATGAGGACGGGGTCGGGCCGCATGTTTTGGATATAGGTCTCCACCATGGGCGCGCGTTCCTTGAGGGTTTTGATCACGACCTTCTCGCGCGCGATGGACTTATCGATGAGGGCGTTCTGCGCGGCGTTCGGCTTACGCGTCGGCAGGAGACTGTCGTCGGCCTTCTTTTTCTTGCCGGGCATGTGGATGGCGGCGGCCGCCGAAAGGGAGGAGCCGGCGAGGAAGGCCAGCAACAGACTCGTGGCGGTTTGCTTGCGGAGGGTCATACGAGGGCTCCTGCGGTGAGGCTTGGCTCACCGGGTTGAGACGTTAGTGCAGCCTAATGCTAGATGATTGGGGAGGAAGGGCCAAGCTTATCCGGCGAGTTGGAAGGCGACGTTGACAACACCCTCCCAGTCGACGGGGGTGCCGGCGGCATCGGTTGCGGGCTTGAAGCGGGTTCCCTGGACGGCTCGGACGGCGGCCTCGTCGAGGCCGTGGCCGAGGCCGCTGGAGACACCGAGGACCTGGACTCCGCCGTCTGCAAGGACCTTGAGGCGAACGGCGACGGTGCCTTCGAGGTGGAGCTTGATAGCTTCTGCGGTGTACTCCGGTTTCGGCTTGAAGAGGACCTTAGGAGCGCTCTTGGCGGTGAGGGGCGCGGCGGCGGTGGGCCGAGGGATGGCGGCCTGCTGGACCTGGCCAAGGCTAACCGGGCCGACGGCGTGGCCAGTGGAGTTGAGTGGGCCTTGACCGCCGGGTACGCCTAGCCTGACGCCCTGAACGGCGCGCGTTCCATTGCCGGCCATGGTGGTGCTGTTGGGCTGGCCGGAGCCGAGGCTGACCTTGGTGGCGCCGGCGCCTGTATTAGAGGCCGGCATACCAGCCATGCCGCGCTGTCCGAGGTTGACGGCGCTGGTCGCCGGTCGATCGGAGGGGGCAATGGGATTATTCGCCTGGCCAAGGGCGACGGGCGCCGGGTGATTATTGGCCATGACACTGGCCGCCTGAGCCCGGCCGAGATTGACGACCTTTGGGGCTGGCGGAGCGATGACCTGCTTGGGCGGAGCTGGGGCGAGTACCGGTGCCGGCTGGTTCATCTTGACTTCGGGGACCTTGGGTGGCTCGGGGAGCTTGGTCTCGGGAACCACAATCTTAGGCTCAACGAGCTTCGGAGGAGGCGGAAGTTTGGGGAGGATCTTTGGCTTGATCGGCTCGATCTCAGGCTTTTTGATCGGAATGGGTTCAACCAGGGCTGTGAGCTTCTGGGTATGGTCGATGGTCTTCTTGGCAGCGGCGCCGATCACAATCACGATGAGTGCGATCAAGATGTTGAGCGTTACAGAGGTGATGAGAGACGACTTGCTCTGCTGACCGTCGTTGAGGACCCCGAAGTGCCTGAATTGCGGGTCCGCTGTGGGGAGAGTGAGCTCGCTGCTTTGAAGTGGTTTAGGCATTGTCGGGGAGTCCTTGAGTGCCTCGGCGTGCTTGCCTGAGCCGAGGCGACAGAGATCAATTGGGAGTTATGCTACGGGCGGAGCCGCCCACGCAGTGTTACAGGGGAGTGAGGAGAAGGGCGCCGAGTCTCGCAGGGCACTGGCGAGCGTGGCTGGAGAGTTCTATGGAGAGACGAAACAGAACGGCAGGCGGTTTGCTGTGCTTCCGCCCCGGGTTGGTTCGTGTGTGCCGTCACTGTGAGGTGTCTCGCATTAGTTTTGACTGACGTTAGTGTGCCGTAGGCAAGTTGTTGAAGCACTGGTACTTTGGTGGTACACATGCAGTACACGGCGGTTGAGGGGACGGCAAATCGATGCGGGTTCTGGTGACGGGCGGGGCTGGCTACATTGGCGGAACGGTGGCGCGGATGTTGCTTTCCAAAGGCCATGACGTAACGATTCTTGACAATCTATGTCACAGCAAGCGTTCCGCCTTACCCGAGGGGGTTCCATTCCTTGCGTGTGACCTCCTGGATCGCGCTGCGTTGGAGAGTTTTCTGGGCAGTTCGCACTTTGATGGAGTGATGCATTTCGCGGCGCTGATTGAGGCCGGGGAAAGTATGACGCGGCCCGAGATTTATTTTCGCAACAACACTGCCGGTACCTTGAACCTGCTGGATGTGATGCAACGAACGGGTCATTATCGGCTTGTTTTCAGTTCGACTGCGGCCTGCTACGGTGAGCCTGCGACGACGCCGATTGTGGAGACTGACGCTCTTTGTCCCACAAACCCATATGGTGAGAGCAAGTTGCTTGTGGAGCAGATGCTGCGCTGGTTTTTTGAACTTCATGGCTTGCGCTATGCCAGTTTACGCTACTTCAACGTGGCGGGGGCGATTGCGGGGTATGGAGAGGCGCACGAGCCGGAGTCGCACCTCATTCCTTTAATTTTGGATGTGGCTCTGGGTCGGCGTCAGCAGATCAAGATCTTTGGGACCGATTATCCGACCAAGGATGGGACGTGCGTTCGGGACTACATCCACGTCGGGGATCTTGCGCAGGCGCATCTGTTGGCTTTGGAGGCGCTCGAGCGACCGCAGCGCCTGATCTACAACATCGGCAACGGCCAAGGGTTCACCGTGCGCGAGGTGATCGACACTGTGCAGCGGGTGACGGGTCGCGCGATTGCGGTGGAAGAGTGCCCGCGGCGGCCGGGTGATCCGGCAGTGCTGGTGGCTTCTTCGGAGAAGATCAAGCGGGAGCTGGGGTGGGTGCCCGAGCGCGCGAATCTGGACGACATCGTTGCGAGCGCGTGGGCGTGGCACCAGAAGCGGTATGCGGAGTAGACGGATCGCCGTGGAGAAGGCAAGCTGATGCTGTCGAGCATGTTTCACATGCAGGCTCCGCTTGCCGAGAAGATCCTGCGCCCTGTGATCATGTATGTGGTGCTGATCGCCTTTCTGAGGATCTTCGGCAAGCGGGAGCTGGCGCAACTGAACCCATTCGATCTGGTGGTGTTGCTGAGTCTGGCGAACACGGTGCAAAACGCGATTATTGGGAACGATAACTCGGTGACGGGCGGAGTCGTCGGCGCGTTTGCGCTGCTGGCGATCAACTGGTTGCTGATGCGGCTGTTGTATCGGTTTCCGCGGGTGAACGCGGCGATGGAGGGTAAGCCGACGGTGTTGATTCGTGATGGAAAGATTGACGAGGCGGCGCTGAAGACTGAGGCTCTGCGCCGGCCGGAGTTGATGACGGTGCTGCACAAGGACGGTGTCGAATCACTGGGGGAGGTGCAGCGATGCACGCTGGAGCCGAACGGGACGTTTTACATTGAGCGATCGAGTCCCGCGCCGGAGGAGCTGGATCGGCGGCGCATGATGGAGGCGGTGGAGGCGCTGCGGAGCGAGGTGGCGCAGTTGCGGCAGCAGCTGCTCGCGCGCGGGTAAGTGAGCCCTTACAATAAGGGCAGGCGCCGGTGCGGAACGCCCCTTGAGGACTGCGATTCGATGTTTGAAGTGACGGTAGAGGCCGGGTTTTCTTCCGGGCATTATCTGCGGAACTACCAGGGCAAGTGCGAGAATCCGCACGGGCATAACTACCGTGTGTTTGTAACCCTGGAAGGAAAGGAGCTCGATCACTCCGGGCTTCTGCTCGACTTCAAGCTGCTCAAGCAGGTGATGCGGCCAGTTGTTGATCGTTTGGATCATCAGATGATTAACGACCTGGAGCCGTTTCGCGAAGAGCTGAACCCGTCGGCGGAGAATCTGGCGCGGTATTTCTACCAGCAGACGGCGCGGCAGATGGCCGAGATGACGGGCGGTCGGGTGCGCGTGAAGGACTGCACCCTGTACGAGACCGACACGAGCTTTGCACGGTACTACGAGTAAGCGACGATGCACCTGATTGAGCTGTACAAGTCTGTGCAGGGGGAGAGTTCCTTTGCGGGGCTGCCGTGCATCTTTGTGCGCTTGGCGGGGTGCAATTTGCGGTGTGCCTGGTGCGACTCGGAGTACACGTTCACTGGCGGCAAGCCATATGCGGCGGAGCAGGTGCTGGCTGAGGTGAAGGCACTGGCGCCGTGCCGGCTGGTGGAGTTTACGGGTGGGGAGCCGATGCTGCAGGCCCGCGAGCTTGTGCCGCTGATGGACACGATGTTGCAGCACGGGTATGAGCTGATGATGGAGACGTCGGGGGAGCGACCACTCGCGGAGGTGCCGAAGGCGGTCCACAAGATTGTGGACGTGAAATGTCCCGGGGCGGGTGCGGCGGCTGGGAGCTTCCGGATGGAGAACCTCCAGGCGCTGACGGGGCAGGACGAGGTGAAGTTTGTGCTGGCCAGCAGGCTGGATTACGAGTTCGCGCGGGAGTTCATCCGCGAACATCTTGTCGGGCGGGAGCTGGGCGGGATCATGCTGTCGCCGACGTTTCGGAAGACGCCCAGCCCCTTGCGGACGGCAGACAATATGGAGTTGGACCCGCGGCTGGTGGTGGACTGGATGCTGGAGGACGGGTTGCCCGCGCGGCTTTCGCTTCAGATCCACAAGTTCATCTGGGAGCCGATGCGGAAGGGCGTTTAGGGCCGCCCCGGGGTGCGCCGGTACCTCCCCTGTACTTGTTGCGCAAAATCTTAATTTCAAAGAACTTAGGTCTGGACCTGCGATGCGTTGCGGCGCGTGTGGGCATCCCCCCTCCGAACTGCCGCCGGCAGATGGCCAGACTTAAGTGTAGCGAGGGGCGGGGGTGGATTGGGCCATGCCCCGAGGGGTTCAGGCGGGGCCGGAGGGCGTGGGGGTGACGGTGGGGTAGTCCCGTGCCTTCCAGGAGACGGTGCGGCCGCGAAGCTGGCGGAGGAGGGCCCACCACTCGAGGGTGAGGAGGGTGAGGATGCCGATGGGGTGGAGCAGCGCGCTTTTGATTGGTTGATGAAAACGCTGGGTGGCGAGGAGACGTGGAAGGAGGGCGGCGGCGCAGGCTACTGCGAGGCAGATGAGGTTGGGGACGGAGCGCCAGGCAGAATGCGTGAGGGCGGCTGCAAGGAGGAGGAAGGGGAGGACCTGGCCGGCGAGGAGAAGGAGGGTGACAGGGAGGATGCGGCTAGGTGCGGCTAGACCTTCGGTGGCATTTTTGGCGAGCCCGAGCCAGGTGTCGCGGGAGTTGGTGTACATGCGGCAGGAGGCGAGTGACGTGAGGTCGGCGAGGTCGGTACGAAAGTTGTGGGCGCGCAGGGCTTTCGGAAGCAGCAGACCGTCGTGGCGGGTATTGCGGATGGCGGCGTGTCCGCCAGCGATGAAGTAAGCGGAGCGACGAATGAGGAAGAACTGGCCGCAGCCGGCGGCGAAGGCGGGGGCGGGGTGGCGGCGCATGGTGGCGAGGGGGAGGAGGCCGAGGAGGACGAAGTGGATGAGAGGAAGGAGGAGCCACTCGAGGGGTGCGAGGGTGATTTCCTGGGGGAAGCCGCTGACGAGGTCGGCTTGTATGTTGTTAATTAGACAACTGATGCGAGCGAGGGCGGAGGGTTTGAGGCGGACGTCGGCGTCGAGGAAGCAGAGGAGGTCGTGGGTTGCGGCGTGGGCTAGAGCCCAGCAGGCGTGTTGTTTTCCGTTCCAATCCGGGGGGAGGACGGGGGCTGTTTTGAGCTGAAGGCGAGGATGTGCGGCGGCGATTTCGCGCACGATGGCGGGGGTTGCATCGGCGGAGCTGTCGTCCATGACGATGAGCTCGAGATCGACGCCGGTGGAGGCGAGGACGGCGTGGATCGCGTCGGCGATGCCGGCGGCCTCGTCCCGGGCGGGGATGAGGACGGAGATGGCGGGGGTGGGGCTGTCCGCAGGTACGGGCGGGGGGGTGCGGTAGAGAAAGAGGTTGACGACGAAGAGGGAGCAGGGGATGAGGGCGCAGACCATGCCGGTGACGGAGAGAAGGGCGAAGGGGGCCATGACTAGGGTTTAGCCTGCGGGACGGCGACGGTGGCGCGGTGTTCGGGTTGAAAGGGGCGGCGGAGGATGAGGGCGCGGAGTTGCTGGCCGAGGCCATAGAAGCCGCCGACCCCGACGCGGCCGCGGAGGAGGATGTGGGTGAAGGCGGATTCGGAGCGGGAGCGGGCGCGCGAGGCGAGGTCGGCCATGGCGGCGTCGAGGGCGGCGGTGAGCTGGGCTTCGATGGTTTCGGGGTGGGCGGAGCGGAAGCGTTGAGGTTGGCCGACGGAGACCAGGAGTTCTGGGGTGCGCTCGTCCCAGAAGAGGTACTCGATGGCGAGTGGGAGGAAGGTGGTGGAGGGGAAGCGGGCGGCGAGGGCGGCGAGGCCGGATTTGAGGGCGGGGGGACGGTCGCGGACGTCGGCGAAGCGGCCCTGGGGGGTGACCCAGAGGACGCCCCCGGCCGCGAGGATGGCCTGGGCGGTGCGGAGGAACTGGACGCCGCCGCGGGCGGAGTCGAGGTCGATGGGGAAGACGCCGAGGCGGCGGAGGATGGGATAGCGGGCGAGGGCGGCGGCGTCCATGGGGGCGAAGTGTCTTCGGCGGGGGAGCTGCTGGGAGAGGAGATAGGCGGTCATGGGGTCCCACCAGCTGGAGTGGTTCATGTAGACGACGAGGGGGCCGGTGGTTTGTTGCTGGAGGAGGGCGAGGTTGTGGACGCGGACGGCGTGGAAGGAGCGGCGGAGGTTGCCGCGGACGATGCGGTGGAAGAAGGCAAGGAGGGGGCGGGTGATGCGGGGGAGGCGTGGATTTGTCGTGCGGGGAGGGGCGGGGGAGCGCGGCGCAGGGAGAGGACGGATTTCTCGCGCGGGCGTGGCGGGCGGGCTGGGCATGGTTGAGATGAGTTTAGTGTGCGGTGGAGCAGGTTTGTGTGGGATGGGAGGGGAAAGGCTGATTCGTTTTGGGGAGGGTAACAGGGGCGGAGCTTCGCTACGCTCGGGCTGGTGGCGAGAGGCAGGTTGGGTTTAGGGGGTGACGGCCAGGTGGGGGAGGGTGGCGGCAGCGGCCACGGTAAAAGCAGGCTCCCTTCGGCAATGACAACCAGAGGGGCAACCGCAACCGCAAAAGCAACGGCAGAGGCAACGGCAACCGCGGAAGCAACGGCAACCGCAGATTCCCTTCGGGAATGACAACTAAAGGGGCAACCGCAACCGCAACGGCAACCGCAGAAGCAACAGCAACAGCAGGTTCCCTTCGGGAATGACAACTAAAGGGGCAACCGCAAAAGCAACGGCAACGGCAACGGCAAACAGCAGATTCCCTTCGGGAATGACAACCAGAGGGGCAACCGCAACGGCAGAAGCAACAGCAACAGCAGGT
This sequence comes from Acidobacteriaceae bacterium, assembly GCA_965218895.1. Taxonomy (GTDB): domain Bacteria; phylum Acidobacteriota; class Terriglobia; order Terriglobales; family Acidobacteriaceae; genus Edaphobacter. The sequence continues at coordinate 45,948 of CBDCMI010000012.1, read as the reverse complement.
TCCCTTCGAGAATGACAACCAAAGGAGCAACTGCAACTACAGAAGCAACGGCAACGGCAGAAGCAACGGCAACGGCAGAAGCAACGGCAACGGCAGAAGCAACGGCAACGGCAACGGCAACCGCAACCGCAACGGCAACGGCAACCGCAACCGCAGGAGCAAGGGCAAACGCAGATGCCCTTTGGGAATGATAACCAAAGGAGCAACTGCAAAAACAAAAGCGGAAGGGCTAGGGCGAGAGGGCAGGGCGGCCGCAGCGATAGCATGACTACAGGGGTCCTTCGCTTCGCTCAGGATGACGGCGAGAGGCGAAAGCGAAGGCGAGCGACAGCGGCCAGGCCAGGCGGGTCAGGCATGGGTGGGATTAGGCGTGGGTTAGGGTGCGGGGTTCTTGGGTTCGCTGCGCGGAGATGGGGTGGAGGGTGCCGTTGCGGGCGTCTTGGTCTAGGGAGTCGGCGGCGATCCAGCCGGACATCATGACCATGGGCATGCCGGGGCCGGGGTGTGCGGCGCCGCCGGCGAGGTAGAGGTTTTGGACCTCCCGGCTGCGGTTGGCGGGCTTGAAGGCGCCGTTGACGTGGCCGTGGGAGGAGATGCCGTAGATGGCGCCGTTGAGGACGCGGTAGCGGTTGTGGATGTCGAGGGGGGTGAGGGCGGACTCGTAGACGATGCGGTCTTCGATGTCGGTGAGGCCGGCGGTGCGCTTGAGTTTGTCGAGGATGACCTGGCGGTAGGCGGGGAAGATCTTGGACCAGTCGTGGTGGGGGCGGAGATAGGGGGTGTGGACGAGGACGTAGAGGGCTTCGCCGCCGGCTGGGGCGCTGGTGGGATCGGAGGCGGCGGTGGCGGCGAGGTAGCAGGTGGGGTCGGGCGCGGGCTCGCCGAGGTCGTAGATGTGGTGGAACTCCTCGTGGGGGTCGCGGGAGAAGACGAAGTCGTGGTGGGCGAGGTGGTCGTAGCGGCGGTTGAGGCCGAGGTAGAGGACGACGCCGGAGCAGGCGGGCTCGTAGGAGCGGCGGTCGTTGAAGTGGCGGGCAGCGGTGCCGCCGATGAGTTCGCGATAGGTGCGGACGGCGTCGGAGTTGGAGACGATGGCGTCGAAGGTGAAGTGCTCGCCGGTATTTGTAACCAAGCCGGTTACCTGTTTGGCTTTGTGGCCGCCGTGCCAGGGGGCGTCGGTCTGGATGGTTTGGACTTCGGTGTTGGTGTGGAAGCGGACGCCGAGCTCGGTGGCGAGTTTGACGAGGGCTTCGGGGACGGCGCGGGTGCCGCCCATGGGGTACCAGATGCCCTCTTCCATCTGCATGTGGCCGATGGCGCAGAGGATGGCGGGGGAGCTGTCGGGCGAGCTGCCGACGTACTGGACGAAGTGGTCGAGCATTTGAGCGGTGTTGGCGTCGGGGATGAAGGAGCGGATGGTGCCGGCGACGGTTTTGCCGAGGCGCATGCGCATGACATCGCGGAGGACCTTGAGGTCGAAGGCGCCGGAGACCTGCATGGTGTCTCGCATGGAGCCGACGGATCGCCAGAAGAAGAAGCGATCGGAGATGGAGTGGAGCTGCTCGGAGGCTTCGAGGAACTTGAGATAGCCCTTGCCCATGCCGGGCCAGACGGCCTCGAGGGACTGGGCCATGGCCTGGGGGTCGTCCTGGAGGTCGAGGACTTTGCCGTCCTCGAAGAAGCAGCGCCACTGGGGGTCGAGGCGGACCATGGTGAGGTAGTCGTCGAGATTGCGATTGGCTTCGGAGAAGATTTTTCGGAGGACGGAGGGCTGGATGAGGATGGTGGGCCCCATGTCGAAGCGGAAGCCGGCCTCGTTGAGGGGAGCGGCCTTGCCGCCGAGCCAGGGGTTTTTCTCGAAGACGTCGACGGAGTGTCCACGGGCGGCGAGGGTGCATGCGGCGGAGAGACCTGCGAGACCTGATCCAATGATGCCGATGTTCATGGGTGACTCCAAGGTGTGACTAGCTGAGTTTGCGAGCGGAGGCGGAGAGTTGCTGCAGGCCTCGCCAGCGGGTGGCGACGGTGCCGGCGTAGAGCAGGGCGGCGAGGCCGGCGAAGAGGCCGACGTGGGGGGCGGAGGTGGGCTGAAAGCGACGGCGGGAGCGGCCGCGCTGGATGGCGATGACGCGGGGCGCGGTGAGCTCGAGGAGGCCTTCGGGGCCGCGCGTGGAGCCGAAGCCGGAGCCTCGGCGGGCGGGGAAGGGGAGGCGCGGGTCGGCGGTGGGGACGATGAGGTCGTTGATGAGGACGGTGCCGACGGTGAGTTTGCGGGCGAGGCGGTGGGCGGCGGGTTCGGGGCCGAAGATGGCGGCGGTGAGGGCGAGGGGGCAGGCGAGTTGGGCGGCGAGGAGTTGGGGCTCGGTGGAGACGGCCAGGAGGGAGAGGACGGGGGCGAAGAGGTCGGCCTGGGCGAGGGGGTCGAGTGGGGAGACGTCCGCGAGGAGGGTGGGGTGGAGATGGCCGTTGGGAGCCCAGCCGCCGTGGAGGATGTGGGTGCCGTTGCTCTCGGCTTGGGCAAGGAGATCGCGGAGCCTGGTGGCGGTATCAGGTTGGAGGGGGACGGGCGGGATGGCGGCGAGGCGGGTGGTGAGGAGGTGGAGTAGGTTGGCGCGGGTTTGGGGGTTGGGGTCGAGGAGGACGAGGCGTCGCGGGGCCATGCAGGTGCTGGAGCCGTTGAGGCGGAGGCCGAAGGCGAGGGCGTCGGCGACGAGGGAGAGGTCGGCCGAGGGGAGGACGATGACGGTGTCGGCGCCGGAGAGTTCGGCGACGACGGGGGTGAGGGTTTCGGCGGCGCGGTGGAGGACGGCGCGGCCGGTGACGGCGGAGCCGGTGAGGAGGACTTTGTCGACGCCGTGGTCGATGGCTTGCTGGGCGGCCTCGGGGGACTCGGGGAGGACGGTGAGGAGGTGGGGAGGGAGGCCGGCGGCGGCGAGGGTTTGGGCGACGAGGTGGGCGATGGGGGAGGCGTCGCGGCCGGGCTTCCAGAGGACGGCGTTGCCGGCGGCGAGAGCCTGGAGGGTTTGGACGGCGGGGAGGAAGAGGGGGTAGTTGGCGGGGCCGATAACGAGGACCGTGCCGAGGGGGACGCGCTCGACGGTGGCGCGGAGGCCGGCGAGCCAGAGGGGGCGGTGATGGGCGCCGAGGGTGCGGGGGCGGAGGATGGCGGGGGCTTCGCGCTCGAGGAACTGGATGGCGGCGAGGAGGGGGAGGAGTTCGGCGGCTAGGGTGTCGGCGGGGTTGCGGGGGAGTGTGGGGGAGATGGCGGCGGTGATGGTGGAGGTGTCCGTGGCGAGGAGGTGGCGGGCGCGGCGGAGGATGGCGAGGCGCTGGGGGAGGGGGGTTGCGGACCAGAGGAGTTGGGCTTGGTGGCGGGGTTGGATGTCGGGGGGGTGGGGGCCGGGATTTGTTTGAGCTGCGTGGTGGTGCGGGCTGTTGGGTAGAGAATCAGGTCCCTCGGCTTCGCTGCGCTGCGCTCGGGATGACAACCAAGGGACGGTGGGGGTGGATGGGGTGGAGATGAGAGCTGGGGAGGCCGGGGCGGGGGGCACTAGGAGACGGCCTCGAGCACATCGGCGACGAGGGGTTCGCGGTAGGAGTTCCAGGAGGGGTCGAGCTGGAGGTCGTCGAGGAGGAGCCGGGAGGTGATGCGGGCGGACTCGAAGATGACGGGGAGGCCGGAGCCGGGGTGTGTGCCGCCGCCGACGAGGTACATGCGTTCGACGTCGTCGAAGCGGTTGTGGGGCCGGAGGTGGAGCATTTGATCGAGGGAGTGTGCCATGGAGAAGGTGGCGCCGAGGTGGAGATCGAAGTCTGTCTGCCAGGTCGTGGGATTGATGATGCGCTCGGTGCGGATGCGGGACTCGACGTCGTGCAGGCCGATGCGTTTGATCTGACGGAGGGCGAGGTCTCGGAGGCGGGGGGTTTCGCGATCCCAGTCGATGGTGCCGGTGTCGTGTGTGACGGGGAGGAGGATGTAGAGGGTGCTGTGGCCCGCGGGGGCGAGGGTTGAGTCGGTGATGGAGGCGTTTTGGACGTAGAAGGAGGGGTCGGCGGAGAGTTTGTGGTCGCGTTCGATGTCGCGGAGGTTTTGTTTGTAGTCTTCGGCGAGATAGATGGTGTGGTGGGAGACGTCGTCGAAACGGCCTTCGATGCCGAGATAGAGCATGAAGGTGGAGCAGGAGAAGCGCCGGGACTCGACGTGGCGGTCGGTCCAGCGGCGGCGGGTGTGACCGGGCAGGAGCTTGCGGATGGCGTTGGCGAAGTCTGCGTTCATGACGACGGCGTCAGCTGGGTAGGTGGCGTCGGCGGTGCGGACGCCGGTGGCGCGGCCATTTTCGGTTTGGATCTCTTCGACGGGGGTGTTGAGGAGGATTTCGACACCCATCTGTTCTGCGAGGCGCGCCATGGTTTCGGTGACGGCGCCGCAGCCGCCCACGGGATGGAAGACACCGTGCTCGTACTCGAGGAACGAGAGGATGGAGAAGAGGGAGGGGCAGCGGAAGGGGGACATGCCCAGGTATTTGGATTGAAAGGAGAAGCCAAGGCGGATGCGTTCGTCCTTGAAGTGAACCTGGAGGTCGGAGTCGAGGGAGCGCCAGGGGGCGAGAAGCGGAAGCAACTTCAGCATCTGCGGCTTGGTGAGGTCGCGCCAGCTTTCAAAGGGGGACTGGAGGAAGGGGAGGAACTTGGCGAGCTTATTGCGATTGTGCTTGAGAAAGAGGTCGAAGCGGTCTGCGTCTTCCGGGGAGATGCGGGCGATGGCCTGCTTCATCTGCTCGACGTTGGGTGTGGCGAGGAGTTCGCCGCCGGAGCCGAAGACGAGGCGGTACTGCGGGTCCAGGCGGTGCATTGGGAGTTCGCGGTTGAGGTCGAAGCCAGCGGCGGCGAAGATTTCGCGGAGGACCTGGGGATAGAGAAAGAAGGTCGGCCCGATATCGAAGTGGAAGCCATCCTGCTGCATGGTGGCGGTTCGGCCCCCGACGCGCGGGGCCTTCTCAAGGATGGTGACCTGGACGCCTGCCTTGGCGAGCAGCATTGCGGCTGCGAGCCCCCCTGGTCCTGCGCCGACGATGACTGCCCTTCGTGATTGAGTTCCCATGCCACCTTGTCCCGAGGGGAAGATCCGCTCCCAGTTCGGAGCGGAGATCCTCTCCTCGTAGGAGGTAATTATATGAACAATGGAGATGGTCTCTCCGAGTGCGATTCCGTCCGGTAAAGCGAGCTTCGAGGTAAATCAAGTGGGCTGGAATCCCGCTGGGAAGAGTGAGGCGACCGTCCCGGGATAGGGCGGTCGCCGGGCGGATCAATCGAGGAGTTTGCGGACGAGGGAGCGGACGATCTCTGTGGTGACGCCGTAGAGGACGTGGGTAACCATTTCGCTGGTCTGCTCCCGCTGCGTTTGCTGATCAGGGTCCGCGGAGAGACCGAGCGCGGGGAGCGCACCCTCATGGGTGAGGGCGAGGAGGGTGAGTCCGAAGCTGGCCCCTTCCTTGGAGGTAGCGGCGGGGTAGAACTCGGCGAGGCCGCCGTAGGCTGCGCCGGCGAGGGCACCGAAGCCCCAGTGGATGACCTCCGAGGCGGAGGATTTGGAGGTGCCATGGAGGGAGTCGGAGGAGAGTTTGTCTGTGAGGACGTCGGGTGGTTCCGGCTCGCCGTGGGTGCGGGGCGGATAGATGCGTTCGCCGATCGATTTGACGGCAGTGGCCACGATGCCGCCGACCATGCCTGCGAGCATGCCTTTGAGGAGAGATTTGGGGGTGAGTGAGCCGTTTTCGGTGGAGCCCGACGTTGCCATGCCGAAGCGTTCCTTGAGCGCGGTGGCACGCTCCACGATCTGATCTCCGCTAATCATTGCTTTCCTCTTTGCTGGGTGTTGACCCTATGTCTGAGCCTGTCGAGCGTGGCCGAATGCGTCCGTTCTTGGTGGGATGCAGACGGGGCGCTGTGTGTCGCCGGTGAGTGGCGATGAGGCGGAGCGGGGGTCAGCGAAGCTCCGGGCCGGCGTCGGTCCACTCGTAGGTGACGACGCCGAGGTCGGAGAGGGTGCGCATGACGGCCTCCATGGTTCGGCGGACGTCGGGTTCGACGGTGCGAGGGATGTTGTGCGCTTCTTCGACGGCGAGGACGCGGCCGTAGGGCCAGGCGGTTTGGGGAACGGCTTCGAGGGCTCCCGGGAGCTCGGCGGGGCGGATGGTGAGGGTTTGGCGGCGGGCGTTGATGGGCCGGAAGATGCCACCCTCCCCGGCGCTGGGGATGGCATCGGCGACGGTGACGTGGAGGATGACGAAGTGGTCCTGGACGGTGAGGTAGGGATTATCCCAGGACTCGATGGAGCGGATGGAGCTGAACTTGCTTTTGGTGGGTGGCGGGATCTGTTCGAGTTCGGCGCGGATGATGTTGACTGCCGCGCGTTGTTCGGTGGCGGAGGAGGGAGCGGCGGAGCTGTGGCAGCCGGCGAGGAGGCCGAGGGCGAGGAGCGCGGCGGGAGTTGCGGGGCAGTGGCGCACGCAGACGAGGATAGCAAGGCGGGGTTAAGGGCGCATGCAGGGCAAGAGTGTCGCCCGGGAGGAAAGACGTAGTCTTGACGTGATGAGACAGCCGCAGAGGCAGGGGGCTGCGATGAGAGAGGCCCCTTTGAGGGGTAGTGCGAGGCTGCTGGCAGCGTTGGGGATCCTGGCTTACGCCGCTTCCACGATGACGCATGAAGCGCTGGGTCACGGCGGCTACTGCCGCGCTGCCGGTGGCCACACTGTGATGCTGACGCCCTGGATGGAGGACTGCAGCTTCCCAAGCGCCGCCCCGCTTGGGGTCAAGGCAGCAGGTCCCGGTGTTCAGTTCGGTGCCGGCCTGCTGGCCTGGCTGGTGCTGTCCCTGCTTCCCCGAACGATGACGAGGCTGCGCTGTTTTGTGTGGCTGTATATGGTGTTCGACCTCCTGATCTCCTCCGGCTATGTGGCGTTCAGCGGAGTTACGAACCTGGGGGATGCGGCCGAGCTCGTTGCCGGTCACCACCCTGCTGTTGTGTGGAGGGCTGGGCTCGTTCTGCTGGGTTCGGCGGTGTACTTCCTGTCGATGCGTGCGGGCGCAGTTGAGCTCCGGCGATTGGCTGGCCCCCCTGGTGGAGACGGGCGCCAGTTCCGGCTTGTCTGGATTCCGTATTGCGCGGCCGGCGTGCTGGCGTGCTGTACGGGCGCGCTCAGCGGGGTTCTCGGCCATGGGGCCGCGCGTGGACTGGCTGTGGCCACCTCCTTTCAACGGGCGATGGGCGATGGCACTGTGCTTGGTTTAGCGGCGCTTTCGTCCTTTGGCGCGGCGTCGGGGATGCTGGCTTTGCCCGCGATGCAGCGCGGGGTGTCAGGGGGGAGATCGTCGACGCCGGCCGACTCTCTCCGGTGGAGTGCTGCGTGGGGTCTTGTGGCGGCTGCGGTGGTCGTGGCGTTTGTGTTTTTCCTTGGGCCGGGAGTGCGGTGAGTTCGCCGGCGATGGCTGCGTGGCTTTGGGACGAGCCGGTACAATCGGGGGATGATCAAGGGACTGACGGTGGTGCGGGAGGTGGGCTCTCGCGAGGTGTGGGACCGGCTGGGGACGTTGTTGACAGCGCTGGGGTTTGAGACGGGTCGGGGATGGTCCGACGAGGGTGGGGAGGGTGCGGCGTTTCTGGCGCCGGTGGGCAATCTGGAGCTGGTCGTGGGGCGATCGCCGGCGGTACCGGGAATGCTGGTGGAGGTGACGGCGCTGGACGAGGTACGACGGGCGGCGACGGCCTGGGCCGAGGGTGCGGGTGCGGCGATGCCGGGCGAGGTGGAGGCGACGCACTGGCGGTCGCGGATGTTTGCGATGTCCTTGGGGGAGGGGTTGCAGCTTGGCTTTTGGGAGTCGGACAATCCGCGGCATGGGGTGCCGGTGGCGGTGGAGGGGGATCTGTCCGCGTCGGGGCGTCGGTTTGCGATCGTGGTGGCGCGGTGGAATGCGGTGATCACGGACCGGCTGCTGCAGGGGTCGATGGACGCGCTGCTGCGAAGTGGGAGCGCGCGGGAGGCGATCGAGCTGGTGCGGGTGCCGGGGGCGTGGGAGATACCGGCGGCGGCGCGGCAGCTGGCGGAGACGGGGCGGTTTGACGCGATTGTGACGCTGGGGGTGCTGCTGCGCGGCGAGACGGCGCACTACGAGGCCATCTATACGGAGGTTGCGCGGGGGATTGGACAGTCGCAGCAAGAGACGGGGGTGCCGCATGCGTTTGGGGTGTTGACGTGCGAGACGCTGGAGCAGGCGCTGGACCGGGCTGGCCTAAAGGCGGGCAACAAGGGGTTTGAGGCGGGGGTTGCGGCGATCGAGATGGCGAGCCTGCGGGAGAAGCTGGGCGCGGCGGGAGGGCAAAGCTGATGGGGACGCGGCGCAAGAGCCGGGAGTTGGCCATGCAGATGTGCTTCCAGCAGGACTTAGGGAAGTACACGCCGGAGCAGGTGTCGCGGCTGTTCTGGGGGTCGCGTGAGGACGTGGACGATGAGACGCGGGGGTTTGCGGAGGATCTGTATCGTGTGGCGAGTGAGCGGCAGGACGAGGTGGACAAGCTGATCGAGGCGCACGCGCAGAACTGGCGATTGGAGCGAATGGCGGCGGTGGACCGGAATCTGCTGCGGGTGAGTGTGGCGGAGATGCTGGGATTTCCGAATACGCCGGGGCCGATCATCATCAATGAGGCGCTGGAGATCGGGCGGCGGTATGCGGCGCCGGAGTCGGTGAACTTTTTGAACGGGGTGCTGGACGCGGTGGCGCGGGATCTTCTGAAGGAGCGGTTCCGGTAGAGGGCTGTTTGGGCGGTGAACAGAAAGGGTCCTCTCGCGAGGACCCTTTCTGTTTTTGTGTGGAGCGCTTACTCGAAGCGCGGGCGCTAGGCTGAATCGACATATTCACTTCCGCCACTGCATCTGATTTGGTGCAGTGGAGGGATGGGAAGTTTACGGTATGAGTTGAGCGAGGCGCAGTGGCGGCGCTTGGAGCCGCTGCTGCCTGGGCGGGTGGGCACGGTGGGCCGCCCTGCGGAGAACAACCGGCGGTTTGTGAACGGTGTTCTGTGGGTGATTCGCTCGGGCATGCGCTGGGCGGATCTGCCGGAGCGCTACGGCAAGTACAAGAGCGTGCATAAACGGTTTCTGCGCTGGGCCGAGCGCGGCGTTTGGGACCGGCTGTTCGACGATCTTGTGGCGGACCGGAAGAACCCGTACCTGATGCTCGACTCGACCATCGTCCGGGCTCACCAGCAAGCGGCCACGGGCCGCAAAAAGGGGGCGAAGACAAGGCTCTGGGGCGTTCCCGAGGTGGACTGAGCACCAAGATTCACCTGCTGGCCAACGGCCTGGGCGAGCCCGTTGCCTTCCGGCTGACCGGTGGACAGGCGGGCGAATTTGCGGAAGCGCTGCCGCTGCTGGCCGGCCGACATGCCGAGATCGTGATGGCCGACCGCGGCTACGACTCCAACGCCATCGTCGCCGCGATCGAGGCCATCGGGGCCGAAGCCGTGATCCCATCGAAGATCTGCCGCAAGGTGCAGCGCCCGCACGACCGCACTCTCTATAAGCTCCGCAACCGCATCGAACGCTGCTTCAACCGGCTCAAGCACTTCCGAAGACTCGCTACCCGATACTGCAAACGTCGAGTCGCCTTCCAGGCCACCGTCGCCCTTGCCTGCACATGGCTACACCTGGAGCGATATGTCGATACAGCCTAGGTGATCTTGCGTGGGCGCTGCTGGATGAGATCGACGGGGACGGGGTTGCCGTTGTTGTCGACGATCTTGGGGTTGAGGGTGGAGGTGTCGGCGAAGCCGGAGCCGTTGCGGGTGATGAGGTGGACGAGGCCATCGCCGGAGGTCCCGACGAAGAAGGTGTTGTTGTCGGAGGAGAGGATGCCGGCGATGGGAGCGCCTGCGGAGCCGGAGAGGGTGACGGAGCCGAGGGTACCGGCGGAGTTGCCGTTCGGGACGTAGAAGGGCAGGACGTTGCCCGAGCCGGTGTAGGTGATGAAGGCGACGCTGGAGTCTGTGGCGGCCCGGATGCCGGTGATGGCGGAGGCTGTGATGCCGGGGAGCGCGGTTCGGTCGACGGGTGTGGCGTTGAACTGGAGACTGCCGTTGAGGGGGCAGGCGCCGACGGGCAGACCGGGCGTGGTTCCGTTGGTGAGGTAGAAGTCGACCAGGGTGGGGTTTGGGGTGACGGTTGCGCCGAGGAGGTGGAGGCCGTCGTTGGTGCCGGCGATGCGGTCGGTAGTTTCGCCTGCGACACCGGCGTCGGGGTAGAAGATGTTGGAGGTGGTGGCCGTGCTGCCGGAGCCGCTCGCGACGGTGGTGATGGGGCAGTAGGAGCGGGCGGTGGTGACGGAACCGGCGAGAAAGGCGCCGACGGCGGGCCGGGCGATGTCCAGGTCGGTGGCGGTGGTGGAGAGCGGGACGGCGTACCAGCCGGTGTAGGTGGAGTGGACGACGAGTTGATTGCCGGCGGCGATGTAGACCGTGGAGGAGTCTGGCGAGAAGACGGCGCGCGTGCCGGAACCGCCGTAGGTGGCGGTGATGGCTCCGGCGCTTGAGACGAGGGAGATGGTCTGGCGGGCGGGGTCGGAGACGACGACTGTGGTGTTATCCGGAGAGACGGCGAGGACGCGACCGCGGGCGGCGACGAACTGCCCGGTGACCGAGCCGTTGCTGGCGCTGGCGACCATGAGTTCGGTGTCGCTGTCGAGGTAAAGGATGTTGCCGTCGGTGGAGAGCACCATGGAGTTGGGGATGTAGGGCAGGCGGACGGCGGCGGCCTGGGTGTTGGTGGAGAAGTCCGTGATGGAGAGATAGAGGGACTGGGTGCTGGCGGTGTAGAGGATGGAGGAGTTGGTGCCTGGCGTGTTGATGGTGATGGGGTTGGAAGTGACGGGTTTGCCGTTGCCGAAGAGGCCGAGTTGGTTTTGCGGGGCGTTGTTGCAGGCTGGCGGCTGGCAGATGGCGGTGATTTCGCCGGAGCCGGGGAAGGTGGGGGTGACGGCGCCGGAGGAGCCGTTGGGCAGGGTGCGCTGGGTGGATGAGACGAACTGGAGGGAGAGGCCGTTGAGCTGGGTGCCGTTTCTGTCAGAGGCGACCGCGGTGAGCTGCTGAACGTTGTTCTGGTTGACCGTGACGGAGTTGCCGGAGACGTTTGCAGCGCTCAGGGCGATGGAGACGGGGGGGCAGGTGGAGAAGTAGCCGGCGGTCGAGGAGGCGATGTTGGAGGTGCCGTTGGCGATCGTGGCGTTGACGACGGTGGAGCCGGGGTACTTCGCGGTGGCTATGCCGTTTTCGTCGATGGTGACGACGTTGGCGTCCTGCGCGGTGTAGGTGAGATGGCCGACGAGCGGAGAGTAGGCTGGGTTGCCGGTGCTGTCCGTGCCAGTTTGGGTGCAGGTGATGTTGTTTCCGGAGCCGTCAAAGACGCGAGCGGCGATCTGGCCGCTTACATTTTGCGAGGTACAGACGTTTGGATTGTAGGGGGTGGTGGGGGCGGTGACGCCGCCGACGGTGGAGAAGGCGCAGCAGTTTGTGGCGAGGTCTGTGGCGCAGTTGGTGGATGGGGGACCGACGGTGATCGCGGAGACGACGGGATGGACGAAGATGGGCAGGGCGTTGGAGTTGGCGGAGCCGCTGGCTGCGGTGACGTAGGCGATGCCGGAGCGCGCGGTGGGTGTGCAGACGGTGTAGTCGGGGACGCCGCCGCCGGTGTTTCGGTTGAACTTCCCGGCGCAGAGTCTGCCGGCGCCGGCGCCGGAGGGGACGATGTCGATGAGGCCGACGTCCTGTGGCCGGACGCCGTAGGTGATGGCGCCGAGGGAGACGTTGGAGCCCTTGCAGTCTCTTCCGCTGGGCGGGGTGACCTGGCCGAACGAGCCTTGATTCAACGAGATACCGAAGACCTGGGGGGCTAGGGTGAGGTTTGTGAGCTGACCGACGATAGGGCCGGAGTCACCGCCATCGCAGAAGACGAGGCTGACACCCTTGCTACAGCCTGAGACGGAGATGCCGAAGGGGATGCTGAAGAAGAGGACGACTAACAGACCGACGAACCGACGCATTGAACCTCCCCGCGCGGGCCTGAGACATCGCTTGGCTGGCACGCACGGTCGTCACCCCGTTGGGTAGACGCGGTGTTTGACGAGTGTAGAAGGTCTGCGGGAGCAGAGGCAAACCACGAGGCGGGCGGAGATGGCGTTTTGGTGCTGTCAAGCGTAGGTGAGGGCGGTCGCTGTGGAGAACTCGAGGAAGGTGACGCCGGCGAGGGGAGGAGAGGAGGGAGAGGAGCCCAGATGTGTGGAGGTGAGGGGGTGAATGAAGGGGTTTGGGCGCGGTTGTGGATTTCGGGGGTTGTAGGGGAAGCCTCAGGGACGGAGGGTGAGGGTGCCGGGCGAAGGGATTCCGGGCGTGGGGGCGAAGGGGAGGGGGAAGGTGGAGGCGTGGAGCCAGGCGGGGAGTTGGTCGCTGAAGAAGGGACTGGCGGGGTCTTCGGATTCGCCCATGGGGAGGACGAGGGTGGATCGGTCGGGGTGGGCGAGGTCGGCGGTGAGGCGTTCGGAGGGGCCGAAGTTTCGGCCGCTCTGCCAGACGGTGCGGCCGTTGCCGGGGAGGGTGAGGAGGCCGGAGCCGGTGTGGAGGCCGAGGAGGTGGCGGAGGATGGCGGACTGGGCGAAGAGGGGGAGCTCGAAGTTGGACTGGGCGGGGTTGCCGGTGGCGGGGTCGGTGCGGCCGAAGCGGAGGTTGGCGAGGTGGCGGGGTGCGTGGAGGTTTGCCAGGCCTTGCACGACGGCGGCGGCGAAGAGGTCATCCCAGGAGGAGATGCCGGGCGGGAGCCAGCGGGCGGGCTGGTGGGCGATGATCTGCTCCTGGGCGAAGTCCTGCTCGAGCCACTGGTAGAGGTCGGTGGAGACGGCGGGGTTGCCGGAAGGGGGCATGGCGGAGTGGGGGTCGCCGGAGGGGGCGGGAGATGGAGCGAGCTTGGTGGCGAGGAGGAGAGACCAGAGGGCGTGGCGGGCGGCTGCGTTGATGAGAGGCGCGGGGATGTCGGGGCGGAGATTGCCGTCCCAGTCGCGGAGTAGGTCGGCGGCTTCGTGGAGCTGCGCGGGGTCGCCGGCGAGGTTGCGGATGCGGTCATCCGGGGTGTGGTCGATGGCGTAGGCGAGGCGATGGGCGATGAGTTTGTCGGACTCGGAGTAGAGATCGGTCTGGACCCGGAGCATGTCGGCGGGCTGGAGGCGGGAGCGGCCGCTGAGCAGGCGGAGGATGCGCTCGGTGCGGTAGGGGGAGGACCAGTTGAGGGTGAGGGGGAAGGGATAGCCGTCGGGCGCGATGCGGGAGTTGGCGGTGACGATGAGGCCGCCGGCGGGATCGGTGGTGGAGGGGAGCTGGTCGAAGGGGATGAAGGCTGCCCACTGGTGGAGGGCCGCGTCGGGCGCGGCGGGGTCGAGGGGGATGGGCGAGAGGGAGCCGGGTTGGGCGAGGGAGTTGCGGACTGGGATGCGGCCGATGGCGTGATAGCCGATGTGGTTGCCGTCGTCGGCCCAGACGAGGTTTTGGGAGGGGCCGGTGTAGGTGGAGAAGTCCTGGGCGAGCTCGGCGCCGGAGGTGGCGGTGGCGGCGTGGAGAAAGGGAAAGGAGGCGGCGGCGGTGTCGTAGAGGGTCCAGCGGAGGGCGATGGGGCGGGTTTCGGAGGGGACGAGGGGGCTGATGATGGGGGTGAGGACGGGGCCGAGGGGACCGGAGTGCACGGTGGAGCGGACGTCGAGGGTGAGATCGCGACGGCCGCGGACCCGGATGAGCTCGGTGCGGTGGCGCACGGGGAGCCACTGGCCGGTGGGGGAGAGGAACTCGGAGTCGGCGTTGCGGAGGTGTTCGAGGAAGAGGTCCTGGACGTCCGCGCCGAGGTTGGTGAATCCCCAGGCGACGTGTTCGTTGTGGCCTGCGATGACGAAGGGGACGCCGGGGAGGGAGACGCCGGCGACGTGGAGACCGGGTGCGGTGAGGTCCACGGTGTACCAGATGCCGGGCGCGGTGAGGGAGAGGTGCATGTCGTTGGAGAAGAGGGGCAGGCCGGAGGCGGTGTGGGCGCCGGCGACGGCCCAGTTGTTGGAGCCGGGGCGGAGGTTTGGGTTGGGGGTGAGGAGGGATTGGAGGGCGAGGAGGTCGGTTAGTGAGGTTGTTGGGATGGTGAGCTTGTCCCGGGCTCCAGCGAGGGCAAGTACAGGGGTCTCTCCACTTCGGCTACGCTTCGCTTCGCCTGTGGTCGAGATGATGTTTGATTTTGCGTTGGCGGGAAGTGAGACGCGGGTTTCGCCGCTGCGTTGGCGCGGCGCGCCGACTTCGGTCGAGAGGACAGCTTGGTTTTGGCGCCTCCTGGCGTCTGCGGTCGAGAGGACGCCTCCCTTGGTGGGAGGACGGAGGCGGACCTGGGAGGGGTCGAGGGGGATATCGGGGATGGCGTCGAGGGGTGTGGTGACGTCGGGGGTGGGTTGGGCTGGAGGGTGGTCGCGCCAGGAGCCGACGGGGTAGAGATCGGCGAGGAGTTGGGCGCGGAGCTCGGGGGAGGCGGAGGGATCGAGGCGGGCGGTGAGGGCTTCGCGGGCGAGCTTGGTGGGGAAGCTGTCGGTGAGGTCCTGGAAGAGGATGAGGGAGACGAGGGTGCAGTCGCGCGGAGTCCAGGGGGCGGGGGTGTAGCGGAGGATGCGGAACTCGACGGGGAGGTGGGGTGAGGCGGCGATGAGGGCGTTGACGCCATCGCTGTAGCGTTGGAAGGCGAGGCGCTGGTCTGGGGGGAGCTGGGCGAGGACCTGGTCGGCGGTGGCGGCGAGGCCGAGGATGCGCTGGGCGCGGTCGTGGGGAATGAGGGAAGGGCCGATGATCTCGGCGAGGGTGCCGGCGGCGTGTCGGCGGAGGGTGTCCATCTGGAAGAGGCGGTCCTGGGCGGTGGTGAAGCCCTGGGCGAAGAAGAGGTCGGGGAGGGATTGGGCGTGGAGGGAGGGGACGCCCTGGGGGTTGCGGTCGATGGTGACGGGGTCGGTGAGGCCGGGGGTGTGGAGGCTGCCGGAGGTTTTGGGGATGGAGTCGCGGACGGCGGCGCGGAGCCAGAGGCGGGCGGTGATGGCGGCGAGGACCGTGAGGAGGAGGAGCGCGGCGAGGAGTGCGAGGGCGAGGCGTGGAAGGCGGTGGTGAGCGTGCTGCGGAGGGGTGGCCATCTCCAGTTCATGGTGCAGGCTGACGGCGGATGGGGCAAGGTTTCCGGAGGTTGGTAGGCTCGGTTGCGTGGTGGAGGTTGGAGATTTGAATGGCTCGGGGATGCACGGGATTGAGCTGGTGGGGTTGGTGTTGTTGCTGCTGGTGGCGGTGTTTGCGGTGGTGGCGCAGCGGCTGAAGACGCCGTACCCGATTGTTCTGGTTTTGGCGGGGCTGGGGTTAAGCCTTGTGCCCGGGCTGCCGCGCGTGCCGCTGGAGCCGGATGTGGTGTTTCTGGTGTTTTTGCCGCCCTTGTTGTATGCGGCGGCGTGGCAGACGAGCTGGCGTGAGTTTCGTTTCAACCTGGTGTCGATCGTGATGCTGGCGATGGGTCTGGTGGTGTTTACGGTGGCTGGGGTGGCGCTGTACTCGGAGCATGTGGTGCCGTCTCTGGATTGGAAGAGCGGCCTGGTGCTGGGGGCGGTGCTGGCGACGACGGATGCGATTGCAGCGTCGGCGATTGCGAGCCGGGTGGGGCTGCCGCGGCACATTGTGGAGTTGCTGGAGGGCGAGAGCCTGCTGAACGACGCGACGGGGCTGCTGGCGCTGGAGTTTGGGGTGGGGGTTCTGCAGACGGGAGAGATGCCGGGGGTGGGCGGTGGGCTGGGGCGGCTGTTGTGGCTGACGGGGGCGGGGCTGGGAGTTGGGCTGGCGATTGGGGTGATGGTGGCGTGGTGCGAGCGATGGGTGGATGACGGGCCGGTGGAGATGGTGATCAGCCTGGTGGTGCCGTATGGGGCATACCTGGCGGGGGAGGAGCTTGGGGCGAGCGGGGTGCTGGCGGTGGTGGCGTGCGGTCTGTACATGAGCCGGCGGAGTGTGCGGTTTTTCTCTCCGGCGACGCGGTTGCAGGTGTCGAACGGGTGGAGGTCGCTGAACTTCGTGCTGAACGGGCTGGTGTTCCTGTTGATCGGTCTGCAGCTGCCGTATGTGCTGGCGAACATACGGGGATACGGTTTGTGGACGCTGGTTCGGTACGGGCTGGAGTTTAGTGGATTGTTGATTGCGCTGCGGCTGCTGTGGATGTATCCGGCGTCGCAGGTGGCCTATGTTTTGCGGCGGCGGGTGTTGCGGCAGGAGGTGGAGCGACCGGGGGCGCGGGAGGTGTTTGTGGTGGGGTGGACGGGGATGCGCGGGGTGTTGAGTCTGGCGGCGGCGCTGAGCTTGCCGGAGGTGCTGCGTGGGGGGCGGCCGTTTGCGCAGCGGAGCCTGATCGTGTTTCTGACGTATGTGGTGATTTTGGTGACGCTGGTGGGGCAGGGGCTGACGTTGCCGTGGGTGATTCGGCGGCTGGGGCTGGCGGGGAAGGAGAGCCGGACGGAGGAGATGGAGGCACGGCGGGTGATGTTGGAGGAGGCGATCCGGTATCTGGAGGGCGAGAGCGCGGGAGAGGGGGAGCGGCGGCACATGGCGGAGGACCTGGCGCATGCCTACCGGCACCGGTTGCGGGCGGTGGAGCGTGGGCTGGCGGCGGGTGGAGTGGCAGGGGAGGATGGGGAGCCGAGCGCGGGGGAGGTGTTGACGGAGGCGGTGCGGGTGCAGCGGCGGGCGGCGGTGCGGCTGCGGGACGAGGGGCGGATTGGCGATGGGGAGTTGGGCAGGTTGTTGGAGGAGTTGGACTTGACGGAGGCACGGGAGGCGGCGCGGGGTTAGGGCTGGGTTGGGCGTGGGCGCGGGCGGGTGGTGAGGAGGATGGCGGCGGCGATGAGGACGGTGGTGGGAAGCATGAGGAGGGAGCCCTCGGGGCCGGTGAGGCCTCCGGACCAGAGGAGGGGGCCTTGCGGGTGGGAGGCGAGGAGGTGGTGCTGGACGAGGGCGCCGGAGTCGGGTGTGCCGAAGAGGAAGGATTGGGCCCAGTCCCAGGCGGTGTGGAAGCCGATGGCCCACCAGAGGGAGCCGGTGCGGTAGAGGGAGAGGCAGAAGGTGAGGCCGATGAGGGCGGCGGAGAGGAGACCGACGGGGCTTTCGCCTGGGTTGGTGCGGTGGCCGAGGCCGAAGAGGAGGGAGAGGAGGGTGGCGGCGGTCCAGAAGCCTGCGGTGGGGGCGAGGGAGGCGGGCAGGCGGAGGATGGAGGCGAGGCCGGTGAGGGCTCGGGCGAGGGTGAACTGGAGGAAACCGCGGAGGAGGAACTCCTCGGCGAGGGCGACGAAGAAGAAGGCGAGGAGCCAGAGGAGGCCGTAGCGGAGGGCGGCAGAGGGGCCGAGGAGGACGGACTGGAAGGCGATGAGGTGGAGGGCGCGGAGGGTGGCGATGAGGAGCGCGAGGAGGAGGAGGCCGGCGAGGAGGCCGGTGGCGAACTGCCGGCTGGCGCGGGGTGTTAAGCCGAGACCGAAGGCGCGGAGGGGGCGATGCTCGACGCGGGCGAGGACGAGGGAGGCGAGGAGGACGGAGGCGAAGACGATGGCTTCGAACTGGAGGATGAGGGCGAGAGGCTGCTCGGGCGCGGTCTGGGAGGTTGCGGAGGAGCGCAGGAAGAAGATGGCGGGGTTGATGCCGAGGAGGGCGAGGGAGGCGGCGAGGATGACGGTGAAGAGGAGGAGGGACCAGCCGGCGCGGAGACCCTGGGGGCCAAGAAAGGTAGCGGCACCGTTGCTTGGGAGCTTTGAAGGTGTTGGGGTGTTGTCAGTGCGATTCAGGGATGCGGCTCCGAATGCGGTGGGGACTGGTGGTTGTGGCGCTGCATAGCCGCGGTTGGGGCGTGAGGCTAGTTGAGGCCGATTGGCTCCGGCCAGGCAGTGGAGGGCAGAAGTGTCCCGAGTTTGGCTGTGTTCGATCGACCCAGGATTACTTCGCACTCGAAGTTGTTTTCGTGCACGGCGTGGATGAACTCGCGGCAGATGCCGCACGGGGGGAGGACGTGCAGCTTTCCCGATTGCTGATTGCGCCAGACAGCGACGATGCGTGCGATGCGGTACTGCCCGGCTGTGATCATGGAGGCGATGGCCGTGCGTTCGGCGCAGAGTCCCCAGCCGGGGGTGTCGACGCTGACGCCGGTATAGACCTGACCGGTGTCACTGAGCAGGGCTGCGCCGACGTCGCCGAAGACGCGATCCTTTACGGTATGCGGCTTGAGAACACCTGCGGCGATTTCGATTAGTTCACGGTTGCTCACCGGTCTCATCGTTGCAGGATACGACCAGGTCTGCAGGAGACGGGCAGATTCGCAGGATACGACCAGGGCTCTTCGGATGCTGGGGTTGCGGCTTGACTTCGATTGGTGCAGCGATGAGTTTAGAGATTCGGCCCGGCTGCGAAGCGGCTGGGCGATGAGGAGAGTTACGCGATGGCGACGGTGAAGGTTCTGTATCACGACAGGTGTTTCGATGGGGCGTGTTCGGCGTCGTTGTTTACGCGGTTTTATAGGGAGTGTGTGGGGGCGGGGGCGGAGTTTGCGTATCAGGGGCTGGCGCACAAGGCGATGGGCGGAGGCATTGAGGCCGGGGACCTGACGGCCGACGAGAACGCGGTGGTGGACTTCAAGTATGTGCGGTCGCCGAAGCTCACGTGGTGGTTTGATCATCACTTGAGCGCGTTTCCGACGCCGGAGGATGCGGCGGCGTTTCGGGAGTATGAGCAGGCGGTGAGCGAGGGGCGGGTGGGGCGACAGCAGGAGTTTCTGGATGTGGATCGGCCGTCGTGTACGGGATTGATCGCGGAGGTGGCGCGGGAGCGGTTTGGGATGCAGACGGAGCCGCTGGGGGAGTTGATTCACTGGGCGGACGTTGTGGATGGGGCCAAGTTTGCGAGTGCGGAGGTGGCGGTGGGGATGCAGGAGCCGGCGATCCAGCTGGCGATGGCGCTCGAGAATGCGCGGACGGAGGGGTTTGGGCTGCGGGTGATTCCGCTGCTGACGGAGATGCCCCTGGCGGAGATTGTGCGGCAGCCGTTTGTGGCGGACGAGTTGAAGCCGCTGCTGGAGCGGCACCGGGAGATGATCGAGCTGCTGCGTGACCGGGCGTATGTGCAGCAGGGGGTGCTGACATATGACGTGACGGACGAGCCGGTGGATTCGGTGAACAAGTTCATACCGTACTATCTGCATCCGGAGGCGACGTATGTGGTGGGGTTGTCGAAGTCGCCGGAGCGGGTGAAGATTTCGGTGGGGACGAATCCGTGGACGACGATTCCGGAGGGGGATCTGACGGATGTGGCGGCGATCTGCATGCGGTATGGCGGAGGCGGCCATGCGCGGGTGGGAGCGGTGAGCTTTGGGCCCGGCGAGGAGGATGCGGCGCGGGATGCGGCGGGGGAGATCATCGGCGAGCTGCGGGGCGGTGGCGAGGCGGCCGGGTGAGTGGTGAGGTAGTTTGAGCGAGGTGATGTGAGGGAGACGGGGAGGATTTGCTTGCTGCGGACGTTGGCGATGGGATTGTTGCTTGTGTGTGCGGCGGGTTGCCGGGCGGCGGCGCCGGTGGAGGGGTACACGGTGGTGCAGCGGCTGCCACACTCCACGGAGAACTTCACGGAGGGCTTCTTCTACCTGGACGGGCACTTTTGGGAGGGGACGGGGCTGCAGCATCACTCGGAGGTGCTGGAGGAGGAGATCGCAACGGGCAAGGTGGTGCAGCGAGCGGAGCTGCCGCCCGAGCTGTTTGGCGAGGGGATTGTGAACTGGGGGCCGTATCTCTACGAGTGGACGTGGCAGGCGGGCGTGCTGTTTGTGCGCGACCGGGCGACGCTGAAGGTGGTGCGGCAGATGCACTACGACGGCGAGGGGTGGGGGATGACGCGGACGGCGAAGGAGATTGTAACCAGCGATGGATCAAGTACGCTGAGCTTTCGCGATCCTGAGACGTTCAAGGTGGCACGGACGGTGACGGTGCACGATGGGCCGACGGTCGTGGAGCAGGTGAACGAACTGGAGTGGGTGAAGGGGGAGATCTATGCCAATGTGTGGCATACGGAGCGGATTGCGCGCATTTCGCCGGAAGACGGGCATGTGATTGCGTGGATTGATCTGACGGGGATTTTGCCGGAGAGTGAGCGGGTGAACGAAGAGAGTGTGTTGAACGGGATAGCGTATGACGCGGCGCGGGACCGGCTGTGGGTGACCGGGAAGCAGTGGCCGGTGGTGTTTGAGATCAAGGTGAAGCGGTGAGGCGGGTGTTGTGACGGGTGGCTCTGCCGGCTAGGGGGGCGAGGGCTTCTGCGCGCGGGGAGGGTGGTGTTTGGTGGGCCCACCAGGACTTGAACCTGGAACCAACGGATTATGAGTCCGCTGCTCTAACCAATTGAGCTATAGGCCCTTGTTTTCGCGATGCGGAGGTTATTCCGCGACGCTGCCGGGAGTGACGCCGGTGTCGCCCGGCGCAGAGGGGTTGAGCTTGCCGGCAGCGTTTTCCGGTGTTTCGGATCGAACGCCGGTCTCGCCTGGGCCAGCGGTGGACGGGTTGGTTCCGCGATAGCCTGAGGCTTCGCGGCCCTGTGCTTCAGGGGACGGCGGATGTCGCTCGGCCGCCTGTTGGTCGGGATGTTCTTCTGCCTTTGCCATGATGGGACCTCCTGTCAGCCCAGATGTTGGTTGACGTATATCGTTTGGGACGATGCCATGCCAACGCGCTTGGGCCGAACACGGTTAGACTACGACACGGACCGGTATGCGTCTCGTCAGGCCGGCCCCGTGGCCTCTCCAGGGGTCGGCGCAGCCATGGACCGCACGAGACAGCAGCCCGAACGACCCTTGCGATGATCAACCCTGTAGCTTCCTCGTCAATCTTTGCCCGGCCGCTCACTTTGGCGGCAAGCCTTTTGTCGTTGCTGCCACTGTTTGCGCTGGGCCAGGCACCCTCATTTCCGTCGCCCTTTGGCGTGCCGGGGCAGGGAATGAATGGCGGCCAGCAGGCCGCGGCGCAGGGTGCTTCGCCGACCACTTCGCCGACGGAGCCTATCTCTTCCTCCCCCGGCCCGGGCTCTGGCTCGACGAGCGTGCCGCAGCGCAACTCCACCACGCAGGCTAATCAGCGGACGGACGAGACGGTGCGTGCCATCACTCGTCTGCCGCGTCTGACGGATTTCCAGAGGCTGATCGAGGAGACGACCGGCCAGCGGGTGGAGATCTTCGGCGCCAGTCTTTTTGAGAATCCGCCGTCTACCTTTGCGCCGGTCGGCGACGTCCCTGTTACTCCGAACTACGTCATCGGCCCCGGGGACGAGATCCGCCTTCAGCTGTGGGGGCAGGTGAACCAGCAGGGCGACTATGTTGTCGACCGCTCGGGCGCGATCTCCATCCCGCAGCTCGGCACCATTCATGTGGCGGGCATCGCGTTTTCTGACCTGAACAGCTTTCTCCGCGCGCAGTTTTCGCGCGTGTATCGCAACTTTGAGCTGAATGCCAACCTCGGCCAGCTGCGATCGATTCAGGTTTTTGTGGTCGGGCAGGCGAACTCGCCCGGCGCGTATACGATTTCATCGCTCTCCACACTGTTGAACGCGCTGTTTGCTTCGGGTGGCCCATCGCCGCAGGGTAGTCTGCGGAACATCGAGGTGCTGCGCGGCAGCCAGACTGTGGCGCACTTTGATTTGTACGATCTGCTGCTTCGCGGAGACAAGAGCCACGACATCCCTCTGCTGCCGGGCGATGTACTTTTCATTCCACCGGCGGGGCCTCAGGTGGCGCTGCTGGGCAGCGTGAATAATCCAGCCATCTATGAGCTCCGCGGCGAGACATCGCTCGGCTCGTTGCTGACGCTCACGGGTGGCGAGTCCAACCTGGCGTTTACCGCGCAGCTCCGCCTGGAGCGCATCTTTGAGCACGAGCTGCGCAGTATCGACTCCGTATCGGAGACGGGTCTGGCGTCGACGACGCTGCGCAACGGCGACATTGTGACCGTTACGTCGATCATCGACCGGTTTCGGAATGCTGTGACGCTGCGCGGCAATGTTGCCAATCCGGGTCGCTATCCGTGGCACGCCGGCATGCGGGTGACGGATCTTTTGCCGAATAAGGACGCCCTGATCACGCGCGACTACTGGCAGCGTCGGAACCAGCTGGGGCTGCCTCCACCTCTCTTCAGCAGCAAGCCTGCGGAGCCGACGACCGAGGGCAGACGCGCGGGTGCGAACGAGGGCTCATTGCAGGTATCGTCGACCGGCGCCAGCTCTGTTTCAAGTCCAGCGGCCGGCACGGGCGCCAGCTCATCCGGAGCCGCCGCCAAGCCGACGCAGAGCGGATCGGCCAGCGGCGGCGGGAACTCCGTCGCGGCTGCGCTCGCCTCCACGGGTGGGCCCTTTGCGGCGCGGACCGACGTTGTTCTGAGCGCGCCCGACATCGACTGGACCTATGCCGTGATCGAGCGGCAGAGTGCCACCGACCTGAAGACCTCGCTGATTCCATTTAACCTGGGCGGCGCGGTGCTTAACCACAATCTTGGGGATGATCCCGAACTTCTGCCCAACGATGTCGTCACCATCTTCTCCACGGCGGATATTCGCGTTCCGATTTCGGAGCAGACGCGGTTTGTGAGGCTGGAAGGCGAGTTCAAGGCTTCGGGGGTGTACAGCGTGAAGCCGGGCGAGACGCTGCGCCAGCTGGTTGCGCGTGCGGGCGGATTGACGACCGATGCCTACCTGTATGCGTCGCAGTTCACGCGTCTTTCCACTCAGCGCGTGGAACGGCAGCGACTGGACGACTATGCCGACCAGCTTGAAGCGCAGGTCTCCGCGGTCTCCGCCCGCAACAGCGCGCGTGCGCTGAACGACGCGGATGCAGCCGCTTCCAACGCCGCCACATCCGCTGCCCGAGCCGCGATCGGGCGGCTGCGGCAGCTGCAGCCGATCGGCCGGATTGTTCTTCAGCTGAAGCCTGACAGCGAGGGCGTCGCGGCTCTCCCGGATCTTCCGCTGGAGGACGGCGACCGCTTTATCGTGCCGCGTATCTCGTCGAACGTGTATGTGGAGGGTCAGGTTTACAGCGCGAACGCCTTTTTGTTTGAACCTGGTCGCCGAACCTCCCGGTACCTGAAGCTTGCCGGCGGCCCGGACCGTGAGGCCGACAAGAGCCGCGCGTTTATTTTGCGGGCGGACGGCTCGGTTCTTTCGCGCCAGTACAGCGATGTGAGTCACGCGCTGATTTACCCGGGGGACACGATCGTTGTTCCGCCCAGCATCAGCAAGCGGGCTTTGCTGCGCGACCTTGTGGACGTCTCGTCGATCATCGGCCAGTTCGGCATCGGCGTGGCCGCGATCAACGTGCTCAAATAAAGCTGGCATGTTGAACCCGTCCCAGACCGTCGTCTCCGATCCTCCGCCGAGCACCTCCGACCCTGTGGCGGGCGCGACGCGGAGTGCTTCGCCGAGCTCTTCCCAGATCGACGACAGCGTGGACGTGCTTCGGATCGTTGCGGCATTTGCTGCTCGCTGGCGCGTCTTTGTGCTCACGGCGGTGGTGGTCTTCGCCTTGGCCGCAGTGTGGGTGCTGCACCTCCCTTCGCTGTTTGTCGCCAATGCGTTGCTCCTGCCGAAGGCTCCCCCGCCTGCCGTCGGGAATTTGTCTGCCGTCTTTGACAGCTTTCGGCCGGCCTCTCCCTATGTGACGCTGCTTACCAGCCGCAACTTGCTCGACGATGTGATTCACCGCGCCGGTCTAAACGCGGTCTTCGGTACGCAGAGCATGGAGGCCGCGCGCGATACGCTGGCCGGAATGACGCAGATCATCACAGGCGGCGATGGGACGTACAACATCTTGGTTCGCAACAAGAACGCGGCGGAGGCGGCCCGGATCGCGAATACCTACATTGAGGCACTGCGGGCCGTGCAGGAGAACATGGCCGAGCAGCAGGCGGAGGTGCAGCGCCGTTTCTTTCAGGTGCAGTTGAACCGCGAGCGCGAGGCCCTGGCCGAGGCTGAGACCGATCTTGAACGCACGCAGGAGGGCTCCGGCATCATCGCTCCCGACACTCAGACGCAGATCGGCCTGAGCACCATCGCGGGCACTCGCGCGCAGATCACGGGTCTGCAGGTTCGACTTTCGGCGTTGCTGCAGAGCGAGACGGAGCAGAATCCCGAGGTGCGGACCGTTCGCTCGCAGATTGCGCAATTGCAGGCGCAGGAGCATGCGCAGGAGTCGGCGACGGGTGCCGCGCAGGGGACGGGGGCTGCCCCAGCGGCGTCCCGCATGCCGCGCGTCAATCTGGAGATCGCGCGCAAGCAGCGCGAGGTCGGCTACCACCAGGCCCTGGTCAGCTCACTGGCAGGGCAGTATGAGAACCTCCGCATGGGGGAAGGGAGCCTGAGCGACAACTTCGATGTGATTGATCGCGCGATCGTCCCGGAGTTTCCCACGTGGCCACCGCGCCGGTTCTACTTCCTGCTGGCGGGTGCCGCGGCTCTCTTCTGCGGCCTCGTCGCAGCCGCACTCGCGATCGCGATCGACCGACTGCGGAACGATCCCGAGCAGCGCGGCAATCTTCGCCTTGTCGCGACCAGCTTTCGCAGGCGGTAGGGATGCGGCACTTTCTTCGCAGCAGCCGCCATCCGCTTGCCGAAGTCATCTCCGGGCTGCTTCTTGTCTTTTTCGTTCTGTTTCCGAAGGGCGGCCTGAAGCTCGGCGACGTGCCGTTGACCTGGGGCTACATGTTGCTGGGACTTTCTGTTCCGAGCCTTATTCTGTACAGGCTGCTGTATCTGCCGTGGCGCATACGGCCGTCCGTACTTGCCGCGCTGCTCACGATTGTTCCGTTTCAGGTCCTGTTTCTGTACAGCTATCTCGCGAACGGAGTCGGGCTCGCCGGCTATGCCTTCAGTGTGGCGACATCGTTCTTTTTTCTCCCGTATGCCTTTCTGGTGGCGTTTCCGCCCTTCTTTGGGTGGCTCGACCCCGAACGTTTCAGGCGTACCTTCTGCAACTGCATCACGTTGGCCGCGGGCTGGGGCGTCCTGCTCTTCGTTCTCTGGCCATTTACGCACCGACTGATTGAGATCCCCCTGCTCACTGTCAATCTCGCTGACTACGGCATCATCGCGGAGACCAAGCACATCTATCGCGGCCCGTTTCTGAAGCTTATTTCGACGTACAACAACGGCAACGTATACGGTGTAGCGACCTTTCTCCTGCTTCCGCTGTATTCCCTGCTCGAGCCACGCAGGTGGCGTCGGAATCTCGTGCGCCTTGCGCTGTTTCTCACCCTCGCTCGGACGGTGTGGCTCGGCCTGGTCGCGGAGCAGCTTTTGGCGCTGGCTCAGCCGTTCTTTATCTCGCTCGGCAGCTTTCCGCGGCTGCGGCTGGCTGGTACGGGTCGCCGCCTGACGATTGTCGCGCTGACGGTGATGGCTTTCATCGCATATGCCCTTACCACGCCCTTCGCCGTCGCTTTTCTGCTGGACCCGACGCTTGGCGGGCGTGTGGGCGAGCTCTTTCTTGCCACACAGGCAGGCTTGCTTCCTTCGGTGCCGCTTACGGGATTTTCCGAGGTCCTCTTTGCTTCGACGCTGGTCAACTACGGCTATGCCGGCCTGGCTGCCCTGTCGCTCATCTTTGCGTTCCCGTTCGTGCTCGCCCTGTTGTATCCGCGCGTGCTTCGTGACCCAGTCCGGCGCATGGCGCTCAAGGGCATAGGCCTGTATGTAATTGTTGCGGTCAGTGACGGTGCCGCTAACCTCATCCCCGTCCTAGTTTTCTTCTGGTTCGTCTATTCGGTGTTTCTGTTCGGTCTTCCCGGTGGCGCGACGGTGTCCGTCGCAGAAGCCGCTCCTCTGTCCTCTTTTTCTGCCGGTGCTCACTCGTCTGCGGCGTGGGAGCCCCGCACCGGTCTGGCGAGAGGGTAAACTGCAGCCCACTTCACACCGGAGATGCGAACGCCCGTGAGCGGCAATCGACCTATTCTCGTTACCGGCGGTGCCGGCTTTATCGGCGCCAACTTTATCCTTGACTGGCTGGCCGATCCGCTGGCTTCGCCTGTCGTGAACCTGGATAAGCTGACTTACGCGGCCAACCCTGCAACTTTGGCTGGAGTCGCTCAGGATCCCCGGTATACGTTCGCACAGGGAGACGTGGGTGATGCCACCTCTGTCCGCCATTTGCTGGCGGAGCACAAGCCTCGCGCGATTCTCCATTTTGCCGCGGAGTCGCACGTGGATCGCTCGATCCATGCACCCGACACCTTTCTGCGCACCAATGTGGAGGGGACATTTGTCCTGCTCGAGGCTGCTCGCGCCTACCATGCCACGCTGTGCTCCGACGCGCGGGAGAGCTTTCGTCTCCTCCACGTCTCCACGGACGAGGTCTACGGCACCCTCAACCCTGCGGATTTGCCCTTTTCCGAGCGCACACCCTATGCTCCGCGGTCACCTTATGCGGCTTCCAAGGCTGCCAGCGACCATCTGGTGCATGCGTGGCACCATACCTACGGCCTGCCCACGGTGGTGACGAACTGCTCCAATAACTACGGGCGCTTTCAGTTTCCGGAGAAGCTGATTCCGCTGATGGTGACCTATGCGCTCCAGGGCAAGCCGCTGCCGGTGTATGGCGACGGCCTTCAGGTGCGTGACTGGCTCTATGTCGGCGACCATACACGTGCTCTCCGAACGATCCTGGCGGATGGTAAGCCGGGCGAGATGTACAACATAGGCGGAGGCAACCAGCGGTCGAATCTCGAGGTTGTCACGGCGATCTGCGCGCTGCTGGACGAGCTGTTGCCCGGCTCCGCGTTTTGCCCGCACGCGCGGCTTATTACCCACGTGGAAGATCGCCTTGGGCATGACCGCCGGTACGCGATCGATGCGAGCAAGCTCGAGCGCGAGCTCGGCTGGCGGGCTACCGAGACTTTTGCGTCCGGCTTGCGCCGGACGGTGCGCTGGTACCTTGAGCATGCGCCGTGGGTGGAGTCGGTGACCAATGGCGCCTATCGTCAATGGGAGCAGATTAACTATGGCGACAGGAAAGACTTGGCAGCGACCCAGGCGAAGGCTGACCAAGCGAAGGCTGGGGCATGAAGCAAGTCAGACGGGGCATTATCTTGGCCGGTGGCTCGGGGACGCGACTGCACCCTGTGACGCAGGCCGTCTCCAAACAGCTCTTGCCTGTGTACGACAAGCCGATGATCTACTATCCCCTTTCAGTTCTGATGCTTGCGGGGATTCGCGAGGTTTTGGTGATTTCGACGCCAGCGGATACGCCTCGCTTTGAGCAGTTATTGGGGGATGGGTCGCAATGGGGTCTGCGGCTGCAGTATGCCGTACAGCCCAGCCCGGACGGTCTGGCGCAGGCGTTTTTGATTGGCCGCGAGTTTCTGGACGGCCATCCCTGCTGCCTGGTGCTTGGGGATAACATCTTTCATGGCCACGACTTACAGAAGACGCTGCGCGAGGCGGCGGGGCGTACGGACTGTGCGACGGTGTTTGCGTACCCGGTGCTGGACCCGGAGAGGTACGGGGTGGTGGAGTTTTCACCGGATGGCCGGGCAGTGGGTATTGAGGAGAAGCCGGCGAAGCCGCGGAGCCGGTACGCGGTGACGGGGATTTATTTCTACCCTCCGGAAGTGGTTGATATTGCTGGGGATCTCAGGCCGTCAGAGAGGGGGGAGCTGGAGATTACGGATGTGAATCGGTGGTTTTTGGAGCGGGGGCGGCTGCGGACGGAGGTGCTGGGGCGGGGGATGGCGTGGCTTGACACGGGGACGCACGACTCTCTGCTGGAGGCGTCAACGTTTATCCATACTCTGGAGCAGCGGCAGGGGCTTAAAGTGGCCTGTCCAGAGGAGATAGCGTTTCGCCTGGGGTATATTTCGGCGGACGAGCTGCGGGCTTTGGGGTTGCGGATGGGGAAGAGTTCGTATGGGCAATACCTTTTGCGCCTGTTGGAGGAGATTGTTTTTTGAGGGAAAAGAAGAGCCCCGGTTCGCCTTAGGGGGCTCTCCGGGGCTGAGTTGAGGCTGCTTCCTGTGCGGTTCTTGCGGGAGACAAGCGGTGTTTTGGGTGGACGTTGCGCGGGTGACGGTTAGAAGGTGAGGCGGAGGCTCATCTGGACGTTGCGTGGGCCTGCGGATGGGCCGTAGCTGGTGTTGGCGTCCTGGACGTTGTTGACCGTGCCGAAGTTGGCGGAGCTGATGTTGGTGTTGGGGTCGGCGAGGTTGGTGTGGTTGAAGAGGTTGGCGAACTGCGCCTCGTAGCGGAGGTTGAAGCGTTCGGTGATGGGGAAGTTTTTGCCCGCGGTGCCGGCGAAGGTGACGGTTCCGGGGCCGGTGAGGAAGCCGACGGAGCAGTTGCCGAAGCGGCCGATGTTGTCCTGGGCGCCGGCGGCGTTCTGGGGGACGGCGAAGGCTGCGCGATTGAACCAGGCGTTGCGGTTGTGGTTGGAGAGTGAGGGGCTGACGCCGGTGCAGTCCGGCCGCTGGGTGGTGGTTACGCCGCGCGAGAGGACGCCGGTGCCGGAGGGATCGTGCCCGGAGAAGGACGGGGTGAGGAAGGAGCCGGATTGCCAGAGTTGGATACCGGCGATGCCCCAGCCACCGGCGACGAGGTTGACGGCGCGGTTGAGGTTGGCGCCGAAGTGTTGCCCGCGGCCGAAGGGCAGATCGTATTGGAAGGTGCCGACGAAGCGGTTGCGGCGGACGTAGATCACGTTCCCGTAGTTTGCCGACTCGTTGAAGCGGTCGAGGATGGTGGCGCCGTTTTCCGCGGTGAGGCTGGTGGGCACGGCACCGAGGGCGTTGGAGGTGTCGTGGGCCCAGGTGTAGTTGGCGTCGAGGGTGAGGCCCTTGACGTAGCGACGTTCGACCTCAGCGGTGAGGGCGTTGTACTTGGCGGAGGGGCCGTTGGAGCGGGTGAGGACGGCGTTGAAGTTGGGGAAGGGCAGGCCGTTCTGCGCGACATAGGCGGCGTAGCCGAGGGTGTTGGCAGGCACCTGATTGAGGTCAGGCGACTGGATGAGCTGGGTGGTGTGGGAGCCGGTGTAGGAGAGGCGGAGGACGGTGGCGTAGCCGATGCCCTGTTCGACGGAGCCGTTCCATTGGATCTGCCGCGGGTCTTTGAGGTTGATCTGGTTGGCTCGGCGGTAGTCAGGCTTGCCGGCCTGGCCGGCGCCTGCGCCGGAGGGAAAGACGTCGGGGAACTGGAGGGAGAGGGTTGGGGTTTGGGCGAAGAGGAGGTAGTTGCTGGTGGCTACGCCGGCGAGCGAGTAGAGGACTGAGCCGAGGACGGGGACGGTATAGGAGCCGACGCCGGCGTGGAATACGGTGTTGCGGCCGGGCTCGGCGTTTTTGTAGGGCTGCCAGGTGAAGCCGAGACGCGGACCGATATCGCCGAAGTAGGTGTGGCGCAGGGTATCGGGGAGGCCTGCCTGTTGGTTGGTGACGATGGGGGTGGAGCCGATGGACTGCGCGAAGACGGGCAGGACCTGCGAGAGGCCTCGCTGGCCCTGGACGACGACGCGGCCGCCGGGGAAGTTTGGCTCGAAGTTGGCCAGTTGCTTGGTGTCGTCGTTGAAGGGCGCGTGGATCTCGTAGCGGAGACCGTAGTCGACCGTGAGATTGGAGAGGATCTTCCAGCTGTCCTGCGCGTAGAAGCCCCAGGAGTGGGCGAAGGGCTGTACGTCGGGACCGTCGATCGAGTAGTCGGTTGCGACGGGCAGACCGAGGAGAAAGTCTGCGAAGGAGGAGCCTGCCGCCCCGGTGGCGGGGTTGGCGGTGAGCTGACCGGAGAAGTAGTAGTCGCCGAACTGGTCGCCGTTGGTGAAGGCGAGGTAGTCGCGGAAGTGGTAGTGCTGGTAGTCGACGCCGAACTTGAGGGCGTGCTTGCCGAGCAGATAGGTGAGCTGGTCGGTGATGTTGTAGGTGAGATTTTTGGTGACGTGCGGGCGGCCATCCGTGTTGTTGTCGGCGAAGGAGCCGTCGGTGAAGTTGAGGGCGGGGACACCGCCGGAGGCAGGCGCGGCGGGCAGGCCGGTGATGCCTGCGGCGGCGAGGATGGCTGAGCCCTGCGCGGCGAGAGGATAGCCGGTGCGGAAGTCGGAGACGGAGTAGCCGCCGCGGATCTCGTTGACGACTCGGGAGGAGATGGTCCAGGAGTAGTCGGCGACGAGGTTGCGGAGGCGGCTTTGGTTGGAGTAGAGGCCGTTGGTGGGCAGATAGCTGGTTGAGCCGTCTGTGCCAGTCCGGTTGATGTTTTTCCCGCCGAAGCGAGCCCAGAGCTTGTGACGGTCGGTGATGTTTTCGTCGATGCGGACGTCGCCGTTATTGAGGACGTAGTCGCCGGGGAAGTTGGCGTTGTAGTTGTTGACGACCCCGGGGCCGTTGGCGACGGGGTAGAGGGCGGCGAGCAGGGCGGCGGCGGAGGGGTTGACGGGGATCTGGTTGTTGACGAAGGGCTGTCCGGTGCGCGGGTTGTAGAGCTGGGTGGGGTAGGCGGAGAGGTCGCCGGAGCGGAAGGCGGTGGAGGGGACGGAGAGGGAGATGGATCCGGCCTCTGGGCGGCGGGTGCCTTCGTAGTCGCCGAAGAAGAAGGTTTTTCCTTTGGAGTTGTAGAGGTGCGGGATGGAGAGGGGACCACCGAGGTAGGCCCCGAAGTCGTTGGCGGTGAGCTTGGGCTTGAGGTGGGTGACGGGGTTGGCGGCGTTGAAGACGCGGTTTTGGAAGAACTCATAGACACCGCCGTGGAAGGCGTTGGTGCCGGACTTGGTGGTGACGGTGATGTCGGAGGGCTGGCTGAACTCGGCGTCGTTGTTGGCGGAGTTGACCTTAAATTCGCTGATGGCCTCGACGGAGGGGAAGAGGTTGGCGGAGGGTCCGTTGGAGCGTGCGTTGACGGTGGAGACGCCGTCGATGGAGTAGGAGGTGGTGTAGGGGAAGCCGCCGGCGACGGAGATGTTGCCACCCGGGTCGGTCTGGACGCCTGGGGTGAGGGTGGAGACGTAGAGGGGGGAGGTGTTGTCGGTAGCGCGGAAGTTGAGTGCGAGGGTGTCGATGTCGGCGGAGTTGAGCGAGTGGGAGACGGTGGCGACGTCGGAGAAGGCGGAGGAGCCGGCGTCGACGTTGACCTCGGTGGAGACGGTGCCGGCGTTGAGGTGGGCGTCGAGGCGAAGGACCTGTCGGGCGAGGATGGTTTGGTGGGGAACGGTCTGATCTCCGAAGCCTGTGCCGGAGAAGCGAATGGTGTAGCTGCCGGCGTTGAGATCGAAGGCGCGGTATTCGCCGCTGGCGCTGGCGGTGACGGTTTCGGTGTTGCCGGTGTTGTCGTTGGTGATGGTGACGGTGGCGTTGGGGATGATGGCGCCGGAGCTATCGAGGACGGTTCCCTGGATGGTGGCGAAGGTGGATTGGGCGAAGGCTGGAGCGACGAGGGAGAGGGCGAGGCCGGCGGAGGCAAGACTGGCGGAGGCGAGGCGCAGAGAAGCCGCGCGCGGGCGGAAGGGACGTGCAATTGGACGCATGACGTGGACTGTAGGGGGACTGTATTGCTGTGGGGTGACGGCGGTGTGAACAGACGGCGAGAGGGGCGGGGAGTCCGGTGAGGGGTGCGCGTAGGATGGGCGTGCGACGACGAGGAGTGGATGCGAAGGATGACGGCGAGGCGGGCGGAGCGGCTGGAGCGGCTTGGGGGCGAGGTGGACCTGCTGGTGCTTGGCGGGGGTGCGACGGGGCTGGGGATTGCGGTGGACGCGACGACGCGTGGGTACCGGACGGTGCTGGTGGAGGGCGGCGACTTTGCGCAGGCGACGTCGAGCCGGGCGACCAAGCTGGTGCATGGCGGGGTGCGCTATCTGGCAAGCGGGCAGATTCATCTGGTGCGGGAGGCGCTGCACGAGCGGAGGGTGATGCTGCGGAATGCGCCGCACCTGGTGGCGTCACTGGGCTTTGTGACGCCGGCGTACGGGTGGTGGGATCTGCCGTTCTATGGGGCGGGCTTGAGGCTGTACGACCTGCTTTCGGGGAAGGCTTCGATGGGGCGGACTCGGGTGCTTGGGTCGGGCGGAACGCGGAGCGCGGTGCCGGGGATTGCGGCGCGCGGGTTGAAGGGGAGCGTGCTTTATTTCGATGGGCAGTTCGACGATGCGCGGTTTGCGCTGGCGCTGGCGCGGACGGCGGAGGACCACGGGGCGACGGTGTTGAATTACGTGCGGTGCGTGGCGTTGCGGCGGCGTGAGGGCCGGGTGTGTGGGGCGCGCGTGCGCGACGAGGAGACGGGGGCGGAGGTGGAGGTGGGGGCGCGGGCGGTGGTGAACGCCACGGGGATTTTTGCGGACGAGGTGCGGCGGATGGACGACCCGATGGCGAAGCCGTTGTTATCCGTAAGCCGAGGGACGCACGTGGTGGTGGGGGCGGAGGTGCTGGGGGGCGAGACGGCGATCATGGTGCCGAAGACGCCGGATGGACGGGTGATCTTTGCGATTCCCTGGCTGGGGAAGGTGGTGATTGGGACGACGGATCTGCCGGCTGTGGAGGTGGCGATGGAGCCGGGGCACGAGGAGAGCGAGATTGAGTTTTTGTTGGAGACGATCAATCCGTATCTGGCGCGGCGGATTGGGCGGGGGGATGTGTTGAGTGTGTTTTCGGGGTTGCGGCCGTTGATTACGGGGGCGGCGGCGACGACAGCGAAGCTTTCGCGGGAGCACCACATTGAGGCTTCGGCAAGTGGTCTGGTGACGGTGGCGGGAGGGAAGTGGACGACCTACCGGCGGATGGCGGAGGACACGGTCGATTTGGCGATTGGACGGGGACTGTTGGAGGCGCGTGGGCGGTGTGTGACGGCGGAGTTGCCGCTGCGAGGGGCGGGGAAGATGGGGGAGGGATCGGCGCTGTCGCGGTATGGGAGCGATGCGGTGAGTGTGGAGGCGCTGCAGGCGGAGGGTGAGGCGATGCGGCGGCGCTTGGACGCGGCGCTGCCATTTAGTGCGGCGGAGGTGGTGTATGCGGTGCGGGAGGAGATGGCGCGGACGGTGGAGGATGTGCTGTCACGGAGGACGAGGGCGCTGTTGCTGGACGCGAGGGCGGCGGAGCGGGCGGCGGGGCTGGTGGCGGAGGTGATGGCGGGGGAGATGGGGTACGACGCGGGCTGGGCGGAGCGGCAAGTTCGGGAGTTCTGTGAGGTGGCGCAGCGGTTCTATCAGGTCGGTGATGGGGGCGGGGTTGGGTGAGTGCTCAGATGTGAGTGACGCGAAGGAAGAGGCCGATGGCGACGGCGGCGAGCAACGGGCCGAGCACGGGGACGGCGGCGTAGCTCCAATCGGAGGGGCCCTTGCCGGCGATGGGGAGGAGGGTATGGGCGAGCCGCGGGGCGAGGTCTCGGGCGGGGTTGATGGCATAGCCGGTGGGGCCGCCCAGGCCGAGACCGACGCCCCAGACGACGATGGAGACGAGGTAGGGAGCGAGGCCGGGGGCGGGGCCAGCTAAGGCAAAGGTATGGGAGTTGATGGCACTGATGGTGAGGAGGAAGACGCCGGTTGCGAGGGCTTCGGCGAAGGTGTTCCAGGCGGGGCTGCGGATGGCCGGTGAGGTGCAGAAGACGCCGAGTTTGGCGGCGGGGTCTGCCGTAACGCGCCAGTGCGGGAAGAAGAGGAGCCAGACGAGGGTGGCGCCGACGAAGCCCCCGGCGCACTGGGCGAGGGTGAAGGGGAGGAGGAGGTGAAAGTCGCCGTTATGGACGGCGGCGGCGAGGGTGACGGCGGGGTTGAGGTCGGCCGATGGGCTGCCGCAGGCGACGGCGGTGACGATGCCGCAGAAGACGCCGAAGGCCCAGCCGGTGGCGATGGCGAGCCAGCCTGCGCCCAGCGCCTTGGATTGGGCGAGTGAGACGCCGGCGTTGGTACCCTCGCCCACGACGATGAGGACCGCGGTACCCACGAACTCCCCGAAGACGGGCGACGGCATGTGTGCTCCTTGAGGTTACGAGTGAGTTAGTCGATCCAGTCCAGCGAACGGTCGACGGCTTTCTTCCAGAGGCGGAAGGTCTGGTCACGTGCGGCGTCGTCCATTGCCGGGTACCAAGCGTGGTCGGGCTGCCACTGAGCGGCGAGCTGATGGAGGTCGCGAAAGAAGCCGACGGCGAGGCCGGCGGCGTAGGCAGCGCCGAGGGCGGTGGTCTCGCGGATGGCCGGGCGCAAGACGCGGCGGTTGAGGATGTC
Source organism: Acidobacteriaceae bacterium (assembly GCA_965218895.1). Taxonomy (GTDB): domain Bacteria; phylum Acidobacteriota; class Terriglobia; order Terriglobales; family Acidobacteriaceae; genus Edaphobacter. Next base: position 11,620 of record CBDCMI010000012.1, on the reverse strand, counting down.
CGCCTGGAACTGCAAGAAGAGGTCGTTGCCGACCATGCCGCCGTCGGCGCGCAATTCAGTGAGCGCGATGCCGGAGTCTTGCTCCATGGCTTCGACGACCTCGCGCGTCTGGAAGGCGGTTGCTTCGAGAACAGCGCGGGCGAGGTGGCCGCGGTTGGCGAAGCGTGTGAGACCCGCGATGACTCCGCGTGCGGAGTCTTTCCAATGCGGGGCATAGAGACCGGAGAAGGCAGGAACGAAGTAGACGCCGCCGTTGTCCGCGACGGTGAGGGCGAGCTGTTCCACTTCGGCGCTGTCGCGGATGAGACCGAGGTTGTCGCGAAGCCACTGGACGAGGGCTCCGGCGATGGCGATGCTGCCTTCGAGAGCGTAGACGGCGGGCGTGGAGCCGAGTTTGTAGCCGACCGTGGTGAGGAGACCGTGGCGCGATTGTTTGGGGTCGCCGGTGTTCATCAGGAGGAAGCAGCCTGTGCCGTAGGTGTTTTTGACCTCGCCTGCTTTGAAGCAGGTCTGGCCGACGAGAGCGGCCTGCTGATCGCCGAGGATGCCGGTGATTGGGACGCCGGCGAAGCGCGAGTGCTGGAGGACGCCGAAGTGCTCGCTGGAGGAGCGTATCTCCGGAAGCAGAGATGCGGGGATGTTGAAGGTGCGAAGGAGATCGGGGTCCCAGTCGAGTGTGGCCAGGTTCATGAGCTGCGTGCGACTGGCATTGGTGACGTCGGTGCGGTGCACGCCGGAGTTTGTGCCGCCGGTGAGGTGGTAGAGCAGGTAGCTGTCGATGGTACCGAAGAGAAGCTCGCCGCGATCCGCGGAGGCGCGGGCACCGGGGATATGTTCGAGCAGCCACTGGATTTTGGTGCCGCTGAAGTAGGTGGTGAGCGGCAGACCGGTGATGGATCGGAAGCGGTCTGCCGCGGGTGTGCCGTCTTCTGCGGCGGTGCGGGCGAGGTGCTGGACTTGGGGGGTGTTGCGGGTGTCTTGCCAGACGAGGGCGTTGTGGATGGGGGAGCCGGTGATTTTGTCCCAAAGTACTGTGGTTTCGCGCTGATTGGTGATGCCGATAGCGGCGAGATCGTGGGAGGTTAAGCCCGTTTTTTCTGCGGCTTCGTCGAGGATCTGGACGGTGTTGGAGAGGATTTCACGGGGGTCGTGCTCGACCCATCCCGGCTGCGGGTAGATTTGGCGGTGCTCGCGCTGGACGCAGGTGAGCGGAAGGCCCTGTGCGTCGAAGAGGATGAAGCGGGTGCTGGTGGTTCCCTGGTCGATGGCTCCGACGAAGCGAGGGGTGATCACGGCTTCCTTTCGAGGACGCCTTGGGATGCAAGGACGCGTCCCGAGGTTGTGCAGCGCAGGTAGGACAGCTTGGAGCGAAAGTGTAACGCGAGTGAGGCTGTATCGGCAGAGGCGGAGTTTGGAGGAGATCATTGTGGGTGAAGATTGCGGTCCGGATGGGAGGCGCGGAATCGTATGATTGGCACGCCATGGCGGGTAACGACGAGACGATGACCGGAGAGGAGAAGGGGCGGGGTTCGCGCGAGGCGACGAGCTTTGGGCAGGAGGTACGGCTGACGCTGGGCCTTGGTGTTCCTTTGGCGCTGGGCGAGGTTGGGTGGATGTCGACCTATGTGGTCGATGCGCTGATGATCGGCCGGCTGCACGACTCGGCGATGGCGATCTCGGCTTCGTCGCTGGGCAACAGCATTTTCTACGCGATCGCGTTTTTTGTAGTTTTTCTGATGAATGGTTTGGAGACGCTGGTGGCGCAGGCTTTTGGGCGCGACGACAGCGAGGAGTGTCTTCGGTTGCTGGGCCAGTCGATGTGGTTTGTGGTGTTGGGGACACCGCTGACGATTGGGGTAACGCTGGGGATTCTGGCGATGCTGCCGCACTTTGGGACGCCCGCGGGGATCTATACCGAGACGGTGCGGTACGTGCATCCGCTGTTGTGGTCGACGGCGCCGCTTCTGTGTTACATGGCCCTGCGGCGATTTCTGCAGTCGTGTGACAGCGTGTTGTGGGTGATGGTGTCGTTGGTGACGGCCTCCGGGGTGAACTGGCTGTTTGACTGGATGTTTCTCTTTGGGCACTGGGGTTTCCGGCCGATGGGGATCGCGGGATCGGCGTGGAGCACGGTGGTGGTGCGGCTGTTTATGTTTGGGCTGCTGCTGGTGGGGGTGGCCCGGGTGATTTGGAAGCTGCGTGTGCGGCCGAGTTGGCGGATGCTGCTGCCGGAGCGGCGGCGGCTGCGGCGGTTGCTGGCGATCGGGGGGCCGAGCGGCTTTCAGGTTTTGACGGAGCTGGGGACGTCGACGTTTCTTTCGATTGTGTGCGCCCGGCTTGGCCCGGTGCTGTTGGCGGCTTACCAGGTGGCGCTCGATCTGAATGCACTGGTGTACCAGGTGTCCGCGGGGTTGTCGTATGCGACGGCGGTGCGCGTGGGGCAGAGCGCAGGGCGAAACAGCCTGCGACAGGTGACGCAGGCGACGCGAGCGAGCCTGATGCTAGGGCTGGGGTCGATGGTGGTTGCGGGAACGGTGTTCGCGGTATGGGCGCGCCATTGGGCAAGCCTCTACACCAACAGCGAGGCTGTGGTGAATGCGGCGGTGCCGCTGTTTACCCTGTGCGCGGTGATGCTGGTGACGGACACGCTGTTTGTGCTGCTGGCGTCGGCGTTTACAGGAATTGGGAATACGCGGCTGCCGATGATGGTGAGTGTGTTTTGGAACTGGGGGGTTGGGATGCCGCTGGCGTATTTTCTGGCATTTCATGGGGGATTAGCACTGATGGGGCTGTGGCTGGGCCGTGTGGCGGGATCGGTCGGCATGGGGCTGACGCTGCTGTGGCTGTGGCGGCGGGAGGTGCGGCGTGCCGCCGCGCATCCGGAGGTTTCGCTGGCAGAGACTTACGGCAGCGAGCATGCCGGCACACAGGCGGTGCTGAAGGCGGCATAGCGGAAGGGCGCGCAGGGAGGCCGGCGATCAGCCTGCCAGCGCCTGGTGTTTGATCCAGCGATTGCGCACGAAGAAGAATCCGGACAGGAGAAACGCCACGCATTGCGCGATGAGGATGGCGAGGAAGACGCCTTCCAGACGGAGATGGGTGTGGCGGGAGAGGAGCCACGCCAGCGGGATTTCCAGGAGCCAGAAACCGAAGAGGTTGATCCAGGTTGGTGTTACGGTGTCGCCGGCTCCGTTGAAAGCCTGGAGGAAGACGATGCCGAAGGCAAAGAGGAGATTGCCGTAGCAGAAGATGCGAAGCCCTTGCACGGCGGTCTGGTCGACGGTGGGCTGGTGGCTGAAGAGGCCGACGAGAAAGGGGGCGAAGGCGGCAAAGAGGAGAGAGATGGATCCGAGGAAGGCGAGGTTCCAAAGGCCGGTTCGCCAGACGGAGGATCGGGCGCGATCCTGCTTGCCGGCGCCGAGGTGTTGCCCCACGAGGGTGGAGGCGGCGTTGGAGAGGCCCATGGACGGGAGCAGAACGAAGCCGACGATGCGGAAGGCGATGGTGTAGCCGGCGACGGCGTTTGCGCCGAAGAGGCTGACGACGCGGATGATTCCGAGCCAGGAGCCCTGCTCCAGGAGGAACTGGAGGATGCCGGCGCCGGAGACGCGGAGGAACTTTCGCATTTCGGAGAGATGGAGCCGCAGCTGGTGGCGACGGATGCGGAAGCAGTCCGTGCCTCGGCCAAGACGGTAGAACTGATAGAGCACACCGAGGCCTCGGCCCGTGAGCGTGGCGATGGCGGGACCGGTGACGCCGAGCTTGGGGAAGGGACCGATCCCGAAGATGAGCAGGGGGTCCAGGACGAGATTGATGAGGTTGGCGACGGTGAGCAGGCGCATGGCGAAGGCGGCGTCGCCGGCTCCGCGGAAGATGGAGTTGTTGAGGGAGAGCAGCACGATGACGCCCGAGGTGGACAGAGCGATGCGGGCGTAGGTGGAGCCGATGTGGAGGACGGAGGGACCGGCGCCGACGAGACGCAGGAGAGAGGGAGCGGCGAAGAAGAGCGGGGCGGCGATGGCCAGCGCGAGGAGAAGAGCGACGCCGATGGCCTGAACGGCGTCGGTGGCGGCGCGCTCGGGATCGTGCTCGCCGACGCGTCGCGAGACCATGGCGGTGGCGGCGGTGCCCAGGCCGGAGCTGACCGCAAAGACAAGGGTGAGAAGGGATTCCGTGAGGCCGACGGCGGCGACGGCATCCGCGCCGAGATGACCGACCCAGAAGAGGTCCGCGACGGCGAAGACGGACTCCAGAGCCATTTCAAGCATCATGGGGACGGCAAGAAGGAGGATGGCCTTGTTGAGCGAGCCTGAGGTGTAGTCGGCGTGCGTGCCGACGACGGCCTGTTTGAGTGTTTGGAGCAGGGAGGTTTGGGAGTCTGCCGGGCTTGCTGGGTCATTGGCAGGCATGCCGGTGTAGATGCCGGCTGAAGCGGACGCAAGGAAAGTCTCTTTGGTGCGACGCACAGCTGTTGAGGCGATATGCACCGTGCATCACGGAGAGTGAAACGTCCGCGTGGCGACGTCGTTTTCGTCGAAGAAAAGCTGTAAAGGGCGTGGTTTAGGAGGCTTTGTGGGCCTGGGCGGGGGGTCGGAGGCGGACTGGGGGTGGGAGAAGATTCTGGTCGAGGGCGTTGAGGAGGGTGCCGGAGGGATCATTGCCGAGTTCCCAGAACATGGCTCCGGCGAGGTGGTGGGAGCGGATGAAGGCGCATTTCGCGGCGAGCGATTGTGGATCCTCGTAGGAGACGAAGGTGCGGGTGGCGGGGTTGTAGAGGAAGGGAGCTTGGGCGGCGGAGTCCCAGTGGCGGGTGAAGCCATGGCCGAGCATGGTGGAGCTGATGGTGCTGAAGGGGGCGAAGTCGTTGGGGACGGGCTTGCCTGGTTGGAAGAGGCCGTCATTTTTTGGCGGGACGTCGCGCCAGACGTGGCCGTAGAAGGGGACGCCCAGGACGAGTTTGGAGGCGGGGACGCCGGCGGTGAGGAAGGCCTGGACGGCGGTCTGGGCGGAGACGGATTTGGGGTCAGCGGGGTTGGTCTGGAGGGGGGCGTGGTTGCCGGTGACGCGGTCGCCGGAGGGCTCGTACATGTCGTAAGCCATGAGGTTGACGGTGTCGAGCGAGGGGCTGTACGCGGCCAGGGGGGAGTGGGCGATGTACTCGTCGGAGGCGCCGGCGGCGATCGAGAGGAGCCAGTGGTGGCCTGCGGGCTGGTCGCGGTCGAAGCGGGCGCGGAGTTCGCGGAGGAGGGCGGCGAGGTTGGCGCCGTCGGAGGCGCGGAAGTGGTTGGTGTCGCCGGCATATCCGGGGTATTCCCAGTCGAGATCGAGGCCATCGAGGTGGTACTGGCGGAGGAGGGCGACGGCGCTGTCGATGAAGGTGGCGCGGGAGGCGGGGGAGAAGGCCATGTCGGAGAAGCCGCCGGACCAGGACCAGCCGCCGACGGAGAGGAGGATTTCAAGGCTGGGATTGCGGGTGCGGGCGGTTTGGAGGGCGAGGAGGTTGGGGCCGTCGATTGGGTCGCCGAGGACGGCTCGGCCGTCGCGGATGTTGCCAAAGGCGTAGTTGATTCGGGTGAGCTTCTCGACGGGGACGGTTGCTGGGTTGAGGGGCTCGGAGCGGGGAAAGAGATAGGCGATGACCTGCTCGGCGTGCGCGGGGGGCTGGGCGGGGGCCAATGGAGGGAGCAGAAGGGTGAGGGCTGCGAGAGTGAATTTGATGGGCATGGGTCCGTGGGGGGTCTCCCCTTGTTCTTGCGAAGATCCTGAGAGCGTTGAGGATAAGTCTGGACTTTGGTGGGGAGGTTGGCGGGTTGGAGCTGGAAGCTTGGTTTCTGCGGCGCTGTCTGCCGCCGTTTCAATGGCTCTGCAGCAAGGATAACGGCTGAGAGAGCACAGCGAGCCAGGGACGGAGCGGGAAGCCGGTTAGGGGTGGGCGGAGGGCCGTTGGGATGGATCGGGTACGACTTCCCCGGAGGAGGTCGTGACGGGACGGAGGCCACGCTTGCGAAGTGCCTGGCGGCGGCCATCGATCCAAGCGCCGACGAGCGTGACTGCGGTGACCAGGAGAACTCCCAGAAGAGCGAGAAGGATGGTGAGAAGGGTCATTGAGTTCCTATGAGGAAGCTGCCTACCCTCGGCGATCGGAGCGGCAACTTTTTTGATGGTGGACCGTTTTGATGATGGACCGTGCCTTGGCTTCGTGAGATTAGGAGAGATTTAGCTTGGGCAAGGGAGAGGTGTCGCAGAACGCCGCCGATAGCAGAGTTATCTAAGGTGAGATGGACGATCTTTTGCGGGATTTGGGCAGTTTGCCAGGGTGCAGGGCATTCCAAGAGTGGGCACGCAATTGCAGGGTGTATGTCGTTGCGCGCAGGCCCAATCTGGGGCTGCGCGACAGAATTCATTCTGGAGACCCCATGCGCACTGCCTCATCCCGCAAGTTCCGGCTGTCTGAGATGGCCTGTTTGGCTTTACTGCTGTTGGCATTTTCCGGCGCGACCCTATCGGCGCATGCGGACTCACTGACGTTTTTCAACACCGGGGTGGCTGCGGATGGATCCCTGTTGTCGGCTGGGGAAGCCGATTTGAATTACACGCTGATTTACAGCGCGGATCCCGGAGCAACAGAGGCTACGGCGACGCAGGCAAATGGGGTTTGGATGGCGGGGTCTGGTGCGGGCTGGATTGGTCCCGGTGCTGACGGAGACACGAGTTGGAATGGGGGATACTACGTGTACGAGACGTCGATTGATTTGACGGGCTATGACCCGACTACGGCGACTCTTACAGGAGCGGTGGCTTCGGATGACCATGTCTCGATCTATCTGAATCGGGGTGGATCGGCTTTGTTCAGCAGTTCCGGCTTCTCCGCGGCTACGCCGTTTACGATTTCGAGCGGGTTCGTCGCGGGCGTCAATCAGATTGACTTTGTCGTGCAGAATGACAGCGGACCCACGGGGTTGCTTGTGGAGGACGGTTCCCTGGAAGCGTCCGCGGTTACGCCTGAGCCGGGCTCAGTGTGGTTGCTTGGGACAGGTATGGCGGGGATGTTCGGAGCACTGCGTGTGCGGCTGCGTTCATGGCGGAGGTACCAGGGATGAGCAGGAGCTTTCGCACGAGCGCCCTCGGTACAAGGAGAGCCGTTGTTCTCGGTGACTAGCGGGTGCTGGGCCTGTCTTCGACGCGGGCCTGGTCTTCTTCGAGCTCCATTGTTCGCTCTGGGCTGATGCCTTGGTGTTGTTTTCTGCGCTTCGCGGCGCGCGCGATATAGATGCCGCAGACAGAGAGGAAGACGACAAAGATGACGGAGAGGATGATCTGCTGGATGGTCATGGGTGAGTTGGATGTTGGTTGGGGCGGGTAGGAGGGCTGGGTGTGCGGGAGGTGTTTCGGGTGGTGGGTGGTCGTTCGGCTTCGCCTGCACTCCGGACTTCGGCAGAGCCGGTTATGCGCTTTGTCTTGTTTGTCCTGGGGCGTTGCCCCAGGCTCTTACGGTCAAGGGCTTTTGGCCTTCTTTATTGGGCTGGTGCTGTGGGGCGTTTGCCCCCCGGCTTTTATGGTGAAGTCCTCTGGCCTTCTTTGTTGGGCTGGGATTGGGGGTGTTGCTCCGGACTCTTTCGATGAGACTTTGGCTTTCTGGGTGCTGGAGTTCTGCTTGCGGGCGGACGCCGCGGATGCACGCAAAAGAAAAGCGGGAGGAGCAGGGGTTCTAAGGACTGGTGATCTCCTTGGCGGCTCGCGATCGGCGGCGACGGTGCGAACGATACAGGCGAAAGAGCGCTATGGCGACTGCGCCAAGTGCGGAGAGGATGAAGAGTGCGCCACCGATCAGAACGAGATTTACTCCGTCGGCGTCTTCTCCAGGAAGCATGGTGTTAGGCGGTGGCGGCGTAGTTGCGTGCGCGGGGGGTGATGTACTCCGTGTCGACTTCCTCGTAGGTGATGTGGGGGGCGTTGTCGACGAAGGCGGCCTTGGTGGTTTTGAGGAAGTCGGGGTCGTTGCGCTCGGGGAAGTCGGGCTTGAAGTGGGCGCCGCGGGACTCGTCGCGGGCGGCCGCGCCCCCGACGACGACGCGGGCGAGATGGAGCATGTTGTCCAGCTGGCGGGCGAAGGCGAAGGAGGTGTTGGCCCACTGGCTCTTGTCCGACAGGTTGACGTTGCGGAGACGGGACTGGAGCTCGACGATCTTGCTGTCGGCCTCGGCGAGACCGTCGTTGTAGCGGATGATAGTGGCGTGGCGGGTCATGGTGTCGCCGAGTTCGCGCCAGAGTTTGAAGGGGTTTTCGGTGCCGGTGTTGTTGAGGAGGAGCGAGTTTTTCTCGCGCTGGCGCTGGAGTTCGGCGGCGTGGCCGCCGTCGCCGGGCTGGGCGGCGAGGTGGCGGGCGTAGTCCATGGCGCAGGGGCCGGCGACGAAGCCGCCGTAGATGCAGGAGAGCAGCGAGTTTGCGCCTAGGCGGTTGGCGCCGTGGATGGAGTAGTCAGCTTCGCCGGCGGCGAAGAGGCCAGGGATGTTGGTCTGCTGGTTGAAGTCTACCCAGAGGCCGCCCATGGTGTAGTGCATGCCGGGGAAGATCTTCATGGGGGTGTCGCGGGGGTCGTCGCCGACGAACTTCTCGTAGATCTCGAGGATGCCTTCTAGCTTGCGGTTGAGGGTGGCCCGGTCGATGTGGGTGAGGTCGAGGTAGACCATGGGCTGGCCGTCGATGCCGAGGTCTTCCTGGTAGACGATGCGGTGGATGGCGCGGGTGGCGATGTCGCGGGGGACGAGGTTGCCGTATTTGGGGTACCACTCTTCGAGAAAGTAGAAGCGTTCACTCTCGGGGATGGAGCGAGCGTCGCGCTTGTCGCCTTTGGCGCGTGGGACCCAGACGCGGCCGCCTTCGCCGCGGGCGGACTCGCTCATGAGGCGGAGCTTGTCTTCGCCGGGGATGGCGGTGGGGTGGACCTGGATGAACTCGCCGTTGGCGTAGAAGGCGCCCTGCTGGTAGAGCGCGGACTGGGCGGAGCCGGTGCAGACGACGGAGTTGGTGGATTTGCCGAAGATGGCACCGATGCCGCCGGTGCAGATGATGACCGCATCTGCGGGGAAGGTGCGGAGTTCCATGGAGCGGAGGTCCATGGCGCAGATGCCGCGGGTGGTGCCGGTGTCGTCGAGGACGGCGGAGAGGAACTCCCAGCCCTCGTACTTGGTGACCTTGCCTTCGGATTCGTAGCGTCGGACCTGTTCGTCGAGGGCGTAGAGGAGCTGCTGGCCGGTGGTTGCGCCGGCAAAGGCGGTGCGGTGATAGAGCGTGCCGCCGAAGCGGCGGAAGTCGAGCAGGCCTTCGGGGGTTCGGTTGAAGGGGACGCCCATTCGATCTAACAGATCGATGATGGCGGGGCCTTGCGAGGTCATCTGCTTGACGGGGGTCTGGTTGGCGAGGAAGTCGCCGCCATAGATGGTGTCGTCGAAGTGCTTGAGCACGTCGTCGCCCTCGCCCTTGAGGTTTTTGGCGGCGTTGATGCCGCCCTGGGCGCAGACGGAGTGCGAGCGCTTAACGGGGACAATGGAGAAGAGGTCGACCTTGCCGCCGGCTTCGGCGATCTTGATGACAGCGGAGAGGCCGGCTAGACCTCCGCCTACGACGATAATGCGGGGTGTGGTTGCTGCTGCCATGTCAGTTCCCTCTTATACGCAGGTTCAGTGAAGCCCTATGCGCTCAGTAATCTGGATGGAGAAAACAGTAAGCAATCCGACACCAACTAGCACCAACCCGGTTACGAGGAGTTTGAAAGTTGTGTCGTTGCCATTCAAATGACGGTAGCGCTCAACGAGGTTGAACGGCTGCTGCATCTTGGGCAGAAGTGCGTAGAGGGGAACTCTTCCTTGAGATCCAGGTTCTTTGTTGACTGACATACGCATTCTGATTGCCGCTATGTACACGACGAGCAACCCAAGGAAGCTCAGGCCCAAGCCGTACAGACCATACATACCTACCGGACCTCGCCGGGTTGGGTGGGGTTGGTGGTGCTGGGAGTTGTGGTGGGTGGGGCGGGGAGAACCACGCCAGCGGGTTGGGCGGGCATGACGTCGGCGGGGGCGTTGGGGTACTTCCAGACGACGGCGTACATGCTGATGAAGCCCATGGCGCAGAGGGCGGTGCCGACGGCGGCGCAGGCCCAGCCGGAGCGTCGGCGGGCGCGCTCGCCGGGGGTGATGCCCCATTTGGCGGCGAACAGCCAGATGCCATAGGCGAAGTGCCAGCAGGTGGCGACCATGGCGACGGCGTAGATGGCGAAGACCCAGGGGTGGGAGAGTTCGACCTGCACCTTGTGGAAGGCGGCGCCGGGGTGTTCGGGGAGGCTGATGCCGGAGAAGCGCTGGCGCCAGACGTGGTAGATGATGTACGCCAGCGCGATGATGCCGGTGACGCGCTGGGTGATGTAGGCCCAGTTGCCGGCCCAGGGATAGACGTTGACGTTGGAGCGGCCGCGGACCGTGATGAAGACGCCGTAGCCGGCGTGGAAGGCGAGGGGGATGAAGATGAAGGCCCACTCGAGGATGCGGACGAGGGGGAGGCCGTTGAGGAACTTGACCTGCTGGGCGTAGGCGAGGGGGCCGTTCCAGGTTTCGAAGTTGGAGACGATGTGCTCGATCAGAAAGGCGCCGATGGGGACGATGCCGGAGAGCGAGTGGAGCTTGCGCCAGAGAAAGGAGTGGCCCTGGCCGGCGCGGAGGGGCTGGACGCCTCTTCTCTTGCCCGTGGGGGACTGCGAGAGATCGGGCGGTGCCATGGGTGCGGTTGCGGCCATCGGGGCTCCTTGGTGTGTTGAGGGCTTGGGTTGCCCGGTCAGATGTGATTATTGGTTTCGGTGTGGAGGGTGGTCAAGGAGGATCGGGGTTGGGGTGCGGTTATCGGCTTGATTGTGCGAAGGATGTGATGAGGTCGGAGGATTGGAGGAGGGATGTGAGGGCGCGGGCGCGGTGGGAGTGCTGAAGGCGGTCGGGGGTGGCGAGTTCGGCCATGGTGAGGCCGAGGTTGGGGAGGAGGAAGAGGGGGTCGTAGCCGAAGCCGGCGAGGCCGCGGGGGATGGCGAGGATCTCGCCTTCGACGGCGCCGGTGGCGCGGGCGAGGACCTGGCCGTCGCGGGCGAGGGAGAGGGCGCAGCGGTAGCGGGCGGAGCGATCGGCCTCGCGGGTAGAGGCGAGGGCGTCGAGGAGGGCGTAGTTGTTGCTTTGGTCGGGGTTGCGCGGGGTAGAGGGGGCGCGGCCTGCGGCGGCTTCGCGGTCGGCGGCGAAGCGGGCGGAGCGGACGCCCGGGGCGCCGCCGAGTGCGTCGACCTCGAGACCGGAGTCGTCTGCGAGGACGAGGAGGCCGGGGGCCAGGCGGGAGTAGGCGATGGCCTTGCTGTCGGCGTTGCCGGCGAAGGTGGGCTCGTCTTCGGGCGGGGTGGGCATGTCGTCCAGGCTGGGGAGCGGCTCTAGCGTGAAGCCGGGGGTGACGGCGGAGCGGAAGTCGCGGAGCTTGCCGGGGTTGGTGGTGGCGACAAAGAGGGTAACAGGGGGCATGGGTTGACCGTAGCACCTCAGCGGGCTGCGGGCTGCGGGCTGCGGGCCGCGGGCTAAGCTGGGAGGAGGAG
>CBDCMI010000011.1:0-77340 GCA_965218895.1 Acidobacteriaceae bacterium | reverse complement strand
CCACCCGCCGAGCTCCATGCTGCAGCATGCAGTCCGTGAAGCCACCCGTCGATGCCCCCACATCCACGCACACCAGCCCATGCAACTTCACCCCCCAGTGCCCCAGAGCCCGCTCCAGCTTCAACCCGCCCCGGCTCACATACCGCAGGTCCTCCCCCATCAGCCGGATCGCTGCCCCCACCTCCACCGGCGTCCCCGGCTTGTCCACCTTCTGCTCCTCCACCAGCACCCTTCCCGCCAGAATCATCGCCTGCGCCCGCTCACGCGATGCCACCAGCCCGCGCTCCACCAAAACCCGATCCAGCCTGCTCTTCATCCTTATGCCTCTCTCGCGCATCTCACCGTCCGTGCTCCTCGCGCTCAATCATCGGACAGATGTCTCTGGAAACGCCGTGCGAGTACGACCGTGCACGACAACCGGATTTTGGGGTACAGTGGTGGCGTTCCCGATCTTGCGGTACAAAGGTAACTCGTTGCGAATTAGGGAGAAACAGCGCCGAGCCATGCAATCTGCTACCAGATTGGACCCGTTTCTATGGTGAGAGAAACGGGAGGAGGTAACGGGCAGTCGACGTCAGGACATGACGACGCCGCTCTGCTGGGGCTCGTGCAAGGTGGCGATGAAGACGCGATGGCTTTGCTCTTCGATCGCTACTCCAAAGTGGTCTACTCGGTTGCTCTGCGCGTCCTGCGCGATCCAGCCTCTGCCGAAGATGTCCTCCAGGAGATCTTTCTGCAAGTCTGGCGCAACCCGCAAGGCTTCGTCGCAACTCGCGGAACCCTCGGCGCTTGGCTCGCCGTCGTCTCCCGCAATCGATCCATTGACGCTCTCCGCCGCAAGCGGCCCACAGACTCCGTCGACGAGATGATCCTGCCCTCAAACTACGACCTCGCAAGCGAGGTCGTGCGCAACGGCATGATCGACAAGGCGCGAGTCATCATCCAGCAGCTCCCTCTCGAGCAGAGAAAAACGCTCGAAATGGCCTTCTTCGATGGCCTCACCCACTCGGAGATCGCCGACCTCACCGGGGACCCCCTCGGAACCGTAAAGACTCGCATCCGCAGCGCGCTGCTCACGCTGAGAAAGGCGTTCAAGGCATGACTGACCCGAAGCTCACACCAGAAGATCTCGCCCTGTTCGCCCTCCAGCTGCTGCCGCGGGATGAGATGGCTGCCATGCAGGCACGCCTCCAGCAGGACGCCGAGGCCCGAACCCAGCTCGCCGAAATCCAGGGTGATCTCGCCTTGCTTGCCCTCTCTACCCCCATCGAGGCGCCTCCCTCCAACTCCCGCGATCGCCTCCTCCAGCAGGTCGCCCGTGAGCCGCGCCGCGCCGCACCCGAGCGCGCCCCCATCACCGCCGCCCGCGAGATGGACGCAACGCACATCGCACCCTCCGACGGCCCGCGTCTCCTGCCCGCGGCAGAGGTCGCGCCCCCGCAACCCGGTCCTCCGCGTCCTTCCCTGGCTCGGCTGGGCCGCCGCCGCCGCGCTCGCCGTCACCACCGCGCAGATGGCCCACGAACGCGACCTCCTCCGCAACGATGTCGCCAGTGTCAACCACCAGATCGCCACCCTCGACGAGCAGACAGCCACCGCCCGCCGCGTCCTCGAAACCCTCCAGGACCCCGCCGCCCAGCGCGTCACCCTCACGCTCAGCAAGCAGCGGCCCGTCCCGCAGGGCAAGGCGACCTACAACCCAGACAAAGGCGCCCTCGTCTTTGTCGCCAACAACCTCGAACCCCTTGCGCCGCAGAAGACCTACGAACTGTGGATCATCCCGGCAAACGGACAGGCGCCCGTCGCCGCCGGCACCTTCCACCCGGACGAACGCGGCAACGCCACCGTTCTTCTCCCCAAACTGCCCGTCGGCGTCGCCGCAAAGGCCTTCGGTATCACGGTCGAAAACGACGGCGGATCCGCCTCGCCCACCATGCCCATCATCCTCGCGGGCGCAGCCGGCTGACCCTCACCCAGCACCCAACAGACACAAGCAAGGGCCGGACTTTTTGAGTCCGGCCCTTGTCCTTGCCTCTCCGTCTAGGGCTGCGTCACACGTACCTGCTGCCCCCTGCCCTGCAGATCCACATACGTCTCCACCTGGTCCGTATCCGTCCGCAACACCGTCATTAGGCTCGTCTCCGTCGACGTCACATACACCTTGCCCGTCGGCGTCCCCGTCGTCGCCGCAACAAACATCGGGTGCCCGGCCACCGGGATCGTCGCCGTCACCACGTTGTTCAGCAGATCCACCACGCTCACCGTCCCGCACCCGCTGCTCGGCGGTATCGCCGCCGTCGGCAGCCCGCTCGGGCACGGCACGGTCGATCCCGTGTTCGCCACATACGCTCGCGTCCCATCCTGTAAAACCGACACCACACGAGGCCCTAACCCCACCGGAATCGTCGCCAAAACCTGCCCAAACCCCACCGCATCTGCAGGGTTATTCGGGTCGCAGTTCGGGTTCGTCGAGAGCGAAACACTGTTACATAAAGGGATATTCACCAGGCTCAACGATCCAGGTGCCGTCCCCGTGCCCTGGTTCAGCACCACCATCTCAGACCGCGGCAGCACCAGGTCCGCCCACACAGGCGATGTCCCCACGGCAATCGACGGTGTCGCGGCATCCAGACCGTTTGTAACCGCGTTAATCACACTCACGGAGTTGCTGCCCTGGTTCATGATGTAGGTGCGAAACCCATCCGTGGTCATCACCCCGTACACCGGGTTCAACCCAACATCGATCGTGTTCGAGATCGTCACCGGCGACGCCGTGTTCTCGATCGCCGCCACCTGTCCCACACCGCCGCTGCCGCCCGTCTGCGAGATCGCGTACGACCGTGGCGCATTCACAAAGCCCGCGATGTAGACCGGATTCGTCCCAACCGTAAACTCCTGCCGCAGGGCAGGCGGATTGCCCGTAAACTGCCCCACCGCACTCCGCGACGGGTCCGTCACGTAGACATTCGTGCCACCCGAAAAAACACTCGTCGGCAGCACCGTCCCAGGCAGCAGCGTGGATGACTGCACACTGCTCGCCAGCAGCGCCTGCGGCGCCAGGGAAAAGCTGTTGATCGTCCCATCCCGGTTCAGCGTGTACGCCGTGGACGCATTGCTCCCAACCACCTCCTGCTGATTCAACGCAAGGTAGTAGGGCGCAATCCCCAGAGCCGTCGTGTTCAAAATGGAGTCGCCGGAAAAGTCGACAAACGTCACCAATCCCGGTCCATCGGCCGTCGGCTGCGAGATCGCAATCGCATACTTCGTCGGCTGCCCCGCTGGCCCCACTGGATTGATCGCCGTCACAACCGGCCGGTACGTGTTGCCGCAGCCCACCACAGCCAGGCTACCCGCAATCGCCAGGCTGGCCGCCGCCATCCCGCGAACCCTCGCTCCCTGTCGGAGCCGACCGGCCACCCGCTGCCGATTCACCGAAAAAACATCCCTAGCTTCTGGCAACAAACAGCTCCTGCAACGTTCTGTGCGAGACCACGCCACTTCGACTGTGATCAACTTCCGATTGTACCCGAGCGCCCCCGAGCACTCGACCTCACCCGCTCGCCTTCGTCCATCCCCGGAGCCCCCATCCTCTCTCCACCCTCCTCGCCCCAGCGCCCCGCCCACCACCGCCAGTCGCAGACGGTCACTCTCCTCCTCGGTGCCGCCGTCGTCCTCGCCACCGTCGCCCGCCTGCTGCATCTTCACTCCTCGAGCGCCACCATCGCCCCGCTCGCCGTCAGCCTCCTCTTCGGCCTGCTCGCCTGGAGCCTCCGCGCCGCCACCCCCGCCGCAGCACTCCTCGGCTCCGTCGTCTGCCTCTCGCTCTCTCTCCCCCAGACGCCCTCCCGCAATCTCTCGCCGCTCCTCTTCGCTCTCGTCCTCCTCTTCCTTCTCACCTTCGGCGCCACACGCTTTCGCCGGCGCAGCAAAGAGCATCGCGGTCTCGCCGAATCCCGCCGCGGTCGCCATGCCTCGCAGGTCCTCGCCAACCTCGGCGTTGCTGCCCTCTGCGCCGCCGCCGGGTCGCCTCTCCCCGCCCTCGCCGCACTCGTCGAAGCCACCGCGGACACACTCGCCTCGGAGGTCGGTCAGGCCATCGCCGGCCCCACCCTCATGCTCACCACGCTCCGCCCCACCACCCCGGGCACCGACGGCGGCATCTCCCTGCTCGGCACCCTCTCCGGCTGCACTGGCGGACTCCTTGTCGCGCTCGTCGGCACACACTCCCTCCGACCCCTCTGCCTGGCCACCTCCGCCGGAGTCCTCGGCCTGCTCTTCGACTCGCTCCTCGGCGCCACCCTCGAGCGCCGCGGCCTGCTCGGCAATGACCTCGTCAACCTGGCCTCCACCGCCTTCGCCGCGCTCTCCGCCTCCGCCCTCGCACTCCTCTAGTCGTCGTCGCCCGGCTCCCATCCAAGCCGCTCCACCGTGTAGCTCACCACCTCGTGCATCGTCCGCCGGATCTTGCTCCACAGCCCCAAATGTCCCACCGGCGCCCGCGGCGACAGCAAAACCTCCAGCCCCGCGTCCTCGCACAACGCCCGAATCCGAAACATGTGCGTCCCATCCGACACCACCACGATCCGCTGCCAGCCATGGTCCCGCGCAAGCGCCGCCAGCCGGTGCACCTGCTGCACCGTGTCCGTCGACTGCATCTCCGCGACAATATCCTCCATCGGCACACCCTGCGACAGCAGGTAGTCGCGCCCAACACCGCCCTCCGTCCGGCCCGAGTCCCGATCGCTCCCGCCGCCCAGCGTCACAATCATCGGCGCCACACGCCTCCGGTACAGATCCACCGCATGGTCCAGCCTAAGATGCAGCACCGGCGAAGGCCGCCCGCCATACTGCGCCGCCCCAAACACCGCGATCGCGTCGGCCGCCTGCGCACCCTTATCAGGTGCTGCCTGGTCCACAGTCGCAGTCTCGTGAACCTGCCACGCAACATACCCCGACCAGCCCACCATCCCAACCAGCAGCAGCACCAGCGCAGCCCAGACCAGCCGCCCGCGCCAAACCCCCACTCCACCATCGCCTGTCGCAACATCCACCACGATCCGCAGTGTACGAAATGGCCTGCGCTCGCGCTACGCCTCCCCTAAAGCTGGAGAGCCAAGGCAATCTCGTGCGTCGGAATTGCACCCTCGCGCAGGATGTTCCACTCATTCCCGCCACCCGAAAGATCCACGATCGTCGTCGCCACCGACCGAGCCGTCGGTCCTCCATCCACAATCATCGGCAGCTCTCCACCCAACTGCTCCCGCACACAGTTCGCGTACGTGCACTCCGGCATCCCGTGGAGGTTCGCCGACGTCGCCGTGATCGGCAGCCCCAGCCCCTCCACCACCGCCCGCGGTATCGCCGCCTCCGGCACCCGCAGCGCCACGTTGCCCGTGTTCGCCGTCACCCGCAGCGGCAGCCGCGATCCCGCCTTCACAATCACCGTCAGCGGACCAGGCCAGAAACGCTCCACTAACCGGTCAAAGGCCCCGTCAATGCCCCGCGCCAGCTCGTACGCCTGCGCCACATCCGCAATCAGCAGCGACAACGGCTTATGCCGCGCACGCGACTTCAACTCGTAAATCTTGTCCACCGCGCGCAGATTCACCGGGTCCACCGCCAGCCCGTAAAACGTATCCGTGGGTAGCGCCACCACCTGCCCCGCTCTGAGCGAGCTCACCACACGCGCAACGTGCGCCGCCTCCGGCTCGTCCGGGTGTATGCGAAGTATCTCTGCCGTCAAGCGATCTCCCCGCCACTCCCCGGCCTTCACCTCGCAGCCCGCCGGAAAGCAGCCAAACACAATGCTGAAGCCTAGCACAGACCCCACCGCGAACCCACCCGCCGTCGTCGTACACTCGCTCCATCATGCCGGCCGCAGTACCGCTGATCACCAGCCGCCAAAACTCCCGCGTTCGCGAGCTCCGCGCCGCCCTCGCCCATCCGCCGCGGCCCGGCACCGCCGCTCCCCTCGCCATCGAAGGCGATCACCTCTGCCAGGAAGCCCTCCGCAGCCATCTCCGCATCCACACCCTCTTCCTCTCGCCCACCCACCCCGACCCGCCCTCCCTCCCCCCCAACACCGAAGTCCTCCACCTCGCCGACGACGTCTTCGCCAGTCTCTCGCAAACCCGCGCCCCCCAGGGCATCGCCGCCCTCATCGACCCACCCCGCTTCACCCTCGCCGACGCCCTCCGCCCCACACCCCTTCTCGTCCTCGTCGAAGCCCTCCAGGACCCCGGCAATCTCGGCACCCTCATCCGCTCCGCCGAGGCCTTCGGCGCCACCGGCGTCTTCCTCCTCCCAGACGTCACCAACCCTCGCGCCGGCACCGCCAGCCCCTTCAACAGCAAATGTCTCCGCGCCTCCGCCGGCTCCCTCTTCCGCCTTCCCGTCCTCCCCGTCGCACCCGCCCTCCTCGCCGATCTCACCGCAAACGGCATCCATCTCCTCGCCGCCACCGGCCACATCCCCACCCACCAGTCTCCAGACACCTTCCGCACCGCGGACCTCACCCGCCCCACCGCCTTCCTCATCGGCAACGAGGGCTCCGGCCTCTCGCCCTCCCTCCTCGCCCAGGCACACGCCCGCATCACCATCCCCTGCTCCGGCCCCGTCGAAAGCCTCAACGCAGCCGTCGCCGCCTCCATCCTGCTCTTCCAAGCCCAGGGGCAGCGCTCCGCCAAACTCCATCCGTGAGCCTCTTCGACCCCACCCCTCTCGCCGCTCCCTCCGCCCGCGCCGCCCGCGCACCCCTCGCCGAGCGCATGCGCCCCCGCACCCTCGATGACGTCCTCGGCCAGGGGCACCTGCTCGGCCCTGGCAAGCCACTCCGACTCGCCCTCCAGGCCGACGACCCCCAGTCCATGATCCTTTGGGGCCCACCCGGCATCGGCAAAACCACCCTCGCCAAACTCATCGCCACCCTCACCTCCGCCACCTTCCTCGAGTTCTCCGCCGTCCTCTCCGGCATCAAGGAGATCCGCGACGTCATGTCCGCCGCCGATCGAGCCCACGCCGGCGGCCTCCGCACCATCCTCTTCATCGACGAGATCCATCGCTTCAACAAGGCCCAGCAGGACGCCTTCCTCCCCTTCGTCGAGCGCGGCGCCATCCGACTCATCGGCGCCACCACGGAAAACCCCTCCTTCGAGATCAACGCCGCCCTCCTCTCCCGCTGCCGCGTCTACACCCTCCAGGCCCTCTCCGAGACCGACCTCACCGACCTCCTCGCACGCGCCCTCGCCGACCCCGACCGCGGCCTCGGCGCCCTCCACCTCGCCGCCTCGCCCGACACCCTCGCCCGCCTCGCCGTCTTCTCCAACGGTGACGCCCGCTCCGCCCTCAACGCCCTCGAAGCCGCCGCCAACATCGCCTCCGGCCGCCACCTCCCCGCCATCACCCCGGAGATCGCCGCCGAAGCCCAGCAGCGCCGCATCCTCCTCTACGACAAACGCGGCGAGCAACACTTCGACCTCATCTCCGCCCTTCACAAGTCCGTCCGCAACTCCGATCCCCACGCCGCTCTCTACTGGCTCGCCCGCATGCTCGAGGCCGGCGAAGATCCCCTCTACGTCGCCCGCCGTATCATCCGCATGGCCGTCGAAGACATCGGCCTCGCCGCCCCCGAAGCCCTCAATCTCTGCCTCTCCGCCCGCGACACCATGCACCTCCTCGGCCACCCCGAAGGCGATCTCGCCCTCGCCGAAGCCGTCGTCTATCTCGCCCTCGCGCCCAAGTCCAATGCCGTCTACACCGCCTTCGCCGCCGCCCAGCAGGACGTCCAATCCACCGCCGCCGATCCCGTTCCCCTCCACCTCCGCAACGCCCCCACACGCCTCATGAAAGACCTCGACTACGGCCGCGACTACCAGTACGCCCACGACCACCCCGAAGCCATCACTGCCATGACCTGCCTCCCACCCTCGCTCGCCGATCGCCGTTACTACCAACCCACCGACCGAGGCCGCGAGCGCCAGCTCCGCGCCCGCATGGATGAGATCGCGGAGGCACGCGCCGCCTCCCGCTCTCCCGGCCCCGATCCAGACAGCACCTAAGCCGAAAGCCAAGGTGGCACGACACACCAATCCCCACCACCCTCCCTTTGCTTGTCATCCCGAAGGGACCTGCTGTTGCCCTTACCCTCCAGCCTCCCAGAAAAGATCTGCTCTTCGCCATCATCCTGAGCAAAGCGAAGGACCCCTGCAGTCGCCCCCACCCTCCCTTTTGCTTGTCATCCCGAAGGGACCTGCTTCCCCGTCCAAGACCCACCACACCGCCAGGGCAGGCGATCCCACACGTACGGCCCGCTGCGGCAGCCCCCCATGCACTTCCTCCACATCGCAGCCTCCCCCACGGTTTGCAGGTGAGATCAAACCGCCCCGCGACACCCCCACCCACCCCTCGCTACAGTCAACCCATGCAGCCCTTCGCCAAGCAGGTCGCCAGCCTCCGCCCAACCCACGCCGACCTCCGCAACCGCCGCTGGATCTTCATCCCCTACGACCGCTTCACCGACCGCACCGGCCCCCTCACCGAGCAGCCCGCCCAAGACACCGGCATCGTCATCGTCGAGTCCACCGCCAAAGCACTCCGCCGCCCCTACCACAAGAAGAAACTCGTCCTCCTCATCTCCAACATGCGCCACTTCGCCCTCGAGCAGGCCGCCCGCGGCGTCGCCGTCCTCTACCACTTCACCCCCGGCTCCCACGGCCAGGGCCTGCTCGATCTGCAACAGCAACACCGCTTCGCCCTCACCACCACCGTCCCCGCCGAGCGTGAACTCCGCCTCGATCTCGCCTCTGCCCAAAGCCAAGGCCTCCATCTCGACCTCCTCCAGGACACCACCTGGCTCTCCCAGACCGAAGACTTCCTCGCCGTCTACGGCGCCTGGCGTACCGGCCGCTCCTACGTCATGGACCGCTTCTACCGTCACATGCGCCAGAAAACCGGCATTCTCATGCAGCGCGGCAAACCCATCGGCGGCCAGTTCTCCTTCGACGCCGACAACCGCAACCCCTACCGAGGCGAAATCCCCATTCCCCGCCCACCCAACTTTCCGCCCGACGACCTCACCCGAGAAGTCATCGACCTCGTCTCGGCTGTCTACGCCCACCACTTCGGTCGCATCGAGAACTTCTTCCTCCCCTGCACGCAGCCGGACTGCGACGCCCTCTGGCAGTTCGCCCTCAAACAGCTGCTGCCCTTCTTCGGCCCCTTCGAAGACGCCATGCGCGACGACGAGCAGCAACTCTTCCACTCCCAAACCTCGCCGCTGGTCAACCTCGCCCGCATCCTCCCCCTCACCCTCGTGCAGGATGTCGCCGCGGCCGCCGCCGAAGGCGCCATCCCCCTCGCCAGTGCCGAAGGCTTCATCCGCCAGCTCCTCGGCTGGCGCGAGTTCATGCGCCACATCCACGAGCAGACCGACGGCTATCGCAAACTCGACGTCCGCCGCCAGCAGGCCGTCCGCCCCCAGGAGCTCTCCCCCGACCTCCCCCATCCCGAAGCACAGGAAAACCTCGTCGCCACCTCCTACCCCGCGCGATCGTCTTCGCTGTTGTCGTCCCGCAGCGAAGTAGAGGGCCCTGCTTCTCTCCCCCACTGCCCTCTCGAGATCGCCGTCGAACCCGAAGCCAACCCCCTCGCGCCAACCGACCCCTACGCCGGTGCAACCCCCTCCGCCCTCGCCGCCGACCTTCCCCTCCCCGCCGCCTACTGGGGCGTCAAATCAGGCCTCCACTGCCTCGACACCTGCGTCCAGCAGGTCATCGATCACGGCTGGTCCCACCACATCACCCGCCTCATGGTCCTCTCCAACCTCGCCAACCTCTGCGGCTTCTCCCCCCGCGAGCTCACCGACTGGTTCTGGTTCGGCTACGTCGACGCCTACGACTGGGTCGTCGAACCCAACGTCCTCGGCATGGCCACCTTCGCCGATGGCGGCCTCACCGCCACCAAACCCTACGTCTCCGGCGCCGCCTACATCAACCGCATGTCCAACTTCTGCCACCACTGCCGCTACGACCCCAAAAAGTCCCTCACCGAAGACGCCTGCCCCTATACCGCCCTCTACTGGACCTTCCTCGAACGCAACCAGGCCCGCCTCGAACGCAACCCCCGTCTCCGCATGCCCTACAACACACTGCGCAAAAAGCCCGAGTCCGAACTCGTCCAGCTCCGCGCCCGCGCACAGTCCGCCATCACCCACCTCCAAAGCTTTCCTCGCCCCGGCTACTGACAGCCGACCCGTCGGCGAACCCCAGCCGTCAGCACCACCAAGCCGCTCGCCGCCAGCAGCAGCGAGCTCGGCTCCGGCGCTGCAGCCGATCCACCCGACCCGTACGGCACCACATCGGTCAGCCCGGGAAAGATCACCCCCTGCAAGTCGTTCAACCCCAGAGCATTGCCGTAGCCGTCCGTGATCGCTCCCGTAAAGTTCGCTCCGCTGAACTGCAAGCTAAAGTACGCATCTCCTCTCTGCTGCACCGTCGTGGCCAGCCGGATCCCATCGAAAACCCCGTCATCGAACGAGAACGACGGGTAGTCCCCATGGACGCCACTGTTGCCGTCAAAAAAGTACGGTCCCACCTGGATCTGGAACTGCTCTGCAAACGAAACGTCGGGCCCAGGCGAATTCGGGCCGTACTCATACTCCAGCGGGCCAATGTCAACATGGCCCGTCGCCGGCACAAGATCCCGGTCATAGATCAGCGTGCCCGTCACCGCATCGCACTGGCCCCCGGAACACAATCCCGCAAAACTCCCGTTCGCCTGCGTGATCGCGCCACGAAAGGACCCCACAGCAAGGGACTCGCCCCACATCGGGGAACCAAACGCCGCCACGCCGCACACCATCACAACCAAACGCCAGGGACGCATACGACCTCCTCCTGACTCCCAAACCGGGCAAATACTCTCACAACGCTCCCAAAGCAGAAAACGATTATTCTGTCCCCTCGCACTGCAGCCGCCACGTCCCCGCCCAGCGCCTCCATACCTCAAAGCCGGGCTCCCTCAAGACGCAGCACCGAGGGCTTGGTAGACTACGGCATCCACCGAACTGCGCCTCCAAATCCCGCGCGGTGCGCGTCGTCTCTCCGCATCGCCCACCGCCCCATCTCAGGAGCAATCTTGCCCTTCTGTCGCCCCGCTGCCCTCCTTGCCCTCACCGCCACCTCGCTCCTGCCCGCGCAGACCACCGCCGCCCCCAGCACCCTCTTTGGCTTCCGCGACTCCGCCGCCGAACTCCACTGGGAACAGCTCTTCCTCAAAGTCCCCGACGCCAAACTCGCCGGCGAACACCTCAAAGTCCTCACCGCCGCCCCCCACTGGGCCAGCTCCCCCGAGGACTACGCCACCGCGCAGTACGTCGCCGCTAAATTCAAAGCCGCCGGCCTCCAGACCGACATCGTCCCCTTCAAAGTCATGCTGAACAAGCCCGTCAGCATCCACATCGAGGCCTTCGACGCCGACCACCACCAGCTCATGGCCGGCCCCACCCCCGAGCACGTCGACCCCAAACTCTTCGGCGGCGACCCCTTCCAGGACGACCCCCGCATCCTCCCCGCCTTCAACGGCTCCAGCCCCTCCGCCGACATCACCGCTCCCGTCGTCTACGCCAACTACGGCTCCCGCGAGGACTTCGACCGACTCGCCCACCTCGGCATCGACGTCAAAGGCAAGATCGTCCTCGTCCGCTACGGCGACAACTTCCGCGGCGTCAAGGTCTACCTCGCCCAGCAGCACGGCGCCGTCGGCGTCCTCATCTTCTCCGACCCCGCCGACGACGGCTACACCAAAGGCGACATGTACCCGCGCGGCCCCATGCGCCCCGCCTCCGCCGTCCAGCGCGGCTCCGTCCAGTTCCTCCCCATCTACCCCGGCGACCCCACCACCCCCGGCATCGCCGCCACCCTCGACCTCCCCGACTCCAAACGCCTCTCCGAAGCCCAGACCCGCGCCCCAGGCGGCGACCAGCCCGCCATCCCCTCCAACCCCCTCTCCTACAAGGACGCCGTCCCCATCCTCCAGGCCCTCAACGGCCCCGTCGTCCCCCACGACTGGCAGGGCGGCCTTCCCTTCACCTATCACCTCGGCGGCACGCCCGCCGTCACCGTCCACATGGACCTCGTCCAGGACACCAAACTCCGCACCATCTGCGACGTCATCGGCACCATCCCCGGCTCTGACCCCACCGACAAAGACCACTGGGTCGTCGCCGGCAACCACCGCGACGCCTGGGTCTTCGGCGCCGTCGATCCCAACTCCGGCACCGCCGCCATGCTCGAATCCGTCCACGGCCTCGGCGACCTCCTCCGCGCCGGCTGGCACCCCCGCCGCACCGTCAAAATCTGCTCCTGGGACGCCGAGGAAGAAGGCCTCATCGGCTCTACCGAGTGGGCCGAGGGAAACGCCGCCCAGCTCGCCCACGCCGTCGCCTACTTCAACACCGACGTCGGCGTCTCCGGCCCCAACTTCGACGCCTCCGCTGTCCCCTCCCTCAAGCAGTTCGTCCGCGAAGTCACCATGGCCGTCCCCAGCCCCGCCGGCGGCACCGTCTACGACCAGTGGCAGCACACGCAGGCCGAATCCCGCGGCCGTCGCGTCAGCTCCAGCCCCTTCTCCGGTCCGTCTAACTCCACCCACACCTCCGCCACCGTCCGCGTCGGCGACCTCGGCTCCGGCTCCGACTACACCCCCTTCATTCAGCACCTCGGCGTCCCCTCCACCGACATCGGCTCCGACGGACCCTACGGCGTCTACCACTCCACCTTCGACGACTACACCTGGTTCGTTCGCAACGCCGATCCCACCTTCGTCCTCGAGCAGCAGCAGGCCCGCGTCTTCGGCCTCGAAGTCCTCCGCATGGCCGACGCCGACATCCTCCCCTACGACGACCGGAGCTACGGCGAGGAGATCGCCACCTACCTCGCGCAGGCCGCCCACGAAGCCTCCGCCGCCGGTCTCCAGCTCGACTTCCACGCCGCCGACACCGCCGCCCACCGCTTCGAACAGGCCGGCGCCGCCATCCTAGCCCGCCAGCGCACCGAAACCACCGACCCTGCCGCCCTTAACGCCGCCCTCCGGGACGCCGAAACCGATCTCCTCAACTCCTCGGGCCTCCCCCGCCGACCCTGGTTCAAACACACCGTCTACGCCCCCGGCGAATACACCGGCTACGCCGCCGTCGTCATCCCCGGCGTCTCCGAAGGTATCTCCGCCCACGACGCTCCCCGCGCCCAGGCCCAACTCACCATCCTCACCGAAGCCCTCAACCGCGCCGCCGCCACCCTCGAATCCGCCACCCACTAACCCGCCCAAAGCCCCTGCCCTTGTCGCGCTTGTTCTTGTTTTGCTCTTCTCTTTTTCGCTCTTGTTCTTGTTTATGCGCTTGTCCTTAGCTTTGCGCTTGTCCTTGCTTTGCGCTTGTCCTTGCTTTGCGCTTGTCCTTAGCTTTGCGCTTGTCCTTAGCTTTGCGCTTGTCCTTGCTTTGCGCTTGTCCTTAGCTTTGCGCTTGTCCTTAGCTTTGCGCTTGTCCTTGCTTTGCGCTTGTCCTTAGCTTTGCGCTTGTCCTTAGCTTTGCGCTTGTCCTTAGCTTTGCGCTTGTCCTTAGCTTTGCGCTTGTCCTAGCTTTGCGCTTGTCCTTGCTCCGCAAGCGGGCCATCGCGCAAGCGCGACAGCACTCCACCACCCCCTACAACCTTCGCGCCATCCCACCTCGCCCTTCCTGCTATGTCTCTCCACCCCACACCCGCCGATGATGCTCACAAGAGATGGCACAAGCCATCCACACAAGGAGCACACATCCTATGGTTCACGATCTCGTCCTCGCCGCCGTCTTCCTCGGAATGATCATCGCCCCCGCTCTGCTCGCCATGCGCTCCGGCCGGGAGGAAAAAGACGCCCTGTGAAACAGCCGCGTCCCTTGGTTCCGGCCAGGGACACCTGCAGCCGGCCAACCCCCTATCGCGTCCTCGAACGTGCTCCAGGTATGGCGTTCAACTTCAGCTCCGTCCTCCCGCTCCGCGATCTGGCCAACTCTCTCGATGGCGACACCATCCTGCGGATTGCACCTCGGCCCACGCGCGCCAAACCATCTCCAAGACTCCCAACAGTCAGAATCACTGATCCCTTTCTCCCGTTGCACCCGGCTCTCGCGAGCTGATCGCCGGTCGGAAAACAAAAAGGGCCGCCCCGGAAAACAAGCCGGCGCGGCCCTTTCTCGTTCACACCAAACCCGCTACCCCCGCAGCGCCATCTGTTCCGTCACAATCTGCGTAAGGTCAGGCTTTACCAGGCCGTGCTCCCGTGCATTGAACTCGTCCACCTTGCTCGACCAATTCATCGAACAGAACTTCGGCCCGCACATCGAGCAGAACGCCGCCTCCTTGTAGTAGTCGTCCGGCAGCGTCTCGTCATGCATCCCGCGCGCCGTCTCCGGATCGAGCGACAGCGCAAACTGCTTGTCCCAGTCGAACGTATACCGCGCATGGCTGATCGCGTCATCACGGTCCCGCGCGCCCGGCCGGTGCCGCGCAATATCCGCCGCATGCGCCGAGATCTTGTACGCAATAATCCCGTCCTTCACATCCTTCTCGTTCGGCAGCCCCAGGTGTTCCTTCGGCGTCACATAGCAGAGCATCGCCGCCCCGTGCCACCCAATCATCGCCGCGCCGATCGCGCTCGTAATGTGGTCATACCCCGGCGCAATATCAGTCACCAACGGCCCCAGCACATAAAACGGCGCCCCGTCGCACAGCTCCACTTCCTTGTCGACCTGCTCCTTGATCTTGTCCATCGGCACATGCCCCGGACCCTCGATCATCACCTGCACGTCGTCCTTCCAGGCCTGCCGCGTCAGCTCGCCCAGCGTCTTCAGCTCGGCGAACTGCGCCTCGTCGCTCGCATCCGCCACGCTGCCCGGCCGCAGCCCGTCGCCCAGCGAGTAGCTCACGTCGTACTTCGCCATGATCTTCGTGATCCGGTCGAAGTTCTCATAGAGGAAATTCTGCTTGTGGTGCGCCGTCATCCACTGCGCCAGGATCGCGCCGCCACGGCTCACAATCCCTGTAATCCGTTTGGACACCAGCGGAATGTACTGCACCAGCACGCCCGCATGGATCGTGAAGTAGTCCACCCCCTGCTGCGCCTGTTCCTCGATCACCTCCAGGTACAAATCGATGTTCAGGTCCTCGACCCGCTTCACCCGGCTCAGCGCCTCATAGAGCGGCACCGTCCCGATCGGCACCGGCGAGTGCCGCAGAATGGCCTCGCGAATCATCGGAATATCGCCACCCGTCGACAGATCCATCACCGTATCCGCGCCGTAGTGCACCGCCGTGTGAAGCTTCCGCAGCTCCTCGTCCACATTCGACACCAGCGCCGAATTCCCAATGTTCGCATTGATCTTGCACAGCGACTCCACCCCGATCGCCATCGGCTCCAGCTCCGGGTGGTTGATGTTCGCCGGGATGATCATCGTCCCCTTGGCGATCTCGCTCCGCACCAGCTCCGCCGCGATCTTCTCCTTCTGCGCCACAAACGCCATCTCTTCCGTGATCAGGCCCTTGCGCGCAAAGTGCATCTGGCTCATGTTCCAGTCGCCGGTCCGCGCCGCCTCCGCCTTGCGCTGCACGATCCACGCCCCTCGACCAGCCGGCACAGTGTAATCATTGCCCCGCGCTCCGTTACTCCCCTGCCCGATCATCCCGCTCGTCTCGTCACGCATCTGCAACCCCCTCTAAACTCCGGCCTGATCGGTCCCCGGCACCTCCGAAGTATACCCGTTGGCTAACCCCCTCACGCCATCGCGACCCCACCCTCCGTCCCGGCACAACCACCTCTCCGCCCCAGTTAGCATCGAAGCATATGAGGGCGTGGGAACCCTTCAGACGGCTCTCGACCGGCCCTTCGGCCATCGTCGAGGTCCGGACCTAAGTCCCACAATTCGAATATTTTGCGCAACATTGATACCGGGGCACCCCACTTCGTTCCACAGACAGATTCCGCCGACAGTCCTCCATCAAGCTGCAAATCTCTCGGCCCGAACTTCCACCCCAACCACCTAAGGACACACGTATGAAACTCTTCTCCGCAAATATCGAAGACCTCCGCGCCCTCTACATCAGCGAACTCTCAAAAGCCCTCGACATGGAGCAGAAGATCACGGCGTCCCTGCCCGACCTGATCAAAAACTCCTCTGACTCCGACCTCGCCTCAGCCTTCCGCACCCACCTCGAGGAGACCAAGGAACACGTCACCAAAGTGCAGCAACTTCTCCAGAAGCACACCGGCAGCTCGAGCGCCGGAACCTGCAAGGTCGCCACCGGCCTCACCACCGAAGCCGCCGACACCATCAAGGATGTCAAAGACCCCGCCATCCGCGACATCGCCCTCATCGGCGCCGGCCAACAGGTCGAACATCACGAGATCGCCGTCTATGGCACCCTCCGCCGATGGGCCGAGGTACTCGGCATGCCCGACGACGTCACCGTCCTCAAAGGCATCGAGGACCAGGAAGGCAAGGCCGACAAGCTCCTCTCCGAGATCGCCGGCCGAATCAACTACGAGAACGCTGCCTGATCACCACACCGACGGCGCGCGGAACTCGGGTCAAATCCGCGCGCCCTTCCTCCCTTGCCAACGAAGTACACTTCCCCTTAGATATGTCCCCAGACACGGCCTCCACCCCGCGCCACCGCCACACCGGCATCATCGTCGCCACGGTCCTCGTCCTCGCCACCGTCGCCTGGCTCACCTTCACCGGCGTCCGCGACAACAAAAGCTACTACGTCACCATCGCCGAGCTCCATGGCCTCGGCAACAAGGCCTACACCCGCCACCTCCGCGTCGCCGGCAACGTCGCCCCAGGCTCCATCCAGCGCGTCGGGACCAACGCCCGCTTCACCCTCGTCGAGCTCGGCAAAACTCTCCCCGTCGACTACCGCGGCTCCGAGCCCCCACCCGATACCTTCAAGGACGAAGCCCAGGCCCTCGCCGTCGGCACCTTCGGCCGCGACGGCGTCTTCCACGCCACCCAGATCCAGGCCAAGTGCGCCAGCAAATACGCCCCCGCCAAACCCGGCGCACGCCCCGGCCAACCCACCGCCGCGCCCAGCCAACCCGTCGCCGCCAACACGCCTCCCGCAACCGTCCGCTAGCGACCATGGCCACCGCGTCCGCCACCCCCACCCCCGCCGACGCCCTCACCATCCCCGTCCCCGCCATCCACCTCGCCTCCGTCGCCAAAATCTTCGGCGCCCACGCCCCCCTCCGCTCCGTCTCCGCCACCCTCCCTCCCGGCTCCATCACCCTCCTCCTCGGCGAAAACGGCGCCGGCAAGTCCACCCTCCTCCGCCTCGTCGCCGGTCTCACCGCGCCCTCCCGCGGCACCGTCCGCATCTTCTCCAAAGACCCCCGCCAAAGCCCCGACATCCGCTCCCGCATCGCGTATGTCAGTCACACGTCCATGCTCTACGACGAGCTCTCTGCTCCCGAAAACCTCGCCTACTTCGCCACCCTCCACCGCACCTCGCCCACCCACTGCAACTGCTCCGCCTCCCCCGAGATGGCCCTCCGCGCTGTCGGCCTCGACCCCCACCTCACCCGCCCCGTCGCCCAGTTCTCCCAGGGCATGCGCCAACGCACCGCCCTCGCCTGCGCCCTCCAGGCCGACCCCGACCTCCTCCTGCTCGACGAGCCCTTCTCCAACCTCGACACCACCGGCGCCCGCCAAATGCTCGACCTCCTCGCCGACTTCCGCACCTGGCCCTCCCGCCACGACCCCACCCTCCGCCGCACAATCCTCCTCACCACCCATCAGGCCTCCCTCGCCCGCACCCTCGCCGACCGCACCCTCCGCCTCCGCGACGGCACCCTCCACAACGAAACCACACCCTGACCCTGCAACTCACTGCCCTTCCCCTTGCCGTTGCTTCTCTTTTGTTGTCATCCTGAGCAAAGCGAAGGACCTGCTTCTTCTCTTGCCCTTGCCGTTGTTCTGGCCCTTGCCGTTGCCTCTTTGTTGTTGTCCTCCTGAGCAAAGCGAAGGTCCTGCTTCTTCTCTTGCCGTTGTTCTTGCTGCTGCTGCCGTTGCCGTTGCCGTTGCTTGATGCTCGCGTTCTCATCCTGAGCGCAGCAAAGGTCCTCGCCGCCGCCGTCCCCTCCCCGCCTCGCCCTCTCCGTTCCCATCAGCACCCCGTCCTTCCCACCGACGCCGCGCTACCCTGAACACAGCATGAGTCTCAGCCCCGCAAAGACCAACGCCGCCCGCGCCCTCGACGCCCTCTCCATCCCCTACGAACTCCAAGCCTACGAGGTCGACGAGTCCGACCTCTCCGCCCCGGCCGTCGCCCGCAAGATCGGCCTGCCCGTCGAACAGGTCTTCAAGACCCTCCTCACCCGCGCCCACTCCGGCGCCCACCTCTTCGCGGTCATCCCCGGCGACCTCGAGCTCGACCTCAAGAAACTCGCCACGATTGCCGGCGAAAAACGCGTCGAGCTCGCCCCCCTCAAAGAGGTCGAGCCCCTCACCGGCTACATCCGCGGCGGCGTCACCGTCCTCGCCGCCCGCAAACCCTTCCCCGCCTTCGCCGACGAGACCCTCGAACTCCACGACCTCATCAGCGTCTCCGCCGGCCAGCGCGGCCTGCAGCTCCTCCTCGCCCCCGCCGACTTCCTCCGCGCCTCCTCCTGCACCCTCGCCGACCTCACCAAGCCCGCCACTGCAACCGAGCCGGACCCCGGCCCGTGATCTTCCTCCGCCACACCCTCGCGCACCTCCGCAAAGACCTCCTCCTCGAGTGGCGATCCCGCGAAGCCCTCAACGGTACCCTCTTCTTCGCCCTCCTCGTCGTCGTCGTCTTCTCCCTCGCCTTCGACCCCACGGCCAACCCCTCCGTCGCCCGCCAGATCTCCGGCGGCGTCCTCTGGATCGCCCTCCTCTTCGCCGCCGTCACCGCCCTCAACCAGTCCTGGCTCCGCGAGCAGCGCAACGGCGTCCTCGACGCCCATCGCCTCGCCCCCGCCCACCCCTCCGCCCTCTTTCTCGGCAAAGCCCTCGCCAACTTCCTCTTCGTCTCCGCCGTCGAGCTCGTCCTCGCCCCCATCTTCGCCGTCTTCTACAACCTCCATCCCCTCGGCGACGCCCGCCTCCTCCTCCTCATCCTCCCCCTCGGCACCTGGGCCCTCGTCGTCAACGGCACCTTCTTCGCCGCCCTCGGCCTCCGCGCCCGCTCCCGCGAGCTCCTTCTCCCCCTGCTCCTCCTCCCCATCGTCGTTCCTGCCCTTCTCGCCTCCGTCCAGGCCACCACCGGCGTCCTCACCGGCGAGCTCGACACGGTGTACATCCACTCCTGGATTCGCCTCCTCCTCGCCTACGACCTCCTCTTCACCACCGCCTCCCTCCTCCTCTTCGCCCCCGCCCTCCACGCCGAATAGCCAGCAAACCTCCCTTGTTGTCATCCCTCTCTTGTTGTCATCCTGAGCGAAGCGAAGGACCTGCTTCTGTCGTTGCGGTTGCCGTTGCTTGCTCTTTTGTTGTCATCCTGAGCGAAGCGAAGGACCTGCTTCTTGCCCTACCCTCAAAGCCGCACCATCCCGACCGGAGCGCACGGCCGTGGAGAGACCTTCCTCTCCCCCGTTCCCCCTTGCACGGACTCGCCCCTAAGCCTCGTCTGCAAGACGCACTGTCGCCCTTTTCCCTTGCGGATATCCTAAGCACTCTGAGATTCTCTGCCGATGAGACTCTGTGCGGAAGGCAGTCGGCTCTGGCAGGACTTTCTCCGAGAGTCAAGCCGCGAGACGAAGGGCATCGCGGAGCACCAAGGACAGATGGCGCGCAGGCGAGCTCGTACGCAAGTACACGGCGCATATCAAGCAGTGCAGCTTCTGTACCACCGTACGTGGCATATAGCAGGATGCAAGGACGGAGCCTGGAATCGTGCGACGGGTAACGCATAAGCTCAGGATCACGCGAGACTTCGAGAGCGGGACGGATACTTTCCTGGTCAGTCCGGAAGATTCCTCGGTTTGTGCCGAACCTCCCGCCAACGTTCGCTTCGTCCCGTCTCACCTTTGTAGAGCCCTCCTTCTCTCTCTTCGGGTGTTGCTTCTTCCGCGGCAGAAGCGCTTGACCGGTCAGGCAACTGCTACCTGGTTGTTGATGGGCGGCAAGCCCTCCTCCTCCGAGATACGCCGCAAAGCTGAGTGACGCATCCATCCAGTAGCAAGCGTGCCGAATACCGCCCCCGAAACCTTCACCTCACACCCTCCCTATCGACACCCACGCGCTAAACTTTAATCCATGGCGTTCCGTCCGCAACCCCTCCGTGCCGTCGCCCTTATCGCGCTGACGATCTCCGCCGCCGTACTCATCTATTCCTTCCGGCTGGACCTCTTCGTCGCTCCAACAGAGGCGACCATGGGCAACATCTACCGCATCTTCTACTGGCACGTCCCCCTTGCCGGCACCGCTCTGATCTTTCCGTATGTAAACTGCGCAGGCTCGCTGTGGCTGCTCGCCATCCGCAACCGTCGTCCCGCACAGATCCCCCGAGCCGATGCGCTCGCTCTGGCCGGCGCCGAGATGGCCGTCCTCTACACCTCGCTCGGTCTTGCTACCGGCATCCTGTGGGCCCGCCCCGTCTGGGGGATCTGGTGGACATGGGACTCCCGCCTCACCACCTTTCTCCTTCTTTGGCTGCTCTACGTCGCCTATCTCCTGCTCCGCCGCTTCACACCCTCCGGCGAAGGTTCTACCCTCGCCGCCATCCTCGGCGTCTTCGCGGCCATCGACGTTCCCATCACCTTTATGTCGATTCGCTGGTGGCGCACCCAGCATCCCGCCCCCGTCCTAACCGGCGACGGCTCGCTTGATCCTTCCATGCGCCCCGCTCTCCTGTGGTCCTTTCTTGGCTGGTTTCTTTGGGGCATGTGCCTTCTCGCCCTTCGCTATGTCTTGGCCCGCCGCCGCCAAGCCGCCTCTGAAACCGCCGCCCTCCAGGCACTCGACGCCACCCTCGGCACCCAGCCCCTTGAGGCCGCCCGATGACCCTCCAGCAACTCTTCGACCTGTCCACTATCGAGCACCGCCACCTCCTCCTCGCCTACCTCCTGGTCGCCCTCGTCCAGCTGGGTTTCCTCATCGTCACCCTGCGCGCCCTGCGGCGTTCCTCCTCCGCCGCCGCCAACTCCCCACCCTCTGATCCATCCCCCACCCCCAGGCGCCGCTAGCCCGGAACCACACTGCCATCGCCTTCTGGCGCCTCCCCCGGCTCAATCTCCTGTCTCACTCCCGTATCCTTGAAGGCGAACAGAGCCCGGCGCGGACGAGAGAGTATCAGCCTCCGCCCCGTGGCATCCTACCTTGAGGTCCGGACCTAAGTCATTCCACATGAAGATTTTGCACCAACTCGTAGGGAGGGGGGTCCACCGCCGCCAAGCCCACCCGTCGAGACCGCGCCGCGCCCTCGCCCTCGCCGCCACCCTCGCCCTCCTAGCCCTCTCCGCCTGCCACAAATCCGGCTTCCCCGACGTCGCCCCCGGTTACCACGAGTTCGCCTACATCGCCAACGCCGGCGCCGACACCGTCTCCGTCCTCGACCTCGTCTATCTCCGCCCCGACCACACCCTCTCCGTCGGCCACCGCCCCGTTGCCCTCGCCGTCAATCCCATCCGCAAAGAAATCTACGTCGCCAACCAGGCCTCCAACACCGTCACGGTCCTCTCCTTCCAGCACAACCGGGTCGAGGCCACGGTCGGTGTCGGCCGCGGCCCCTCCTCCCTCGCCCTCTCCCCTGAGGGCGACCGCCTCTACGTCGCCAACTCCCTCGCCAACTCCATCAGCGTCGTCGACCTCCACACCCGCCGCGAGCTCGCCAGCATCCCCACCCCAGCTCCACCCACCGAGCTCCGCCTCGCCCCCGACGCCCGCACCCTCGCCGTCTCCAGCCGCCCCGCCGGCGCCGTCGCCCTCTTCGCCGTCGCCCCCACAGCACCCACCTCCACCCCGCTCACCCTCCGCTCCACCTTCGCCGGCTGCCTCGGCGCCACCTCCCCCACCGTCCTCCCCGACTCCTCCAAGCTCTTCGTCGCCTGCTCGGCCGACAGATCCGTCCTCGCCCTCTCCCTCGCCGCCGACCCCTCCATCTGGAACGCCCGCCACAACCCCACCCTCCTCACCGACCACCTCCTCACCCTCCTCCGCGTCGGCACCGACCCCGAATCCCTCGCCCTCAAACCCGACGGCGGCGAGATCTTCGTCTCCAACACCGGCTCAAACTCCATCTCCGAGATCGCCACCTCCACCAATGAGGTCGGCGGAACCTTTCCCGTCGCCGATCGCCCCGGGGAGGCCCTCGTCGCCGCCGACGACTCCACACTCTGGATCAGCAACACAGCCGCAGACACCCTCGGCATCTACTCCATCGACGACGGTCGGCTCACCGGAAGCGTGCGCGCAGGCTCCGCACCCAACGCCCTCGCCTTCTCCGCCGACCAGCACCTTCTCCTCGCCGCCAACACACGCTCCGGCGACATCGCCCTCATTCGCACCACAGGCACCGGCGCCCCCGCGCTCTTCACCATGCTCCCCGCCGGCAACTCCCCCGTCGCCATCGTCACCGCCGCCTTCACCGCCCGCTAGCCCTGCCGCGCCAGCACCAGCGTTATGTCGTCCGGCTGCTCCTCCGCCCCAATCCAGGCATGCAGCGCCTGCAACACCTGCGCCGTGATCACCGGCAGCGGCTGGTCCCGATACCGCTGCACCACCTCCACCAGACGCTCCTCCCCAAAGTCTCCAAAGTCGTTCTCCGGCTCCGTTACCCCATCCGAGTACGCCACCAGAATGTCCCCAGGGACCATCTCCACCATCTCCTGCTCATACTCCTGCGCGTCCAGCAGCCCCACCACCGTGCCCCCGCAGTCCAACCTCCGCACCGTCCCATCCGCCCGCAGAATCAGCGGCGGCAACTGCCCCCCATTCGAGTAGGTCAGCCGCGACGTCCGCGCGTCGTAATGTGCCAGAAACAACGTCGCATACTTCTCCGGCGTTGCCGTCAAATACAAATGGCGGTTCAGCAACTTCAAGATCTTCCCCGGCGACTCAAACAGCGCGGCCACAATCGACGCCTCCGTCCCACTCTCCAGCCGCCCCCGCGCCGCCGCTGACTGAATCAAATCCTCACTCGCCAGCCGGTACGCCCGCACCGCCGAGTGCAGCGTCGCCATCAGCAGCGCCGCCGAGATCCCCTTGCCGCTGATATCTCCCACCGCGATTCCCACGCCCACCGTACGTTCGCGCCCGCCCTCCACCGCCATGCCATCCCCAAACAAAAGAAAGTCATAGTAGTCCCCGCTCACCGTCCTCGCCGGTCGGCAAACCCCGTGCAGTTCAAACCCCGGCAACGCCACGCCTCCATGCGGAAACAGATTCGCCTGGACCTCCTGCGCGATCGACAGCTCGTTCTGCATCCGCTCCTTCTCCTTCTGCTCCACCAGCAACCGTCGCAACGAGCCCATCATCCGGTTGAACGATCGCGACAGCTCCGCCATCTGGTCGTCCCGCTCCACCGCGATCGTGTGCTGCAGATCGCCACGATCCACCCGTCGCGTCGCCTCGTACAAGTCCGTCACAGAAGCCGTTACAGTTCGGCTCAGCCGTAGAGCTGCCCATAGCGCCACCGACTCAAGCAAGGCGAAGATAACGCACAGCACGATCAGACTGATGCGCAGCACGCGCGTCACGATCCCGGTCAGCGACGATCCAAACAGCTGATCAAAAAGACGCGATGGCCGCGAGTCCACCTCGATCGGCACGTCGTGGCTCACGCCCGTGTCCCACTCCACGATCGGCAGCGTAGAAAAAAAGTGCACCCTGAAATCCAGCAGGTTCGCCCGTGGCGGCTCCGCGCCACCGTACACCATCGTCCGCCGCATCTGGTCCGGACTTGGATCGGGGTCGGCTCGTAGCCCCTTCCGCGATCGGCCGTTCAGCGAAGCCGCCGGCGGCTCCGCCCGCATCCCCAGCATGCCCGCCCGCCCCAGGTCGTGCGCGATCCGCCTCATCGTGTCCGCATCCACCGGCGCACTGCTCACCAGGCTGAACTGTCCCCCGCCCGGCAGCGCCTTCTGCCGAACAGAAACCAGGTAGAGCGCGCCGTCATCCAGGGCAATGCCCTGCATCTCTTGACCCTTCAGCCGCATCGCCCATGGCGGCAGGCCGAGTGGCACCTTGCCCGCCGGCGGCCCGCCCGCAATCGGCACACGAACCCCGCCCACATAGGCCTCCAGTCGCGCGCGCAAGAGTCCGCCCTCCGGCCCAAACGGCAGACTCCACCGCAGCCCTCCACTCTCTCCCGCCCGCCCCGTCGGCTGCTCCTGCAGCGTCGCCCACGCCAGCGCATTCCACCCGTTCAACTGGTCGCTCTCGCTCTGCAGCCGTGCCTCCGCCAGATGAATCGCAAACTGCCCCGCGGCGATATATGCCGAGATCGTCACCAGCGTCATCAGCAGCACAACCGGCGCCAGACCCACCAGCAGGTACGTCAGCACCAGCTTGTTCTTCAGGCTCCACAGCACCCGCCGCCGCACCGTCCGCCACAGCACCGGCAGGCCCACCGGAAGCAGCGCCAGCCCCACCAGCACCTGCAGCACAGCGCACATCGTCCCCACCGTCCCCGGCAGAAATCGCATCCCCGACAGCGCCAGAAACCACACCAGCAGCCAGAACGCCGCCCCAGCCATCCCCCGCGGCGGCCATCGCGCCCGCATCGCCGTGCCCATCCGCCTCCACCTCGCGCCCGTGCCCGCCGCGCTCACGCCGTCTCCTCCGCCGGCTCAGCCTCCGCCGCCTCCCGCATCGTGCGCAGCGTGTGCCGCGTCGCGGAAAAATGCGCCCCCGCCAGCAGCAGCAGCCCCGACAGAAACGCCCACATCATCAACCCCACCGAGATGTAAAACGGCCCATACACCGCCTGAAAATCCAGCCACGGCAGAGCGTGGATGTACAACACCTTCGCCGCCTCCCACAGCAGCCCCACCACCACCGCCGTCGGCAGCACCGCCATCGCCGGAACCCTTCGATTCGGCAGCACCCAATAGATTAGAAAAAACAGCGAAACACTCAGGGACCCCGCCAGCAGTCGCAGAAAGCTCCGCGACACCATCGCAAACGCCGCCCCCTCCGTGTGCCCCAGGAAGACCGTCTGCAACACCACCCGCTGGTCCGCCGACAAGACCATCGATCCCAGGGCCAGCACGCCGACAGCAAACGCCAGCGCCAGCGAAATCATCTGGTTTCGCAGGTACGACCGGTTCTCCCCAACCCCCCACACACCGTTCAGCGCCACCTCCAACGGCAGAAACACCCCCGTCGAACTGAACAGCAACATAAACAAAGAAAAAACCTGCATCCCACCGCGCGGATGCGCCAGCAGCTGCATGTTCCGCATCACAAAATCCTGCCCCGTCGGCAGGAAACTCTTCAACAACTCCGCAACCACCGGCTGGGCCTCCCGAGACCGAAACAGCACCCGGCTCAGCGTCAGCAGCATCACCAGAAACGGAAACAGCGCCAGGATCGAGTTCGCCGCCACGCTGAACGCGTACGTGTGCACCTCCGTCCGCAGCAGATACCGCCCCAGCGCTCCCACCTGCGCACCCAGCCCATCCGCCGGCAGCGTCGGCTGAATCTGCTCCGCCCCGAGGTCCTCCCCGGTCTTCGTCAACGCCTCGCCGCTACCCGTCTCCTGCACCATACCGGACTCTCGCCGCCCCGGCTCTCGCCTGCGCTCCCGTCGATGCTAGCAGCCCTGCAGCCCCCATCCAGACCACCGTCATCCACCCTGCCCCGCCCCCAGCCTCCCCAGCGCCCACCGCGCCATCTCCGCCAGCACCGGCTCGCCCTCCGCCGCCCACCCCTCCAGCCGCCCGCGAAACCGCTCCTCCCCACTGTTCCCCATCGCGATCGCCACACTCCGCCGCAGCCGCTTGTGCCCCGTTCGCTCCAGCGGCGACCCCCGAAACACCCGCCGGAACTCCGCCGGCGTCAGCCCCGCCAGCCACTCCAAATCCGGATTGATCAGCTCCCGCCGCGGCAGTATCGCAGCGTCCCGCACCACCGGCGCCCTCCGGTTCCACGGACACACATCCTGGCAGATGTCGCACCCAAACACCTGCCGCCCCATCCCCTCGCGCAGCCCCTCCTCCACCGCCCCCTTCAGCTCGATCGTCAGGTACGCAATACACCGTCGCGCATCCATCTGCCGCGGCGCAATCAGCGCCCCCGTCGGGCAGGCCTCCAGGCACCGCGTGCAGCTCCCGCACCGGTCCGCCGCCTCCACCGCCAGCCCGCTCTCCTCCACCGGCAACGACGTGATAATCGAGGCCAGCAGCGTCCAAGACCCCACCCCCTGGTTGATCACCGTCGTATTCTTCCCGATCCATCCCACCCCCGCCCGCGCCGCCACCGCCCGCTCCACCATCGGCCCCGTATCCACATAGCACCGGCTCTCGCACGGCATCGTCGCCTGTATCTCCGCCTCCAACGCCCGCAGCCGCCCCAGCAGCACCTCGTGGTAATC
The DNA here is from genome assembly GCA_965218895.1 of Acidobacteriaceae bacterium. Classification (GTDB taxonomy): domain Bacteria; phylum Acidobacteriota; class Terriglobia; order Terriglobales; family Acidobacteriaceae; genus Edaphobacter. Next base: position 50,758 of record CBDCMI010000011.1, on the reverse strand, counting down.
CGTAGCCTCTAAACCGCTTTCCCCGTCGTCCGCCCGCTCCCGCCCGCTCCACGCATACCGCCCAATCCACCCCGCCCCACCGTCCGCCGGCTCCGTCGAAAGCGGCCCCTCGCTCCGGTAGTTCACCGCGCACAGCACGGCGCTCCTCGCCCACGGCACCGCCACCCGCACCGCCGACCGCAGCAGCCGCCCCGCCTCATCCCGCCGCTTCAGGTACTCCATCTCCCCCGCGTACCCCGCCTCCACCCAGGCCTCAAACCGCCGCGCGTCCTCCATCTCCCGCTCCGTCACCCCCTCCACCGCCGCCACCCCCGCCAGCGTGAACCCACAGGCCACCGCCCGCTCCCTGAGCCAGCCCACTCGGTCCCCCGTCCATCCCAGCTCCGCCATCGCCCGCCCTCCTTGCCCCGCCACCAGCCCGCCCCAATCCCAGCTTCTCACCCCGCACGCTGTTGTAAAATTGCCCCACGGAGAGTTGGCAGAGCCCGGTTGAATGCACCTGACTCGAAATCAGACATAGTCGCAAGGCTATCGGGGGTTCGAATCCCTCACTCTCCGCCATCCCCTCCATCCGCCATCGAGTAACATCCTGCCGTCCCGGCAGACAGGCCGGCCCCTCTCCTCGGTCTGGCTAAGGGGCTGCGTCATATCCTCTCGCCACCTCGAAACTTAGGAAGCCTTCAGCTTGCGCTAGATGCGGGTGTAGCATGTCGGTGCTCCCCGCAAGTAACTCCTTCCCGGAGGACGGCCCATGTCTGTGTCCGATCCAAGCTCCGCACCCGTGACCGCGGTTCTGGCGCGCTGGAAAGCCGGAGACCACCAGGCGCTCGCGGAGGTCGTGCCCTCCCTCTACGATGAGCTCAAGCGCGTCGCCAGACGTCAGCTCCGCCGCGAGCGGCCCGATCACACCTTCCAAAGCGCCGCCCTCGTCAACGAGGCGTACCTCCGGCTCGCAGGTCAGCAACCCTTCGCCATCGAAAGCCGCACCCACTTCCTGATGGTCGCCTCCCGCCTCATGCGCCAGATCCTCGTCGACTACGCCCGACAACACAACGCCTCCAAGCGCGGAGCCGACAAGATCGTCTACCTCGAAACGCTCTCCATCCTGCCCTCCAGACAGGGCGTCGACATAGTCGCCGTCGATGACGCCCTCACCGATCTCGCCAAGCGCGACGAGCAGCAGGTACGCATCGTCGAGCTCCGCTTCTTCGCCGGCCTCAGCAACGAAGAGGTCGCCGAAGCACTCGGGATCTCGCTGTCCACCGTCAAACGGGATTGGACTGTCGCCAAAGCGTGGTTGGCTAGGGAACTCGCCAGAGGAAGCCGTGACCCTCTCAGCACAGTGGCCGAGAGTTAAAGAGATCGTCGGCGCCGCCCTCGAGTGCGACCCCGTCGCACTCGAGCCATTCCTCGCGCAGGCCTGCGGCTCAGACCACCTCCTCCGTTCCGAGGTCGACTCGCTCCTGGCCGCCTCCCGTAACTCCGCCGATCTCTCCCTCCAGCTGTGGCCCGGCTCGCCCGACAGCCTCTGGGACGTCCCCAAGATCATCGGCCCCTATGAACTGAAAAAAGAACTCGGCACCGGCGGCATGGGACAGGTCTGGCTCGCCGAGCAGAAAGAGCCGGTTCACCGCAAGGTCGCCCTCAAACTCATCCGCGTCGACCTCCGCAGCCAGTCGGTCAAGCATAAATTTCTCTCCGAAAGCCAAACCCTGGCCAGCATGAATCACCCAGCCATCGCCGGTGTTCTCGACGCCGGAACCACCCCCGCGGGCCAGCCCTATCTCGTCATGGAGTACATCGAGGGCTGTGCCATCACCACATACTGCGACCAGAAACAACTCAAACTGCCCGACCGCCTCGCCCTCTTTCAGCTGGTCTGCGAAGGCGTGCAACACGCCCACCACAAAGCCATCATCCACCGCGATCTCAAACCTTCCAACATCCTGATCGCCGAGATCGACGGCAAGGCCGTCCCCAAGATCATCGACTTCGGTATCGCCAAAGACACCGCGGCCCAGGCCACCCTCACCCAGGCCACCCTCCTCGTTGGAACCCTGGGCTACATGAGTCCGGAACAGTGCGGGCTCAGCAACGGGGATGTCGACACCCGAACCGACGTCTACTCGCTCGGCGTCGTGCTCTACGAACTCCTCACCGGTCTCCTCCCGTCAGACCTCGCCGGTCACTCCTACTACGACATCCTCCGCGAGCTGCGGGAGTCCGACCCCATCCGGCCAAGCGCCAGACTCACGGCGCAGGCTGACACTGACATCGCGGACAAGCGCGGAACCACCCTGCCCGCGCTCATACGAACTCTGCAGCGTGATGCCGACGCCATCACTCTAAAGGCGCTGGAACGAGATCGATCCAGGCGCTACGCCAGCCCCACCGAGCTCGCCGCCGACATCGGCAGATACCTCGGCAACCAGCCCGTCACCGCCAGGGAGTCCAACTCCCTCTATCTCCTCAATCGGTACGTCCGCCGTCATCGGACAGGCGTGCTCATCGCCGCCCTCAGTGTGCTCGTCCTCATAGGCTTCGTCATCGCGCAGGCAGTTCAGCTCCGCAACACCCGCCGCCAGAGAGACCGCGCCGATCGGATCGCCGACTTCATGGTCGATATGTTCAAGGTCTCCGACCCAAGCGAGGCGCGCGGCAGCACCATCTCCGCTCGGGAGATCCTTGACAACTCCTCACAACAGATCGATCGCGGCATCGGTCTGGACGCGCCCGTCCAAACCCAGCTCATGGAAGTCATGGCCAGAACCTACACCGGCCTCGGCCTGTACACGCGAGCGGAGACACTCGCCGGGCGCGCCCTCAGCATCCGCCGCCGGGCGTTCGGCGCCGCCGATCCCAATACCTTCCTCTCCCTCAACCAACTCGCCGAAATTCTCGATCGCGAAGGCCGCGTCCCCGAGTCCGAAGCCCTCATGCGCTCCACACTCGCTGCCGAACAAGCCGCGCTCGGCCCCAAAGATCGCCTCACCCTCCGTACCATGCATGACCTCGCCTCGCTGCTGGAGCGAAACGCTCACTTCGGCGAGGCGGAGAAGCTCGAGCGACAGGTCCTCGCCGTCATCAAAACAAAAGACTCGGAAGCCGACAAACTCGCCCTCTTCCGCTCGCGCAACACCCTCGCCGGCTCCCTGAAAGGACAAAACCGCTTCGGGGAAGCCGAAGATGAACAACGCCGTCTCCTGAACGACGAACGCAATACCCTCGGGCCTGGTCACCCCTTCATCCTCGTCACCATGCACAACCTGGCCAACACCCTCGCTGACCAGGGCCGCTCCCGAGACGCCGAGGCCCTCGACCGCCAAACCCTCGACCTCGAACAACACATCCTCGGTCCGGAACACCCCGACACCGCCAGCACCATGACCACCCTCGCCAACACCCTCGCCGCCCAACGAGGCCACCAGGCCGAAGCAGAAGCCCTCTACCGCCGCGCGCTCGCTATCGAGACCCGGGAGGTTGGTCCCGATCACCAATTCACCACCAACGCGAAGGAAGGTCTCGCCAACCTACTCTCCGGCGAAAAGAAATACGGCGAGGCCGAGCGTCTCCTCACCGAGGTCCTCGCAACCCGCCGGCGATCCACAGGTCCCAACCACACCGACACTCTGCTCGCCCAATACAACCTCGCCGAAGTCCTCTTCCACCAAAACCGCCTCCCCGAAGCAGAAAAGCTCCTCGCCGACACCATCAAGTCCCAGACCCGCATCCTCGATGCGACCGACCCCGACACCATGGCATCGCTCTGCCTCATGGCAAGAGTCCTCTTCAGCGAGAAACACTTCCAGGCCTCTGAATCCTTCGCCCGACAGGCATTTACCGCACAACGCCAGGCCCTCGGCCCGCAACATCCCGACACCCAGCAAAGCCTCGTCGCTCTCGCGCGAGCGCTCGTTCAACTCGGACGCTACCCAGAAGCCCGATCGCTCTACACAAACACCATCGCGCAGATCACCGCATCAGCACACGGCGAACCCTCCATCGCCTGGTACAACCTCGCCTGTATCGCCGCGGGGGCAGGGCAGCACCACGACGCGATCTCCGCCCTGCAACAGGCCTTCGCCACCGGCTACAGCGATCTGGAGGAAGCCTCAACAGACGCCGACCTCGCCCCCATCCGGCGAGATCCAGCCTTCCTCGACCTCGTTAGCCCCTCCAGACGACAGAAATCCGCGGCACCCTCCCCGTCCAGGTAACCCGCCTAGATCCGTACACTCCGCAGCCGCAGCGAGTTCCCAATCACCGATACCGAACTCAAACTCATCGCAGCCGCCGCGATCATCGGGTTCAACAGCAGCCCAAACACCGGAAACAAAACGCCCGCCGCCAGCGGCACCCCGAGCATGTTGTACAAAAACGCGAACAGGAGGTTCTGGCGTATGTTACGCATCGTCAACTCGCTCAGCCGGCGTGCCTGAACAACTCCACGCAGATCTCCCGTCAGCAGCGTCACCCCCCCCGCCTCCATCGCCACATCCGTCCCCGTCCCCATCGCCAGACCCACGTCCGCCTGCGCCAGCGCCGGTGCATCGTTCACGCCATCCCCGGCCATCGCCACCACCGCTCCACCCCTCTGGTGCGCCCGCACCACCTCCGCCTTCCCCTCCGGCAGCACCCCAGCCTCAAACTCAATGCCAAGCTCCGCCGCCACCGCGCGCGCCGTCGTCGCATCGTCCCCCGTTACCATCATCACCCGCAACCCCGCCGCCTTCAGCTCCCGTATCGCCTCCGGCGTCGACCGCTTCATCGCGTCGGCAACGCTCACCAGCCCCGCCGCAACACCGTCCACCGCCACCAGCATCACCGTCTGTCCCTTTCCTCGCAACCCCTCCGCTCGCTCCATCAGCGCGCCCGCATCCACCCCCATCTCCCCCAGCAACGCCGCATTTCCCACCGCGACCTCCCTCCCCTCCACCACACCGCGCAGCCCTCGGCCCGGCAACGACACAAACTCCTTCGCAGCCGGAATCGCAACGCCTCTCTCCTCCGCGCCCCGCACCACCGCCGTCGCCAACGGGTGCTCACTCGAGCGCTCCAGGCTCGCTACCAGCCCCAGCAGCTCACCCTCTGTCATCGCGCCGCTCGGCCCCACCACGGCCAGAGTCGGTCGGCCCTCCGTCAACGTCCCCGTCTTGTCCACCAGCAGCGTCGTCACCGCCCGCAGCCGCTCCATAGCCTCCGCATCCCGAAACAGAATGCCCGCTCCCGCACCCCGTCCCGTGCCCACCATAATCGACATCGGCGTCGCCAGCCCCAGCGCACACGGACAAGCCACAATCAGCACCGCCACCGCGTTCACCAGCGCGTGCGCCAGCCGCGGCTGCGGTCCCACGGTCATCCACACGGCAAACGTCACCGCCGCCGCCCCAAGCACCAGCGGAACAAAATACCCCGACACCCGGTCCGCCAGACGCTGGATCGGTGCCCGGCTCCGCTGCGCCGCGCTCACCATCCTCACAATCTGCGCCAGCATCGTCTCCGCTCCAACACGCTCCGCTCGCATCACAAAGCTACCCGTCCCATTCACCGTCCCCCCCACCACCTTGGCTCCCACACCCTTCTCCACAGGGATCGGCTCGCCGCTGATCATCGACTCGTCGACCGCGCTCTGCCCTTCCATCACCGCGCCATCCACCGGAACTCGCTCGCCCGGTCGCACTCGCAGCCGATCCCCCACGCGCACCTCGTCCAACGGCACATCGCCTTCGCCTCCCTTGGCGTCCAACCGCCTCGCCGTCGTCGGCGCCAGCCCCAGCAGCCCCCGGATCGCGCTCCCCGTCGCCGCCCGCGCACGCAGCTCCATCACCTGGCCCAGCAGCACCAGCGTGATAATGGCGACGGCGGGCTCGAAGTACAGCGCAACCTCACCCCCAGCGGCACGAATCGAGGCCGGAAACACCCCCGGCGCAATCGTCGCCACGACGCTGTAGCCATACGCCGCCCCCGTCCCCAAATCGATCAGCGTGAACATATTCAAGTGGCCGTTCACCACCGACTGCCATCCGCGAACCAGCAGCGGCCACCCACATCCGAACACCACGGCCGTCGCCAGCGCCATCTCCACCCAGGCCCAGCTCCGCGCACCCATCAGGTGTTGCAGCGGCATCGAGCGAAACATCCCGGAGATCATCAGCGCCAGCAGCGGCAGCGCCAAGGCGGCGCTCACCCAGAACCGCCGCGTCATCGTCGCCAGCTCCGGGTTCACCTCCGCCGCCGTCACCTCGCGCGGCTCCAGCGCCATCCCGCAGATGGGACACGCGCCCGGCTCCGGCCGCACCACCTCCGGGTGCATCGGGCACGTGTACTCCGTTCGCCGCGGCGGCAGCGTGGCCGTCTCCGGCTCCAAAGCCATCCCGCACTTGGGGCAGCTTCCCGGGCCCATCTGCCGCACCTCGGGGTCCATCGGGCAGATGTACTCCACACCTGCCGCCGCCCCCGCCGCCGCCTCACCCTCCCCTGCCGGCTCCGCCTCTTTCACCGCCGGCTCCAGAAAGCTCCTCGGATCGGCCGCAAACCTCTGCACGCACGACCGCCCGCAAAAGTAGTAGGTCTCCCCTTCAAACTCCTGCTCCCCCGCCGCCCGTCGCGGGTCCACCTTCATCCCGCACACGGGATCCCGAACTTCCTCAGCCTGCGCAACCTCCGCCATCTATGCTCCTTCGGCGCACGGGGCCACAGTCCACAGCGGCCCTTCACCATCGTCAAGTCGTCGTCAATTCAGTTAGATTCGTCTCCGCACCGGCAGACTCCCCACCGTCACTCCTTCCTTTCGCCCACACGCAAGCCACGGCCTTGGACCGATCAAGATGTGAGTCAATTTCGCTCACTTTCCCCCTCGGAGTGCATCTAAACTGATACAGGTCCTAAGGAGAGGCCCAGCCACAATGAACTCTCGCGTCCTCCAACCACTTCCCGTCTCCGCTCGACAGAGCCGCGTCGTGCCGGCCCTGCTCCCCCAGGTGCTCACCATCGCCTCGCTCGGCTTCCTCGCCTCCGCCGTCGGCGTCTGGCTGGCGCCGCCTTCCTTCGGGCAGGGAATCCTCATCCTCTGTGTCATCGCCAGCTTCGCCCTCATCTTCGCCGTCCGCGCCACACGGCGGAACGCCCTGCTCTCCTTTGGCATGTTCCTCACCCTCGCCGTCGTCATGGGCTTCGAAATCAGCCCCTGGATGCACATGCTCCTCGGCGCAGGCATGCAGGGCGTCATCTTCAACGCCGCCATGACCACCGGTGTCGGCATGGGCGTCCTCGGCATCGGCGCGCAGTTCGTCAACTTCGATTACCGCCGCGTCGGCGCTTGGGTCATGGGAGCGCTTCTGCTCCTCGTCGTCGCCGGCATCCTCTCCATGTTCTTCCACTTCATTCAGCCCACCGTCTACTCCTGGTTCGCGCTCGCCATCTTCTCGGTCCTCATCGTCGTCGACTTCATGCGCATCCGCAACGGCGGAGACGGCGCAACCCCAGTCGAACTCGCACTCTCCATCTACCTCGACGGCCTCAACGTCTTCCTCGCCCTCACCCGCATCTTCTCCGGCCGTCGCGACTGATTTCTCTTGACCTTCACCCCCAAACCCGAGACACTATATCAGAACCCGAGGTGGCGGCTAACCACCCCGGGGTTATTGAAGCGCTAAAACACCTTGGACAGTATCAAAGCTAGGCTGCAAGGGCCCATATGAATCGTTCCTCGATTCGTATGGTGATCCGCAGCCCTCCGCTTTTACCAAAGCGCATTCAGGCTACCTCCTCTGGTGAAATCGGCGTTCCCATGCCCGGAACGCCGTCTCCGCTTTTCGGCGGAAACCACTTCGCCTCGGCCTCTCACATCGCCGTCCAGCGAGCCGCCAGAAGATGCGCCCCTAGAACATCACATCCTCACCCAAGGCGCCCTCACGCAAAAGCGTCATAATCGACCTCATGCCTCCTCGCACCGCCACGCCGCCTGCCGCCAACACCCCGACGCCCCCCGCCGGTGAGCGCCTCCAGAAGATCCTTGCCCAGGCCGGCATCGCCTCCCGCCGCAAAGCCGAAGAGCTCATCCTCGCCGGCCGCGTCGAGCTCAACGGCGCCACCGTCACCGAGCTCGGCACCAAGGCCGACCCCTCTCGCGACCACATCCGCGTCGACGGCAAACTCCTCCAGGGTCCCGAAGAAACCCGCTGGTTCCTCCTCAACAAGCCCCGAGGCTACGTCACCACCCTCGCCGATCCGCAGCACCGCCCCACCGTCACCGACCTCCTCCTCACCCCCAAAGCAAAGGGTCCGCACGGCAAACTCCCCCGCCTCTATCCGGTCGGTCGCCTCGACTACCTCTCCGAGGGTCTGCTCCTCATGACCAACGACGGCGACCTCGCCAACCGCCTCTCCAAAGCCTCCACCGGTGTTCAAAAGACCTACCTCGTCAAAGTCTCCGGCATGCCCGCACCACAGGCCCTCGATCAACTCCGCCGTGGCGTCATGATCGACCGCGGCCGCCTCAACGAGGTCCGCTCCGGCCGCCGCGACCGCGTCGTCACCGCACCAGCCCAGATCGATCAGGTCCGCGGCGGAGACAATCCCTGGTTTCAGGTCACCCTCACCGAAGGTCGCAACCGCCAGCTCCGCAAAATGTTCGAGGAAGTCGGCCACCACGTCGAAAAGATCCGCCGCATCGCCTACGGCGCCCTCCAGCTCGACGTCCCACCCGGCGAATTCCGCGAACTCACCCCCGGCGAGGTCACCGCCCTCGGCCGCGCCGCCTCCGGCCGCAAGGTCGAGCGCAAACGCGAACTCCCCGAAGCCGCCCAGCTCAAGAAACCCGTTCCCCCGCGCTCCGCCCGCCGCAAACCCCAGCCCAACTCCCGCCACCGACCCGCTTAACTGCGCAAAAACCAGCCGCAACTCCCTTCGACCCCCTCTCCCGCACGGCAGGAACTTCCGTCCTGTACCACCGATTTCACCTCCCTCAATCGCCCCCTCGACAACCGCACCTTGCTTTCACGAAAATGCAAACCGCGAGAGCGCTCCTGCCGCGAACCTCCACAAGCAGCCGCGCGTCCAATCGCCATGAAGCACGGAAACATTGCAAAACAAGGAGTTACACGTGGCAACTGAAAAGGCAACATTCGGCGCGGGCTGCTTCTGGGGCGTCGAAGCCCGCTTCGCGGATATGAACGGCGTCCTCGATACCGCCGTCGGCTATGAGGGAGGCACCCTCAACCACCCCACCTACAAAGAAGTCTGCACCGACAAAACAGGCCACGCCGAAGTCGTCCAACTCACCTTCGACCCCCTCCGCCTGCCCTACGACACCCTGCTCGACGCCTTCTTCGCCCTCCACGACCCCACCCAACGCAACCGCCAGGGCCCCGATTGGGGAAGCCAGTATCGCTCCGTCATCTTCACCCACACCCCCGCCCAGGCAGATGCCGCCCACGCCCACATCGCCGAACTCATCGCCAGCGGCATCTACCGCGAGACCATCGCCACCCTCGTCGAACCCGCGCAGACCTTCTGGAAAGCCGAGGAATTCCACCAGCGATACCTCGAAAAGCGAGGCATGACCTCCTGCTACATCTAACCCCGTCCCAACCGTCCCCTGATACCATGACCCCTGTGCAGGTCGCGCTCTGTTTACGCAGCCGCATACCTTCCGCATGCCCCGATCCTCCCCCGATCCGCTGCTCGCCGAAACCCCTCAATCCACGGCCTCTCCCGCCCCGGCGACCTCCCCACCGGCGCTCCTCCCCGGCACAGACGTCGACTCCGCCATCTCCATCACGTCGCTCCTCGACGACCACCCCCCCGTCGCCGACACCCCCGCCCTCGAATCACTCGAACACCGCGCCGATCTCGAAGCCCCTCAGCCCTTCGCCCACCGCCTCGCCCGCCTCATCGGCCTCGACGCCGCCATCCTCTTCACCGTCCTCGCCCGCGGGTGGTCCGCCCTCTCCGGCCTCCTCACCCTCACCCTCATCGCCCGCTTTCTCTCCCCCACCGAGCAGGGCTACTACTACACCTTCTACCCGCTGGTTAACCTCCAGATCATCTTCGAACTCGGCTTCTCCGTCGTCATCCTCCAGACCGCCAGCCACGAGGCCGCCCACCTCACCCTCCACCGCGACGGCCGCATCGACGGCCCCCTCGCCAACGCCCGTCGCCTCGCCTCCACCCTCGGCAAGGCCGTCCGCTGGTACTCCGCCGCCGCCCTCCTCCTGCTCGCCGTCCTCCTCCCCGCCGGACACCACTTCTTCTCCACCCACGCCTCCTCCACCCCCGTCGCCTGGCGCGGACCCTGGGCCGTCGCCGCCCTCGCCACCACCTTCACCTTCTGCATCGACCCCCTCTTCTCCTTCCTCGAAGGCTGCGGCTACGTCCGCGAGGTCGCCCGCGCCCGCCTCGCCCAGGCCGTCACCGGCTCCCTCCTCGGCTGGTCCGCCCTCGCCCTCCACCACGGCCTCTTCGCCCCCGGCCTCATCATCGGCGGCCAGGCGCTCGCCGGCATCGCCTTCCTCCTCACCCGCCGCGGCCTCCTCCTCACCCTCCTCCGCCTCCCCATCTCGCCCGCCGACGGCATCTCCTGGCGCTCCGACATCTGGCCCTTCCAGTGGCGCATGGCCGTCTCCTGGGTCTGCGGATACTTCACCTTTCAGCTCTTCACCCCCGTCCTCTTCGCCCGCTGGGGCCCCATCGAGGCCGGCCGCATGGGCATGACGCTCAACATCGCCGGCGCCTCTCCTCCATCGCCATCGCCTGGATGAACACCAAGGCCGCCCCCTTCGGCCAGCTCATCGCCCTCCGCCGCTTCCCCGAGCTCGACCGCCGCTTCCGTGCCGCCCTCCTCCAGTCCGCCTCCGTCAATATCCTCGGCGCACTCGTCGTCCTCCTCGGCGCCCTCACCCTCGCCCATCTCGGCCACCCTCTCGCCGGCCGCCTCCTCGCCCCGCTCCCCCTCGCCTTCATGCTCCTCGGCTCCGTCGGCAACAACGTCGTCTCCGCCGAAGCCATGTACCTCCGCGCGCACAAACAGGAAAAGTTCATGCTCAACTCCGTCGTCGGCGCACTCTATACCGTCCCCATGGTCTACCTCCTCGGCCGATCCTTCGGCGCCGCCGGCATCGCCTCCGGATACCTCGCCGGAACCCTCGTCATCGGCCTCGGCTTCGGTACCTTCACCTTCCAGAAATACCGCAGGCTCTGGCATGCCTAGCGCCCCCCTTCTCACCATCGCCATCCCCACCTTCAACCGCGCCCCCTTCCTCGCCGAACTCCTCGACGCTCTCCTCCCCCAGCTCCCGCAACTCGGCGACCAGATCGAACTCCTCGTCTCCGACAACGCCTCCACCGACTCCACCCCCGCCATCATCGCCAGCTTCGGGCAGCGCGGTCTCCCCCTCCGCTCCGTCCGCAACCCCGAAAACCTCGGCGCCGACGGCAACTTCCTCCAGTGCCTCTCGCTCGCCCGCGGCCGCTATCTCTGGCTCCTCGGCGACGACGACCTCCCCACCCCCAACGCCATCCCACAACTCGTCTCCCTCCTCCTCCAGGCCGAACAGACCGCCCCCGTCGACCTCGTCTACCTCTCCTCTTTCGGCTTCTCCATCACCCTCCCCCCCAACCTCTCCTCCATCACCCAAGACCGCTTCGGCCGCTTCGCCGAGATCGTCACCGATGGCGCCTACCTCCTCGAGAAAGTCAACGCCCTCATCGGCCTCATCTCCGTCGTCATCGTCAACCGGGAGCGCCTCCTCGCCATCCCTCACCCACCCCTTGACTCCCTCCGCGACTCCAACCTCCTCCAACTCGGCGCCGTCTTCCCCCTTCTTCACCGCCGCTGCCGCGTCCTCTTTGTCTGGCAACGCCTCCTCGCCTACCGCCACTTCAACTCCGGCGGCTGGGGGGTCTGCGAGGTCTTCGGCCTCCGCCTCCATCGCCTCGCACAGCTCTACTTCAACGCCGAGCCTCACCCGGAACCCCAGCTCGCCCGCGCCCTCATGAACGGCGTCCTCCGCTACTGGCTCCCAGACAGCATCATGCTCGCCCGCCGCGGCCGCGAGCACGCCATGCTCCAGGAGCCCATCATCCCCATGCTCCGCCCCGTCTTCCGCCGCAACTGGCGCTTCTGGCTCTGTGTCGTCCCCGTCGCCCGCCTGCCTCTACCCGCCGCCCGCGCCTGGCACACCCTCCTCCGCGCCGCCAACCGCCTCACCCGCATCACCCAGGCCGCACTCCGGCACCTCTTCCGCCGTGGGGAGCTCCTCTACCCGAAACTTCCGGCGCCCCAGCCCCACCACCGCCTCACCGAGCAGGCTCCGTCGGCCCGCGCCTCCTCACCTAAGCCACGATCGCGCGCTCCTCCGGCCGCCGTCTCCAAACCGGCTTCAGTCGCAAACGCCACCGCTCATCAAGCGCCACAAGCTGCCACGCCACGCTCGGGTGAACGTGCCGCAGCACCACCTCGGTCGACGGGTGGATGTGCAGCGCCGGCGCCACCAGGAACAACAGCGGCGACTCCGCCCGCAGACGCACCCCAGGGAAGTACCCCTGCCGTTGCAGATCTCCCAGACCAGTCGCCGCATCCACATCTCCCAGGTGGTGGTCGTGCACCCGTATCCAGTAATCCAGACCCTGCAACGGCAGATGGAGGTCCTCCTCCGTCTTCACCTCGAGTACCGCCAGCCGCCCCTCCCGCGTGCGCGCCAGCAGATCGATCACACCCCGATCACTCGCCCCTGCCAACGCCCCAACCTGTGCGTACACGGGCTCGCCGCACAAGCTCTCATCCACCACCTCAATCGCTCCACGCAACCGGCTCTCCAGCCATCGCTCCGGCTGCACGCGATACAGCGGGTCGTTCTCCGCCATCCTCTCGCCCTCGCCATCCCCCGACCTGCGCGGCAGCCCGCACCGTCGGGCAAAGAGCTCTGCCACCAGTCGCTGCATCTCCCCCGCGTTGCCGGCGGTCAGTCTCGTCTCGTTCACCCCCGCACCCACCAGTACCTCAGGCAAACGGTTGAACCCCTCCTCCCCATACCCCAGTCTGATCCGGCAAAACTCCAATCCGTGTCGCAGAAACGCCAGCTCCACCCCGGTCCGCAGCCTCGTCTCCACACCCATCCGCGCCATCTGTGCCCGCACACGCGCACCCTCGCCCCAGCCCGTCTCCCCCTCCGGCAAACCGGGCAGCAATCCCAGCACCGCGGGCAGCGCCGCCCCAAACCGCCCGTCGGCGTCGAGCGCCTTCTCTTCTTCCGGAGCTCGCGACAGACCCGTCCGCAGATTGCCCCGGTCCTGTGGATCGCAGCGCCGCAGCTCCCCCGTCCGCTCCACCAGCTCATACAACTCGTATCGCGCGATTCGCTCATCCATCCACGCCAGCCGAGACTGCGTCACCATCGCCCGTCCCTCCGGCACGATCAGTCGTAACCCACCCACAAGCCGCTGCCCGCCTGCCCGCTCCCGCAGATACGCCATCCACAAGATCCCCACGGTTAACACACCGTCCACAACCGCCTGCGTCTCGCCCTCGCCTACACCCACAAACGCCCACGCCCGTTTGCCCTGCGTCTGCACTCCACGCACAAACGCCGGCCCGAACGAGTGCTGCAGGTCGGTCGTCGACCGTGCGCCCTCCACGCCAAAGTCCGCGAACTCGCGCACCAGGACCCGCGTCAGCAACTCCGCGTATCGCGCCCTCGCCCGCTCCCGCGACATCGGCAGTTCACGAGCCTCGTCGCCCACCAACTCCATCCGTGTCGGCATCCTCTGTCCCAGCCGCAGCGCCTGCAGCCGAAGCACGCCTCCCTGCCGTGTCGCGCTCAGCAGCCGGCGCACCACGTTTCGCTCCGTCGACCAAAGGTGCAGCACCACCCGGCGATCCTCTTCGCTCAGCTCGTAGCTCGCCTCGCCCATCTCAAACAGCCGCTCGCCAGCCTCCCTCACCTGCGCGCGCGGGTACCGCTCCAAAAACTCGCGAACAGCCTGCCGCACCGTCTCCGGCGACTCCTGCTCCACCCGCATGCACCCCATCGCCATGTGCCGACCCTAGCACCGCTCCTCCGCCAGCACCCTTGCACTTTCTAGGGACGTCCCATCCACCGTCTCCACAGCCACCTGTGCGGATCTGCCTCCGTCTCTGCCGCTAAAGTGGCATCGCAAAATGAAAGCTCGTGATTCGCAAACGCTCCCTTAAGTAAAACGCGTGCGCCTCGCGCCGCTGTGTCCCCGAGTCCAGCGAGATCGTCGCACACCCCTCAGCCCGTGCCAGCTCGGTCAACCATCGCAGCATCTCCCGCCCATACCCCTCCGACCGCGCCGCACCCGCCGTCACCAGGTCATCCACATACATCGTCTTCCCGCTCGACAACATCAACTGCACACGAAATCCGGCCACCGTCTTCACCACGCCATCGACCGTCAGCATCGCCACCCGATACCCCTCCCTCCGCTGCAGCTCCACCTGGGACAGCATCTCCGCCTCGCCCAGCTCCGGTCGCAGCTCCCGCATCACCGGCAGGCAAGCCCGCAGCTCATCGGTGGTCGCGGCGATCCGTACCCTCACCTACCATCCCTCCCTCTGCCGCAGCCGCTGGATCTGCGCCACATGGTGCCGCGAGTGCCACGCATAGTGCAGCGTCGCCACCTCCACCGTCTGCGGTCCGCGCTCCGGGTGCACAAACTCCCGCATCCACGCCTGGTCCCCCAGCCCCTGCAGGAGATAAACCCATCGCGCGTGCAGAGACTCCAAAAGCTCCAGCGCCCACTCGATCGGCGCCGTCGCATCGTGCAACCTGGCCCACGCCCCTTCGTCATACGTCTTGATCGTCGGCCGATCCTCCGTCAACGCCAGCTTCACGCGAACCACCGCATTCGTGTGCGAATCCGCCAGATGATCCACCACCTGCCGCACCGTCCATCCACCCTCCCGGTACGGTGTCCCCAGCTGTGCCACGTCGAGCCCTCGCACCGCGTTGCGCAGCTCGCTCGGCAGCTCCGCCAACACTGCGATCGCCAGCTCGCGCTCCTCCCGCAACACCGTCTCCGGCGTTGCAAACCTCCCCAACGGATACCGCAAATCCTCCTGGTTCACCCGCGCACCTCCCCCTCTCGCTGTGACCGTAGCACATCCGCGGCCAGCTTCCCGCTCCTCCAGCCCCCAAAGCCGGCTCGCCCATCCGCGACCGCGCCGTCAACCACATCGAGCGCTCGTTTCTCACCCACTTGTAACCAGAAACCGCGCCGTCGTCGTACCCTGTCCTTGCTGACCAGCCCGGTGCACGCACCGCGCGGTCAAACCAAATCAATCACTCTTACCTCAGCCCACCCGAGGTGCTGCCATGCCCTGTAGCCCGGATGACCTTCGCCACGTCCCTCTCTTCGCTCTGCTCGACGAGGATGAGCTCACCGTCCTGTCCATGCAGGTCGAACTCCGCACCTTTCCCGCCCGCAAACGCATCTGGCGCATCGGCGACCCAGGCAATAACGCCTACGTCGTCCGCTCCGGCGCCGTCGAAGTCTCCGTCATCGACGAAGACGCCCAGGAGGTCCTCCTCGAAACCGCCTCCGAAGGCGAAGTCTTCGGGCTCGCCTCCATGCTCGAGACCACCGAGCACCGCACCACCGCCATCGCCCTCGAAGAAACCCACTGCATCGAACTCAGCCGCGACGACATCATCGTCTTGCTCACCCGCAAACCCATGGCAGGCATGGACATGATGACCGTACTCGGCCGCCAACTCCACGCCTCCCACGAGCTCGTCCGCATCCGCGCCAGCCGCAACGCCAACGACCTGATCGAAGATGAAGAGACCACCGGCGAACGCATCGCCGACGGCGTCGCTCGCTTCGGCGGCTCCTGGACCTTCATCATCCTCTTCGCCCTCGTCCTCACCGCATACACCACGATCAATATCCTCCTGCGCGGCAAGGCCTGGGATCCCTACCCCTTCATCCTCCTCAATCTCTTCCTCTCCATGCTCGCCGCCATCCAGGCGCCGGTCATCATGATGAGCCAAAATCGCCAGGACTCGAAAGACCGCGTGCGCGGCGAGCTCGACTATGCCGTCAACCGCCGCGCCGAAGCCGAGATTCAGGCCCTCTCTCGCAAACTCAGCCTCGTCACCGACAAGATCGACGACATCGACGACCACCTCCGCGACATCGCCGAGCCCGCCCGCCGCTAAGCACCCGCAAACCCCGTCAGCTATCATGAACAGATGACGACGGCCCCGCACGGCACAGACCACAAGCGCTTCTTCACCGACAAACTCGGCATCTCCGAGCGCCTCATGGAGCGCTGCCTCGCCGAAGCACTCTCCGCCGGTGGCGAGTTCGCCGACCTCTACTTCGAGTCCGTCACCTCCACCTCCCTCGGCATCGACGAGGGCATCGTCAAAACCGCCTCCCAGGGCATCTCCGTCGGCTGCGGCATCCGCGTCCTCTCCGGCGAGCGCACCGGCTTCGCCTACACCGACGACCTCTCCGCCGATCGCCTCCTCAAGGCCGCCCGCACCGCCGCCCTCATCGCCTCCGGCCCCGCCAAGCAGCTCGAGCACGGCTTCACCCACACCTCTGTCCCCTCGCTCTACCCCGTAGCCGGCGCCACCGCCGACGCCGAAATCTCCGAAAAACTCAAGCTCATCGAGCGCGCCGACCGCGCCGCCCGCGCCTTCGACTCCCGCATCACCCAAGTCCGCGCCTCCTTCAACGACGAGCTCCGCCGCATCCTCATCGCCGCCTCCGACGGCACCTTCGCCTCCGACACCCAGCCCCTCGCCCGCCTCAACGTCTTCGTCATCGCCGCCGACCCCAACACCCCCTCCAACATCGCCCGCGGCTCCTCCGGCGGCGGCGGCCGTATCGCCCTCGACTTCTTTCAGGGCCCCAAGTCCCCCGAGCACTTCGCCCGCGAGGCCGCCCGCACCGCACTCCTCCAGCTCGGCGCCGTCCCCGCCCCCGCCGGCGAGATGGAAGTCGTCCTCGGCCCAGGCTGGCCCGGCGTCCTCCTCCACGAAGCCGTTGGCCACGGCCTCGAAGCCGACTTCAACCGCAAAAAAACCTCCGCCTTCGCCGGCCTCATCGGCCAGCAGGTCGCCAGCCCCAAAGTCACCGTCGTCGACAACGGCACCATGCCCAATCGCCGCGGCTCCCTCAACGTCGATGACGAAGGCGTGCCCACCCAGGAAAACGTCCTCATCGAAAACGGCATCCTCAAGGGCTATCTCACCGACAAGATGTCCGCCCGCCTCATGGGCACGCAGTCCACCGGCTCCGGCCGCCGCGAGTCCTACCAGCAGATCACCATGCCCCGCATGACCAACACCTACATGCTCGCGGGCGACGACATGCCCGAAGACATCATCCGCTCCGTCAAGCGCGGCCTCTTCGCCGTCAACTTCGGCGGCGGACAGGTCGACATCACCAACGGCAAGTTCGTCTTCTCCGCCTCGGAGGCCTACCTCATCGAAGACGGCGTCGTCACCCGCCCCGTCAAAGGCGCAACCCTCGTCGGCAACGGCCCCGAAGCCCTCAAATACGTCTCCATGGTCGGCAACGACCTCGCCCTCGACGAAGGCATCGGCACCTGCGGCAAGGCAGGCCAGTCCGTCCCCGTCGGCGTCGGCATGCCCACGGTCAAGCTCACCAAAATGACCGTCGGCGGCACCGGCCGCTGACCCGACCATCTGCCACCGCTATAATCAAGCATGAGCCTCCCACCAGGCGGACTCGACCGGCTCGCCGCGCTTGCGCGAACTTTCCTGGGCGAAGCCGCTGTTCTCGTCCTCGTCTTCCCCGTGCTCGACCGTTTCGTTGCGTTCGGAGCCAAAGGCATCACGCCAAACCTCATCGCTTGGAGCTTCACCGCATCGCTCTTCCTCTTCGCAATCGCAGCAACCATCGCCATCTTCCTGGAGACCGGTACCGATGCTGACTGACGCGCAAGTCTTTCTCTCCACCATGGGCGTCGGCGCTTTCATCGGCGCAATCGGCATTTGGGCCGCCATCGCCGGACGCCGCGAACGGAATCGTCGCTCCGCCCGGCAAACCTCGAAGTAACCTTCGTCCCTCAACCAGAAAGCGAGCTCGACATGACCACCGCAACCAAAGCCACCCCCAAGGAAAAACTCTTCGAGTGCGAGGTCAAACGGCGCCGCCTCAAAGACGGTGGCGGCTACGAGCCCTTCTGGAAGACCAAATCCGTCGCCGAAGCCCTCGCCGACAACGACACCGAGTTCCGCTGCAAAGACTGCCACGGCGAAGTCAAAATCCTCGGCAAAACCTCCCGCGTCGGCGCCGTCGCCTACGTCGAGCACAAACTCGCCTCCGACGCCGCCTTCTGCTCCTCCACCTCCGCCTTCCAAAATGCCTCCGACGGCCGAGCCTCCCGCACCTCCGAGCACCCCGTCCTCTAGCCGCAACGCCCACAATCGACCCGCGACGTCACGGCCGTCGCCGGCATGGGACGCCGTGAACGTTGGGCCACCCCAGCACCATCGCAACACCCCTGCGACGGCAAACCCCTCGCATCGTGCCCACCCGCACACGCATCAGACTGCCATCCATGGCCTCCTCCCGCGCCTCCGCCTCCCACCCCGTCCAGACCATCCTCATCACCGGCGTCAGCTCCGGCGTCGGCAAAGCTCTCGCGGAACAAGCCCTCCGGCAGGGCCACACCGTCATCGGCACCGTCCGCAAACAAGCCGATCGCGACGCCTTCGAACAGCAGGCCCACGGCCGCGCGCACGGCCGAATCCTCGACCTCTCCAACACCACCTCCATCCCCGACGCCATCGCCGACATCGTCGAGACCCTCGGGCCCATTGACGTCCTCATCAACAACGCCGGCTATGGCCTCGTCGGTCCCGTCGAGGAATGTACCCTCGATCAGATCCGCGCCCAGTTCGAAGTCAACGTCTTCGCCCAACTCGTCGTCACGCAGGCCGTCCTCCCTTCCATGCGGGAGCGCCGCTCCGGTCTCATCCTCAACATCACCTCCATGGGTGGCCTCCTCACCTTCCCCGGCGTCGGCGTCTACAACGCCTCCAAGTTCGCCATGGAAGGCTTCACCGACGTCCTCCGCAAAGAGCTTGCTCCCTTTGGCATCCGCGTCACCGCCGTCGAGCCCGGCCTCTTCCCCACCGACTGGTTCGGCCGCTCCCAGCAGACAGCCACCCACACCATCCCCGACTACGACACCGCCTGGAAGGCCCACGCCGAGTTCCAGCCCAACTTCACCGGCGACCTCACCCGCGGCGCGGAGGCCATCCTCTCCCTGCTCGACATCCCCAACCCACCCGCACACCTGCCCCTCGACTCAACCGCCGTCCGCCTCATCCTCGAGCAGCTCGAATCCATCCGCGCCGAAATCGAAACGAACCGCGCCCTCTCCGAATCTGCGGACACCCCATCCCAGTAGCGTCCGCCGCCATAGCACTCTCCCTTAACTGCCAATCCACTCCTACTCAGCAGCCCCTTGGTCTACGCTGAAAGACTCGGCCACCCAAGGGGTCGTCTCCGGCATGACTCAACCCTCACTCAAGCCCCACATCCGCCCCAGCGCCACTCCGCTCTACCTCGGCACCGCCTTTCTCCTCCTGGCCCTCATCCCCCTCGCCCAACCCCTCCTCTCCCACCAACCCTGGCTCGTCTTCCAGCAGGACGACTTCTTCTACTACCTCCAGATCGCCCGCAACCTCGCCCACGGCGCGGGCTCCACCGCCAACGGCCTCGTCCCCACCAACGGCTACCATCCCCTCTGGCTCCTCGTCCTCACCGCTGCCTGCCGCGTCTCCACCGCCGGCCCCTGGCTCGCCTCCATCCTCTGCCTCACCGGTCTCACCGCCACGACCGCCACCCTCCTCCTCTCCGTCCACCTGCTCCGCCGCCTCGCCGCCCTCTCCACCCTCGCCGCCCTCCCCTTGGCCTTCGCCGTCACCCTCTACGCCCTCAAGCTCTTCTTCGACGGCATGGAGATCACCCTCACCGTCCCCCTCGCCCTCGCCTCCCTCACCCTCCTCCTCCACCGCTTCACCCCCATCTCCACCCCCGCCCGAGTCCCAACCCTCCTCCAAGACCTCCTCCTCGGCCTCCTCCTCGCCCTCACCGTCCTCTCCCGTCTGGACTCCGCCCTCCTCCTCGCCCTCCTCACCCTCGGCGTCCTCCTCACCCCCTCTCTCCGCCGCCAACTCACCCCCGCCCGCCTCCTCGCCCTCGCCCTCGGCCTCTCCCCCATCGCCCTCTACCTCCTCCTCAACCACCACCTCTTCGGCACCTCCCTCCCCATCTCCGGCGCCGCCAAACAGCTCCGCACCTCCCACCTCCCCTCCGCCGCCGTCTGGGAGAGCGTCACCGGCTCCCACCCGCTCTCCGCCCTCAAACTCCTCATACCCCTCGCCACCCTCGCCCTCCTCCCACTCGACCTCCGCCGCCCCCACACCTCCTCCCCCCAAAAACTCTCCCCCATCGCCACGGTCACCCTCGCCTCCCTCGGCCTCTTCCCCCTCCTCCACCTCCTCGTCCTCTCCGTCCTCTCCGACTGGCGCCTCTGGCCCTGGTACCTCTACCCCTTCCGCCTCGCCCTCCTCTCCACCCTCGTCCTCCTCGCCCGCCTCCCCGCCATCCGCGCCCTCCTCCTCCGCCCCACCCTCGCTCTCGCCCTCAGCTCCCTCGGCCTCCTCGCCGCCCTCGCCACCCGTCGCGACACCGCCCAGACCACCGCCATCCTCGCCGTCGCCGAAGACCTCGCCCACTTCGCCCGCACCCACCCCCCCGCCATCTACGCCATGGGCGACCGCTCCGGCCTCGTCCAGTACCTCCTTCCCGACCCCCTCGTCCAAACCGAGGGCCTCACCATGGACCCCCACTTCCTCTCCCTCATCCGCGCCCAAACCCCTCTCCTCACCGCCCTCCGCCAAGCCAACGTCCGCTTCTACGTCGCCACCGTCTATCTCTCGCCACACACCCCCATTCCTACCTGCGTTCCCATCACAGAACCCTTCCAGGCCGGCCCCTCCTCCCCCCATATGCGCTCCACACTCTGCGCCAAACCCGTAGCCCGCTTCAACAACGGCGAGTTCCCCACCCTCGTCTACGACCTCAACCAACTTCCCAAACCCGCACCATAGAATCACCCTTATGGCCACCACCCCCGCCACCACACGCTCCACCCCCACCATCTCCCTCGCCCTAGCCCAAGACACCCTCAACCAAGCCCTCAAATCAGGCGCCACCGACGCCGAAGTCGTCCTCTACGAGGGCGAAGAGTTCTCCTCCCTCGTCCGCCTCGGCGAGGTCGAAACCCTCAAGGAATCCGGCTCCCGAGCCCTCGGCCTCAGAGTCTTTCGCGGTCAGCGCGTCGCCTCCGTCTCCACCTCCGACCTCTCCCCCGACGCCCTCGACCGCCTCGTCTCCAACGCCCTCGACCTCGCCCGCATCACCGGCGAAGACCCCTTCGCCGGCCTCCCCGACCCCGCCGAACTTGGCATCTATCGCCCCGCCGCCGGCTCCAAAGACGCCAACCTCGCCACACCAGACGACCCCACCGGCCTCCGCCTCAACTTCGAAGACGTCCACCACCTTCCCCCCGCCGAGCGCATCGAAATCGCCCGCCGCTGCGAGGCCGCCGCCCTCGCCTTCGATACCCGCATCCAAAACTCCAACGGCGGCGACTTCGACACCGCCACCTCCCACAAAATCCTCGTCAACTCCCGCGGCTTCGCGGGCGAGTTCCGCAAGTCCTACTGCGGCTTCTCCTGCGCACCCATCGCCCACGACCCCGACGGCCGCATGCAGCGCAACTATTGGTACTCCGCCGCCCGCACCACCCGCTGCCTCGAGAGCCCCGAAGAGATCGGCCGCATCGCCGCCCAACGCACCCTCCGCCGTCTCGGCGCCCGCCGCGCCAAAACTCAGCAGTGCCCCGTCGTCTTCGCGCCGGAGATCGCCCGCTCCCTCTTCGGCAATCTCTTCGCCGCCGTCGACGGCGACTCCGTCTTCCGCAACGCCTCCTTCCTCGCCGGAACCCTCGGCCAACAGATCGCCGGCGCCAACATCACCCTCATCGACGACGGAACCACCATCCTCACCGACCACGGCGAACGCGTCGGCGGCTTCGGCACCAGCCCCTTCGACGCCGAAGGCCTCCCCACCCGGCGCACCGTCCTCGTCGATCGCGGCGTGCTGCAAACCTACGTCACCAACACCTACACCGCCCGCAAACTCGGCACCCGCTCCACCGCCTCCGCCTCCCGCGGCCTCGCCGGAAACCCCGGCACCGGCGCCCACAACTTCTACCTCGCCCCCCCCACCGACACCCTCGGCAACTCCACCGCCCTCTCCCCCGAAGGGATCATCGCCGGCGTCCCCTCCGGCCTCTACGTCACCGAAACCATGGGCTTCGGCATCAACCTCACCACCGGCGACTACTCCCAGGGCGCCGCCGGCCTCTGGATCGAACACGGCGAACTCGCCCACCCCGTCGAAGAAATAACCATAGCCGGCAATCTCCGCGACATGTTCCAAAACATTACCGCCATCGGCAACGACCTAATCTTCCGCTCCGCCTCCGCCGCCCCCACCATCCGCATCGACGGCCTAACTATCGCCGGCGAGTAGAGCTTTCGCTGCGCTTTAGCCGTGACCATATTTCCTAATCTACGCGCCAGCATAGCTCTGGATGAGTTCGGGATGTGTTTTCCTCACTTTAATCTTCGATCGCTGAGTACCATCGTCGCAAGGAGAAGCTATGAAACAAATCACTGAGCTGAGCTTAGCCACACTTGCTTCAAGCATGAGCCAGATTCTGTCAGATGAGCTTGGAGGTGATTTTGACGTTTGTGTGCAGAAATTGGAGCGTGTCGATGCCGGAGCGTACAGCACCAAACTGTTGATCAACTTTGTAGTTAACGATGAGAGTGCAATAGAGCGCTCATTTCTTCGGAGCAGGCATGGTTGGTTTGACGAAGTTGCCCCTAACTCACCCATCCTGACCGTCGAGCAGTTTAGAAAAGCGGCCAAGCGAACTGAAACAGATTCGGAGGTCATCTACGACGTACGGACATTGCAGGCTGAGCAAATGCCCGGGTTAACTAGGTTCTTGGCTGACTTGTCTTCAAAGGCTCAAGCTAAGACGTTGAGCGCCTCGAAGCCAATCGTGTTTATCACGGATGATGGTTCACCTCCTGAGCAAGTGGATGAGTACGTTCGAACGTTAGGAGGTGTAGGTCTACTGGTGACTTTCCAGAAAGCGGCGGACGACATCAGAGCAGAATGAGTCGGTGTATCCCATCCTGGTGCTCGTCCGGTGACGGTGACCCACCCTCAAGCAGCCACAACCGTGTTCGGCGCCCCATCCTTCGCCGCAAGCCGCTCGCTCCCCCACATGCCCAAGCGCGAAGGGTGGTACGTAAGCCGCTCAGGCCGCCACGTCAAAGGCCGGGTGCCCCATTCACGACAGCTTCACCGTCGTGAGTGGGTTCCGCTCTGCCGAAGGCCCGGTCGCACCCCACGCGACCCAACTCCCTTCCCCAAGCGCAGGCGAAGCCCAGCCCGAAAGGAGGGCTGAAGGCCCGAAACATACCAGCCTAAGCCAACGGCCTAGGTCCCAACCCCAACAAAAACCCTTCCGCTCTGCCGAAGGCCCGGTCGCACTCCGCGCGACCCAACTCCCTCCCCACGCGCAGGGAAGCCCAGCCCGACAGGAGGGCTGAAGGCCCGAAACATAACAGCCTAGGCCAACGGCCTAGGTAACAGCCGCAACATCAACCCACCGCTCTGCCGAAGGCCCGGTCGCGCTCCGCGCGACCTAACTCCTCCCCCAAGCGCAGGCGAAGCCCCGCCGGGTGCCCCATATCTGCGACAGCCTTATCTTCGTAGATGTGGGCTCCGCTCTGCCGAAAGCCCGGTCGCTCCGCGACCCAATTACCTCCCCAAGCGCAGGCGAAGCCCAGCCCGAAAGGAGGGCCGAAGGCCCGAAAACATAACAGCCTAGGCCAACGGCCTAGGTCACAGACCCGACAAAAGCCCTTCCACTCTGCCGAAGGCCCGGTCGCACCCCACGCGACCCAACTCCCTCCCCCAAGCGCAGGCGAAGCCCAGCCCGAACCTATTCCATTTCTCTCCGCGTCTCCCGCGCAGCCGCCCACGAGCCGTACACCATCAACCAGCAGTAGGTCGCTCCGAACAAGTTCCCCAAGGAAAGCAGCAGAAGCAACTTTCCCACGCTCTCCCAGTACCGATGCAGCGGATGCTCCGCAAAGAAGACCGACAACAGCGCAGCCGTGCCCACAAACCCACCACTCACCCACAGAGCTCTCCGCCGCAAAGCCCGCGTCCGCGCCGACACAGAAACCTCAAACTCCCCTCGCTCCTCCTCGTCCCAAACCTCCCGCATCTCCACACCAAACATCCGCACCTCGCATCTCCCCGCGATGCAGCCCAGCCTAGAGTGCGCTACTTCGACCGTGGTTCGATTCGTATGGTCGCAAGTGCAGGCGATAGCGCCGGCGATTTTCAATGCTTGGCTGAAGCGGAAGAGGCTGGAATAAGCGTCACGCCTTGCGGGAGGATTCGGGAGGAGAGTTCCCCCCGGTGGCGGGAGTGAACGCCCATCAATCACCTCCATGAAAGTGCGATGCTTTTCAGCTACCATCACTCGATCACCCCTATTCAATCAGTGCCCGTGGCTACGGACCCATATACCTAGAACCTGCTGCTGAGCTTGCTCTTCTCCGTCGCTTCATCGCGGCGGGACGCCGCGAGTTCTTCCGAAGTGATGACCGCAAGGTAGCCAATTTCCATCGTTCTTCCCCTACTGTACAGAGCCGCGTAGAGCGAAGGTCTCTTCCAAACAACTACGGAGTTGATGGCCGACCCTCCCATAAGATTGCTAACCGTCTCTCGGTTAGTTCGAGTCGGCGGCCCATACTTCTTGGTCAGAGCAAATTTGTAGGTGTCGGCATCTTCTGGATCGAAATTTGCCTCAATGCGGCATACAAGACCCTCCCGTGTGTAAACCCAGATCATCGGATAATTGCTCCCTGGATTCGCATTCTGAACGAGCCACTCGTCTTTGTCTCCGGTGCCTTCGTAACAGGGAACACTGGTGACGAGCTTTCTGAACTCACCTCGGCTCAGGTCTCCATCAGTGAACTTACAAGGGATCAGCTGAGTGATCGGTTCGCGAAAGCGAACACCGAGGAGGGAATCATTGGCCTTTTGCGAATGGGCGCAGGGGACCGTCAAGGCGATGAGCAGAACGCAGGAAATTCTCACGCCCGTCATCGTATAAGGAGGCCCGTTCATCTAAATCCCACTAAGGAGGTACCCTGCACAGCTGTCCATATGGGCTCGCCGGGTGCCCCACATCTCAGACGCCTCACCGTCGTGAGTGGGTTACCACTCTGCCGAAGGCCCGGTCGCGCTCCACGCGACCCAACTCCCTCCCCCCGCGCAGCCAAATCCCAGCCTAACCGGAGGGCCGAAGGCCCGAAACATAACAGCCTAGGCCTACGGCCTAGGTAACAGCCGCAACATCAACCCACCGCTCTGCCGAAGGCCCGGTCGCTCCGCGACCCAACTCCCTTCCCCAAGCGCAGGCGAAGCCCAGCCCGAAAGGAGGGCCGAAGGCCCGAAAACATAACAGCCTAGGCCAACGGCCTAGGTCACAGACCCGACAAAAGCCCTTCCACTCTGCCGAAGGCCCGGTCGCGCTCCACGCGACCCAACTCCCTCCCCCAAGCGCAGGCGAAGCCCAGCCCGAAAGGAGGGCTGAAGGCCCGAAACATAACAGCCTAGGCCAAAGGCCTAGGTCACAGCCGCAACATCAGCCCACCGCTCTGCCGAAGGCCCGGTCGCTCCGCGACCCAACTCCCTTCCCCAAGCGCAGGCGAAGCCCAGCCCGAAAGGAGGGCCGAAGGCCCGAAAACATAACAGCCTAGGCCAACGGCCTAGGTCACAGACCCGACAAAAGCCCTTCCACTCTGCCGAAGGCCCGGTCGCGCTCCACGCGACCCAACTCCCTCCCCCAAGCGCAGGCGAAGCCCAGCCCGAAAGGAGGGCTGAAGGCCCGAAACATAACAGCCTAGGCCAAAGGCCTAGGTCACAGCCGCAACATCAGCCCACCGCTCTGCCGAAGGCCCGGTCGCGCTCCGCGCGACCCAACTCCCTCCCCAAGCGCAGCCAAATCCCAGCGCCCCACAACACTTGCTCCGCTCACTTGAGCCGCATGGGAGCCAGCCTTGCAAAGCGACTCGGTAGCAGTCGCCACCTCTTATCGTCCTGACTCCGGACCCAGCCCATCCGACAGCACCTGGCGCACTCACCCACCCTCCCCCTGTATCCTTCAGGCAGGCGAGAGCTTCCACCCCGCACACCCATCCGCGTCCCCGGCCCACCCGGCCCAACACCGTAGGTCCAGACCTAAGGTCCTTCTTTCGAAGACTTTATGCAAGCAAGTACGGGGGGGGGTAGGGTACCCCCAAACAGATCAACAGTCCCGCCTTGACAACCCCACCCCGCCCCACCTACAACCATTCCGACGCAAGCCCGCCCCCTAAACCCCCGAGGCCACCATGCCCAAACTCCCCGCCCTCGCCCTCCTCCTCCTCCCCCTCACCCTCGCCGCCCAAACCTCCCGCACCCTCCCGCCCAACACCCGCTTCTACACCCCACCCCCCGCCTCCGGCTCCCTCGCCCAGGCCTACACCCTCCTCTCCCACAACGACGCCAAAGACGGCCTCCTCCTCGCCCTCATGGAGGCCACCCCGCAGGCCGTCTGGCTCACCGGCGGCACCCCCTCCGAGATCAACGGCACGGTCGTCAACACCATGCGCCGGGCCGCCGAGCAACACGCCGTCCCCACCTTCGTCCTCTACAACATCCCCGGCCGCGACTGCGGCAGCTACTCCGCCGGCGGAGCCCAGGACACCCCCACCTACCAGGCATGGATCCGCTCCGTCGCGACCGCCGTCGGCGATCAAAAGGCCGTCCTCCTCGTCGAGCCGGACGCCCTCGCCAACCTCCCCTCAGACTGCGGCTACCCCGCCACCGTCAACAGCACGCAACTCACCGCCGACCGTTACACCCAGATCAACTACGCCGTCACCACCCTCGAAGCTCAGCCACAAACCCTCGTCTACCTCGATGCCGGCAACAGTGCCTGGCACGCCGTCGGCGACATGGCGCTCCGCCTCGTCACAGCCGGCCTCCCCCGCGCCCAGGGCTTCTTCTCGGACGTCTCCAACTTCCGCTGGTCCATCTACGAAACACACTTCGACACCTGGATCTCCGAGTGCATCGCCTTCGCCAACAACCCCGCCGACGGCGGCTGGCGACTCGGCCACTACACCTGGTGCGCCAGCCAGTACTACTCACCCAACGGCCCCGTCGATCCCAACAACATCGCCACATGGACCTACAGCGACCAGTGGTACAGCCAGAATCTTGGCTCCGCCACCCCCTCCACTCACTTCGTCGTTGACACCAGCCGCAACGGCCAGGGCCCGCTCAACGCCGCCATCTATGCCGCGCCGCCCTACAATCAGCCCGCCCCCGTCGTCGGGACCATCGCCGGCGGCAGCTGGTGCAACCCCCCGGGTCGTGGCCTCGGCACCCGCCCCACCGCCAACACCGGCGTACCCCTCCTCGACGCCTGGCTTTGGGTCAAAACCCCCGGCCAGTCCGACGGCACCTGCGACGCCGCCGGTGGCGTCCGCGCCTGGGACTACACCCTCTATAGCCGGCCCGGCTGGCCCACCACGCCATCTGCCCAAGCCCTCTTTGACCCCCTGTGGGGCCTCAATGACCCAGCCGCGGGCGCTTGGTTTCCCCAACAGGCCCTCGACCTCGCCCGACACGCAAACCCCCCGCTCCTCAAGTAGCCTGCGCAGCCACTACGCCCGCCCAGCCCGTCGAGGTTGGGGCCGCAGCACTCTGCGTCGTCCTCCCCCAGCCACCCGCAGCTCACAAACCGCGGACCACGCCGCAATTGCCTCTCTCAACGCTCTCTCCCGGCCGAGCTCCGCTGGTCCGGCCGGGTCTCTCCATTCCGCGTCGACTAAAATACCGCATCCCTCTCCGAGGTCCCGCCACCGTGCTCCGCCAGTTGCTCCTGCGCCTCGCCCCCATGGCTCTCGTCTCGTTCACCTCATTTCTCCAAGCCCAGAGGCTCTCCGCGAACTGGGAAGAACTTACCGGCCCTGACTTCATCCAGGCCATTCACCAGGCCCAGGGAACCTGCGTCCTCCCCTTCGGTATCCTCGAAAAGCATGGTGCTCATCTTCCGCTCGGCACCGACCTCCTCAACGTTCGCTTCGCCGTTCACAACGCCACCGAGCAGGAGTACGCCGTCGTCTTTCCCCAGTACTACTTCGGCCAGATCTTTGAGGCACGCCACCAGCCCGGTACAGTGGCCTACAGCCTTCTAACCCAGCTCACCCTCCTCCAGGAGACCGTCAGCGAGATGGCCCGCAACGGCTGTCGCAAGATCCTCATCGTCAACGGCCACGGCGGCAACCAAAGTCTCCTCCCCCTCTTCGCCCAGTCCCAACTCGCAACCCCGCACGACTACGTCGTCTACGTCTTCGCCGGCATCCCCCGCGACGGAGCCGGCCGGCCCGCCGTCAAGTCCCCAACCGACCTGCACGCCGGCGAGGCGGAGACCTCCGCCATGCTCGTCACCCGCCCCGACCTCGTCCACATGGATCGCGCCAAGTCCGAGTCCGGCGCCGACCAGCATCGACTCCAGCTGCCCGGCACGGTCTACACCGGCATCTGGTGGTTCGCCCGCTTTCCCAATCACTACGCCGGCGATGGCTCCACTGCCACCAAAGAACTCGGCGAGTTCGATCAGAAAAACTGGTCGCGCGAGATCGCCGAGGCTCTCAGGGCCATCAAGTCCGATGACCAAAGCCTCAAGCTCCAGAAACAATTCTTCGAGGAGGCCCAGCACCCGCTGGACACCCCGCAGTAGCTCGCCTGCCTAACCCACCCGGGAGCGCAACAGTCGCCGCGTTCCCTCCATCCCCATACCGTAGACCAAGTGCGCCATCCAGTGCGTCAGGTGCGCCGCCCCCGGCTCCTCGCTCGGCCACTTCGCGAATCCCACCGCAGGCACACTCCACAGATCCGTTCCGAGCCACAGCGCCGTTCCAAACACACTCCCCAAACCCACCGTCGGTAGCTCCCAGAACTCCGCCGTTGCGCCATAGACCGCGCCCATTAACCCACCGAATGCGTAGTGCACCACCGTACCGTACTTCGCACGCTCCTCGTGTGTCAGGTGCTGGCCACCCGAAAGCTTGCTCGCAAGCACATCCGCCGCCTGCATCGTCACCGAGTCCGGCTCCGCTTGCCCATCCGCCCGCAGCCACTCCGCCTCTCGCGCATCCCCCGCCCGGTCCTCGTCGGTCTTCATCTCCTCCAGCATCCGAGACCCCGGCCCCTCGATGAACCGCAGCATCAGCCAGGAGCCAGCCAGTCCGCTCACCACCCCAACCAGCAAACCCAATCCGACGTTGCCTCTGTCCTTCGTCGCCATCAGTCCTGCCACGCCTTTCCACGCTCCACGCCGATCCCGTGCTCATACACCAGGTTCCCGCCCAGGTGCGCCGAAACCGACGCCACCACCAAACCCAGCGCGCCCAACGATCGTGCACTCGCCCGCGACTTGTTCTTGCGCCGCGCTAAAGCCGACGCCCCAAACAGCGCCGCAGCGCCTACGTTCAGCAGCGCATGCACCGCCCCAATCCGCCGCGGTGCCTCCCTCTTCACCTCCGCCCAGTCGTTCATCCCCGTAATCGAGGCGCCAACTGCCCCAGCCAAGCCAAGCAGCACCAGCGCGTCCGCAGCCGCGTCCATCGTCTCGCTCCCGGCCAGCGCTCCAATCGCGTCAAACAACACCGCCGCCGTCCACGAGCCGACCGGGATATCCGTCATCACCGCATGCAGTGGCTCGTGCAGCCAGTCCCCGTGCAGCACGCTCCGCACCGCATCCGCCCTCTCCCCAAAGATCGAGAACGCAGACCGCACAGCATCCTGCGCCGCCGTCTCCACCTCCGGCGTTATCCACCCCTGCCGCTCCGCGATATCCGCCAACACATCCTTGCTCATGCACCCTCCCCTGCTCCCATGGATGCGCCGCAGCCCCGCACCGAAAATCTCCAATTTGATCCCACGCGCGATCCACCCCACCTCACGCAGGCTATCCTCAAACCCAATCCCTTCCTCCAGCGAGCCCGACGCCCATCATGCGCCAAGCACTCGAACGCTTCTTCCGCTTTCATGAGCACCAGACCACCTGGCGCACTGAAATCCTCGCTGGCCTAACCACCTTCATCACCATGGCCTACATCATCTTCGTGAACCCGGCCATCCTCTCGGAAACCGGCATGTCCCTCCCCGCCGTCACCCTCGCCACCTGTCTCTGCGCCGCCCTCGGCTCCTTCCTCATGGGCGCCCTCGCAAATCTGCCCCTCGCCCTCGCCCCCGGCATGGGCCTCAACGCGTACTTCACCTACACCGTCGTCAAAGGCATGGGCATTCCCTGGCCCACCGCCCTCGGCGCCGTCTTCCTCTCCGGCGTCCTCTTTCTTCTGCTCACTGCCACCGGCCTCCGCCAGCGGCTCGTCGCTGCCATTCCCGTCGAACTCCACGCCGCCGTCGCCGGCGGCATCGGCCTATTTATCGCCTTTATCGGCCTCCGCAATGCCGGCATCATCGTCCCCTCCCCCGCCACCACCGTCACCCTCGGCAACCTGCGCGCGCCCGGCACTGCCCTCGCCTGCTTCGGCCTCCTCCTCATCGCCACCCTCCAGGCTCTCCGCGTCCGCTCCGCCATGCTCCTCGGCGTCCTCGGCACCATGCTTCTCGGCGTCCTCGCCCACCAGGTCGCCTGGCACCCCACCGTCCTCCACCTCTCCGATCTCCGCGCCACCGCCTTCCACCTCGATCTCCGCGGCGCTCTCCACCTCAACGCGCTCGAAATCATCTTCGTCTTCCTCTTTGTCGATCTCTTCGACAACATCGGCACCCTCGTCGCCGTCACCGAACGCGCCGGCCTCATCCCACCCTCAGGCAAAATTCCGCGCCTGAATCGCATCTTCTTCGCCGACGCCACCGCCACCGTCGCCGGCTCGCTCCTCGGCACCTCCACCGTCACCAGTTATATCGAGTCCGCCGCCGGGGTCGCCGCCGGCGGTCGCACCGGCGTCACCGCCATCACCACCGGCGTCCTCTTCCTCCTCGCCATCGTCGTCGCCCCCCTCGTCGGCACCATCCCCACCTTCGCCACCGCCCCCGCCCTCATCCTCGTCGGCGCCCTCATGCTCGGCTCCGCCGGCCGCATCCCTTGGGACGAGCCCCGCATCGCCATCCCCGCCTTCCTCACCATCCTCACCATCCCCCTCACCTACTCCATCGCCACCGGCCTCTCCCTCGGCCTAGTCTCCTTCGCCGCCATCGAGCTCCTCACCGGCCGCGCCACCCGCCAGCACGCCACACTCTACGCCCTCGCCGCCCTCTTCCTCCTTCGCCTCCTCTACCTCGCCCACACCTGAAGACAGGCCAGACTCTCGGGCCGAGACAGCCGACTGCTTGGCGCCCCGCGCCTCACCCGCCAAACCGCGGAGTCACTCACCCCAACTCCGCTGTTCCGGCCACACCTTCAGCTAAAGTGACAGTATGCGTGCATTGCGATCGCTCTTATGGATGGTTGCGATCTCCGCCGGTCTCCCCGTCCTGTCTACCGCTCAGACCGCAACAACCCCAAAACCCGCTCCTCCGCAGAATGCACCCAGCCCGGCTCCCCCCTCGCGCGCCGACATCCTTCACGGCGCCTACGGCCCCTATCGAGCGAATAACGATCTGCTCTATTACCACCTTAAGATCCGTGTCGACCCCGTCGCCAAGACCATCGCCGGCAAGAACACCGTGCGCTTCAGGATGCTCTCGGATGCACGGCGCATCCAACTCGACCTGACGCCTACGCTCCAGATAGACAAGATCATGCTCGGCCGGGAGTCGCTGAACTTTTCCCGCGATGAGGGCGCGGTCTTCATCGACTTTCCCAACACCCTGCACAAGGGAAAGACCTACAACATCGACTTCTTCTACTCCGGCCACCCCGTCGCAAAGGGGCGCTTCGGCGGCATGAGCTACGAGACCGACCCCGCCGGACGCCCTTGGATCTTCACCGCCGATGAAGACGACGGCGCCTCCATCTGGTGGCCGTCAAAAGATCAATGGCGCGATGAACCGCAGGACGGCATGCTCATCTCCGTCGCTGTCCCCAACAACCTCACCGACGTCTCCAACGGCCGCCTGACATCCGAGGTCGACCTCCACGATGGCTACACGGAGTGGAACTGGCGCGTCTCCTACCCCATCAACAGCTACGATGTCGCCCTGAACATCGGGGCCTACGTCCACTTCTCCGACGTCTACAAGAACCCCGCCTTCGCTCCGCTGACCATGGACTTCTACGCCCTGCCTGAAGATCTGGAGAAAGCGAAACGGCAGTTCCCGCAGGCGAAAGATATGCTCGACGCCTTCGAGCACTACTTTGGGGAGTACCCCTTTGCCCGCGACGGCTACAAGCTGGTCCAGGTCCCCTACGCCGGCATGGAGCATCAATCAGCCGTCGCCTACGGCAACCACTTCGTCAACGGGTACTTCGGTGATTGGACAGGCGTCGGGATCTCGACCAGGTTCGACTTCATCATCATCCACGAATCCGGTCATGAGTGGTTTGGCAATGCGGTCACCGCTGCCGACCGCTCCGACATGTGGATCCATGAGGGGTGGGACACCTATCTCGAGTCCCTCTTCGTCGAGTACAAGTTCGGTCGCGCCGACGCCCTCGCGTATCTAAACGGCAGGCCCGGCAACGACTGGGTTCCCGGCACATCGCCGCATCACTGGAACGGAGTCCGGTCACACGTCGCCAAGACGGACCGGCGTCCCATCATCACCGAACGCGGCGTGTACGGCGACCCTCCGCAGGACCAGTACTTCAAAGGCGCGATGATGATCAACACGCTTCGATCCATCTTGGCCCAGGGTAAACCTGATGACGATGCCCGGTGGTTCAGGCTGATTCACGACTTCTACCAGCACTTCAAGTACACCGACACCATGACCGAAGATGTGATCGCTTGGTGGAATCAGCACACAGGATTGAACCTGACGCCCTTCTTTAACCAGTACCTCCGTCACGTCCAAATTCCAACCCTGGAACTCTCTTTCGACCAATCCACCGGAACAGTCGAATACAAGTGGCAGGCCGACGAACCCGGCTTCTCCATGCCAGTCCGCGTGGGTGACCCGGCACACTGGCAAGTCATACACCCAACACTTCAATGGCAAACCCTGAAAACTCCTATCGGCCGTGACAACTTTCAGGTCGCGACCGACCTGTACTTCGTCGACGTGAGCAAAACGTAACGGCTGCTGGGCGCCACCGTCATCCAGGCTCGCCAGGGACCACGGCGCATGACTCCGAGCAGCACCGCTCGCCAAATCTCCATCACAATGCAGCGCATTCACCCCGTCAACTCCGACAAACGGCTCGTAGCGGTCAGCACCCACCGCGTCAGGCGGTCCACAGCACCACACGAAGGGGCTACTAAGCCGGAGACATCCAGACCTAAGCGCCTTAACAACATGGCTCTGAGACTCCAGTACGGGGGAGGGTACCTCTGCTTCACGCCGTCCTGCCTTCGGCTGGAAAACTCCAGCAGCCGTCTCAACGGACGGCACCGTCGGGGCCTTCGCCCTCAGCCCAAAGATTCGCTTATCACCCATCACATCTTTGACTTGGACGCGCATATCCCTTCGGCCCGATCCTCGGTTTGAGGATGCCATCGTGACCGAAACAGCCCCGCTCCCCACCGAACAACCTGCACCCGACCTGCCCGTACGCGAGCACGCGCTGCCTGCAGCTTCCCTCCCCCTCGAGCCGGCCAGAGCCGCTCACATCGGGGGCACCACCGCGCCGGCAACCCGCCTCACCCCCGCGCGGAAAAAGCGGCTTGACCCCAAGGTCCTCTTCTTCCTCGGCCTCCTCCTCGCCGGCAGTGGCCTGGTCTCTCCCCCCATCGCCCTGGTCGGTGGCATTGCCTTCGGCCTCACCGTGGAGCACCCCCTGCGCCGCGAAGCCAGCGACCTCGCCAAACTTCTCCTGCAACTCGCCGTCATCCTTCTCGGCTTCGCGATGAACCTCCACCAGGTCATCCTCGTCGGCAAGTCGGGCTTCCTCTACACTGCCGTCAGCATCACCTCCGCCGTCCTCCTCGGTCTCCTGCTCGGCAAGCTCCTCAAGGTCCGTGGCAAGGCATCCTTCCTCATCACCATGGGCACCGCCATCTGCGGAGGCTCTGCCATCGCCGCCCTCGGCCCCATCACCCAAGCCAGCGAAGAAGAGATCTCCATCTCCATGGGCACTGTCTTTCTTCTCAACTCGATCGCTCTTCTCATCTTCCCGGCCATCGGCTGGGGGTTGCACCTCGATCAGCGCCAGTTCGGCCTCTGGGCCGCACTCGCCATTCATG
The DNA here is from genome assembly GCA_965218895.1 of Acidobacteriaceae bacterium. GTDB lineage: Bacteria > Acidobacteriota > Terriglobia > Terriglobales > Acidobacteriaceae > Edaphobacter. The sequence goes on along the minus strand of CBDCMI010000011.1, from coordinate 16,217 downwards.
ACACCAGCTCGGTAGTTGGCGCTGCCGCAAAGTATGGCAGCCTGGCACTCGCCATCGGCACCACCGTCAAGCTCGCCCGAGCCCTTTGGATCGTTCCCGTCTCGCTTGCCACCGCCTCCGTCATCAGTCGCCTCTCCGGTCCATCCGGCAAGCAACACAGGGCTCGGATCAAAGTGCCGTGGTTCATCGTTCTCTTCCTCCTCGCCTCCGTCGTGAGTACCTACCTCCCGCGCTTCGCGCCGCTCTACCGCAACCTCGATCACTTGGGCAAGCTCGGCCTCACCGCGACCCTCTTCCTCATCGGCACCAGCCTTTCGCGCAAAACCCTGAAGCAGGTCGGCGTCGCTCCTCTGCTCCAAGGTGTGGTGCTCTGGATCATCGTCGGCTGCGCCTCACTCACAGCCATCTACTTCCACGTAATCTCGATCTAGCGTTCCCCAACGCGATGCACGAGGGCTGGAGCAAGCGTACCGATGATCGAAAACTTCCGCCTCCGCGTCTTTCGCACCGTCGCCAAGTACCTCAACTTCAGCCGAGCCGCTGAAGACCTCCTCCTCACCCAGCCCGCCGTGACACAACAGATCAAGGCGCTCGAAGAAGAGCTCGGCGTCTCCCTCTTCGATCGGGGTGGCGGTCGCATCCAACTCACGCCCGGCGGCAAGGCGCTCCTTCCCTTCGCAGACAAGATCAAGCTGCTCTCGGACGAAGCCATCCAGTCCGTAGCCGCGGCCTACGGAAAGCAGGGCGGCGATCTCGCACTCGGCGCCTCGCAGACCATCGCGCAATATCTCCTGCCCGCCCTCATCGCCGACTTCCGCAAGAGTCACCCCAGGGTGCACGTCACAACCCGCAGCGGCAACACAGATGCCATGCTCGAAGCCCTGCTCTCGGGAGCCATCGCACTCGCCCTCATCGAAGGCCCGGAGCAACGGAAAGATCTCCATATCGAGCCGTTCATGCAGGATCACATGGTCCTCGTTGTGCCCGCGGGGCACGAGTGGGCCGGGCAGGATGTCACCCCAGCCATGATCAGCAAGGAACCAATCCTTGTACGCGAGTTCGGCTCAGGCTCCCGCCGCGTCGTCGAACAGGCGCTCGCCGCCCGTGGCCTCAAGGCGAAAGACCTTCACATCAGCATGGAATTCGACTCCACCGAGGGTCTGCTCGGTGCTGTCGAAGCTGGCCTCGGCGTCACCTTTGTCTCGCGCTGGGCCGTGCGCAACCAGCTCGCCGTCGGCACCCTCAAGCTTGCCTTTGCCAAAGGTCTCAAACTCTCGCGAGCCTTCTCCCTGGCAACACCCGCAGGCCCGCATCCCAAAGGGAACGTCGAAGCCTTCCGCACCCTTCTGCTCTCACACGCGCTCCGCGCCAAACCTCACCGGCTCAGCCAACCCGCCTCACAGAAACCAGGGTAGGCAGTCCTACTTCACCCCGTCCTCCGCCACCTGGAACTCCACCAGCCGCTTCAACGTCTCATACGACACCGCCGCCGGCGACACCGGAACCAGACGTCCATTTACCGCCAGCGTCGGCGTCTGGTCCACACCCACCGCCCCGCCCAGCCGCACGCTCGCCAGCACCTTCGCCCGTGCCTCAGGCGTCGCCGCGCACAGGTTCACCTGCGCCGGGTCAAGCCCGGCCTTCGTCACTGCCGCCGCCAGCGTCTTGTCCCCACCCTCCGGCGTCAGCCCGCCCTGCGTGTCGTACACCGCCTGCATATACGTCCAAAACGCATCCGGCTTCGCCTTCGCCACGCATACCCCGTCCAGCGCCGCCTTGGTCGCAAACGGGTGGATCGATGCCAGGGGGAAGTTCTCAAACACGATGTGCGCGTTCGGGAAGTCCTTCGCCAACTGCTCCATGTTGGTCTGCGCCTCCTTGCAATGCGGGCACTGCAGATCCGCAAACTCCACCAGCTCCAACGTCTTCCCCGCCGAGCCCTTCGACGGCCCATCCGCCTCCGCCTCCAGCCTCTCCCGCACGCCCTCAAACGGCTTCGCCCCGAAGTCCATCATGACGTTGCCGGCGATCGCATGTTTGCCGTCCGGCATCACGTAAAATGCAGTCGGCTGCGCCTTCGCGTTCGGCCCCCGGTCCGCCAGCAACACCGACACATGACTCACCCCCGGCGCACCCGTCGTCTGGATGGCCATCACGCGCCATATGCGGTTCGGATCATAGCCCCACAACTGCGTCAAAAATTGGTTCACCTGCTCCGTCGTCGGCGAGCTCGCCGTGAAGTTCTTCGGGTTCACTGCCGGAAACGGCTCTGGGGTCGGTCCGTCGATCCCATGCAGCTGCAGCCCCGAACTCGCCGCCGGCGCAGCCTGCGCCCATCCCTGCCCCAAACCCATCATCAACCCAGCCATAACCACGCCCAGTCGCCAGCTCATCCGCACTCCAGTCATCCTCCTTAAACCTCAACCTTCGCCGCGATCGGAAATCTACGGCCCGACCCAAACGCCTTCTCGGTTACCTTCAACACCGGCGCCGCCTGCTTGCGCTTGTACTCGCTCCGCTCCACCAGCCGCAAGACCCCGCGCACCTCGTCCAGGTCCTCGCCCGTCCACTCCACGATCCGCTCCGCCGTCTCGTACCGCTCCACGTATGCCTCAAGAATCGGATCCAGCTTGTCGTAAGGCAGCAGCGAGTCCGTGTCCTTCTGCTCCGGTCGCAGCTCAGCCGAGGGCGCCTTCTCAATCGTCGCTCGCGGAATCACCTCGCGCTCCCGATTCGCATACTCCGCCAGCCGGTACACCCGCGTCTTCCACACATCCCCAATCACCGCCAGCCCGCCCACCATATCTCCATACAGCGTGCAATATCCCGTCGCCATCTCGCTCTTGTTTCCCGTCGTCAGCACCATCGCGCCCGTCTTGTTCGACAGAGCCATCAGCAGCGCTCCCCGGATCCGCGCTTGCAAATTCTCTTCCGCCAAGCCAAACGGCGTCCCCGCGAAGCTCTCAGAAAGCACACCCATGGTGTCGTCAAAGATCGACCGGATAGGCAGCACATCAAACCGGATTCCCAGGTTCTTCGCCAGCGACCGCGCATCCTCCACCGAGCCGCCGGATGAAAACTCGCTCGGCATCCCAACCCCGGAGACATTCTCCGCACCGAGCGCCTCCACCGCAATCGCCGCCACCAACGCCGAATCAATTCCCCCGCTCAGCCCGATCAACGCTCGCCTGAACCCACACTTCCGCAGATAATCTCGAGTCCCCAACACCAGCGCGTCCCAGGTCGCGGCCAACTCGTCCCGCTCATCGCTCGCCCGCGACTCCCCCGCACTCACTATCTCCCCCACGCATAAACCCACGTCCGCCACCACCAGATCCTCCGCGAACGACCGGCCCCTCGCCACCACCTTGCCTCTGCAGTCCAACACCAGCGACGTTCCGTCAAAGATCAGGCTGTCGTCCCCGCCTACCTGGTTCACCAGCACGACCGCCGCCCCATGCCGCCGAGCCAGCGTCCCCAGCATCTCCTCGCGCAAACCTCGCTTGTCCTTCCAGTACGGCGAGGCCGACAGATTCACAATCAGCCGCCCACCTTCACCCTCCGGCCACTCCCGCATCAACTCGTCTACCGGATCCGTCGCATACCGCCGCTCCGGCCAGAAGATCTTGTCGTTCCACGCGTCCTCGCAGATCGTCAGCGCCATCCGTTGACCGCGCACCGTCACCAGGCACTGCTCCGCCGCCGGCTCGAAATACCGCTGCTCATCAAAGACGTCGTAGAACGGCAGCAGCCTCTTTGCCTGCGCAAACCCTACCTTGCCTCCATCCAGCACCACCGCAACATTGCACGCGTGCTTGCCCTCGCTCCGCCGGTTACGCACCGCCGTTCCCACAATCAGCGCAGGCCGGCCGGCCCCCGCCGTCCACGCCGCCAGCTCCTCGACGGCTTTCCAGGCACGCTCCAGAAACGCATCCTTCTCTAACAAATCCGCCGGCGGGTACCCACATACCGCCAACTCTGGGAACACAACCAACTCTGCCCCAGTCGAGGCCCCGCCCTCGGCAAAGTCGACAATACGCCGGACATTGCCGACAAAATCCCCTATCGTCGGATTGATCTGCCCGAGCGCGATCCTCACACCCTCAGTCTACTCGTCCGCTCCAGGCTAGCTACCCGTACCGCCAAACACCACGCCCACCGTCCTCGCCAGAATCTTCAAATCCAGCCACAGACTCCAGTTCTCCACATACGCCGTATCAAGCGAAATATAGCTGTCAAACGAGGGGTCCTGCCGAGCCTCCACCTGCCACAGACCCGTAATCCCCGGCAGAACATCCAGCCGCCGCAGATGCGGAAGATCGTACTGCTCAACCTCCGAGGCGATCGGCGGCCGAGGCCCCACCAGGCTCATATCACCGCGCAGCACGTTGTAAAACTGCGGCATCTCGTCCAGGGAGTACTTGCGCAGCATCTGACCCACACGCGTCACACGCGGGTCGTTCTTCACCTTGAACAGCACGCCTTTACGCTCGTTCATGTGCTCCAGCTTTGCCTTCATCTGATCCGCATCCGCAACCATCGTCCGAAACTTGTAGCAGACAAAGGTCCTGCCCTTGCGTCCAATCCGCTGCGCCCGGTAAAAAATAGGTCCCTCCGAACCAAGCTTCACCGCCACCCCGATCACAAGCATCAACGGCCACAGACACAGCAGTGCCAGACTCGATAACGTGATGTCCAGCGCGCGCTTCATCAGAAAAGCCCCAATGGGGAACTCGCGTCGATGCAGCGGAATCGTCGGAAACTGGCCGATATACTCCACCGGAGCATTCCAGGCCAGCCCATCGTAAAGGTCCGGAACCACACGCACATCGATTCCCGCGCTCCGCGCCTCCTCCACCAACCCGATCACCACCTTCTTCGACGCCGGAACCGAAAAGAAGATCTCATCCACAAAGAGGGATCGCGCAATCGAGACACAGTTCCGCAGGTCCCCCACCACGTCCGCGTCTCCGGTCTCCGCCTCCCGCTCCGTCAGCGCAATAAACCCCTTGAAGCGAAACCCCAGGTGCTGCAGGCTGTCCAGGTGATTGCGCAGCGCATGCCCAACGCGCCCAGCGCCCACAATCATCACGTTGCGAGTCTCAATACCCTCCAGATACCGCTTGTAGAGCGCCCTTCGCCACAGTGCTCGCCGGCCACAAAGCATCACTGTGCTCAACATCACAAGCAGAAACACCGCCAGCCGAGACACCGCCAAGTTCCGCGCCACATACAACGTCCCGCACAAAATCAACCCGGCCGTAAAGGTCGACTGAACCGTCATCCGCTGCTCGTGCAGCCCACTTCGGTATTGAAGCGGCGCATACAGCCCATATGACCGCAGGATGAACACCGTGCACACCGCAAACCACCCAACGTAAACCAAGCTCACCTGCGGCGTGTGACGGAAAAGATAAGTAAGAATGTGAAGGCTTCCCACCTCACTCGGAACCGAGACCCGCAGACGCAACGCCACCGTCCACGCGACAAACACACTCAGAAAATCAGTCAAACCCCAAATCAGGCCCGGAGCTGAGGGCCGCCAGAATACCCCCGATCGCGATCCATACGACCGGCGATCCCCATTGCGCCTTCGTCGGTCCGACACAACTACCTGTTGGAGATAATCCGGAGTCGCCACTGCCTCGCCTCACAGCGTCCGATTCTTACTCCGGACGGGGAACCCTGCCTGCCTGGAAAAAGCCGGATTCAATCGAGTCGGCTCAAGTAAAAGAGAGGAACGGTGCCAGGATGTCGATGTCACCATGCGCCCGGGCAACAAAGCTTGCCATCCCACATCCCGGTCACATCACAATCCTGCCCGGTACCAACCAGCATAGGGGTCCGCGGCTCAGCACACAACCTATCTAAAGACGTCACCCTGGTATCGCCACAGAAGTTCCGCCGTTGCCCCGCCCGGGTAAAACCAACTCGTCCCTGGTCAGAAACTCCTGCAAAATAGGGTCGGCCTGCTGCTCCATCTGCTCCATCGTCCCAAAAAAGTGAGCGCGTCCTTCGTGTAGGAAGACCACTCGGTCCGCCAGCTTCTTCGCAAATCGCATATCGTGCGTCACCACAATACTCGTAAGATGCAACTGCTCCTTCAGTCGCTCAATAAGGTTTCCTAACAACTGGCCCATCAGCGGATCGACCATCGTCGTCGGCTCGTCGTATAACACCGCCTCCGGCTGGCTGGCCAGAGCCCGGGCAATCGCCACCGACCGCTTCATCCCCGTCGACAGATCGCTCGGCAGCAGATTGTCCATGCCCGCTACGCCTGCCATCTCCAGCAGGCCCTTCACCACCTGAAAAATCTGTTCCTCCCCCATCTCGCCGCGCTCCCGCAGCGGGAACGCCACGTTTTCGCCTACTGAAATCGAGTCAAATAACGCCCCGTTCTGAAACACCATCGTCACCTTGCGCCGGATCGCCTGGAGTTGCTTCTCGTCAAATCCCGTGATCTCCTCGCCCGCCACCAGCACTCGACCCGAATCCGGCTTCAAAAAGCCCAACAAAATCTGCAGCGAGACCGACTTCCCCACACCAGACCGCCCCAGTATGCAGAGTGTCTCCCCGGGCCGCACAAAGAAGTTCACCTCCCGCAGCACCACAAAATCTCCAAAGGACTTCGAAACATTCTCAAACGAGATGTACGGTGGCTCCTTCTCGCCCTCGGCCCTACCCTCCTCAATCACTGCCTCGTTGGCGGCTTCGTTCTGCTGAGCCGCCTGCTCCATGAACTCTTCCACCACGGGGGCCACGTCAGACGACACGCCCTGCGTCAGAGATCCGGCATCCCCCATCGCGTGCGCCGTCTGCCCATCGCGCCTGTGCGCTGAGGCATGCGACGCGCCTGCACCGGTGTTCGCCTGCGCACTGTGCCCACCTCCGCCCACAGGCACATGGTGCCGCTCGTCCAGTACAGGACCTTCGCCCGCCGCCGCCCCGGCCTCTCGATCCAGCTCATCAGCCATCACAGCCCCCGGTCTAGCTCTCCGCCCCGTGACATCGCTTGTACTTTCGCCCGGACCCACACGGGCACGGATCATTCCTGCCTACCTTCTCGCCCACCATCTGCGAGCCGATTCCATCTCCGCTCTCCGCGCCCCCAGCCGTCCGCGCCTGCTGCAGCTCGCGCCGCTTGCGCTGTTCAAACTCCCGCTCCAGAGCGTCAATCGTCGTCGTCGGCGCGCGTTGAATCCGTGGCGGCTCCCTCCGCTCCAGCCGCGGCAACTCGCCCGCGCTCGCCGGTGTACCGGAACCGCGTACCGCCATCGACGGCTCCTCACGCAAAAGTCGTCCACCCCGCTGCCCAGGTGCTCCGTCATCCGGCACAGGCACATGCTCCATCTGCGCCGCGACCAACTGCTCCGGCGTCTCGATCGGCACCCCATCCGGTCCAATGATCTTCATGTTGAACAGGTTGCGGACCGTGTCCTCCTGGAATCGAAGCATCATCGCCTCAAAGATCTCAAACGACTCCTTCTTGTACGCCACCAGCGGATCCTGCTGCGCATACCCACGCAGCCCAATGCCTTCCTTCAGGTGGTCCATCGCCAGCAGATGGTCCTTCCACAATCCGTCCAGCACCGACAACATCACAATCCGCTCGTGATACCGCATCCCGTTCGCACCCAGGATCTGCTCCTTCACCGCATACCTCTGCTGCAACCGCGCAAAGATCGCCTCGCCGAGATCATGGCGGCTCAGCGAGCCCGCATCAACCTCGCCCCGCATCTTCGACCCGAACTGCTCCTCAAGCGCGCCAAACAACTCATCCAGCTTCCACTCCTCCGGATGCGCCTTCTCCGGCACAAACTGGTCCATAAGCGTGGACAACACCGTCGACAGGTAGTCCTCCGTAATCAGCTGCTTTTGGTCCACACCCTCCATCAACTGCCGCCTCAGCCCATAGACGGCCTCGCGCTGCTTGTTCATTACATCGTCGTACTCAAGCACATGCTTGCGCGACTCAAAATTCTGCGTCTCCACGGCCTTCTGCGCCGACTCGATCCGCCGCGAGATCATCCCGCTTTCAATCGGAACACCCTCCTCCATCCCCAGCCGCTGCAGCAGCGTCGATACCCACTCCCGCGCAAAGATCCGCATCAGGTCGTCTTCGAGCGACAGATAGAACCGGCTCGCCCCAGGATCGCCCTGCCGACCCGCGCGCCCGCGCAACTGGTTGTCCACGCGCCGGCTCTCATGCCGCTCCGTTCCCAAAATGTGGAGACCGCCCGCGTGCAGAACCGACTCGTGCTCCGCCTTCGCCGCGCCTGCATGCGACGCAGTCGCCTGCTCCCACGCACTCTCGGTCGTCTCAAACTCCTGACCCGAGTAGTAAAACCGCACCATCCCCGGCCCGGCAACAGGCGAGATCTCGCCCTGCGCCGCCGAGACCGCCTTCGCCGTTCCCTTCCGCACCAGATCCTGCCGCGCCATAAAGTCGGCATTGCCACCCAGAAGAATGTCCGTCCCGCGACCCGCCATGTTCGTCGCGATCGTCACCATCGCGAGCCGGCCCGCCTGCGCCACAATCTCCGCTTCCTTCTCGTGAAACTTCGCATTCAGCACCACATGCCGAACACCTTTGCGCTTTAAAATCTCACTCAGCAGCTCGCTCTTCTCGATCGAGGTCGTGCCTACCAGCACCGGCTGCTTCAAATCGTGCAGCCGCGCAATCTCCTCCGCCACCGCCAGGTACTTCTCCTTCGCCGTCCGGTACACCACATCCTGGTTCTCGACCCGCTGCATCACACGGTTCGTCGGGATCACCACAATATCCAGCTTGTAGATATTGTCGAACTCCGCCGCCTCCGTCTCCGCCGTTCCTGTCATCCCGGAAAGCTTCTTATACATCCGGAAATAGTTCTGAAACGTAATCGTCGCCAGCGTCTGGTCCTCCTTCCGGATCGCCACACCCTCCTTCGCTTCAATCGACTGGTGCAGCCCGTCCGACCACCGCCGCCCGGGCATCAACCGACCCGTGAACTCGTCCACGATGATGATCTCGCCGTCCTTCACCACATACTCCACATCGCGCTTGTACAGCGCATGTGCCTTGACCGCCACCTCAACGTGGTGCTTCAGATCCCAGTTCTCCGGCTCCGCAATATTCCCGATCCCCAGCAGACCCTCGATCTTCTCCCAGCCCTCATCCGTAATCGTGATCGATCGCGCCTTCTCGTCGATCACATAGTCGCCGGTGTAGGTCTTCTGGTCGATCGTCTCCGTTAGCTCGCCCTCTTCGAGCTTCGGGATAATCAGGTTCACTCGCTCGTACTTGTCTGTGGTCTGATCCGTCGGCCCGCTGATAATCAGCGGCGTCCGCGCCTCGTCAATCAGGATCGAGTCCACCTCGTCCACAATGCAGTAGTAGTGCCCGCGCTGCACCGTGTCGCTCAGCTCGAACTTCATGTTGTCTCGCAGATAGTCAAACCCGAACTCATTGTTCGTCCCATACGTGATATCTGCCGCGTATGCCGCACTCCGCTCTGAGTCGTCGAGCCCGTGAACGATCACACCGACGCTTAGCCCCAGAAACCCGTAGATCTTGCCCATCCACTCGGCATCGCGCTTGGCCAGGTAGTCGTTCACCGTCACCACGTGCACACCACGTCCCGCCAACGCATTGAGGTAGCAAGGCAGCGTCGCCACCAGGGTCTTGCCCTCGCCCGTCTTCATCTCGGCAATCTTGCCCTGGTGCAGCACCATCCCGCCGATCAGCTGCACGTCAAAGTGCCGCATATGCACCACGCGCCGGCCCGCCTCCCGAACCACCGCGAACGCCTCCGGCATGATCTCGTCCAGAGCCGCCTTCTCCGCCGCATAGATCGCGTCGCGAACCTCGGTCGATCGCGCCTCGATCGGATCCTCAGGGACCTCGACCTTGGCCACCGCGGCACGGATCCGCTCCTGGAATTCCTTCGTCTTATCCCGGAGCTCCTCGTCGCTCAAAGCCTCAAGGCTCGGTTCCAGGGCGTTGATCTGCGCCACCACCGGCAGCAGACGCTTGACCGCCCGTTCGTTGCTGGTGCCGAAGACCTTCGCAATCACGGTATTAAACAATGCACTCTATCCTTAGCGGGCGACCCTCAGCCCAATCACTAGTGTAAATGGAGCCGCCCTCTCCCGCGGACCACTCGCGTCTTCCCGCCTGGAGTACCGTCTGCCGTCCCCACCCTATAGTCCCCATACCTTTAACCCCGTGCCTTCCAAACACGGTCAAGGCAAGTGGAATGGCGGTGTCCAGGCCCGTGCGATACTCGGCAGTGACTCCCTCGACCACGCGGGCCCTGGAAAAGGACTACCTCATCCGTCGATCAAAGTTCGGTTGGCTGCTGCCCTTGGCTCTTGGTTGCGGTCTCCCTGCTTCGGGACAAAGCGTCTCGCTGCCGGAGGCTCTGGCAGCCGCGCGCTACCCCCTGGTCGTCAGTGACCGTGGCCTCTCAGGAGCCGGAGCCGATATCCTGAAGACGGCTGTCGAGAGTGCCGCCTTCGTGCTGTTGGGTGAGGATCATCTCACGCAGGAGATCCCTCGCTTCGCCGCGGCGGTGTGTGAGCAGATGGTGCCCCACGGTCTCACGGCAATGGTCCTTGAGACCAGTCCAGCCGCGGCGCACTTCGCCCAAAACGCGGCGAGCAGCCCAGACCACGCGGAGCAGATGGCGGCGCTCCAGCAGCAATACCCGGAAAGTATCGCCTTCCTCAGTGACCGACAGGAAGACGACCTCGCCTCGCAGTGCACAGCCGCAAACGCGGACGGGCAGCAGATCGCTCTGTGGGGTCTGGATCAGGAGTTCCTGGGCGCCGCCGGTTGGATGACTGAGCGCATGATCGCCACAGGTCCTGGTCCCAAGGCCATGACTGCCCTGCGGACCATGCGCCACGATGAGCAGCAGATGGCCATGGACGCGAAGCGCACAGGGAGCCTCAACGACCTCTATCTGCTCCGGGCAAGTGATCGCCAGATCGCCATTGCGGCCACTGCGATTCAAGCCGACGGCAAGCCCGAAACTAGGGCGATCTTCTCTGATCTCATGGCAAGCCGGAGCCTCTACCTCCAACACGAAAAAGACTTCAGGGGCTCAAATGCGAGACGGGCGACGCTGCTTGAGCAGAACTTCCTCCAAAACTATGAGAAAGCGCGAAAGTCCGCGGCAAGGCCTCGTCTCCTGGTCAAGTTCGGCGATACGCACCTGTACCGAGGCTTCAACGAGCTGCACGAACTGAACCTCGGCAACTTCATCGCAGAACTGGCTGACGTCTCAGGCGAGCAGTCGCTGCACATTCTGGTGCTCGGGGTCGCGGGCGAGCATGCCCGGTATGTGGGCTACGGAAAGGCCTTCGCACGCGACAAGTTCGTTCTGGAGGAGGATCCGGACTACCACTGGCTGGCGGCGGCAGTCGCCGCTCGCAAAGAGGTCAGTGCATCTGGGCCGTGGACACTGTATGACCTCAGAAAGCTCCGGTTCGGCAGAGTCGCGACCCTGGATACCTCGTGGGAGCGCGTCGTCTACGGCTACGACCTGCTGGTGCTGATTCCAAACACCACGTCGGCCGAGCTGTTGCAGTAGGGAGGCCTGACCTTATCGACCCCGTGGTTCTGCTTCAGAAGTGCTCCGAGAGTGCTCCAAGAATGCTCCGAGAATGAAAGACACCCGCCAGAAAGCCGACGGAGCCGGGGAGGCAACATGGCCCGCCAGCAGCAACAAGGTATGGCGGCTGGCACCTGCAGCTTCATCCTCTCTTCTCCGCAACCCACCGCAGCCGCACATAATCCGCCCGGCCGCAACGCCGCCCACACCCGCCGGAGCGCTCGCCCCTGCTCCGCACATGAAATCCAGTGCAGCGCCGCATTCGAAAACACCGCGTCGAACTCCCCTTCAAACCCCATCTCCAGCACGTTCCCCTCCATCACCTCCAGACCCGGCCCCGCGCCGCCCGCACCATCGCCTCGCTCGCATCCAGTCCCAACACTTGCCCACCCGCGGCCGCAATCCGCTCCGTCAGCACACCATCCCCACACCCCACATCCAGCACCCGTTCTCCCGCCCGTGCCCCCAGCGTCTCCACCACTGCCTCCGCCATCGTCGCCACAAACCGCCCGCGCGCCGCATACCGCCGCGCATCCCAAACCTGCTCCGCCATCTCCACCTCCCTCCTTCCCGCAGCCTACGCCCGCCACCTCGCATCTCACGGACATCACCCGCGTTGCGCTGCGGCCCAGGAGCCCACCCCTCAGCATGGAGTATCAGAACCTCGGCAACACCGGCCTCCAAGTCTCGCGCCTCTGCCTCGGCTGCATGACCTACGGCAAGCCCCCCGCCGGCCAGGAGACCGGACCCGGACGCCACGCCTGGACCCTCTCCGCAGATGAAACCGCTCCCTTCCTTAAAGCCGCCATCGACACCGGCATCAACTTCTTCGACACCGCTAACGTCTACTCCTCCGGCGCCAGCGAAGAGGTCCTCGGCGACTGGATCAGCCGCAACGTCCCCCGCGAGTCCGTCGTCCTCGCCACCAAAGTCCATGGCCTCATGCGCCCCGGCCCCAACGGCTCCGGCCTCTCCCGCAAAGAAATTCTCTTCGAACTCGACCAATCCCTCCGTCGCCTCAAGACAGACTTCGTCGACCTCTACCAGATCCACCGCTGGGACCCCCATACCCCCATCGAAGAGACCATGGAAGCCCTCCACGACTGCGTTCGCGCCGGCAAAGTCCGGTACCTCGGCGCCTCCTCCATGTACTCCTGGCAGTTCATGAAGGCGCAATTCGTCGCCAAGGAAAACGGCTGGACCCGCTTCATCTCCATGCAAAACCACTACAACCTCATCTACCGCGAAGAAGAGCGCGAGATGGTCGGTGCCTGTCTCGACCAGGGCGCCGGCCTCATTCCCTGGAGCCCGCTCGCCCGCGGCCGTCTCGCCCGTCCCCTCGACGCCGCTCCCACCAAGCGCCTCGAAACCGACAAGTTCGGCCAGACTATGTACAGCACGACGGAGAACGCCGACCGCGAGGTCATCCGAGCCCTCCAGACCCTCAGCCGGCAACAAGGAAAGCCCATGGCCGCACTCGCGCTCGCCTGGCTCCTCTCTAAACCCGGTGTCGTCTCCCCCATCATCGGCGCCAGCAAATCGGGTCACCTCGAAGACGCCCTCCAGTCGCTCACACTTCATCTCTCCCCCGAAGATCTCCACAGCCTTGAAGCGCCCTACCAAGCCCACCCCGTCCTCGGCTTCAGCTAGCCCGCCACCTGACGACGAGCAGTTCGTCGCCACGCCAACAACCCGGAGCCCCTCATGCAAGCCACCGACTTCGCCCACCAAAACGGTCCACGCTTCGTCGACGAACTCAAAGCCCTCCTTCGCATCCCGTCCATCTCCACAGACCCCGCACACATTCACGACGTTCGCCGCGCCGCCGAGTTCTGCCGCGCCGAACTTGAACGCATCGGTCTCCATCGGGCCCGCCTCGTTGAGACGACCACCGTCGAAGAGATCATCACTGACTCGCTCGGCATCTCGCGTATCCAGCCTCCGCGCCTCGGCCACCCCCTGGTCCTCGCCGAATTCCTCGAAGCCGGCCCCGGCCGACCCACCGTCCTCCTCTACGGGCACTACGACGTCCAGCCCGCCGAGCCTCTCGACGAGTGGTTCTCTCCCCCCTTCGAGCCCACCGAGCGGGACGGCAATCTCTACGCCCGCGGCGCCGTCGACGACAAAGGGCAGATGTGGATGCACCTCAAAGCTCTTGAATCCCTCCTCGCCGCCAACAGTGGTGCCCTCCCCGTCAACGTTCGCGTCATCCTCGAAGGCGAAGAAGAGGTCGGCGGCGAGGGTATTGCTGCCTTCCTCCGCAACCACCCCGAAGACCTTCAGGCCGACGTCGCCCTCGTCTCCGACACCGAGCTCTTCGCCCCCGACCTCCCCACGCTCTGCGTCGGCCTCCGCGGCATGATCTACACCGAAATCGAAGTTCGCGGCGCCCGGTCCGATCTCCACTCCGGCATCTACGGCGGCGCCGCCCCCAACCCCTTCCTCGCCCTCGCACAAATCCTTGCAAAGCTGAAAGACGAAGACGGCCGCATCCTCATCCCCGACATCTACGACGATGTTCTTCCCCCAACCCCCCTTGAGCTGGCTGCCTGGCGCGCGCTTCCCTTCAATGAAACCGACTATCTCAACCGCGAGATCGGTGCCCCGGCTCTCGTGGGCGAGCCCGGATTCTCTGTCCTCGAACGACTCTGGGCCCGGCCCACGCTCGAAGTCCACGGCATGCCCGGCGGCTTCACCGGCGTCGGCGCCAAGACCGTCATCCCCGCCCGCGCGGTAGCCAAGGTCAGCCTCCGCCTGGTCCCCGAAATGCGCCCTGAGAAGGCTTTCCAGGCCCTCCGAGACTACGTCGCGCAGATCACACCTCCCGGCGTCACCGCGGAGGTTCGCCTTGTCCACGCCGGCGAGCCCGTCGTGGTCTCCACAGACAATCGCTTCGTCCAGGCGGCCACCACCGCCCTCCAAACCGTGTGGGGAAAGAAGACCGTCTTCGTCCGTGGCGGTGGCTCCATTCCAGTCATCGGTGACTTCGTTCGCGTCCTTGGCATCCCCGCCGTCATCATGGGCTTCGGCCTTCCCGACGACAACCTCCACGCACCCAATGAAAAGTTCCATCTCGCCAACTTCCACCGCGGGGTCGACTCCATCATCCACTTCCTCCAAAACCTCTAACGCGCACCCAACACCGGGTCCGTGCGAGTCGCTTCCATCCCTCTTAGTCCCACTCCAAACCTATCCTCCTTCGCCGGAGTTTCGCCATAAAAATCGCACACGCAAACGGTACGGAAGTACTACCCATCCCGCCGAAATGATCGAAGCAAACCCACACAGCTCCCCGGCCCGGCTCGCGGTGCACGGATATCTCCTGGCCGGTGGTCAAAGCTCCCGCATGGGCACCGACAAAGCCCTCCTCCATCTCGGCGGCCACGCTCTGCTTGACCGTGCCGTGGCAACGCTTGCCAGCATCTGCGACGACATCACGGTCGTGGGCCGCGGTCACCCCACGCTCCGCCACCTCCCGGACGCCGCCCTCTCCGTCGGCCCCGTCGGCGGCGTCGCCGCGGCACTCGCCGATCTCGCAACTCGCCAAGCCTCCTTGGCGCTCATCCTCCCAGTTGATGTGCCTCTCCTCCCGGCCACCCTCCTCAAAGCTCTCGTCCACCACTGGCTCCAAAACCCACATCTCCGCGTCGCCTACCCCATCGCGGAGCTACAACCTCAACCCGTCATCAGCCTCATCCACGGCAGCGCCCTTGCGGCCTTCGATCGAGCCCTCCAAACGGGCCAGCGTCGGCTTCGTCTCGTCCTGGAGACCGCCATCGAACCCCCCGGCAGCCTCGTCCGCACCCACCTCACCCTCGCACCCGATACCCTGCTCGCCGACGGCCAACCACTTCCATGGCGACCGTCTGCGGAGGAGTGGCGCACGCGCCACCTTTGGTTCAAGAACTGCAACACGCCAGCCGATCTGGCCGAACTCGAAGCGGCTCTCACGGAAAGCTACTGACTCGGCACGCCTCGATCGAGGTCATCCAGCAGCAGTTTGCCTTTGGTCGCCAGTGTCTTTGCCCCTTCGATGTCCCCCGACACCAAAGCCGCTTGCGCGTCCCGCTGAAACGTCTTCACCTTGCTGATCAGCTCGCCCTGCGACCGCACGACAAGACTGCCCAACCCACTTAGCCGCCGATCATTGCTGGCAATCAACTCCTCCGCATCCCGCTTGCTCCTCGGGCTCTGCTCGCCGCCTACCGAAAACACCCCGATCTCACCACCACTGGGCGTTCCCGTAGTTGCCGCCGCCGTGTCGCCCGCCGTGCCCGCCGCCGCCGCCCCCGCCTCGGGGGCCCTTCGCCCGGACGCTGTGCCCGTCCCCGCCTGACTGGCCTTCTCCGCGATCGGCGCCGCCGCCGGCGTGCCCGTACCCTCAGCCGCAACCTGCGCAGGCCGCGTCCGCTGCTTCTTCATCTTCTTCGGCTTAATCTCTTCGTGCGCCACCGGAACAGGCGGCAACTTCGCCTTGGGCGCCTCCACCAGCGGCGACGGCGAACTCAGCGCCGGCGCCGGCTCCATCGCTACAGGCGTCTGTGCAGGCAGCAACACCGGCCGGACCTGTCGATGATGACAGCCCACCAACCCTCCACATCCGAGAACCGCAGACAAAAG
>CBDCMI010000010.1:0-122544 GCA_965218895.1 Acidobacteriaceae bacterium | reverse complement strand
AACTCGACCAACAGCGCAACGTCCAGTTTCAATCGCAGCGCGATGCCCAACTGAGCCAGCAGCGCGACACCCAACTCCAACAGCAGCGCAATGCCCAACTGAACCAGCAGCGCGACGCTCAGTTCCAACAGCAGCGCAACGCGCAATTCCAGCAGCAACGCAACGCTCAAGTGAACCAGCAGCGCGACGCTCAACTCCAACAGCAGCGCGACGCTCAACTCCAGCAGCAACGCAACGCTCAACTCAACCAGCAGCGCGATACCCAACTGAGCCAGCAGCGCGACGCCCAGCTTCAACAGCAGCGCGACACTCAACTCAACCAGCAGCGCAATGCTCAAGTGCAACAACAACGCGAGGCCCAACTGGAGCAACAGCGCGACGCGCAGATCCAGGGACGGCCAGGGCTCGAAGAGCAGAGGAGACAGCAACTGCAGGAGCAGCAGTTCCAGCGCCAGCCGCAGTTGCGCACCCCGCCCCAAGCACTCAGAATCCCCGATTCAAGCGCGGAGTTTCAGCGAAGCCATGAGGAGCAGCAACAGGCCGCGCGGGAGGGGCGGTCGGCCGCCATTTCTCAGCCGCGGCCCGCACCCGTCTCCCGGCCGCAGGCCGCTCCTCAGGGGCATCCGAATCCCGGAGCCGCGCCGCACAGTGGTGGAGGGGAACATGGGCATCGCTAGGTACGCATCGCGTACGGAGGGATCGTCGTTCCCTGATCACCGATCCTTGCGCCCTCCTACCGCTCTGGCGGCTCCAGAGGATGCGCTGTGAGATGCGATGCACGGTACCCTCTGCAGATCCGTTACTTAGGCGCACCTTCCACGGAGCCCTTATGCGGTATCTCGTCCCTCTTTCCCTTCTCGCCCTCGGCCCTGTCGCCCATGCGAACACCTTCCAGTTCAGCTAAATCGGCGTCACCACGAAGATCCACTGCTCCGATCCAGCAGCGGGATGCAGGGTCTACAACGCTACTTGGCAGCTCAACTCCACCCCGGACTCCACCACCGCCAACATCTCCACCTTCAACGACGTCGCCGTCACCAGCGACATCACACCCGAGTTCCCCAGAGATACCTACACCGCCACCGTCTCCGCCCTTGCGCCCGCAGCCATCCAGCCGAGCATCGATTTGTACGACGCGAACGGCATGGACCCGGCCACCTTCTTCGGCTATGGCAACTTCTTCAGCGGCTCCCCCAAAGTCCCCGTCTTCCTCCCAGGCGCCTACGGTGCCGGAGTTCCCTAGCGGCTACTTTGACCTTACCGGCACCCTCACCGTCACCGACCTCAGCGCCTCAGCCATCCTCGAGCCTTCCAGCTTTGCGCTCCTGGGTACCGGCCGGCTCAGCGTCGTCGGCGCGCTCCGCCGCCGCCTCGCTTGATCCCCCCTTGCCCCCAACCAATCACGGGGCCGCTGTACGGCGATTTAAACGTTACCGACCTCAACGCCTTCCCTCTACGATCACTCCGAGCCTTCCTCCCTGGCTCTTCTAGGCACCGGCGTGCTTGGTGCGGCGTCTATGCTGCGTCGACGTCTGCCCACCCGTTAGTGCGCTTCGGCGCCCTGAACCGGTAGCAGTCGTATACTGAAGCCGTTTCGGGCGTCATCCGCGCCCCTTGCGGAGCCGCACTGGAGATTGCAGCATGAGCCTGACCAACCCAGGGCAGAGCAGCGAGGCTTTGCGGGCTTCGCTCGCCCCTCGATCCTCCGTCAAAGTAACAGCCGAGACTCTGCGCGAGCGCAAGCGGAGCGGCACCCCGATTGCCGCGCTCACTGCGTATGACTACCCGACTGCGCGCCTGCTCGACGCGGCGGGAATTGATCTTGTGCTGGTCGGCGACTCTCTCGCGATGGCCGTTCTGGGTCACCCTGATACGCTCTCCGTCACAGTCGACGAGATGCTCCACCACACGCGCGCGGTGCGCCGGGGTCTTGCGCGGGCACTGCTTGTTGCCGATATGCCTTTCGGCAGTTATCACGCCAGCGAGACCGAAGCTGTGTCGAACGCCGTGCGATTCGTGAAGGAGGCCGGCGCCGAAGCAGTGAAGCTCGAGGGTGGCGGCAACCGAGTTTCTGTGGTCGCCCGGATCGTCGACGCGGAGATTCCTGTCGTTGGGCATCTTGGTCTGACGCCACAATCGCTTCATCGTATGGGTGGCTACCGCGTCCAGGCCCGGTCCGCCGCAGCGATCGATCAGATCGTTGGGGACGCACATGCGCTGCAGGGTGCAGGCGCGTGCGCCCTGGTACTCGAGGGCATTCCACGCGAGGTCGCGGCCGAGCTGACTGGCTCGCTGTCGATTCCGACGATTGGTATTGGCGCGGGGCCTGATTGCGATGGGCAGATCCTTGTCTTCCATGATCTCGCCACGCTTACGTTCGCTCAGGCTGCCCCGCAGAGTTTGGCAGTCGAGCCAGCCAAGCCGGCGAAGTTTGTTCGCCGGTATGCGGACGCGGGTGCCGCGATGCTGGGCGCGGCCCGCGCCTTCCGCGAGGATGTTCTGGCCCGCAGCTTTCCTTCCGACGGCGAGAGCTATCATCTGCCTATGGGTGTTCGCGCCGATGCGGAGTCGAAGACCGAGCCCGCTGCAAAGGTGGGAGCCTTGGTCGAGGACTGAGGGATGCATCTGACGCAGACGATTCCCGAGACCCGTATCGCGCTTCGATCTCTTCGGGCAGGTAACAGGTCGCTCGCGCTTGTGCCCACGATGGGCGCTCTCCATGCGGGACACATGTCGCTGGTGGCCGCCGCCCGCCAAGCCGCGGATCGCGTCGCTGTCTCGATCTTCGTCAACCCGCTGCAGTTTGCGCCTGCCGAGGATCTTGCACGCTACCCCCGGCCGTTTGAACTCGACCGCGAGGTTCTGAGCCGTGCCGGCGTCGATCTGCTCTTTGCCCCCACAGTTCGTGATATGTATCCCCAGGGGCGGAGCAACACGACAACGGTCGATGTCCCGGAGCTGAGTGCGCGCCTCGACGGCGCTTCGCGCCCCGGCCACTTCCGCGGCGTTGCCACTGTGGTCAGCAAACTCTTCAACATCGTTGAGCCGGATGTCGCCTTCTTTGGGCAGAAGGACGCGGCCCAGGTTGCGGTTCTGCGCCGGATGGTGGCGGACCTCGATCTTGCGGTCACTCTGCGCGTTTGCCCTACGGTTCGCGAACCTGATGGCCTGGCGCTTTCCTCTCGCAATCGGTATCTTTCGCCTGCCGAGCGCACCTCCGCGCTCGTCCTTTCGCGTGCGCTTTACGCGGCGCAGCATGATTTCCAGAGCGACCCGGCGTGCACTCCGGTCAGGCTGGAGCAGCTCCTTCGGGAGCATCTTCTAGCCGAGCCCGGGGTCCGGCTGGATTATGCCGCCGTTGTCCATCCCGACACTCTTGCGCCGATCGCTCACACACGCGATGGCGCTCTGCTGGCTCTGGCTGCCTGGGTCGGATCGACGCGCCTCATCGACAACGTCCTGCTCTCCCCTGAGGCGCCTGGCGAAGTTACGGAAGATGCCGAGGTCGCCCATGGCTGAGCAGCGTGCTCTGGTCCTGCTTGGAGTTTCCGGCGGCATCGCGGCCTATAAGTCTCCGGAGCTTCTTCGCGCCTTGCAACATGCCGGCTTTGACGTTCGCGTGCTGTTGACTCGCGCGGCACGGCGTTTTGTGACCCCGGCCACGTTTGAGGCTCTCACGGGCCATCCCACCGTCGCCTCGCTTTGGCATCAGGCGGAGCCAGTCACGCCTGAAGCACCCATCGAGCATATTGCGCTTGCACAGGCCGCGGACCTCCTTCTTCTCGCGCCGGCCACGGCCAACACTCTCGCGCGCCTGGCACACGGTCTGGCGAACGACCTTCTGTCCACGGTCGCTCTCGCCACCACGGCCCCGCTTGTGCTTGCACCTGCGATGAACGTCAACATGCTCGCGCACCCGGCGACGCAGGCCAACCTCGCCACGCTGCGCGACCGTGGCGCCACGGTGGTCGAACCTACCGCTGGGTATCTCGCCTGCGGAATGACTGGCCCTGGGCGCCTTGCCGAGATCGCCGACATCGTGGCTGCGGTTCAGACCCGCCTTGGGGTGTCGGATGATCTAGCCTGCGAGACGATCCTTATCACTGCCGGCGGCACCCGTGAGCCGCTGGACCCTGTCCGGTTCCTCGGCAATCGCTCTTCCGGCAAGATGGGCCATGCGCTTGCCAAGGCGGCGCGGCGCCGCGGTGCCCGCGTCATGCTCGTCACGGCCAGCACGCTGGCTGCAGATCCGGGTGTGGAAGTCACTCGCGTTTCCACTGCGGCTGAGATGCATGCGGCTGTTCTTGCCCTGCTGCCGCAGGCCACCGCCGTGCTGGGCGCCGCAGCCGTAGCTGACTTTCGTCCTGTAGCGCCCGCAGTTCAGAAGCTTCGCCGTTCCGGCCCGCTTAGCTTGACCCTCGAACCTACGGAGGACATCCTTGCCGAGGTGGTTCGTCGCCGGGTGCCCGGCACCTGGGTTCTCGCCTTCGCGGCCGAGACGGGGGATGTTCTTGAGAGCGCCCGAGCCAAGCTTCTCCGTAAGGGAGCAGATGCCATCGTTGCCAATGACGTCTCGACAGCAGGGCTCGGCTTCGACTCCGACCGGAACGCCTTGACGTTCCTCACTGCTGCCGGCGGCCTGCTCGATCTGGGCGAGTCCTCGAAAGCCGAGCTCGCGGAGCGCATCCTCGATCAGCTCGCGCAAAGCCGCGCGGGTCTCGACGACACACCCGTAGACAAGACATCGGCGCCCACGAACGCGTAAGCTTCTACTTAGCTCCATACAGCCGCCCACCACCTCGGAGATCTCTTCCACGATGACCCGTACCCAACGGCAGATGGCCGTTTTTCTTTCCACCGTGCTTCCGCTTGTCTGCTCCGAGATCCTTTCCGCCCAGAGTCCTACGACGTCGTTACGCGGCACCGTGACGGACACTACGGGCGCGGTCCTCCCCTCTGCCCAACTCACGTTGGACGATCCGACCCGAGGGCTGCATCTGGAGCACACGAGTAACAGCTCCGGTGAATTTCAGTTTCTGCAACTCGCGCCAGGCGCCTACGCACTTACGGTTCAGGCAGCTGGCTTTGCGCCCCAGCATCTGACAGAGCACTTGTTGGTGGCGCAACCCTCGACGCAGGACGTCACGCTTGCGCCTGCGGGCTCCACTGCGGAGGTCACCGTCGAGTCTGAGACGCCGGCGCTCAACACCACGGACGCCACTCTGGGCGACGCCCTGCCCGCTGCGGCGGTGCAGCAGCTCCCTTCAGAGGGGCGCAACGTTCCCGATCTTCTTTCACTGCAGCCCGGCGTGCTGTACCTGGGCCATACCATCGACGCGACTCTCGACAGCCGCTCCGGTGCGGTGGCTGGTGCGCGTTCTGACCAGGGCAACGTCTCTCTCGACGGCGTCGATAACAACGATCAGGTGTCCGGCCTTGCGTTCACCGGCGTCCTTCGCTCGACGCTGGATTCCGTTGATGAGTTTCGCGTGGTTACCACCGGGACCAACGCGGACACAGGGCGTTCTTCTGGAGCGCAGGTGAATATCGTTACGCGTTCGGGCACAAATGTTCTGCACGGCACCCTATACGAGTACAACCGCAACACCGACCTTGCGGCCAACAACTGGTTCAACAAGCAGGCGCAGATCGCCTCCGGGCTTCCCAATGAGCCTGGAAAGCTTATTCGCAACACGTTCGGTGCAGCGTTGGGTGGCCCGCTTCGCCGAGATAGGCTGTTCTTCTTCGGCAACTATGAGGGCCAGCGTACTGCGGAGAACCAGCAGGAGACCCTGGTCGTGCCCACTGCGGCCTTTCGCGCGGGCTCCATCTCCTACCCTTCGGGCGGCCAGACAATCTCGCTCTCTCCTGCGCAGTTCGCCTCGATGGATCCGAGATGCTCGGCAGCCGGTACGTGCCCGCTCGGGCCCGGTGTGAATCCTGCGGTGCTTTCCGTGCTGCAGCAGTACCCCTTGCCCAACGGTTCCGCAGCGGGCGACGGCTATAACACCGGCTCCTTCACCTGGTCCGCGCCCGCCCCTACCTCGCTCAACACCGGGATCGTCCGCTTTGACTGGAACCTTTCCGCTCGCAACCAAGTGTTTCTGCGCGGCAACCTCCAGGACGACACGGTGCTGTCCGCGCCGCAGTTTCCGGGCACGGCGGCGAGCGCCCGCCGCCGCGATAATACCAAGGGACTGGCGGCGGGCTGGACTGTTACGCCTACAACCAGTCTCGTTAATAGCCTTCGCTACGGCTTTACCCGCCAGGGATATGGGATGCGTGGTATCGGGCAGGGCTCTTATGTGAACTTCGACCCAGCCACAATCGCCACGCCGCAGGCAGAGACCCGATCGACTCTGCTTTCCGTTCCTGTTCAGAACGTGGTCGACGATCTCACCTGGACTCGTGGCGCGCACACGTTTCAGTTCGGCATCAACAGTCGCCTGGTGCA
The DNA here is from genome assembly GCA_965218895.1 of Acidobacteriaceae bacterium. Lineage (GTDB taxonomy): Bacteria > Acidobacteriota > Terriglobia > Terriglobales > Acidobacteriaceae > Edaphobacter. The sequence goes on along the minus strand of CBDCMI010000010.1, from coordinate 116,090 downwards.
CAATCAGCTTTCGTCCGATGCTCTCTCGTATGACTCTGCGGCAACGATCGGCTTCGACGTGACCGGTTCCGGCTTTGCGGGCACGGGGCAGAGCTTTGATCCCGCTGCTTTCGGTCTGCCTGGTGTCGACTCCAGTTTCGCGACCTCGTACAACTCCGACGCGGCGAACCTTGCCGGCATCATCAGCCAGGTCACCAATCAGTACAACTACACCATCTCGCGCGACGGCAGAACCGGTGCCCTCGTGCCACAGGGTGCCTTCATCAGCCACGATTTTGAGTCGGACGAGTTCGAGTACTACGTTCAGGACATCTGGCGCGCCCGTTCCAACCTTACCTTCACCGTTGGTTTGCGCCATCTTCTAGCCCAGACGCCGTATGAGGTGAATGGGCAGCAGGCGCAGCCCACGGTTGACGTACACCAGTGGTTTCTGAACCGTGCGGCCAACGCTGCCGCTGGTGTTCCCGACCTAACCCCCCTGTCGTTTGCGCCCTCCGGACAGGCTCGCGGGCTCAAGCCGTATTGGCCCATGCAGCACGCCAATCTCGCCCCCCGCTTCGCGGTCGCCTATGCGCCGACTGGTCACACCTCGCTCCGAGCCGGGTTCGGCATGGTGTATGACCACTTCGGGCAAGGCGTCGTGAACACCTTCGCCCAGTACGGATCGTATGGACTGCAGGGGATTAAGCAGACGCCGAACGACGCGCTTTCTCCCGATAATGCGCCACGCTTTTCTTCGCTGGGCACCATCCCCGACGTGAACGGCCCCACGGCCCAGACTGTGGCGTACCCCTTCACTCCCTCGACCGACCCCACGAGTACCGGCTTTGCGACCGCCGTTGGTCTCGACGACCACCTGAAGACGCCTTACTCCTACACTCTTGATCTTTCGTTTGAGCAGCAGCTTCCCGGTGGCTTCACGGTTGAGGCCGCCTATGTTGGCCGTCTCGGCCGTCACCTACTGGAACAAACGGATCTTGCCGCCCCGACAGACTTTGTCGACCCCGCCTCTGGGGTGGATTTCTACACGGCCGCCCGCATTCTCACTGTGGCGGCAAACGAGGCGAACGCTGCCGGCGCAGCAAACGCCTCCGTTGCTCCGGTGCCCTACTTCGAGCATCTTTATCCGGATGCCGCTCAAGGCGGTAACTCGGCCACACAGACTATCTTCACTAGTCTCTTCCGGAACTATCCGAACAACGCCTCGTATATTCAATACTCGCTCGACTCGCTGGATCACCAGTGCTCGCCGGGGTGCGGTGGGGCGCCGAATCAGGCGCAAGGCCGCTTTTACAACCCGCAGTTCAATTCACTGTTCTCCTGGACTTCGAACGGGACATCGAATTACCACGCGCTGCAACTGATTCTTCGCCATCCCTCCAGTCACGGTCTGCAGACTGATGTCTCCTACACTTTGTCGAAGTCGCTTGATCTCGGCTCTGATGCGGAACGGACCTGCTTGCAGTGCGGCGGCAACGGCGCATCCACGTTCTCCTGGATCGTCAACGCGTTCCGGCCCAGCCAGAACTACGGCCCGTCGGACTTCGACACGCGCCACATCGTGACGGCGGACTGGCTGTACCTGCTTCCAGTCGGTCGCGGCCAAAGTTTCGCGCCGCATGCCGGACCAGTCCTGAACGCACTGGTCTCCGGCTGGCAGTTCTCGGGCATTGCCCGGTGGACTTCGGGGCTGCCGTTCTCCGTGATCAACGGCACCGGGTGGGAGGACGACTGGTCGAAGCAGGCGGCGGTGGTGCGCACGGGGCAGAACAACCGGCTCGCCCGCACGCACACCCACATCGAGAACGGATCCGTCCAGGCGTTTGCCACTGTGGATGCGCTGGTGAACTCGATCGGCGCCGCCGGCGCGCCTCTGCGCTATGCACTTCCTGGTGAGTCAGGGTCGCGCAACGCATTCCGTGGGGACGGCTACTTCGGGGTTGACGCGGGTCTGTCGAAGCTGGTGACGCTCCGCGAGCGCAATACGCTTCGCTTGTCGTGGGAGGTCTTCAACGTGACGAACTCTGTCCGCTTCGACACGAACCCGATCACTTCGCTTCAGAACCAGACGACGCTGGGCTCGTTTGGGGTTTACAGCGCGACGCTGACGCAGCCGCGGGTCCAGCAGCTTGCGGCGCGGTTTTCGTTTTAGGGGGGAAGAGGGGAGGGGTGGCCTCCCCGGGGGTGGGGCTATTTGGTGGAGGCGACGGCGGAGGCGGACGCGACGGTGAGGGTGTCGCCGGAGAGCTTGCCGTCGACGGAGACCTTGTCGCCGATGAAGGGGGCGAGCTTGTCGGCGTTGGCGACCTTGTAGACCTTGTCGCCGACGACGAGGACGGTGGCTTCGCCGTCCTTAATGCACTTTTTGGCGCAGGAGGCGTGGGCGGCGGTGGAGACCTTGGCGGGGTCTTTGGCGCACATGGCATCGGAGACCCAGCCGGTGTAGGTTTCGGCGAGGGCGGCGGTGGAGGCGAGGGAGAGGGCGAGGGCGGTGAGCGCGACGAGAGATTTCACGAGAGGCCTCCTGGCAGATTGCGGGGTGGCGCAAGTATACGCGCTGCCGGGGTGGTTGCGGCGGGTTGGGTGGGAACCCTCCCCCCACCCCCCCCCGTACTTGTTGTGCAAAGTCTTCGATTCAGGCCAGTTAGGTCCGGGCCACCGGCGGCGATGGAGCAGTTGCGGCCGGCGCTTGCGCTGCGAGAGGCTTCCATGGGGAGTGTCCATGAGCGATGCCCTCCACCCATGGTAGCGGGCGACGCGGGATGAGTGCGCCATTGGATGGTGGGTCTGGCAGCGTGGAGTGCTTCCTCGAAGCGGCCTTGTGCTTGCGGAGACGCGGTTGGGGTTGGAGAAGCCACAGCGTCCCAAGATTCGGTTTCAGCCTGTTCGATGGACGTGGACGGTGCCGGGCGTGCCTGTGGCGTACCTGCGGGCGCTCGACCACGCGTACTCTTCCGGATGGCTGACGAGGTTGCGTTTCACCGGGTTGCGGTAGATGTAGCCGATCTTCCCGATGGTCTCTCCGTGGGTGCGGACGTTGCGGTCGTAGTAGCGGCACTGCCAGAACGGTTCTTGCCTGCTGCCCCTCAGCATGTGTGAGGAGCGCTGCTTGAGGATCTGGAGAAAGGTGGCGAGGGTGTCGCGGCTGGGCTCGTCGGAGAGGAGGTGGACGTGCTCGGGCATGAGGACGTAGGCGAACAGTGCGAGCTCCTGCTGGGCGCGGGTGTGTTCGAGGATGCGCTCGACTATGTTCTTTGCTTCGGTGGAGGCGAGGAGGGGTTTGCGGTGGAAGCAGCTGAAGGTGACGAAGTGGAACTGGCCTGACTGCTGGTATCGCTTGAGGCCGGTGGGCATGGGTTGGAGTTTAGGGCTTTGCGATAGTTTTGTTCTGCCACGAAAGAGGGTGGTCCGAGCGGTTTACGTCCCACCCTTCTCAGCCCTTGGTCTCTTGTTCCTTCGGTTGAGTTTGGTGGGCTGAGAAGGATGGGGCACCGACGCCGGTGGGCATGGGTTGGAGTTTAGGGGGTGCGCGGTAGTTTTGTTCTGCCACGAAGGAGGGTGGTCCGAGCGGTTTACGTCCCACCCTCCTCAGCCCTGGGCGTCTGTTCCTCCGGTTGAGTGTCAGTGGGCTGAGAAGGATGGGGCACCGACGCGTTCTGCAACGAAGGGTGGGGCACCGACGCCACCAGCCTCCACTTATTCTAAGCTCGGTTCACAGTCTTACGACCTATACAAAACAAGAAAAGTCCGACTAAGAGAATTCCGCATATAGCCTCCGCACCTGCTGCAAGCCGAAACCAACCTCTTGGGACGATGTCGCCGTAGCCCAGAGTGGTGAATGTCACAGTGCTGAAGTACAGACTAGCGGAAAAGTCATTAGCTGTCGTACTGCCAGGGAGCATGTAGAGTGATGAAAATCCAACTATCGTTGCGCCACCAACTAGGAGCGGGCGCTCCGGTTTTTCGCCGTAGCCGGTTAGAATAAGAATCAAGAATGACTCGAACCACAGCACATAGCTTCTAAGCCAGTCTGCCAGTGAGTAGACACCTTCCGGATCGTAGAACCCGATAATAGTGGTTGGGAGTCTACGCGCAAGTAAGCCGAACCTAAGATTGGCGATAGATTTGCGCGCGCTCAGCAACTTATGGCGAAGCAGAGCGGCTCGGTACGCAGCCCAGCTTGCATCTGCGAAGAGTCCTTTCTCGGCGAAGTGCCTGCTAAGTGCGAGATACATAGGCTCCGCCTGTTCGGGATACTTTTCCAAAATTCGGTACCGGGGCCAGATTGCCTTGTAGCTTGATTTAAACGGCCTTCAGCGACTTCCTTTGCCAGAAGTGAACCGAGTTGGCTCTCGTCGCTGAAGTATTGGCAGAGCATAGATGGCAAGTACTTGTTGTCGTCCCTGAGGTGCCAGAAGCAGACCTGTTTACCAGGAAAGACAGGTCGGCCACAAAAGATTTGTCCTCTGTACCCGCCTAGTAGAAAACGAGTTTCGCAAGTATTGTGTTCTGGCCGAGCGTCTTGGATAGACTGCGCACGCGCTAATGCTTCTTTGTGAGCCTTATCCCTCGTAGTTCGAAGTTCGTCCTCGTACGACATTCGCTTACTCCACGGTAACGCTCTTGGCTAGGTTGCGGGGTTGGTCGACGTCGCAGCCTCGGCGGACGGCGATGTGGTAGGCGAGGAGTTGGAGGGGGATGGTTTCTAGGAGGGGGAGGAGGAGTTCGGGGGCGGGGGGGATGTGGACCGTGTGTTCGACGAGTTGGGTGATGATGGTGTCGCCTTCGGTGGCGATGGCGATGACGCGGCCGGCGCGGGCGGTGACCTCCTGGATGTTGGAGAGGGTTTTTTCGTATTTGAGGATGCTGGCTGGGTCGGAGGGGTCTTTGGTGGCGATGCAGACGACGGGGAGGGACTCATCGATGAGGGCGTTGGGGCCGTGTTTCATCTCGCCGGCGGGGTAGCCTTCGGCGTGGATGTAGGAGATTTCCTTGAGTTTGAGGGCGCCTTCGAGGGCGATGGGGTAGTGGATGCCTCGGCCGAGGAAGAGGAAGTCGCGGGCGGAGGAGAAGAGCTGCGCGAGGTGCCGGCACTGGGCGTTGAGGGAGAGGCGTGGGGCGTGGCGGCGGTCGGGGGATGGAACCCAGGCATCCGGGGCGATCCCTGGGGCACCCGGGTTCGGTCGGGATGGCGGCGGGGTTGCGAGGGATTGTAGGGCGGCTGTGCCTTCGGCGCCGCCGGTCGAGTTGGGGACGGAGAGGGAGAGCATGGCTTCGAGTTTGGCGGGGATGCGGGCGAGCTCGGAGACGAGGTGGAGGGATTCGGCGTCGGAGACCGTGCCGCGGACCTGGGCGAGGTGGAGCGCGAGGAGGAAGAGGGCGGTGAGCTGGGCGGTGAAGGCCTTGGTGGAGGCGACGCCGATCTCTGGGCCGGCGTTGGTGGTGATGGTTCCGGCGGCGTGGCGGGTGATGGCGGCGCCGACGACGTTGCAGATGGCGAGGGTTTTGGAGCCGAGGGCGATGAGTTCGGCCTGGGCGGCGAGGGTGTCGGCGGTTTCGCCGGATTGGGTGATGAGGAGGCCGATGGCGTGGGGGTCGGGGAGTGGGTTGCGGTAGCGGAACTCGGAGGCGTAGTCGACCTCGGTGCGGAGGCGGGCGAGGCGCTCGATCATGAACTTTCCGGCGAGGCCGGCGTGCCAGGACGTGCCGCAGGCGGCGACCGTGATCTGGGAAGCGGAGCGGATGTCTTCGGGGGAGAGTCCGAGGTCGGGGAGGAAGACGCGGCCGGTGTCGAGCGAGACGCGGCCGAGGGTGGTGTCGCGGATGGCTCGGGGCTGCTCGTTGATTTCCTTGAGCATGAAGTGCTTGTAGTCAGCTCTTTCGGCCTGGATGGGATCCCAGGTGACGCGGTGGGGGGTGAGGGGGCGGGGGTTGCCGTCGAAGTCGGTGAGGGCGATGCCGTGGGGGGTGAGGGTGGCGAGTTCGCCGTCGGCGAGGAAGTAGATATTGCGGGTGTGGTGGAGGATGCCGGGGACGTCGGAGGCGAGGAAGAATTCGCCGTCGCCGAGGCCGAGGACAGCGGGCGGGCCGAGGCGGGCTGCGACGAGTTTGTCGGGCTCGTGGGCGGAGAGGACGCCGATGGCGAAGGCGCCGGTGAGGCGGCGGACGGCGCGGCGGACGGCCTCTTCCAGAGGGATTGAGACGACGGGTTGTGGGGTGGCAACGGCGGCTTCGGACTCGTTGGCTTCGAGGCTGGCGACGGGGGTGTGGGGGAGGCCGGCGGCGAGTTCTAGTTCGTCCTGGATGACGTGGGCGATGATCTCGGTGTCGGTTTCGGAGAGGAAGGTGTGGCCTTTGGCGAGGAGGGCGCGTTTGAGGGCGAGGTAGTTTTCGACGATGCCGTTGTGGACGACGACGAGGGTTCCGGTGCCGTCGCGGTGGGGATGGGCGTTTTCTTCGGTGGGGCGGCCGTGGGTGGCCCAGCGGGTGTGGCCGATGCCGAAGCTGCCGTGGACGGGGTTGCTGTGGAGGACGGCGGCGAGGTTGCGGAGTTTGCCGGGGGCTCGGCGGAGTTCAAGGCCGGCGGGTCCGCCGGCGACGGCGATGCCGGCGGAGTCATAGCCGCGGTATTCGAGACGGGCGAGGCCTTCCATGATGACGGGGACGACGGGTTTGGGGCCGATGTAGCCGACGATTCCACACATGAGGGAGAGTGTAGCGGGTGAGGTGTAGGGGTGGGTGGGACTTTTTGAGAGAGGGGACCCACCCTACCCAACGTTGCGCAAAATCTTCGAAACAGGGCGGTTAGGTCTGGACCCGGATTTGGGGTGGGGAGGGAGCGCACATCGGTGCGAGATGGCGCAGGGAGGGGTGAGAGGGGGCTACTTTCAGGATATGGGAGGGAGGGTGGCGGGTGTGCCAGGGATGGGTTTGACGGGGTTGGTGGAGGACTGGGTCTAGGAGGTGAGGGGCAGGCAAGCAGAGGAGCGAAAGGCAAGGGATGCGCGAGGGGGACAGCCGAGAGCAGGCAGCGAGACGGCTTCGGGGTGTTTTGCACGCGGTGACAGGGCGGCGGGTTGACGAGGGGCTCGCGGCCGCGATGCAGACGAGTGAAAAGGGTTCTCGCGTGAAAGGGTGGGGATCGGTGATACTGGGTGCGCCTAATCCGGGTAGGGAGTGGGCTCACGACACTTCATGAATGTCATTTCTGCTTGCCGGATGCGCCGTGTACTTGTGTCCATGATGGTGGTGCTGCTCGTGTCTTTGGGGTTGGCGGGCTGTGGAGGGGATGTGGTGGAGTTTGCGAGCCTGGTGCAGCCGCTGCCGGGGGAGGATGTGGCGCGGGCGTGCCGGTTTGACCTGGTGCTGGGGCCGGCGACGGAGGTGCAGCGCGGGGTTTTGGTGTTGTATCAGCGGGGGGACACGGAGGATCTCTACAAGGACGGGACGCTGCGGGCCGCGATGCAGTCGCTGGGGTACACGATTGTGTGGGCGCACGAGTGCGATGCGCGGTCGACGGGCGATCTGCAGGCCGATGCGAGCGAGGGGCCGGCGAGGATGCTGTTTGCGGCGCTGGACGAGTTGGCCAGCTCGACGGGGCATGCCGAGTTGCGGACGGCGGGTGTGGTGTTGTACGGGTTTTCCGCAGCGGGTGTGTTGACGGCGACGATGGCCAAGGTGCATCCGGAGCGGCTGCTGGGGACGATCCAATATGCGGCGGGTTCGGCCTACCTGGATTTGGACACGGTGGAGGTGAGTGAGGCGGCGGCGGCGGTGCCCACGCTGGTGTTGGCGAACGCGGAAGATGACAAGTCGGGAACTTCGCGGAGTTATCGCTACTTCGAGCGAGGGCGAGCGGCGGGGGCGCCGTGGGCGTATGCGGTGCAGAACGGCACGGGACACTGCTGCACGCTGTCGACGCGGGATCTTGTGTTGCCGTGGATTTCAGCGCTGGCGAAGAGCTCGACGGGGACCGATGTGGCGGCTCGAGCCGCGCAGGCCGGGACGCCTTCCTGGTTTGTATGCGCGCCGGACGGGGTGAAGGATAGCCAAGGCGAGACGGACTGCCGCTTTACGGCGGCGGGCCTGGGGCCGGAGACGGGGGTGGCGGAGACGAGTGGATGGTTGCCGGATGGGGCGACGGCGGCGGCCTGGCTGGCGTGGGTGACATCGCCGGGTACGAATTAGGCGTTTTGCGGCGGAGAGGGCTCTGGAGCGGGTGGGTTTGGGCGCTGAGGCGGCGGGCGAGGGTGGGGGATACTAGGCGGATGGACAGGGCGCGCGCGAATCGGCCGGGGGTGGTTTTGTTAGCCTCGATGATTGGGACGACGGTGGAGTTTTTCGACTTCTACATCTATGCGACGGCGGCGGTGCTGGTGTTTCCGCGGCTGTTTTTTCCTGCGCGGGACCCGGGCGCGGCAGTGCTGGCGAGCCTGGCGACGTTTGGGATTGCGTTTGTGGCGCGACCGATTGGGTCGGCCGTCTTTGGGCACTACGGGGACCGGGTGGGGCGAAAGGCGACGCTGGTGTGGGCGTTGGGTGTGATGGGCGCATCGACGGTGCTGATTGGGTGCTTGCCGGGGTATGCGCGGTTGGGTTTGTGGGCGCCGCTGCTGCTGTCGGTGTGCCGGTTTGGCCAGGGGATTGGGTTGGGCGGGGAGTGGGGCGGGGCGGTGCTGCTGGCGGTGGAGAACGCGCCGCCGGAGAAGAGGGCGTGGTATGGGATGTTTCCGCAGATGGGCGCGCCGATCGGATTTTTTCTGTCGGGCGGGGTGTTTTTGTTGTTGTCGAAGCTGCTGACGAATGCGCAGTTTCTACAGTGGGGATGGAGGCTGCCGTTTTTGGCGAGCGCGGTGCTGATTGGGCTGGGGCTGTGGGTGCGGCTGAGCCTGACGGAGACGCCTGCATTTCGGGCGGCGATGGAGCGGAGCGAGCGGGTGGGATTCCCAGTGGGCGTGGTGGTGCGGCGGCACGGTGGCGCGCTGGTGGCGGCGGTGGCCACGAGCCTGACGACGTTTGTGCTGTTTTACCTGATGACGGTGTTTGCGCTGAGCTGGGGGACGACGGCGATGGGGTATGGGCGGGAGCGGTTTCTGCTGTGGCAGATGGTGGCGGTGGTGGCCTTTGGGCTGGCAATACCGCTGTCTGCGCTGGCGGCGGAGCGCGGGCGACGGCGCGTGATGATGGGGGTGACGGTGCTGATTGGGTTGTTTGGGTTGGGGTTTGCGGCGATGTTTCGGGCGAGTCCGCTGGGGATGCTGGTGGTGGGGCTGGGTCTGATGGGGGTGACGTACGGACCGCTGGGCACGGTGATCTCCGAGATGTTTCCGACGGCTGTGCGGTATACGGGGGCGTCGCTGGCATTCAGCCTGGCGGGGATCCTGGGAGCTTCGGTGGCTCCGTACCTAGCGACGGCGCTGGCGCGGCGGTATGGGCTGGGGGCGGTGGGGGTGTACCTGGCGGTGGCGGCCGGGATTTCGGTTTTGGGGTTGATGGGGGTGCGGGAGGGTCGTGGGGAGGAGTTGGATGCGGGGTTGGTGTAAGGACGAGAGGCGCTCCGGGGAGCGCCTCTCTGGTTTGTGGGAGGTGCTTACATGAGTTTGTCGAGCGTGATGGGGAGGTCGCGGACGCGCTTGCCGGTGGCGTGATAGATGGCGTTGGCGACGGCGGCGGCGACGCCGGTGATGCCGATCTCGCCGATGCCGTGGGCACCGAGCGGGGTGTGGGGGTCGGGGATGTCGAGGAAGTATGCCTCGATGTCGGGGATGTCGAGGTTGACGGGGACGTGGTATTCGGCGAGCGAGCGGTTCATGATGCGGCCGCGGCGGTCGTCGAAGAAGGTTTCTTCGGTGAGGGCCATGCCGATGCCCATGATGATGCCGCCGAGGAACTGGGAGCGGGCGGTTTTCGGATTGAGGATGCGTCCGGTGTCGAAGGCGCCGACCCAGCGGGCGATGCGGGTTTCACCGGTAATTTCGTTGACGCGGACCTCGCAGAACTGCCCGCCGTAGGAGCCCATGGAGTATTTCAGACTTTCGAGGGGTTGGCCGGAGGTGGCTTTGGCTTCGAGGAAGCTCTTTCCGGCGCGGGCGAGGATGGCGGCGTAGGTTTCGCCCTTGCTGCGGTCGTCCTTGCGGAAGAGGCCGGAGTTGCGGGCTTCGACGTCGTCGAGTTTGGCGCTGGCGAGGGGGGAGCGGTTGTCGCCGTGGACGAGTTTCAGGAGCTCGGTGTGGAGTTCGGTGGCGGCCTCGTGGACGGCGAGGGCGATGGAGATGGTCTGGTTGGAGCCACCGGCGACGGGGGCGGCGGGGAGGTCGGAGTTGCCGTACTCGAAGCGGACCTTTTCGAGCGGGAGGCCGAGGCGCTCGGCGGCGTGCTGGGTTTGGACGGTTGCGGTTCCCATGCCCATCTCCTGCGCGCTGGACTGCACGAGCGCGGTGCCGTCGACGTCGATGCGGACGCTGGCGGCGGCGGGAAAGCGGTAGGCGGGGTAGAAGGCGGTGGCGACGCCCTGGCCGATCAGCCACTCGCCGTCGCGCTGGGAGCGAGGGGCGGCGGGGCGGTTGGCCCAGCCGAACTTTTCGGCCCCGAGTTGCAGGGCTTCCTTGTAGTGGCGGGCGGAGAAGGGGATGCCTTTGGCGGGGTCTTTGTCGGGATCGTTTTTGATGCGGAGCGCGACGGGATCCATGCCGAGCTCGTAGGCGAGCTCGTCGATGGCGGACTCAAGGCAGAAGGTGCCGATGGACTCGCCGGGGGCGCGCATGAAGGTGTTGGCGATGGTGTTGAGGTGGACGACGCGCTGATCGACGAGGAGGTTGTCGGCGGCGTAGAGATGGCGTGCGGGGAAGGTGAACTGTTCGGGGAAGTCGTTGGTGAAGGAGGTGGCGGTGGTGCCGGTGTGGATGAGCGAGGTGAAGTGGCCGTCGGCGGTGGCACCGATGGCGACGCGCTGCTGCGAGGGGGTGCGGCCGCCGACGATGCGGAAGGTGCCTTCGCGCGAGAGGACGAGGCGGACGGGTTTGCCGGCGACCTTGGCGGCGAGGACGGCGAGCTGGACATGGGGCCACATGGAGCCCTTGCTGCCGAAGCCGCCGCCGACGAAGGGTGCGTGAATGTGGACGTTTTCCTTGTCGAGCGAGAACATTTTGGCGAGGGAGTCGGCGACGCCGCGGATGTTTTGGGTGGCGTCGTAGACGGTGAGCTCTTTGTCGTTATTCCAGACGGCAGTGGTGGCGTGGAGCTCGATGGCGTTGTGGTTGTAGCGGGGTGTTTCGAAGGTGCGGTCGACGCGGAAGGGGGCTGCGGCGAGGGCGGCTTCGGGGTCGCCGTGCCTGACCTCGGTGTCTTCGCGCATGACTTCGGCAGGCTTGCTGGCGTTGGGAATTTCGTCGTGGAACGAGAGGGTAGCGGGTTCGGCGTCGTAGGTGGTGTAGATGAGGCTGGCGGCGAAGTCGGCGCGCTCGAGGGTATCAGCGACGACCACGGCGATGGGCTGGCCGTCGTAGAGGATGTCGCGGGAGTTGACGACGTTGAGGTCGCTGCCCGCGGAGTCGGTGCCGCCGTCGGGCTTGAAGAGGGGCGGGGCGACCATCTTGGGGGCGTTGCGGTGGGTGATGACGGCGAGGACGCCTGGGGCTTTTTCGGCGGCGGCGGTGTCGATGGAGGTGAGTGTGCCTTTGGCTATGGTGCTGTAGACGACCGTGGCGTAGACGAGGCCATCGACGGGGTATTCCGCGGCAAAGGGAGCCTTCCCGGAGACTTTGTCACGGCTGTCGAGACGATCGATGGGTTGGCCGAGGACGCGGTGTGCGTCGGAGAGCTCGTCGCGGTCGCGGTCGGGCATGACGTGCGCGACGGTGGAGATGATGGTGTTTTTGAGGCTCACTGGGGGGTCTCCTGAGTGGCGAGGGAGGTGAGGGTGTGGACGACGGTGCGGCGGGCGAGTTCGACCTTGAAGGCGTTGCCGCCGAAGGTTCGGGCGTCGCGGAGCTCCAGATTCGCGGCTTCGGTGAGGGTTTCGGCGGTGAGTGGCTTGCCGGTGAGGAAGGCTTCCGCGGCGAAGGCGCGCCAGGGCTTGTGAGCGACGCCGCCGAGGGCGAGGCGGACCTGCTTGATCGTGTTGCCGTCGAGCTCGAGGGCGGCGGCGACGGAGACGAGGGCGAAGGCGTAGGAGGCGCGGTCGCGTACCTTGCGGTAGACGGAGCGTCGGGCAGAGGGCAGTGGGGCGAGATCGACGGCTGTGATGAGCTCGCCGGGGTCCAGGTTGGTGTCGCGGTCGGGGGTGGTTCCGGGGAGGCGATGGAAGTCGGTGAGGGGCAGGGTCCGATCCCCGTTGGGACCGGAGATGCGGACAGTGGCCTCGAGCGCGGCCATGGCGACCGACATGTCGGATGGGTTGACGGCGATGCAGGCGGTGGCTGGGTCGTCGGGCGAGGTGCCGAGGATGGCGTTGATCCGGTTGAAGCCGTCGATGGCGTCGCAGCCGGTGCCGGGGAGGCGTTTGTTGCAGCGCGAGGCGGTGTCGTAGAAGTAGAGGCAGCGGGTGCGCTGGAGGAGGTTGCCGCCGGTGGTGGCCATGTTGCGCAGCTGGCCGGAGGCCCCCATGAGGATGGCCTGCGCGAGGACGGGGAAGCGCTCGCGGACTAGCGGGTGGCCGGCGAGGTGACTGTTGCGGACGAGGGCGCCGACGCGGAGGGTGCCGTCGGGGAGTTCGTCGACGGTGTCGAGCGGGAGACGGGTGATGTCGACGAGGGTCTGGGGGTGCTCGATGTTCTCCCGCATGAGATCGACGAGGTTGGTGCCGCCGGCGAGGGGCATGGGGAAGTCGGCCGTGCGGAGTGCGTTGAGGGCGTCGGACGTGGTGGCTGGGCGGGTGTAGGCGAAGTTATTCATCGAGCGCCGACCTCCTCTGGCTGTGGCTCGGCCGGTGCCGTGTGAGCGTTGCGGTAGACCTCGCGGATGGCATCGGTGATGCCGACGTAGGCGCCGCAGCGGCAGAGATTGCCGCTCATGCGCTCCTTGAGTTCCGCATCGGAGAAGGTGAGGTCGGAGGACATGGAGGGGGTGACGGCGGAGGGGAGGCCGGCGTCGAACTCGTGGAGCATGCCGACGGCGGAGCAGAGCTGGCCGGGGGTGCAGTATCCGCACTGGAAGCCGTCGTGATCGATGAAGGCGCGCTGGAGGGGGTGCAGACCGTCTGGGCCGGCGAGACCTTCGACGGTGATGATCTTCCGCCCCTCGTACTGGATGGCGAGGGCGAAGCATGAGTTGATGCGCTCGCCGTCGACGAGGACGGTGCAGGCCCCGCAGGCGCCCTGGTTGCAACCTTTTTTTGTGCCAAAGAGGCCGAGACGGTCGCGGAGGGCATCGAGGAGGGAGACGCGGGGCTCGATCTCGAGTGTGCGGTCGAGGCCGTTGACGTTGAGGTGGACGGTGTGTGCCTCTCCAGGAAGCTGCATGAGGAGCCTTTCGTGGGTTTGTGTGGAAGCGAGCCGCAGCTGAGCGGCGGCGGGTCAAGAGATCGAAGGACTTCGGCTTCTGATGACGGCAGTTGTCGTAGAGCGCTGGACAACAAGGTGACGAACCCGTGAGGGCATGTTGGTGAGATGCTCGCCAGGGTGATGGGATTTGTTTTTGCGCGTGCACGCGTTTTGGGCCGAGCAAAAAGCGAGGCGGAAGGGCGGGAATTCCAAGCCGGGTGTCGGTGCGCGTTCAGGCTGGGGGTGTACCGAAGGACCGACGGCTCCGACCTTGTTGCGGATCGGAGCCGGATGGGGGTGCGAGGTTAAGCTCTTGCGGCGAACTGCCCCCGCTAGAAGTAGAACTTGCCGAGGAGCTGAAGCTGGCGTGGGCCGTAGAGGATGGAGGAGGTGCTGGTGGGGGTGCCGAAGGGTGTGGAGGTGAAGGGGACGATGCAGCCTGCGGAGGTGGCGGCGGTGCCGGGGCAGGCGACGCCCTGGCCCGAGGCGCCGGGGGCGACGTAGGCGTAGGCGGCGGTGGTGACGGCGAGGATGTTGCGGTGGTTGACGACGTTGAAGGCTTCCGCAGCGATCTCGAAGCTCATGCCTTCGCGGAGGGGAAAGATGCGGGAGACGCGCGCGTCGAGGTTATGCACGCCGGGGCCGGTGAAGCTGTTGCGCCGGGCGATGGCGTCGGGCACTCGGCCGGGGGTGCCGGAGTTGAAGAGCGAGAGCTCCGCGCCGGTGAGGCCGCCGTCGCCGATGGCGGAGAGGGGCGAGTTGTTGAGGGTGGCGGTGAGGGGGAAGCCGGTCTGGGCGGTGAAGGTTCCGGCGAGCTGCCAGCCGTTGATGGCGTAGCCGGCGAAGCGATTGCCGACGGGGAGTTTGGAGGTGGCGAGCAGGGTGCCGACGAAGCGGCCGCGCTGATCGAGATCGGAGCGGGAGTACTCGGCGCCGCGGCCCTGGCGATGGCCGAGGGCGAAGGGGATGAGCGGGGTGTCTGTGCCATTGAAGGTGCCGTTGACGCCGGAGACCTGGCCGCCGTCCATGGTCTTGGCCCAGGTGTAGTTTGCGAGGACTTCGACGCCGTGTTCGAGCGGTTTGCGGACGGTGACGGCGAGCGAGTTATACCAGGAGTTGACGTCGGAGAAGCCGGCGAGGACGGAGCCGGTGGAGGTGGAGAGGCGGGCGGAGTAGATGGGCAGGGCGATGGATTGCGTGGTGCCGTTGCCGGCGAAGGCGGTGTAGGGCCGGGCGGTGGAGCCGGAGGCTGGGTCGACGTTGGTGTCGACGAAGACGGGGAGGCGCATGCCGCGGTTGCCGACGTAGGCCATGGTGAGGGTGGAGCGGAGCGGGAGCTGCTGCTCGACGGTGAGGTCGTAGGAGTGCGAGAAGGGATTGAGGAAGTTGGGGCTGAGGCCGCGGGCGGAGAGGACGGAGGTTGGCAGGCCGGGGTTGACGGCGGGGGTGGGGATACCGGTCACGAGATTGATGGAGGCCGGGCCGGGCGGTGTGAAGGCGGGGATGCCGCCCTGCGGGGCGTAGGCGGGATAGTTGCCGGACTGCTGGAAGACGCGGTTGGGACCGCCGTTCGGGTTGGCAACGGCGATGTAGGGGTTGTTGGGTAGATTGGCGGAGCCGGGGAGCGGGCTGACATTGAATTGCTGCTGGTAGACGCCATTTTCACGCCGAAGGGTATAGAAGGTGGAGTTCGAGGTGAGACCAAAGAAGAGGCCATAGCCACCGCGGACGACGGTGCCGGGGTGGGGGTTCCAGGCGAAGCCGAAGCGTGGTGCGGCCATGTGGTAGTCGGTGTTGATGGTGGAGGTATAGAGCTGGGCGACGGCGGAGGAGGTGTTGGGGCGGTCGGGCTGGGGAACGAGTTGGACGTCGTAGCGGGCGCCAAGTGAGAGGAGGAGGGTGGGGGTGATCTTGTAGTCGTCTTCGGCGAAGACGTCGAGATCCTTGTTCCAGAAGTCATCGGCTCCGATGCCTGTGATGGGATCGGTGACCTGGGAGAAGGAGTTGTAGTGGCGTCCGCCGTTGACCTGGTAGACGTCCTGGACCCAGTTGGCGAAGTTGAACTCGGGGGTTCCGGTGTTGTAGGAGAAGGAGCCGTCGCCCTGGAAGAGGTTGGCGATCTGCTCGTGGATGAGATTGACGTCGACGCCGACCTTGAGGGAGTGCTTGCCGCGGACGGTGGAGTAGATGTCGGTGATCTGCCAGCGGTGTTCGTCGGGGAAGGCGGGGCGCGGCAGGGCGGAGGTTTCGCCGTAGGAGAAGAGGTTGGCGAGACTGATGGCGGGTCCGCCGGAGTTGGTGCCGGCGGTTTCGAGATCGCGCGACCACTGGAAGTGGATGACGTTGGTGGAGCGCGTGGTGAGGGCGGTCTCGGCGTTGACGGTGAGGAAGCGCTCGTGGAAGTTGATGCCGCCGTTCTGGGAGATGCCGCCGTTGGAGACGGTGGTGGAGGAGTTATAGCCGTTGGGGATTTTGAGATTCTCGAAGAGAAAGGAGGCGGAGAGGTGGGTTTTGGAGGTGGCCTGCCAGTCCAGGCGTGGGAAGTAGATGTCCTGTGTGGTGTTGCGGGCGAAGGCGCCGAGCTGGGTGGAGGAGATGAAATTGACGGCAGCCGTGCATTGGGCGGGCGTGATGCCGGGGATGGTCGAGGGATAGATGGCTTGTTTGGCGCCGGTGCCGGTGCTGAGGTAGTTGGAGGTGCGGCCGTCGCAGAGGGCGGCGAGGGCGGGGATGGAGGTAGCGCCGTTGTTGTAGGTGGAGAGGTAGGTAACGGGGTTGACGCGACGGTAGCCGTCGTAGGTCATGTGGAAGAAGAGCTTGTCCTTGAGGATGGGGCCGCCGACGGAGGCGCCGAACTGATTCTGTACTTTGACAGGCTGCTGGAGGAGAAGGGGGTTGTGGGCGGTGCGGCCCTGGAACTTGCTGAGGGGGTCGAGGGCGTTGAAGCCGGGGGTTCGGTAGTAGTAGAAGACATCGCCGTGGAACTGGTTGGTGCCGGATTTGGTGATGGCGTTGACGATGCCGCCAGCGGACTGTCCGAGCTCGGCCGAGTAGGAGGAGACGGAGGACTCGAACTCCTGGATGGCATCGAGGGGAAAGACGTAGGGGGCGCCGATGGAGCGGCCGCGGGCTTCGGAGAAGAAGGCCTGCTGGTTGTTGGCGCCGTCGACGAGGTTGGTGTTGTAGATGCCGGAGATGCCGCGGTAGGAGATGAGGCCGGTGTTGCCGTCGGGGGCGACGTTGGGGGTGAGGAGGACGAAGTTGTCCCAGCGGCGGCCATTGACGGGGAGGTTATTGACGAGCTGCTGGCCGATGGTTTGGGAGGCCTGGACCTTGTCGGCGTCGACCAGAACCTGGTCGGTGGTGACGACGACATCCTGCGAGACGGTGGCGTTGGGGAGCGTGGCATCGACGGTATTGGTGTTGCCGACGGTGACGGTGACGCTTTTCTGATCGATGCGGCCGTACCCGGTGCCGGTGAGGACGACCTCGTAGTTGCCGGGCTGGAGGTAGTTGGCGAGGTAGTGGCCGTCGGAGTCGGTGGTGAGGGTGCGGGCGGCGCCGGTGCCGGTGTTGGTGACGGTGACGGTGGCGTTGGCGACGACGGCTCCGGAGCTATCGCGAACGACGCCGGCGATGTTTCCCAGGGCGGCGTTCTGGGCCAGGAGGCTGGAGGCGAGAGGGGCGGCAGAGGCAAGGGCGAGGGTTGCAAGGCGAAGCTGGGAAGGGCGGAGTCGAGGGCGAGACATAGGCGAGAGGGCTCCTGGAGAGGGACCGGCGAAGACCGGGTATCTGTGAGGCGGGCTTTGCCCCGGGAGGGGGCGAGCAGATGTAGGCATGCCGCGCAGGGGGCGGGCGAGCTGCGGAAGAGTTGTGTTTGGTCTAGGGTTCACCAGGGTCGAGACGGTGTCAACCCATTGTGGCATCGAGAGATAGCCATGATCGGGCGCATACCGTTGATGGCAAAGGGGCTGTGTCGTTTGTCAAAAATTGGTTAATGGGCGAGAGCGGTGCAGGGTACGGCGAGGCGGGCCTGGGGGCGGGGCGAGCGCTCTCGGGGTGAGTTACTGGAGTCGTTCCGGGATGACGGCGTGCTGAATGAGGATTTCGAAGGGGATGATGCGGAGGGTGTTCTCGTGGGTGGCTTCGAGGATGATGGGGCAGGGGGCGCCGGCCTCGAGGCACTGGAGCCAGCGAGCGGCGCAGACACACCAGTGATCTCCTGGGTGGAGGCCGGGGAAGCCGTACTGGGGGACGGGGGTGGAGAGGTCGTTGCCGAGGCGGCGGGAGGTGGCGAGGAAGTCTTCGGTGACGACGGCACAGACGGTGTGGATGCCGCGGTCGTCTGGACCTGTGTTGCAGCAGCCGTCGCGATAGAAGCCGGTGACGGGGTCTGTTCCGCAGGGGATGAGAGGTTGGCCGAGGACATTGCGGCTGGGGCTCTGTTGCGGTTCGGCTGGCGGCATCTAGTTGGTTCCCTTCGTTAGGGTAAGACGCCCGATGGAGGCGGCGGGTTTAGTGGGCAGGGAGGGGATGTCCGTGGACGGGGAGGGCGCGGCGGGCGGCGGAGGGGATGCGGGTGGCGCGGGCGAAGCGGGTTAGAAGCGAGGGGCGGAGGCGAGCGGCGCGGGCGAGGGCGGGCTGGAGGGCGGGGAGTACGGCGAGGCGCGAGGCCTGTGTGGCGAGGGAGAGCTGGGCTTTGAGGGAGCGGTGGAGGTCTGTGAGGTAGGTGGTCGGAGATCCGCCGTCGAGGAGGTGATGGGCGGCGAGGGCGGCGGTATGGAGGGCGAGGCTCATGCCGTCGCCGGTGAGGGAGGGGATGACGACGGCCTGGTCGCCGAGGGGCCAGAGGGCTGCCTCGCCGGAGGTGGAGCGGAGGAGGCCGTAGGGGATGTTGGAGAGGGCGAGGGGTTTGGGGACGAGGGCTTCGGCGTGCGCCAGGCGGGTTTGGAGGTGGGGCGCGACGACGAGAAGCTCTGTGAGGAGCGACGGCCAGGTGTTGCCGGTGGAGCGGAGGTGAGCCTGTTCGACGACCAGGCAGAGGTTGGCGCGGGGGCCGAAGGCGTCTGGCTCCACAGGCTGGAGACCGGCATACCCGTGGGGAAAGAGGGTGAGTTCGATGGCAGACCCGAGGGCACCCTGCTGCTGCGGGGAGAGCCGGAGGTAGAGTTTGAAGGCCACGAGGGTGTTGTGGCGGCCGGGGGGACGTGGATGGCCGCGGAGGTCGTGCTTGCCGGAGGCGAGGAGGACGTTGTCGGCGAGGAGTTCGGTGCCGTCGGCGAGGCGGAGGTGCCATGGCTGCCCTGCGGGATTGGGGCTGAGGAGCTCGACGCGCTGACCACGGACGAGAGTGACGGAGGGGTGGGCGGCGGCGTGCTGGAGGAGAGCTTCGTCGAGGGCGAAGCGGGTGAGCGAGGCGGCGGGGAAGGGGAGGGGGGCTTCCGTGAGGCGGCGACCGGAGGCGAGCCGGAGTGTGGCGAGGGGAACGGCGCCGAGGCTGAGGGGATCGAGGCCGAGGGTGCGGAGGCTGTCGAGACCTTCGGCGGAGAGGAAGTCACCGCAGACCTTGTGGCGGGGCGCGGGGTGCTGCTCGATGAGGGTGGCGGGGTGTCCGGCGCGGGCGAGGTGGATGGCGGCGGCGGAGCCGGCGAGGCCGCCGCCGATGATGGCGGTGAGGGTTTCGCCGCTGCCCTGCCCCGACGCGGGCGCTGTGTCCAGGATGGTCATGCGAGATGCTCCAGGCAGAGACGGGCGGGCTGCGTGGGCAGGAGGCGGACCTCCGTGGGGGGGATGCCTGCGGCGGCGAGGTAGCGGAGCCAATCCGGCTGGCGGAAGGCGCGGCGGAAGGAGGCGGGGCCGTCGTGCCGGACAAACGGGTGCCAGTTGAGGAGCTGGGCGAGCAGGAGGTAGGGGAGGATGGGCCCGGCGGAGCGGCGGAGGTCGTTGATGAACCAGCCGAGCGTCGCGGTGGCGTGCTGCCAGCGGAGGACGCGGGGGATTTCGCTGTCTTCGAGGTGGTGGAAGAAGAGGGAGGAGAGGATGAGGTGGGGTGGGTGGGGGAGTTGGACGGTGAGGGCGTCGGCGGTGAGCCAGTGGATAGGGCCGGGGCGGAGGCGGGGCTGGCGCGAGGTGCGGCGGAGCTCGGTCTCGCGGGCGAGGATGGAGGACTGGGGGTTGAGGTCGACGCCGGTGAGCTCGACGGGGAGGGCGCGGATGGCGGCCCAGCGGCCGATGCGGACCAGGGTGTCTCCGCCGCCGGAGCCGAGGTCGAGGACCCGGAGTGGATGCTCGGGGGTGAAGCGGAGGCCGAGAGCGGTGGCTCGTTTCAGGGCACGCTGCAGGAAACGGAGGGTCGGCCGATAACTGCCGGTGAGGCGGTTGATCTGTTCGAGGGAGTGAAGGCAGCCCCGCATGGTGTCGAGCGAGGCGGGTTGGTCCATGAGCTCGGGGAGGTCGGCCGGCGCGGTGCGATGGAGGAAGGAGTCGGGCATTGTTGCTTTGGATGTTAGATGCCGGGTACGGGCGTGGGCTGGTCCCGGAAGGAGGTGAAGGCCGGATGCAGGGGGGGGGCCCCCGTACCATTGTTGCGTAAAGTCTTCAGTTCAAGACAACTTAGGTCTGGACCTCGCGGCTGCGATGCCCTGCGTTTCGGGTGTCGATTTAGGGCGAGCCGGCTTGCGGAGGCTCCGAGGCCGGGCGCTGCCTTGTCCAGAATACCGGGGTTGCGGGGGAAGTTGGGCCATGACTGAGCGGGCGGGGTGCGGAGCGATGGGTTGAGGCCTGATGCGGTCGAGCGGTTTCCTGGGGGTGTGGTGCAGTGCCAAGCGAACAGCAGGTCCCTGCGGATGACAAACCACAGTTCGGACCAGAAGTCTGTGTTGAGGAGAGCAGCTCGAGTCATGCGCCTTTCGGGCTGTGACGGATCACTGGGGCGGTGCTATCGTGGCGGGCTATGTGGCGGAGACGGGTTGGGTTGGCTGGTCTGGTTGCGGCATGTGGGCTGGTGGGCGGGTGCGGCTCGTCGACGCCGGGTTGCGTGACCGCGCCGACGCTGGAGGTGAGCCCCGCGGCGGGCACGGCGGTTGCGGCGGCGGCTGCTCCGGGGAACCGCGTTCAGTTTCAGGCGCTCTCGGGCGAGGCGCCGGTGAACCCGAGAGCGGCTTGCGCCATTCCGGCCCACTTAAGAGGAGTGCCGGCGAACTGGACGAGCGCGGATGCTGTGCACATTTCGATCAGCAGCGCGGCCGATGCGACAAATGGTCTGGCGACCTGCCTGGGGGCGACGTCGGGCGCGGTGACGCTGACGGCGAGCTATGGCACGGGGACAGCGGCGAAGACGGCCACGGCGCAGCTGACGTGCCGGTAGGGGCGTTTAGCGCGGGCCTTCAGCCCGCGGGGGATGGGCGGTGAGGGACCTGGGGCGTTGCCCCAGGCTAGGGTAGGGCGGGCCTTCAGCCCGCGGGGGATGGGCGGTGAGGGACCTGGGGCGTTCGCCAGGCTAGGGTGGGCGACCCTTCGGCCGGAGGGGAATGGGGTTGGCCGGGGACCTGGGGCGTTGCCCCAGGCTAGGGTAGGGCGGGCCTTCAGCCCGCGTGCGAGTGCGATTGGCCGGGGACCTGGGGCGTTGCCCTAGGCTAGGGTGGGCGGCCCTTCAGCCCGCGTTGGGTGGGGTTGGCAGGGACCTGGGGCGTTGCCCCAGGCTAGGTAGGGCGGGCCTTCTCGCGTGCGGACGGCGTGGGCATATATGACCCGCGACTTGATGGAGACTTTTGGCGGGCACGGCTGAAGCCGTGCCCTTGACCTCAGCGGCTGAAGCCGCGTTGCAATCGCTGGTGTTTGCGGCACGGCTGAAAGCCAAGGTCTTAACCAAAGCGGTCGTGGCGCGGTGCATTGGGGCGCTTGCCGCGGGGGTTTTAAAACCTTGCCCCTGGCGAGTGGAGTTCAGGGGCTTGCGGTTAGGCGCGGCCGGCGAACTCGCCTGTTTCGGTGGCGACCTTGACGGTTTCGCCTTCTTTGATGAAGAGGGGCACGCGGCAGACGAAGCCTGTCTCGAGGGTGGCGGCCTTGGTGACGGAGCCGGAGGAGGTGTCGCCGCGGACGGCGGGCTCGGTGGAGCTGACGGCGAGGTCGACGAACATGGGGAGTTGGAGGCCGATGGGGTTGCCGTTGTATTTGTGGATCTGGAGGGCGGTTCCGTCGATGAGGAAGTTGGGGGCGTCGCCGAGCATGTCGTCGGTGAGGGTGAGGGTCTCGAAGGTTTCGCCGTCGAGGAAGTAGGCGCCCTCGTTGTCGGCGTAGAGATAGGTGGCGGGGACGAGTTCGAGGTCGGGCTCGGCGAATTTGTCGCTGGCTTTAAAGCTTTTTTCGAAGACGGCGCGGGTGAGGAGGTTGCGCATTTTGAGGCGGACGAGGGTTTGGCCGCCGCGCGCGGTGGGGGTGGAGATTGTGGAGTCGAGGCAGGTGTAGGGCGCGCCCTCGAACTCGAAGACGGACTTGCGTTTGACGTGGATGGCTTCGATGAGGGCGGGCATGGCGTGGATTCCTTTGTTAGGCTGCGGTCGAAGCGCAGCGATGTTCTTTGGCGCGAGTCGCACCCTAGGGTGTCCGATACACGTCGCGCCGGTTTCCGATGCGGAGGGTGTAGATGATGAGCTTCTGGTCCTCGATGGAGCTGATGATGCGGTAGTCGCCGACGCGATACTTCCAGAACTCTCCGAGGGTTGGTCCTCGCAGCGCCTCTCCCAGAGAGCGAGGGTCGTCCAGCGTGGCTAGACGGTCATGCAGAAAGGAGAGGAGGCGACGAGCGATCTGCGGGTCGAGCTTGCTGAGGTTGCGCTCGGCGAGGGGAGTGAGCTCAACCTTCCATGCCATATCGCTTCATAACGTCTTCGAGTGGGATGGTTTTGAGCTTTCCGGCTCGAAGATCGGTCATCTGCTGCTCGGCGAGGTAGAGGTCCTCGAGGTCGTTAAGGTGCTCTTCAACGGCCTCGGAGATGTAGGAGGACGCGCTGCGCCCTGTCTTCTGCGCCAGGGTTTCAAGACGATGTTCCAGATCGGCGGAAAGGTGGATGGCAAGCAACTCGGCTCCGTGCACTGTGCAAGACAAGTATAGCCGCTGTGTCGATGCACCCCGAGCTGGAGCGAGCAGGGGAGAGTGACTGCGGTTACTCGTACGCACAGTGCTAGAGGATTCGTTCCGACGGGTGGATGGGGAGGTCGTTGATGCTGGCTTCGCGGCGCTGCATGAGGCCGGAGGGGGCGAACTCCCAGAGTTCGTTGCCGTAGCTGCGAAACCACTGGCCGCTGCTGTTGTGCCACTCGTACTGGAACTTGACGGCCATGCGGTTATTGCGAAAGCCCCAAAGCTCTTTCTTTAGCTTGTAGTCGAGCTCGTGGCTCCACTTTGCGGCGGAGGAAGTCGAGGACGGCCTGCCGGCCGTTGAGGAACTTGGTTCGGTTACGCCATTGCGTGTCTTCGGTGTAGGCGGCGGTGACGCGCTCGGGGTCGCGGGTGTTCCAGAGGTCTTCGGCGAGTTGGACCTTTTGCGCGGCCTGGGCGGGATCGGTGAAGGGCGGGAGGATGGGTTGGGGCATCGCGGGGGCTCTGGGGTCAGGCGGTTTGGAAGAGGAGGGTTTCGGCGGTGAGGCCGGGGCCGAAGCTCATGGCGCAGCCGCGCTGGTTGGGGGCGGGGTGTGTTTTGAGGATGTGTTCGAGGACGAACATGATGGTGGCGGAGCTCATGTTGCCGAAGCAATCGAGGACGTGGCGGGAGGCGGCGAGGGCCTGTGGCGGGAGGTGGAGGGCGTGCTCGACGGCATCGAGGACGGAGCGGCCGCCGGGGTGGACGGCCCAGAGGTCGATGCCGTGGGGCGAGCCGTTGGTGGGGCCGGGCTCGGCGGCGGTGATCTCGTGGGCGGAGGTGCGGAGGGTGCGGGCGATGGCGGCGGGGACCTGGCCGGAGAGGAGCATGTCGAAGCCGAGGGAGCCGATGTTCCAGGTGATGAGTTGGCGGGTTTCGGGGACGACGACGGCGCGGAAGCTCGAGAGGGCGAGGCCACTTGGATTTGAGGAGACGAGCGAGGCGGCGGCGCCGTCGGCGAAGACGAGGAAGGAGAGGATCTGCTCGAGGGACTGGGTCTCCTGGAGATGGAGGGTGCAGAGCTCGAGGTTGAGGATGAGGACGGCCGAGTCGGGCTCGGAGCGGACGATGTGGCGGGCGAGCTTGAGGGCGTTCATGGCGGCGTAGCAGCCCATGAAGCCGATCACGGTTCGTTCGACGGTGGTTTGCAGGCCGAGGTGGTCGACTATCTCGAAGTCGAGACCTGGGGCGTAGAGGCCGGTGCAGGAGGTGACGAGGACGTGGGAGACCGAGGCGCGCTCTTTGGGCGAGAGGGCGAGGCGGTCGAGGGCGAGGCGGGCGAGCTGTGGGGCGGTCTGCTCGAAGAGGCGCATGCGCTCGGCGGTGTCGGGGAAGGCGCCGCGGGTGTAGAGCTTGGCGGCGTCGAGCTCTGGGCCGCAGCCGGAGAGGCTGGCGTAGGGGTTGAGGACGGAGAAGCGGTGGCGGATGCCGGAGCGCTGGGCCATGCGGAGGAAGAGGGCGCGGGTGCGCTCGTCGTGGAGCATGTCGGCGGCGAAGGCGACAAAGGCATCGTGGACGTCAAAGGCGGGCACGGCGGTGCCGATGCGGTTGAGAAAGGCGGTGTTGCTGTCGTGCTGGAGCTCGGTGGACCCGTGAGACATGCATTCTCCCCGGCGCGAGGGGACGCCGCTGGAGATGAGACGCGCGCGGGGCGGTTGGAGGTACAGCATGGGATCGCGGAGGGTTGACGAGGGTTGACGAGGGTTGATGTGGGGTATGGGCGGGGGCTGCTAGACTTCCGGCTACCATGCGCGAACGGATTTTAGTGCCGGCGAGTGTCGGCGTACTTTGGCTGGGCTGTGGGGTGGCCCATGCCGCTGGGTGTGCGGAGCTGGCGAAGATGGTGTTGCCTGAGACGTCGATTGTGGCGGCGACGGCGGTGACGGACGGTGCCGTGCGGCCACCGTATGGGCCCGCGCTGAGCGGGCTGCCGGCGTTTTGCCGGGTGGAAGGTGTGCTGCGGCCGACGCCGGACTCGGAGATACGGTTTGAGGTGTGGATGCCGGAGACGGGGTGGAACCATCGGCTGCTGGGGACGGGGAATGGCGGGTTTGGCGGAACGATTGGGTATGGGCAGATGGCGGGCAATCTGAAGCGCGGGTTTGCGACGATGGGCTCGGACGCCGGACACCAGGCGGAGGCGGAGGATGCGAGCTGGGCGTATCGGCATCCGGAGAAGGTGGTGGACTTTGGGTGGCGGGCGGTGCACCTGATGACGGAGCGCGGCAAGGCGATGGTGGCGGAGCGGTACGGGGAGGGGGCGCGGAAGAGCTACTTCGATGCCTGCTCGGATGGCGGGCGCGAGGCGTTGATGGAGGCGCAGCGGTTTCCGGGGGACTACGACGGGATTTTCGCGGGGGCTCCGGCGAACGACTGGACGGAGATGTTGACGGCGGGGCTGGTGGTAGGCAAGCGGGTGGACGGGGACCCGGCGGCGTATATTTCGGCGATGAAGCTGCCGGCGATTACGAGGGCGGTGCTGGCGAAGTGCGACGCGGCGGATGGGTTGAAGGATGGGATTGTGAGTGATCCGCGGCGGTGTGGGTTCAAGCCGGCGGAGATGTTGTGCAAGGGGGGCGACGGGCTCCAGTGCCTGACGGCGCCGCAGGTGGGCGCGCTGGAGGCGGTGTACGGCGGGGCGCGCGACAAGTCGGGGCGCATGATCTTTCCTGGGTTGATGCCTGGTGACGAGGTTGGGACGTGGAAGGACTGGCTGGTGGGGAACTCGCCGGCACCCAGCGCCTATGTGCAGGGATATTTTCGGTACATGGTCTATGAGGACCCGGTTTGGAACTCGTTGACGGCGGATGTGGATGCGGCGGAGCGACGGGCGAAGGAGCGGACGGGCGCGGCGGTGGATGCGGTGAACCCGGATCTGAGCAAGTTTACGGGGCGTGGAGGGAAGCTGATTCTGTATCACGGATGGAACGACCCGGCGATCTCGCCGCTGAACACGGTGGGGTACTACGGGAGGGTGGAGAGCGCGCTGGGGCGGGAGAAGGCGGCGGAGGCGGTTCGGCTCTACATGGTGCCGGGCATGGGGCATTGCGCGGGCGGACCGGGGCCGAGCGCGTTTGGGCAGCTGGGGATACCGACGACGGGAGGCGATCCGTTTGCGATGATGTCGGCGCTGGAGGGCTGGGTGGAGGAGGGCAAGGCTCCGGGCGCCGTGGTGGCGACGCAATATGGGGCGGGTGGGGCTGTGTTGCGGACGCGGCCGGTGTGTGCGTACCCGACAGAGGCGGTGTGGGACGGGAAGGGCGATGCGAAGCTGGCGGCGAGCTTTCGGTGCGAGGCGCGGTAGGGGTTCAGGCTTGGTTTTGAACCGTTGGCGAGGGCCGGGGCGGGTCAGGGTTGGGCGAAGAAGCCTCTGCGGGCCTGGACAGTGAGGTGCTTGTCGCGGGCGTGGACCTCGAGGCGGTGATAGCTGTTGGGCGGGAGGTCGGTTGGCGGGATGTAGCCGAGCTCGTACTGGAGACGGAGGTCCTCCGCGATGTGGGCGTAGATGGAGCGGAGGCTTGTGCCCGGGGCGACGGTGAAGACGCGGCCGCCGGTGCCTTCGGAGAGGTGTTGGAGGATACCGAGGCCGGGGTCGGCGGACTGTGGGTGTGGGAAGCTGCCGGTGGGTCCATCGAAGATGCTGTAGCGGACGGAGTAGATCTGAATGTTGTGTCGTTCGGCTTCGGCGATGGCCTCGGGGAGGGTGGCGCGGGAGCCGTTGTCGCCGCCGTCGGTGAGCAGGATGATGGCTTTGCGGCCGGTGGCGGCGGCGAGGGGGCCTTTGGCGACGGCACGGATGGCGTCGAGGAGGAGGGTGGCGCCGCTGGTTTTGGGTGAGGTTTGGAGCCGATCGAGGGCGAGGTGGAGGGTGTCGACGGAGGGGGTGAGGGGCTGCAGCTGGAGGACGCGCGCATCGATCTGGAAGAGGGCGGCGCGATCGTCGGGGCGGTTGAGCATGCTGTCGAAGAAGACATCGGAGGCGAGCGACTCGTCGTCGATGAAGGTGCGCTGGGAGCCTGAGGTATCGATGAGCAGGGCGAGCGTGAGCGGGAGATCGGAGCCCTGGGAGAAGTAGCGTATGGGCTCGTCGTGGCCGTCTTCCTTGAGGATGAAGTCGTCGCGGGTGAGGCCGCCGGCGGGCTCGCCGGACTTGGAGAGGACGACGGCGGAGACGGCGACGACGCGGCTGGTGACCTTGAGGGTGGTGATGGGCTCCTGCGGGGTGGAGGCGTCGGGCGAGGGTGTCTGGGCCTTGGCGACGGGCGCCTGGGCGAGCACAGGGGGGCTGAGGAGAGTGAGGAGGCAGAAGAGGTGCGCCGCGGATCGCATGAGTTTTCCTTTGCTGTGCGTCGACACGAGATGCTCTCGCCGGTACGGTATGGTAGCGATACCGACGAAGTCAAGGTGTGCCAAGCGCCGCAGGTGCTCTGCCGTTTGGAGGGGGCGCCGCGTGTTGCCGAGCGGCGGCAGGGAGGGACGAGCGCGCGAGCGCCGGCCTGGGCGAGAGGATGGAGCGATGGCCCGCGCAGCGATGCGGCGGAGCTTGAGGGGTCGAGGGAGGCGGAGTTGGCTGAGATGCTGCGACGGCGATGGACGGCGGGGGCAGTGATGCTGCTGCTGATGGTGTTGGGACTCGAGGTTGGGCTGTCGACGCGGCGGGAGTCGCCCAGTTGGGATGAAGGCGACCACATCTTTTCGGGGTACATGAACTGGAGGCGTGGCGATTATTTTCTGAATCCGGAGCATCCGCCGCTGGTGAAGCTGGTGGCGACGCTGCCCTTGTTGCCGTTGCAGCTTAGGGTGCCCGCGCTACGGGGCCGGTATTTTAAGAGCGAGGCGTACTACGACGGGCACGATCTGCTGTTTCGGAATGGGCGACATGAGGGCGGGCGGTACAGCGCGGACACGCTGCTGTTTCGGATTCACATGACGGTGTTGGTCTTTGCCTTTGTGTTGGCGTTGCTGCTGTTTGTGGCTGGACGGGAGATGTTCGGCACGGCGGCGGGGCTGATTGCGATGACGCTGTTTGTGTTTGACCCGACGGTGCTGACGAATGCGCCGTTTGTGACGACGGACATGGGCGCGGCGTGCGGATTCTTCGCGTCGGTGTATACGCTGTACCGGTTTGTACGGCAGATGGGGTGGAGGCGGGCGGTGGTATGCGGCGTGACGCTGGGGTTGTCGCTGGCGGCCAAGCACTCGGCCTTGGCGTTGGTGGGGATCTTTGCCCTGTTGCTGGTGGGTGAGGCGGTGGGGCGGTGGCGAGCGGAGGGACGGTGGCCGGGAGGAGCGGTGCGGCGGATGGTGCTGGGGTACGCGGCCATTGTGGGCACGGCCTGGGTGGTGCTGTGGGCGATGTACAGCTTCCGGTACGCCATGCGACCGGTTGGGGTGGTGCTGCCGGCGATGGCGCAGCAGATGCGTGATCTGTCGCCGGTGGCGCGGAGTTTGATCGGCTTCTGCGCGCGTGTGCACCTTTTGCCGGAGAGCTACCTGTATGGGCTGGTGGATGTGCAGCGAGTGGGGAGTTATATGCCGACGTACTTCTTCGGCAAGCTGTACGCGCATGGGCAGTGGTTTTACTTCCCTGCGATACTTTCCCTGAAGTGGAGCGTGGGTGTGCTCGGTCTGCTGGGTCTGGCGCTGTACGCGTTTTGTACGGGACGGATGGGGCGACCGCGCGAGGTGTTTTTTCTGGCGCTGCCGGCGCTGGTCTACCTGGGAACGGCGATGGCGTCGCCGCTGAATATTGGTGTGCGGCACGTGTTGCCGGTGTTTCCGTTTGCCTTTGCGCTGGCGGGTGGCGGGGCGGGATGGTTGTTGGGGCAGCGTCGGGCGTGGGCTTACCCGGTGGGAGCGCTGCTGGTGTGGCATGCGGTGGCTTCGGTGAGGATGTTTCCCAACTACATGCCGTATGCCAATGTGCTGTGGGGTGGGCCGAGCAAGACGCACCTGTACTTTTCGGACTCGGCGACGGAGTGGGGGCAGGAGCTGAAGTGGGTGAAGCAGTGGACGGACGCGCACGGAGTAAAGGACTGCTGGTTTGCGTATTTTCCGGCGCCGTTTCTGCTGCCGAGCGACTATGGCATACCGTGCAAGCTGCTGCCGACACTGGACACGATGTATGAGTACGGCATTGACGTTCCCCCGGTGGTGCATGGGCCGATCCTGGTGAGTTTCGCGGACTTGAACGGGTTTGAGTTTGGGACGGAGGTACGGAACCCGTACCGGGAGTTATTTGAGCGCAGGCCGGACGCGGTGATTGCCGACGGGGTCGCGGTGTTTGAGGGGGATTTTCGGCTGCCGGCGGCGGCGGCGCTGCGATTTGAGGAGAGTTCGCGCGAGGCTCTGGCGAAGCATCCGGCGGAGGCGGTGCGGCAGGCGCGGGCGGCGGTGGCACTCGTGCCGCGCGGCTTCGACGCGAATGTGGCGCTGGGGGACGCGCTGGCGGCGACGGGAGACCGGGCGGGGGCGCGGTCGGCTTACGAGGTGGCGAGGTCGCGGGTGGACGAGATGGAGCCGAGCTCGCAGCCGCGCTGGCGGCGAACGCTGGACCGGCGCATGGTGAAGGCAGGGGGGCAGTGACCGGGGCGCGCGGCGCTAGGTGACGGCGCCGGTGGCGGCGACCCTGGCGTACCAGTGCGCGGAGTCTTTGAGGATGCGCTTTTGGTTACGGAAGTCGACCCAGGTGAGGCCGTAGCGCTGCGAGTAGCCGTCGGCCCACTCGAAGTTATCGAGCAGGCTCCAGGCGTGGTAGGAGCGGACGTGGGAGCCATCCTGGATGGCGCGGGCGAGCTCGGTGAGGACGCCGCCGAAGAAGGCGATGCGGCGCGGGTCCGGGATGCGATTGCCGTCGGCGGGGTAGGGGGTGTCGAGGTAGGAGCAGCCGCTTTCGGTGATCTCGATGGTGGGGTGGTTGTAGTCGCGGGAGATCCCGGTGACGAGGTCGTAGATGCCGCGCGGGTAGACTTCGAGGCCGGCGTCGGTGAGCGGGCCTTCGGTGGGCATCTCGGCGTGGAAGCTGGTGAGGGCGTCGCGGGAGCCGTTGCCGCCGCCGTCGAGCTCGGTTTCGGTGCCGAAGGTGGCGCCGCCGGAGCCGGCGGAGGGAGCGACGGCGGAGACGACGCGACGCGTGTAGTAGTGGAAGCCGACCCAGTCGAGCGGGGCTTTGAGTATCTCGTGATCTCCGGGGCGGAAGCCCATGGCGGCGTAGGGGGTCTCGCCGACGAAGGCTTTGGGGTAGTCGCCGGTCATGGCGGCGTGGAGGAAGAGGACGTTGTTCATGGCGTGGTAGCGGGCGGTGGCGGCGCGGTCGGCTTCGAAGTTGGATTTGGGGTAGGCGGGGGCCATGCCGTAGGCGCTGCCGACGGTGGCTTTGGGCGAGGCGGCCTTGAGGGCGCGGAGAGACTGCGACTGGGCGAGGGCGACGGTGTGCGCGGCGCGGAGGAAGAGCCTGGGGTCGGACTTGCCGGGAGGAAAGGCGCCGGCGCCGTAGCCGAGGTAGGCGAAGGTCCAGGGCATGTTGAAGGGTGCCCAGACGGTGATGCGGTCGCCGAGGTGTTTGCCGAGGATGGCCGAGTAGTCGGCGAAGCGGCTGGCGAGGTCGCGGTTGGGCCAGCCGCCCTGATCTTCTAGGGCCTGCGGGAGGTCCCAGTGGTACATCGTGCAGAAGGGGCGGATGTCGTTGGCGAGCAGGGTGTCGACGAGGCGGGAGTAGTGGTCGAGGCCGCGGGGGTTGGGTGCGCCGGCGCCGGTGGGCTGGATGCGCGGCCAGCTGATCGAGAAGCGATAGCTCTTGAGGTTCATCGCCTTGACGAGGGCTATATCTTCGGCGAAGCGATGGTAGCTGTCGCAGGCGACGTCTGCGGTAGCTGCGCCGCGGATCTTGCCTTGGGTGTGGGCGAAGCGGTCCCAGATGGATTCGCCCTTGCCGTCCTCATTCCAGGCGCCCTCGACTTGGAAGGCGGAGGTGGCGGTGCCCCAGAGGAAGTCGGGCGGGAAGTGGGCGGGGGCTGGTTGGGCTTGGGCGGCGAGGGGGTTGGGGGCGAGGAGGGCGGTGGTGGCCGCGGCTGCTGAGGTTGCGAGGAAGTGGCGACGGTCCATGGATGGCCTAGGGTGGTGTCAGTTGGGGGATGGGAGGGACGTCGCTGTTATGGCGATGCCGACGCTCCGTGGAGAAGGGCAAGAACTCGGAAGGCGGAGTGTTGACTACCAACGAAGCAGTTGGGCAAGCTCCCTAGAAGTTCGGTGGGCGCTCCGCGGTGACGTTGAGAGCGGTTTCCAGGGCGAGGCCGGCGGTGGCTAGGGTGCCCTCGTCGAAGAGGCGGCCGATGAGGGTGATGCCGTGGGGGACGCGGCGTGGTGGGTTGAAGGTGGGCAGGGGATGGGCGGGGTCGGGAGCCCAGTCGCTGCGGGCCTGGGCGACCTCAATGAAGCCGGCGCGGAGGGTGAGGGAGGGGTGGCCGGTGAAGTTGGTGAGGGTGAGCATCTCGTCGCGGAGGGAGGGGACGAGGAGGAGGTCGGGGGCGGCCTGTCTGGCGTGGCTGGTGGGCCGGGCTGTGTGGGGCGTGGTGTGGGGGTTTTGCAGCAGGGTGAGGGCCGCGCCGGGAGAGGAGGGCAGGCCGGTGAGGGGCTCGCCGGCGAAGAGTTGGGCCATCATGAGGGCGATGCGGCGGCGGAGGCGGTCGGCCTGGACAAGGTCGACGGCGGAGAGGAAGCGGGCCTGACGGAAGGAGTTGGGCCAGGCGTCGGGCACCTGCATTTTGAGCTCGCTCTCGCGGCCGGCGAGGGTGAGGTCTTCGAAGGCGGCGGCGGCCTCCGCGAAGAGGATGAGCTGGAGCGAGTCGTAGGGCCAGACGGGGAGATCGAGCGGGACGAGCTCCATGCCGAGTTGTTTGGCCACGTCGAGCGCGTGGCGGTCGACCGCGGTGGCGGGCGGCTCGTTCATCCACTTGGGGAAGTAGCCGAGCTTGAGGCCTTTGGCGGATCGGGTGAGGTCGACGTCGAGGTGGGAGGGTTGGCAGGAGGGGTCGAGGCCGTCGGGGCCGGAGACGGTGTTGAGGACGAGCATGGCGTCCTCGACGGAGCGGGTCATGGGTCCGAGCTTGTCGAGCGACCAGCAGAGTGTCATGGCGCCAGTGCGGGGGACGCGGCCGAAGGTGGGGCGGAGGCCGGTGACGCCGCAGCGCATGGAGGGGCTGACGATGGAGCCGCCGGTCTCCGAGCCGATGGCGAAGCCGACGAGGCCGGCGGCGGTGGCGGCGCCCGGGCCGGCGGAGGAGCCGGAGGCACCTTCCTGCGGGGCCCAGGGGTTGACGGTTTGGCCGCCGAACCAGATGTCGTTGAGGGCGAGGGCGCCGAGGGAGAGCTTGGCGACGAGGACGGCGCCGGCGTCGTTGAGGCGATGAGTGACCGTGGCGTCGGCGGTGGGGATGCGGTCGCGGAAGGGCTCTGCGCCGTAGGTGGTGGGGATGTCGGCGGTGTCGAGGAGGTCTTTTGCGCCCCAGGGGATGCCGTGGAGCGGTCCGCGGTAGTGGCCGGCGGCGATCTCGCGGTCGGCGGCGCGGGCCTGGGCGAGTGCGTGCTCGGGGGTGAGGGTGATGACGCAGTTGAGGGTGGGGTTGAAGCGCTTGAGGCGATCGAGATAGATGGTTGTGAGGCGCTCGGAGGTGAGTTGGCGGGACTGGATCCAGCGAGAGAGGTGGTGGACGGGGGCGTAGGCGACGGAGGCGTCGTCGTGCGGGAGGGGCGAAGCCTGCGTCGTGCGGACGAACTGGTTGGGTTGCTGGGTGGGCGAGGGGGCGCCCGCGACGCGGACCGGGTCTGCGAGCGAGTAGGGGGCGACGGAGGTGGGGAGCGGGAGTTTGTGTGGGCCGGTGCGACGCTCATAGAGCGGGGCCATGGAGTTGCGCCAGTTGCCGGCGGCCTCGGCGCGCTCGGCCGGGGACATGGTGATCTGCACCAGCTTTTCGGCGTGTGCGAAGTCGTCGGGCGAGACCTCCGGGCCGGCTGCGGGAGAGGTGCCGAAGGCGGGGGGCATGCCGGCTGGGGGTTCGGTCGGCTTGGGCTTGGCGGGGGTGCCGGGCTGCTGGGGCGTGGGGGCCTGGGCGGGGGCTTCAGGGGCCAGGGCGAGGAGGGCGGCGGCCGAGGCCTGCTTGAGGAAGTCGCGGCGACGGTGGGCGAAGGGAGGGGGATCGGGCGTGAGCTCGGGCAAGGGATTGCCTTCCGGGTGCGTGAGGATGGTGATGTCTACGGTAGCGCAGATGGGGGAGTTTGTCGGCGGGGCTTTAGGGCCGGAAGGTCGTGAGGTGCTGCTGGAAGGTGTGGAGGAGGCGGTCGCGAGTATGGGTGAGGGTCTCCGTGAGGGGGTCGTGTTTGCCGCGTTCGTGGTGGGCGAGCTCTGCCAGGGTGAGGGCGTCGTGCCACTCGCCGCCGGTCTGCTGGAGGGCGTGGAAGCGGGCGGCGAGCTGGTCCAAGGGTGGTGGGAGATAGGGGTGAGATGCCGAGGCGGAGGGCTCCTCTGCACTTTCGGCGAGGTAGCGGGCGAGCTTGGCGACCTTGCGGATGGTGTGGAGCTGATCGGCTGTGAGGTGGCTAAGGTCGGGTGTGGACGGAGCTGGCTTGGGCAGGTGGATGCGGCCGTCGGCGGAGGGCTTCCCTGAGCCGTTGGCGGTTGCGTGAGGCGGGTTGGGGGTGGCGTCCTCCCGGAGCCGAGTCGCGAGTTCCTGGTGGTACCAGGAGCGAATGCGGTCTCCCAGCTCTTCCGGAGCGAGGGTCGGGTCGGCGTTGTCGACGGCGGAGAGAAGGTCTTCGAGGCGGATGGTGAGCGTGGGGCCGTGCTGCTTGAGGGTGTGACGGAGGTGGTCGACTGCCTTTTGGCGGCGGGACTTGAGGCGTTTGCGAAGGGCTATGGCGGAGGCTCGGGCGGCGGCAATGTCGGGGAGGTCGGCGGCGGCGTCGGGCTGGTCGCCGGAGCCATGCCGGAAGCTGTCGAGTGCGTCGCGCTGGACGTCGAGGTCGCGAACGGCGCCTGCTGCGCGCCGAAGCTTTTGGAGGAGGCGGTTGAGTTTGCGGGAGGGGGCGGCGTGGTCGGGCAGACCGGGGAGGAGGCTGAGAAGGGCGAGCTGGGCTTCGATGCGGCGTGTGGCTGTGCGAAGGGTATGGACGGGCTTGCCGGTGGGTTCGGCGCGAGCCACGGAGAGCGCGGCTTCGAGCTTGGTGGCTTGGGTGCGGAGATTTTGGACGGGGTGAAGAAGGAGGGTTGGGGATGCCGTTGCCATGAGGCTTAGATGGCGGGAGTTCGAGGCATGGATCTGAGGCACCGACCCCTCCCGGTGCTTTGGGCTGCGCAAGGTAAGCGATTGATTCGATTTGAGGCCGGGCAACAGGTGCGCGGCGGGTGGGGGTTCCGCGAGTGGAGGACCTCAGGCTAGATGGCGCGGTGGTGAGCTTGCGCCGTGGCGTGAGGCTATCTGGTCGCGGGGGGGGGGGGGCGGGATGCGAGATGGGGCAGGGTTCGCCCTCAGCGTTCGAAGATGAGCGGTTTCTGCTTGACCTTCCAGCAGGCCCCGGCGCCGGTCCACGGCAGCAGGGAGCGGCTGCAGCTGTCGACCTCCGTTCCATCGGGGTAGTACTCTTCGCGGTTTCCTTTGAGCGGGGCGACGACCATGCGGGTGAGGACGACGTGTCCGAGTGGTCTGCCGCGGAGGCTCCAGATGGCCCAGTCGCCAGCCGTAAGCCCAATCGCGCCAAGAAGCAGCGTGAGAAGTCCGGCCTCGATCCAGCGTCGCAGACCCATGACACCCCCATGGCAAAGTTGTACACAAGGTCACCATGGCCTTACCCCACGGTGCAACTCTCTGCAGGATCAAAGGGCTCACAATCCTCGTCTAAGCCTCTAAGATTGCACGAGCACGGTATATCGAGGCCAACTTTGAACGCATTCCACTCCCCGCAGAAGATTTTGAGCAAAGTCCTTCTGTTTGTGTTGCTTCCTGCTCTTTTTGGCGGCCCGCTCCGGGCTCAGAGCGCGGCCACCGCGGTTCAGGATTTAGGTATTTCCGCCTTTGGTCTGGCCACGGGCAACTGGACCAACCTGTCCGGTGGACGCAATCTGGCGATCACGGCGGGGGGCGATCTGGCGTTTTTGAGTTTTCACCGATTCCGGCCGGTGCTCGAGATCCGAGGGACCTACCCGTTCTATGGGGGGCAGGTGGATCGTCAGAAGGCGGTGATGGGCGGTTTGAAGGTGGAGCGTCAGTTCGGCAACTTTCGCCCCTATGCGAATTTTCTGGTTGGGCGTGGGGTGATCGACTTTCAGCACGGCGGCTATATCTATAGCGGTTACCTGTATATCCGAACTGTGAGTACCGTGTACTCGCCAGGTGTGGGCGTGGAGTACGACTTGACGCGGCATTGGGCGTTAAAGGCGGACTTGCAGTATCAGCACTGGGATACGCCGGCGGTTCCATCGGGTGTTGTGAATCCACGACTGTTGAGTGCCGGGGCGGTGTACCGGTTTGACTTTAATCATCACGCCAAGGCTCACCGGCGGCCCTAGAGGTTGAACAGCTCGCGAAGCCGTTTTGTTTGGGCGCGGCTGACGGGGATTTCGGTGTGCTTGGGGTCATCCATGCGCAGCTGGTAGGTGGACTTGAACCAGGGGACGACCTCGCTGATGTGCTGGAGGTTGACGACGAAAGATCGGTGGGCCCGCCAGAAGAGATCGGGGTTGAGCTGCTCGGTGAGTTCCTCGAGAGTTCGGCAGTTGGCGAGGCCCTGGACGGTGGACGTGACGACGCGGATGGCGCCTTCGTCGATGGAGGCGAAGCAGATGTCGCTTTGCTCGACGAGCAGCAGGCGATGGTGCGCACGAACGACGATCTTGTTTGCGGAGGCGGCCCCGGCGGAGAATCCTCGACCGGCAAGACCGCGATCATCGATAAGACGTAGAAGAGCGTCGAGCTTCGCGGAGGTGCTGCCTTCGATGTGACGGGGGGCTGTGCCCCCGGTGGAGGAGGCGAGGGTTTCTTCGACTTGCAGTCGATTTTGCGCTTTTTGGATGCTTTGGAGGACGCGTCGCTTTTCGAAGGGCTTGAGCAGGTAGTCGACGGCGTTGACCTCGAAGGCGCGCACCGCATACTGGTCGAAGGCGGTGGCGAAGACGATCTGGGGGAGGGGTTTTTGTCGCTCGAGGAGTTTTTTGAGGACGGCGAAGCCGTCGAGACCAGGCATTTGGACGTCGAGGAAGACCAGATCAGGCTGCAGCTTGCCGATGAGATCGACGGCTTCGATACCGTTGCTGCCCTGGCCGATAACTTTGACGATGTCGGTCTGTTCGAGGAGGAACTGGAGTTCCTGTCGGCTAAGGTCCTCGTCGTCGATGATGAGTGCAGTCACGGGAGGGTGTAGGGCCAAGCGCTAGCTGCTGTAGGCGCGCAGCCGCGAGGGAGCAAGATCCTCTGCGAGGTCGTGGCCGCAGTGGTTGCAGAATACATCGGTGAGGCGAACGCCGCGGAAGCAGCGACCGCAGACGGGTGCCATCTGGAACTGGCACTGCGGGCAGAAGTGGAAGTTCGCGGAGATGGCGGTGGAGCAGTGGGGGCAGCGCTGCTGCACAGGCTGGCGCAAGAGGAAGTAGATGACGGCGCCGATGCCGGCGGGCATGAGCACGACGATGAGCAGCCAGAGACGGCCGGACATATCTCGGCGGCGGACATCGCGGCTGACGTAGCCGACGAGGAGGGCGTAGCTGGCGAAGGCTGTTCCCCAGGAGTAGCCCATGAGGAGCCGGAGGGGGAGCAGCTCGTGCTTGTGGTGCGGCATGACAACGTGAAAGAGATATTGGGCGGCGAGGAAGACGACGACGGCGAGGATGACGGACCAGGCGGGGATGATGCTGAGGTCATCTTCGCGTCCAGCGCGCGTGTCCGTGAGCGGGGAGCCGAAGGGTTCCTGGGACCTCATCGAGTGATCTCCTGGTCAGCTCGATTGCGCCTGACCAGAACCAGGGCGAGGATGGCTGCGCAGGCAGGAAGGAACCACAGCAGCATGACGAAGATTTGGCTGCTGGCATCGGGGATGCCGGAGGCGCTGGTCTCATACTGTGCGAGGAGGGACCAGATGGCGCTGCAGAGCATAAGAACAAAGGCGGCGCAGATGCCGAGCGGGACGTAGAGGCTGCGCAGGCGAGATCGCCTGGAGCGCAGGTCCATGGCTTTTTCCCGGACGACGCGGTGGGTGCGATTGACGGCAACGGCACGCGCGGCGGTGGGGAAGGGGGGCTGGACGGGTATTTCGGCGGCGCTTGGGAGCGAGTCGACGGGTGAGGCTGAGGCTGTCTCCGTGCGTTTGGGTCTCGATTGGGCGATCTCTGAGGTGGTCACCGTGCCCTCACGGAGCGAAGACGCGCGAGTCCTGGTTTGACGGAGGCGAGACCGCGGTAGAGCCTGCTTTTTACGGTGGAGAGGGGTGCGCGGGTGATGGTTGCGATCTCGTCGAGGGAGAGCTCTTCGAAGAAGCGGAGGACGAGGACCTCGCGGGAGCTGTGTTCGAGGTTGATGAGGACCTGCTGGACTTCGGCACGATTCTCGGAGGTTTGGAACTGCTCGAAAGGTGTTGGATCGTTGTCTGCCACTTCGAAGGGCCGTTCGTTTTCGCTGGGTTCGCTCATTTCATCGAGGCTGGCCATGGTGCGGCGTCTGGATTGATCGATGACGAGGTTGCGGGCGATGGTGAAGAGCCAGGTGTCGAAGCGGGAGCGGCCGTTGAACTGTGCCCCGCGCAGGAGGACGCGGATCCAGGTTTCCTGAAAGAGGTCTTCGGCGACCTCGCGGTTGCCGCAGAGGAAGAGCAGATACCGCATGAGGCGGTGTTGGTACTCTTCGATCAAGCGGTCGAGGAGCTCGGTGTCCTGGGCTTTGAGGCCCTGAGCGATGGCGAGGTTTTCGGCTTGCGGCAGCGCGGCTGCCTGAGCGACGGCCCGAATCTGCCCGATAGATCGCATGGTCATCTGACGCTCCTGCCGCAGAGAAAGTCTCGCATAGAAAGGCGGCGACAGGCAGGGGGCGGGGCGGCGGGCAGGCGGTACACTTGCAGGATGGACGTGCTGTATGGCGTGCACCCGGTGGAAGAGGCGGTGCGTGCCCGATCGAGCCTGCTGGAGTATGTTCTGATCGCTCGCGAGCGGCGGGACGCCAGATTGGAACGGCTGCTGGAGCTGTGCCGGGAGTCTGGGGTGCGGGTGATAGCCGAGGCGCGGGCGCAGCTGAGCCGGGTGGCGAAGACGGAGATGCACCAGGGGGTTGTGGCCGTGGTTCGGGAGCGCCCGGTGTTGAGCCTGGGGGAGTTGCTCCGGCCGGGGAAGGCGGGCGAGGCCCGACTTTTGCTGGCGTTGGACGGAGTGGAAGACCCGCACAATCTTGGAGCGCTGTTGCGCAGCTGCGATGGAGCGGGCGCGAACGGTGTGATTGTGACGGAGCGGCGGTCGGCCCCACTTTCGGCTGTGGTGGCGAAGAGTTCGGCGGGAGCGATCGAACATGTGCGGATCGCGCGGGTGACGAACCTGGTGCGATCGCTGGAGGAGGCGAAGGAGCACGGCTTTTGGATTGTGGGCCTGGATGAGCGGGGGCAGCAGGACTACGCCGAGTTCGACTGGAAGAGCGACTGTGTGCTTGTTCTGGGGCGTGAGGGGGCGGGCATGCACGAGCTGGTGAAGCGCACCTGCGATCATCTTTTGCGGATTCCGATGGCGGGGTCGGTTGCGAGTTTGAATGTGTCGGTGGCGGGAGGGGTAGTGCTGTTTGAGGCGATGCGGCAGCGCCGGAGCAAGCGGGAGGCGGTGGAGACGGCGGCGGCCGTGAAGCCGCGCCGGGGGCTGGGCAGCTGAAGCGCTTTGTGTGCATGCTGGTCGTTTTGAGTTCCATCTGGGCCGGGGGCCAGGGTGGAGGTGTTGCTGCGCCGGGCCAGGCACCGGGCGGGGTTGGGACGTTGGGTTTGGAGGCGAAGGGTGCGCCGGCGGAGATTACGGACGAGCAGAGGGGTGCGCTGACGATCACCAGCTACGATCTGCAGGTGCATCTCTCGGCGGGGGAGAGCCGGCTGAGCGGGGTGGCTCGGCTGGTGGTGCGGAACGATGGCGCGCGCGCTCTGCCGAAGCTGCCGCTGCAGCTTTCGTCGATGCTGCATTGGGAGGCGGCGACGGGCCGGTGGGGGCAGGGAGAGGCGAGGCGGCTGGGGCTGGAGCAGCATCGGATTGATACAGATACGGACCACACCGGGGCGGCGAACGAGGCGATTCTGGCCTTGCCTGCCGCGCTGCAGCCGGGCGGGTCGGTGGAGTTGGTGTTGGCGTATTCGGGGACGGTGGAGCGGTCGGCGGCACGGCTGACGCGGGCGGGGGAGGGTGTGGACGCGGCGGCGGTGGCGGATTGGGACGGAATATCGGCTGATGAGATTGCGCTGCGTGGGTTTGGCAATGTGCTGTGGTACCCGGTGGCGGCGCCACAGGCGTTTCTGGAGGATGGGGCGCAGCTTGCGAATGTGATTGCGGCGCAGCGTCGGCGGGAGCGCGAGGCAAGGGTGCGTCTGCGGCTGGAGATGGAGGGGGGATCGCCGGCGGCCGGGTACTTTTGCGGGCGAGAGGCGAAGTTTGCGGTGGTAAACGGGGGTATGGCGAGGGGAGGGGAGGCGGACACGACCGAGCTGCCTGCTGTCTCTACGGCCGAGTGGCCTGCGGCTCGCCTAGGGTTTGGACCACTAAGCCTGTTTGTCGTGGGGCAGGTACCGGAGAGTGGTGGCGGGCCGGTGGCCGTAACGGGGGCGACGGGGGAGGAGGCGCGGCGGGTGGAGGGCGCAGCCGGCACGGCGCTGCCGCTGGTGAGGGAGTGGCTGGGCGAGGCTCGCGAACGGCAGCCTGTGCTGCTGGCGCACACGGGGGAGCCGTTTGCGCAGCGGGCGTTGCTGGTGGAGGGGGCTCGGGAGGCAGCCGGTTCGTTTCCCATGACGCACCTGCTGAGCCATGCCTGGATCTCATCGCCGGAGGTGTGGCTGGACGAGGGTGTGGCCCAGTTTCTGCCGCTCGTGGCGCTGGAGCAGACGGAGGGGCGGGCGGCGGCGCTGGCGCAACTGCACGACCTGCAACCGGCGCTTTCGCTGGCGGATGCCGGGGGTGGCGAGCCGCTGACCGAGGCGAGCCGCGAGGTGTTCTTTCGCAACAAGGCGGTGTCTGTGTTGTGGATGCTGCGATCGCTGGCCGGGGACGCGGCGATGCAGCGGGCGCTGCAGGGGCTGAAGCACCGGCCCGAGGCGGAGCGCACCGCGGAGGTGTTTGAGGGATTGCTGGAGAGCGCCTCCGGCAAGGACCTGCGGTGGTTTTTTCGCGACTGGGTGCTGGCCGACCGGGGGCTGCCGGATCTGTCGATTGCCGCTGCGAACGTTCGAGCCTTCTCCGGGGTGGGTGGCCGGGGCGATGGCAACCTGGTGGCGGTGGAGGTGCGGAACGACGGCCAGGCGGAGGCGGAGGTTCCGGTGACGGTGCGCTCGGGAGAGTTGACGTCGACCGAACGCCTGCGGGTGCCGGCGCGGGGGACGGCGGCGGTGCGCATCCTGTTTCAGGGGGCACCGGAGGTGGTTGAGGTGAATGACGGGACGGTGCCTGAGGTTGCGGGCAGCTCGCATGAGCTGTCGCTTGCCGGCCGGGCGTCCGGACCGGCTCGGCGCTGACTGGATGCGATGCAGCGACCGAGGCTTACTGTGGATGGTGGTGTTTCGGCGTGTTCTGGGGTGGGGATGGGCTTGGGCCGGCACTGAGTTCGGTCCAGTGCTGGGGTGCGCCCCAGGGGTGACGGGCGGTGAGGTCGAGGGCTACCGGCCTTCCGGTGGGGTCGGGCGGAAGCGCCTGGCGGAGGCCTGCGCCGAGTGGGGGAAGGATGGCGGCGAGGGTGGCAACGCGGGCTGGGGAGGCGACGCCGGCGAGCCTAGCGGATAGGCCCTCCATGTCCGCGCCTAAGGAGAGCGTGAGCTCCTCCGATGCGATTGGTGCCGGCTCCGGCGAGGGTGAGTCGGTTGGGGAGGCGTCTGGGGAGGCGTCTGCGGAGGGCGACACCGGGCCGAGATGGATGGTGGTGGGAGTGAGGGAGAGCTCGGGCGAGAGGCCGGCGGAGCCGGGCTGGGGCGGGGCGAGCGTGGCAGTGAGGAGGATGGGACCAAAGCGAACGGGGTCTGGCTCCTGGGTGTCGGCGGAGAGGACGAGGTCCGACAGGCGCAGGCTGGCGAGGGCGGGGGCTTGCCGGCCGGTGTAGGTCGCCTGGGCGGAGAGCTCGCCGGCGGCGCGGAGCGTGGGTGGGAGCTGGCTGGTGGTGGCCCGGAGCCAGTGAAGTGCGGTCGTGGCGGGTATGTGGCTGGCGGCGAGTTGGAGGTTGGCGGAGGCGGGGGAGAGCAGGCTGGGGACGTCGCCGGTGAGCTGCAGCGCGGCACCGGTGCCGCCGTCGATGGGCCAGAGACAGCGGAAGGCCTGCACGGTGTGGAGCAGATGGGTGAGGGCGGCGTTGCAGGCGAGGTTAACGAGGACAGGGCGGTCTGGGACGAGGTCGACGCGATGGAGGTCGGAGAGAATGAGGGTGGCTTGGAGGGCGGCCTGCTGGACGGTTCCGTGGAGGCTGGCGTCGAGATGGAGGCCGCCGCGGAGGCCGGCGTCGTGCCCGGTGAGGACGCGGCTGGCCTCACCGAGGGGGGCGCCGGTCCAGCTGGCAGAGAGGGAGATGGGCACCTCCGCGAGTGCGGAGGCGCGCTGGAGGGTGACTTCGGCCTGCACGGTTCCGGTGTCGGTGGCGGAGGTATCTGTGCGGACGGGATGGCCGCGAAGGCGGATGCGCCATTGCCGTGGCTCGGGCAGCCAGAGGGCGAAGTCGGTCTCGGTGAGCGAGAAGGGTGTTTTGAGGGTGTCGAGCTTGAGGTTGACGCGGGCGTCGGTGGCTTCGATGTAGGGGAAGCGCGGCTGGCCGCCGAAGCTGCGCTGTGCCGTGGGCGCGGCATCGATGTGGGCGGCCTGGAGGAGGACGCTTTCGAGGTTCCAGCGGCCACTCGAGAGGCGGACGAGGTTGACGCTGGGATCGGTGAAGGTGATGCGGGAGAACTCAACGCGGTGACGCCAGAGGGGGAGAAGGCGGAGGCGGGCGTTGACGGAGCTGGCGCGGACGATTGGCTCCATGCCGAAGGGGGGCACCTCGTCGATGACGAGGTTGCTGAGGGTGAGGCTGGGGAAGGGAAGGAGATTGAGGGCGACGTGATCGAGGTGGACGGGGCGGCCGAGGACCTGCGACATGCTGGCGGCGATGCGGTGGTGATAGCGGCTGATGGAGAGGAGTGGTGGAAGGATGGCAAGGAGGAGGAGGACGAGGAGGAGGCTGACGACGAGCCATCCCCGGCCGGAGCCGCGTTTAGGAGCTGAAGAGTTGCTGGAGGGTGTTTGGGCTTCGAGGGGCTCGACTGGGGGTGACTGCGGCATGAGGTTGGGAGTGAGAGGGCGGAGCTGGGGCTAGCGGATGAGGTGGAAGGTGCGGTTCCAGCGCGTGCCGTCGAAGACGTGGAGGAGGATGTGGCCCATGAAGCTGAGCCGTTCGCCGATGGACTGCTTGTCCTGCTGGCTGGCTGGTGTTTTGAAGGACCAGTAGACGAAGAGGGGGCGGCCGATGATGTTTTCGCGGGGGACAAAGCCCCAGTAGCGGCTGTCGAGGGACTCGGTGCGGTTGTCGCCCATGGCGAAGACCTTGCCTGGGGGGACGACGAGGTCATCGCCCTGGATGTGGTTGGGGAGGTCCTCTGCCCAGAGAGCCTGGCCGCCGCCCTCGCCGACGTTGCCGGCTGGGGAGACGGAGGGGAAGTCATCGCGATAGGCGTTGAAGGCGTGCTGCGGGTCGCCGTCGTCGGCGGGCTTGCCGGCGTAGGGCTCGTTTTGGGCGACGCCGTTGAGGAAGACGATGCCATTGCGGAGGTGGATGTGGTCGCCGGGCAGGCCGATGGCGCGCTTGACGAGGAACATGTCGGGGGTTTCGGAGTTGGGCTTGTAGAAGACGATGACGTCGCCGCGGTGGACGTCGCGGTAGTGCATGAACTTGGCCCAGGGGGAGGGCGGGGCGAGGGTGATGCGATCGACGAGGACGTGGTCGCCGATGAGGAGGGTCTTCTCCATGGAGGCGGAGGGGATTTCGAAGTTCTGGAAGATGAAGGCCATGACGAAGAGGCCGATGGCGAGCACGGTGCAGATGGAGGCGAGAGACTCGAGGGGAGTTTCGGTGCGCTCTTCGGGCGCGGTCTGGGGTCCGGCTTCGGGTGGCGTGGGCGAAGTCGCGTCGGTCTGGGAGAGCGTGGTCGACATGGAGGCCTCAGTCGGCTTTAGTGTACTGCCTCGGACTCTTGGGGGACTGGGGTGCGGCTGCCGGAGCAATTTGAGCTACAGGGGTCCTTCGCTCCGCGAAGGATAACGGCGAAGGGCGAAGGTCGGGGGGGTAGGGGGGCAGAAGCGGGTCGCTTCGGGATAACAAGCAAAGGACAGCAAGGGATTTA
This sequence comes from Acidobacteriaceae bacterium, assembly GCA_965218895.1. GTDB lineage: Bacteria > Acidobacteriota > Terriglobia > Terriglobales > Acidobacteriaceae > Edaphobacter. The sequence continues at coordinate 72,910 of CBDCMI010000010.1, read as the reverse complement.
GCGGACGATGTGGAAGGCTCGTTGCCAACGGGCCAGGCTGCGGAGGCGGTTGAGGAGGCTTTGGGGGGCGGTGTTGGCGCGCTGCCGGTCGGACTCGTGGTCGGGGTCGTCTCCGGTGAGGGTGTCGCGGAGGGAGAGATAGACGAGGAGAGGTTTGCCGACGATGTTTCCGGCGGGGACGAGGCCCCAGTAGCGGCTGTCCTCGCTGTTGTTGCGATTGTCGCCGAGGACGAAGTACTGGTTGGCGGGGATGTGGAGTTCGCCTCCCTGGTCGAGGTGGCGGAGTTCCATCCACCAGTGGGAGTCGACGTCGGGGTCGGTGGTGGCGAGGTGTGGAAAATCGTCGCGGAAGGGGTCGGGTGGGGAGGGGCGGTAGATGGCGTAGGGCTCGGCGAGGGGCTGCCCGTTGATGAAGACGTGGTCGTCGTGGAGGCGGATGCGCTCGCCGGGGAGGCCGATGACGCGCTTGACGAGATGCATGGAGGGATTGGGGGGGTAGTGGAAGACGATCACGTCGCCGCGATGGACGGTGCCGGAGGGGAGGGGGAGGTGGTCGAGGGTGGCGGTCTGCTTGTCGACGAGGAGAAAGTCGCCGACCAAGAGGGTGGGGACCATGGAGGAGGAGGGGATGCGGAAGGGTTGGACGGCGAAGCTGACGATGAAGACGGCGACGACGATGATGCCGAGGAGTGCCTGGAGGGGAAGGAGGACGGTGCTGGGCCGGGGTGTTCGGGGAGGGGCCTGGGTCACGCGGTCTCCGGACTGGGCGGACTGGCGGGGAGCTGGGGTTGAAGGTGCTGAAGGGCGAGCTGTGCGGCTCGCTGCTGAGCCTGCTTCTTGGTGGGGCCTTCGGCTTCGGCGAGGGTTCGGAGGGAGCCATCGGCTTGCTGGACGGCGACGGCGACGCGAAAGGATCGTCGGTGGTCTGGGCCTGATTCGTCCAGGGCGAGGTAGCGGGGCGCCTGCCCGTCGGCTTGGAGGAGCTCCTGGAGGGCGGTTTTGTGATCGCCGAGCGTGGTGCGGAGGTCGGCGGCCTGCCGGAGCGAGGGCAGGGCGGGCTGGATGATCTCGCGGCGGACGAAGTCGGCTGCCGGGGCGAGGCCGCCGTCGAGATAGATGGCGGCGATAACGGCTTCGAGGGCGTCGGCGAGGATGGCGGGCTTGCGGCGGCCGCCGCTTCTGTCTTCACCGCGCCCGAGCAGCATGTATCGGCCGAGGTGAAGTCGCTGCGCGACGGGGGCGAGGGAGTCGCGGCTGACGACGGAGGCACGGAGACGGGTGAGGCTGCCTTCCTCGGCGGAGGGGAACTCTTCGAGGAGGGCCTGTGCGGTGACGAGGCTGAGGACGGCATCGCCAAGGAACTCGAGTTGTTCATTGTCGACGGCGGTCCCGTCGTGTTCGTGGGCTCTGGAGCTGTGGGTGAGGGCGGTGCGGAGGAGGTTGGGGGAGCGGAAGCTGTAGTGGAGGTGGAGTTCTGGGGAGGAGGTGTCGCCCGAGCCGACGGGTGGTGGGGATTGCGGCTCGGTGTTGATTTTGTTGTTGATAGCCATCGCTCTTCCTGAGTGTACGCAAGCGAAGGGACGAGAGTTGACGGGGTTGGGCGGTGTTATTGGCTGTTGGGCGCGGGTTTGTATGCCTGTTTTTCGGCTTTGCCGGTGGGGTCGAGAGGCTGGTCGTCGTCGTCTGGGGTTTGGCCGTGGGTCGGCTGCTGGGGCAGGGCGAAGGGGGCCTTGAGGCCGGCGGCGGCGGCGGCACGGGCTTCGGGCTGGACGGCGGGGACGGCGAGGGCGGCCCCGTATTCCTGGAGAGCCCGCTTGCGGTCGGTCTGGACGTCGTAGAGGCGGCCGAGGTAGATGTGGGACCAGGCGAGGGTGCGGGGATCTCGACCTTGGGTGAGGGCGGCCTCGAAGTGGGAGCGGGCCTGCTCGGGCTGTCGCTGGAGGAGATCGATGCGGCCGAGGAGGTAGTCGGCGCCGGACCGGTCGCCGTGGGGGTCGGCGAGGATGGTCTGCGCCATGGAGCGGGCAGCGGCGGCGTCACCGGTGGAGAGCTTGATTTCGGCGAGTTGGAGAGCGTTGGGCGCGGGGGCCACGCGATGGACGACCTCGGCGGAGGTGTCTGGGGTGAAGGTGAGTTGCTGGGCGATGTGGCGCTGCCGGTCGACATCCATGCCGTAGACCATCTGGCCGATGTTGTCGCGGAGGCTGATGTTGTCGCGCTCCTCGGCGATGAGCTGATTGTAGAAGTAGTCGGTGAGGATCCAGCCGTGGTGGGTTGCGGTGTCCGCGGCGTTGCGGCGGACGGCTTCCACCTGCCGCTGGTAGGCGCTCATGGCCTGGTCGAAGTGTTCCATATCGGTGCGCTGGTGAATGGCGGAGGGCTTGATGGGTTTGACGAGGCCGGGGTCCATGGTGCGGGCCTCGATGGCCTTGATGAGGCATTCGGTGATGAGGGCGACGATGTCGGATTTGTAGGTGAAGTCGATGGGGGCGTCGGCGACGGTACGGAGGAGCGGCTGGAGGCGATCCATGGCGGAGGCTCGCGCATAGATCATGGGCTCGACTTCGTAGTGCAGAAAGGTGTGGCGAATCTGCTCGAGGTGGAAGGAGCCGGCGGCAGTGGGGGAGACGGCGATGATGTAGTTTGCGCCGTAGATGCGGGCGTTGATGGCGGAGGGGGCGAGGAGGGGCTCGACGAGGACGAGGAAGCGACGGCCGTCATAGGTGGAGATGGGGAGATGGAGGTAGACGTTGGTGCCGAGGATCATGCGGCTGAGCGGATCGTGCAGCTTGTCGACGAGAGCGGCGTAGTCGGGGCGGTGTTGGATCCAGAGGGCGTGGAGGTGGGTTTGCTCGGAGAAGGTGCGGAGGAGGGGGAGGACTTCGGCGACCTGCGCGGCGTCTGGCGGGAGCTCGGTGAGGTCGGCGACGGGCATGAGGTCGGCGGAGGTGTAGAGGGCGAGGGAGATGTATTGGGCGACGTTGCGGCCGGCATCGGTGAGGGTGTGCCCGCGAAGAAAGGCGCAGAGGGCGGTGTGACTTTTTTCGGCTTCTGGGGTAGCCGCGACGGCGGCAGCGAGCTCGGTGCGGATCTGCTGTCGGACGGGGACGGAGTTGGCGAGGTCGGCGTCGTAGCCGCAGCTGTTGAGGGCGGCGGCGAGGGCGAAGAGGGGCTCACTGGTTTCGAGCGTGATGGCGGAGCCGGCGGTGCGTGGCTGGGCGATGCTGGGGGCCGACGAGCTGGAGTCCTGCGTTTCGATACCGCCGTCGCTCGAGGAGGAGCTCTGAGCGTGGGCGAGTGGGGCGAGGAGGCCGCCGGCGAGGAGGAGGCAGGTGAGCGCGAGCGGAGGTGTGCCGGAGAGGGTGCGGCGCGAGCGAAGGCGATGGAGCACTGTGATGAGAGGACGCACGGAGGGAGTTTAGGAGAGCGAGGGTGCGTGGAGCAAGCGGGGCGCCTGGAGGAGGGCGGTGCTTGCCGGTGGGGGGGAGGACGGCTTCAGCGCGCCGCCGAGATCGGCCAGGCTGCCATTGCGGTTTGAGCGAGCTCGAGCAGGCGCGCTGTGTTTGCACCGTCTCGGGCGAGGGTGGACATGCCCTGGACGATGGCGATGGTCATGGCGGCGAGGGCCCCGGCGCTGGCTGTGGGTGGAAGATGGCCTTCGCAGATGTCTTGCTCGGCACGTTTCTGAAGGGCGTCTTGCGTGGTTTGACGAACTTTCCGGAGTGCGGCCCGGACCCGACGGGAGGAGTCTGATCCGGAGGCCGCCGCACTGGCGACGAGGCACCCGGCCGGCATATTGGGTTGCGTGAACCAATGGGCGGAGAGCTCGAGAAGCTGCTGCGCTGCGTGCCGGGCGGAGGGCGCCTCCGCGATGAGCGTGGAGGTGGTTTTGGGACCAGGGTTGGAGTATCGCTCCACGCATTCCAGGAAGAGCTTCTCCTTGTCTCCGAAGGCCGTATAGAGGCTGGGAGCGGTGATTCCCATCTTGCTTGTCAGGTCGGCGACGCTGGTGGTTTCGTAGCCGGTGCGCCAGAACTGAAGCATCGCGGCGTCGAGGGCTTCGGTGCGATCGAACGAGAGAGGTCGTCCTGGGCGAGGCCTGGCTGGACGCGCTGCGACTGAGACCTCCGCCTTGGTCATAGCACTCAGTATGGAACTGCTTGACGGCGTGTAGCAAGACGGTCAGACTGATCCATAGCATTCACTACGAAATGGGGGAGACGGTATGGATCTTCAGTTGAAGGAGAAGCGCGCCCTGGTGACGGGGAGCACAAGCGGCATTGGGGAGCAGATTGCGAAGACGCTCGCACAGGAGGGCGTGAAGATGGTCGTTCATGGCCGACGAGAGGCCGAGGCAGACCGCGTCGTGCGGGAGATTACCGGATTGGGGGGAAGAGCGGTCGCGGCGATTGGGGAGCTGGGCGACGACGAGCAGGCGACCCGGATCGTGGAGGCGGCCGTTGCGGCCTTTGGCGGCGTGGACCTATTGATCAACAATGCCGGGGCGTTTCCGATGAAGCCGTGGCTGCAGACCACAGCTTCTGAGTGGGTGGAGCTGTACAACGCGAATGTTGGATCGGTGGTTCGGCTGGTGACGCAGCTTGTTCCTGCGATGGTGGAACGGCGATGGGGGAGAGTGATCATGTTGGGCAGCTTTTTGGGTCCGATGCCGGGACCACCTGTTGCGAACTACGGCACGACGAAGGCGGCGAATATCGCGCAGGCTGTTTCTCTTGCGAAGGAGCTTGGGGGCACGGGGGTGACTGTAAACACGGTGAGCCCGGGGCCGATCCGAACACCTGGGATGGAGGCCGGCGCGCGGGCGATGATGGCATCGCTGGGGCAGGAGTTTGACTTTGATGTCTTTGAGCAGTTTTACGTGAAGGAGACGCGGCTGCCTGTGGGGAAGATCGGCTCGCCGGTTGACGTGGCGAACGCGGTTGCGTTTCTTTCGAGTCCGCTGGCGGACTTCATTACGGGCGCGAATCTGCGGGTGGATGGAGGGATGATGCCGACGACCAACTGAGGGGGGCTGCGGATGGCCGAGGCAGCCCCGGGCTCCCTGCCGCGGCGTAGCGGCGTAGCGGCTAGGCGTGAACGGAGATGCCGGAGTAGGTGAGGACGACGTGTCCCCGGACGGGGACGCCGAAGACGCTGGCGGGCTGAAAGACGCTGGCGGCGAGCCGGTCGACGATCTCTTTGCGCATGTCGGGGTTAGGCGAGCCGGCGACGATGCGGTAGTCGTAGACCTCGCCGCGCGCGTCGATGAACGCTTCCACGATGACGGCGGTGTCCTCGCGCCCAGTGAGGATGGGGTGTCCGCCGTCGATGGAGTAGAGGAATCGGGGCGCGGTGATGCCGGCGAGGGGCTCGTCGTTGGCCATGACGGGGCTGCCGACGGCCCCGAGGAGAGAGACGATGGTGCCGAGGAGGAGGACGGCTCCTGCGACGCCCGCGGAGGCTTGCAGGACGAGGGGCCGGATGGCGTTGTGCCAATGGAGGTTGAGACGCTCGAGGCGTTTGCGGAGGGTTCGGTTTTGCTCGTGGGAGATGGCGAGACGGAGGCGAAGGCCGAGGTCGGAGGGCGGACGGACGGGACCGAGGCCGGCGAGGGAGTGCTGCACGCGGGCTCCGAGCCGGAACTCCGCGGCGCAGAGCCGGCAGACGGCGAGATGACGCTCGATCGAGAGCATCTCGCGGCCGCTAACCGCGCCATCCATATAGCTGGAGAGTTGGGCGAGGGCGGTGGCGCAGACGTCGGTGGTTTGCTCGGGTGCGAGAGGGGATGTGCGGCTCACTCTGATCTCCTGCTATTGGAGTACGGCTCGGAGGTGTGGGTCGCAAGCTTTTGCTGGAGGAGCACGCGGAGCATATGTCGACCGCGGGTGAGTCTGCTTTTGACGGTGCCGAGGTTTGCGGAGACGATCTCGGCGACCTCGTCATAGGAGAAGCCGTCGATCTCACGGAGGATGACGACGGTGCGGAAGCAGTCTGGGAGCTCGCGAAGTGCGGCTTCGAGGTGGGCCCGAAGTTCGGCCTGCTCGGCATGCTCGAGCGGGGAGCGATGCGGGTCTGCGAGCAGGGAGGCGAGGGTTGGCGCGTCGTCGTCGGAGTCGGAGCCGAGCGGCGCATCGAGCATGACCTCGCGGCGCTTGTGGCGCGACCACCAGCGGCGCTGATTGGAGCTTTCGCGGAGAGCGATGCGATAGAGCCAGGTCCGGAGGCTGGAACCGCCGTGGAAGTTGCGTATGGAGCGGAAGACCTTGAGAAAGACTTCCTGGGTGATGTCGGCGGCTTCGGAGGGATCGTCGAGATTGCGCGCGATCAGGGAGAAGATGGGCTGGTGATATTGCGCGATAAGGATGGCGAAGGCCTCTTCAGAGCCGGCTTTAAGGTCGGTGATGAGGGTGGCCTCTTCGGTGGAGAGGCCGATCGCGCTGGTGAGATTGCCCAAAAGTGTGCCCGCCTGCATGGGAAGTGCCCTCATACCTTACGCTGTGGCGCGGAGCTGGTGCAACGGCAAAGCGGACGCGAGAGGAACTACGCCGCCGGCGGCCGAGTGCTCGCTCACTCTGCAGAACTTAGACACCGGAGGGGAGCGGGATGTTCCCGGGGTGGGAGTTGATTGACGGATGGGCGGGAGTCCGCGAGAATGAGGGAAGACTTTACCCGAGTGGGCCTGTGGCGCAGCTGGGAGCGCGCTTCCATGGCATGGAAGAGGTCATCGGTTCGATCCCGATCAGGTCCACCAATCATTTCAGTTCTCTAGAAGCACCTCCCTTCCTCATTGCAGCAGCGAGATCCGTTGCGACTCGCTTCGGCTACTGCAGTCCGCCAGAGCGCCCCCGCAACGTAAGCCTTTCTAAACGCATAGCCGGTGAGGCACTCAGCATCCGCCAGTGACCCGGGGTCCCCATGGCCGCGTGATCCTCCTCCTCGGCTGGACGACGCCCGAAGTTTCGCCGTTCTTCGATCACCTGCTCGTGAGACCCGCGGCTGATCCCTAACTGCAGGCGAGAGCCGGATGTACGATCCGCGTTGGACCCCTCCGACGACTTGCCACGAGCTCACACGGTTGGAGGCAGAAAGAAGCCTGTCCCTCGAGCAGTTGGTAGTGGTACTGACCGGGGCCGGACTCGAATGGGACGACGTGAGCTCTATAAACATGCGTACAGGCATTAGCCGAATCTGTTCACCTGTGAGAACATACCGAGTCCGCAGGAGTGGTGGCGGAGCGAAACCGTATCGTGCAGGCCTCTTAGAACCGGGGCAAAGAAGCAGGGACAAATCATGGCATGCAGAAAGACCCTCATCGTAACCGCTGCCTCGGGAGGCATCGGAGCAGCCGTTGTCCGGGCCGTCGCAGGGTTGTTTTCCGTCATGTTCGTCGCCGTTGGACTCACCTCGTTCGCAGCATCTGGCACCGGCATCGCGAGTACGCGGGGCGATGCCTCGACGGCGGGTACTGCTGTTGACCCCAGCGCGTTGGTCAACCAGTTCATCGGCACCGAGAACGAGGGCTGGGACATCCCTGCCGCCGGTGAACCGTTCGGCATGGTGCAGGAGGCCCCGTTGATACTGCACCGGCCTGGCGCCCACGGCAACGACTGCGACTCGCCGTCCGCGGACAAGATCTACGGCTTCAGCCTGTCTACCATCAATGCGTGCAACTTCAACTACCTTCCGCTGATGCCCACCACGGGAACGGTCACCTCGTCGAATCCGTCGGAGTATGCTGCGGGCTTCACCCACGTCTACGAGCAGGCGCATCCTGACCACTACCAGGTGTTGCTGGACAGTGGCGTTCGGGTGGATTTGACCACCACCACGCGCACCGGCTGGCAGCAATACACCTTCCCGCGGACGAGGGAGGCGAACGTGCTGTTCAACGTTGGGGCAAGGGCGTCTAGTTCCGAAATCCACATTGTGGGCGACCAGACGATTGAGGGTTGGGCTGAGTACCGCCATCGCAAGGCTTTTTTCATTGCGGAGCTTAGCCGCCCATTTATGGCGTATGGCACCTGGAACGGATCGCAACTAACCCCGGGATCGCGCGATTCCGCCCCTCCTGGGAAGGGCTCTAACGGCGGCTGGATCAGCTTTGACACAACGAAGAACGGCGCCCCGGTGGTGGTCAAGGTTGGGCTGTCGTTCACCGGGATTGCGGGAGCCCGCAAGAACCTCGAGGTGGAGACGAGGCAATTGGGTTTTGACTTCGATGCGGCCCAGCAGGCGTCGCACCAGCGGTGGAATGCCCTGCTGGACCAGGTCAAGGTCACCGGCGGTACGCACGATCAGCAGGTCGTGTTTTACACCGCGCTGTACCACTCGGTGCTGGACCCGAACGTGATCGGGGACGTCGATGGCCAATACATGGGGTTTGACGGCAAGCCGCACACGGCTAAGGACTTCACCCCTTACAGCAACTTTTCCTTGTGGGACACCTTTCGCACGCAAAACCAACTGGTCGAGATGCTGGCCCCGACCGTCGCGCACGACATCGACCTGTCGATTCTGGCGATCGCCCGCCAGGATCGGTGGTTACCACGCTGGTTTCTGGGAACCCAGGAGGGCAACATCATGACTGGCGACCCGATTACCTCGTTCTTGGTCGAGGGCTGGTCCAAAGGGCTGCTCTCGGGGGAGTACGCCGACGAGGCGTACAGATATCTTCGCCAGAACGCAACGGAGGTGCCGCCCCCCGATGTTCCGATGAACGGCCGCGCCGGGGCTGGCTATTTCGACCGGCTCGGCTACATCCCTTATGGGCTGAACGTGACCTCGACGGCCAACTGTCCCACCGAGGGCTCCGGCGCCTCCTGCTGTCCAACTCATGGCGCCGACAATGACTGCTACTATCCGGTTTCGTCCACGTTGGAGTATGCAGCGGCCGATGCGTCGCTGGCGCTGATGGCTCAGGGACTGGGCCACACAGACGACGCGCAGATGTTTGCCCAGCTGGGCCAGTCGTACCACAGCTTATTTGACAAGAGCATCGGGTTCTTCCGCCCACGCACGATGGACGGCATGTGGCTGAGCCCGTACGACACAGGCACAGGCAACCACGCCTTCCACGAGGGAGATCCGAGCCAGTACCAATGGCTGGTACCCCAGGACCCTGGTGGGCTGGTCAAGATGATGGGCGGGCGCAAAGCGGCTACCAGCCGGTTGGACCAATTCTTCGACTACCCCGGCCTGCTTGTGCACCCGCAGAGTACCGCCGCACATGTGTGGGTCAGCGACCCGTACAACTACTACGGCCCGACAACGTATGACCCTGACAACGAGCCGAACCTGCTGGCTCCCTATATGTATGCGTGGACCGGTCGGCCAGACAAGACGGCGACAGTGGTACGAGCCGCGGAGACCCTCTACACAACCGCCCCTGGAGGAATGACTGGCAACGACGATATGGGCGAGATGTCGGCGTGGTACGTGATGTCCGCGATCGGCCTCTACCCGATGATGAGCGGCTCCAACTTCTACGTCGTGACCACCCCGCTGTTCCCCCACACGGTAGTGCGCATCGGGAACTACGAGAACAAGCAGGGCGGCACCCTGACCATCTCGGCGCCGGGGGCCAGCATGAACATGCGGTACATCGCCTCCGCCAAGCTCAATGGCAAAGCCTGGAACCGGGCTTGGGTCCACCAGTCCGATATCGCCCACGGGGGAACAATCGATTACGCGCTAAGCACCTCACCCACCGCCTGGGCCACGGCTGAGGAGGATGCCCCCCCGTCAGTCGACACGGAGACGAGCGACAAGCGCCAACTGAGCGCGCGATTTTCGCCGGCAGTGGCCGTGGTGGAGCCCTCCGCGAACAACTCGTCCAAGCAGACGCTCACCCTGGCTCTGCAGGCCATGACTCCCAGCACGTCCCGGGTGCATGTCGTCGCCACTTTGCCGCCGGGATGGTCGGTGTCGACGGCTTCCACGAGCGTGACGGTGGCCTCCTACGGCCTTCCCACCCAGGTGGAGATTCCCCTGACGATCACCGCTCCGGCCGGTACCAAGCCAGGCTCCTACAAGGTCTCGGTTACAGCCAGCATGCCTGAAGCCGCACCGGTCCAGAAGCAGGCAACGATCTCGGCCCAGGTACCCGATCGTTGCGCCATAGAGACGAGCACCTCGTGCGCGGTCGACCTCAGCGGTGCCTACAACGAGGATGGGGTGGCCACACAAGCCGCCCCGAGCCAGGGCAATTTCGACGGCTTGGGCAACAGCTACGCCGCCGACTTGCTCCCCGTTCCCGGCCCGGTCACCTTCGGCGGGGTCACCTTCCAAGCGCCCGCGACGACGGGTACCGACCAGAACTTCATCAAGGTGAACGGCCAAGCCGTCGTCTTGCCGACCGGTCGCTACAGCAGACTCGACATCGTCGGCGCCGCCAGCAACGGCAGCACGGGCAGCGACGGCCTCACTGCCATCGTGACCTACGGGAACGGCAGCACCGCCTCAGTCCCGCTCCAGTTCACCAGTTGGGACAGCCGCCGGACCGACTTCGGCAACGGCATAGCCCTCCCCATGCCATACCGGCTCGGCGTCGGTGGGAAGAGCTCGGCGGCGGTGTCGCTGTATCAAACGGCCCTGCGGCTTGACCCACACCAGCAGATCCGCGCCATCTCGTTGCCATTTCGCTCCGTTCCGATCTGGGTCTCACCCGGATTGACGGGGATCGCTTGGAACCATGACAGCGATCTCCACATCTATGCGATGACGCTCCAACGCGCTCTCCAGGCGGAGCCGAACGGGATGAAGCAAGGTCCTCAGAAAGATGCAGGTAAGGCACAGAAATAACGGGTTAGGATGCGTTACTCGCCTCTGATCCGGCAGGTTAGCATCCCTGACCAAAACACGGGCTTCTCTTTGAGCGAAGCCCGAAGCGATCAAAGTCCCGGGCCGAAGGATCCCATGTCAGTTCGCGCAAAGTCTGTATCCATTCATCGACACGCACTACCATTGACTATCTTCACTTCACTCACGGTCAGTCTGTTCGCCAGAGAAGTGCCTTCAGAGGCGGCTCCCAATGAGCGAGAGCAATAAGCTCTATGTACCATCCCAACGGCTGCCAGGTGCCAGGTCTGGCGCATTGACGGAGTTTGATCCAGGCACGCGAACGCTGCGGGCGGGCTTTAAGATTGCGCCTCAGTTCCGATCCCTGCCGGTCGACATCATTCTCGAGAAAGATGTCGCCGTGGAGTTGCGTGACGGCGTGACGATCTACATTGACGTGTTCCGTCCAGTCGGGGCCGAGAGGGTACCTGTCATCGTGGCGTGGAGTCCGTACGGCAAAGGCCAGGGAACCTCGCTGAGCGTGATGGGAGTGTTCGGTCTGGTGGGCCTATCCAACGGCATCGTCTCTGGTTTGGAGAAGTTCAGGGCCCAGACCCTGCCTACTGGTGCGCACAGGGATACGCGATCTGCAATCCGGATATCCGTGGTGTGGTGGACTCCGAAGGCGAAAGCGTGTTGTGGGATCGGCAGGAAGGCCGCGATTGCTATGACCTGATCGAGTGGCTTGCCGAGCAGGCGTGGTGCACCGGAAAGGTCGCGATGAGTGGAACCTCCTATCTCGCGGTTTCGCAGTGGTTTACCGCTGCCGAACGGCCTCCGCACCTCGCAGCCATCAACCCATGGGAGGGCGTGAGTGACGTCTACCGCGATCTGGTGATGCGCGGCGGTATGCCTGATATCGGGTTCGCCCGCCAACTCCAGGACGGCAGCTTCTTCGGCAAAAACCGGAAGGAGGACATCCTGTCGGAGGTCGAGCGCTACCCGCTCGTGAACGACCTTTGGGAGAACAAGATCCCGGACTTCGCCCGGATTACCGTGCCGGCGTATGTTGTGGCGAGCTACTCGAACACATTGCACACTGCTGGCACGTTCCGGGCATGGCGCCGGATCGCCTCGGACAAGAAGTGGCTGCGAATCCACACGAGTCAGGAGTGGCCCGACTACTACGACGAGGAGAACCGCGAAGATCTGCGTCGGTTCTTTGACCGCTACCTGAAGGACGACGAGAACGGGTGGGAACAGACTCCACGCGTTCGCTACTCCCTGCTCGACCTTGAAGGCGGCGACACGGTCAACGTCGCTGCGGACCAGTTTCCCCCGAGCGGCGTCACCTTGACGAAGTTTTACCTCGACGGTCGCGCGCGAGCACTGACCACCGAAGCGCTGTCAGACGAGGTCACAGCATCCTACGTCGTCGAGTCCAACCCGAACGCGGTGTCCTTCGTCACGCGATTTGACCAGGAGACGGTGATGGTCGGCTACCCGAAGGCACGGCTTTGGGTCGAAGCACGCGACGCTGACGACATGGATTTGTTCGTTCTCGTCCAGAAACTTGATGTCTACGGCACGCCTCTCCAGCAGTTCACCATACCCAACCAAGGTGCCATGAATCACGATCTCACTGAGCACGGGGCAACCATCCTCTGCTACAAGGGCTCCGACGGTCGGCTGCGCGTATCCGCTCGCCACCTCGACGGAGCGCTGTCGACCGATGAGGTGCCCGCTCACAGCTTCGACCGCGTCGAGAAGCTGTCGCCGGGCGAGATCGCTGAGATAGAGATCGAGCTGCTTCCGATCGGTCTTGTGTTTTACCCTGGCGAGCAACTTCGCTTTGTGATCAGCTCAAGAAACCTTTTGGGCACGTTGATGCCTGGGATCGAAGAGTACGTCGGCGCCAACAGTGGGGAGCACGTCATCCATACGGGCGGCCAACACCCCTCCTACTTACAGCTTCCTATCCAGGCGCGATAGCAGGAATGCTACCGAACAGTGGGAAATCGGACTTTCCTCTTTTTCGATTCTATGAGTAACCACACGTGCATCATCGGCAATGCACTCATCGACACGGACTGTCATCGACGATCTCCGTTTCCTCGCGATCAGTCTGTCCGCCAGAGAAATGACTCCAGAGGTGGCGTGAAAAGAATCTGGGCTGACCCCCACACGGACAGCCTGCTGGCCCGCTGCTGTGTCAGCAACAAGTTTGTCGCATCCCTGTCGCAGATAGCGCCAATTATGCCGGTTTGGCCGATTCACACGTGCTTTGCCGTCTGCTATTGCTATGTAGCTGGGCTGCATACGATGGCATGGGACGAATCATCGGTTCGATCCCCATCAGGTCCTACTACTTAGTTTGGTGGCGGAGGAAAGGGAGGCAGTTTGCCTCCTATTTCTTTCTGTATGCCCGGTGGGGGCGCATAGGTCGTTTTGGGCGTGTGCTGTCGATCAAGCAGTCTGCGACTGGGAATTGTTCTCGATGGAAGTCGAGCGCAGTCATGAGCCAGCAACCCGGGCGATGGGGGTCGAGGGTTGGCGGGCCACCTGGTGCACAGGTGATTCACGACTGAGGCATCGAGGTCCGTGCGCAAGCTGGTGGTCCAAGTGACGACGACGTCCTGGTTTGATCCAGCAGTGGGTGCCGGGCTCAGCAGATATCTGGGCTTGGATTCTAGGGCCTGAGCTTGGAGAAGATGCCCAGCTTGGTGATGTCGTTGAAGATGACGAAGGCGGCAAAGACGACGAGGAAGACGAAGGCGACCTGATAGACGCGTTCTTTGATGGCCTGGTCAACATCGCGGCCGATGACGGACTCGATGACGAGGAAGAGGATCATGCCGCCGTCGAGCAGGGGGAAGGGGAGGAGGTTGAAGATGCCGAGGTTGAGGGAGATGTAGGCCATGATGCCGATGATGGGCATCCAGCCGGGCATGCCGACGGCCTCATGGACCTGCTGGCCGATGCCGATGGGGCCGGAGAGGGATCGGACGGAGACGCGGCGGGTGAACATGCCGTGAAGGACCTCGCCGATGAGAGAGGCGTTTTTGCGGTTAAACGCGAGTGAGGCGGCGAATGCCTTTGGAAGGGAGAGCTGCTCCACTGTGACGGGCGGGGGGACGGCCTGGAAGCCGAGGCGGAAGTCCTTGGTGCCGTTGCCGATGTCTGCGAACTCCGGGGTGATCGTGAGGGGCAGGTCTTTGCCGGAGCGGTCGATGACGAGGTGGGCGGGTTTGCCGGCCTGGTCCTGGAGGAAGGTGAGGAGGGCGTCGACGGAGTGGAGGTGGAGGCCGTCGATGGAGAGGATCTTATCGCCGGGCTCGAGACCTGCTTTGGCGGCGGGCATGTTGGGTTCGAGGGCTTTGACCTCCACTGGAATGGTCTGCATGCGGGGGAGGAGGCCGAGCTTGTCGAGAGAGAAGGATTCGGCCTCGCCCTTGTTCTCGACGAAGAGGTTGGTGGAGGTGGTTTGGCCGTTGTGCGAGAAGGCGAAGGGGACGGTGTGATTGAGATTGAGGAGGGAGCGGACGCCGACCTGCTCCCAAGTGGGGTTGGCGGCGGTGTCGTAGTGGGTGATGGTGTCGCCGGAGCGGATGCCGGCGCGGGCTGCGGGGGAGTCGGGGGTGATGTAGTCGGTGACCGCGGGGCCGGAGGTGTACTCCATGACTTCGTTGTGGAGCATGTAGCCGACGGTCATGAGGAAGATGGCGAGAAGGAAGTTGGCGATGGGACCGGAGAGGGCGATGAGGACGCGCTGCCAGCGTGGGTGTGCGTTGAAGTCGCCGGGGTCTGTGGCGTGCTCGCCGGGGTTGTCGCCGGACATCTTGACGTAGCCGCCGAGGGGGAGGAGGGAGAGGCGGTAGTCGGTGTCGCCGCGTTTAAAGCCGGCGAGCCGTTTGCCGAAGCCGATGGAGAAGACTTCGACGCGGATGCCGCAGAGCTTGGCGGTGATGAAGTGGCCGGTCTCGTGGACGAGGACCATGATGCCGAGGACGATGAGGAGTTCGAGGACGGTGGCCATGGTGTCTCTTGAGGTGCTCCGACGAGCGACGGGTGTGGGAGTTACGGATTGGATTCGCGCACGAGGAGATCGGTCGCACAGCGGCGGGCCTCGGCGTCGATGGTGAGGACCTCAGAGATGGACGCGGGGGAGGCAACCGGGGTGAGTTCGAGCACGTGTTCGATTGTACGGGGGATGCCCAGAAAGGGGATGCGACCTTTCAGGAAGGCGTCCACGGCGACCTCGTCGGCGGCGTTGAGGGCGATGCAGTGGGAGGGGGTGGGGGCGGCCTGGTAGGCGAGGCGGAGGCAGGGGAAGCGGTCGAAGTCGGGCGGGGAGAAGTCGAGGTGGGCGAGGGTGGCGAGGTCGAAGGCGAGGCCGGGGGCGGGGGTGGCGTCGAGGCGGTCGGGATAGCTGAGGGCGTAGAGGATGGGGAGGCGCATGTCGGTGACGGAGATTTGCGCGAGGATGGAGCCGTCGATGAACTCGACGAGGGAGTGGACGGTGGACTGGGGGTGGACGGTGACACGGACGCGGTCGGGGGGGAGGGAGAAGAGGCGGCAGGCCTCGATGACTTCGAGGCCCTTGTTGAGCATGGTGGCGGAGTCGATTGTGATGCGTTGGCCCATGACCCAGGTGGGGTGGCGGAGGGCCTGGGCGGGAGTGATGTGGTCGAAGTCGGCGAGAGGGGTGCTGCGGAAGGGGCCGCCGGAGGCGGTGAGCCAGACCTGCCTGACCTCGGAGGCGCGGCCGCCGCGCATGCACTGGTGGACAGCGTTGTGCTCGGAGTCGATGGGGAGGAGGGGGACGTTCTTCTCGCGGGCGGCGGCCAGGAGGAGTTCGCCGGCGGCGACGAGGCACTCTTTGGTGGCGAGGCCGACGGGCTTGCCGGCGAGGACGGCGGCGTAGGTGGCTTGTAGGCCGGCGACGCCGACGATGGCGGAGACGACGAAGTCGGCGGCGGGTAGGGTGGCGACTCGGACGGTACCCTCGGTGCCGTGGAGGACTTCGGAGGCGGTGTGGCCGTGGGCGCGGAGCTGGGTGCGGAGGTCGGCGGCGAGCTCTTCGGAGGCGACGGAGACGAGGGCGGGGCGCCAGCGGAGGGTTTGGGCGAGGATGGTCTCAAGGTTGCGGCCGGCGGCGAGGGCGACGGGGCGGAAGCGGTCGGGGAAGGACTCGCAGAGGGAGAGGGTGGAGGTGCCGATGGAGCCGGTGGAGCCGAGGACGGCGAGGTTCTTCACAGGGGGTATTTTCTCAGATGGGGGATGGTTGGCGGAGGCGGCGCAGGTGGGGGATGGGAGGGTGCGGGACGGTGTGGTGAGATACCCCCCTCTCCCCGTACGAATGTTGCCCAAAATCTTCAAAGGAGGTGAGTTAGGTCTGGACCTAAACGATCGGGCTGCTTGGCTGCTGCGTTGTGTCCCTCGTCACGGATGCCTGTGTCTCCGCCCAATACGGCTTCGGTAGATCGGCTTCGTGTGGTGAAGCCTCCGTTCTTTTGCGGTGTGTGCTTTGAGCCAGATTAGCGGTTGCGGATGGGGGTGTGCGCCAGACGGGGGCTGCGCGGCTTTGCCTCGGCTCGCGATGTGTCGGGCTTTCAGCCCTTTTGATTTGCGGGGGAGGGATCTAGGCCTTCGGCCTAGGCTGGTATGTGTCGGGCCTTCAGCCCTGGGCAGCGGCGGCAGCGACCGTGACAAAGGATGGCCCTTCGGGGATGACGATAGGAGGAGGGAGGAGGAGTGGTGTGTCAGCAGAAGCTTTGGTTAGTCGAGGGATTCGCCGGCTTGGCGGAGATCGTTGAGGAGGGTGGCTAGGCGAGAGCGGAGGGTGTCCGAGACGGGGACCATGGGGAGGCGGAGGTTTTCTTCCGTGCGGCCGAGGAGGTGGAGGACGGCCTTGATGGGGGAGGGGCTGGTCTCCGCGAAGTGGGCCTGCATGATGCGGAAGAAACGGAGGTTGAGGGCCTGAGCGCGGGGCCAGTCGCCGGCGAGGGCGGCGTGGGCCATGGCGGCGATCTGGCGGGGAAAGGCGTTGGAGGCCACCGAGACGACGCCGTGGCCGCCGAGGGCGATGACTGGGAGGGCCATGCCGTCGTCGCCGGCGAGGACGGTGAAGGTGGGGGGGACGGAGGCGAGGACCTCGGTGATCTGCATGACGGAGCCGGAGGACTCCTTGATGCCGATGATGTTGGGGACTTGGGCGAGGCGGGCGACGGTGGCGGGCTCGAGGTTGGCGCCGGTGCGGCCGGGGATGTTGTAGAGGAGGATGGGGAGGTGGGTGGCCTCGGCGATGGCGCGGAAATGCTGGTATTGGCCTTCCTGGCCGGGGCGGTTGTAGAAGGGGTTGGCGGTGAGGATGCCGGCGAGGCCGTCGGTGGCGGAGAGGCGGGCGACGCGTTCGACGACCTCGGCGGTGCTGTTGTGGGTGCAGCCGGCGAAGACGGGGACGCGGCCGGCGGCGGTGCGGACGGTGAGCTCGACGACGCGGAGCCATTCGGGCTCGGTGAGGGTGGAGGCTTCGCCGGTGGTGCCGCAGGGGACGAGGAAGTCGATGCCGGAGGCGAGTTGCCACTCGACGAGGTTGCGCAGGGCGTCGGTGTCGACGGTGAGGTCGGAGGTGAAGGGGGTGATGAGGGCGGTGCCGCAGCCGCGGAGTTGCATGTGGGTTAGTTTACGGGGAGTTGAGCGGTGTTGGTTCAGGGCGAGGTGGTGGTGGGGAAAGCAGGTCGCTTTGCTTCGGTCGGGATGACGCTGGTGGTGTGGGGGTTTGGGGTGGAAGAAGCAGGTCCCTCCACTTCGCTTCGCTCCGGTCGGGATGACGCTGGTGGTGTAGGGGCGCGTGTGGGTGGAGAAGCAGGTCCCTCCACTTCGCTTCGCTTCGGTCGGGATGACGCCGGTGATGGGGGTTTGGGGTGGGAGAAGCAGGTCCCTCCACTTCGCTTCGCTTCGGTCGGGATGACGCCGGTGATGGGGGTTTGGGGTGGGAGAAGCAGGTCCCTCCACTTCGCTTCGCTTCGGTCGGGATGACGCCGGTGATGGGGGTTTGGGGTGGGAGAAGCAGGTCCCTCCACTTCGCTTTGCTTCGGTCGGGATGACGCCGGTGATGTGGGGCGCGTGGGGGGGAGAAGCAGGTCCCTCCACTTCGCTTCGCTTCGGTCGGGATGACGCCGGTGATGTGGGGCGCGTGGGGGGGGAGAAGCAGGTCCCTCCACTTCGCTTCGCTTCGGTCGGGATGACGCCGGTGATGGGGGTTTGGGGTGGGAGAAGCAGGTCCCTCCACTTCGCTTTGCTCCGGTCGGGATGACGCGGATGGCGACATTGAGCCTCTACGGTGGTGGGATACGCAGGCCTGACTGTGTCGTGTATTGCTGATGGAGTGTTTTACGTGTACATGGTCGCGAGCCGTAGCCGAACGTTGTATATCGGCGTTACGAATGGGCTGGAGCGGCGCATTGGGCAGCACAAAGTTGGTTGCTACGACGGCTTCAGCAAGAGCTACCGGTGCGACCGCCTGGTGTGGTTTGAGCGGTATGGACGAGTGGTGACGGCCATTGCTCGTGAGAAGCAGTTAAAGAATTGGCGGCGGGAGAAGAAGGTGTTGCTGATTGAGCAAGGTAACCCGACATGGGTGGACCTGAGCGAGAGTTGGGGCCGTCTTGAGCAGTACGAAGCAGGTCCCTCCGATTCGGTGGGATGACGCTGGTGGTGGGGGGCGGGTGTGTGGGGAGAGAAGCAGGTCCCTCCACTTCGCTTCGCTTCGGTCGGGATGACGCTGTTGGTGGGCGGCGGGTGTGTGGGGAGAGAAGCAGGTCGCTTCGCTTCGGTCGGGATGACGCTGTTAGGGGTGTGGGTGTGTGGGGAGAGAAGCAGGTCTTCCCACTTCGGTCGGGATGACGCCGGGGTTGGAGCGGCGAGTGCATTCGGTTTCGACGTGGGGAGGCTCAGGCCCACTCGCCGGCGCGCATGAGGGGTTCGCGGGTGCCGTCGGGGTGGAGGCCGTCGACGTCCATCTGCGCGGAGCCGATCATCCAGTCGACGTGGATGAGTGAGGCGTTGGCGCCGAGGGTGGCGAGGTCGGCTTCAAATTTGGTTTCGCCGTTGATGAGGCAGGTGGCGTAGCTCTGGCCGAGGGCGATGTGGGAGGCGGCGTTTTCGTCGAAGAGGGTGTTCCAGAAGAGGATGCCGGACTGGGCGATGGGTGAGGAGTGGGGGACGAGGGCGACTTCGCCGAGGCGGGCGGCGCCTTCGTCGGTGGCGATGAGGCGGCGGAGGGAGTCTTCGCCGGCGGAGGCGTGGGCTTCGACGATGCGGCCGGCTTCGAAGCGGACCTTGATGTTCTCGATGAGGGTGCCCTGGTGGGAGAGGGGTTTGGAGGCGCGAACGGTGCCGTGAACGCGGTCTTTGTGGGGCGTGGTGAAGCACTCTTCGGTGGGGATGTTGGGGTTGCAGAAGACGCCGTTGCCGCTCATGGAGCCGCCGCCGGCCCAGAGGTGCTGGTCGGCGAGGCCGACGGTGAGATCGGTGGTGCCGTCGTGTGAGTGGAAGTGGAGGGAGTGGAAGCGCTGGCTATTGAGGAGTTCGACGCGGGTCTGAAGGTCTTTGGAGTGGGCGCGCCAGTCGGCGATGGGATCGTCGCCGGTGATGCGGGAGGCGCGGAAGATGGCTTCCCAGAGTTTGGTGAGGGCGGCGTCGGCGGGGTCTTGCGGGAAGACGAGTTTGGCCCACTCGGGTGTGGCGCTGGCGACGATGGTCCAGTTGATGTCGTGGCGGGTGATGAGTTCCATGGCGGGCTTGGAGGCTTTGGAGGCCGCGATGTTGGCGCGCGAGACCTTGGCGGGGTCTTGCCCGGCGAGCAGGGCGGGGTTGGCGCCGGCGATGGCCATGCGGGCGGCGCCGGATTTGAAGGCGGCGGCGACCCCATGCTGGAGCCACTCGGGGGCGTAGTCGAAGGTGGGGTCGGCGGCGTATTTGTAACGGGCGAGGACCGAGGGGTCGTCGGCGAAGAAGGTGGTGACGAGGAGGGCGCCGGCGCGGTAGGCGTGCTCGGTGATGCGGCGGACGAGGGGGAGGGATTCGAGGGGGGCGGTGAGGACGAGCTCCTGGCCCTCGCGGAGGTTGAGACCGACGTGGACGGCGACCTCGGCGAGGCGGTCGAGTTTTTGGTCGAAGGAGAGGGTGGTGAAGGGCTGGACGGGGGCGGTAGTGGCCATGGTGGGAGCTCCGGGAAGTTGCTGATTGGCGACGGTGGAGAGAGCGAAATACAGGGGTCTCTCCGCTGCGGCTTCGCGTTTGCGAAGCCTTCGGTCGAGATGACGGCGTGAGGTGCGACGTGGGTTTAGAGCTGGTTGTAGATGTCTTTGAAGTCGAAGATGCCGCGGTGGTCGTGGAGCCACTCGGCGGCGCGGATGGCTCCTTCGGCGAAGCCTCGGCGGGAGGTGGCGGTGTGGGTGAGGGTGAGGCGGTCGGCGTCGGAGGTGGCGGAGACGATGTGTTCGCCGGCGTGGTCGCCTTCGCGGTGGGCGGTGATGGGGATTTCGGGTGGGTTCGAGGGTAGGTTTGCGGCTTTGGCGAGGACTTCAGCCAGGGTGAGGGCGGTGCCGCTGGGCTGGTCGAGCTTGGTGGTGTGGTGGGTTTCTTCGATGGAGAATTTGTAACCGGCGTGGTGCAGGGCTGCGCCGAGCTGGGCGGTGAGTTGGAGCATGAGTTGGACGCCGACGGAAAAGTTTGTGCCGAAGAGAAGGCTGGCGCCTTTGCGTTCGGCGAGCGCGCGCATGTCGGGCAGGCGGTGGTACCAGCCGGTGGTGCCGACGACCATGCGGGCGCCGTTGGCGAGGCAGGCGCGCATGTTCTGGAGGGCGGCCTCGGGGGTGGTGAAGTCGAGGATGACGTCGAAGCCGGCGACAAAGGGCGGGGTGAGCGCCATGGAGTCGCGGTTTTCCTGGGCGTCGAGGACGTGGACGCCGTGGCCGCGCTCGTGGGCGACGTCGGCGACGAGCTTGCCTGTTTTGCCGTGGCCGAGAACCAGAACTCGCATGGGTGTTTTTGTTCCTTTCGTTTGATCCGCGATTGTTTGACTTGCGATCAGCTGCCGGTGGCGACGAGCGGCGTGGCGCGGGCGGTGAGGTCGAAGATGCTGGGGTCGGGGTTGGAAAAGAAGGCGGCGTGGAGGCTATGGATAGCGCGTTCGACGTCGTCTTCGTCGATCATGAAGCTCATGTTGATCTCGCTGGCGCCCTGGGAGATCATGCGCAGGTTGACGTCCTTGACGGCGGTGAAGACCTGGCCGGCGATGCCGTTGTGGCCGCGGATGTCTTCGCCGACGAGGCAGATGAGGGCTTTGCGGCCCTCGTATTTGACGTCGGCGATGCGGCCGAGATCTTCGCAGATTTCGGGGAGGCGCTCGTTGGAGTCGACGGTGAGCGAGATGGAGACCTCGGAGGTGGAGACCATGTCGATGGCGCACTTGTACTTGTCGAAGACGTCGAAGACGGCCTTGAGATAGCCGTGGGACATGAGCATGCGGGAGGCGACGACGTCGATGATGGTGAGTTTCTTTTTGGCGGCGATGCTTTTGAAGGGGCTGGCGCAGTGGGGTGCGACGGCGGTGATGCGGGTGCCTTCGTTGGCGGGGTCGTGGGAGTTGAGGACGAAGACGGGGATGGATTTTTGGACGGCGGGGAGGATGGTGGCGGGGTGGAGGACTTTGGCGCCGAAGTAGGCGAGCTCGGCGGCTTCTTCGAAGGAGATGGTTTTGACGCGGAGGGCGTCGGGGCAGATGCGGGGGTCGGTGGTCATGATGCCGTTGACGTCGGTCCAGATTTCGATGGCACCGGCGTGGAGGCCACCGCCGATGAGGGCAGCGGAGAAGTCCGACCCGCCGCGGCCGAGGGTGGTGGTGATGCCGGCGAGGGTTGCGCCGATGAAGCCGCCCATGACGGGGGTGAGGCCTTGCTCGAGCAGGGGAAGGGCGTGTTGCTCGAGGGCGCGCTCGATGGGGGCTTCGAGGGGGGCGGCCTTGCCGAAGTGATCGTCGGTGAGGATGACGGAGCGGGCGTCGAGGTGGGCGGCTTGGAGATCGCGGTGGGAGAAGGCGGTGGCGATCATCTGGGAGGAGAGGCGTTCGCCGAAGCTGACGACGAGGTCTGCGGTACGCGGGGTGAGCTCGCCGACGGCGGCGATGCCGCGAAGGAGGTCGTCGAGGGCGTTGAAGTCGCCATCGAGCGCTGTGTGGGTGGAGACGACGCGCGGGCCGGGGAGGAGTTCGGCGGCGGTTTCGAGGTGGCGATGGCGGAGGCGGGCGGAGATGGCGAGGGCGCCGGCTTTGTCGCCGTGTCCGGCGGCGGTGGCGGCGGCGAGGAGTTGGTCGGTGACGCGGGCCATGGCGGAGACGACGACGATGGGCTGGAGGCCGTGGGCGCGGCGGCCGGCGACGATGCCGGAAGTGCGGTGGATGGCGCGGGCGTCTTCGACCGAGGTGCCGCCGAACTTCATGACGACGAGATGGGGGCGGGGTGTGCTCATGCGTGGGCCGCCGTGGGTTGGAGGCTCGATAGGGGAGCGCGGGGAATGCCGAGCTTGTCGAACTTGCCGAGGCGGGCGAGGAGTTCGGCGTTGAGCAGGGCTGCGCCGGCGGCGCCGCGCAGGGTGTTGTGGGAGAGAACGACGAACTTCCAGTCGAGCAGGGGACAGGGGCGCAGGCGACCGACGGTGGAGCTCATGCCGCGGCCGCGCATGCGGTCGAGGCGGGGCTGGGGGCGGTCGACTTCGGCCAGAAATTCTATGGGTTGGTCGGGCGCGGTGGGGAGGAGGGCGGAGGCGAGGGGATGGAAGCTGTGCCAGGTCTCGAGGATCTGCTCCTGGGTGGGCTTGATGCGGAAGGCGAGGGAGACGCACTCGGTGTGACCATCTTCGACGGCGACGCGGTTGCAGTGGGCGGAGACGACGATGGGTGCGGTTGTGATGGTGGTGGGGGCGAGGGTACCCAGGAGCTTGCCGCACTCTTCCTGGAGCTTTTCTTCCTCATTCTTGATGAAGGGGACGACGTTGCCGAGGATGTCGAGCGAGGGGACGCCGGGGTAGCCCGCTCCTGAGACGGCCTGCATGGTTGAGACGAAGATCTTCTCGATGCCGAAGCGGGCGTGGAGGGGAGCGAGGGCGAGGACGAGGCCGATGGCGGAGCAGTTGGGGTTGGTGACCAGATAGCCGCCGGAGTCGCGGCGCCAGGCTTGATGCTCGATGAGGGCGAGGTGGTCGGGGTTGACCTCGGGGATGACGAGGGGGACGTCGGAGGACATGCGGAAGGCGCTGGAGTTGGAGATGACGGCGCAGCCGGCGGCGGCGAATTTGGGTTCGAGGTCGCGGGCGATGTCGGCGTCGAGCGCGGCGAAGATGATTTTGGGGAGATCGCCGACCGCGAGTTCGGGGAGGTTGGGTTGGAGGGTCATGCCGGCGACGGAGGCGGGCAGGGGTGTGTCGAGCTTCCAGCGGCAGGCCTCGCTGTAGGGCTTGCCGGCGGAGCGGTCGCTGGCGGCGAGCCAAGCGATTTCGAACCAGGGGTGGTTATGGAGGAGCTGGATGAAGCGCTGACCGACGGTGCCGGTTGCGCCGAGTATGCCTACCTTGCGGCGTTCCATATTGGGTAAGGATAGCGCGGGAGCGGCGATGGGGGTCGAGATGCCTCTGCCGGACGTGGCGGATCAGGGATTGCGTTTTGTTGAGGCCTTGCCGTGGTCGCGATAGTTGGTAATCGCGGCGGCGAGACCGATGGTAGCGATGATGACACCAACGATTGAGGTTGCGATGACGGCTGCCGTATCAGTCCTGCCCTTCTCCGGCGAATGCGGCGATGCTGGCTGCAGTGCAAAAGCACACAAAAGATGCCACCAAACTTCCGGCAATCAGCGTTGCTGTAACTGCCCCGCGTCCATATTGTACGTACTCGTCAAGCACTGGGAACACGAATAGCAGGACACCGACCTCGGTCAGAAATGTTTCAGTGACGCGGGTGAATCCTCTACGAGCACCGGGAGGCGCTCGTGAAGACAGCCAGGCTATGAGTTTTGAAGCCGGTTGTTGCCTCGACATGGCCTAACCAGAGCCAGCAGTCACAGAACAGCCATACCACGGAAGTTGGGATGACCTGATGTGGCGAATAGCACGAGTTAGTCGTCGATGCGGCGTCGGCGGCGGGCGCTGTAGCTGCCGGAGCCGCCCCAGACGAGGAGCGCGGCGAGCAGGTGGATGAGGAACCAGAGGTTGAGGCCCTGGTCGGTGTAGATGAGGAAGAGGATGAGGATGCGTGGGAGGAGGACGGCGATGACGAGGGGGACGATGCCGCCGAGGTGAAAAGGGAGGAGCACGCCCTGGAGCCAGGCGATGGCGAGGGCGACGCGCGGCAGAAAGAGGGAGAAGACCAGGAACCAGAGAGGCAGGTGGTGCGTGATGAGGTCAAGCTTGAGCTGCATGTGATGTTTCCTCCGGCGAGAAGCCGTGTTGGGGGATTGTACGGCCTGCGTTGATGACGGCAGCGATGCAGCGAACGGGGAGCTGAGCGGGCGAGATTGCATTATTTTGCGCAGATTGGAAGTGAGTGATGCCCGGGTCGCATCGTATGGGACGGGTCTCGCCGTGGATCGATGTGCCAGCGCGGCTTGCGGGAGGATGTAGAGATGCGAGCTCTTTCTGTTGTGGGCGTCGTGGGCGTGCTTGTGTTTGGGCAACTTGCTGGTGGGGCGCAGAGCCCTGCTGGAGCGAGCGGGGGTCTGGCAGCGGGGCTTCAGCCACCGCCGACGCCTGCCGCGTTGACGCCGCCGGACGGCAACGTGCGCTTTGTGACGGCGCATGCCGTGGGGACGCAGGACTATATCTGTGTTGGGTCGGCGGATGGGAGCACGTCGAGTTGGCTGTTTTTCGGTCCGCAGGCGACCCTGTCGATTCCGCTGGGTTCGGTGAATCTGCAGGTATTCACGCATTTTCTGAGCCCGGTGCCCGGGGCGAATCTGGCTCCGCTGCCGGCGTGCACGTTGTCGTTCGCCACGGGGACGCTGGACTGCCCGACGTGGCAGAGCTCGTGGGACTCGAGCGCGGTGTGGGGGGAGAAGGTGGGAAGTGTGCCGGCGGGCAGCGACCTTTCGTGCCCGAACGCGGGCGCCATTCCGTGTTTGTTACTGAAGGCGGTGCAGACGCGACGTGGGCAGTTTGGACCGGGCTACCTTTCGCGCACGACCTATGTGCAGCGACTGAACACGAGGGGTGGAGCGGCGCCCGTGACGAGCTGCAAGGCTGGCGACCAGGCCTTGGTGCCTTACTCGGCCGACTACACCTTCTTCCAGCCGCGGTAGAACCTGGGTTACGGGGCGGGCTTGTAGGTGAAGTTGGCGGTGGCTGTGGCGTGGGCCTGGAGGGTGATTTGCTGGTCCTGCTCGCCGAGTTTTTCCTGGACGGCGGCGAGGGTGTAGACGCCGGCGGGTAGGTTGGGGATGGTGAACTTGCCGTCGGGGCCGGTGACGGCGAAGAAGGGCGTGGGCGCGACGTTGATGAAGGCGTTCATCCAGGGGTGGTTGTTGCAGCGGACGGGCATCATGACTTCGGGGCTGCCGAAGCGGCGGACCTGCGGGGTGGAGTTGGGGCCCTCGGAGACGTCGATGGTCTGGTTGCCGGCGACGGTGGGCATGGTGTGGATGTTGTGCATGGTGGGGTCGGAGTTGAGGAACTGCACGGGTTCGCCGTGTTCGACGGCGATGACGTGCGGGGTGTAGCGGCAGCCTTTCTGGTCGAGGACAACGGGGGCGATAGGGCCGGTGGGCGCGGCGTTCATGGCGACGGTGGGGCCGTTTTTGATGAAGACGTAGACGTTCGCGAGATTGCCGTGGTCGACGACAATCTGTTCGGAGAAGTTGTCGCCGCCGGAGATGGCGCAGGCGGGGTCCTGGCTCATGTCGATGCGGATGCGTTCTGGGGCTTTGCCGGCGAAGTGGACGACGCCGGAGAGGGTGCCGGTGGTGGCGGGATCGACGGGTGTGCCGCCGGGGCCGGAGGGCTCGGCGATATTTTTGGTGTTGACGTCGCTTTGATTGGAGTTGTTCGGCTTGCAGCCGGCGAGGAGGAGGGTGAGCGAGGCGAGGGAGAGGGCGAGGCGGGTGGGCGAGGTCAAGGTTCAGGCTCCTGCGTGACGTGTCATGAGGTGGGATGCAGGTGTTGGGCTCGGGTTCCATTTGTTACGGCAGGCTGGGCCGCGGGGTGGCCGGGCTGTGCGAGAGTGGACGGATGAGCCCACGCGAGCCTGGCCGCGCCCTTGGCTTCGCGGCCTGCGCCTTGGCCAGCGGATTTTGGGGTACCGGATTCTTTTTCGGCAAGATTGCGCTGCGCGAGATGAGCTCGGCGCACATGGTGCTGTACCGGTTTCTCTTTGCGGCTGTGCCGTTGCTGCCACTGCTGGCGAGGCATTGGCCGCGCTTCAGCCGGCGGGAGTGGGCGGTGCTGGGGGTGGCCTCTTTTTTGGGCGTGCCGCTGCAGTTTCTGGTGCAGTTCCACGGGCTGACGATGACGACGGTGAGCCACGCATCGCTGATGGTGGGGACGATGCCGGTGATTCTGGCGGTTGGGGCGACGATCTTTGCCGGTGAGCGGCTGTCGGGCGTGGGCTGGGTGGCGACGGGTGTTTCGACGGGCGGCGCGGCGTTGATTGCGTTGGGCAATCGGGGGCAGGCGGGCGGGAACGGGCCGTCGCTGCATGGGGATCTGCTGGTGGTGGCCTCGTGCGTGATCGCGCTGTTTTGGATTTTGCTGAACAAGCGGCTGCTGATGGAGCACGACCATCGTGCGGTGACGGCGGCGGGTGTGCTGCTGGGTACGGCGATGCTGCTGGTATGGGTGTTGGCGGTGGATAGGCCGCCGCCGGTTGCGGGTGTCTCGTGGCAGGCGTGGGGGGCGCTGGCGGCATCGGGTGTGCTGTGCACGGCGACGACGACGCTGCTGTGGAACTGGGGGATGTCGCAGGTGCCGGCGTCGCAGGCGGGGGTGTTGTTGAATATTGAGCCGCTGATGGGGAGTGTGCTGGGGGTGCTGGTGTTGGGCGAGCGGCTGGGGCCGGCGGCCTGGGTGGGCGGGGCCATGATTCTCTCGGCAGCGCTGGTGCTGACGTCGCGGCCGGCGTCGGAGGCCGTGGCCGAGGCGGAGCTGGGAGTGCTTTAGGCGAGGTCGCGGCGGAGATCGCGGCTGACGACGAGCCAGCGGGCGAGCAGGACGATGCCGGCGACGACGAGCGCGAGACAGATGCCGGACCAAAGGCCGACGGCGCCCCAGCCGCGACGGAAGGCGAGCCACCAGCCGAGCGGCATGCCGGCGACCCAGTAGGTGGTGAAGTGGGTGAGGAGGCCGGAGCGGGTATCTCCCGCGCCGCGGAGGGCGCCGAGCGCCGTGACTTGGATTCCATCGAAGAACTGGAAGATGGCGGCGACGCCGAGGATGGGCACGGTGGCGGCGATGACGCCGGGGTCTGGCGTGAAGGCGCGGGCGATGAAGTGGGGCAGGAGGAGAAAGGTGGCCGCCGCGCAGAGCATGAAGCCGCCGGCGATGACGAGGGCGGACCAGCCGGCGGCCTCGGCTGCCGGAGCGTCTCGCCGGCCGATGGCCTGGCCCACGCGCACGCTGGCGGCGGCGGAGAGCCCGAGCGGAATCATAAAGGTGAACGAGGCGCAGTTGAGGGCGACCTCGTGGCCGGCGAGGGCTCGCGCGCTGAGCGTGCTGATGAGAAAGGTGACGGCGGCGAAGACGGCGATCTCGACGAAGGCGGTGCCGCCAACCGGCAGGCCGAGGCGGAGGAGCTCGCGGAGGCGGGGCCAGTGCGGGCGGCGGCGCGCGCGGCCGAGACCGTAGCCGTGGCGGCGGTTGAGAAGAAACAAGGCGATGAGGAGGAAGAGCATCTGGTACAGGCGGGCGAGCGAGGTGGCGATGCCGGAGCCGACGGCGCCCAGGGCCGGCCAGCCGAGATGCAGATGACCGAGCTGCCAGCTGTGGCCGAAGATCAATAACCAGTCGAAGAAGACGTTGATGAGGTTGGCGGAGAGCAGAGCGGCGGCGATGGCGCGGACGTGGTTGAAAGCCTGCAGCTGGCGGCGCAGGGCGAAGTAGACCATGAGCGGAAGGACGCCGGGGGTGAGCGCGCGCAGGGTGCGGATGGCCTCGGCGAGGACGACGGGGTTGGCGGGCATATGGCGCATGCCGAGCGGCGCGAGAAGAAGGGCGGTAAGGAGGACGAGGCCGAGGGCGCCGGCGAGGAGCAGGCCCTGGGTGAACCACTCGCCGGCCTCGTCGATCCTGCCCGCGCCGTGGGCCTGGGCGACGACGGTATCGAGCGCGAGCAGGATGCAGCCGAAGCCGATGGCGAGTGTGTTGTAGAGCACCTGGGCGAGGGCGACGGCGCCGATGGGGATGGCGGCGTTCGGCAGGCGGCCGACCATGATGGTGTCGACGAGACCCATGAGCATCCAGCCGACTTCGGCGAGGATGAGGGGAAGGGCGAGGGCAAGCATGGGCCGCAGCTCCGTGCGGACGGCGGCCGGGAGCGGACCGCGCAGGCCGGTCGCGGGGCTCATACGGGCGTGATGATGCCGCCTACGGGCAGGCTGGTGGGGAGCCTGGGCAGGCCTGGGCGGCGGAGGTGCATGGCATCGGCGACGACGTCGGTGTATTTGAGGCCGGCGCCGGTGTTGAAGAGGACGACGCGGTCGGTGGGTTGGAGCTCGCCGGTGGCGAGCAGGGCGTCGTGGGCGGCGGTGGCGGCGGCACCCTCGGGCGAGAGAAAGATGCCTTCGTGCCTGGCCCAGTCCTGGAGGCTGGCGAGGATGGCCGCGTCGTCGAAGGCCATGGCGCGGCCGCCGCTTTGCCGCACGATGTCGAGGATGATGGCGTCGCCGTAGGGCTTGGGCACGCGGAGGCCGGAGGCGAAGGTTTCGGCGTCCTGAAAGAACTCGCTGGCGGGCTTACCTTCCTCGAAGGCACGCGCGATGGGGGCGCAGCCGGTGGACTGGAGGGCGTACATGCGGGGGCGGCGCGAGCCCGGCGCGACCCAGCCGAGCCTCTCCATCTCGTCGAAGGCCTTCCACATCCCGATGAGGCCGACGCCGCCGCCGGTGGGGTAGAAGACGGCCTCGGGGTAGTGCCAGCCGAGCTGCTC
The DNA here is from genome assembly GCA_965218895.1 of Acidobacteriaceae bacterium. Classification (GTDB taxonomy): domain Bacteria; phylum Acidobacteriota; class Terriglobia; order Terriglobales; family Acidobacteriaceae; genus Edaphobacter. The sequence goes on along the minus strand of CBDCMI010000010.1, from coordinate 43,944 downwards.
GACGAGCTCGTAGCCCATGGTTTTCTTGCCCTCGACGCGGAAGGGTTCCTTGAGGGTGGAGATGTCGAACCAGGTTTCGTCGGCGGGTGTGCCTCGCTCGCGTTGCTCGCGGATGCGCTCGGCGACGAGGCGCGCGCAGTCGGAGATGAGGCCGTCGACCAGGGTGAGGTCCGCGCCGTAGAGGACCGCTTCGAGGAAGTTGGCGAAGGGGACGTCGCCCGGCATGAAGAGGTGCGCGGTGATGCCCGCGGCGGCGGCGTAGGCGGCGAGCGCGCCCGCGGCATTGCCGGCGCTGGGCACGGCGAGGTGGCGGAGGCCGTAGTGCCGGGCCATGGTTACGGCCATGCCGAGGCCGCGGGCTTTGAAGGTTCCGGTCGGGTTTGTGCCTTCTTCCTTGACAAGCAGGCCGGGGTAGCGGCGCGACTGGATCATGGGTGTCCAGCCTTCGCCGAGCGAGACCGGATCGGCGGAGGGCAGGACATCGCGGTAGCGCCACATGCCGAGCGAGCGCGGGCTTTCGGCCTGGTATCGGGCGGGGTTGTCGCGATGTGCCGTGTTGCGCAGCGCGGGGAGGTCGTAGCGGACATAGAGGCTGCCCGCGTCGACCGGGCATACGGTCTGTGGGGTCTCAGCCGATAGATGCTCGCCGCATCGCGAGCACTCCAGATATGCGATCTCCGCCATGGGCCGATGCTACTGAAGCCGCTCGCCGGACGCTAGCGTGCACGCTACGGTGTTTGGCTCAGGAGCGGGTGCGTCGCCGATCGAGCACTTCCAGGCCGACGCTGGAGGCCAGCAGGGCGATGCTGAGGCCGACGACGCCTGCGGCCCAGGCCCACTCCAGACGGTGCACGGCGAGCAGACGCTCCAAGAGACCGAGCACAAGGACGAGCACGGCAGCCTCGGCGAGAAACGCTGCCATGCGGCGCACGCTGAGTTCGGTGAGTTCCTCCACGAGGTTGTGGCGAGGGGGTTCCGTTGGCGCGGGAAGCATGAGAAGTTTCCCCGGCGCGCCCCCTTCCTTTGTCTGTCCTACTCGCGGGCTTGCTGCCCGCTCGAACCGCAGCTGTAGATCCGCCTTGGATTGATCGGCGACCATCACACACCTTCCCCTCAGCGTCCAGTGTGGCTTGGGGAACCGCGCCGTGTCCAGTGAAATGTTTGCTAAAGGGAACATAATGAATGGCTTACGAATAGTTATGCGATTCGCGTGAGAGAATATGCAGGTGCTTTCTGTCCTAGACAACACCAGTTTGCCGACCTCGCCTGTGCGCCTGGTGGCGCTCGATATCGATGGAACGTTGCTGTCGTCGGCCGGGACGGTAAGTGCCCGCAACCTCCACGCGGTGCAAGCGGCGTATACCGCGGGGATCGAGGTTTCGATTGCGACGGGGAGGCGGCACACGTACGCGATGCGCCAGCTTCACATGCTCGGGCTGCCCGCGTCGACTGTGCTCATCAGCTCAAACGGCGCGGTTGCCCGGACGCTGGACGCGGCTTTGTTGGAACGGGCGCATATGTCGCGCAGGTCGTGCGAGCGGCTCTTTGCCGGGTTAGGAGAGTTTCGCGACGCTCTGGTCGTCACCTTTGATCGTCTGACTGAGGCCGGCGACGACCAGCGCGGGGCTCTGGTGTTGGAGGAGCTCGATCCACTGCACGCAAGCATCGGCAAGTGGATTGAGGCGAACTCACCCTCGATTGAACGACTTGCCCCTATTGAGCGATGCTTGGAGGAGGGCGAGCCGATCCAGATGATGCTTTGCGGGACGATGGATCGCATGCGACGGGCGGAGGCTGTGCTGCACGGGATCCCAGGAGTACAGCCGTTCGACGACGCCGCACCCGATGCCGAGCTTGATCCGTCGGCGGAGATCGTGCTGCATCGGACGGAGTATCCGGCGCGTGACCTGTCGATCGTGGACATTCTGCCGGCCGGTGTAAGCAAGGGCACTGCTGTGAAGAGGCTGGCAGATGCGCGAGGGCTGAGAGCGGCGGAGGTGATGGCGATCGGCGATAACTGGAACGACCTGCCGATGCTGCATATGGCGGGCACGCCGGTGCTGATGGGCAATGCGCCCGTGGAGTTGCGAGCGCAGGCGCGTACGCGCGGCTGGTGGCTGGCGCCGACGAACGACCGTGACGGCGTGGCCGAGGCGATCCATGCGGCGATTGCGCGCAATCGGCGGCTTGGCTGGGCCGAGCGCGCGGAACCTGCGCTGGCGACCGCTGCTCGGTAGCGTCTGCACCGGAGGCCTTCACCATTTGAGTCATGCAGAGGGAGGGTTTGTGGTGGTAGGCTCAGCACGATGTCGGCGGTTCGGTGTCCATCTCGCCTGTTGTGCCGATACGTGCCCAGTGCCCTGGTGACGTTGATGGTGCTGGTATCCGCTCCCACTCTGCGCGCCTTGGAGCGCGTGCAGTTGGCCAGTGGGTTTTCTGTTGACTGTATGCGGCACGAGGCAGCATCTGACGGACGGCTGAAGCTGATTCTTTCCCGGGGCGCGGCTGGGGAGAGCGAGGGCTATCTCGAGGTCCCGAGGGCGTCCGTTCTGTCGATTGAGACTGTGCCCGACGCGCCTGCGCCGCCTAGGTCCTCGGGTGGTGAGGGTTTGGGGGCGGAGCGATCTGCGCGGCAGGCGATCGCGACCAAGTCAGGGACGGAGGCTCAGTCGATGGAGCCGATGTTGGCACAGGCTGGGCAGCGACATCGCATCGATGCTGATCTGCTGGCCAGCGTAGTTCGTGCGGAGTCGGCCGGCAATGTAAGGGCTGTCTCGCGCACGGGGGCTCGCGGCTTGATGCAGCTGATGCCGACGACGGCGGCCGAGCTGGGAGTGCGGGACGCATTTGTTCCGGAGCAGAACGTGGATGGGGGATCGTCGTATCTGGACCGCCTGCTGACTCGCTACCACGACAATCTGGTGCTGGCACTGGCGGCGTACAACGCGGGTCCGGCGGCGGTGGATCGATTTCACGGTGTGCCGCCGTTCCGCGAGACGCAGCTTTATGTTGCTCGCGTGATTCGGGAGTTCAACCGGCGCAAGCTGGCGTTGCGTTCCCCGGCGGTTGCAGCGCTCAGCCCCGGCCTGCCGGTATCTCGCCAACCCTAGCCGATGCCTCCCAGCCCTAACATGGCCAAATCCTCCAGCAGACCGCCGCGTGTCGCGGTTCTGACTTTGATTGCGCTTGTCTCGATTGTGCTTGGGCTGCATCGCGCGCACTTTGACTGGAGCACTTTTCTTCGTGAGCTTCGGCAGGTGGCCTGGGTCCACATTGCGGTGGGCGTGGCGTTGATCTACGTGACCTACTGGCTGCGCGCGTGGCGATGGGCGGAGTTGTGCCGACCGCAGAAGCGACTGCGCCCGGCGGAGGTGCTGGGGCCGCAGTTTGTGGGGTTCACGGCGGTGGCGCTCTTTGGACGGTTGGCGGATCTGGCGCGGCCATATCTTCTGGCGCGACGGACGCAGCTTTCGGTCGCGTCGCAGATTGCGGTGTACACGGTGGAGCGCATCTTTGATCTGGGTGCGGCGGCGCTGGTTTTCTCATCTGCACTGGCAGTGACGCCCGCAGGTCTGCCGCATCGCGACCGCTTTGTGCGGGTCGGTGTCGGCTCGCTGGGCGCGACGCTGCTGCTGGCCGGCTTTGCGATTGCAATTCGTCTGCGGGGCGAGCATGTGGCGCGTTTTGCCGGCGGGCTGCTCGCGCGGGTCTCGCCGCGTTTCGCCGCGGAGGCGGAGGAGAAGATTTTAGGCTTTCGCTCGGGGCTGCAGGCCATCTCGACGGTTCGCGAGTTTCTGCTTGCCGCTGGGCTATCGCTTGCGATGTGGGCGATGATCGGTGGCACCTACTGGCAGACCACGCATGCTTTTGTGCTGACGCCGGAGCTGGCGCATGTCTCGTTCTCCCGCGCCATGCTGCTGATGGCCGCTTCGCTTGGGGGGTCGTTGCTGCAGCTGCCCGGCCTGGGCTGGTTTACGCAGATTGCCGCGACGGCCGCGGCGATGCGTGCCTTCTACGGTGCGCCCCTGGAGGCGGCGACGGCCTGTGGGGCGATGCTGCTTGTGGTGACCTCGCTGAGCATCGTTCCGGTGGGGCTGCTGTTTGCGCGACTGGAGGGCGTGAGTCTGCGCGAGGCGACCGCGACCAGCGAGACCCTGGAGGCGCCGGCGCCCTGAAGTACGGGGCACGGCAAGGCCGCGATGGCCGCGTAGCCCCCTGCTAGAATCTGAAGTCTGCGATGCGATGTCCCTTTTGCAGTTTCAGCCAGGATCGTGTGATCGACTCCCGTGAGAGCAAGGACGCCGACTCGATCCGTCGCCGGCGTGAGTGCGAGCAGTGTCACAAGCGCTTCACGACGTATGAGCGCATCGATGAGATTCCCTACATGGTGGTGAAGAAGGACGGCCGGCGCGAGTCCTTTGATCGCCAGAAGCTGTTGAGCGGGTTGCTGAGCGCGTGCTCGCGCCGCCCGATACCGGCGCTTCGCCTGGAGCGCATTGTGGATGAGGCTGAAACGCTGGTGATGGAGTCGCCGGACCGCGAGCGCTCCACTGCCGAGATCGGTGAGCTGATCATGGATCGTCTCCGGGATATCGATAAGGTGGCCTACATCCGGTTTGCGAGCGTCCACCGCGACTTCAAGGACGTCGGCGAGTTTCAGACCGAGGTCGAGGATCTGCTTGGCCGCCCACGCTAGCGCGATTCGACAGGAAAGAGAGAGTCACTTCATGGCAGAGTCCACGACACCGCAGCGCACACACCGCATCACCCTAGTTCCGGGCGACGGCATCGGTCCGGAGGTGACGGAGGCGACGGTTGCGATTCTTGAAGCCGCAGGCAAGCAGGCCGGGGCGGCGTTTGACTGGCACCGTTTTGCGGCTGGCGCCGAGGCGTTTGAGACGACGGGAGAGTATGTCCCGAAGGCGCTCTACGACTCGATCGAAGAGAATCGAGTGGCCCTGAAAGGGCCGGTTACGACGCCGATTGGAGGAGGGTTTTCTTCGATCAACGTGACGCTGCGCAAGAAGTTCGATTTGTATGCGAACTTCCGGCCGGTGAAGAATCTGCCTGGCCTGGAGACGAAGTATCCGGGGATCGACCTCATCATTGTGCGCGAGAACACGGAAGATTTGTATGCCGGGCTTGAGGTGATGGTGGTGCCCGGGGTCGCGCAGTCGCTGAAGATTATCACGGAGAAGGGGTCGACGCGCATCGCGAAGTTTGCCTTTGACTATGCGGCGAAGCACGGCCGGAAGAAGGTGCACTCGGTTCACAAGGCGAACATCATGAAGCTCTCGGACGGCTTGTTTCTGCAGTGCTGCCGCAAGGTGGCCGAGGGATTTCCGGACATCCCGTACGCCGAGCACATTGTGGACAACACGTGCATGCAATTGGTGATGAATCCCTGGCAGTACGACGTGATTGTGACGGAGAATCTGTATGGCGACATCCTGAGCGATCTATGCAGCGGGCTGATCGGCGGTCTGGGCCTAGTGCCAGGGGCGAATCTGGGAGCTGAGTGCGCGATCTTTGAGGCGGTACATGGGTCGGCTCCGGACATTGCGGGCAAGGGGCTGGCGAACCCGACGGCGCTGCTGCAGAGTGCTGTGCTGATGCTGCGCTACCTTGATGAGGGGGCTGCGGCAGACCGGATACAGAGCGCGCTGGAGCGGGTGTACGGCGAGCGGAAGGCGCTGACGCGGGATGTGGGCGGGTCGGCTTCGACGCGGGAGTTTACAGAGGCGGTCCTGGCCGCGCTGTAGCGAGCAGGGTCTCTGTAAAAGCGAAACAGCAGGAAAGCAAGGACGCTCGGCTAGGCCGAGCGTCCTTGTGTCCAAGCGAGAAGGCTACCAGACGCGGCAGCTGTCGGTGGGAACCATAGGTGAGCCCTTCTTGCAGCCGAAGGCGGCAGCAAAGCCGGGTTGGTTGACGATGGAGCCGTTGGCGCGGAAGTGGTCGGGCGAGTGAGGATCCTGCAGGACCTGACTGCGAACCTGCTCGGGGCGGGCGTTGTCGCACCAGTTCTGAGCGAAGGCTATGTAGAACTGCTGCGGCTTGGTATAGCCATCGAGCTTGCCGTCAAGATTGATGCCCTCCTTCTTTGCGCGATCAAGGTAGGCCATGTACGCGAGCAGCAGGCCACCGTTGTCGGCGGTGTTTTCACCTAAGGTGAGTTGACCGTTGACCTTGACATCGTCGACGGCGGTGAACTTACCGTATTCGTGGACGAGGCAGCCGGTGCGGGTTTCGAACTGCTGCTTGTCCGCGGGCGTCCACCAGTCGGAGCGGTTGCCCTTGCCGTCGAACTTCGCGCCCTCGTCGTCGAAGCCGTGGGTGAGTTCGTGGCCGATGACGGCGCCGATGTGGCCGTAGTTGATGGCGTCGTCGGCGTGCGGATCATAGAAGGCGGGCTGCAGGATGCCGGCGGGGAAGTTGATGTCGTTCATGCTGGGGTTGTAGTAGGCGTTGACGGTGGGTGGCGACATGCCCCACTCATCGCGGTCGACAGGCTTGCCGATTTTGTTGAGTTCTCGATCATTTTCAAAGGCGTCGGCGCGCTTCTGATTGCCTGCGGCATCGGTGGGTGAGACGGTTAGAGCACTGTAGTCGCGCCAGTGCTCCGGGTAGCCGATCTTGTTGGCGACGAGTGCAAGTTTGGCTTTGGCCTGGGTCTTGGTGGCGGGGCTCATCCAGGTGAGGGAGTCGATGTCCTGCGACATGGCTCCCTCGATGTCGTGCACCATCTCGAGGGTCTTGGCCTTGCTCTCGGGCGTGAAGTGACTGGCGACGAAGACCTTGCCGAGCGCCTCGCCGAGTGCGCGGTCGGTCGCGGCGGTGCACCGCTTCCAGCGTGCAGGCTCTTCGGGGATGCCGTTGAGCTTGCGGCTGTAGAAGTCGAAGTTCTCCTTGTCGAAGGCCTCGGGGAGGTTGCGAGCGAAGGTGTGGAGGACGTGGAAGCGCATGTAGGCCTTGAGCGTGCGCATGTCCGCGGTGCGAACGGCGTTGACCAGGGCGGGGAAGAAGTTGGGGGTGGAGTTGTCGATCTCGGTGAGGTCCGGGGAGTGCACGGCGCGTTCGAAGGCGGGGAAGTCGACGCCTGGGATGGCGGCTTCGAAGGTGCTGATGGGCTGCAGGTGGTAGGTCTTGTCGGGGTCTCGAAGATCGACGACGCCCATGCTGCCGCGCGCGAGTTCGGTCTCAAAGGCGAGGATGTTGTCGGCGTCTTTCTGTGCCTCCTCCTGCGAGGTGCCGGCGAGGGTGAGCATCTTGGCGATGTGCGCGACGTACTGCTTGCGAATCTCGATGTCCTTGGGGCCGGTGCGGAGATAATAGTCCTTCTCCGGCAGGCCGAGGCCACCCTGGGCGATGGAGGCGATCTGCTTGGTGGCGTATTTCTGGTCCTGCTCTTCGCCGAAGGAGAAGAAGACGTTGACGCCGACGCGCTGAAGATCTCCGACGAGCGGGGCGAGATCGCGCTTGGCGATAAAGGTGTTGCCAAGGGCGTTGATTTGATGAAGCAGCGGATCGACGGGGATGAGGCCATTGCGATCGATCGAGGCCTGATCCATGCAGGCGTGGAAGTAGTCGCCGATCTTCTGCTCGTCGGGGGAGCGGGAGGCGTTGGCGGCTTCAGCCTTTTCGAGGATGCCGCGCAGGGTCTGCTCGTTGACGTTGTAGAGGGCGTAGAACTGATCCACGTCTCCCTGGTCGGAGGGGATGGGATGGTTGGCGGCGAAGCGGCCGCAGGCAAATTTGTAGAAGTCGTCGCAAGGGTTGACGCCGCTATCGATGGAGGACGTGTCGAAGGCTGGGATGGGCTTATAGGTCGCGGTGGCCGCGGCTGGTGTGGTGTCGTGGGCAGGAGCCTGGGCGCAGAGGGTGACGGCGGGTAAGCAGAGGACAAGGGTCGCGAGCATGCCGGAGAAGGAGACTGGGGGCAAGCCGCGGTGGGGTGAAACGTGCATGGGGGCTCCTAGGGGACGTCCGGGCGGGTTGGGCGGGGACGGTTATGGTGCGATGTACGCATTATCTGGGCAAATGGTTTGCTTTTGGGCCGTTTCCAGCTGTGGGGTGGATGGGAACGGGTAAAAAGTGGGTGGGGTGGTGACGGCAGCGGGGCGGGTTTTGCGGGGTTGAGGGGGCTTGTGGGAGAGTATGGGGAGGAGTTGCGAGGCGGCGAGGCTTTTGGGGCGGCGGTGTGGGCGTCTGCATGGAGTGTCGCGGTGGTGGGGTGTGCGGATGCGGCTAGGCTCGACACGGCGGTACGGAGTGGCCATCGCGGGTGTGATGTGCCTGCTGCTTGCGGCGGCTGGGCCGGGGTGGGCGCGCGGGCCGGAGCCGGTGTTGCGGCTGCCGCTGGAGCCGATGGACTTTCAGCCGTTGCCCTCCACGGTGCTGAACGCGGGTGTGGCGGCGGTGACACTGAACTACATCGATGAAACGCACCTGCTGCTGACATTCAGTCGGCGGAGATTGCTGCCGCGCTTACCGGATGCGCAGCCCGGGGATTTTGATCGCAATGTGGATGCCGTGTTGCTGGAGCTGCCGACGGGAAAGGTTTTGGCACGGACCTCGTGGAGGCTGCGCGATGCGGGGCGGTACCTGTGGTCGATGGGGAATGGGGAGTTTTTGTTGCGCCAGCGCAACCGGCTGACGACGTTTGCGCCGCTGCGCGGGCTGAAGGCGGGCGATGCGTTCGCGCAGCACGCCTTCCTGGCCAGTACGCGATCAATTGCGGCGGTGCTGGTTTCGCCGAGCGGCGACCTGCTGATGTTGGAGACGCTGGACCACCCGCCGAAGGTGGACGAGCAGTCGCCCAGTCCGGGGACGCGAGCCTACGCGGCGGGGCAGGCGGCGGCGGTGGGGGGTGTGGCGGCGGAGAGCAGCGCGCGGGCGAACCCGGTGCAGATTGATTTTTTCCGGATGGACGAGGGGGACGGCGGTGTTCGGCCGGTGCGGGCGGGCGCGATCTCCTCACGGAACCTCGTTTTGCTGCCGATCGACGGGGCCGGGCTGCTGACGATGCTGGACCAGGGCAAGGGGCACTGGGCGTTTGACTTTCACCGGCATGACGGCAAGGTGGATGAGCTTTCGCCGTTTGACTCGAGCTGCCGGCCGCTGCCGTTGCTGGTGAGCCGGAGCGAGTTTATTGCGTTTGGGTGCCGTGGCGGGCAGGACCAGAGATCGATCGGCGGCTTCAACTTCCGTGGGGAAGAGATGTGGGAGCAGATGTTTACCGAGAGCTACACCCGGCCGGAGCTGTCGCTGGCGCCGGAGGGTGGGCGGTTCGCGCTGGGGCGAATGGTCACGGGGTCACCGGCGGACGGGAGCGGCCTTCTGAGCACCAACCAGGTTTCGGCGGAGTCGGTGAGCGTGTATCAGACGGAGACGGGTCGAGTCCTGCTGAGTTTGAACGTGACCCCGGTGCTGCTGGCCGGGGGGAACTTCGCCCTATCTCCCGATGGGAGCGAGCTGGTGGTGCTGAACAGTGGGGCGGTGGAGGTGTATGCGTTGCCGGCGCCCACGGGCAAGGAACGGAAGGCGATGGAGCTGGCGCGGTCGCTGATGCCGGAGCGGGCGACAGGGCCGGTGCGTTTGGACGCCGTACGGTCGCATGCGCCGGAGGCTGTCGCAACGGCCCAGCCGTCTCCGGAGGTGCAGGAGAAGGCGCGAGCGCGGGCGGCGGATGCGGTTGCAGACGCTGGGGCCGCGGCCGCGCAAGCACCCACGCCGATGAAGGCGCAGGAGGCGCCCGTGACGGCGACGGCGGCGGCCGCCGCCACGCCCGCGGTGGTGGTGAATGGGGATCCGGTTTCGGACGGGGAGGTTCGGCGCAAGCCGCCTACGTTGTATGGGCCGGGGGAGAAGCCTGGATCGACAGAGACCGTGCATTGAGGCCATACCCAGGCCTGTATGTGTCGGGCTTTCAGCCCTTTATTCTGTTGGGGGGGGTACCCTAGGCCTTCGGCCTAGGCTTTCCTGTGTCGGGCTTTCAGCCCTTCATTTTGTTGGGGGGTGGTACCTAGGCCTTCGGCCTAGGCTTTTATGTGTGGGGCCTTTGGCTCTCGCGAAGCTCACCCCCGGCAGAGTCGGAGTGGACCTGGCGGTTAGGCGGCCTTGGGGGCGGCGATGGCCTTAAGACGGGCGTTAAGCCGGCTCTTGTAGCGGGAGGCGGTGTTTTTGTGGAGAACGCCCTTTTGCACGCTCTTATCAAGAACGGAGGCGGTGGCGCGGTACTGAGTGGTGGCGGCCTGGAGATCACCTTTGGTGATGGCCTCGCGGAGGGCGCGCAGGGAGCCGCGGAGCTTGGACCGGTTGGAGCGGTTGACGGCGGTTTTGGTCTCGGTCTGGCGTGTGCGCTTGAGGGACGATACGTGGTTTGCCATGGGTGTGAGTCACTTCCTGAAGGTGTCGCGCGGACGCGGAGATGTGTCTGGGAGGGTAGTGGCGAGGGGTCGCACGGATGCCGGCGAGGCGGTCCAGACACCGCCACAACCCTTTGAGTGTAGGTGAGGTGCGGCGGCGGGGTCAAGGGCGGAGGCTGACCTGGATGGAGATGCCCATGGTGCACGAGACGGACGAGATTTTCACGGGGCCGGCTTGACGGCGCAACCTCTGGGATCTAGTCTGCTCGCATCTTCGGCCCACGATTGGCAGCCTACGCCATCCCGGTGTTCCGCACGCAAGCCTCCCGACGAGGGAGAGTTGGTGTCGGCTCGACGAGTCCGCATCCCGCCTTGCAAGCCAACTGGTGCCGCTCCCACTCACAATTCAGAACATCCAAACCACATCTACCTGATGGAGGACTGTGCTCTCTTTGACAAAGTCTGTGATCGCGATGACGACGGGCGTTGAGGCGCTGTTTGGGACACGGGACGAGAACCTGCATCTGCTGGAGGATGCGCTTCACGTCACGATTGATCTTCGCTCGGACGGGTTGCATGTTTCGGGCGGAGCGGCGGAGGTTGCGCGGGTGCAGGGCATCTTCGCGGACTTTGAGGCGATGCGCAAGGCGGGCAGCGGGCTGGGCAACGGCGAGCTGCACGCGATGCTGAAGGTGGTGCTGGCGGACGGGAGCCTGACGCTGCGCGGCCTGGTGGACTCCGGCAAGCAGAGGTCGGCGGGAGCCAAGCGGACGGTGCAGCCGCGGACGCCAAACCAGCGACGGTACCTTGATCTGATCGAGAGCGCGGACATGACGTTTGGGCTGGGGCCGGCGGGTACGGGCAAGACCTATCTGGCGGTGGCGATGGCGGTGGCGGCGCTGGTTTCCAAGCGTGTCTCGCGCATCATCCTGGTTCGGCCGGCGGTGGAGGCAGGAGAGAAACTGGGATTCCTGCCGGGCTCGTTGCAGGAGAAAGTCGACCCGTACCTGCGGCCGCTGTATGACGCGCTCTATGACCTGCTGGACGCCGACAAGGTGGACAAGCTGTTGGAGCGCAACGTGATTGAGGTGGCTCCGCTGGCGTTTATGCGCGGGCGCACGTTGAACGATGCGTTCATCATCATGGACGAGGCGCAGAACACGACTGTTGAGCAGATGAAGATGTTTGTGACACGGCTGGGCAATGGGTCCAAGGCTGTGATCACGGGTGATCTGACGCAGATCGATCTGCCGCTTTCGCGCAAGAGCGGCTTGCTGGACGCGGTGCAGGTGTTGGACGGTGTGGAGGGGATCGCGTTCTGCCAGTTTGAGAACGGGGATGTGGTGCGCCACCACCTTGTGCAGCGGATTGTTCGGGCGTATGAGAGCCAGGGCCGCGTGAACGAGATGCCGCGCGAGATGGAGAGCGAGGCGATGGTGTCGCCGCTGGCGGCGGGCAAGGGAGGCGTGGCGAAGCCGCAGTAGCTGCGGAGTGGAGCGTGATTGCTGCGATAGCATGAGATGGGGGTCCGGTGTGACTCCCGTTTCTGTTTTGCCACCGATGATTACCATCGACCCTCCAAGTCGTATGTCCGGTTCAGTGCCGGCGGTTTCAAAGGCTGCGCTGGAGCGGTTTCTGGTGCGGGCGCAGCGGGCTGTGGGGCTGGAGGGCGCGGTTGAGGTGCTGCTGACCGGGGATGTAGCGGTGCGGCGGCTGAACCGGGAGTTTCGGGGCAAGAACAAGGCGACGGATGTGTTGAGTTTTCCGGCGGGAGAAGTGCCGGGGCTGCCGGAGGGTGAGCGGCATGCGGGGGATCTGGCGATCTCGGTGGAGACGGCGGAGCGGCAGGCGGCGGAGCATGGGCACACGCTTGGGGTGGAGATCCGGGTTCTGCTGCTGCACGGTCTGCTGCATCTGGCCGGGATGGACCATGAGACGGACGGGGGCGAGATGGCGGCGCGCGAGGCGGAGCTGCGGCGCGGGCTGCGGCTGCCGGCGGGGCTGATTGCGCGGGCGGGCGCGGCGGATTCGGCGCGAGGGCCTCGGCGATGAATGTGGCGTATGGTCTGGGGCTGGCGGTGTCGGTCTGTGTGCTGACGGTGGCGGCGTATGTCGACCGGATCTATACGGAGATGGGGCGGTTTCTGGCGCGGGAGTACCAGGAGAATATTGACGCGTGGGAGGTGGAGGTGGAGCCGCGGCTGCGACTGGGGCGGGAGTCGATTGCGGTGTCGGCGTCGTTGCTGCGGCAGATGAGTTGGGGGGCGCTGGTGCTGTTGTTGGGGATGCATCTGTACCGGCGGGATGCGGCGACGGGGCTGGTGTATGGGCCGACGATGGCGCAGGTGGCACAGGCTGTGCTGGGACTGCTTTTGTTGCTTCTGGTGTTTGACCGGTTGGTTCCGCAGTTGTTGTTTACGCGGACGCGGGGCCGGTGGGTGGGGCGGCTGCGGCCGGTGCTGGAGGTTTTGATCTTTGCGGTGCAGCCGGTGGCTCTGGCGCTGGGGCTGTTGCTCTCGATCGCGGCGCTGGCGGAGCCGGAGGACGAGCGGGAGGAGGAGCATCCGTCGGAGGCGATGGAGGCTCTGCTGGAGGCTGGGGAGGAGGAGGGAATTTTGGAGGAGTCGGACCGCGAGCTGGTGCGGTCGGTGGTGGAGTTTGGCGACAAGATGGTGCGGGAGGTGATGACGCCGCGGCCGGAGATGTTTGCGGTGCCGGGATCGATGACGTTGGAGGAGTTTACGGCGGCGATTGAGGAGCACGCGTTTTCGCGGGTGCCGGTGTATGAGGGGGTGTTGGACGAGGTGACGGGGATTGCGTTCGCGCATGATCTTTTGCAGGTTGCGGATACGGATGCGGCGCGGCGGACCGTAGCGGAGATGCAGCGGCCGGCGGCGTTTGTGCCGGAGACGAAGAATGTGGCGGAGCTGCTGCGGGAGATGCAACGCGAGAAGCAGCACATGCGGCTGGTGATCGACGAGTATGGCGGGGTGGCGGGGCTGGTGACGATCGAAGATCTGCTGGAGGCGATCGTGGGGGAGATCGCGGACGAGCACGACACGGTGGAGGACCAGGACGAGGCGACCGTGACGGCGGAGGGGGATGTGATCGCGAGCGGGGGATTTGAGGTGTCGCGGCTGCGGGATGTGCTGCTGGAGCGGCTGCGGAGCGCGGCTCCGGAGGCGGACGCAGTCGCGGACGGGGAGGGAGCGGAGGGCGAGGACGCGGAGGCCGACGACGCGCGTGGGGAGCGGGAGCGGCTGGGCTCACGGGAGGACGCGTTGCAGCGGCTGGGGGACGGGTATGAGGCGACGACGGTGGGCGGTCTGGTGTCGGAGATGTCGGGGCACATCCCGTTTCCGGGCGAGGTGGTGGAGCAGGACGGCTTGCGGTTCGAAGTGCTGGAGGCGACGGACCGGCGGATTGATCGGGTGCAGGTGTCGCTGGTGGATGCGGTACGGGAGTAGGGCCGGCGGAAGGCCGCAGGACGGGATTCGCGCCCGGGAGCAGAGCCGATGGAAAGCCTTAGTGTGTGATTCGAGCGCTGCATTTGAGAGTGGGGTTCAGAGGACTAATCGCAACTTCCAGCGCAGCACTGCGATTTCTTGAAGGCGGAGTCCAGCAGCTACTAGAGCGGGTCGATGAAGCGAGCCAGCCACTCGAGGAACAGCGACGTTTCTGCCTTGCTGAAGAGGCGTGACGCAGGCAGGTGCTGTGCGTCTGGATGGAGAATCTGAGCGCGCAACACATTGGCCGCGGCGGCCGCTGTTCTGCGGCTTTCAGCTTTCGTGTGAGGCCTGTGACCCCGGTCTTCTCAGTCCCGACCTGGCCGTCGACTTCGCGGCGTGAAGGGAGTGAAGAGGCTGGGTGTCCGGGTCGGCAACTGCTCTCTGCCGAGCAGGTTGGACAGCTGATCGCTTCGCCGCCCGGCCGGCGGGAGGTGCGCAACCGGGCGGTCCTGGCCATGGTGGTTGCGACCTTCGAGGTCGAGGATTTCAAGCGCCGAGAGGACCTCGGGTGCTCGCAGACGTCGTTGGAGAGAAGTGCCGGCACAGTTCACATTGCTCTGCAATACGCTATGACCAGCGTGGCAAGATGCTCCCTCAGCTTCTTGGTCAATCTTGGCGGCGCGTTGCTCTCCAGGTGTCCACGGAGCGTCCCTGCCATCGTCAGGTACATCATATGCACCATGAAGTTCACGTCTGTGGACACCTGCGGGCTTGCCGTTTGTAACATCGCGATCATGGCCTTCTCGTAGCGCTTGCGGGTGCGATTCACAATGAGGCTTCCACCTTTGTCAGCCGCAATGCGATACAGCGCGACCGAGGTATCGCGGTCCACCAGCTTCGCATCGATGAACCGGTTTACCAGTTCATTCAGCATTACCTCAAGTGGTTGAAAGTAGTTGGCGGCGCACACGTCCTCTACGGCCTTGGCCGTTCGATGCTTGTGCCGCTCAAGCACTGCCAACAGCAGCACCTGCTTGTTGGGGAAGTACTGATACAGCGTCCCCACGGACACGCCGGCACGTTGCGCAACATGCATCGTAGTCAACCGCTCCGGCCCATTTCTCAGCAAGACCTGAATTGTTGCGTCAAAGATTGCCTCCACCGTAGCCACAGAGCGGCTCTGTTGCGGCGTCTTTCTTGGCATCACTTCGAGGAGTGCGGCTTTGGGCATATGCGAGTAGAAACCTGACACTTGCTTCATATACTCAGACGAGGGTGAAAGATATGCAAGAAGGCAGGAACGTGGCTGATGACCGGAGCATACAAGGGCATCGGCTTCGAGGTTGCTCGTCAGATGGCCCAGGCTGGCTGGACGGTTCTCGCCGCAGCGCGCAGCGAAGAACTCGGCAGGCAGGCAGTCGCCAAGCTTCAGGAGGAAGGTCTGGTTAGTTCACCTTATGCCGATGCACCTGTTGAGTAGGCCTTCCAGCCAGTGCAGGTTCAGAGGTCCCTCTCAAGGCCGTTGGCGGGAGGTGACGGGAACGAGTGGAGCCTCGGTGATGGGTGAGGTTTGGGGGGCGAGTGCTGGGGCTTAGTCGATGGAGATTTTGCGGAGAAGTTTGAAGTTGTTGAGCATTTGGCCGGTGCCGAGGACGACGGAGGCGAGGGGGTCATCGGCGATGGAGACGGGGAGGCCGGTCTCTTCGCGGATGCGTTTGTCGAGGTTTTTGATGAGGGCGCCGCCGCCGGTGAGGACGATGCCGCGGTCGGAGATGTCGGCGGAGAGCTCGGGCGGGGTGCGTTCGAGGGCGACGCGGATGGCGTTGATGATGGTGGCGATGGACTCGGAGAGGGCTTCGCGGATCTCGGCGTCTTCGATGGTGATGGTCTTGGGGACGCCCTCGATGAGGTTGCGGCCCTTGACCTCCATGGTGAGTGGGCGGTCGAGGGGGTAGGCGGAGCCGAGTTCGATCTTGATCTGTTCGGCGGTGCGCTCGCCGATGAGGAGGTTGTACTTGCGCTTGAGATAGGTGGAGACGGCCTCGTCCATCTGGTTGCCGGCCATGCGGACGGAGCGGGAGTAGACGATGCCGGCGAGGGAGATGACGGCGATGTCGGTGGTGCCTCCGCCGATGTCGACGACCATGTTGCCGCCGGGCTCGGTGATGGGGAGGCCGGCGCCGATGGCGGCGACCATGGCCTGCTCGACGAGGTGGACTTCGGAGGCCTTGGCGCGGTAGGCGGAGTCCATGACGGCGCGTTTTTCGACCTGGGTGATCTCACTGGGCACGCCGATGACGATGCGCGGGTGCACCATCATCTTGCGGTTGTGCGCCTTGTGGATGAAGTAGTTGAGCATTTTTTCGGTGTGCTTGAAGTCGGCGATGACGCCGTCCTTCATGGGCTTGATGGCGATGATGTTGCCCGGGGTACGGCCGAGCATGTCTTTGGCCTCTTTGCCGACGGCCTCCACCTCGTTGGTGTTGCGATTGACCGCGATGATGGAGGGCTCGTTGACGATGATGCCCTTGTTGTGAGCGAAGACGAGGGTGTTGGCGGTGCCGAGGTCGATGGCGAGGTCGCTGGAGAAGAGGGAGAAGAGCGACCGCATGTTGTGGATGCGGTTGTAGCGCATCTGGAAGCCGTTGGAAGACATTGACGCCGATCGGTCCTTATGCCCGGCTGAAGGGCCGGATGGGAGAGGTTTGGTCTAGTGTACTGCGCGAGGAGCGCGATCTGCCGGAAGGAGCAGGCGGCAGCAGAGCAGGGCGCTGGGGTAGATGAGGACGGAGATGTGGCGGGTGTAGGCGAAGCCGAGGAGGTAAGGGAGGGCGACGGCGGCGACCAGCAGCAGAAACGTGGCGGCTGCGAAGCGAGCGTTGGGGACCCAGGGGCGCACGAGGCCGGCGAGCGAAAGCAGGAGGGCGGACCAGAGGAGCAGGCGGAAGAGGAGGATGCCCCCTGATTCGACGAGACGCATGGCGCCGTGGGCGGGCTCGGAGCCGAGTTTGCGGAGGGAAAAGAGGATGGCGGTGAGCTTGCGCATGGCGGCGTGGGCGTCTGGGCCGGGGTTGGCGCGGATGTAGGCGAGGGCGGCCTGCTGGTGGAAGGTGTTGAAGGTCCACTCGTCGGGGAAGGCGTGGCCGCGGTTGAGATCGGCGTCGAACTGGTCGAGGGTTTCGCCGGGGGCGGGGGGATAGTGGGCAAGGAAGGCGGGGTTATTGCCCTTGTGGAGATTGATGCCATCGAGGGAGGTGCCGAGGGTGTAGTGACCGGCGGTGTGGTGCTGCCAGATGGCCCAGCAAGCGGGAGTGAGGAGCGCGAGAAGGAGGACGAGAGCCGCAGAGGCTGGTCTGCGGCGCTGGTGGACGAGGAAGGCGAGCGTGAGCAGGGCTGCCGCGGGCAGCATGGAGGATTTCGAGAGATAGAGCGCGGCGACGGTGAGGCCGAAGAGCAGGGCCTGGGCGAGGGTGGCGCGCGCGGCGGGGAGGAAGAGGACGAGGGCGAAGGCGAGGGCGAGGAGCGAATAGCTGTAGCCTTCTTCGACCTGGAGATTGACGACGTCGGCAAGAAAGGGTGTGAGGACGAAGGGCAGAAGCAGAAGCAGGGCGGCGAGGAGGCGACGCCAGCCGCGCCGGGGACGCGCGCGGAGTGCGAGGGAGATGGCGGCCAGGAGGGGAAGAAGGAGGAGGAGTGTCTTGAAGAAGGCTACGCGGAGGAGGTGGTTGCCGAGGAGGGAGTCGCCGAGGGCGACGACGGCGGAGGGCAGGGGCATGCGCGCGGCGTGGAAGCAGATGGGGTTGCCGGGTGTGCCCATCGCTTCCGTGCAGACGGAGAGGCCCTGGCCATGAAGGAGGGTTTGGGCCGTTGGACCGACGAGATTGCTGAGGGTCCAAAGCGAGGTGGCGGCGTTGGCGCGGTCAAAGGCGGCGACGGCAACGAGCGAGAGGAGAACGGCGACGGCGAGGACAAGGAAGAGGAGGGTGTCGGGCGGCGGGCGGCGGTGCAGGGAGGAGGTGGTCATGAGTGGTGGATCGTCCGGCACGGAGGGTATGTGCCCTCTGTAGGGTAACGCCGTGCCGTATTCTGAGAAGGCGGTTGCGAGTCAGGATGGGACGATGATCATTGGTGTGCCGAAGGAAGTGAAAGATCACGAGAGCCGGGTGGGGGTGACGCCGGGCGGGGTGCGAGCGCTGGTCGAGGCGGGGCACACGGTGCTGGTGGAGCACGATGCGGGAGCACTTTCGGCGATGCCGGACGAGGAGTTTCAGAACGCCGGTGCGGAGATCGTGGGCGGAGCGCCCGATGTGTGGCGGCTGGCGGAGATGGTGGTAAAGGTCAAGGAGCCGACCGAGAAGGAGTATCGCTATTTCCGGCCTGAGCTTGTGCTGTTTACCTATCTGCATCTGGCGCCGTTGCGCGAGCTGACCGATGCGCTGGTGGACAAGGGGGTGACGGGGATTGCGTATGAGACGGTGCGGGACCGGACCGGGGCGCTGCCGTTGCTGACGCCGATGAGCGAGGTGGCGGGGCGGCTGAGTGTGCAGGTGGGCGCGCAGTTTCTGACCAAGGAGCACGGCGGGCGCGGCCTGCTGCTGGGCGGCGTGCCGGGCGTTGCACCGGCG
Source organism: Acidobacteriaceae bacterium (assembly GCA_965218895.1). Taxonomy (GTDB): domain Bacteria; phylum Acidobacteriota; class Terriglobia; order Terriglobales; family Acidobacteriaceae; genus Edaphobacter. The sequence goes on along the minus strand of CBDCMI010000010.1, from coordinate 25,506 downwards.
AGTGTGTGCATTGTGGGTGGCGGTGTGGTGGGCACGAACGCGGCGAAGATGGCGCTGGGCATGGGCGCGAAGGTGACGCTGCTGGACCTAAATCTGAACCGGCTGCGGGAGCTGGACGATATCTTCAACGGGCGGGTGTTTACGGTGGCTTCGAACGCCTACAACGTGGAGCGCGCGGCGGCGGAGGCGGATCTACTGATTGGCGGGGTGCTGATTCCAGGGGCGGCGGCGCCGAAGGTCGTGACGCGGAGGATGGTGGAGAAGATGAAGAAGGGCGCGGTGATCGTGGATGTGGCGATCGACCAGGGTGGATGCATCGAGACGGCGCACCCGACGACGCACTCGGACCCTTCGTTTGAGGTGAATGGCGTGGTGCACTACTGCGTGACAAACATGCCGGCGCTGGTACCCAACACGAGCACGCTGGCCCTGACCAACGCGACGTTTCCCTATGTGCTGCGTCTGGCGAACGAAGGGGCAAAGACGGCGATCAGCGGCGATGCGGGGATTGCGGAGGGCGTGAACACCTGCGCGGGCGCGTTGACGTATCACGCGGTGGCGGAGGCGCAGGGACGCCCGTGGCGGCCTGTGGCCGAGGTGTTGTAGAGCGGGCGCAAAGGAGCTTAAAGGCGATGACAACGAGCCAGCGGCGGCGCAAGATGTTTTCGATCGCTCTTCTGGCGATCTTTCTCGTGCTGCTGACTGCGCTGGCGACGTTGAACGCCTTTCACTTGGGATTTCTCAACCCGGAGACGACGCCCGAGATCTTTGCCTACACGGCGCTGTCCGCGATGGCGTTTGTGCTGTTTGTGACGGTGGTGGTGCTGCTGGTGCGGAGCGTGCTGAAGCTCTACGCCGAGCAGCGGACGCGGCTGCTGGGGTTTCGGCTGCGAACGCGCATGCTGTGGGGAGCGATCCTGGTTGCGCTGGTGCCGATCACCTTTATGTTTTCGTTCAGCTACCTGCTGATGAACCGGGCAGTGGACCGCTGGTTTTCTCAACCGGTGACGCAGGTCCGCGAGGACAGCGATCGGCTGGCGCTGCAGCTTTCGCAATACACCTCTGCGGATGCGCGGGCCGAGGCGGCGGCGATCGCGGCGGAGGCTCTGCCGCCGGACAAGCCAGACGCAGTAACGAGCCGTCTGCGGACGCGGTCCGCGGCTACCGGCAGCGGTCAGCAACTGCGCGAGCTCTTGGAGAGCCACGAGATTACCCTGCAGAGCGGCTTCGCCCTGGTCTTTCGCGGGCGGCAGGCGATTGCGCAGTTTCAGCTGCCGAAGGTAGGGACGACCGGAAGTGCCCAGGTAAAGCCATGGTTGGCCGAGACGCGGGCTGGCGAGGTGGCGAGCGGAGCGGACGCGCTGGGGCAGGGAGGAACTCTGGAGGAGGCGATCCTGGCCGCGGCGCAGAGGCCAGATCTGCCAGTGTTTTCCGTCGGCGGACGGGAGTATGCACTGGGGATGGCGGCGCTGAAGGAGGGTGGGACGGTGGTGGTGGGCCTGCCCACACCGGTTGGGATGTCGGCGACGGTGGACCGGCTGCGGGCGGACGCGAACACATATTTGATTCTGTTTCGGTCGCGTCGACAGATCCGCAATGTGTACACGTTGCTGTTGCTGATGATCACGGCACTGGCGCTGTTTGCGTGCTGCTGGCTGGCGTTGCACTTGGCCAAGCAGGTGACGCGGCCGGTAGAGGCACTGGCGGACGCGATGGATCAGATCGCGGCCGGCGACTACGCGCACCGTGTGGAGACCTCGCCAACCGATGAACTGGCGGAGCTGGCTCGCTCCTTCAACAGCATGGCGACCGATCTTGAGAGCAGCCGGCGTGCGGTGCTGGAGTCGAGCGTGCAGATCTCCGCGGCCAATGCGCAGCTCGAAGCGCGGCGAAGCGAGCTGGAGACGATGCTGGAGACGATTCCGAACGGGGTGGCGACACTTTCGCCGGAGCGACGGATCGTGCTGGCGAATCGAGCCTTCTCTGAGATGCTGGACCCGGGCGGCCAGGGAAGCTTCGTCGGTTCGGCGCTTGATGCAGTCACTCCGGCCGAGCTGTGGGAGGTGCTGGATCGCCTGCTGCGACGGTCTCACCGCATGGGAACGGCATCGGCGGAGGTGGAGCTGGTGCGCGACGGGGCGCGGAGCAACTTGCTGGGCACTGTAGCGCTGCTGGAGACGGGATCGGAGCACGGGCGCGAACATCACGGGTATGTGGTCGTGCTTGAAGACGCGACCGAGCTGCTGCGGGCGCAGAAACAGTCGGCGTGGAAGGAGGTGGCGCGGCGCGTGGCGCACGAGATCAAGAACCCGCTGACGCCGATCGCTCTCTCCGCGGAGCAGACGCGCAGGCACATTGACCGGCTGGCTGGACTGCTGGTCGCGCATGGGGTGGAGTCGCCTTCGGTGGCGATCATCCGCCGGTGTTCGGAGGCAACCTCGTCGTCGGTCGAGTCGATGCGCTCGCTGGTGGATCAGTTTTCTTCTTTGGCAGAGTTCCCGACGGCGCAGCCGCGAGCTGCCGACTTGAACGAGATTGTGGACGCGGCGTTGGCGCTGTTTGCCGGACGGCTGGACCGCGTTCGCATCGTGCGCTCGCTCGCGCCCGGTCTGCCGCCGGTCTTTGCGGATCCCGAGGCGATGAAGCGGGCGCTCTCGATTCTGGTGGACAATGCTGCGGAGGCGATGCAGCACTCGCTGCTGCGGGAGCTGCACGTTGCGACGTCGCTTCTGCCGAGCGGGTGGGTCGAGCTGCTGCTGGCCGATACGGGATCGGGACTTACGGACGAGATGCGCGAGCGGTTGTTTCTGCCGTACTTTTCGACGAAACAGCGCGGCACGGGGTTGGGCCTGGCGATTGCGGCGAAGATCGTGCAGGAGCATCAGGGGACGATCCGTGCGGAGAGCAATGTGCCCGCCGGTGCGCGATTTCTCATCGAACTGCGACCGGCGACGGCTGCGCCGGAGATGGACGGCGCACTGGATGCTGTGCCTTCGGCGCGGGTTGCGGCGTCACGACCCTGACGGAGGCAGTAGGTTGCGCGGTATCCTGCTTCTGTCATGAGTCATGTGTTGATCGTCGACGACGAGGCTGAGATACGCGAGTCGTTATCCGCAATTCTGGCCGACGAAGGCTATACCGTGACAACGGCGGCGACGGCAGGGGAAGCGCTCGAGTTGGTACGCGACGCGGACTACGACGTGGTTCTGCTTGATGTCTGGCTGCCGGACCGCGATGGGCTGGACGCGCTGGCGGACTTGCGTGCGGTGGAGCCGGCGCGGGTGCCGGAGGTCATCATCATCAGCGGGCATGGGACGATCGAAGCGGCGGTACGCGCGACCAAGCTGGGTGCATACGACTTTCTGGAGAAGCCGCTTTCGCTGGATCGCACGCTGATTGTGCTTGGCAACGCGCTCAACGCAAGAAGGCTGCGCGAGGACAACCAGGAGTTTGCGCGGCAGTTGGCGGCGCGATCGAGCATCACCGGACAGAGTGTGTCGATCAAGGCGTTGCGCCAGCAGATCAAGCTGATGGCGCCGACCAACGGACGGGTGCTGATCTTTGGGGAGTCGGGCACTGGCAAAGAGCTGATCGGTCGCGCGATGCATGCGGAGTCGCTGCGCCGCGAGCGGCCGTTTGTGGAGTTGAACTGCGCGGCGATTCCGGAGGACTACATCGATTCGGAGTTGTTTGGGTACCGGCATGGGGCGTCGCCGGCGGGGGCTGCCGCGCCGGCGGAGAAGCGGGGGATGTTTGAGCGGGCCGATGGCGGCACGCTGTTTTTAGACGAGGTGGGCGACATGAGCCTGAAGACGCAGGCCAAGGTGTTGCGGGCGCTCGATGAGCAGCGGTTTTTGCCGGTGGGGGCGACGCAGCCGGTGCATGTGGATGTGCGGGTGATCGCGGCGACCAACAAGGATTTGGATGAAGAGATCGCGAGCGGTAATTTTCGCGAGGACTTGTTTTACCGGCTTAATGTAATTCCGTTCTACGTGCCGCCGCTGCGTGATCGCAAGGAAGACATCCCGCTGCTGGTGCGGGAGTTTCTGGCGGATTTGGGAAAGCAGTATGGCCGGAAGCATGTGGAGATGAGTGAGGAGGCGCTGGCGGCGTTGCGCGGGTACAGCTGGCCCGGCAACGTGCGCGAGCTGCGGAATCTGCTGGAGCGGGTGCTGATTTTAAACCCGCGGGTGCAGCGACTGGAGCGACGGCACCTGCCTCTGCTGGCGGTGCGGGAGGGCACCAGGCCGAACGGGCGCGAGGCCCCGGGCGAGTCGCCGCGAACGCTGGTGGAGGCGCGCGAGGCGTATGAGCGGGAGTACATCCTGAGAAAGCTGGAGGAGAGCCACGGCAACATGTCGCGGACGGCAGAGTCGCTGGGGCTCGAGCGCAGCCATCTGTACCGCAAGATGAAGTCGCTGGGTCTGGGTGTGAAGGAGTAGCGGGGTCAGGGGGTTTGAGGGAGCTCGTCTTCCTCCGGCGACGGCTCCGGCGACATGTCTGAGTTCGCGATGTCCTGGGCCTGTTTGGCGGCGAGGTCTTCAAGTTGGCGGCGCCAGTCGAGGTCTTCGACAAAGTTGCGGGAGGAGCGCCACTCGGCCTCAACCTTAACGAAGAGCTCGAGGAAGACGCGGGTGCCGAGGAGGGCTTCGATCTCCTTGCGCGCGGCGGTGCCGATGCGCTTGAGCATCTCGCCGCCCTTGCCGATGAGGATGGCTTTCTGTCCGGCGCGCTCGCAGACGATGGCGGCGCTGATGCGGGTGAGGGGGAGCCTGGCGCCGGGGCGCGGCTTGCCGGTGGAGGCGGGCTCTTCCCACCGCTCGATGACGACGGCGGCGCTGTAGGGGACCTCTTCGCCGGTGAGCAGGAGGATCTTTTCGCGGATGAGCTCGGCAGCGAGGAAGCGCTCGGGCTGATCGGTGATCTGATCGCGTGGGAAGAAGCGCGAGCCTTCGGGGAGGAGGGCGACGACGCGCTCGAGCAGGAGGTCGAGGTTTTCTTCCTTGCGGGCGGAGATGGGGATGACGTCGGCAAAGGTGTGGAGGGCGCTCCAGTGGGCGATGATGGGCAGCAGATCTTCCTTGGGGACGGCGTCGATCTTGTTGAGGACGAGGAGGACGGGGCAGTCGAGTTTCTGCACGAGCTGGAGGGCGAAGGTGTCTTCGGCGGCGCTTTTGGCGCGTTTGGTGGCGGTGAAGGGCTTGCCGGGGGTGGTGGCGGCGGAGGCGGCGGGTGGTGGCTCGGGCAGGCGGTGGGTGGCGTCGACCAGAAAGAGGACGGCGTCGCGGGATTCGAGCGCGTCGAAGACCTCCTGCATCATGCGGCGGTCGAGCTGGGTCTCGGGGCGGTGGACGCCGGGGGTGTCGACCAGGACGATCTGGGCGGCTGGGCGGCCGGGCTGACCCTTCTCACGCTTGCGGGCGGGCAGCTCCAGGATGCCCTGGATGCGGTTGCGCGTGGTCTGCGGCTTGTGGGTGACGATGGCGAGCTTCTGGCCGAGGAGGGCATTGAGCAGCGTGGACTTGCCGGCGTTGGGGCGGCCGATGATAGAGACAAAGCCGGAGCGGAGGGGCATGGAAGAAGTATCGCGCACGGCGGGTGGGCCGAGCGCCACGGGGTTGCGCTACACTTCCGGCCATGAGCTTGCGAGCGATGTGTCGGCGGGTTGGCGGTGTGGTTTCGGTGGTGGTGCTGGCGGCGGCGACGGGTTGGACGCAAGGGGAGCACCGGTTTGAGTCGCACGAGGTGAACGCGGACCGGAGCATCACGTTCCGGTACACCGACCCGACGGCGACGGCGGTAAGCGTCTCGCTGGGCGGCACGGCGAAGGCTCAGGCGATGGTGAAGGGGGCGGATGGGGTGTGGAGCGCGACCACGCCACCGCAGGCGCCGGAGATCTACGGCTACAGCTTCAGTGTGGACGGGCGGCGGCAGCTGGATCCGCACAATCCGCGGATGACGATCAATCTGCTGAGTGTGGAGAACATGGTGGAGGTGCCGGGGGCGGGTCCGGAGCCGTGGGATCCGCAGAACGTGCCGCATGGGGAGCTCCACCTGGAGTTCTACACGACGCATGTGGTGACGGGGCTGCCGGAGAACCAGGACATGTTCTGGGTGTACACGCCGCCGGGCTATAACGGTGCGGGGGACGCGACGGGCAAGACGGAGTACCCGGTGCTCTACCTGTTGCACGGCTACTCGGACGACGCCTCGGGGTGGACGGCGGTGGGCCGGGCGAACTTGATTCTGGACACGCTGATCGCCGAGGGCAAGGTGAAGCCGATGGTGGTGGTGATGCCGCTGGGGTATGGCGAGATGAGCTTTGTGCTGCACCAGCAGGATGCCTGGCAGCACAAAGACGCGGTGGCGAGCAACGTGGCACTGTTTCAGCAGACGTTGCTGACGGAGGTGCTGCCGCGGGTGGAGGCGGAGTATCGCGTGTCGAAGAAGCGGGAGGACCGAGCGATCGCGGGGTTGTCGATGGGCGGTCTGGAGTCGCTGTCGATCGGGCTGAACAACACGGACAAGTTTGCGTATGTGGGCGGGTTCAGCTCGGCGGCGGGATCGGTGGACCAGACCAAGCTGGCGGGGCTGACGCCGGCGACGGCCAACCTGCGGCTGCTATGGATCGCCTGCGGGACGGAGGACCACCTGCTGGAGCCGAACCGACAGCTGATTGCCTTTCTAAAGGGCAAGGGGATGCCGGTGACGGCGGTGGAGACGCCGGGGATGCACGACTGGATGGTGTGGCGAGACAATCTGATCCACTTTGCGCCGCTGCTATTCCAGGGCAAATGAGGGTGGGGTACCCTCCCTATGGTTGTTGCGCAAAATCTTCGAATCAAAGAACTTAGGTCTGGACCTCCGGTTGCGGTGGTGGGCTTCGATGGGGTTGTGGGTGAGGGATCGACCTCGCGGTCGATGAATCCCAAGCATGACGGTGAGGCTGTCCATGGTGCACCTGGTGGGGTACCCTCCCGGTGGTTGTTGCGCAAAATCTTCGAATCAAAGAATTTAGGTCTGGACCTCCGGTTGCGGTGGTGGGCTTCGATGGGGTTGTGGGTGAGGGATCGACCTCGCGGTCGATGAATCCCAAGCATGACGGTGAGGCTGTCCTACAGGGGGCACCCGGGCTCGGCTGGAGCTCGTGCGTGGTGGCTACTTCAGGGTAGCCGCAGGGCAGGGTGGGTTGCGCCAGAGTTGGGTGTGAGGGATCGACCTTGCGACCGATGAATCCCATGCGTGACGATGAGGCTGTCATGCATGGGGCACCCGAATGGTTCCGTCCGAGGATCGGTGGTTAGGAGGGTTGGGGTGTGGGGGTGGGGGTGCGGGTCTGGAGCCAGTAGATGAGTTGGAGGCTGGCGAGGGCGGCTAGGGGTAGGGTCCACTCGAGCCAGACGCGGGTTTCGGTCCAGACGCCGAACCAGAGGGTGACGGGGATGCAGGCGACGGAGCCGTAGAGGAGGGCGCGCTCCGGCAGGGGGAGGACGCGGCGGTCGAGCCAGACGAGCAGAGGGAGGTAGCCGCCGGCGCTGAAGAGCTGCGGCCAGTGGTGGGGGAAGAGGATCTCGTGGAGGTTCTGGCCGAGGCGGGGGTAGGTCTGGTTGAGGTTGCCGGCGTAGTGCCGGGCGATGGCGAGGCGGACGGCGGCCCAGAAGAGGCCCATGCCGGCGGCGAGGGCGAGGGTGCGGAGGAGGGCGGGGCGGTTGGCGGGGGAGAGGATGGCGCGGAGGTCTGTCTGGGCGCGGGCGAACGCAGAGGCAGGGGTCTCTCCGCTGCGGTGCCGCGTTGCGTCGGTCGAGATGACGCCAGCGATCTGGGGCAGATGTTGACGGCGAAGGAGGTGGGCACCCTGGACGAAGAAGACGGGGGCGAACATGAGAATGGAGAAGAGGGAGGTTTCGCGGAGGGGGACGTCGATGGCGAAGCAGAGGAGGGCGGGGAGCCAGAGGCCTTCGAGGGCGAGCAGGGCGCCGATGCCGAAGAGGGCGGCGTGGGGGAGGTCGTAAGCGTACCAGTAGTTGGTGGTGGCGCGGAGGGCGACGGTGACGCCTGTGATGACGAGGACGAGGAGGTTGGGCAGCCACCAGGGCGAGAGGGCGCGGCGGCGCGACCACCAGAAGGCGGCGAGCATGAGCGCGGAGAGGGAGAGCAGGCCGAGCAGGAGGCTAACGAACTTCTCCGGCGTGATGGGCTCGTAGAAGAGCGTGCCGATCTGGACGGTGACGGCGTAGCGGGCGGCGAGGCGGCGAAAGGTGGGGTTGTCGCCGGCCCAGCGGAGGACGGGGACGAGGAGGGCGCGGCCCTGGTAGGGCAGGGGAGCGCGGCCGAGGGCGTACTGCCGCCAGTCGAGAAAGGTGTCGTTGACGAAGAAGTCGGCGCGGGCGGTCTGGATCGTCGCGAGGGCGAGGAGGAAGGCGATGAGCCAGTCGCGCGGGCGGAGGCGCGGGGCGGCGGGGGTGGGGGAGGGGCGGTCCGGGCGCATACGGCCTACAGTACAGCAGCGCGGGCGGGGCGCGGGGAGGGGGGATAATGGGGGCGAGGCAGGGTCGATCGTGGACTTTTTTTACCGGCTTCGCAACCCGCTGGCGCTGGCGCTGCTGCTGCTGCTGCAGACGGTGGGTCTGGCGATCCAGGTGCGGCAGCAGGCCGACGCGCAGAAGGGGGATGCTTCGGGCACGCACGCGGCGCGGTCGTGGGTGGTGGGGGCGGTTTCGCCGATGGAGCGTGCCCTGCACAACACGGGGCTGGGGGTGCGGCGGGTGTGGGGCAACTACCTGGACCTGCGCGGGGCGCGGCGGGAGAACGCGGAGCTGCGGGGGCAGCTGGCGCGGCTGCGGATGGAGCAGACTTCGATCGCGGAGGATGCGCTAGAGGGGCAGAGGCTGGAGGCGCTGCTGAAGTTTCAGGAGCGGTATCCGGGATCGACGGTGGCGGCGCAGGTGATTGGGACGAGCGGGTCGGAGATGTCGCGGGTGCTGTACCTGGATAAGGGCTCGGCGGACGGGTTGCAACCGGACATGGCGGTGATCACGCCGGATGGGATTGTGGGCAAGGTGCGCGAGGTGTACCCGGGGACCTCGCCGCACACCGCGCAGGTGCTGCTGATCAACGACCAGACGTCGGGCGCGGGTGTGGTTCTGGAGAAGACGCGGGTGCGCGCGGTGCTGCGCGGGACCACGGAGGGCGAGCTGCAGATCGGGAATTTGACGGAGGACGACCGGTTGAAGCCGGGCGACCGCGTGGTGACGTCGGGTGGCGATGGCATCTTTCCGCGCGGTCTGCCGGTGGGGACGATCGCGTCGATCGGGCCGGACCCGAACAATGTGCCTTACAGCGTTGGCCGGGTGCGGCCGAGTGCGAGGCTGAACCGGCTGGAGGAGGTTTTGGTGGTGACGGGGACCAAGTCCGCGCTGCCGCCGGGGACGACCCAGGCGCTGGCGCACGGGGCGGCGGCGACGCGAGAGGCTGCGGCGAAGGCAGCGGCGGAGCGGGCGACGGCGGAGGAGGCGGCGCGGGAGGAGGCGGCACGGAGCGCGGCGGAGATTGTGGCGGACCGTCTGCCGCGGATTCACGACGTGAGCGAGGGGCCGGACGGGGCGGCGGCGGAGACAGCGGCCGAGGATGCGGCGGCGAAGGCGAACCCGAAGAGCGCCGGGGGTACGGTGCCGAAGCCGCTGCCCACGGTGCATCCGGATCGCTACAGCCCGGGGGCGACGCCGCCGGCGAACGATCTGAAGCCTGCGGGGGGCACACTGGCCTCGCCACCTTCGGCGCAACAGAGCGCGTCCCCGCAGTGAGGGCCGCCTTTGCCTGCGGACCGGGGCTGTGGGAGGCTGGTGTGACGGAGCTCGCCGGGGTGTGCGCGGCCGCCTGGGGGGCTGTTTGAACGGACGCAGTTATACCTCGCGACGGGAGCTGGAGCAGCACAGCTTTCACCCGGTCGTCACGCTGGCGGTGCCGCTGTTGGCGGTGATGCTGCAGGCGATGTTGCCGCGGCTGGTGCCCGGCTCGCTTCTGGTGGACTTGCCGCTGCTGGTGACAATTTTCTTTGCGGTGAGCCGGCGATCGCCGATTGCGGGTGCGTTGACGGGGGCGATGATCGGCCTGCTGCAGGATGCGCTGACCAGCCAGCCGCTGGGGGTGAACGGCATGGCGAAGACGGTGGTGGGGTATTTGGGGGCGTCGATCGGCCTGCGGCTCGATGTGGACGCGCTGCCGACGCGGGTGCTGTTGACGTTTGTGTTTTCGCTGCTGAATGGGTTGCTGCTGTACCTAGTGGTGCGGCGGCTGCTGGATCTGCGGAGCGAGCAGCTGCTGTGGTGGCACCAGGTGACGCGGGCGGCGCTGAATACGGCGGTGGGAGTGCCTCTGTTCTACCTTCTGGACCGGGCGAAGCGGCCGGTTTGAACGGCGAAGGTCGCACGTGGCGGGTAGGGTCTTTTGGAGGCGAGTCGGGTCTAAACTAGATAGCAGGTTCTCGCTGCCTTTCCATGCGCCCTTCCAAGACTTCCGATCCGACCGCTTCGGCACCTGCACCCTCCCCGGCGCCGCGGAGTGCGCTTCGTCGCCGCGGGCGTGAGGAGAAGGTGTCGCCAGGGCGGATGGCGGTGAGCCAATATGTTGTGGCGACGGTGCTGGCCGTTCTGCTGGCGGGACTCTACCGGCTGCAGGTGACGGGTGCGGCGAATTACCGGGTGCTGGCGGAGGCGAATCGCATTCGCAAGATCCCGATGCTGGCACCGCGCGGGCGGCTGCTGGATCGCGAAGGTCGGCTGCTCGTGGACAACTACCCTTCGGTGACGTGCTATCTGCTGCGCGAGCAGGTGCGCGATGCGAGCCGGGAGCTGCCGCTGATCGCCGAGGGTCTGCATCTGCCGCTGGAGCAGGTGCAGGCGACGGTGCAGCGATTTCGCGGCGCGCCCAAGTATCAGTCCATTCCCTTGAAGCAGGACATCACGCCCGATGAGCAGGCGTTTATCCAGGCGCACCGCGATGAGCTGCCGGAGCTGGAGACGCGGGATGAGCAGCGGCGGCTGTATCCGCGGGACGGCTTTGCGGCGCACCTGATCGGGTATGTGGGCGAGGTGAGCGAGCAGATGCTGGACGATTCGCGCTATGCGTTCTACCAGCCTGGCGATGTGGTGGGGCGGTCTGGGGTTGAGCAGAGCTACGACGCGCTGCTGCGGGGCACGGACGGCTCGCGCGACGTGATTGTGAACTCGCACGGCGAGGAGCTGGGCGCGGTGGGGGTGACACCGCCGGTGCCGGGCAAGGATCTGCGGCTGACGATCGACCTGGATGTGCAGCGGGCGGCGGAGCAGGCGCTGGAGGGCAAGATCGGGGCGATCGTGGCGATGGACCCGCACACAGGCGAGATTCTGGCGCTGGCGAGCCGGCCGACGTTTGATCCGAACCAGTTCTCCGTGCACCTGAGCAAGAGCTACTGGAGCGAGATTCTGAACAACCCGGACCATCCGCTGCTGGATAAGGCGATCCAGGCGCAGCTGGCGCCGGGCTCGACGTTCAAGATCATCATGTCGGTGGCGGGCCTGCAGGAGCAGGTGGCGCAGACGATGCATGTGGTGTGCAACGGCGGAGCGAGTTTCTACGGGCATTACTTTAAGTGCGACAGGCGGCACGGCATGGTGGACATCTACCATGCGATTCCGTGGTCGTGCGACACGTTTTATTACACGCTGGCGAACCGGCTGGGGATCGACACGATTGCACGGTATGCGACGGCGCTGGGCTTTGGGCAGCGCACGGGGATCGACCTGCCGGACGAGGCGGCGGGGACGATGCCCTCGACGGCGTGGAAGCTGAAGAACTTCCACGAGAAGTGGTATGCGGGCGAGACGATCTCGGTGGGAATCGGGCAGGGCGCAATCGCGGCGACCCCGCTGCAGCTGGCGCGGGCGATCGGCGGCATCGCCTCGGGCGGCGCGTTGCAGCGGCCGCATGTGGTCTTTCCGGATGAGGTACCGGCGGAGGAGCTGGAGGCAGTGCACGAGACCTTCAGCGGCGCGGGCCGGCGCGACGTGCCGATGTCTCCCAACACGTGGCAGATCATCACGGACGGCATGGCGCAGACCACGGAGGGTGGCGGCACGGCGTACGCGTCGCACCTGGAGGGGATCGACTTTGCGGGCAAGACGGGGACGGCGCAGGTGATGAGCCACGACGCGCTGGCGCGCTCCGGCGGTGGCCACCGGACGGTGCCGAATGCGTGGTTCGTGGGCATGGCGCCGCGGCGCAATCCGGACATTGTGGTGGCGGTGCTGTGGGAGAACGGCGACTGGGGGGCGAACTCGGCGAAGCTGGCGGCACGGGTGATCGAGGCCTATGTGAACAAGCAGCGGACGCGGGCCGGCAATGTGCGTGAGATCGCGCAGGCGACGCCCGCGGAGGTGAGGGTGGGGACGGACACGGCAGGCGGCGAGTCCGCACAGGCTGGCGGGCGACGGCCGTAGTCAGCAGCCGGTTCTTTGCGGGAAAGAGCGCGCCGAGCATGACGCCAACTGCAACCACCTGGGTAGCGTATTCAGATGACGAGCATCCGCAGAGGTGGCCGTCGGTCGGGAGCGGATGGTGAGACCGTGGGGTCGGTTAAGCATCTTGCGGAGTTCGAAGCAGACCTCACTGGGCTGCACAAGGCCGTCGCCTCCTATGCTGCTGCACAAGGCTATATCTCTGTCTCGCGAAGACGCTGACCATCGAGTGACTCCGGCGACATGAGGTCGACCGAAGGTGCACCGAAGCCGGCTGTTTGATATTACGTAATAAGAGGTACATGCCGGCCAAAAGCTCGTGTACGATCCTGGCAGGCGAGAGAGGTGTTTTGTGATCACACGCAGGCGTTTCAATACTTTTCTTCTGTCGATTGGTTCGTCGCTTACTTACGGAGTTCCCTACGCTTTGCTTGCGGAGTCTCACCGCGCCTGGAAAGCTGCGACCCTGGTCGCCGCTGAGCGGAGGGATGATGCTCCCGTGATGGAGCGCAAGCAGCAGACTACCTACGGCACCGACAACTCTGGCGATGGTACGGCAACCACGACAACGACGGTACAGCCCAATGGCCTCCAGCGACTCTGGATGTATTACACTATCCAGTCCGATAAAACGATCTACGTTGCGCGAATCGGCGTCAATTTGCCTTGGACGAAACGCATCACTGCGGAAGCCGGATCTCAGGTCAAGTATGCGGTTGACGGGAAGAAGCTTTACGTTCTGAATGCGGACGGTTCGGAAGCCAAAGCGGAAATTATGGAAACCCGCATGGCTCCACCAGCTCCTGCACAACCGGATAACCAGTAGGTTGGATTTCGTAGCCGAGTTGTTCCCCTGCTTTGAATAGGCACGGAAGTGCTGGAGTCTGACGCACGAATCGAAGTCCGACCTTTGACCTGCTCGTCTTTCGCGTGAAGGACGTTATGCAACCTGACTCGGATGGGAGTCGCTCCCGAGATGGCCACGAGAGAGTGCTGCACTCTTTCCGTTATGCCCGCCACGAGCGTTGAGGGCGCCGCGGCACCGTCGTATCGTCGCTTACAGACGCCGGCAACAACCGTTCCCTGCTTGATCTCGATGCTCAGCAAGGCGACTGTCAGCACCACCATGCCTGTCGTTCCTGGCTTCCCATCCTTGTCTTTGGTTCCGCAGGTGAACTCTGGTGTCTCCACCCTTTTGGTACTCGAGCGGGATTGAGTTCGCCTGGGAATACGGCATCTATGGGCGGCCACTCACTTTTGCCAGGGGCAGCAACGCTTCCATCGTTCAGGGCATCCTCACCGGGCTTGGCGGTGAGGACAAAGGCGGCGCCAAACTACTCTCCTTGAGCCAAGAGGAAGGGCATCCACCTGCCGTATGCTTCCTGGACGGTCGTCCCAAGTCATAGCGTCTGACAAAGGCACTGCAATATGGCTCTCGACACACTCTTCAAGTAAGTTAAACGGAAACGGCAGAAGGCGCTTTCTCGTTTTGTTGCCGTGCGTAGATTGAAATGAGGCGCCCTGACATGAGGTTTCCGAGCGAGTATCTATTCGCTTTTGGTCTTACGGCCCTTGCATTGCCCTTGCTTTCTCAGCAGATCCCAGGCAGTTCGCCCGCTCCACCAGATGGATTGACCTCTCGAGTGCCGGAGGACCCCACTCACGGCGCCCTTGGCGCTGTTCCGCCGGGAACAACGCTCCACCTTCGCCTCCAGGGCGAGGTATCGAGCTTCGGCAGCAGGCCGGGGTTGCCTGTGCAGCTTCTTGTGATCCAACCGGTCGAGCTCAACCACCAGATTGTCCTTCCGCTTGGCGCTGAAGTGCGTGGGACCGTCACGAAAGTGCGTCGTATCGGTTTGGGCTTTGGGAGCGAGACCGCTCTTGTCGCTCTCGACCTGACCGAGATCCGTGTGCAAGGCGGTGGCTGGCGTAGTGCAAGCATCCGCGTTTCGGCGATAGACAACTCGCGTGAAAGAGTTGACGCAGCGGGGCAAATTCACGGCGTCCGCGCAACGGCAAGCGCCAGCAAAATCCTGAGCGGAACAGCTATCTCGGTCGCCAGCCTTGATCCGATGTCGCTTCTCTTCGGACTGTCCGCCAGCCTGAGCGCGTTCCGGATTCCGGAGTCTGAGATCATCCTTCCAGCTGGCGCGGAGCTAACGGCCCGAACGGAGTCGCCTATCGGCGTCGATAGTGCGTTCCCCGGACCTCCTATGCTCACGGCTACTGCAGAACAGCTGCAAGAGTTTGCTCGACAGCTACCCTTTCGGACGGAAACCGCAGAAAAGCATGAGCCCTCGGACATCACCTCCATCATGTTTCTCGGGAGTGAGGACGAGATCATTCGCGCCCTTGATGCAGCCGGCTGGAGTCGCAGCGACGCGCTCGGTGCGAAGAGCAAGTACAGTGTTATGCGGTCGGTGGTTGAAAACCAAGGCTACAAGGAGGGTCCTGTCTCGACGCTTTTGCTCGGCGGCAAGCCACCGGTCGGCGCTTGGTCCAAGACCCTCGACACCTTCTTCGCGCGGCACCATCTTCGTTTATTTGCTCAGGGCCGTGACTTCGAAGGCAAGTCAGTCTTCGTCACCAGTGCAACCCACGACTCTGGAATAGGAATTAACAAGTCCACCAAGACTCTTATCCATCTCATCGATGAGGATGTTGATGAGGAACGAGGCAAAGTTGTCGACGACATGCTGCTGACGGGCTGTGTCAGCGGGGTCCGATATATCGCTCGGCCATGGATCACCGGGGAGCTAAAGAACGCCACCGGCGACACTCTTCAAACGGATCGTCGCATGGCGGTCTTATCCCTCACAACTTGCCTAAACCCCAAGCGCGCCGACCAACCTGATGCTGAATTGAAGCGGGTTCGCTCCGAGGCGATTGCGCCGGAGCGTGTTGCTCGTGATGGCTTGCTCTACCTCCGAGATGATTTGTTTCGCGGCAACATCGTGTATCAGGGATACCACGCTGGAAAGGCCGGGTACACCTTTCTCCACAATCGCCACAATCCACCCACCGACGCTGCTCAACCTAAGGTGATCAACCTTGTCGGCGAGCCGTACACCCTTGTCTCTCGCCCGAAGGTTACCTTTTTGCCGAAGAAAGGTGAGCTGCAAGATCCGGGCACGGAAGCCCCCTCCTTTCAGCTTCCGGGCGAACCGAAGAGCTATAAGACTCGTCTGCAGTACTCCATTAGTGGAGGCTACTCATGGTTTGCCAACCGCGACTTTTCCACTCAGCCGCTTTCGGTCTTCGACAACGCTGACCTTCTGGGCACGTTCAATTACGTCCAGCGTCTCCATTCCGGGTACAGTATTTCCGTGAACGCCACCATCAATTCATGGCGTTATGTTTCCAACGAGTTTGGATATAACTATAATAGTGCTCCCCTCACCGTTTCTATCGTGGACACTGACACTGTCAATCCGGCTCCAACAAGCTCGCTGTTCGACGCCGGCCAAGTTCGACAGTTCACCTACAACACGCTCCTGCACTTGCGCCCTAACGGCAGCCGTTTCCGGCCCTACATAGCGGCTGGACCATCGTTTCAGCTTTTGCGGCTTACTGACTCCAAGCCCACCAAGAACCCGCTTCTGAGCGTCTCCGTTCGCGATGTCGCCCTTATCGTCGCCGCATACAGTTTTGGCCATAAGCCTCCCCTGGAAGGGGGTGGGATCTTTCAGTTCGGCTTTCAGTATGGTGCGGGGTAAGTACCAGTTGACGCCGCGACTTTTTGTGCGCGGTGACTTCCGAGAGACAATTTCTTCGCAACCCGACTATTGGACCAAGTCTTCCGGAAATCTCGACCGTTATCTGACGCCTCCCATCTCGGCGACCTTCGGCCATCAACACCTTGGAGGCCTTCTTCGCCAGCGTGTGGTGACCACAGGCATCGGCGTGTCATTCTAGACCTCAACTTCGTGGTGTGGTTAACGGCCAATTTCGGTGAGATAGGTCGCGCGCTCCTGTCCCTCGAGCAGTCTTTTTTGGGATTGCTGAGCTGATGCCCGTGACCATGGGCAGCATCCCGGCGGCGGCCGCAGCCAGGGCGGCCTCGATGCCGCCATCCAGCTGCTATTTGGAGCGCTTGAGCTCGATCCCGAGCGAATCGTGGATGGCCATGCCCCGCCATACCCACGGCAGAGAAGATAAAGTGCTTATGCCCGATCAGGGGAGAAGGCTTTGCGGAGGACGTGATGCGGCATTGCTGCAGAAGTACCCTTTTGCGAGCGCAGTTACTGTTCGCACCTGAGCTTTGCCTACGGCCTGGTTTGCGGCCGACTGCGTGATAGCAGCTTTATGATGGAGACGTGCCTGCGCTTTCTGTCGCTATTGTCGCCAAAGATGAGGCCGCTAATCTACGGAGAACGCTAGACAGCGTGCTCTGGGCCGATGAGATCGTCGTGCTTGATTCCGGCTCGACCGACGACACAGTTGAGATCGCGCGTGAACGTGGCGCGGTCGTCTATCAGGAGCCATGGCGAGGCTACGGCGGGCAAGTCAACCGCGCGCTTGACCTGTGCCGTTTCTCTTGGATCCTGAACATCGACGCCGATGAGGCGGTCAGCCCAGAACTCGGGCGCGAAATCCAGGACTTGCTCCGAAGCGAGCCGCCGCTGCCCTGCTACACCGTCCCACGCCTCAACCAAATCTTCGGACGGTGGATGCGCCACGGCGGATTGTATCCCGATCGCAAACTGAGACTGTTCCGGAAGGGTTGCGCACGTCTGCGGGAGGACACGGAGCCACACGCCACACCGAAGACAGGCGAAAGGATTGGACATTTGCGAGGGGACCTGCTGCATTACGCTTATCCAACGCTGTCTATTTATATCGCCCACATGAACCGCTATAGCAGCGCCAGCGTGCCTTTGCTCACGCGACAGGGAAAGCTCAGCAGCTCCACAGGGTCTTTCGTCGTGAATGCAATGCTGAACCCGCTGCTGACCTTTGCGTATAACTACGTGCTCAGAGGAGGATTCCTTGACGGCAAGACAGGACTGCTCTTCCATTTGAACCACTCACTTTATGTGAACTGGAAGTACGTAAAGGCGTGGAGCGACAACAAGAATTGTGCGATCCGTGAGCTTGGAAGCCCGGATGTGTCCAAGAACGAATCGGGCAGCCCCTTCTGGATCTGACTGTACTCACGGGGAGTGTAGCCAAACGCATCGTAGGCGCGGACAAAGTCCGGATTTAGGGGCGGTGGGTAGAAGGTCCGAATTCTTACTCGCCATTACCCTTCAGACACAGACCAGGGGAGATTGTCACATCCTGCCTTGATGAAGGGTGTACTCGATCGCCAAATGAGACCGAATGGATCTCAAGTCGCGGTCGGCTCGGTCGAGGGTGCATTGGGGAAGGAGACGATCTGTATGACGCAGGTAGTTCTGTCCGCCCTCAAGAGGAGTCGTGTACCATCCCGACAAGGAGATCTGTCTTGGATTTGCCTTGGTCCAGGCTAGTTTTCCTTCGCCCAAAATTCAAGCAGATGACGTCTTGTGGAGTGGCTCTCGATATGGAAATGGCTAGCCGCGCAGTGTGGAAGCAGATCCAGGCAATGGTTGGCGTCGCGATTCTTCTGCTGGCCTCGCGCAGTGCTGCTCTCGCTCAGAAGCCATCAGCCGGCGTGTCTCCCAAGATTGGTTTGGTCCTCGAAGGCGGGGGAGCGCTCGGACTCGCTCATGTCGGCGTAATTACCTGGCTTGAAGAGCATCACATCCCGGTAAATTACGTCGCTGGAGCCAGTATGGGGGCCCTTGTGGGCGGATTGTACGCAACCGGTCGCTCTCCGTCCGAAGTTCGCGAGCTTGTTTCATCCGTTCCTTGGAATACGGTCCTTCGGGGAGAAGTGCCGTTTGCACGACTGAACTACCGGCGCAAAGAAGATGATTATCAGTACCCCGGGTCGATTGAGTTTGGACTGAACAAAGCAGGGATACAGCTCCCCTCGGGATTCAATTCTGGACAGGAGGTCCAATTCATCCTGGATCGAGTGGCACTGCCATATTCGACCATGCAAAGCTTCGACGATCTGCCGATTCCTTTTGGGTGCGTTGCCACGGACTTGCTGACTAAGAAGCCATACATCTTTAGAAGCGGATCTCTTGCCACTGCACTTCGTTCGACGATGTCACTGCCGGGAATCTTCGCCCCGGTGCATGCCGATGGACAGATCTTCGCGGATGGTGGACTGCTCGACAATCTTCCGGTCGATGTCGCACAGCAGATGGGTGCGGATCTGATCCTGGCCGTTCATTTGGAGACACAGCCCATGGAGGCGACAGAAACTCCATCCGCATTCGGCGTGCTTGGCCGCTCGATCTCCGTCATGATTGCAGCGAACGAGATGCGCAGTATTGAAAAGGCAGATGTGCTGGTGAGTGTCCCTCTGAACAAATTCGGCCCCATGGAGTATGGCAATGCCGACGCCATTATCAAAGCCGGGTACGACGCTGCTGAAGCCAAGGCCAACATCTTGTCAAAGCTGTCGGTTGACGAGCCCACGTGGCAGCGATACCTCGCCGAGCGGACAGCGCGACGTCGTCAGGCGCCAGTTCCGCAGTTCGTCGAGATCGCCGGTACAGATCCACGGAGTGCAAAGGCGATCGCCAAGAGCTTTGATCCGGTGATTGGTAAACCAATCGATAACTCCTTGATTCAGAATAAGATCCTAGAGATACAAGGGGATGGCCGCTATTCCAGCCTTGACTACACCATGGTTGAGAAGGACAGTGAGCCGGGCCTTTTGATCCACGCCGACGAGAAGACGTATGCGCCACATATTGTTCGGCCACAAATTACTCTTGATGGGTCTCAATACAACAATGTTCTTTTCAGCCTTGGTGGCCGGATTACTTTCATCAATGCCGGCGGATATGGATCGGAGCTGCGAAATGACGTGGTCGTCGGCTCCGAATACGCTCTGCGTTCGGAGTACTACCACCCTCTCCGTGTCGGCAGCAAATGGTTCGTTGCTCCTCGCGGCATCCTCGACAGCAGCGAATATAACGCTTATACGGATAGCGGCAACTTGGCTTCGATCTACAGGGTGCGTCAAGAAGGTGGAGGGATCGACTTCGGTTACATCACGGGTCGCAGCGGGCAAGTGCGCGTCGGTTATGAGGCCAGCAACGTACGGTATTCGCTCCAGGTTGGAGAGAAGACGGAACCTATCGTTGCCGGGCGTGAGGGCTTCTCGAGATTGCAATACACGTTGTTGCACACCGACGATCCGGTTGTGCCTACGACCGGCCAGTTCGTTAATTTCAGAACACAGTGGTTCGACTCGTATCCGAGTCCAAGCAAGCTCCTCACGATTCCAGGTTTTCCGTTGACCGAGGGTAAGCTCACCCAGTTTGTGCCCGTTAACGACCGCACCACGATCACTCTGGCGGGAGCCGTAGGCACGGTGTATACCACCGACACGACGTCCATCGGTCTGCCCGTCTTTTCCCTCGGGGGCCCTACCACCTTCGCGGCTTACGGAACCAACGAAATACTTTCGAACCAATATTTCGAGGCCCAGGTTGGGTTTCTGAGGGAGTTGAAAGAGTTGCCGCCCCTTATCGGAGACAAGCTATACCTTCAAGGACGTTTCGACATCGGCAGATTCCAGCAAGTCGGTACGGCCCTGGGCCAACCAAACCAGTATCGAGTGCCCGGGGACATCGCTGCGGGTGTACTGGTCAATACTAAATTTTGGACCGGTGGTCGCAGGAGGCGCCGTTGGTGACGCCGGCCATCACCGCTTCTTCTTCAGCCTTGGGAGGGTTTTCTAGCGTGCCGCATTTGCACGCCCAGGCTCGTCCTTTCACGTGCAGCTGACCTCAGCACCAAGCTGCTCTGCCAATGCTTGGCAAGACTCTCCACGACTGAGGTGGCCTTGCAATCGCTGGAGCCGGAGTGCTTATCATGCTCTTGCGGGTGTAGCTAAACGTCACATCTGGTTCAACGACAGGAGGAGTCGCTTTATAGGTCGGGCAATTTGGATCTGACGTGTTGCCGTCAGCTAATGATTAGCTGTGACCGCATCTGCGAAACACTCAGCGAGGTCGTCCGGCACCGAGGGAGAGAGCTTCCTGACCCACTCCGCCACATTCTGCTTCTCGGAGGCTGTGGCATGACCTGCCCAGACATTGTGGTAGATCAACCCGCTTTTATCGTGCGAGAAGAAGAACACACCCTGTTCCGCGCCGGTCGGGGTTGCCCACACAGCCGTCCAGTTTGCCAAGCTTAACGACTTTTGTACTTTAATCTGTGCCGGTGGCTGCCACTTGGTCAAGTTGCTGGAGATGGACCGCGCATACATCTTCCGCTCAGGCGGGGTAAGGTCTGGTACGGCCTTTTTGCAAGTCTCTGCAGCAAATGCAGACGTGGCGTGCGCCAATAAGGTACTCATCAGAATGATCTTCACCATGTATCCCTCCAGCTTCAGCACACGTTAGAGTAGTTTGCCTCAAAGCTATCATCTCACCCACCCCCTGGAACAGACCGCCGCGGCCCAACCGGCTCAAGATGCGTTTCGGCACATGCACTGCGACTCACGTTTTCGGAAACGGAAGAGAAGGCTACGGATAGGCTGGCCGGTTCGCGAGACCGTTCGCCTTGATAGCGGTCAGCCACTTCGCACAACGCTCCCACCTCATTCCATCACCGCAGGCTTCGAGAACAACGGAGATGGTGTCTTCGATGGAAAGGTTTCCAAGGGTATCCCCGAACGCTTACCATTACCCGCGAACAAACTCTTTGGAGGTGTGTGCTCTTGCAAACGCGACGTTTGGCTCTTGTGGTTGTCGGCTGGATGGTGTTGCTCTGCGGGTGCGTGCGGGCGGAGGCACAGGCGGGCTCGCAGGAGCGTGTGCCGGCGACGCCGTTGATCACGCACAATCCGTACTTCTCGATCTGGTCGTTTACGGACGATCTGACGGCATCGGATACAGTGCACTGGACGGGCAAGCCGCAGCCGGTTGCGGGACTGATCCGGATTGACGGAAAGCCGTATCGCTTTATGGGGGACCGGCCACGCGAACTGCCGGCGATGCAGCAGACGGTGCACAGCATCACGCCGACGCATACGCGCTACAGCTTTACGCAGAGCGGGGTGCAGCTTGATCTGACATTTTTCACGCCGACGATTCTGTCGGACCTGGATGTGCTGTCGCGGCCGGTGACGTATGTGAGCTATACGGTGAAGTCGATCGATGGCAGGCCGCACAACGATGTCTCGGTGCTGATCGATGTGGGGCCGATCATCGCGGTGAATGCGCCGGGCGAGGCGGTGACGTACTCGCGCAACCAGACGGAGACGCAGACGGTGCTGTCGGTCGGGTCGCGAGAGCAGCGGGTGCTGAGTCGCTCTGGCGATGACCTGCGGATTGATTGGGGATACTTTCATCTTTCGGTCCCGAAAGATGAGGAGTCGAGCTCGGCGTTTGTGCAGGAGAGCGCGCTCGAAAGGAACGGTACCTTTATCACGACGGGTGAGCTTCCGAAGGCGGATGCGATGGATGCGTCGCCCATTGTCGGGCGGGGCGATGCGCATCTCGCGGTGGAGTTGCCGTTCCATACCGTGAGTGGGCAGGCGGTGACGCGGCATGTCTTGCTGAGCTATACGGAGGGCTATGCGATCCAGTACCTCCAGCGGAATCTGCGGCAGTATTGGCAGCGCAATGGCGAGACTGTGCCGGAGATGCTGGACCAGGCGGAGCGGGAGTACCCAGCGCTGGAGAAGAGGGGCACGGACCTGGACCACGAGCTGACGGCGGATCTGGTACGTGTTGGGGGGCAGAAGTATGCAGACCTGTGTGTGCTCGCGTATCGGCAGGCGTGGGCCGCGCATGGATTTGTCGCGGATGTGGATGGGCAGCCGCTGGTGTTCGGGAAGGAGAACTTTTCCAACGGGAGCATCGGGACGGTGGATGTGCTGTACCCGGCGTCGCCGTTTTTTCTGCTGCTGAATCCGCTGCTGCTTGAGGCGGAGCTGCGGCCGCTGCTGGAATATACGGCGCTGCCGAACCGATGGAAGTTTCCGTTTGCGCCGCATGACCTGGGGACGTACCCGCTGGCGAATGGGCAGACGTATGGGGGCGGGGAGAGGACGGAGGAGGACCAGATGCCGGTGGAGGAGTCCGGCAACATGCTGTTGTTGGTGGATGCGGTGGCGCGGGCGTCTGCCGATGGCAAGCCGAACCTGAATCTCGCTGAAAAGTACTGGCCGACACTGACACGGTGGGCCGAGTTTCTGCGCGACCATGGGCTCGATCCGGAGAACCAGCTGACGACCGACGACTTTGCCGGGCACGTGACGCACAACGCGAACCTCGCGCTGAAGGCGATCGATGCTCTGCAGGCGTATGCCGACCTGGCGCATCTGCTGCACAAGGACGAGATAGCGCGGGAGTATGCGAAGACGGCGCACAGCTATGCGGGCAGGTGGGTGGAGATGGATCGCGAGGGAGACCACTTTAAGCTGGCGTACAACTCGCCGGGCACATGGAGCCAGAAATACAACCTGGTTTGGGATGAGATTCTTGGCTACAAGCTGTTTCCCGACTCGGTGCGCGCGAGCGAGATTGCCTTCTACAAGACGAAGCTGAACATCTACGGCCTGCCGTTGGACAGCCGGGCGGACTATACGAAGTTGGACTGGACCCTGTGGACGGCAACGCTGGCCACCAACCGGGCGGACTTCGACGCGTTCATGGACCCGATCGCGCGGTGGATAAAGGAGACGCCGACGCGCGTTCCACTGACCGACTGGTACGACACGAAGACGGGCAAGAAGGTGGGCTTTCAGGCGAGGTCGGTGGTCGGCGGCGTGTACATCAAAGCGCTGGCGGATGCGAAGCTTGCGCAGAAGTGGCGCGAGCGCGCGGCGGCGAGCGATGCAGTCGCCTTGGCTCGGCAGGCGGGCTCTCCCCGGTGACCCCGCGCGTTGACAATCCCGTGATAAATGCCCGGCATGGTTGAGGCTATGTCCTCGATCCTGCGGTCGTTCGTTGCTGTCTCCTGTGTTGCCATGCCGATCAGCCTGCCCCAGTCGTCATCTGCCGGACCGAACGCCTCGCTGGCGCTGATGCGCCGGGCCTGGGCGGATGCGGCGGCGCATGGCGCGAGGGTGAAGCCCGTGCTTTCGCCCGAGGATCGCCTGGTGCTCGACGGCAGCGTGCCGGTTGCGGCGCTCCATGCTGAGGGGTTCCGCGTGGTGCCGTGGACGACCAACGATCCGGAGACGATGCAGCGGCTGATCCGGATGGGGGTGGACGGCATCATCTCCGACCGGCCGGACCTGCTGCAGGGCGTCTTGGCCAGGGAGCGCGCGACGGCGACGACGGCGGGAGGACGCGCGGCCCTGGCGAGCTTCGATGTGGCGGCGCACCGGGGCGGCCGCGGCCTGCGCCCCGAGAACACGCTGCCCTCGTTTGAGTCCGGGCTGGACCAGTTGGCGACCACGCTTGAGACCGATACGGGCGTGACGACGGACCATGTGTCACTGATCTCGCACGATCAGTTCCTCAATCCCGAGTCGTGCCGGCGCGCGGACGGCTCGGCCTACACGATGGCGAACCGCGTCTTTGTTCGGGATCTCTCGATGGTGGAGGCGCAGCGGGAGTTCGTCTGCGACAAGCTGCACGCCGCGCGGTTTCCCGACCAACGCAACGATCTGTCGCTTTCGCCGGTAGCCGTGGCGTTTGCCCGACAGGAGGCGATGCCGAACCCGTATGCGCCCACGAACGCGGCCCAGCTGTTTCGCTTTGTTCGCTTCTACACGACGTGGTACGCAACGGGGGCCGGCGCACATACCGCGCATGCGGCCGAGCGCGCGGGCAATGCGGCCACGGTGCGATTCAACCTCGAAACCAAGATCCTGCCGGAGGGGTTTGCGGGGACGACCGACCCGCCGCACCCTGGAGCCGAACCGAACCACACCGTGGGACCGCAGATCTTCGTCGATACCCTGGTTGGAGCGATCGGGCGCGAAGGCATGATGGAGCGATCGGAGATTCAGAGCTTCGACTTCCGCACGCTTCTGCTGGTGCAGGCGCAGCACCCGCAGTTGCCGACCTACTATCTGCTGGAGGATCCGCAGCTTGTGCGCGAGAGCTTTACGCCGGAGGCGTTGCGGCTCCCAAGCTGAACAGTGGCGACGCTACACTGGAGCGACATGCGCCGGCTGATCAGCATTCGCGACTTTGATTGGGTTCTGCTGTGCTTTGTGCTGATCCTGTCTGTCATCAGTGTGCTCGAGATTCACTCCGCCACGGCGCATACCAAATTTCACGGCTTCGATGTCAAGCAGATAGGCTTCCTCGTCGCGGGCCTGCTGCTGATGTTTCTGATGTCGATGGTGGACTACCACCAGCTGATCGAGATTGCCACGCCGGCGTACACGATCAGCGTGGCGTCGCTGCTGGCGGTGTTGGTGGCGGGCAGCAAGGTTTTGGGCGCGCGACGGTGGATACGGCTGCCGGGCGGCGTACACTTTCAGCCTTCGGAGTGGGTGAAGCTGGTGCTGATTGTGGCGGTTGCGCGCTTCTTCTGGAAGCTGGCCGGTCGCGAGCTCACGTGGGAGGATATCGGCAAGGCCTTCGCCCTGGTGTGTGTGCCGATGCTTCTGGTGCTGAAGCAGCCCGATCTCGGCACGGCTCTGACGTATCTGCCGATTCTTCTGGTAGGACTGCTGCTGGGCGGGCTGAAGCTGAAACAGGCCGGGCTGCTGCTGCTCGGCTTTGCTCTGGTGGCGGGTGTTGGATGGAGCAGCGGCAAGCTGCTGAAGCCGTACCAGAAGGCGCGGCTGACCAGCTTTCTCGATCCGGACGCCGATCCCAAGGGCTCCGGCTATCAGATTCGGCAGTCGCTCATAGCGGTGGGCTCAGGCGGTCTGTGGGGCAAGGGCGCCAACCGCGGCACGCAGACGCAGGGCGACTTCCTGCCCATTCCGTATACCGACTTCATCTTTGCGGCGTTTTGTGAGGAGCACGGCTTTGTGGGTGCGGCGGGCGTG
>CBDCMI010000009.1:0-197515 GCA_965218895.1 Acidobacteriaceae bacterium | reverse complement strand
ATGTTTCAGGCGGAGACGGGAGAGACGGGCGCGACCTCCGCGAGGGGTTGGAGATGGGAGGGGAGGGCGGAGGCGATGGCGGTGTGGACGGCGCGCATCAGATCGTCGCGTGTGCGCTCCCTGGCGGGAAGGATGGCAGGCAGGAAGGTGAGATGGACGGTGCCGGGATGGATGGCGCTGCTGCCTTTGCGAAGAAGCCGTTCGGTGCCCGCGACGGCGACGGGGATGATGGGAGCGCCGGTCTGCTGCGCGAGGAAGAACGGGCCTTTCTTAAAGATGCCGAGGCGGCCCGAGGGGGAGCGGGTGCCTTCTGGAAAGACACAGAGGTGGAGACCGGAGCGGACGACCTCCGAGGCGGCGCTGACGCTGCGTTTTGCGGCCTCGCGAGAGTTGTTGCGCTCAACGGGGATGAACCTGCCCAGGCGCATGGCGGTGCCGAGGATAGGGATGCGCATGAGCGAGGCTTTGAGAAGGACGGAGGTTTGGCCCGGGACGAGCGGGAGGAGCACGGGCGGATCCAGATTGGAGATGTGGTTGGCCATGAAGATGCAGGGTTGGCCGGGGGGGATGTTCTCGAGGCCGGAGACGTGCACACGGACGCCCGCGGCGCGGAGTCCGAGCCGGGCGATGGCCATGCTGGTGCGGTAGAGCAGACGGACGTTGCCGACGAGGAGGGAGTACGGAATGCCGATGAGACCGGCGAGGGGGCCGAGGGTGAGATAGACGAAGGTGAGGGCGAGGGTGCCGAACATTGCTCCTCTATTGTCGTCCAGGCGGTGGTGCGGCGGAGAGGTGAACTGCGGAGAGCGAGAGGGTTCGCCCTGCACGAGGGCGAGGTCGCTTTCTCGGGCGTGGCCGCAGATGGTCTGGACACACCACAGCGGGTCCTCCCTGTCGGTCGGAGGACTAGGGAAAGATGCGCGGCGGCTCGGCGGGTTGTGGGTAGTCGCGGAGGGCTTTGGGGAGTTTGTCGTAGATGTTGCCGAAGGCTCCGTTGGAGAGGATGGCGACGATGTCGTTGGGCCGGAGGGTGGGGGTGAGATGAGCGACGATTGCGTCGGCGTCGGGGAGGGTGGCTGCGGGGATGCCGCGGGTGTTGAGGGCGGAGGTGATCGCTTGGGGATGGAGGCGCTCGGGTTCGGGTATGGCGTCGGATTGGAAGACGTTGGAGAGGACGACCTGGTCGGCCAGCGCCAGGGCGTCGACGAGTTCGTTCTGGAAGACATTGCGGCGGAGGGTATTGGAGCGTGGTTCGAGGACAGCGATGAGGCGCTGGGCTGGAGCGGCCGCGCTCTGAGAGAGGTAAGACTCGCGGAGGGCGCGGAGGGTTTCGCGAATGGCGGTAGGGTGGTGGGCGAAGTCTTCGATGATGCGGATGCCGTTGACTTCGGCGCGGAGCTCAAGCCGGCGCTTGACGGAGCGGAAGGTGCGAAGGGCTTCAGCGATGGGGGCGGCGGGAATGCCATAGGTATGGGCGAGCGCGGCGGCTGCAGAGGCGTTCAGGGCGTTGTGGGCGCCGGGCATGGGAAGCGTCAGCTCGGCAAAGAGCGTGCCGTTGTGGTCGAGGGACCAGGAGGTTGTGGAGCCTTGGTGGGTGAGGGTGCGGAGATGCCAGGCGGAGGTGGGATCGAAGCCGTAGCGCTCAACGGGGCAGAAGGCCTTCGCAACACATTCTCTGACGTTCTCGCTCGCGTCAAAGGCCAGGAGATGGCCGGAGCGGGGGATCAGGTTGACGAGGCGTTTGAACGCGGTTTTGACGGCGGCGAGATCGGGGTAGATGTCGGCGTGGTCGAACTCGACGTGGGTGAGGATGGCTTGGTGGGGGAAGTAGTGGAGGAACTTGGGGCCCTTATCGAAGAAGGCGGTGTCGTACTCGTCGCCTTCGAGGAGGAAGGGAAGGGTGGGGAGGACGCGAAAGGAGGAGTTAAAGTTTTCGGCGACGCCGCCGATAAGGAAGCTAGGGGCGAACTCTGGCTGCGAGCGGGAGGCGACCTCGAAGATCCAGGCCAGCATGGAGGTTGTCGTGGTTTTGCCGTGGGTTCCGGTGACCACGAGGGGATGGCGGGTTTGCAGGAACTCGGCATGGAGGAGAGCGGCCATGGAGGTGAGTGGCAGGCGGGTGTCGAGGACGTGTTCGAGTTCGGGGTTGCCGCGCGAGATAGCATTGCCGACCACCACCAGGTCGGGCGCGGGCGTAAGGTTTGCGGGCGAGTAGGGCTCGAGGATGGGGATGTTGAGGGCCGCGAGGAGGTGACTCATGGGCGGGTAGGCTGCGGCGTCTGAGCCGGTGACGCGGTGGCCTTGGGACTGGAGCATGCCGGCGAGGGAGGCCATCGCTGTGCCGCAGATGCCGATGAGGTGGATGTGTTTGGGGGTCATGTGGTCCTGCGCTGTGGGAAGTGACTAGAGATGAGGTTGACAGGTAACAGCGGCGGACGGGAAGTGGAGTTCGGGATGCTGGGGGTCGGCGAGGTTGAGGGTAGCGGGGAGATGGAGGGGAAGGGTGACGTTGGGGGTGTCGACATGACCGGACTGGAGGCCGATGCAGACGGGACCGGGGAAGTCATGGAGCGCGTGAAGGATGGCGGCCTCGAGCAGGGGTTGATCTTCGGGCGGGGCGGACTGGCGCATGTCGCCGAGGAGGATGGCTTGGACGCCTTCGAGGAGGCCGGCGTAGCGGAGGTGGAGGAGCATGCGATCCCACTGGAAGGGTTTGACGCCGACGTCTTCGAGGAAGAGCAGGGAGCTGGGGCGTGGACGGGGGGCGAAGGGAGTGCCGAGCGCTTCGGCGAGAAGGGCGAGGCAGCCGCCCCAGAGTGTGCCGGTGCGGATGCTCGGGGCGTGTGGATCGGTGGCGGGGCGAAGCAGGCGAAGACCCGCTTCCGGGCCGAGATGCCATGGCTCGGTGGAGGTGAGGGCAGCTCGGAAGCTGGGTGCGTGGATGCCTCGATCAAGGCCGCGGGCGAAGTCGGGGCTGAGCATGGGGGCGTAGAAGGTGACGAGGCCGACCTGGTCCTGCAGCCAGGTATGGAGGGAGGTGTGGTCGGAGTAGCCGAGGAAGGGTTTGGGGTTGCGACGGATGAGGTCGAGGTCGAGATGGGGGAGGAGTTCGGCGGTTCCCCAGCCGCCGCGGGTGCAGAGGACGGCGTGGAAGAAGGGGTCGGCGAAGGCGGCGTGGAGGTCGCCGAGGCGGTCGGCGAGAGTGCCGGCGAAGTAGAGGGGGCCGGCGGAGAGGGCGTGCGGCATGAGGACGGGCTCGAAGCCGAGTTGACGGAGGGTGGCGATGCCGGCGTGGACGCGGTCTGGTTTGGGCGCGGAGGCGGGGGAGACGACCGCGATGCGGTCGCCGAGGCGGAGCGCGGGAGGACGAAGCGGGATGGGGTGTGATGGCGTCATGGGAGAAGCGGCCCGTTTAGGGACGGGTGCCGGGGGCACGGCAGGCTCGTTGGATATGCCGTGGTGCAAGGAACGGGCACCTTCCCCTCCCCCCTACTTTTGTACCAAAGTCTTCGAAGAAGAGGAGTTAGGTCTGGCCATGGGAGGGACTTGACGTGACCCAGGGTGCAAGTCATGAGTGCTAGACCAGGGTCTGGTCTCGCGAACGCAGGGTGGTTAAGGCGGCTCTCCTGAGAATAGCGACTTAGGTGGAAGACACACGCCAAGAGAGGTGACGGTTGTTGGGAGTTGCAAATGAGAGTCTGTTCGCAATAGTCTGAGGGCATGACTGTGACTCTTCCGGCTTCGATGTCGACGTCCCGGCAGTGGGCCGACCGGCTGGGGACGTGGACCTCGGCGCTATGCGTGGTTCACTGCCTGGTGACACCCGTGGTGCTGTCTTTTTCTGCGGTTGCGGCCCACTTTCTGCCGGGTGAGGAGGGGGTTCACCGCTGCCTGGCGTTGCTGGTGGCGGTGTTTGGAGCGGTGGCGTTGCTGCTTGGCTTTCGAAGGCACCGTCGTGCGGCCGTTCTGATGATGATGTGCGGTGGCCTGGGCTGCATCGCGGGGGCGGCGTGGTTTGGCGACAGGTTGCCCTCGCATGCAATGGAGGTAGCAATTACTTTTTGCGGCAGTGGGCTGATGATCGGCGCGCATCGGCTGAACCACACCTTTTGCGCGCAGTGTGTTTGCTCGTCGCGCGGATGCGGCAGCGCCGATTAGCAACTGTGGACGGAGCTTGCTCGCCCGGCAGCCGTGCGGAGATCGGCGACGCAAGGTCTGGCGGGGCTCCCGCGCAGAGCTTTGCCCACTTCGGGAGGTTGCCGCGCGGCCGTCGCCGGGGGTGCTTCGCCGACGTTGGCGGCCCCTTGTGGTAGCGGCGAGCGTGTTCTCCTCGGCGGGGTGGCCGCGGTGTCTGGGTTGGCTGTGATGCCGCTCGGCGGACGGCCTCTACGTAGTAGCCGCGAGCGGAGTGGTTGAGGTGGAAGGTCGAGGGACGGCCGGGTCAGAGGGCGAGGTCGGGGAGGTCGTCCTCGAAGATGGGGGGGAGGGGGTTGAAGGCCTCGCCGCGGCAGAGGAGGGTTGCGGGGCCGGTGAGGAGGAGTTCGGCTTCGGGATTGGGCCAGGCGACTTCCTGAGGACCGCCGGGGGCGATCGCGGTGAGGGCGCGGCCGCAGTGGCGGAGGGCGATGGCGGCGGTGGCGGCGGCGCAGGTTCCGGTGCCGGAGGAGGCGGTGGGTCCGACGCCGCGCTCGAAGATGCGGAGGGCGATGCGGTCTGGGCTTGGATTGGGGCCGAGGATGCGGACGAACTCGACGTTGGTGCCGTGGGGAAAGCGGGGATCGGTCGCGAGGCGTGCGCCGAGCTGCTGCCAGGGCAGGCCGTGGACCGAGAAGTCTTCGGGGTCGGGGTCGGGGTTGGTCGTTGGATCGACGAAGAGGACGAGGTGGGGGTTGCCGACGTTGACCATGGCGGCGTGGAGTTCGGCCGTGCCGTCGGGCAGGGGGTCGATGGTGAGGGTGCGGGGCATGACGCGGGGGAGGCCCATGGTGGATTCGATGTGAAAGATGGCGCCGGACTGGTGGAGGACGCGGCAGCGGCGGGTGCCGGCGTGGGTGAGAAAGGTGATGTCGTCGCGACCCTGCGTGTGGGCGAGGACGGCGGCGACGCAGCGGGTCCCGTTGCCGGAGAGCTCGGCCTCGGAGCCGTCGGCGTTGAAGAGGCGGAGGGAGGGGTGCTTGTTGGGGGTTTGGGAGAGGAATTCGATGCCGTCGGCGCCGACCCCGGTGGAGCGGGCGCAGAGATGACGGGCTAATGCGGCGAATTGGCTGGGGTTGGCGGCGGTTTCGTCGAGGACGAGGAAGTCATTGCCGCAGGCATGGGCTTTGTGGAAGGGGATCATGGGCTCGCTTTCAGGATAGAGCGAGGGGAGGTGGCGGTGGGTTTGGGGGCGTGGTGGCGAGGGTGGAGGAAGATATCGGCGGGTTTTTGTCGGGGTGGTGCAAAGATGGGTCGGATGGAGCATCTCCGGCGGGGATGTCGCATCTGCCTAGAGACGGGCGAGGGAGATGGGCGTGTCTGGGGGTTGGGGCGCCGACCTGCTTGTTTGTGCAGTGGATGCGAGGCGAGGAGTTTGGGGCAGGGATGGGATCGGACGGGTTGATCGTGGACGAGACGGCAGTGGTGGCGGCGACGCCGAAGCGGATGGGCGATTGCTGCCGGCACCGGATGCCGTTTGGGGCGCAGCTGCAGGCGGACGGGAGTGTTCGGTTTCGGGTGTGGGCGCCGGAGGCGGACCAGTTGCAGATTGCGCTGGAGGGGCACCGGGAGCCGCTGCCGATGCACTGCGGGCACGACGGCTGGCACGAGCTGCGGACGGCGCTGGCGACGGCGGGGTCGCGCTACCGGTACCTGCTGCCGAACGGGCTGGCGGTGCCGGATCCGGTGTCGCGGTACCAGCCGGAGGATGTGGAGGGGCCGAGCCAGGTGATGGATCCGGAGAGCTACCGATGGCAGCACGCGGAGTGGCGCGGACGGCCATGGGAGGAGACGATCCTCTATGAGCTGCACATCGGCACGTTTACGCCGGGGGGGACGTTTCTGGCTGCGATCGAGCGGCTGGACTACCTGCTGGAGCTAGGGGTGACGGCGATCGAGATCATGTCGCTGGGGGAGTTTCCGGGCGGTCGCAACTGGGGGTACGACGGCGTGCTGCTGTATGCGCCTGACGGGAACTACGGGCATCCGGACGACCTGAAGGCTTTGGTGGACGCGGCGCATGCGCGTGGGTTGATGGTGATTCTGGACGTGGTCTACAACCACTTTGGGCCGGAGGGGAACTACCTGCCGCAGTTTTACCCGGACATCTGCACGGACCGGTACCAGACGCCGTGGGGGCAGGCGTTGAACTTCGACGATGTCAATGGGGAGCGGACGCGCGAGTTTATTTTGCACAACGCGCTGTATTGGATTGAAGAGTTTCGCATGGACGGGCTGCGGCTGGATGCGGTGCACGCGATTATTGATTCGTCGGCGACGCACATCCTGGATGAGCTGGCGACGAGTGTGCGGGCGGTCGCGGGCCACCGGCATGTGCACCTGATCCTGGAGTCGGACGAGGTGATGTGGAATCGTCTGCAGCGCGACGGGCGAAGCAATCCCCTGCTGAGCACGGCGCAGTGGAATCACGACTCCAAGCAGCTGCTGGTGCTGGGGCTGACGAGCGGGCGGGAGGCGGGCGAGGACGCGCTGGACACGGAGCTGCTGGGGATGTCGTTGACGGATGGGTTTACGTCGGTGCCGCCGACGAGCGTGATGGTGAACGACGAGATTGTGTGGACGCCGCCGCAGCTGCCGGCGCACATTCCGCCGGGCGGGTTTGTGTCGTTTCTGCAGACGCACGATCTGGTGGGGAATCGTCTGCGGGGCGAGCGGGTTTCGGACCTGGCGCGTGGGGAGGTGGTGCATGCGCTGGCGGCGGTGTATCTGCTGGCGCCGCAGATCCCGATGCTGTTTATGGGGGAGGAGTGGGGCGCGTCGAGTCCGTTTCCGTACTTTTGCTCGTTTCGGGGCGAGCTGGGGGAGGCGGTGCGGCGGGGTCGTTTGGAGCAGTTTGCGACGGTGGCGGAGCGTGCGGATCCGGCGTTTCTGGCGACGGTTCCGGACCCTTTGGCGGAGTCGACGTTTGTTTCGGCGAAGCTGCGGTGGGAGGAGCGTGGCGAGGGCCGGCACGCGGAGTCGATGGCGGTCTACCGGAGGCTGCTGGGGGTGCGTCGGGAGCGGATTGTGCCGCTGCTGCGCGGGGTTCCGGAGACGGCGGGGGAGTTCGCGGTGCGCGGGCCGCGGACTCTGGAGGTGCGGTGGCGGCTGCCGGCGGGCGAGCTGCGGGTGGACGCGAACCTGGGGGATGAGGCTGGGCCGGAGTTGTCCGCGCTGGAGGGCGAGGTGCTGGACCTGCAGGGGACGATGCAGGGGGCGGTGGTTCCGGGGGCGTGGACGGTGCGGTGGTCGCTTCTGGCGAAGGGCGACGAGGGCAACGGCTGAGCGTGAGACGGTGCCGGCGAGGGGCACCGCGGTGGGGGCGGGGGGTGGCGGCTTGGGTATGATGTTGCCCACCCATGAACAGCACCTCTGCCCCGCTGCGCGCGAAGAGCCACTACGAGATTTTGGACGGTCTGCGCGGTGTGGCCGCGCTGATGGTCGTGAGCTTCCACACCTTTGAAGCCTATGCCGGAGGCAGTGTGTTTCGGCAGACGATCAACCACGGCTACATGGCGGTGGACTTCTTTTTTCTGTTGTCGGGCTTTGTGATCGCATATGCGTATGACGACCGATGGGGCCGGATGACGCAGTGGCAGTTCTACAAGCGGCGGCTGATCCGGTTACAGCCGATGGTGATTATGGGCAGCGTTATCGGAGCGGCGCTGTTTTATTTTCAGAAGAGTCCGGAGTTTGCGCTGGTGGGACGGACGCCGGTGTGGAAGATGCTGCTGGTGATGCTGGTAGGCTGCACGCTGATCCCGCTGCTGCCGTCGATGGACATTCGCGGGTGGAACGAGATGCATCCGCTGGACGGGCCGGCGTGGTCGCTGTTTTTTGAGTACCTGGCCAACATTGGGTATGCCGTGGGGATTCGTAAGCTGTCGAACCGGGCGCTGGGCGTGCTGGTGGTGGTGTCGGGCGCGTTTCTGGTGCAGCTGCTGGTGTGGGGGCCGCGGGGCGATGTGATTGGCGGGTGATCGACGCGCCGCAGCTACATATTGGGTTTGCGCGGCTGCTGTACCCGTTTCTGGCGGGCATGCTGCTGGAGCGCGTGGGCAAGCTGATCCATGTGCGGCACGCGTTTGCGCTGTGCAGCGTGTTGCTGGTGGTGACGTTTTCGCTGCCGCGGTTTGGCGGCCCGGCGCACCTTTGGGTGAACGGTCTGTACGAGGCGTTTTGCATCATCGTGGTGTTTCCGGTGATTGTGGCGATGGGGGCGGGCGACCGGCTGACGGGCGCGACGGAGATCCGGGTATGCCGGTTTCTTGGGGATCTGTCGTACCCGCTGTATATCACGCACTACCCGCTGATCTACGTGTACACGGCGTGGGTGACGCGGGACCATGTGCCGGGAGCGAGGGGAGCGGTGTGGGGTGTGCTGCTGCTGGTGACAGCGGTGGCGATCGCGTACGGGTGTCTGAAGCTGTACGACGAGCCGGTGCGGGCGTGGCTGAGCCGGAGATACCTGCCCAGCGGGACACGGGCCACGCCGGGCAGTGACGATGCGAATGCAGCCGAGCTGGCGAGCGCGGGGACGAGCCGAGGGGTGTAGGACCGGCTTAGGACCCGGCCGACCAGCGGACGGACCAGGGGCCGAGGGTGGTGGGTCCGGCGGGGCCTTGCTGCCAGATGGGGGTTCCGGGGAGTGGGGGGAAGCCTGGGGTTTCGAGGGTGCAGAGGTTGGTCTGGAGATGGAGCTTTGCGCCGTTGGCGAGGGTCCAGCGGATGGAGAGGGCGCCGGGGCCGAGGACTTCGGCGTGTCCGCAGGAGCAGACGAGGCCCTTGAGCAGGGGGACGACCCTGGCCTGGCGGACGGCGAGGACCCGGCGATACCAGTCGAGGAGGGCGGCGTGGTCGGGTTGGCGGAGCTCGTCCCAGCGGAGTTGGGCTGAGCGTAGGGTGGACTCGGCCTGGGGATCTGGGGCTCGGCGCATCTCGTCGTCGGAGGGTTTGGGATCCTGGTGGGAGAGCTGCTCGCAGCGGCCCTGGCGGACGGCCTCGGCGAGGTCGCCGTGGTAGTCGGAGAAGAAGGGGAAGGGGGTGGTGGCGGCCCACTCCTCGCCCATGAAGAGCATGGGGATTTGGGGGAGGAGGAGGGCGATGGAGGCGATGGCGCGGAGGGCCTCGGGGGGGATCAGGCCGGAGAGTCGGTCGCCGAAGATGCGATTGCCGACCAGGTCATGGGTTTGGATGAAGGCAATGTAGGCGGTGGGTGGGATCTGGCGGCAGAGGTCGTGCCGACCGTGCTCTTCGGCGGCGATGACGAAGCCGTTGGCGAGGGCTTTGCCGAGGCGCTCGGTTTCGCCGGCGTCTTTTTTCTGCCAGTCGGGGCCGCGACGATCTTCGCAGGGTTTGCCGAGGACGGCGGCGAGGAGGTGGGTGATGTCGTGGTTCCACTGGGCGGTGAAGTCCTGCGGGCGGCCGTCGGGGTCGCGGTGGAGGCGTTCGGCGATGTTGTCTTCGTTTTCGAGGATGAGGTGGATGTGGCGGCCGGGTGTGGCGGCGGTGACGCGGTCGTGGAGCTCTTCGAGGATGTGGCGTGGGCTCTCGTCGACCATGGCGTGGGAGGCGTCGAGACGGAGGCCGTCGAGGTGGTATTCGGTGAGCCAGAAGAGGGCGTTTTGGATGATGAGATCGCGGACCACGGGGGCGTGGTCGCCGTCGAAGTTGAGGCTTTTGCCCCAGGGGGTGTCATGTTTGGGACTGCAGATCTGCGGGAAGTATTGGGGGAGGAAGTTTCCTTCGGGGCCGAAGTGGTTGTAGACGACGTCGAGGATGACGGAGAGGCCGCGGGCGTGGGCGGCGTCGATAAAGGCCTTGACGTCGTCTGGGCGGCCGTAGGCGGAGTCTGGTGCGAAGAGGAGGACGCCGTCGTAGCCCCAGTTGCGATTGCCGGCGAAGTCCCAGAGCGCCATGAGCTCGACCGCGGTGACGCCGAGGTCGCGGAGGTGGTCGAGGTGGTTGAGGGCGGCGCGAAAGGTGCCTTCGGGGGTGAAGGTGCCGACGTGGAGCTCGTAGAGGACGGTTTGTTCCCAGGGTCGACCGGTCCAGGCGGCGTCGTTCCAGGTGTAGGTGGAGGGGTCGATGACCTCGCTGGGGCCGTGGACGTCTTCGGGCTGGAAGCGCGAGGCGGGGTCGGGGACGGCGGAGCCATCGGGGAGGAGGAAGCGGTAGAGGGAGCCGGGGTGGGCGTCGGGGGTGGTGAGGGAGAACCAGCCGTTGCCGTCGGCGGTCATGGGGAGCGGTTCGGGGTGGTTTTCGAGCGTGAGACGGACGGTCTGGGCGGCGGGGGCGAAGAGGCGAAAGCGGACCTGCGCGTCGGGCTGGATCTCGGCGCCGAAGGGAAGGGGGAAGCGGCGGTGCGTGGTGGGCGCGTGCGTGGAACCGTCCATAGAGGTATCGGATGCAGGTTTAGGGCTCTCCAGCGGAACGGGAGGCGAGGTGGCGCCGAGGATGCCAGTGAGTTGCCCAGAGGCGGCCCCAGTGGCCTGCGCCGATCCAGTGGCCGAGTCCCTCGATGTGTCCGGCCTCGATGCTGGCGATGCCGCCTGCGCAGATGAGGATGGTGCCGATGACGGCGGTGAGGCTTGGGACGGTGCCGAAGACGGCCCAGCCGAGCAGGCCGGAGAAGATGACGACGCTGTAGTTGAAGGGGGAGAGCTCGGTGGCGCTGCCGAAGTGGTAGGCGAGGATGATGAGCCACTGGGTTCCGGCGAAGCAGAGGCCAAGGGCGACGAGGAGGAGGACGTCGTGGGCGCTGATGTGTTGCCACTTCCAGAGGGCGAAGGGTGCGAGGAGGAGGGTGGAGGTGCCGAAGTTGTAGGCGAGGATGCGGAAGGGTGGATCGGTTTCGGCGAGTCGGTTGGTGGCGACGAGGCCGACGGCGGAGCAGACGCCGGAGAGCAGGGCGATGAGGGAGGCGGGCTGGTGAAAGAGCGCGGGGCCGGGGTGGATGACGAGGATGACGCCGGCGAGACCGATGGCGAGGCTGACCCAGACGGTGGCACTTACGGGTTTTTTGAGCCAGAGCCAGACGACGATGGGGATGAAGAGGGGCGAGGCGTTGGAGAGGAGGGAGGCATCGAGCAGGGGGAGGGCGCCGAGGGAGAGGAAGTAGAGGAGTTGCGCGGCGCAGCCGACGATGCTGCGGGTGATCTGGAGCGAGGTGTGGGCGGAGCGGAGACCACTCCAGCCGTGCCTGAGCGCGAGTGGGAGGAAGACCAGGGCGCTGACGCCGTACTGGAAGAAGACGGTAAGGAGGGGTGAGACGCCGTGGGTGAACTTGCTGAGGACGCCGGTGAGGGCGGAGAGAAAGAACGCGGCGCAGATAGCGAGGATGCCGAGGGTGAGGTTGTGCGGGCTTGATTTGCCCTGCGCCGCGCTGCCGGTGTGCATGCTGCTGGTGTGCATGTGGACCTACGGTATCAGGCGGGGGATTGCGGGTCACTGCCGTGCCCGCGGTGGAGGGGTTTTAGAATCGGTGGGATGCGGAGAGCGGTGTGACTGAGGGGACGCTGGGGCTGATCGCGGGAAATGGGCGGTTCCCTTTTTTGTTGCTGGAGGCGGCGCGGGCGCATGGGCTGCGGGTGGTGGTGGCGGCGATCCGGGAGGAGACGGATCCGGAGATGGACCGGAGGGCGGCGGCGGACGCGATGGTGCGGGTGCACTGGATGTCGCTGGGGGAGTTGGGTCGATTGATCCGCGTGTTTCAGAGCGAGGGTGTGCGGCGGGCGACGATGGCGGGGCAGGTGCGGCACCGGCAGATCTTTTCGTCGATTCGGCCGGACTGGCGGCTGGCGAAGCTGCTGCTGGCGCTGGGCACGCGGTCGACGGACTCGCTGCTGGGGGCGATTGCGAAGGTGCTGGGGGAGGAGGGGATCGAGCTGATCTCATCGACGGAGTATCTGCAGCCGCTGCTGGCGCGGGCGGGGGTGATGACGCGGCGGGCGCCGGACGGGGGGGAGGTGGCGGATGCGGCGTATGGGCGTGGCGTGGCGCGGCAGCTGGCGGCGATGGATCTGGGGCAGACGGTGGTGGTGGCGGCGGGGGCGTGCGTGGCGGTGGAGGCGATGGAGGGGACGGACGCGACGATTCTGCGGGCGGGGGAGCTGCTGCGAGGGATCGAGGATGACGATGGGAGCTCGACGCTGGGGCGCTCGCTGACGGTGGTGAAGGTGGCGAAGCCGAAGCAGGACCTGCGGTTCGATGTGCCGGTGGTGGGTGTGGGGACGGTGGAGACGATGCGGCGGGCGGGGGCGCGATGCCTGGCGCTGGAGGCGGGGCGGACGTTGATTTTCGATGCGGAGGCGGTGGTGCGGCTGGCGGATGAGGCGGGGATCGCGATTGTGGCGGAGTAGGGGCGAGAGGAGGGGCGGGGTAGAATCGGGAACGCGGGCGCGAAGCGATGGCGTGCCGCCGACGAGGATGTGACGATGCGCTTTGCCTG
This sequence comes from Acidobacteriaceae bacterium, assembly GCA_965218895.1. GTDB lineage: Bacteria > Acidobacteriota > Terriglobia > Terriglobales > Acidobacteriaceae > Edaphobacter. The sequence continues at coordinate 184,872 of CBDCMI010000009.1, read as the reverse complement.
CTGTGCCGCTGTCTGTGCCGTGCTTTCTGTGAGCCCCCTTGCCATCGTTGCCGCGGACGCGCCGGCGGTGGGATCGACGGCCCCGGGGTTTACGCTGCCTTCGCAGATGGACAAGCCGGTGTCGCTTTCGAGCTTCAAGGGCCAGTGGGTGGTGCTGTACTTCTACCCCAAGGACCAGACGCCCGGCTGCACGCTGGAGGCGCACAACTTCCAGAGGGACGAGGCGCAGTTCAAGGCGCTGAACGCGGCGGTGGTGGGCGTGTCGCTGGACACGGTGGACTCGCACCGGCAGTTTTGTACGAAGGAGACGCTGACGTTTAAGCTGCTGGCGGATCCCGACCACAAGGTGGTGGATGAGTATGGTGTGCCGATTTCGGAGCACGCGGGTGTGAGCTATGCGGCGCGGCAGACGTTTTTAATCTCGCCGGAGGGCAAGGTGGTGAAGGTGTGGCCGAAGGTGGATCCGCAGGGGCACAGCGCAGAGGTACTGGACGCGCTGAAGCAGGCGGAGGGAAGATAGCGCTCGCGCGTGTAAGCGTGGGCACCGGGAGAGCATTCGGCGGCTCGAGCTTGCCTAGGCCAGTGTCCCAGAGCGTCGAGCAAGAGGTCCGAAACGTGAGAGAGGGTACGACAGTGCTTGCGGCTGGATCTGCTTCTGTTCGACGGTACGCGAGGACTTTTGTCGCAGTCACGCTGACCATTTCCAGCGCGATATGCGAGATGATTGCTTACATCTACGGTAGAAAAGTTTCTGAGTTAGGCCCGAACGAAGCTTTCTACCCGGTTAGTGCCAAGCGTCTTTGCTATCAGCACCGATTCTTCGTCTATGCTGGTGTGGCTTTGCTTCTCGGGTTGTTATCAATCATGCCATCTCGCTCGAGGATCTGGTCGTACGGGTATGTCGTGTTCAGTTTTCTGTTTCCGCTACTCCTTCTTTATGCCCTCTATAATTAGAGACCACACTTTGTCGTAAGTAGATCTTCAGGAGCTTGGGCGGTAGTCTGAGCAGAAACTCTCGTAGCCCATGGTGTGAGGTTCCGGCGGGTGGGCTAGGCGTTGGGTGGGGTGCAGCCGCAGGAGCCGCGGAGTACGAGTTGGGTCGGAAGGGTGAGGGTGGCGCCGGGGCCTGAGCTAGCGTGGTCGGCGGGGTGTTCCATTTGGCGGAAGAGGAGTCTGGCGGCCTGGCGGCCGAGGTCGTCGACGGGCTGCTGGACGACGCTCATGGGTGGGTTGAGGGCATCGGCGAGATCGAAGTCGTCGAAGGAGAGCATGGCGAGATCGCGCGGCATGTGGAGGTGGAGGGGGATGGCGGCCTCGAGGAGATAGCGCGCGGTGAGGTTGTTGCCGGCGAAGATGGCGAGGGGCGGGGAGGCGCGGGCGAACTCGCGCTCGAGGACGGCGCGGGCGCTGCTGAGGTCGTGGATGACGTGGTGGATCGGGTCGAGGCCGGCGGTGCCCATGGCGTGGAGATAGCCTTTGTGGCGCTCGCGCATGGTGTAGAGGTTGGGGTTGACCTCGATGTGGGCGACGGTGCGGTAGCCGTGGCCGAGGAGGTGCTCGGTGGCGGCAAGGGCTCCCTGGCAGTTGTCGCTGAGGACGGAGGCGAAGCGTGTGCCGGTGAGGGGCCGGTCGATGCCTACGATGGGGATCTGCGCGGCTTCGAGCTCGTGCAGGAGGGTCTTTTCGTGCTGCGAGGACTGCACGAGGATGAGGCCGTCGATATGGTGTTGGAGGAGTTGATGGAAGCACTCGCGGACGGCTCGCGGGCTGTCGTGGGAGGCGGTGACGATGAGCATGCCGCCGTTTTCCCGAACGATCTCTTCGACGGCTTCGGCGCAGCGCGAGAAGAACATGTCGGAGATGCTGGGCACGATCATGCCGATGATGCCGGAGGAGGCGCCCTTGAGCGAGCGGGCGGCGCGATTGGGTTGATAGCCGAGCTCGCGGATGACCTCTGCGATGCGGTGTGCGGTCTCCGGCCTGACGTTCTGGCCGCCGTTGAGGACGCGGGAGACGGTGGCATTGCCGACGCCGGCGAGGCGGGCGACGTCGCTGAGCTTGGGCCGGAGGAGGGCAAAGGAGCGTGAGGACTCGGGCATCTTGGGTTGCTCGGGGGGCAGCAAGGGGCGACACGAGAGCAGGCGATCCGCGAACGTAGGGAGCAGGTTCAGCGGGTACAAGTGGGGGTACGAACGACAGGGCTGATTGGTTCAATGATATAGACGGGCTGAGGGGAGGGATTGTTCGCGAAATCGTTGTGGGAAAAGAGAAGGCGCCGCCAAGGTGGCGACGCCAGAGGTCTTCCGGGGTGATGTTTTATTTGCTGGCGACCGTGGGAGCGTAGTTGACGCGAACGGTCTGGATCTGAAACGGGGTAACAGGGACGGTTACATGGTCGCCGGAGACGGAGAGCGCGCCGCCTTCGGGCGTTTCCATGAGGTTGGTGAGGGTGGCGCCGGTGGCTCCCGGGGGCAGGGTGAGGGTGACATTGCCGCCCTTGCCGGCCCACTCGAAGAAGCGGATGACGAGGGCGTTGCTGTCTTCGGCCTTCTTCATCGCGGTGACGACGACGTGGTCGGAGTCGGTGGCGAGGAAGGAGTGTTCGGCGGGCAGGCTTCCCTCATGCGACTCGACCTGCATGGCTTTGAGCTTGTAGTTGTCGTTGTAGCCATGCTCCACCGTGGCGGCCTGCTGCCAGGTGCCGGCGTGGGGATAGAGAACGTAGGTGAAGCGCTGGTCGCCGCGGTCTGCGTCAGGATCGGGCCAGGTTGGGGAGCGGAGGAGGGTGAGACGGAGCTGGTTGCCGACGCCGTCGTAGCCGTATTTGGTGTTGTTGATGAGGGAGAAGCCGTGCTGGGCGTCGCCGAGGTCGGCCCAGCGCATGGCTGGCACTTCGAAGCGGGCCTTTTCGACGCTGTTGTTGCGTGTTGTGGGTCGCTCGATGGTGCCGTAGGGGATCTCGTAGGTGGCGTTGGGCGCGGTGGCGGCGAGGTGGAACGCGGCCTTGAGCAGGACGTGGGTCTCGTGCCAGTCGATGTCGTTGCTGACGGAGACGTGGTCGGCGCCGCTGAAGAGGGTGACGTCCTGGGTGAACTTGGAGTTCCCCCAGTGGCGCGTGATGTGGACGGTGGAGCGGAGGGGGCCGGTCTCCGTCATCTGGACGGAGTCGACCTCGTGGATGAGGGTGGGTGGGACGTCGTAGGTGCCGGGATCGATGTTCCAGGCGTCGTACTGCTTGGGTGTGTCTTTGAAGGCCTGGATCTCGTTGCCGCAGGAGTTGGGGGCGAGGGTTTCGAAGTTGGACTTCTTATCGAAGAGGGAGGTGATGCAGCCGGTTTTCGGGTCGATGACGACCTTGAGGTTGGCATTTTCAAGGGTGGTGCCGGAGCTCTTCAGGTCCGACGCGAAGGTCTTCTTGCCGTCGACGACGTGGAAGACCTCGTAGCCCATGGAGGGGATGTTCTCCGGGCGAAGGAGCAGTTCAGCGGTGTGGGTGGAGTTGTCGTGGGAGAGGAGTTCGGAGGGCACGACGTGGTTTTTGCTGTCGAGGACGGCGAGGTTGTCGGCGGCTCCCGCGGGTAGCTGGACGGTGACCTCGACAGGCCCGCCGCGCCCCCAGGCGAGGGGGTTCATGACGAGGATGGGGATGCCATCCTTGGTGCGGGTGTCGACACGGGCGGCGATGGTCTTGAGGGACTCGGCGCTGACCTGGTCGGTTGCCCAGCGGACCTGGTCGTAGTCCTTCTGGGCTTCCTTGTAGATGATGCCGATGCCGGAGCCGGCGGCGAGATCGTGAAATTGATTGAAGAGGACGTGCTTCCAGGCATCAGTGATCTCGATGGCGGGGTAGTTCTGTCCGTCGAGCCAGGCGAGGGAGGCGAGCTTTTCGGCGTTGAGGACCTCCTCCTCGCTGTCGCGCATGTTGCGCTTGTGGTTGGCCTGTGTGGTGAAGACGCCGCGGTGGTACTCGAGGTAGAGCTCATCTTTCCAGGTGGGGACGGAGATCTGGCCGGCGGCGGGTGTGGGGAGTTTGGTGTCGCCCTTGGCGAGCGAGACGTAGTTCCAGGTGGGGGAGGTTGGGTTGAGTTCGCCTTCGACTTTGGTGAAGTACGGCTGGGCGGTGCGGAACTCGGACTTGGGGACGACCTTGTTGGGCTCCATCCAGTGGAGGCCCTGGTCGAGCATCTGGCGGGTGGGGCCGCCGCCGTGGTCGCCGACGCCGTAGAGGTCGAGCATGTCGGTGAGGCCGGGAGCGCGATCCCGGGCGACGACCATGTCCTTGGCGAGGCGGACGGGGTCGAGGCTGGTGTTGGCGTAGTCGTGCGGGAAGTAGGTGAGGACCTTGGAGCCGTCGGGCGACTCCCACCAGAAGAGCTTGAGGGGCAGCTGGTTGGTGTCGTTCCAGGTCATCTTTTGGGTGACGAAGTAGTCGATGCCGGAGCGCTTATAGACCTGGGGGAGCTGCCAGTTGTAGCCGAAGGAGTCGGGGTTCCAGCCGATGCGGGTGGTGACGCCGTAGAGCTTTTTGAAGGTGGCCTGTCCGACCAGGATTTGGCGGACGAGCGACTCGCCGTCGGGCATGTTGAGGTCGGGCTCGAGCCACATGCCGCCGACGAGCTCCCATCGGCCTTCCTTGATGCGCTGGGCGACCTGCGCGTTGAGCTCGGGGTATTTGTCGGCCATCCACTGGCTGTAGACGGCGGCGGACTGGGAGTAGGTGTAGGTGGGGTACTCCTGCATCAGCTGCACGGCGGTGCCGAAGGTGCGTTTGACGGTGTCGACGGTCTCGGTCCAGGGCCAAAGCCAGGCGGCGTCGATGTGGGAGTTGCCGGTGAGGTTGTAGTTGGCCTGCTGCTCGACGGGGCGGATGGCGGTGAGGGTCTGGAGGGACTTGGTGAGCGACGCATCGAAGGCGGCCTGGTCGCCCTTGTCGAGCGCGCCGGTGTTGACGGCGGTGACGGCGGTGGAGACAGTCTGGCGATCGCTGGAGGAGCCGGGTGCGAGCGAGGGGATGAGGTTGATCGCGCTGACGAGCTGGTCGCGGAGGTCGGCGGGATTTGGCCGGTTGGGCGCGAAGGTGATGCGCATGACGACGCTGTGAAAGTTTTTGACGTCGACGGTGGGCAGGAGCTTGACGGCGACCAGAACCTTCTCGCCGGGCTTGGCGTTGGAGAAGAGGTCTATGGCTTCGAGGTCATCGCCGAGCGCGACGCGACGGCCGTTGAAGTAGATGATCTCCGGCATGGGGCCGTTAGCGTAGGCGTTGAAGCGAAAGGAGATGTTGGTGCCGGAGAGGTCGTAGCCGTGGAGGGTCTTGGGCACCTCGATGACGCGGCGGTACCAGACGGCCTCTTTGGGCGCCGTGGATTTTGCACTGACTTCCTGCCAACTGGAGTCGTCAAGGGTGGGGGACTCGCCGTGGGGGAGATCGCCGGCGTGGAAGCGCCAGGGGCCATCAGGGAGTGTCTGGAGCGAGTCGAGTCGATCGAGGGTGGTCTGCTCGGCCGGGGAGAGAGCGATGGTGGAGGCTCCGGCGTGCTGCGACTCAAACAGCTGGGCGCTGAGGGGCGAGACCGAGCCGAGGGTGGAGACGGCAGCGAGGGCGAGGAGGGTGAAGCGGGAGATGGGCAAGCTGGTTCCTAAGGGGATGGAATCGTTTCCGCCGACGCGGATGGAGCGGGTGCGCAGCGATCTTACCCGCTTTCCGTGGGGGTTGGGAAGACGGTAGCGAGGCCCGCCAGATTTTCTGCGGCGAAACTCTGGCGGGCGTGAGGTGTTTCCCCCTGTAGATTTCGCTATTCCTAGTGGCGGCCCTGTCGGTTGACCGTCCGGGAGGGGTTCCGTGGTGCTTGCCTTGGTGCTGTTGACGATCGCGTTGCTGCTTGGGGGAGGGTTGTTCTCGTTGGGGAGGCTGTCGCTGAGCGTTGCCGACCGGAGTGCGGCAAAGCGGGAGCGTTCGGTGTGGGATCGCCATGGGCCGAGGCGCGGACGAGGGATGCCCGCCGCGGGGCCCCGGGGACGGCGGCGGGAGGATCGTGCCCGGCGAGGGGGTGGTGCTGCCCTTCGCCGGTGGTGGGGGAGGGCCGGCGGCTAGCGGGTGAGCGCCGGCTCACCTGCCTTTTCGGCGCGATGGGGCAGAGTCCAGTTGGGCCGGACCCAGTGGCAGGTATAGCCGTGGGGGATGCGCTGGAGGTAGTCCTGGTGCTCGGGCTCGGCGAGCCAGAAGGGACCGGCGGGTGCGATTTCGGTGACAACCTTCCCGGGCCAGAGGCCGGAGGCATTCACGTCGGCGACGGTGTCTTCGGCGATGCGCCTCTGCTCGTCGGAGGTGGGGAAGATGGCCGACCGGTAGCTGGCGCCGCGGTCGTTGCCCTGCCGGTTGGGTGTGGTGGGGTCGTGAATCTGGAAGAAGAACTCGAGGACCTTGCGGAAGGAGGTCTTGGCCGGATCGATCACGATCTCGACGGCTTCGGCGTGGTTTCCGTGGTTGCGGTAGGTGGCGTTGGGGACCTCGCCGCCGGTGTAGCCGACGCGGGTGGAGAGGACGCCGGGCTGGGCACGGAGCAGCTCCTGCACGCCCCAGAAGCAGCCGCCGGCGAGGAGGATTCGTTCTGTTGTCATGGTTTCGTGACTCCTTGGGAGGTTAGATGAGGTCCGCGGGAGATGAGACGCGGGGCTGGGGCGAGTGAGAGGGGTATGGGGCGTCCGCACGGCGCGCCGCGGGAGGCGAGAGGGAGTGTCTCCTGCTAGAGTCTTCCCCATGAACAACGAGCGTCGAACGCTGTTGAAGCTTTCTCCTCTGGCCCTGGCTGGGTTGGCTCCGCGGATGGTGCAGGCGGAGGGTGCGGTGCACGGGGCCGCAGCGCCACTGCTGTTCGATGTGCGGAGCTACGGGGCCAGCGGAACGGGCAAGGCGCTGGACACGCCGGGGGTGAACGCGGCGATCGAGGCGGCGGCCGCGGCGGGTGGGGGCACGGTGGTGTTTCCGGGCGGCACGTATCTTTGCTTTTCGATTCGTCTGCGCAGCAATGTAAACCTGTACCTGTCGCAGGGCTCGACGATCCTGGCGGCGGCGTCTCCGCTGCCGGGGGAGACGACGGGGGCCATGGGTGGGGTGTACGACGCCGCGGAGCCGAAGACGAGCTACGACGCCTACCAGGACTATGGGCACAACCACTGGCACAACTCGCTGCTGTGGGGCGAGGGCATCGAGAATGTGAGCATTACCGGTCCCGGGCTGATCTTCGGCAAGGGTCTGTCGTTCGGTGGGGATGCGAAGAGCAGGCCGCGAGGAGACTACCCGGTGTATGTGGCGGAGCAGCCGGGGGTGGGGAACAAGGCGATTGCGCTGAAGAACTGCCGCAATGTGCTGCTGCGGGACTTCAAGATCCTGAAGGGCGGGCACTTTGGTCTGCTGCTGACGGGCGTGGACAACCTGACGATCGATGGGCTGTTGATCGACACGGACCGGGACGGGATGGACCTGGACTGCTGCCGAAACGCGCATGTGTCGAACTGCACGGTGAACTCGCCGTGGGATGACGGGATCTGCCCGAAGTCGAGCTACGCGCTGGGGTACGCGCGGGCGACGGAGAACGTGACGATTACGGGATGCACGGTGACGGGGTACTTCGAGCTGGGCACGGTGCTGGATGCGAGTTACAAGGTGTTTCCGGCCTGGGAGGGCAAGTCCTATACGGGGCGGATCAAGTGTGGGACGGAATCGAACGGCGGGTTCAAGAACATAGCGATCAGCAACTGCGTGTTTGAGGGGTGCGAGAGTCTGTGTTTGGAGAGCGAGGACGGGGCGCTGTGCGAGGACATTTCGATCTCGAATATCACCATGCGGAACCTGGTGCATGGGCCGTTGTTTTTCCGGCTGGGGGCGCGGCTGCGTGGGCCAAAGGAGACGACGAAGGTGGGGACGCTGCGGCGGATTCTGGTGTCGAACATTGTGTCGTACGGGTCGGTGGCGCGGATCGGCAATATCTTGTCGGGTATCCCGGGATATCCGATTGCGGACGTGAAGATTGCGAACTTCTATATGGAGCACAGGGGGGGGGTGGGTGCGGAGCTGGCGGGGGTGAGGCCGCCGGAGGCGGTGGAGAAGTATCCGGACCCTGGGATGTTTGGGCCGATGCCGGCGCAGGGGTTTTATCTGCGGCATCTCCGGAACCTGGAGATGAGCCACGTGGAGGTGAGGCCGATGGCCAAGGATGGGCGGCCGACCTTTGTGCTGGAGGATGTGGAGCGGGCGGACTTTCTGGCGGTGACGGCGCCGACCTCGCCGGCGGCCTTTCAGCTGCGGAGCGCGACGGATGTTCGGGTGCAGTGGAGCCGGGCGGCGAAGGACGCGGTGGTGGCCCGGGCGACGGACCAGGAGCTGTAGGGCGGCCACTGCCCTGCCGCGAAGAGTTGTAGTACGCTGGCGAGGCTATCGGGCGTTGAGGAGGTTCCATGCGGTTTTTGTCGGCTGCTGGTGTGGTTGCGGTGCTGGGAGTGAGCTTGTCTGCGCGGGCGGACAGCTCTGAGATCTTCCAGGTGAATGGAGTGTTGCAGTCGGGCGATGCGCTGGCCGGCACATTGACGTTGGATACGACGACGAATCTGTTCAGCAATCTAACGGCGACGACGACCGTCGCAGGATTCACGTATTCGTTCAACGCCACGCCGACGCAGGGGAATAGTGAAGGCCAGGCGTATGCGGTTTTCACTCCGCTGCCGAATGCGCCGCCAGCGGACTACCCGATCGGCCTGGAGTTGGTCCTTCCTGTGGTGTCGCCGCTGGGGTACACGGGATCGTATCTTTGTTCGGCGGAGAAGCTATGCGGGACGTTTGGGATCGGCTCGCTGCTGGAGACGCTTCCGGATGCCCCGGTTTATGGGGGTGATCCGAACCACGACGTTCTGGTCTCGGGCACGGCGAAGCTGGAGACGGTGACGACGGTCACGCCTGAGCCGCGGAGCTTGTTGCTGCTGGGAAGTGGGCTGGTGGGGGTTGTGGCGTTGGTGCGGCGGCGGTTGGTTCAGGCATAGCGTCGGTGGTTGGAGGGCGTGACCTGGTTGGGGCCGCGTCCCCCCTCTTGTGGGGATGATTTTGTTTTGGGGACGAGCTGCAAGGAGCCCCGGGGGCGGAGATCAGGGCTGGTATTGCTCCACTTCGGCGAGGAGGGCGAGTTTGCGGGTGGGGGGGAGGAAGGAGGCTTCGATTGAGTTGGCGGCGAGTTCCCGCATCCCCTCGAGGGAGAGCTCGAAGTGGCGGTGGACGAGCTCATACTCGTCGAGGAGGGTGGAGCCGAAGAAGGGTGGGTCGTCGGAGTTGAGGGTGATGAAGAGGCCGCGCTCGAAGTACATGGCGACGGGGTGCGTGTCGAGGGAGCGGCAGCAGCCTGTGCGGAGGTTGGAGGTGACGTTGAGTTCGAGGGGGATCTGGCGCTCGGCGAGGAGGTCGAGGAGATCGGGGTCGAGCTGGGCGGAGAGGGCGTGGCCGAGGCGTTCGGCGCCGATGTTGATGGCGGCCCAGACTGATTGAGGGCCGGTGTTTTCGCCGGCATGCGCGGTGAGGTGGAGGCCGGCATCGCGGGCGGTGGTGTAGAGGTCGCGGAAGTCGGCGGCGGGGCCGCGGAGTTCGTCACCGCCGATGCCGACCCCGGCGACGGAGGGGTGGTCGCGGTGGAGCTCGGCGGCTTTGCGGAAGACGCGGGCGGCCTCGTCGACGCCGAAGTGGCGGACGGCGTCGATGAGCCAGAGGACGGAGGTGCCGAAGTCGGCTTCGGCGCGGAGGCGGCCGCGCTCGATGGCGGCGAAGACCTCATCGACATCCAGGCGGCCGAAGCGGTAGAGGATGCCGAAGGAGATGTAGACCTCGGCGTGGCGGACGCCTCCCTGGGCGAGGTCGCGGACCATGTTGTAGGTGATGAGCTCGTAGTCCGAGGGAGAGTGGAGACGCTCGGTGACGGATTTGAAGGCGAGGAGGAAGGAGGGGAAGTCGGTGAAGGTGTAGATGGCTTCCGCGGCTTCGGGGGAGAGGGGGGCGGGGTCGTTGCGGAGGGAGAGTTCGATGAGGGTCGCTGGGGTGATGGAGCCTTCGAGGTGGAGGTGGAGCTCGGCTTTGGGCAGGTTTTGGAGCCAGGTGCGGGGGTTGGGGGTGGGGGTGCGGGGCATGGGGGTAGTGTATGGGGCTGGGGGACTGGTTTCTTGACGACGTTTGTTGGTCGGGGAAGTCGAAGTTGTGGGGCGCAGGGGGGAGAATGGGTTGAGGCGAGGCGATGGAACGACTGGGGCGGAGCTGGGCTGGAGCCTTGATGCCGGTGGTGCTGGGGCTAAGCGGGTGCAGAGGTTTCTTTGTGAAGCCCAACAGTGATGGCGGGACGACGTCGAGCAATGTGGCTTATGTGGCGAACGCGACGGCGCAGACGGTGGCGGGGTGGGGAATCGGGACGGGGACGCTGACCGCGGTACATGGGCTGCCGGGATCGCTGGGGTACACGCCGACGGCGGCCGTAGTTTCGCGGGGTAACGGCTATCTGTGGATTGCGACTGGAACGGGGATCTATGCATACGCGATCGGGACGGGGGGCGTGTTGAACCAGCTGGGCGCGGTGACGACAAACCCGGAGTTTGCGATGGATGTTTCGCCGGACGGGCAGTGGCTGGTGGGGCTGAATGCGTTGCAGCAGACGCTCGACGTGTACCACATCGACGCGTCGACGGGTGGGCTGACGCTGGTGGGTCAGCCGACGTACTCGGCAGGCGGGGCGGTGCTGGCGAAGGCGGTGGCCTTTGCACCGGACGGGCAGTATCTCTATGCGGCGCTGGGGACGGCGGGGACGGTGGAGTTTGCGTTCAACACGAGCTCAGGGACGGCGGCTGCGGTGGTGGCAATCAATCCAGGGACGGCGACCAGCGACAACGGTGTGGCGGTGAACGCGGCAAGCTCGGTGGTGTATGTGGCGCGGAGCGGGACCAACCAGGTGCTGGCATATGGTGTGGGGGCAAACGGGGCGTTGACGCCAGTGGCGGGATCACCTTTTGCTGCGGGCGGTGCACCGTACGGGGTGACGATCGCGGGGAGCACGCTGTATGTGGCTAACCGGAGCGACGGAACGGTGGGGGCGTATGCGATCGGCAGTACGGGAGCGCTGACGGCGGTGGCGGGATCCCCGTTTGCGAGTGGGACACTGGTGCAGTCGCTCGCGGTGGACTCGACGGGGAAGTACCTGTTCGCGCTGGGCAACGGCGGGTCGCCCGACCTGACGATGTACAGCTTCGACGCGACGACGGTAGGCAAGCTGGACCCGGTGACGACGGAGACGCCGGCGATGGGAGATGGATCGGTGGGACTGGCCCTGACGCACTAGGGATTTGCGTGGCGTGAATCTGATATTCACGCCGTAAAGGTTACAGAGGATTCATTTCGCACGGCAGAGCAAGGTGCCGTCTGAAGGTAAGAGACGGAATAACGTACGCGGCTGCAGGTAGAGATCCGAAGGCCGCGGCGAGAAGTTCACCTATCCACACGGAGCGTGTAGGCCGTCCGGCTTGGCAGCCGGGCAGGACGGAGCTTTGTGTGTGATCGAGCAGGCCGACATCTCCCACGGCGGGCGATGCGGTTGGAAGGAATGAGAAAGGGCTAACGAGATGGCACAGACGCAGACAGGGACGGTTGCTGGTTTTTTTGATTCGGAGTCGAAGGCAGAGAAGGCGGTTCGCGAGTTGATCGACGCGGGCTTCAGCAAGAACCAGATCGGTCTTGCGGCCAGCTCGGGCACGGGCAGCGCGACGGGCTCGGCGTACACCACTGGAGATCAGGTGACGGGCAGCGTGCATCACGAGGGGGAGAGCTTCTGGAACAGGATGAAGGACTTCTTCACGGGCAATGAGGCGGAGCCCTACGCCGGGGAGCAGGACCCGGGATCGTCGGACACGCGTGAGATCACGGATGACGGCTACGACTCGACCGGATACACGGATGAGGTGCATCACTCGCTTTCGGGTCTGGCTGTGCCGACCGACCGGGCCGGTTACTTCGGCAATCGTCTGGGCAGCGGACGTGGCGCGGTCGTGACGGTCTCCGCGAACGACCGTGTGGCCGAGGCCGAGTCGATCCTGGAACGAAACGGCGCTGACCTTGGCAACGACACGAGCAACGTGCCGCAGAACTTTGCTGCCAATACCACCTCGGGTAACGTGGATATGTCCGACCAGCAGAACATCAAGCTGTACGGTGAGGTGCTGCGGGTTCACAAGGACCGGATCAGTCGCGGAGAGGTTCGTCTGCGCAAGGAGACGATCACGGATACGCAGACAATCCAGGTTCCGGTGACGCGCGAAGAGTTGGTCATCGAGCGCGTGCCGGTGTCGGGCGAGGTAACGGAAGCTGGCGCGGATGCGTTTTCGGGCCAGGAGGTTCGTATTCCGCTGACCGAGGAGCGGGCGAGCGTGGACAAACAGGCGGTGCTGCAGGAGCAGGTTCGCGTGGGCAAGCGCGAGGTCGGCAGCACGGAGAGCTTCGACGAGACGGTTCGCCGCGAGCAGTTGAAGGTGGACGACGAGACCAAGTCGGTCGACCCAACGCGGAAGAACGACAAGTACTAGGCAGGGCGGAAGCAAGCGTAGGGGGGTGGCCTCGGCCATCCCCCCTACGTGCGTTTGGATTTGAGTGTCAGGAGCCGGTGTGGGCGAGGGTGAGCCGGCGGGCCCGGGATTCGGTTCGATTCTGCCCCCAGGTGAAGCGAAGGGTCCCAGAGACGGGATTGGCGCCGAGACCACGGACCAGGCCGAGCAGGGCGGCGACAGAGGCTGGTGGCGCGCCGTGGGTCCAGAGCGTGGAGAGGGGCTGGATGGATCCATTCTGGGCGGGGTGGAAGACGCGCTCATCCCAACGCCGCGAGCCGACGGGGAGATGAGGGTGATTGCGGACGGCGTCCAGCGTGGACTGCAGGATGCGGTGCTTCCAGGGTTCGGCGTATTGGGGCATGAAGAGGATGTGGGACAGGCGCTCGCGACGCACCTCGTGAACAAAGCCCGCGAAGGTAGAGGCGTGGGAGAGGTTGAGGTTGGCATTGGGCTCGAGGCCGTGGCGATCACCGCCGGAGATGGGCAGCATGTTCCAGCGTGTGGCGAGCTCGTGGACGGCGCGATTTTCCTTCCAGTTGCGCAGGCCGTTGAGCTCGAGCGCGTGGAGAAACTGACCGTGGCGGCGGAGAAACTCGTTCACCATGATGTTGTGCTTGGCGGTGCCGATGCGATAGAGGTCCCAGAGCGGGTGATTGAAGACGATAAGGACGTCGGGGATCTCGTGGAGGGCGGCGAGCAGATCGCCGAGGATCTGGTCGCGCTGACGGGCGGAGTCTGGGCTGTCGGCGGGGGTGGCGGTGAGTACGGCGAAGGCGTGCATCCAGGCGGAGGCGGAGGCGGCGGGTAGGTTGTGGATGCCGAGGTGGAAGGAGGTCCCGAGCAGAGAGTCGGCGGTCGACGGGAGGGCGAACGGCACGGTCCACTCGACGGAGAGGGGCATGGCGGGGGCGATCGCGGCGGAGCGGAGGAGCTCCGGAGCGCGTAGGTCGTCGTGGTCGGAGAGGGAGACGAGGGCTTCTTTCTGGAGATGGGTGTGGATCTGGCCGGCTTCGAGGTCGAGGGCCTGGGCGGGGGGAAGGGGTGGGGTCCAGAAGGCTCGGGAGTAGTCCGGCGAGATGCCGGAGAACCGCCGGCAGCGGGCTTCGGCGAGGCGCATGAGAGGTTGGACCCAGGGCCAGTCGGTGGAGAGCTCAGCGATGAAGTCGAGGGTTTCGCGCGAGTGGGAGGTGTGCGAGTGCAGGGAGACGCCGGTGGCAAAGGGACGGTGGGCGTTCGGCTCGCGCCAGAGATAGGAGGTAGAGGTCAGGCCGTTCATGGAAGACCCTCGCAGATGGGTTGGCTGCGAGGACAGTCTTGGCGGCGAGCATGACGGGAGGGTAACTGCACCAAAAATAGTGCTTAAAAGAAGAAGCCTTATTGGAATCGAAGGGTGTGCGGGAGAGCGAAAGGCATCCCATGTGGAAGAGGGCGATGTGACGCCGAGGGAGGGACTATGCGACTGGGAGTGAGCGGTGCGCTATGTGGTGTGTTGGCGGTAGGACTGGGTATGCCGGCGGTGCTGGGGGCGCAGAAGGTGGATACGGACTACGACCACAAGGCCGACTTCGGGAGCTACAAGACGTTTTCGTTTCTGGAGGTGCAGACGTCGAATCCGTTGAATGAGCAACGTGTGCGGGACGGGATTACCAGTGAGTTGACGAAGCGTGGGTTGGAGATGGTTCAGAGCGGAGGCGACCTGGAGGTGACGGCGGTTGGCTCGGCCAAGAACCAGCAGGAGTACACCACCTTCTACAACGGTCTTGGCGGCAGGGGATGGGGGTGGGGCGGATGGGGCCGTCGGGGATGGGGCGGATGGGGCGGCGGCCTTGGGCAGAGCACGACGACGGTGGAGCAGGTTCCGGTAGGGACGCTGCGCGTGGACCTGTATTCGAACGGGTCGCACCAGTTGGTCTGGCGTGGAATGGCGTCGGACCAGATATCGAACAAGTCGGACAAGAACGCGAAGAAGCTACAGAAGGCGATCGACAAGATGTTCGACAAGTTCCCGCCGAAGGAGAACTCCTAGGTCCCTTCGGTCGCGAGGACGCCCGTCGCTTGGGCGCGCGCAGTCAGATAGGGAGCTTACCGGTTGAGGGTCAGCGGAGGTGGGCTATATCGGGGCCGAGGATGCGTTGCGGGCTGGGGGCGGGCTCGGGCGTGGCCAGGCTGACGAGGTCGGTGGGGGCTGGCGGTGTGGCGAGGTGCGGTGCCAGTCCTTGTTGGAGCAGGTCGAAGGCCTCATCGGGGGTGTCGGCGAAGTGGAAGAGGGAGAGGTCGCGCGGAGCGATGGCGCCATGGTCTGCCATGGCCTGGAGGTTGAGGATCGAGTTCCAGTAGCTGCGACCATAGAGGAGGATGGGGAGTTTCTTCTGGAGTTTGCCGGTCTGGGTGAGGGTGAGGAGTTCGAAGGCCTCATCCAGCGTGCCGAAGCCGCCGGGGAAGATGACGAGGGCCTTGGCGAGCGAGGCGAACCAGAACTTGCGCATGAAGAAGTAATGGAAGTTGAAGTTGAGCTCGGGGGTGATCCAACGATTGGGTTGCTGTTCGAAGGGAAGGACGATGTTGAGACCGATGGACTTGCAGCCGGCCTCCCAGGCGCCGCGGTTGGCGGCCTCCATGATGCCGGGTCCGCCGCCGGAGGTGACGACAAAGCGATGGCGCGGTCCGGGCAGGGTTTGGGCCCAGGCTGCGTGGCGATGGGCTAGGGTGCGGGCGGCCTCGTAGAACTGGGCCATACTGACGGCCGCGGTTGCCAGGTGAAGCTTCTCTGCATCAGCGGTTTGCGGGAGGTCCGCCAAGCTTGCCTGGGCACGGTCGAGGGGGCCGAAGCGAGCCGAGCCGAAGAAGACGACCGTGTCTTCGATGCGTTGTTCGCGGAAGCGGGCCATGGGTTCGGCGTATTCGGCGAGGATGCGGAGGGGTCGGCCCTCGGTGGAGTCGAGGAAGTCAAGGTTTTCGTAGGCGAGCCGCGCCTGGGCGATGGGGGTGGGTTCGAGCTGGCCGGTGGCAGGGGTGGAGGGAGATACGGAAGGGGTGGTTGCAGGGGGTGGTGTCATGGAGGAGGCCTGGGTGGGAAGGTCGTGTGACCAATCGCGGGATGGGTGCGCTCGGGTGAGTGTAGCGCGGCGGCAGAGGAGCGGCGTGCCACGGGCGGGGGAGGGCGGGGGAGGGAGCCAGTTTCTAGGTGGACCGGGTGAAGGCGAGCCGAACGGATAGTCTGGGTGTCTAACACCTTGTTTCGAGAGAGAGCACGAGCATGAGCAAGGTTGTGGATCAGACGACGGGAGAGAGCCGGAGCGCCTGGGTTCGGCGGTCGGTGCTGGAGGGGATCGCGAGTGGGGCGTTTCGCTCGGCGGAGCGCTTGCCAAGCGAGCGCGAGTTTGCGAGCCAGATGAAGGTGAGCCGGACGACGGTGACAGCGGCGTACGCGGACCTGGAGCGAAAGGGGATCATCCGCCGGCTGCAGGGCAAGGGGGCATACTTCTGCGCGCTGCCGCGGGCGGCCGAGAGCTTTTCCTGGAGCGGCAAGATCTCGCGGACGGCAAACAGCCTGGATGAGCCGGTGTTGGAGCTGTTGGCGCGGCGGTGTGTGGACGATATCCGCTATCCGCTGTCGGCGGGGACGCCGTCGTTGGAGGTATTTCCGGAGGCGGCCTTTCGGGCGAGCGCGTCCCGGGTGCTCACGGAGGAGATGCCCGGTGTGCTGGCGGTGGGCAAGGCGGAGGGTCAGTGGAGGCTGCGGCAGGCGATCGGGACGTGGACGGGGGTCAACCCGCAGCACGTCATGGTGACGGCCGGAGCGCAGGAAGGAATCGATCTGCTGGCGCGGTGTCTGCTGGAGCCGGGCGACACCGTGGTGATTGACGCCCCGACCTACCCTGGGGCGATCCAGAGCTTTCGGTCGATGGGGGCGACGCTGGTGCCGTGGCCGGTGGAGTGGTCGCTGGAGAGGATGGAGCGACTGCTGCTGCGGAGCCGGCCGAAGCTGATCTTTACCATGCCGACGTATCACAACCCGACCGGGCGGGTGATGAGCCGGAAGACGCGGCTGGGTCTGCTGGAGCTGGCGCACCGCTACCGTGTGCCGGTGGTGGAGGACGACGTGTACGCGCGGACGGGGTTTGGGGCGCAGAGCGTGCCGGAGACCCTGTATAAGCTTGATTCCCACTCGCAGGTAGTTCTGGTGAGTACTTTTTCGAAGATGCTCGCGCCCGGTCTGCGGCTGGGCTGGGTGCTGGCGCCGAGCTACATGGTGAAGCAGATGGCGCTGGTGAAGATGCGGTCGAACCTCTTCTCGGGCGGCTTCAATCAGGTGGTTCTGTCGGATTTGCTGGAGACGGGCGAGATGGAGAGCCATCTGCTGCGTCTGCGCGAGCACCACGGCGCCCTGTGCCGATCGGCGATGGACGCGCTGCGTCCGGCGGTGGAGGGGGGGCTGCTGCGATTTCGCGCGCCGGAGGGAGGGCTGTATCTGTGGTGCCGTGTGTTGTTTCCGGTCGATGCCGATGAGCTGTTTGTGGAGATGGAGAGGCGCGGCGTCAGCGTGGCGCCGGGGATGGCGTTTGAGCCGGCGCGGCCGGAGCCAGGCGTGGTGGAGTTCCGCGTATGCTTCACGGCGGCGGACGCCGAGACGGTTGCGGGCGGGCTGCGGGTTGTGACGGAGGTGCTGGAGAGGATGGGGCGTGCGGATCGCCGATAAGCGGAGACGCCGCACGGGCAGTCGTGTAACTTCCAGTGGGCGGGCAGGTCAGATGCGCTGCGAGCGTTGCTGTTGAACCGAGGAGCGAGACGATGGGATTGAGGCGGACAGGAACGAATGGAGAGCAGGGCGCGGAGCGGCGCGAAGCCCCCGAGGGCGCGGCGAGTATTCGCCTGGAACGCAAGCACCCGCTGGCGATCCGATGGATGCACTGGATCAACTTCCCGGTGCTGTTCACCATGATCTGGAGCGGTTTGGCGATCTACTGGAACGACTCGGACAACGCGTACAAGTATCCGCACCGGGTGTATCGCGTGGGGCTGGGGCACTGGACGCTGTTTCGGCTGTTTCCGGACTGGGTGTATGCGCGGACGCACGTGGTGTATCACGTGACGCAGGGTCTGGGATACCACTTCTTTTTCATGTGGATCTTTGCGCTGAATGGGATCGCATGGGTGCTGTACACGTGGCTTTCGGGCGAGTGGCGGTTTTTGCTGCCGCAGCGGGAGAGCCTGAAGGAGGCGATCCAGGTGACGCTGGTGGATCTGCACCTGCGTAAGGGGTTGCCGCCGCAGACGAAGTACAACGGCGCGCAGCGGATTGCCTACACGTCGATGATCGTGATGGGGGCGGCGATGCTGTTGACTGGCCTGGCGATCTATAAGCCGACTTCGACGCACTGGTTGACGACGATGTTGGGCGGCTATGAGATGGCTCGGTGGCTCCACTTCTGGATCACGATGGGGTTTCTGGGATTCTTTGTAATCCATGTGGGGCAGGTGGTGCTGGCCGGATGGAACAACTTCCGCTCGATGGTGAGTGGCCTGGAGATTCAGCGGACCGAGGCGCCGTCACTTGAAGCGGAGCGAAGGAGTTGGCGATGAGCAACGAGATGCGGGCGGGCGAGGGCGAGGCGGCGGAGCAGGCCGGCAAACCGGCGGCGGAGAGTGCGAGCCCCGCGGGGGAGCGGCCGGCGGTGCGTGCTGGGGAGCAGCGGCCGGCCGACCCGCGGAGCGCGGACGATGTGATGACCAAGCGGCTGCCTGGGCGCGAGGAGGCCGATGCCGCGGTGCTGGCGGAGTCGCGGCGGCACACACGGCGATCGTTTGTGGTGGCCGCCGTCGGCGCGAGCGCGGCGTATGGGCTGTACCACTACCTGAATACGTCGACGGGCGACGAGCTGCAGCCGGGGCTGCTGCGGAATGCATTTCGGACGAATGCGTCGATCTCGCGCGGCGTGTTTCGCGATGCGGAGCTTGCGCCGACCTATCCGCTGAGTCGGGCGGAGACGCTGCGGGTGAACGGGATCTATGGTCTGAAGAAGACGCTGGTGCCGGAGAGCTGGCGCCTGCAGGTTGTAGGCATGAAGGACGCCGAGCGGCAGCCCGGGTATGTGCCGGATGTGACGGCGTGGGACTACCGCTACGGCGACGCCCAGACGAAAGAAGACCAGGGCCACGACACAAAAGTAAAGCCGAAGGCGGCGGAGGCTGACCAAGCGGCAAAGGGCAGGCCGGTGGAGGGAGGCAGCGGGAGGGGAGCTGCCAAGCAGGGACCAAACGGTGGCGCGCCGATGGGTGGTGGGAACGCCCCGCCTTCTAACGGGCCGATGCCGGTGCGGACCGCGGCGGCGCAGAGCACGTCCTTGGACCGCGACAGCGGGGAGGAGGAGCAGCAGGACGACAACCATCTGGGTCGCAAGCCGCGCGGTATGGAGGAGGCGGGGGAGAGCAACTCGACGCTGCCGCGTGGAACTCCGGGCGTGCTGTTGCAGATGGCGGACATCACCAAGCTGCCGCGGCACGAGCTGGTGACGCAGTTCAAGTGCATCGAGGGATGGAGCCAGATTGTGCACTGGGCGGGGGTGCGGATGCGGGACTTTCTCGAGCTGTACCCGCCGGCGCTGATTGACGGCAAGGAGCCGCGCTACGTGTATCTGGAGACGCCGGACGGCGACTACTACGTGGGCTATGACATGAAGGACATGCGGCATCCGCAGACGCTTCTGGTGACGGAGATGATGGGGTTGCCGCTGACGCAGTTTCACGGCGCGCCGCTGCGGCTGCATGCGCCGATCAAATATGGTTACAAACAGATCAAGCGGATCGGGCTGATCGCGTATACCAACGACAAGCCGGATGACTACTGGACGAAGCTGGGGTACGACTGGTACGCGGGATTGTAGCGCGCACTAGTGTCTGGGGCGGAGCTCCTTGCCGCCGGGGAGGATGACGACGGAGGCCTGGAGGAGGGCTCCGTTCCAGCTGGTGGCGGCAGGCTGAAAGAGCAGGTGGCCCTTGGCGGTGAGGGTGCGACCGCTGAGCGCGGAGAGATCGGCGTCGCGGCCCTGGAGCTCGATGGGGATGTCACGGACGAGCTTGCCGGTGTGTTCGCCGGCCTGATGATCGTGGACGAGAGAGTAGGGCGTGGGGGACTGGAGCACGAGGAACTGCTGTCCATTGCGGTGGCGGACGGCGAGGACGCCCGTAACGGTGGCGGAGTCGCCGTCGGCGAGCGGAACGGAGACGGTGGTGGAGACGGCGCCGCCCTGCGCGAGGAGGGTGAGCGGTGGGGCAAGGAGGGCGAAGGCCAGGACGGTGGCGGCGCGGGCGGACATGAGGGGTGTGACGGCGGGGAGTGCCCTGGGGATAGCTGTCCCGTTGCTGTCCGGGAGAGCTGTCCGGGATAGCCGTCGGGGCGAGCGCTGTGCTAAGGGCGGAAGTCGCGGTAGTGAATGGCTTCAGAGATGCCGATCCAGATATCGAGCAGGCCGACGCCGGAGACGATGCCGCGGACGGCGCCGTTGTGGAGGACGTGGGCCAGAGTCGGGCGCGCGAGCAGAAAGGGGTTGTGGTCCCAGATGCGGGTCCACCAGGGAAGGATCAGAACCAGCACACCGAGGTAGACGCAGAACAGGACGAGCACAAAGAGCGACAGACGCTGGAGCCAGACTGGGGCGAAGCCGCCGAAGGGGGGGCGCTGCTCGGCGGGAGACGCCGGCTGCGCCGCAGGCGAGGCCGGAGGTGTGGATGGGAGGTGCAGTTGCTCAGCCAACGGATGCTCTCCTTTGACCTTAGCAGAGGGTGAGGCCGGTGGGAGAGGGACCGTGGCCGGGCGCCGGCGGGCTGAGCCCGGACGCCAGAAAGGTCGGCGTGGGGAGGGAAGAATCTGCTTGACACCCCCGCGGGAGAGGGTGGAATGTTCCTTGCATGAATCAGGGCCCAGGACTTCCGGAGGAACAGAATGCGAGTTGCTGCGACGATCTTTTTGGCTACCCTGGCGGCCGTGTGTGCGCTGACGGCAAACGCCGACACACAAGTCTTCGACATCAGCGGAAGCCTGTACCAGCCGACGGATGTGGACGCCGGCATCCTTGTTGGGTCCATTCGTGGAACCCTGACGATCGATACGACCGCGGGAACTATTTTGGGCGATACCTTCAAGTACACGATCGGCACGCAGAGCTACAGCGTGGGGGATGGGCCATTTGAGTCGTCGCAGTTGACTCCGGATGTGTATGCCTACCTGCTTGGCGGCCACGGATTGTTTTACAACCTGTACCTGAACACGGCGACGCTGGTGGGCTACAGTGGATCGCCCCTGTGCTCGTTGACCGATGTATGCGACCCTGGCACGTTAGACAGTGGGAGCTATCCTATTGTGATCTTTCCCTCGTATGGACAGGAGTACCTGTTGAACGATGGCGCGGTGACGCCTGCGGGACCGAATACGGCGACACCCGAGCCCGGGAGCCTCCTGCTGCTGGGGACGGGTGTGCTCGGCGCAGCAGCAGCGGTGCGGCGGCGGATATGGCGGCGGTAGACCGGTACGCGCTTCGATGCATGAGGCCGGATGGGTCACATGCCGGTGGGGAAGTGGCGCGCGGAGGATGTGTTAACCGGTGAAAGTGCACCGGAAGTGGTGCAATCAGGAGGCGCAACGGGCTGGCGAACCCAAGCAGGTGCGACTATCATCTAGTAAGAGCGAGGGATACTGCGATGGCATACAGCGACAAGGTAGTTGATCATTACGAGAATCCGCGAAACGTGGGAACGCTGGACAAGAGCTCGGAGACAGTTGGGACCGGCCTGGTGGGAGCACCGGAGTGCGGCGATGTGATGCGGCTGCAGATCAAGGTGAATCCCGAGACACAGGTGATTGAGGACGCGAAGTTCAAGACCTTTGGCTGTGGATCGGCGATTGCCAGCTCGTCGCTGGCGACCGAGTGGGTCAAGGGCAAGACGGTTGCGGAGGCGCTCGAGATCAAGAACACGGACATTGTGAAGGAGTTGGCGCTGCCGCCGGTGAAGATTCACTGCTCGGTTCTGGCGGAAGATGCCATTCGCGCGGCTATCGGCGACTGGAAGAAGAAGAACGGCGTAGCTGAAGGGGCTGAGGCACCGACGGCCGTTGGCGCCGCGCACTAGGCGAGGGAAGCGGAGCGGGGCTGGTGGCCTTGGTGGCCGCCAGCTCAGTTGTTTTTGGAGGACCTGATGGGAATGGTGACGCTGCAACCTGGTTTGATGACTCCGCCCAAGCCGGAGCCGAAGAATCCCCTGGACGGCATGGTGTTGCTGACGGCGGAGGGGCAGGCGCCGCGGGCGAAGCAGGCCGTCGAAATCACGAAGAACGCGCTCAAGCGGATTCGTGTGGCGATGGCGAAGGAAGGGGTCTCGCCCGAGCAGGGCGGCTTGCGGCTGGGCGTTCTTGGCGGGGGGTGCTCCGGTCTGAGCTACTCGATCCGGTTTGATTCCAAGGCGCGCGAACGGGATCGGACCTTTCTCTTCGGGGCCGGGGTGGAGACGCCAAACGACCCGAGCGGGGCGAAGCCGGTGAAGGTCTTCGTAGACCCGAAGAGCTTTCTATATCTGGCTGGCATGGTGCTGGACTTTGAAGAGACTCTGATGCGGCAGGGCTTTAACTTTATCAATCCGAACTCGACCAAGAGCTGCGGGTGTGGGTCGAGCTTTTCGGCATAGAGCCGGATAAAGCAGAGTTCTTTTACAGACTTTTTAGAAGGCCGGGGGCGAGGATAGGGACCGAGGTTCTTATGGTCACGGCTCGCTCTCTTCTTCTCTCTTTCGTTGTGCTTGTTTTTGGACCGGCGGCGGTCTTTGCGCAGGGTATGACGGCGGCGCCCGATGCCGCGCGTGCTGCGGAGATCCGTGAGCTGCGGGCGGAGGTCGATCGGATCTCGGCGCGGCTGGCGGCGCTGGAGGAGGCCTCCGGCACGACCGCTACTTCAGCTGCGACGCCGATGAGTTCACCGTCCACCTCCGAGGTCGGGGCGGCATCGTCGCCAGGCGGAACACAGGTGGCCTCGTCGAGCGAGCCGGTCGCGGCCGTGGTGAGCGGAGCAGGCGCAACCACAGAGACTGCGCCGGTGCTTACGCCGGCGGACCGTCCGACGCTGGAGTTTTTCCGCGGAACCACGCTCAACTTCGGGGTTGACGGCTACTACGGGTATAACTTCAACGCGCCGGTGGGCCGGGTCAACCTCCTGCGCGCCTATGACGTGTCGAGCAACAGCTTCAGCCTGAGCCAGGCGAGCGTGGTCGTGGAGAAGCTGCCGACGACGGAGAGCCGCGTGGGCGGCCGGCTGGATCTGCAGTTCGGGCAGGCGACGGAGACGCTGCAGGGCTCAGGCGTGAACGAGCAGCGGCCGCAGGTGTGGCGCAACGTGTTTCAGGTCTACGGCAGCTGGCTGGCTCCGGTGGGCCATGGGCTGCAGCTGGACTTTGGCAAGTTTACGAGTTCGCTGGGCAACGAGGGCAATTACACGAAGGACCAGATTGCGTACTCGCGCGGGTACCTGTTCAACTATCTGCCGTTCTACCACATGGGTCTGCGCGCGAACTATCAGGCGTCCTCGAAGGTGGGCCTCGGGTATTGGTTGGTGAACGGAGCCAACGACACCGAGGACTTGAACGGTTACAAATCGCAGGCTTTTCTTCTGACGCTGAAGCCGGCCAGCACAGTGCAGTGGAATGTGAACTACTACTTCGGGCAGGAGGCGCGGGCGACGCCGCTGACGCTGTATCCCGGATTGCCGACGACCGCAACACAGCCCGGTCTGCCGCTGACGAACATCTCGCCCGCGCCGAATGGGCGGGAGCATATCTTCGACACGTACGCGACGTGGCAGGCGACGCCCAAGCTGCAGCTGATCGGAGAAGCGGACTTTGTTCTGAACCGAAGTGTCGCGGAGCAGCAGCCGGGGCGCGTGGCCATCGGAGCGTTGGAGGGGAGGTACACGTTGCCGCGGAGCTGGTACGTGGGTTGGCGCGGGGAGTACTTCGACGATCGCGGCGGGCTGTTCAGCGGCACGACGCAGGCGCTGAAGGAGGGAACGGTGGTGCTGAATCACGACTTCGGCACAGGCTTTCAGACGAAGCTCGAATACCGCCGCGACTGGTCGAACCGGCAGTACTTCTTGAGCGACACCGCGGGCGCGCTCAAGCGGGCGCAGACGACAGCGACGGTGGGGCTGGTGTACTGGTGGGGCATGAAGCAGGGGTCGTGGTAGAGGTGTTCACGCGAGCGTCACGCGAAGGGTGTAGGTTGCTGATTCGGCGAGGCCCGAAGGGCCTCGCGTGGAGACAACTGAATGGCGCAGCGACGCGGAGTGGTGTTGGCGACAGCGGTTTCGTGCGGTTTGGCAGCGGGTAGTGGATGGGCGCAGGAGGCCAAGCTCCTGCCCAACAACCTGGTTGTGAGCCGAAGCGTCTATGACAACCGCGCAAGCAACGTGACCAGGGGCGAGATCCTGCCGCCGAACTGTGCGACGACGCTTGGCGGCTGCTCCGCTTCCACCGGCGCGCCATACGACGGAACCTACCCGTACGTCTTCAACGACGATCTCTACGACGGGAACTTCGGCATCGCGTCCAAGATCTATCTCGACCAGATCTCGATCTTTGGGCAGCCGATCAACAGCATTGCGGTGCCTAGTGTGATGCTGGGCGACAAGCGCAACTCGCAGCACCTGGCGACGAGCTTCAGTTCGAAGTCGGAGTTGGCGTTGCATCTGTCGACCGATGGCAAGGCGCTGACTTTCATGGGCTATGTGGCGCCGATTGACGAGCTGGACGTATCAAACGCGAACACGCCGCTGGTGGTGGACCCAACCAATCCGGACGGGCAGACCCCGACCTACCGGGCAGTGGCGCAGCTGAACGAGAACGGGCGATTTCGATTTACGGAGACCAACGCCTACAGCGGCAACAATGGGCGCGCGGCGATTCTGAACAACAGCAATGGGGCGGACGTGTACTACACCGCGGGCAATGCGGGCAACGGCAGCAACCCGCAGCCGACGGGCGTGGTGCTGGGCGCGGGCGCGCAGATCGTCGTTCCGAGCAAGGCGGCGGAGGACGCGCAGAACCCTGGTCTGCCCACGCCGGTCGGCAGCTTCTCGATCACGGAGCTTGGGCTCAAGGCTGACAAGATCGGTAAAGACGACAACTTCCGCGGCATAACGATCTGGAACAATGTGCTGTATTACACCAAGGGCAGCGGCGGCAACGGCGTGAACACGGTGTACTTCGTCGATACCACGAACAAGGCGTGCCCGAACGGCATCGGGCTGCCGCTGCCCGGCGCAAAGCTGCCGACGGCGCCGCTGCAGTATGACCCAAACACACTGGCGACCACCGGGCTGCCGAACAACATGTGCATTCTGGCGGGCTTTCCGTCCGTTCCGGCCAAGACGGCGTCGACGGTGAGCAAGCCATTCGGGATCTGGTTTGCGAACGCGACGACGCTCTACCTGGCCGATGAGGGGGATGGCTACACCGGCGGCACGGACCTGTACACGCACGCGGCGGCACAGACCATGGCGGGGCTGCAAAAGTGGGTCTTCGATGCGCAGAGCAACAGCTGGAAGCTGGCCTATGTGCTGCAGAACGGCCTCGGCCTGGGATCGCCATACACCGTGGCCAACTACCCGACAGGAGACAACGTTGCGACGGGTCTGCCGTGGGCGCCGGCGACAGATGGCCTGCGGAACATCACGGGTCTGGTCGGGCCCGACGGCCTGGTTGCGATCTGGGGCGTGAGCTCGACGGTGAGCGGCAACGGCGATATCGGTGCGGATCCGAATCGGCTCTTCGTGGTTGTGGATCGGCTGGCGGTTACAGATTCCGCCAAGGGTCCGGTGATCCCGTTCCAGGAGGTTAAAGACGCGAAGTTCGGTGAGGTTCTACGCGGCGTCTCGTTTACGCCGGGGACGGACTTCGCTGCATTTCAGTCACTTCGCTGATCGCTGCTGTGCGGTGGAGGGCCGGTTGGGGCCCTCCCCGGGCTAGGGTGCGCTGGATGCGGGCGGGCTGAGAATGCGGTTGCTCGACTTTAGGTGGTAGAGCTGCGCGAGTTGCACCTTGTAGACCTCGATGGGCGGCAGCAGCGTGCGGGCACGGAGCGAGTCGAGCCCGCCGGGGTCCTCGACCTGCACCATGGCAATCGCGCCGTCCACAGTCTGGAACTGTGTGCCGTAGCGCTGGGGTTTGCCTTCGGCGAGCAACTCCTTATCGATCACAAAGGCGAGGGGGGCGCCGTCGATCTTGCGCTGGTCGGCCAGCCTGGTGAGCTGCGGAAGCAGCGAGCGTTGCCAGGCATGGTCGGCCGTATGGGTGAGCAGAAGCATGGCGGCGTTGGAGGCCTCGAGCCCGACCAGCGCGATGGTGGGCCAGCCGTGCTGCTCGACGATGGACTTGAGCTGCGTGGTCAGGGTGCTGTCGATCGCGCGGAGGTTGGTCGCAATGGCAAGCGGCTGGCCGGGCTTGGCGGACCGTATACCGCGGGCGGTCTGGTCGTCGTCGCGCATGGTAAGAAGCTGCTTCGCGAGGGCCGGGTCTGTGCCCGGGCCGTTGCTGCTGACGAGCTGGGCGCGACGGGCGGCGAGGTCGGTCTGCCAGTTGGAGTTGGGCGCGGGGGCCTGGGCGTGCGCGGCGGAGAGGGCCGGGGTTAGAAGCGAGGCGGCGAGTGCGAGGCGGAGGGCCCGGAACATGATGCCAGTCTACTGCGCGCCTGGAGCGCGGGGGCACGGCGGTTCGGTAGTCTGGTGAGGAGAGGATCGATGGCGATGGCGAGCTATTTTGCACTGTTTGGGATAGAACCCGCGAAGCTGCGGCTGGACGTGGCGGCGCTGGAGCGCGAGTTCTATGCGCAGAGCCGGCGGTTGCACCCGGATCGGTTCGCGAGCAAACCGGCGGCGGAGCAGGAAGCCGCGCTTGGGGCGAGTTCGGCGCTGAACGACGGCTATCGGACGCTTCGGGACCCGATCGCGCGCACGCAATATCTCTTGCGTTTAGAAGGAGTTGAGCTGGAGGAGCAGAGCCAGGCGGCGACCGAGGCGGCGCGGGCGAGTGGAGGGGCGAAGAAGCAGGCTGTCCCGCCGGAGCTGCTGGAGGAGGCCTTCGAGCTCAACATGCAGCTCGAGGAGATGCGGGCGGCGAAGAAATTTGGGGAGGACGACCCGCAGTTGCGGCGCGATCTGGAGGGAGTTAAGGCGAAGTTTGAGGGGATGTTGGCGGAGGTAGGAGTGGAGTTGGAGGGGTTGTGGGGGAGGTGGGACGCGGCCGTCGATGCGGGCGACGAGGCGGGCAAGACGGCGGCGCGGGAGGCGATGGTGGCGCTGCTGAACCGGCGAAGCTATGTGCGGAATCTGGTGCGTGATGTGGGGGAGGCACTCGAGTAGGAGGGTCAGGGTCCCGCGTGCCGGTGAACGAAGTCCACCGTGCGTTGGTTGGCGTCGGCCACGGCGGAGGCGGAAGAGCCGTGCTCTTCATGGGATAGATATGGCTCTCGCGGATCTTTCTGATCTATTCGGCTTCGGGCTGCTGGACGGATCGGTACGAGCTGGGCGAGGTGCAGACGACCGCGGGAGCAGACCTGATGGATGGGACGAGCTGGCGGAAGCTGGACCATCCGGTGCTCTTCGAGGCTCCGGCGCACCATGCCTCTGGGCCGGGGCATAACGGCTTCTTCAGCTCGCCCGATGGCACGCAGCAGTGGATCATCTATCACGCGTATCTGGAGCCGCGCCAGGGATGCGACGGGGCACGGTCGCCGCGCGTCCAGCAATTTACATGGAACGCGGACGGGTCGCCGCGGTTTGGGGTGCCGGTGAACCTCGGAGTACCGCTGGCGAGCCGAGTGGGACGAAATAAAAGTCTCGGAACCAGAGAAGGTACTGTTACCCTGCTCGCGCTGCCCTCAGGAGGGTGCTTATGTTGCGGAACGCTGCTTTGCTCGCTGTGTCGTGTGCCTTGGTTGCTGGAAGTGCTCAAGCCAAGGCGGAGAAGTACACCTTTACCTTCAGTTCGGATCAGGGTGCGGCGTACGCTGAAGCGCCCGGCTCACTGACTTGGGTCAGCTCCACCCTGAATGGCGAGTCCACAGGGACGGGAACCATTCCGGACGGAGGAGATCCTGAGCAGGTTTACCTGTCTTCGTCGCTCGATTCCGAGGGATTCGATGGGTTTGATCAGTTTGTTCTCGGCGTAAATGCGGGCCACGACGACGATGTGGGTTTTTACGAGAATGGGGCCGCCAACTTCGTCAACTCGGACGGCAGCTATATGCCAGGCACGTACACCTTCGCGGAAGGCTCATATTTCACAGACTTCGGGCCATCTGGAAACACGACGGGCGACACGTTGACGATCAGCAATGTCACTCCGGAGCCGGGGATGCTGCTTCTGGTGGGCAGTGGGGCACTGGCCGGCTTTGGGGCGATGCGGCGGCGGTTTGTGGGGCGGTAGCCAGGAAGCGTCGCAGCAATGGGCCGCCGCGTGAGATTGCGCGGCGGCTTTGTTGCCTCCCAGCGATGCCGGCCTAAGAGGGAGAGGGGACGGCCGTGGTGGCCTCTTTCTTGCGGGTGGCTTCGAGCAGGCGGATGTGGTGGAGGTCGTGGCCGGCGATGGTCTCGACGGTGTCCTGAAAGGTGACGGTGCCGCGCTCGGGGTGGCGGGCGGTGCGGGCGCGTTCGTCGGCGTTTGTTGCGGAGAGCAGCCGGAGATTCCAGGCTCGGAGGGCCTCGAAGGTGGCCTGCGCGGCCGCGAGGTCGTACTTGGCATAGAAGGCCGACCACCGATCCTGGTCGAAGGACGCGAGGGTGGGCGAGTCCGCGCCGAGGATCTGGCGCAGCCGCCAGGAGAAGGCGATCTCGCAGTCGGCCATGTGGGCCATGATCTCGCGGAGGGACCACTTCTGCGGGCCGGGGCGGGTGTCGATCTGCTCGGGGGTGAGGCCGTCGAGCAGCGAGCGGAGACGGCCGGGGGTGTCGCGCAGGACCTCGGCGGGATCGAGGTCGCCGAGGTGGTGTCCGTAGGGGTTGAGCTCTTCCATCACACGACGCTAGCAGGTTTGGCCGGGCACGGTTTGGTGTGGTGAATCACGCGCCGCGGGAGGTCCAGGCGGCATTCTTCGCCGAGAGCCGGATGCGGGTCTCAGGATGCGTAGGCGCGTCGCGCAACATCCTATGGGGGAACGCGACGGGCGGGGAGGGAGTTCGCCAGGCCGGATGCGATGATGGGAAGATGCGCCGCGGGAGGATTTCGCGGCGGAGTGAGCGAGGCGAGATGGCGGACGGGCGTGTGGTTGGAATCGATCTGGGGACGACGAACTCCTTGGTGGCGTTCATGGAGGGGAATCGGCCGACGGTGATTCCGGGCGAGGATGGGGACCGGCTGGTGCCGAGCGTGGTGGCGTTCGATGAGGAGGGAAGTGGCTTTCAGGTGGGCAATGCGGCTCGCGGTGTCCTGCTGACTGCGCCGGGCAATGCGGTCTACTCGGCGAAGCGGCTGATGGGTCGGGGTCGGGCGGAGGTGGCGGAGGAGCTGAAGCTGTTTCCGTTTCGGCTGGCTGCCGGCGAGGAGAAGGCCGGCGAGAGTGAGGCAGGGGCGGACGTTATTCGGCTTGAAGTGGGCGGCCTGACGCTGACACCGCCGGAGGTTGCGGCGTATGTGCTGCTGCAGTTGAAGCGGAACGCGGAGCGATTCTTCGGGACGCCGGTGACAAAGGCGGTGATCACCGTGCCGGCCTACTTCAACGATGCGCAGCGACAGGCGACCAAGGACGCCGGGCGGATTGCGGGGCTGGAGGTGCTGCGGCTGGTGAACGAGCCGACGGCCGCGGCGCTGGCCTATGGTCTGGACAAGAGCCGCGATGGGCTGATTGCGGTGTATGACTTCGGCGGCGGGACGTTTGATGTGTCGATCCTGAAGCTGCACGAGGGCATCTTCGAGGTGGTGGCGACGGGGGGAGACACGCACCTGGGCGGCGACGACATCGACAACCTGCTGCTGGGGGTTGCGCTCGCTGACATCCAGGGCGATCTGGGCGTGGATATGTCGGGCTCGGCAGAGGCGGTGCAGGCGCTGCGCAAGGCAGTGATCGACGCGAAGATCGCGCTGTCGCAGGCGGAGACCGCGCGGCTGGATGTCGCCTTGCCGGGCGGCCAGCGATACACGCGGGAGATCTCCCGCGAGCAGTTCGAGGGATTGATCGCGGATGTGATCGCGCGGACAGCGGGGCCGTGCCGACAGGCGCTGAAAGACGCCAAGGTTTCGCCGGAGCAGATCGACGAGGTTGTGCTGGTGGGTGGGTCGACGAGGATTCCCGCGGTGCGGCGGTTGGTAAGCGAGGTGTTTGGCCTGGAGGCGCGCGGCAAGGCGCCGCATACGGAGTTGAATCCGGATGAGGTGGTGGCGCTGGGGGCGGCGGTGCAGGCGCAGATTTTGAGCGGGCAGGCGAGCGCGGCGACGGAGGACCTGTTGCTGCTGGACGTGACGCCGTTGAGCCTGGGCATCGAAGCGCTCGGCGGCGTGGTGGCGAAGATCATCGAGCGCAACTCGACCGTCCCGGCGAGCGCTACGGAGCACTTCACGACGGGGGTGGACGGGCAGACCAACGTAGCCATCCATGTCTTGCAGGGGGAGCGCGAGCTGGCCAAGGACAACCGATCACTGGCCCGATTCGATCTGAAGGGGATACCGCCGATGATGGCCGGGATGCCGCGTATCGAGGTGAAGTTCCTGATTGATGCGAATGGGATCCTGCAGGTTTCGGCGCGTGAGCAGAGAAGCGGGCAAGAGGCGCAGATTCAGGTGAAGCCGACCTATGGGCTGACGGATGAACAGGTGGAGACGATGATCCTGGAGTCGTTTGACAACGCGGAGGCGGACATGACGGAGCGGCAGGTGATTGAGGCGAAGAACGAGGCGGAGACGATTCTGGTCGCGATCGACAAGGGCAAGACGCATGAGGCGTGGCAGCAGCTGACGTCCAAGGAGATCTCGACGATCGAGATGGAAGTCCTGGAGTTGAAGGCGTCGGTGAAGGGCGGCGACTACACGATCATCCGGCAGGCGATTGAGCGGACAGACAAGGCGACGCGACGCTTTGCGGAGTTGATGATGGACGCGGCGGTGGGCGGCGCGGTGAGAGGGCAGACGATGGAGTCGGCGGGTGAGAAGATGGGCGAGGGGCCGACGGCGCCGCATCCCTTCGCCAAGGCCGATGTGGTGGAGGCGGAGAAGGCCGACGCGGCGCAGCGTGAGCCGGACGCGCCCGAGACGCCGAAGGCCGATGGACCGACAGCGAAGTAGTTTGGTCCGCAATCTATTGCAGATGAGGAGCTGATGAGCGAAGCAAAGCAGGAGACAAGTGTGGACGAGAGCAAGCCGCCGGCCGAAGGCATGGTGCGGGTGCGGTTTGAGCCGGAAGGGCGAACGGTGGAGTTTGCGTTCGATTCGCTGCCGTACGAGGGGCACGGCCTTCCTTTATCGTTCCTGGACGTCGCAGAAAACTTTGGCATCTTCCTCGACCACGCGTGCGGCGGGGTGTGCGCGTGCACCACGTGCCATCTGTATATCAAGCAGGGTGCCGCGGGCCTGAGCGAGGCGGAGGACCTGGAGCTTGATCGCATGGAGACAGCTGCGGGGCTGGAGCTGAACTCCCGGCTGGGCTGCCAGGCGGTGATCGAAAAGCCCGGCAGTTATGTGGTGGAGATCCCAAAGTGGAACCGTAACTACGTGCAGGAAGGCAAGCCGGCCCACGGGCCTGGAAGCTAGGAGAGCGAGATGCCGCGAGAGCTTGAGTGGACCGACGCCGAAGAGATCGGCATACAGCTGCAGGAGATGTATCCGGATGTCGATCCCTACACTGTGCGCTTCACGGACCTGCATCGCTATGTGACCGAGCTGCCGGGCTTTGTGGGTGACACGCAAAAGTCGAATGAGGGCATCCTGGAAGCGATCCAGACGGCGTGGCACGAGGAGTACGAAGACGCCAAGGGCTGAGCGGCCGCGCTTTACCTGCCTGCGCCGAGGCTTGGGCGTTGTTATCGTGCGCACGTCGTTTTTGCCTTTGGCGGTTTGTCACAGGATGTTCATAGAGCCGTAAGCGTGCTTTGTTCTGACCGCCTGCACTCTGTCTCTGTTCTTCGAGCCCCCGATCTGTCAGGCCCCTTCTGAGTGGACCTACAGGCCGCGTGCGCGCGAACGCGTTGGAACACAGACACACACTTTTGGAGGAGCAATGGCGACACGTGGATGGGGCAAGGCGGGATGCGCCTCGATGATGATGGCGAGCCTGCTGATGCAGGCGTCAGGGGTAATGGCACAGCAGGCCGCGGGCGTGACAAGTAGCCGCTCAGCGGTAACGCTTGCGCCGCCCTCGAGCAGCGAAGTGAGCAAGTACATGGTCAAGGTCGAGGACGCGCCCCAGCTGACGCACGGGCAGAAGCAGGCG
Organism: Acidobacteriaceae bacterium; assembly: GCA_965218895.1. Lineage (GTDB taxonomy): Bacteria > Acidobacteriota > Terriglobia > Terriglobales > Acidobacteriaceae > Edaphobacter. The sequence continues at coordinate 152,801 of CBDCMI010000009.1, read as the reverse complement.
CTCCTCCGGCAGAAGATCAAGTATGTCTTTGTGCTGTTTCAGGAGAACCGATCGTTTGACTTTTACTTCGGCAGCTACCCGGGCGCAGACAATCTGTACTCGCGGGCGCCGGTTTCGACACCCGGCTTCAACCAGCCGTTTGTCACCGCCGACGGCAAGCTCACCACGATCCAGCCCTTCAAGATCCCGGCCTCGATCACAGACAAGAACGGCAAGACGGTGCCGCTCTACCCCGCGGATACGGCTTCGGTGAATCACGGGCATGTGCCGATGGACACCAAGCTGGACTTCGACAGCAAGTATGTCGCCCGCAACGATCGGTACTCGCTCGTGGAAGAGGGTGTCACGCTCGATGCCAACGGCAAGCCGACCAGCGTGCCGTCGCTCGAGCGCGAGCAGTTCGGCGAGCTGGTGATGAGCCACGTGGACTGCGACACAGTTCCATTCCTTTGGAACTATGCGGATCGCTTCACGCTGTTCGACAACTTCTTTGAAACCGTGATTGGGCCGTCGACGCCGAACGCGATCGGCATGATCGCGGGGCAGAGCGGCGAGACGCAGTGGGTGAAGCACCCGGAGCTCGGTGCAAACCACACGACCACTGCCGCGGTGCTGCCCGTGACAGCAGATCCCCAGCCCTTCTGGGGCTCGGCACTTGACGTCTTTACGCCTCCAGCTGACCGGCAGCCGACCGAGGCGGGCAGCCCTCCCTCCACCAACCCCGCCTCGAACCTCACCTTTGCGACCCTGCCCCTCTCCTTCATGGGCAAGGACGTCTTCAACATCACGCAGGACGATCGCAATCCGGCGCTCGACCTGGTCGATGTGCAGGACGATTTGAAGAAGATCGCCGGCGACGACAACAAACAGATCAACTGGGCGTGGTACCAGGAAGGCTACGATCACGAGCCGACCGACCCCAAGGGATCGACGACCAACGCGACCTACATCGCCCACCACAACGCGCCGCAGTACTTCGGCTATATCGCCAACAACCCCACCGAAACCAAGCACCACCTCTTCGGGCTCGGCGACTTCTACACCGCGATCTCCAAGAAGGAGCTGCCGTCAAGTGGTGTGTTCTATCTGCGCGGCGGCTACGGCAACCTGGATCACCTGGTGCCGGAAGATCCCGATCCGACCACGCGTGCGGACTTCCAGGGCAACGACGATCATCCCGCGTACTCCGATGCGCAGATCTCTGAGGCCTTGCTGGCTGACGAGGTCAACGCGATCGCCTCCAGCCCCTATTGGAAGGAGAGCGCCATCATCATCACCTACGATGAGACGGACGGCCTCTATGACCACACGCGTCCGCACATCCGAGACTTCGACGCCCTCGGCCACCCGCTCGATCAGGGTCCTCGCATCCCGATGATCGTGCTGTCGCCATACGGCATGGTGCACGCGATCTCGCACGAGCGGACGGAGCACGGTTCGGTGATCAAGCTGATCGACGAGCTCTTCAACCTGACTCCGCTCGGCGATCTGCCGGACGAGGCGAATGCACGCGCGCTGGGTGAGAAGGAGTTCGGCCAGGCATACCTTGGGCCTTCCGACGTCAAGGCTCCGGGTGTGGGCGATCTCTTCTCGGCCTTCGACAACTCGCGGCTGATGGGCAAGACGCCTCCGCTGCCCGCCTCCTACGCGATGATCCCGCAGGCTCTGGTCACGACTCTGCCGCACTTCGGCGGCAACGGCTGCCGCGTGCTGCAGATCTCGCCCTCCGACGCCAACCTGCCTAACCCCGTGCCGGCGGACTTCAATCCGCGGCCGGACATCAACCCCGGCAGCCCTGCCGCGGGCAACTGGCCTTACTAAATTGCAGTGCGGAACGAATCACTACCGGAGGGGCGCCATCAGCGCCTCTCCGGCGTTGTTTTGGAGGAGAGCGGATGCGGAGTGGACGAGGTGTCGCCGGGCTTGCAGTGCTTCTGGTCGCTGTGTGTTTGGGAGTTGCGGAGAGCGCAAGGGCGCAGGGAACTGTCGCCAAAGTAAGGGCGGCCGGCGTGCTGCGCTGCGGGTTGAACCGCGAAGAACCTGAATATTCAAACCTCGACGCACACGGCAATCGGGCGCTGCTGGATGTTGATCTGTGCAAGGCGGTTGCCATCGCGATTCTGGGGCCGGGCGCGCGCTTCGATATCGTCCCCTATTCTGATGAGAACGACTCCCTCAAGGGCCTGCGCGCAGGCGAGGTGGAGATGGTGTCGACGGCTTCGTTCACCATGACGAATGCCGCCGCGCAGACCTTCGGCTTCGGGCCCGTCATGCTGTGGGACACGCAGGCGCTGATGGTTAACAACGGCATGGGTGTGCACGCCGCCAAGGACCTCGAAGGCAAGAAGATCTGCTACCTGACCGAAACCGAGATCGAGTTGAATCTGAACGCGTGGATGGCGAAGAAGGGAATCAAGTTTCTCGGCTTCCCGTTCCAGGAAGAGGGCGAGATGGAGGCGGCGTACCTGACCAACAACTGCGCCGCAATCACGGCCGACGCGACCCAGTTGGCCTATGAGCGCATCGCCTTCCGCGCCAAGGGCCGGGACTACGAGATCCTGCCGGATGTGCTCGCGCAGGATCCGCTTGCGACCGCGACTCGCGGGAACGACCGCGAGTGGACGGAGACCGTGCGCTGGGTGGAGAATGCGCTCGTGGTTGCGGAGCAGGACGGCATCACGCAGGCTAATGCGGCGTCGGTCAAAGCCCGAGCGACGGAGCTGCGCGTGCGACGTATGCTGGGCGCGACGCCGGGTGTCGGCAAGCCGTTGGGTTTGGACGATGGCTGGGTGTTGCGGGTGGTGCAAGCGGTCGGAAACTACGGCGAGATCTACGCCCGCGACCTGGGGCCGACTACGCCCATGCGCCTTGTACGCGGGCAGAACCAGCTTGCCGGCGAAGGCGGTCTGCTGGTCGGCTTGCCGATGCGGTAAGCTACACGGCCTGTGCTGCCGCCGTGCCGCCCGAGTCCACCGTAAGCTCGAGTGCCGCAAGCAGGTCGCGTGTCTCGCGCAGGACGTCCTCGGCCTTGCTGCTGGAAAGCGGCCATCGCAGCACACCCTGTGGGCTCAGCGCCGCGCCGCTCTTCGCGTGGCGTTGGATCAGCTTCATAAGCGCGGCCGGATCGGGACCGAGCCGCGCGTGCGATCGGCCCGGATTCGCAAAGCTCTCGGCCGCCGAGCGATCGATAAACTTCAGGTGCAGCATGTCGCGCATCGTCTTGATCTGACCGGCCTGCGCATGCATCGGCGAGTTTGCCGGACGCACCGCGGCCGTGGCACGCGCCGCCAGGGTCGCGTTGGTGACGGCGCGTTCCGTGATGGCGCGTGTGCCGTGCTGCAACGGCCGTGAACTCGGCGCGGCCGGCCGGGCAATCTGCCCGGGTCGCAGCTGCGGCAACGGCGCCGCCCGATTGGCCCCATTCGCAGCCGGACGAACAGCCGGCGCCGCGAGCTCCTCCACCGCCGTGCGTCTCCGCTCCAGCGTTGCCACCCCAAGCTGCTCGCAACGCAGGCGAATCTCTCCCGCGGCCAGCAGATTGCCGACCGACTCCGGCGGATCGCCGTAGCGATCCTTCAGCTCGTCGCGCAGCTCCGCCAGCTCGCTCGCGGAGAGCGCGGCGGCCACCCGCTTGTACATCCGCAGCCGCTGATTCTCCTCCGGAATGTAACTCTCGTCGATCCGCACCGACACGCCGAGATTGACCACCGTGGTCTCGTGCGGTCCTGTATCTTCGCCCTTCAGCTTGCCCACCGCCTCCGCCAGCATGGTGGTGTACATCTCGAAGCCGATCGCCTCGATGTGACCGGACTGCTCGCCGCCCAGCATGTTGCCCGCGCCACGCAGTTCCAGGTCGAGCGCGGCGATCTTGAAGCCCGCGCCCAGGTCCGAAAACTCCTTCAGGGCAGAGAGCCTACGGCGCGCGATCTCCGTCAACTGCTGCTCAGGCGGAATCAGCAGATACGCGTACGCCCGACGATTCGACCGGCCAACGCGGCCGCGCAGCTGGTACAACTCGCTCAGCCCGTGGCGATCGGCGCGATTCACGATGATCGTGTTCGCCAGCGGGATGTCCAAGCCGTTTTCAATGATCGACGTCGCACACAGCACGTCGTACTCGCCGTGCATGAACGACAGCATCACGCGCTCGAGCTCGGCCTCGGGCAGTTGGCCGTGGCCGACGACCACGCGCGCCTGCGGCACAAGCTCGCGTACCTTCGCGGCCATCTCGTAGATCGTCTCCACCCTGTTGTGCACGAAGTAAATCTGGCCGTTGCGCTCCAGCTCCAGCTCCACCGCCGTGCGCAGCAGCTTCTCGTCGAACTTGGCCACGATCGTCTGGATCGCCATCCGATCCTTGGGCGGCGTCTCGATCACGCTCATGTCGCGTAACCCGATCAGTGACATATGCAGCGTGCGCGGAATCGGTGTGGCCGACATGCTGAGCACGTCGATCGCGGCGCGCATCTGCTTCAATCGCTCCTTGTGTCGCACGCCGAAGCGCTGCTCTTCGTCGACCACCAGAAGCCCAAGATCGTTGAACCGGATGTCCTTCGAGAAGATGCGGTGCGTGCCGATCAGGATGTCGACCTTGCCTTCGGCCGTCCGCTCCAGGATCTCCTTCTGTTCCTTGGGCGTGCGAAAACGCGAGATCATCTCGATGTTCACGGGGAAGCTGGCAAAGCGCTTTTTAAAGCTTTCGAAGTGCTGGAAGGAGAGCACGGTCGTCGGCGTCAGCACCGCCACCTGCTTCGAATCCTGCACCGCCTTGAACGCGGCGCGCATCGCAACCTCGGTCTTGCCGTAGCCCACATCGCCGCACAGCAGCCGGTCCATCGGCCGGATATTCTCCATGTCGCGCTTGATGTCAGCGATCGCGTTCAGCTGGTCGTCGGTCTCTGTGAAGTCGAAGGCGTCCTCGAACTCGCGCTGCAGGTTCGTATCGGTCGAAAAGGCGGTTCCCACCGCAGCCTCGCGCTGCGCATACAGCTTCAGCAGTTCGGCGGCCATGTCCTGCATGGCCTTTTTCACGCGAGCCTTGGTCTTGGCCCACGCCTGGTTGCCGAGTCTGTTAAGCTCCGGCGCGGGGCCGGCGTCGGTCGAACGATACTTCTGAATCAGGTCCAGCCGCGTCAGCGGAACGTACAGCTTCGCGCTCTCCGCGAACTCCAGAATCATCAACTCCAGCGGCGGCTCCGCTGCGTTCTTGGTCTCGTCCAGCACGCGCAGGCCGCAGTACTGCGCAATGCCATGCTCAACGTGCACCACATAGTCGCCGATCTTCAGGTCGCGGAAGTCCGAGATAAACGCCGCGGCCTTCGACTTCTTGCGCGCCATCGGCCTCGCGGAGACGTCCGCGTCGTCTGAAAGATCGTTGGCTCCGAACAGCACAATCTGCGCTGCCTGCGCGGTGCGCGGCACGCCATTCGCTGGATCGTGCAGGTCCAGCACCTGCACGCCGTTGGCAAGGCTCGCGCGCACAATCACCGGCGTGCGCAGATCGCCCGCCAGATAGCTCGACTCCGAAAACACCGTCTCCGAGCCGGGCTGCGGATTGCGCCACCCCAGACGGTACGGTACGCCATACTCCTGCAGCATCGTCGCCAGGCGTTCCACCTCGCCCTGATTGGGCGCAGCCAGCAGCACGCGCGCGTCCCCCTCCATCAACGACCGCAGCTGCTCCACCAGCGCCGGCACCGAGCCGTGGAAGCGCATGGTCGGCCGGGTTGCAAAATCAATCTCCGTCAGCTCGCTCGCGTTGCCTTCCAGCACGTCGACAGCGCCCAGCTGGTCCAGGTCGGCGCCAGCAAAGGCACGAATTCTATCCTGTAACTCCCACGGTGACAGATACAGATCGTCCGCCCGGATCAAAGAGCCGATCCCGGAGCGCTCGTGCCGCTGTTCTACCTTATTCCACCAGCGCTCGCCCTGGTTCTCCACCATCGCGGGCTCCTCCACGAAGACCCGCGTCTTGGGCCCCATCAGATCCAGCAGCGACGAGCGCGCACCCGCCACCGGTGCAAAGAACTCCCAGCCGGGAAACACGGTCGCCTCGCGCCCTCCGGAGCCGACTGATGTCTGCAGCTCCGCAGGCACATCGCCGCCCTCGAGCGCTGCTCCCGCGGCCGACCCGCCGCGCGTGAGCCGCGCATTGATGGCGCTCAGCAGCCGCTCGGTCACCGGCGTCTCCGTCAGCGGCAGCAGCAGAGCCTCGTCCGTCGTCGAGGAGGATCGCTGCGTCTCGGCATCGAATCGCCGAATCGACTCAATCTCATCGCCAAAGAAGTCAATGCGCACAGGCCGCTCGTTCTCCGGCGAAAACACATCGAGAATCCCGCCGCGCAGCGTCACCTGCCCGGGCAGCTCCACCACATCCACCTTGGTGTAACCGACCGACAGCAGATGCTCAACCACCATCTCCGGCAGATGCTCCTCCCCCACGCGCAGCCGAAGCGCCAGCCCCGCATAGTGGTCGCGCGGAAACAGACGCATGCATGCCGACTCGACCGGCGCGATGACCAGTCGAGGCTCGTTCGCCCTCACAGCAGCCAGCTTCCACAGTGTGGCCGCGCGTGTCTCCTGGATCTCCGAGTGCGGCGACAGTCCCTCGAACGGCAGAACATCGTGCGCCGGCAGCCGCAAAACGGAAGTAGGCGTCAGCGCACCCGTCAGCTCGCATGCCGCCATCACTGCCGTGTGCAGCGTCTCGGCTGCCTTGTTGTCGGCGACGAGCACAAGTGCCGGCGCATTGCCTGACCGGACAAACAGCGGAAGATACAGCGCACGCGCCGTCGCCGTCAGGCCGGAGATACGGCGGCGGCCCTGTCCGCTGGATAAGTGACGTCGCGCCCGCTCGTATGCTCCCGAGTGCTCCAGCCCGGCCAGGAGGTCGCGCACAAAGGGAAGAATCATCATCACCATTGTAGCGAGGCCGCATGGGCGGACGCAGTCCGCGACGACTGCCACGCGCACTCACCTTGCGGGTACGCACAAAAGCGCCGACCGCTTGACGGAGCGGATCGGCGCTTCTGTGACATCAGACTCCGGCGGTCGGCGATGAGGTCTTACTCCTCTTCGTCCTCATCATCGTCGTCGTCCTCATCGTCGTAGTCTTCGTCATCCTCATCGTCTTCGTCGTCGTCGAGATCATCGTCCTCGTCGTCGTCGAGATCGTCATCCTCCTCGTCCAGATCATCGTCCTCGTCGTCCTCGTCGTCTTCGTCGTCATCATCATCGGCCGCAGCGTAGAGGCTTTCGCTGCTCGCCTCCGGAACCGCGTCTCGGCGGTCAAAGGTCGCGGTCGCGTCCGGTCCGATGTTGTCCAGGATGTCGTCGTTCTGTTCGCTCGATGTCGCAGCTACGGCCATGATGTTCTCCTTCAATTTGGTGGTTTCTCCGCGTTGGATGCGCAGCGCGGAGAAAAGTAAGTGTAAAAATCTCTCGGACACGACGGCAGGTGGTCCAGGGCCCGCGCTCCCTGAAAATCCGCCCACTACAGCTCGCCCGTCGACCGAGTCGCCTGCCCACCTGGCGCCGTGACCAACGACACCAGGCCGAGACAAAGGAGTGAGATGCAGAGCGCGGGCAGAATCGCATCGCGCTCCGCAACAACGCGCGGCAGACCATGCCGCACGCTGTCCCACAGAACTGTTACCAGTGTTCCCGCCGCAATGGACGCCACCGCCGCCGGTGCCGTTGCCCGACGCCAGAAGAACGCCGCCAAAATCACCGGCGTCAACCCCGAGGCGTAGATCGTGTACGCATAGAGCGCCTTCTGCAGCACCGACTCCGCGTGCAGCCCCTGAAACAGCGCCCACGCCCCCAACCCCACAACCGTCAGTCGGCTCACCACCAGGATGTTCCGGTTCGAAGCCTCCGGCCGCAGATACCGCACGTAAATATCATTGACCAAGTTGGTGGCAGGCGAAAACAGCCAGTTGTTCGCCGTCGAAATCACCTTCGCAAAGATCGCCCCGACCATCAGCGCCCCCAGCAGCCGGCTCAGCGAGGCCGACCACGCCAACGGCCCAGTCGCCACAATCGGCGCCGACAGCTGCCCCGCGTTCGCCAGCGTCTGTCCAGGCACCACCGCCGGCCCCGTCCCGCCAAAGGCGTGCAGCCCCACATAGGCCAGCACCTCGCGCGGTGCCCGGCTTACCTCGCCCGTCGGGTACATCGCCGAGCCCGTCACCGCGATCGCCACAATCACCGTCTCCAGAACCACCGTGCCCACAATCCAGCCGATCACCGCCCGCGAGGCATCCCGCTCGCTCCTCGCCGAAAAGAACTTCTGATACATCGACTGATTGCCCAGCAGCAGCAGGCACGTCGGCAGAAACAACTCCATCGCCTGCACCGGCCGGATGTTGCCGAAGACCTCAAAGTGCGTCGCCGGCAACTGGTGCCGTATCGTCGCCCACCCCCCAGCCAGATGCAGCAGCACCGGCAGCGCCACGCACAGCGTCGACGTCGCCAGCAGCCCGATAAACAGGTCCATGTAGGCCACCGAACTCATCCCCGCGATCGCCGTAAAGATCACCACAAATACCGCAATGATGTACCGCCCGCCCACCGGCGAGACCGCGTCCGGAAAGATCAGGTGCAGAATGTCGCCGCCGCCAATAAACTGGTAGCTCGTAATCGCCGTATACGTCAGCAAAATCGCCACCACGCCCAGCACCCGCGCCGTCTGGTTGTAGCGCGCCTCCAGCAGGTCAGGGATCGTAAACTGCGCGAACTTCCGCGCGCGCGGCGCGATCCAGATGATCAGCAGCAGCGCCACCCACCCCCCGCCCGCCTGCCACAGCGCCGCGAATCCGTTGCGATACGCGTTCTCCGCCCCCCCCAGCAGCGAGCCCGACCCGATCCACGAGCTCAGCAGCGTGAACACCAGCACAAACGCCGACAGCGACCGGCCCGCCACCAGGTAGTCCGCCTTGGTCTTCACCGAGCCGAGCCGCCCCAGCGACACGCCCAGCAAGGTCAGAGAGATCAGCGCGAGAACAATGACGTAAAGATTCATGGGGTCGTGCCGCGATTCTACCCACACCGGCCCGTCCCACGCCCACCGCGCCCCTCAAAACCTCCTCTACACTGCTCCCATGCCTCTTCGACTCATGGCCCCCGCCGCTGGCCTCCGGGCCGTCGCGCTCGCGCTCGTCGCATCCCCCTCGCTCGTCGCCCAGGCGCCCACGCCCGCCCAGACCTTCGCCGCCCCGCCCCCCTCTCCCATCATCCTCTCGGTCGACCTCCGCGACGCCCCGCAGCGCATCCTCCACGCCGCCGAAACCATCCCCGTCACCCAGTCCGGCCCACTCACCCTCGTCTACCCCAAATGGATCCCCGGCGAGCACGCCCCCTCCGGCCCCATCGCCGACATGGCCGGCCTCCTCATCACCGCCGGCGGCCAGCCCGTCAAGTGGGAGCGCGACCCCGTCGACATCTTCGCCTTCCACCTCGACGTCCCCCCCGGCGCCAAACAGCTCGACATCAAACTCGACTTCCTCGCCACCGCCGCCGCCGAAGGCTTCTCCTCCGGCGCCAGCACCTCCGCCAACCTCGCCCTGCTCTCCTGGAACGAGCTCCTCCTCTACCCAGACCGCACCCGCGCCAGCGACATCATGGTCACACCGTCCATCACCATCCCGGAAGCCTGGAAGTTCGGCACCGCGCTCGAAAGCACCGCCGGCCCCCAGACCCCCGCCACCGAAACCGCCCAGACCAGCTTCCGCACCGTCACCCTCGAAACCCTGGTCGACTCCCCCGTCCTCGCCGGCCGCTGGTTCAAAGAGTTCCCCCTCGCCCCCACCATCACCCCCAAACACTTCCTCGATATGGCCGCCGACGGCCCCGAAGACCTCGAGCTCTCCCCCGAACACCTCAAGGCCTTCAGCAAACTCGTCGAAGAGACCGGCGCCCTCTACAAGAGCCGCCACTACACGGGCTACCACTTCCTCGTCACCCTCTCCGATCAGGTCGCGCACTTCGGCCTCGAGCACCACCAGTCCTCCGACGACCGCGTCCCCGAGCAGACCTTCACCGACGACAACCGCTTCATCGCCAACGGCGACCTCCTCCCGCACGAGTTCACCCACTCCTGGAACGGCAAATACCGCCGCCCCGCCGGCCTCGCCACACCCAACTACCAACTCCCCATGGTCGGCGACCTCCTCTGGGTCTACGAGGGCCTCACCGAGTACCTCGGCGACGTACTCGCCTGCCGCTCCGGCATCTGGACCCCCGAGCTCTTCCGCGGCTACCTCGCCGAGGTCGCCGCCGACATGGACAACCGACCCGGCCGCGTCTGGCGCGACCTCCAGGACACCGCCCGCTCCGCCCAGTTCCTTTCCTTCGCCGGCGGCGGCTGGGACAGCTGGCGCCGCGGCCTCGACTACTACCCCGAGGGCGAACTCCTCTGGCTCGACGTCGACACCACCCTCCGCGACAAATCCCACGGCAAGCGCAGCCTCAACGACTTCATCGCCGCCTTCCACGGCCTCAACGGCAATACCCCGCCAATGGTCGTCCCCTACACCTTCAACGACATCGTCTCTGGCCTCAACGCCGTCGTACCCTTCGACTGGGCCGCCTTCCTCCACGAACGCCTCGACAGCAACGGCCCCCACGCCCCGCTCGGCGGCCTCGCCCACGGCGGCTACGAGCTGCTCTACGGCGAAAACCCCAACACCTTCGACCGCAATCTCGAAGAGGTCCGCGAAACGCCAGACTTCTGGTACTCCGTCGGCCTCCACATCTCCAAGGCCGGCGCCATCACCGACGTGCTCAAAAACAGCCCCGCCGACAAGGCCGGCATCGGCCCCGATCAGATCATCCTCGCCATCAACGGTCGCGCCTACACCCCAAACCTACTCCGCGCCGCCATCCGCAACGCCAAAGGCTCCGGCCCCGCCGTCGAGCTCATCCTCCAAAACACCGGCTACTTCCGCGTCCTCAAACTCGACTATCACGACGGCGAGCGCTTCCCCTACCTCGATCGCACTGCCGGCCCCGACCGCCTGGACGAAATCCTCAAACCCCTCACCAAATAGCCAGTGCCCCTTTGGGTGTCATTCCCGCAGGCAATCTGCCCTTGCCTTCGCCGCTTCACTCCTGGCGAACGGTGGCGTCTTCACCCCCACCAGGCCCATAAACTCGCAACAGGTGCACACAACCCAGAACCCAGGACACTCGAGGCTCGCACCGGGCTCAGGCACGGATACCCCGGTGGTCCAGACCTAACCCACTTCGTCTGAGGACTTTGCGCAAGAAGTACGGGGGGGGAGGGTACTCGCTCTAGGCAGCGTGCACCGGCGTCGTCCCGGTTGCCGCAGCCTCGGGCGGAACCTTGCCCTCCGCCTTCAGCTGCCGTTCATAGACCGACGCTGCGATCTCCGAGTTCAGCTCCGCGCCGAGCAGCAGCATCAGCCCGGTGACATAAAACCACGTCAACAGGATGATGACGGCACCCAGCGAGCCATACGTGACCGAAAAGCTGTTGAAGAAATGGAGGTACACCCGCAGACCGATGGAAGCGATCAGCCACGCCAAAATCGCCAGCGCCGCCCCCGGCGTCAGCCAGTGCCACTGTTTCTTCCGAACGTCTGGAGCGAAGAAGTAGATGATCGAAAACAGCAGAATCAGCAGACCGGTCGCAAGCGTCCATGCCGCCACTCGGATCACCCACTCCGCCACCAGCGACACCGCCCGCGGCCCCGTATGAGCCGCCACAAACCGGGCCGTCAGGTCGCCGCCAAACAGCGACGCCAGAATCATCGTCACCACCAGCGACAGCAACAGTGTCACTACGATCGCTCCGAGCTTCACCTTCCAGTAGGGCCGCGTCTCCTTTACCTTGTAGACGATATTCAGCGTGTCCTGAATGGCCCCGAAGCCTACCGAAGCCGACCACAGCGCGGCCGCCAGCCCAAAGGTGATCTTGCCGCCGGAGCTCGCCTTCGTCGTCTGCGTAAACGTCTCCATCACCAGGCCCAGCGCCGACTGCGGAATCACCAGCGCCAGGTAGTTCAGCAGCTTCACGTAAAGCGTCGTCGACCTCGCCACCAGACCAAAGATCGCCGACGCACTGATTAGCGTCGGAAACAGCGCGAACAGGAAGTAATAGCCCAACTCCGCCGCCCGCGACAGCAGGTTATCTTCCATGACGGAGGTGTACGTTCGCTTCAGCACCAGCTTCACCGGAACGCCCTGGAAGTCCCACAGGTTGCGCAGCGGAGAGTGAGACACAGTCTCCCAGATGTGCGACGTCGACAGCTCATGCGGCCGATGATCGTTCTGCTCCGGTGTCATGCTCACGCTGGAAGACCCTCCTTGCGACCGTTCGCCTCGTCCGAGCCGAGCCCATGGCATCGTGGGCAAACCTCTCCCGCGCCGCCCAGCCAAGGGCACCTAGCAACAAGGATGCGCCCAAACCTCCAGCCGTAGCCTCCCTCCTTCGCCCCGTCCGCATTGGTCGTGGAGTCTTCCTCGGCGATTTTCGCGTCTCATAGAGAGAAGAGGTAGAACCTTGCCGTACGCCACGCGCCGTCCCCATCCGTCCGTCACCGTCAAACTGCGCCAGATGTGGCGTCTGGTTCGCGAAAGCCACGCCAAACCCATTGCCGGCCAGCCCCGTCGATACCAGCCCGCGGCCGCACCCCGCGACGGCGTAACCTTTATCGGGCACTCCTCCTTTCTTCTGGCGCTGGATGGCTGCACTGCCCTGGTGGATCCGGTCTTCACCCGCCGCCTGGTCGTGCTGCGCCGTCAGCGGCATCCCGGTCTGGACTGGCGCTCGCTGCCCCCCATTGACGTCGTCCTGCTCACGCACGCGCACATGGACCACCTCAACATCACCTCCCTGCGCCGAGCCATTCGCCGCACCCGCCGCCTTCGCGGTCGTCCGCCGGAGGTCGTCGTGCCCGCCGGTGTTGAAAGCCTCGTCGCCCGCCTCGGCTTCTCGCGCGTGCACTCTCTCACCTGGTGGCAGAGCACCGTGGCCGCCGGCCTCCACGTCACCATGACCCCCGCCCAGCATTGGGGAGCCCGCATGATCCGCGACACCCACCGCGGCTTCGGCGGCTATGTGGTCCGAGCCGCCAACGCCGGGCCCCACACAGACCCACACGCCCCCAGCATCTACCACTCCGGCGACACCGCCTACTTCGCCGGCTTCCGCGAGATCGGTGAACGCCTCCACCCGCAGACAGCACTCCTGCCCATCGGCGCCTACTTCCCGGATACCTACCGCGCCGTCCACACCAGCCCGGAGGAGGCACTGCAGGCCTTCGTCGACCTCGGAGCCGAGCAGATGGTGCCGATGCACTTCGGCACCTTTCCCCTGGGGCGCGAACCCATGAGCGAGCCCCCCATCCGCCTCCTCGCAGAGGCAGAGCGCCGCGGCATCCGCGACCGCGTGCACGTCCTAGCCGAGGGCGAGACCCTGGCGCTCGAGCCCGCCGTGGCCGCCGCCGCCGACTCCGCCGCTCAGCTCACCACCCGCTGATCGTCCCCACCGACTCGGAATCTCCGCCGCCTCCCGCCTCATCTCATGGGCATGGCCACCCCGTCGCAGACCCTGATTGCCCAAGCCTCCGCCGCAGGCACCTTTCGCCTCGGCGGCGACCTCGAAGTCAACCGCCTCGGCTTCGGCGCCATGCGCCTCACCGGCGAGGGCATCTGGGGCGAACCCAAGGACCCCGCCGCCGCCAGGCAGGTCCTTCAGCGTGTCCCCGAGCTCGGTATCAACTTCATCGATACCGCTGACTCCTATGGCCCCGAGGTCAGCGAGCGCCTGATCGGCGAGACCCTCGCCCCCTACAAGGCCGGCCTCGTCATCGCCACCAAGGGCGGCCTCGTCCGCACCGGCCCCAACCAGTGGCCGATCGTCGGCCGCCCCGAATACCTGGAGCAGGAGGTCAAGATGAGCCTTCGCCGCCTCAAGCTCGATCGACTCGATCTCTGGCAGCTCCACCGCATCGACCCCCAGGTCCCCGTCGAGGAGTCCCTCGGCAAGATCGCCGAGCTGCAAAAGGCCGGCCTCATCCGCCACGTCGGCCTCTCCGAGGTCAAGCCACACGAGATCGAGCAGGCCCAAAAGGTCGTCACGATCGTCAGCGTGCAGAACAAGTACAACCTCGGCGACCGCGCGCACGAGGACGTTGTCGACTTCTGCACGGAGCACAACATCGCCTTCATCCCCTGGTTCCCCGTCGCCGGCGGCAAGCTCGCCCAGCCCGGCGGCCCCCTCGAGCAGGCCGCCAAGAAGCACAACGCCACCGTCAGCCAGCTCTCGCTCGCTTGGCTGCTCCATCGCTCGCCCGTCATCCTGCCCATCCCCGGCACCTCCTCCGTCCAGCACCTGGAAGAGAACACCGCCGCCGCCGGAGTCCATCTCTCCGACGCCGAGTGGGCCGAGATCGAGTCCAGCGTCAAGCAGTAGCGACGCCCGCCGCCCGTCGTTCGACAGCGCGGACGGCGGCTTCCTGCGTGCACAGGCGGCATGGCGCGCGTCGTACACTGGTCCTCAACCCACCATGATGACGCGTCTTCTCCGCTCCGCCCTCGTCCTCGCGCTCTCCGCGCTTCCCGCAGTCGCGCAACGCACCTCCGCTGACGGCGGCGATCAGACCTTCCAGACCCTCGCCCACCAGTACTTCACAGACGTTCTCTTCCACTACGCGCCCACCTCCGGCACCGCCGCCGGCCTTCATCAATACGACGCCCAGCTCGAGGACTACACCGCCGCTGGAATCCAACGTGAGGTCACCGCGCTCCACGTCGCGGGACAGAAGATCGCCGCCGTGCCCGCGAACTCGCTCGATGGTAGCGTCGCCGCCGACCGGCAAGTTCTGCTCAACAGCATCGGCTCCCAACTGCTCTCGCTCGAAACGATCCGCGCCTGGCAGAAGAACCCTGACAGCTACTCCTCCGGCGTCACCGGCGCCATCTTTGTCCTGATGGAGCGGCCGTTCGCCCCCGTGGACGTGCGCCTGCGCGCCGCCATCGCCCGCGAGCGACAGATTCCCGCCGTCTTCGAGGCAGCCCGTCAGAACCTGAAGAATCCGCCGCGCATCTACACCGAAATTGCGCTCGAGCAGATCGACGGCATCATCTCCTTCTTCCAGACCGATGTCCCCCAAGCCTTCGCCGGCGCGCACGATCCGCAGCTCACCGCGGACTTCGCCAAATCCAACGCCGCCGTCGTCGCCGCGCTCCAAAGCTACGCTGGCTGGATGAAGTCAGACCTCCTTCCGCGCTCGAACGGCGACTTCCGTTTTGGCGCCGACACCTTCCGCAAAAAGCTCGCCTTCGACGAGATGGTCGACACCCCGCTGCCGCAGCTGCTGCAGGTCGCCTACACCGATCTCCATCGCAACCAGGCGGAGTTCGCCCGCGTCGCCAAGGAGGTCGACCCCAGCAAGACTCCGCAGCAGGTCCTCGCCGAACTGGCCGCTGTTCATCCCGCCCCCGACAAACTCCTCCAGGCCTTTCACGATCAGTTCGCCAGCCTCATCGCCTACATCGACGAAAAGAAAATCATCACCATTCCGTCCAAGACCGAACCCGTGCTCGAAGAGACGCCGCCCTTCATGCGCGCCACCACGCAGGCCTCCATGGACCCGCCCGGCCCCTTCGAAACCCACTCCACCAAGGCCTACTTCAACGTAACCCTGCCCGAGAAGAGCTGGACCCCGGCCCACATCGCCGAGCACATGGCCGCCTTCAACGTCGGCACCATCACCTCCACCGCCGTGCATGAGGCCTACCCCGGCCACTATGTGCAGTTCCTCTGGCAGGACCAGTTCCCCTCCGAGGTCCGCAAACTCGTCGGCGCCACCACCAACATCGAAGGCTGGGCGCACTACTGCGAGCAGATGATGCTCGACGAGGGCTATCTGCCGCCCGGCGTCCAGGCCGGCTCACGCGAGGCCAAGCTCATCCGCCTCGGCCAACTGCAAGACGCTCTCCTGCGCGACGCCCGCTTTGTCGTCGCCATCCGCATGCACACCGACACCCCCGTCCCCGGCGAGGCCACCGCGCAGATGACCGGCACCGGCGCCACACGCTCCAGTTTCACCACAGAGCAGGCCGCGAAGTTCTTCGTCGAGCAGGGCTACCAGTCGCCCGCCATCGGCTTGATCGAGACCAAGCGCGGCACCTCCGACGCCACCTATCTCTACTACACGCTCGGCAAACTCGAAATCCTCAAGCTACGCGCCGACGTCCAGGCGCGCGACGGAGCCGCCTTCAACCTCCAGCACTTCCACGATGATTTCATGCGACAAGGCCCGGCACCCATCAAAGTCATCCGGCAAACCATGCTGCACAACGACACACCCGTCCTATAGCTGGATCAGGTACGTGCCTTACGGCTCCGCAAAAAACGACTCCGGGCCCGCTGCCGGAAAGCCTGGCGCCTCCGCTGCATCGGGCTTCGCCTCGCGCGCATCGGTCAGCGAGCCGTTCGCCGCCAGCGTCACTCGGGGCGCGGTCTTCCGATGCTCCTGCACGTCGAACCGGCGATCGCTCAGACCGGTTGCGATTACCAGTCCAAACTCCAACGGATCAAACACTGTCAGCGGCAGCAGGTACGGCTTGGTCTTCACAAACGACTCCGTCAGGCCATACATCCGGCCACTGCGTCGCACCGTGCCGGGCACCTGCGGCAGCACCGAAACCGTCATTCCTAACTCGGGATGTCGCGTGGCGTAGCGACTCAGGCTGCTGCCAAGCTGCTCGGGCGTTGTGACACCCGCATCGAAGAGGACACTCCGCCGAATCGCGCCTGGAAACAGCACATTCAGCATCTCGCGCGAAAGGTCCGCACAGTTGTTCCAGAAGAGGTTGAAGTGGCTCCGGTTGCGCTTGGCATCCATCCATCGCATGAGGCGTTCTTCCTGCTCCGACGATGTCTTCACACGTATCGCGAGGATGCTGCGGCGATAGCTTTGGCCCAGCAGTTGTGCCCACACACCATCATCCACAGGACGCGTCAACAGCAAAGGATGCTCGCGCCTGTATGCCACCCGTAGATCGTAGAAAGCCTTCTGGGTGACCCTTGGGGGCACCTCCGCCCCTGAATCCACTGCGTAGAGGTAGGCCGCCGGCGGCACCGCCAGCCAGTCGTACCCTGCGCCGCTGTACCGGCTCAGCACGCTTCCCGGTTCCCCTGCGCGGCACCGTCGCAGATGCACGGAGTCATCCGAACATATGCCATCAAACAACAACGCCGCATGCCCAGACGACGTCAGGCGACCTAGAAAGTGAATCGGCTCCTCCAACAGCAATGTCACGTCGGCCCTGGTGGGCAACGCTGTTGCGGCCAGAATGCCAAGAAGAACTACAGTACGAACCAACCAGTCCGGCGCCGCAGGGCTGCCGGAAATCCATCGTCTCTGCAACAGAACTCCCCAAATATCTCGGAGGAGCACCGGACCACCAAGCCCGTGCTACCCTCGCGCTCCAACTCGTGCGACCTCCGCACGCCATCTCGTCGAACCTTCCAGGTGGTCGTTTGATGCCGGACACCGCCCTTGTGTTCAATCTCTTTCTATGGGATGCCAGCACTGTTGCCGGTGCCCCGGAAGGGGTATACCCTCCAACCCGCAGGTTGCTACGATTGGGTGTCTGCATACAATTCACTGAACTCGACTCCCAGGTAGGTAATGGCACAACAGAAGATTCGCAAAGCCGTCTTTCCCGCTGCAGGTCTCGGCACCCGCTTCCTCCCCGCCACCAAGGCGACTCCGAAAGAGATGTTGCCGCTGGTCGACAAGCCGCTCATCCAGTACGGGGTCGAAGAAGCAGTCGCCGCCGGCTGCGACGAGATCATCCTCGTCACCAGCCGCGGCAAAACCACCATGGAAGATCACTTCGACCGCAACCCCGAGCTCGAGCGTTCGCTCGAAGCCAAGGGCAAAACCGAGCTTCTCCGCATCGCGCGCTCCGTCTCCTCGCTCGCCAAGGTCACCTGCGTCCGCCAGTCCGAACCCCTCGGCCTCGGCCACGCCGTGCTCCAGGCCAAGGAGCTCGTCGGCGACGAACCCTTCGCCGTCATCCTCCCCGACGACATCGTCGACGCCGAGGTCCCGTGCATGAAGCAGATGGTGGAAGTCTTCAACCAGACAGGCTGTTCCATCCTCGGCTCCGAGGTCGTGGAGGGCCCGGCCATCTCCGCCTACGGCTGCCTGGATTGCACGCCCGACCCCACCAACCCGCGGCTGCTCGCCGTCCGCAACATGGTCGAGAAGCCCAAGCCGGACGAGGCACCCTCGCAGAACGCCATCATCGGCCGCTACATCCTCACCCCGCGCATCTTCTCCCTGCTCGAGACCATCACGCCAGGGGCAGGTGGTGAGCTCCAACTCACAGACGCCATCAAGGCCCTGCTTCAGCATGAGCAGGTCTTCGGCTTCTCCTACATCGGCAAGCGGCACGACGCCGGTGATAAGCTCGGCTTCCTGAAAGCCACTGTCGAATTCGCCCTCAAGCGCGACGACCTCGGCCCCAAGTTCCGCGAGTGGCTCCAGAGCTATCCCCTGTAAACCAACCTCTTCCCAGTCCCCCCGACGCCGCCGGCCCCGTGCCGGCGGCTCGCCCCTTGGTTCCTCATGCGCTCCGCCCTCCTCGATCTCTCCGTTCAGCCCCACCTCCGACGTCACACCGAGCCCGCGTCCTCCGTCATTCAGGGTTGGACCAATCCGGTCATCCCGGGTGACCACCCCGATCCGTCTATCATCCGCGTCGGACAGCACTTCTGGGCCGCCGCCACCTCCAGCGAGTGGTCGCCGCAGTTTCCCCTCTTCCGCTCCTCGGACCTCATCCATTGGCTGCCCGCAGGCTCCATCTTTCCCCGGCAGCCTCGCTGGGCTCAGGGCGCCTTCTGGGCCCCGGAGCTCGTCAACGACCGTGGCCGCTTCTTCGTCTACTACGTCGGCCGCCAGCGCGGCAGCACACTCGCCGTCGCCGTCGCCACCGCAACCTCGCCCGGCGGTCCGTGGACCGATCACGGACCCATCCTCACCCACCCCCTCGGTGCCATCGATCCCTGCTTCGCCCGCGATGAACACGGCGCACCCTTCCTCATCTGGAAGGTCGACGGCAACTCGGCGCGGCAGCCCACGCCCATCTGCGCCCAGCCCCTCGCCTCCGACATGATCCATCTGCTCGGCGAGCCCACCGTCCTCATCACCAACGACACACCCTGGGAAGACGGCCTCATCGAAGGTCCCTCCATCATCCGGCACGCCCATCGCTTCTACCTCTTCTACGCCGGCAACACCTGCTGCGGAAAAGACTGCCGCTACGCCGAAGGCGTCGCCCGCGCCACCCATCTGCTCGGCCCCTGGGAGAAGTTCCCCGGCAACCCGCTCGTCAACGCCAACGATCGATGGCGCTGCCCGGGCCACGGCACCGCCGTCCATGGCGGCCACGGCGAAGACTATCTCCTCTACCACGCCTACCCCACCGGAGGCACCATCTTTACCGGTCGTGAGGCGGTGCTCGACCGCATCGCCTGGCGTGAGGACGGCTGGCCCGCTATCAACGCCGGCCAGGGCCCAAGCGGCTCCCGCCCGCGTCCGCGCCTCCAGCACCCCACCATCGAGTTCCGGGACACCTTCGAAGGTCCTCGTCTCGGCGCCTCCTGGCAGTGGCCCGTCAATACGCATCCCTCCGTCATCACGGGCGACGGCACCCTCCGCCTTCGCGTCCCCAACACGCGCCAGGCCGCCATCCTCGCCGTTCCCGCGCCGGGCGCGCCGGAGTACCGCGCCTCGGTCGAGCTCGATACCCACGCCCTTACCGGCGAGGACCTCCCGCGCTCGGCCTGGTGCGGCCTCTCCGTCATCGGCGACCCCTTCAACACCATCGGCCTCGGTCTGCGCGGTCGCACCCTCGAACTCTGGCGACGAGCCGGCGCCCACGCCGAAGTCCTCTGGGCCGCTCCCGTTGCCCCCGCCCTCGCCACCATCGCGCTCCGGGTCACCGCCGCCGGCAAGTCCCAGCTCCACTTCGCCTTCTCGACCAATACGAACATCTGGCGCTCCGCCGGCCATCCGGTCGACGCCACGGACCTGCCTGCCTGGGATCGTGGCCTGCGCCTCGGGCTCCACATCGAAGGCCCCGCCGCCACCGAGCCCGTCTACCACCACTTCTGTCTCGAAACCATCGCCTAGCTACGGCCCAGTCACTGCACCCGTCTCCCCCGTCGGGGCCTCGCCGCTCGTCTGCGAGGCCGGCGGCACAGCCACCAGAACGCCCTGCACATCGCTCGTCACCACCAGCGGCTGCGTCGCCGGCCCGAAGCTCTGCAGCACCTTGGTCTTTGTCTCGGTCGGCGGAATCATCCCCGGCGGATTCGGAACCTCCGTCCGCTCCAAATCTTCCGCCTTCGTTACCTTCAAGGTGTAGCTTCCCTCCGGCACAAACGGCATGTGAAACGCCGCATCCTCCCCGCTCACATCCGTCGACGCCAGCTCGCTTCCGTCATCGGCCCAAACCAACGCCACATGCCCAGCGTTGATCGACCGCCCCGCTCCCTTTTCCACCAGCGCCCCACTTACCGCATGCAGCTTGCTCAGGGGCACTTCGATCTGCACCCCGCTCTCGTCCTGTCCGTCCTTAAGCTCAATCGTGCGCGCATCTTTCGCCCGCACCGCAGCCGGACTGTACACCGCAAGCGTGTAGATGGAGTGCATGTACCATCCCTCTGTCTGGTTGAACGTCCCGTTCATGATCACGTCGCTCGTCTCCAACCCCACGCTCACGCGATAAAACCCAGCCGGCAAACCCGCAAACCGGAAGTGTCCCAGGTCGTCCGCCGTACCCCCGCCGCCCAGTAAGTGACTCGTAATGGCCTTCCACTCGCCTCGGTCGTTGCTCTTCCAAAGGGAGACAGCGGCGTTCTCGTACGGTGTTCCATCATCGAACCGCACCGTCCCACTCAGGCTCGCGCCTCGGTGCAGCCGCACCTCCGCGGTCGACACCTTCCCCGACACCACTGCCACGGGCACCAGTAACTGTTGAATCCGCTCCGCCACCTCTTTGGTCGGGTGATCCAGCTGCTCCCGCGTCAGTACCCCCACGGCCGACAGATACCCCGGCGCATCCGCCAGCACGTAATAATTTCCCGGCGCCACACCCGGCACGACGAAGCTCCCATCAAGCATCGTATGCACCACCCGCGAGCTCGTCGCGGGCGGCGCCTCGCCCACCTTTCGCTTCGGTGCACCCTCCGGCGCCGGAGCACTCACCACCGGCTGCAACGTCACCGCCGCGAACCGCGCCGGCCCACCGGTATCCGACAGCATCACATGCCCGGTCACCGAACCCGGCGCAACCGGCCGCCGTACCGGCGACTGATTCGCCGACGCCTGTGCCAGGCTGTCGGCCGGTAGGCTAGCCCCACCTACCGCCATCATGACCCACGCCGCACCTGCGAAGAGTCTCATCCGCGGCAGAATACACCTCCCCTTCGCACCGTCCGCCTCAGTCATCCGTCCTAATGCCCAGCCGGATGTTCAGCCGGCACCGTTAACCCTAAAGCCTGCAGATACCCCGCGTTCACCGTCGCATGCGCAACATCGATGTTGTCCAGCAACTGCGCAAACGCTTTGTCGATCACCGCCTGCTCCGGCCGCTCCTTCAGCCGCGCCTCCGCCGCACCCGTGCCTCGCGGCAACTTCGCAAACGCCACAATCTGGTCCCATCCCTCCGGCGCCGTCACCGTCACAAACGCGGAGTTCTTCGTCAGCTTCTTGTATGGCCAAAACGTCCAGCCGATGTCGTCTCTCTCGAGCAACGTGCGGAAGCTCGCGATCCACTCGTCCGTATTCTCACCCGACTCGCCCAACCACAGCGGCACGTTGTACTTCGCCCGAAAATCAACAAACTGTTGAATACTCGCCTCCACCGGCGGGGTCCAGTAGGTGTGAAAGGTATACGCCAGGTTCGGATCGAACGGCGGACCAAATACCGAGAAGTTCGTATCCCACCGCGCCCCGCCTAGAAACATAATATGGTGCGCGTCGATCGGCCGGATCGCCGCCGCCAGCCGCTTATAGATCGGCTCAAGATCCGGGTTGTAGACCTGCAACTTGGGGTAATGCGGTATCGGCTCGTTCAGCAGGTCATACCCGATCACCGTCCGATTGTCCTTGAAGTGCCGCGCCAGCCGCTCCCACACCGCGATCAACTCGGCCTGCGCCGCCGGGCTCCGGTAAAGCCACGGATACCCCGTGCTGTCGTCGATGTTCGTCCCCGTCTGCCCACCCGGTGCCGCATGGAGGTCCAGAATCACTCCGATACCTTCCTCCCCGCACCACCCCACTACCCGATCCAACAGCTGAAACCCCTCTCCGTCATCCGTCTCGAAAAATTTGTAATGTAACGGAATCCGGAGCGTATTGGTCCCCGTCTCGTGCAGCAGGTGAATATCCGCCCGCGTCACCCACCGCGCACGATACTCCTTCCACCAGGCCGCGGAGCGCTCCGGCCCTAACAACTCCGCCGTCAACGCCTCAATCTCCGTCTTCGACTGCGGCCCACCCTCGAAGCCGAACATATATCCCTCGGTCACCATCCAGTTGCCGATGGACGTGCCCCGAAAATGCATCTCCTTGCCCGCGCCATCGACAATCTTCTGTCCCTTCGTGTGCGCAAATCCAGGAGTCGTCGCAATCTCCGTCTGAGCCGTCAAACCAGCCGCTGCCACCGTCACCACCACGAAAACCACGCCACACCAAACCCGTCGAAGCAGCAAGGAAGACCTCCAGTCATCTCGTCCCTTCGCCCTCAATCAGGCGCGAGACTGCAAATACCCAGGAAGAGTAACAGCCCGCCCAGGCATTGGTCCGCAGCTCGCTCCAGCCGGCACAGCAGGCCCGGTGGCCGGCTCGAGCGTGTCACGCGCGGAGTTGTCGGCGCGCGGAGATCGAGGGGCCGACGCTCACACGCCGCGCCGAACTCTCGTCAGTGCATCTCCGCGCTCACCGTCAGCGGCAGATCGCGTGACGAGCTGCCCGCCGAAAGTTCATACTGGCCCGGCAACAGCTTCCATGCGTCCGCGCCCGTGTCCCACACCGAAATGTACTTGGGGTCGATCGCGAGCGTTACGGTCTTCTGCTCGCCGGCGGCTAGCGGCACCCGCTGCCACGCCACCAGCCGCCGGAAGTTCTCGCCCGCCTCCTTCGGCAGCTGGGCATATAGCTCGGCGATCTCCGTGCCGGCGCGCTCGCCCGTGTTCTTCACCGTCATCGTCGCCGTCTTCGCGGCCGCATCCGCCTTCAGATTCGAGTACGCATACGTCGTATACGAGAGCCCATGCCCAAACGCGAACAGCGGCTCCTTATGCTCGGAGTCGAACCATTTGTAACCAAACCGGACCCCCTCCGTATAGTCCGCGGGAAAGCTGACCTTCTTGTTCTGCTCGGCCCAGTGCTCCGGCAAACCCCCGTCGCCCTTCGGCATCGCAAGCCCAAAGATCTCCTTGTGCGGCAGTTGGTCCTCACTCTTCGGGAAGGTAATGGGCAGCTTGCCCGATGGATTCACTGTCCCGAACAGCAGATTCGCGATTGCCTGCCCGCCTGCAATCCCTGGGTACCACGCCTCCATCACCGCCGCCGTCGAACCGACCCACGGCATCGATACCGGATTGCCCGTTACCAGCACCACCACCGTCCGCGGGTTCGCCTTCGCTACCGCCGCGATCAGGTCGTCCTGGTGGTGCGGCAACGCCAGTGTCGGCGAGTCCGCACCTTCGCTCTCATACTGATCCGCAAACACGATCGCCACATCGTGCCCCTTTGCGAACGCCGCCGCCTGCGCCGGATCCGTTCCCTCGTTGAACTCCACCTTCGCCCCCGGCGCGTGCTCCCGGATGTACTTCAGCGGCGCGGAAGGGAAGTACACCGGCCGCCCCCACTCTGTGCCCTGGCCCGGTGTCACCGCGTCGCCACCCGGCGCGTCAACCTGCGCCGATCCGCCACCCGACATGACACCCCGATCCGCATGCGCTCCGATCACCGCAATCGACGTCACCGTCGCAGCCAAAGGCAGCACGCCCCGCGCATTCCGCAGCAAAACAATCGACTCCTCCGCGATATGTTGCGCGTCGTCTCGCCCCTTGAAAGGATCCACAACCATCCGCGGCATCGAGGGATGATCGAACGCTCCCGTAGCGATCAGGCTGCGAAGAATCCGGTGCACCATGTCGTCCAAACGCGCCGGCGCCACCTGCCCGTCTTCCACCGCCTTCTTCAGCGGCGCCCCGAAGTACTCTTCGCCCGGCATCTGCATGTCCAGCCCAGCGTTCGCAGCCTTCACCGTCGAGTGCGTCGCCTCCCAGTCCGAAACCACAAACCCGGGAAACTTCCACTCATCCTTCAAGACATGCGTCAGCAACCACGGCGACTGGCACGTCCAGTCACCCTCGAACTTGTTGTAGGAGCACATCACGCTCGCCGGATGCCCGATCGCAATGCCGATCTCAAATGCCAGCAGGTCGCTCTCGTGCGCCGCCTTCCGGTCCAGGTGCACGTCCACCACAGTCCGCCCAGTCTCCTGGTCGTTGAAGGCGTAGTGCTTGATGTCGCCCATGATCTTGTTCGACTGCAAGCCTTTAATCAGGTTTCCTACCGTCGTCCCCGCCAGCACTGGGTCCTCGCCTGGATACTCAAACAGCCGCCCGTTGCGCGGATCACGCGCCAGATCCACACCCCCGCCGATTGACTGGTTGTACCCCTGCGCCCGCAGCTCCCGGCCGATCACGTCCCCATAGAGGAACGCCGCGTCCGGGTCCCACGAGCTCGCCGCTCCCAGAACACTCGGCAGAAGCGTCGCGTATCGGCTCTGCAGGGCCGCCATCCTCGCCCCCACCGCCGAGTCCGCCTGCTGAATGGAAGGAATCCCCAGCCGCGGTATGCCCAGCACCTCGCCCGCGCCTCCATTATTGTCCGCCGGCACCGGATCGCCTTTGCGCAATGGCCCCCAGCCGATCCCGTGCACCATCTGGATCTTCTCGTCGAGCGTCATCGCCTTTACCAGCAGGTCTGCCCGCTGGTCCGCGTCCAGGCTCGTGTTCATCCATGGCCGATCCGCCGCCGGCGCCTCCGCGCTCTGCGCCACACCTCGCGAAACCCCGGCCAACATCATCAACGAACAGACACTCACAACAGCGGCACGCGCAAGCAGCGACAAGGCAGACACCATCCCAGGCTTCAGATCGAGCCGCAACGGCTCGTCGCCGACGAGTGTACCGGCTTCACCCGCGCTCTGTCCCAAACTTCTATGGCGAAAACTACGCGAAAGTAACCGCACCCGTGCGCCAAAGCGCAACCCCACGCCCCACCGCCATATCCCTTCCATTCTCCCTCTCGCGCCGCGCCCCCGGTAGCGTATAACGGAGTGTCGTCCGCGCCTCGCCACCCCGCGGGCCCAGCGCCGTCATCACCCCAGGAGCCTCCTCTCAGCAATGGCCATCTCCGTCCAGTCCAGCAGCCCCGCGCTCGGCAACAACCTCCAGACCACCAATGTCCGCGCGATGTCCATCGCCACCATGCTCTTCTTCATGTGGGGCTTCCTCACCAGCCTCAACGACGTCCTCATCCCCCATCTCAAATCCATCTTCTCCCTCAACTACGCCGAGGCCCTCCTCGTCCAGTTCGCCTTCTTCTCCTCCTACTTCGTCTTCGCCCTGCCCTCCGGCAAGCTCGTCGAGTGGATCGGCTACAAGCGAACCATGGTCGTCGGCCTCTGCGTCATGGCCGCCGGCGCCCTGCTCTTTGTCCCCGCCGCCCGCGCCGCCTCCTTTCCCCTCTTTCTCACCGCCCTCATCGTCCTCGCCGCCGGCATCACCTCCCTCCAGGTCGCAGCCAACCCCTACGTCGCCAACCTCGGCCCCCAGCGCACCGCCTCCTCCCGCCTCAACCTCGCCCAGGCCTTCAACTCCCTCGGCACCACCATCGCCCCCAAGTTCGGCGCCGTCCTCATCCTCGGCGCAGTCGCCCTCTCCCCAGCCGCCCTTAAATCCCTCTCCCCCCAGGCCCTCCAAACCTACCGCGCCGAGCAGGCCTCCTCCGTCTCCGTGCCCTACACCGGCATCGCCCTCGCCCTCGTCCTGCTCGCCGTCGCCATCGCCGTCGTCAAACTCCCCTCCATGTCCTTCACCCAGGACATCCGCCCCGGCGAGCTCGCCACAACCACCGACGACTCCGTCTGGCGACACCCCAATCTCCTCCTCGGCGCACTCGGCATCTTCCTCTACGTCGGCGCCGAAGTCTCCATCGGCTCCTTCCTCATCAACTACTTCGGCCTCCCCGACATCGGCAACTACCCGGAAAGGGTCGCCGCCTCCTTTGTCGCCTACTACTGGGGCGGAGCCATGGTCGGCCGCTTCATCGGCTCCTGGCTCCTCACCAAAATGCGAACCTCCATCCTCCTCGGCGTCGTCGCCGTCGTCGCCGCGCTCCTTGTCGGGACCTCCATGGCCACCTTCGGCCACACCGCCATGTGGACCATCGTCTCCGTCGGCCTCTTCAACTCCATCATGTTCCCCTCCATCTTCACCCTCGGTATCGAAGGCCTCGGCCCCCTCACCAGCGCAGGCTCCTCCCTCATGGTCATGGCCATCGTCGGCGGCGCCCTCGTCCCAGAACTCCAAGCCGTCATCGCCGACCGCATCGGCCTCCACCATGCCTTCTTCATCCCCGTCCTCTGCTACCTCTACATCGCCTTCTTCGGCTTCTCCCGCCCCTCCGCCCGCCCCGCCGCAACCCTCGCCTGATCCCGCATCTCACCCCACTGCTCCACTTAGCGTCGCCTCGCCGATGCGTTGACAGCCCTTCCCCCCATGGCGCACCATAAGGCGGGCCTGGCTTGGATTAGTCCGAGCTAAGGCCGTTTTTCGCTCCGGAGGCATCATGACCCGCACACCACAGGCCGCAAACGGCCGCACGTCGCCCCGCAAGAGCCTCAAGGCCGCATCCACCGCCGCCGCCTTCGCCCTCTTCGCCACACCCCTTCACTCCCAGTTCCGCGCCTCCATCCAGGGCACCGTCACCGACCCCGACGGCGGCGTCATCCCCAATGCCACCCTCACCCTCACCGACACCGAAACCAACAAAACCCTCTCCGCCACCTCCAACGCCAGCGGAACCTTCAACTTCAACGCACTCCCCCCAGACACCTTTACCCTCACCGCCACCGCCACCGGCTTCAAAAGCCAGACCGTCCAAAACGTCCACCTCAACCCCGACCAACCCAACGCCGTCAACGTCCAGCTCCCCCTCGGCGAGGCCAGCACCACCGTGAACGTCAACGCCAATACCCTCCCCACCCTCGACACCGAGACCGCCAGCATCAACGGCAACATCTCCTCCACCCAAATCCAGCACCTCCCCTCCGCCGGCCGCGACGTCTTCTCCCTCGTCCAGCTCGCCCCCGGCGTCTTCGGCGATGGCGCCCGCGGCTCCGGCGGCTCCGCCCGCAACCTCCCCGGAACCGTCGGCCCAGGCGGCAGCGGCACCGGCATCTTCCAGACAGAAAACGCCCCGCAGTCCAACGTCAACGGCTCCCGCAACGACTCCAACGGCATCTCCATCGACGGCATCTCCACCGTCTCCGCCGTCTGGGGCGGCGCCTCCGTCATCACACCCACCGAAGACTCCATCGGCAACGTCAAAGTCGTCGCCAACGCCTACGACGCCGAAAACGGCCGCTTCTCCGGCGCGCAGGTCCAGCTCACCTCCAAGACCGGCACCAACGACTTCCACGGCTCGGCCTTCTTCCGCGCCTATCGCCCCGGCCTCAACGCCTACCAGCGCTACAACGGCCCCGAGACCTTCCTCACCACCAACCCCGACGGCTCCCCCGCCACTCCCGCCGACCGGCACCTCCTCCGCGACAACCAGCGTGCCAACCAAATCGGCGGCTCCATTGGCGGCCCCATCTGGAAAGACAAGGTCTTCGCCTTCTTCGCCTACGAAACCCAGCGCGACAACTCCGCCACCACCACCACCGGCTGGTATGAGACCTCGCAGCTCCGCGCCCTCGCCCCCGCCGGCTCCGTCGCCGCCACCTACCTCGGCTTCCCCGGCGAGGCTCCAGCGGCCTCAGGTGCCCCCTCCGGAACCTGCGTGGGTGCCGGCCTCAACGAAGATCCCACCAAAGGCCCCGTCACCTGCCACACCGTCAACGGCGGCATCGACATCGGCTCGCCCCTCACAGGCGCGCTCGGCAGGCAGGACCCCTCCTACCAGAGTCTCCAGAACCCCGGCGTCGGCAGCGGCTTCGACGGCTCCCCCGACGTCGCCCTCTACACCACCGCCAACCCAACCCAGCTGACCGCCTCGCAATACAACGGCCGCCTCGATGCCAACGTCGGCAGCAAGGATCACGTCGCCTTCGCCATCTACTGGGTCCCCCTCAGCCGCACCAACTACAACGGCCCCGCCCGCGCACAAAACTTCTTCCACCACCAGCAGATCAACGACGCCTACTCCGGCATCTGGAACCACACCTTCTCCGCCTCCCTCCTTAACGAGGCCCGCGTCAACGACGCCGGCTATCGCTGGAATGAGGTCACCTCCAACCCACAGGCACCCTTCGGCCTCCCCAGCTCCCAGGTCGACGGCTTCGGCAGCCTCACAGGCTCCAGTCAGCTCTCCTCCTTCGGCGCTCCCGGGCCCTCCGACCTCAATCAGCACTCCTACACCTACAAGGACGTCGCCACCAAAATCCTCGGCAACCACACGGTCAAGTTCGGCGGCGAGCTCGACCGCGTCTACTACCTCAACAACCCCACCTACATCGCCCGCCCCAGCTACACCTTCTACAACATCTGGAACTTCCTCAACGACGCCCCGCACACCGAGTCCGGAACCTTCAACCCCGCCACCGGCGTCCCCACCACCAACCGCCAGGACACACGCGTCAACATCTGGGGTGGCTTCGTCCAAGACGCCTGGAAAGCCCGCCCCAACCTCACCCTCAACTTCGGCATCCGCTACTCCTACTTCGGCTCCTACTACTCCAAGCAGAACAACCTCGCCGTCGTCCAGTTCGGCACCGGCGCGGAGACCTACACCGGCATCAACATCCGCCGCGGCGGCAATCTCACCAATCCACAGACCGGCAACGTCGGCCCACAGTTCGGCTTCAGCTACGCCCCCGAGCGCCTCAAAAACCGCATGGTCCTCCGCGGCGGCTACGGCCTCAACTTTAACCAGACCGAGATCGCCATCCTCGGCAACGGCGGCAACAATCCGCCCTTCCTCTTCAACGCCAACTTCGCCAACTCCACCCCCACCGCCGCCGATCCCCACATCATCTACGGCACGGCGCCTACCCCAAACACCCTCTTCGGCTACCCGGCAAACCCCAACGCCACCACCACCTTCAACTCCGCCAACCTGCCCGTCCTGGGCGGAGCCTACGCCGTCGCCTTCCAGGCCAGACAACCCACCATCTACACCGAGAACTTCTCCCTCGACACCGAGATCGATCTCGGCCGCCAGCTCGTCGCCACCGTCGGCTATCAGGGCTCGGTCTCCCGGCACCTCACCCTCAACTCCCAGAGCTACGTCAACGCCTTCGCCAACAACCAGGCCCAGAACCCCCTGCTGCAGAACGTCCAGCTCTTCTCCAACACCGGCACCGCCAACAGCAACGCGCTGCTCGTCGGCCTCCGCCACCAGATGGTCCACGGCATCCAGCTCAACGCCGACTTCCAACTCGCCCGCTCCATGGATACCGGCTCGCAACCCTACTACCAGGACCCCTACCCCTACCGCCCAGACCTCGCCTACGGCCGCTCCGACTTCAACATCGGCAAGGCCTTCAAGCTCTACGGCCTCTGGCAGCCCATGCTCTGGCACGGCAGCCGCGCCGTCGGCCAGGTCCTCAACGGCTGGTCCGTCTCCGGCATCTACAACATCCACACCGGCTTCCCCTTCAGCTCGGTCTATAACGTGAGCGGCGGCAATCTCTACTACGCCGCCAGCGGCTACGGCCAGCTGCGTCCTGCCTCCTACAACGGCGGCGGCGGTACCGACCGCTCCAACGCCGCCTACGAGGTCGGCCGGCCCAACCGCAACTTCGCCAACGCCGGCGCCAACCAGACCTACTTCGCCCTCCCCGCCTCCGGCATCAACACCGCCGCCGCCGGCACAACCTACACCCTGCCCCAGCTCCCCGGTGTCTCCCGCAACGCCTTCACAGGCCCCGGCTACCAGGACCTCGACGCCACCGTCACCAAGGCCTTCGGTCTCCACCCCGGTCGCGTCATCGGCGAGCACGCCTCCATCGAAGTCCGCGCCGACGCCTTCAACCTCTTCAACAACACCAACCTCGACAACGGCAGCGTCGACACCAACATCCAAAGCCAAACCTTCAGCCAGGCCTCCCGCGGCCTCGCTGCCCGAACCGTCAACCTCCAGGCCCGCTTCTCCTTCTAACCCCAGCCTTACCCCATTCCACGAGGGCCTGCCCGCTTTGGGGTAGGGCCGCCCCAAAGCCCAGCCGGGGTGACCAACCCCACCCCGGCACCGACCTCCTTCGTTGTCCTTCCGCAGGAACCTGCTGTCACCGCTGCCCCTCTTGGTGTCATTCCCGCCGGGAATCTGCGTCTCCAACCACCTACCAATCGGGCAAGGCGCTCAACCCCCGCACACTCAGGCAGAATATGGGGGTATCTTCCGCGAGATACCTGCATTACGCTGCCCCAACCCCCCACCCTTGCGCCGCTCCGAGGACACCCCGCATGACCCGCCCAAAAGCCCTCTCAACCCTCGCCCTCGCCGCCGCGCTCACCCTTCCCGCCTTCGCCCAAACCACTGAATCCATTGCAGTTGACGCTCAGGCCCAAACCACGCCCTTCCCCCACGTCTGGGAGCAGACCTTCGGCTCCGGCCGCGCCATCCTCGCCCTCCGCGACGACTACAGAAAAGACCTCCGCACCGTTCACAAAGCCACTGATTTCAAAGAGATACGCTTCCACGGCATCTTCAACGACGACGTCGGCCTCTACGACCCCGACCCCTTCAGCAAAAACCCAGGCCTCCCCCCCGAAAAACTCAAAGGCGTCGACAAATACAACTTCTCCTACGTCGACCAGATCTACGACGGCCTCCTCGAGATTGGCGTCCGCCCCTACGTAGAACTTTCGTTCATGCCAAAGAAGTTATCCTCCAAACCCGACGACCTCCACCCCTTCTGGTACCACCCCAACGTCGCCCCGCCCGCCAACTACGCCGAGTGGGACAGCATGATCGCCGCCTTCGCCCAGCACCTCATCGCCCGCTACGGCCTCGATGAGGTCGCCACCTGGAACTTCGAGGTCTGGAACGAGCCCAACCTCGACTTCTGGGGCGGCCGACCCAACCAACCCACCTACTACACCCTCTACGACCACACCGCACGCGCCCTCAAAGCCGTCAACCCCCGCCTCCGCGTCGGCGGCCCCGCCACCGCCCAGGCCGCCTGGGTCGGCGACTTCCTCAAGCACTGCCACGACAACGACGTCCCCGTCGACTTCGCCTCCACCCACGTCTACGGCAACGACGACGGCCAAAAGATCTTCGGCATCTCCACCCCCATCCCCCGGGACAAGATGGTTCCCATGGCGGTCAAAAAGGTCCACGACGAGATCGCCGCCTCCCCCCTGCCCAACACCCCCCTCTTCTTCTCCGAATACAACGCCTCCTACGCCAACGAGCCCGACGTCACCGACACCGTCTACATGGGCCCCTGGCTCGCCGACACCATCCGCCAGGTCGACGGCCTCGTCCAGCAGATGGCCTACTGGGACTTCTCCGACGTCTTCGAAGAGCAGGGCGTCATCCACACCCCCTTCTACGGCGGCTTCGGCGTCATCGCCGAGCGCGACATCCCCAAGCCAGCCTTCAACGCCTTCGCCATGCTTCACCAGCTCGGCGACAAACGCCTCACCGTCGACTCCGAAGACGCCCTCGCCACCCTCACCGCGGGGGGCCAGCTCGTCCTCGCCCTCTGGAACTACGCCCCACCCTACGGCGAAGGCGCCGCCTACACCCCGCCACCCGCCACCCTGCCCCCCTCCAAAACCTTCCACCTCCAACTCACCCACATCTCCCCCAACGCCACCGTCACCGTCGAGCGCCTCGACGCCGACCACGGCAACGCCCTCAAGCTCTTCGATCAGATGGGCCGTCCCGCCACACCCTCCCGCGAGCAGATCATCCAGCTGCGCGCCGCGGGTTCGCCCACGCCCCCCGAAACCGTTCGCCTCCACAACGGCTCCCTCGACCTCACAGTTCCGGCGCAGGGCCTTGTTCTCCTAAAGGTGCAGGGCTCCGCAGTCCATCCGCGATAATACTTACCAGTGCCCTCGACGGCGGCAGCCCGCTCTTCCGCTCAGTCCGTCCGTCTCTCGTTCGAAGGAGATCCACCCAGGTGACTGATGTGAGCCGCCGCAAGGCAGCCAAGCTTCTGGGCGGCGCCCTCCTCGCCAGCCTCTCCTCGACCGAACCCGCCCGCGCGGATCCCGCGCCCCAGGCTGGAGCCCACCCCCGAGCCCGCATTCCGCCTGCCGCCGCCCCGGCCACCCCTCCAGCTCAGACGCCCACCCAGGACTCTCCCGAGGCCGTC
The DNA here is from genome assembly GCA_965218895.1 of Acidobacteriaceae bacterium. GTDB lineage: Bacteria > Acidobacteriota > Terriglobia > Terriglobales > Acidobacteriaceae > Edaphobacter. The sequence goes on along the minus strand of CBDCMI010000009.1, from coordinate 120,182 downwards.
GCCGACGACTACACCCCGCCCGAAGGCCTCACCGCCGACGATGAAGCCTTCCTCATCGAAATGCAGCAACGCGGCATCCTCTACTTCATCGAGCAGACCGATCCCCACACCGGCCAGGTCCTCGACCGCGCCTCCAATCGCGGCAACGGCGAGCGCGACTCCCGCATCGTCGCCTCCATCGCCGCCACCGGCTTCGGTCTCACCTCCCTCTGCATCGCCCATCGCGAAGGCCTCTACCCCTCCGACCAGATCCAGCAGCGCGTCCGTGCCACCCTCGACTTCCACCTCAACCACATGCAGCACGAGCACGGCTTCTTCTACCACTTCAACCACGTCGCTACCGGCCGCCCCATGAGCTGGTCCGAGGTCTCCTCCATCGACACCGCCATCCTCCTCTGCGGCGTCCTTACCTGCCGCGCCTACTTCAACGACGCCCGCATCAAGGACCTCGCCACCCAGCTTTACGACCGCGTCGAGTGGCCCTGGATGCTCAACGGCGGAACCGCCTTCTCGCTCGGTTGGCTCCCCACCTCCGGCTTCCTCTCCAACCGCTGGGACCACTACTGCGAGCTCATGATGATCTATCTGCTCGCCATCGGCTCCCATGCCCATCCCGTCCCGCCCTCCTGCTGGGATGCCTTCACCCGCCCCGTGATGAAGTTCGGAAAATTCGAGTACATCTCCGGCCGCGACCCCCTCTTCGTCCACCAGTACTCCCACGCCTGGTTCGACTTCGCCCGTCAGCGCGACAACTACGCCAACTACTTCCAAAACTCCGTCACCGCCACCCGCGCCCACAAGGCCTTCCTCAAAACCCTCAAGCGCGGCTACACCGACGACTTCTGGGGCGTCTCCGCCTCCGACTGGCAGCACGGCTACACCGCCTGGGGCGGCCCACCCCTCATGGGTCCCGTCGACGGCTCCGTCGTCCCCTGCGCTTCGGCCGGCTCGCTCCCCTTCACCCCAGCAGACTCCGTCCAAACCCTCCGCTCCCAATACGCCCTCTTCGGCAAAAATGCCTGGGGCCGCTACGGCTTCTGCGACGCCTATCACCCCGACCAACTCTGGTACGACCCCGACTGCCTCGGCATCGACCTCGGCATCAGCGTCCTCATGGCCGAAAACCTCCGCACCGGCTTCGTCTGGGAGACCTTCATGCGCAACCCCGAGCCGGCCGCCGCCATGGCCGCCTGCGGCTTCCGCGACGACGAATCCCCCACCGAGGCCCTCACGCCCCAGCACCCCACCCCGCGCCGCCGCTCCACCTCCACCCGCCACCCCACGGCCCTTCGATAGACCCGACGCGTCACCCCTCCCGGCCCCGCGCTCGATCTGCTGAACCTTTCCCTTCGCAAATTGCGCAATCTTCAGTGGAGGGGCTGTGCTCCCGGCCGGCCCACACACCTTCCCGCGCGTCAGCCTCCTTTGGCCCGCGACTCCCCAGTGACCGGCCCATCTCCGTTCCGAGGTCATCCCGTGTTTGCCCATCCCTTCCGCCTGCTAAACCTCGCCGCCGCCCTCCTCCTCTCTGGCTCGCTCGCCGCTCCCGCCCAGGCCCCCAAACACCAGGTCACCTCCGAAACCGACCTCCCCCGCTTTCGCTACCCACTCCCCGCCCCCGCCAGCCAGTTCCTCCTCGCGCCCGACGCCACCTTCCTCCCCTTCGCCCGCCACGTCGGCACCGACATCGACTCCGTCCTCGCCAACTTCGACATCACCGACAAATCCACCCTCCGCACCCTGCTCGACGCACGCCTCCACGTCCAGATGCTCACCGGCGATACCCCCGGTGCCCTCCGCACCCTCGACCGAGTCCGCGATCTCCAGGAGAAGTCCCAGGCCCGCCTCACCTCCGGCCTCCTCTACCGCGCCGTCCTCCAGACCCGCGCCGAAGCGAGCCCCACCGCCGAAGGAAATCCAACCATCGACGCCGCCTTCCAGGGGAACTTCTCCCGGCACCTCACCGCCGCCGTCGATGCCCTCCCCTGGGCAACCACGCAGGACACCACCAAAAACCTCCGCACCAACACCGCCATCCTCAGCACCGACATCCTCATCAGCCGTCTCCGCGCCGACTTCGACCCGCAGGTCGCCTCCACCGGCGGCCTCGACCTCCAAGCCGCCAGCCGCCTCATCTACTTTCGTGTCGCCAAAACCACCGACCTCCCCCTCAAGCCGTCCATCCTCGCCGTCCTTACCCCCTACATCGCCGCCCACAACGTCGCCAAGCCAGACATCTGGGCAGCCCGCGACCTCATCCTCTCCCCCTCCGACAAACTCACCCCCGTGCGCATCGGCATCTGGGACTCCGGCGTCGACACCGCCCTCTTCCCCTCCCAGCTCTTCACCGACGCCCACAACGCCCACGGCCTCGCCTTCGACACGCAAGGCAAGCCCACCACCGGCGACCTCCAGCCCCTCACCCCCGGCCAGCAGGCCGCCTACCCCCGCGTCCTCGCCCTCCGGCAGGGCATCGACGATCTCCAGAACGGCATCGACTCGCCAGCCGCCGCCGCCGCCCGCAAGACCCTCAACTCCACCCCACCCGACCAGCTCGCTCCCTTTATGCGAGATGCCACCTTCCTCGGCCAGTACATGCACGGCACCCACGTCGCCGGCATTGCCGTCCGCGGCAACCCCGCCGCCCGCCTCGTCGTCCTCCAGTTCAACGACGGCATCGCCTACCTCCCCTTCAAGCCCACCTCCGCCTGGGCCGACACCTTCAAGGCCGACTTCCTCCAACTCGGCCAATACCTCCGCGACAACCACGTCCGCGTCGTCAACATGAGCTGGGCCGATGACGTCGCCGAGTTCGAAGAGTGGCTCGCCAAAACCACCCCGGAGAAAGACCCAGCGGTCCGCAAACAGCGCGCCGCCGATCTCTTCCGCACCTGGACCGAGGCCGTCTCAGGAGCCATCCAGGCCGCCCCCGACACCCTCTTCGTCTGCGCCGCCGGCAACTCCGACTCCGACGCCGGCTTCCTCGGCGATGTCCCCGCCTCCCTCCACCTGCCCAACCTCATCACCGTCGGCGCCGTCGATCAGGCCGGCGACGAGACCTCCTTCACCTCCTTCGGCGACACCGTCCTCCTCGACGCCGATGGCTTCCAGGTCGACAGCGTCGTCCCCGGCGGAACCCACACGAAAGCGTCCGGCACCTCCATGGCCAGCCCCAACGTCGTCAACCTCGCCGCCAAACTCATCGCCCTCCAGCCCTCCCTCACCCCCACTCAAACCATCGCGCTCATGCGGGGGGCAGCCACCGCCAGCCCCGACGGCCGCCTCCACCTCATCGACCCCAAAGCCACCGCCGCCCTCCTCCAGCACAAATCAAACGGTCCGCACCCGCTCAGCTCGCGGCTGCAGGGAAGGCCCGACTCACGGCTCACCACCGCTGAACTCCAAAACTAGGGCGCCAGCCAGTACTCCGTCCGGTACCGCACCGCCAGCCCCGGCCGTCCCGGCAGATCCACCTTCAGCGCATGCAGCCCCTCCGTCGGAGCCGTCGGCCGAAAGCTGAAGACATACCGGTTTGGCACCTCCTTGCTCAGCCCGATCAACCCCGCTCGCACGCCCTTGCCGTCCTTAAACCGCACGAACGCTCCACCCGTCAGCGTCGCCATGCTCTCCGCCGCATTCGTCCGCAACCCATCCCGCGCCGCCAAAAACGCCATCGTCCCCAGGCGCACCGGCGGCAGCAACTGGCTGATGCAGTCCAGCACCTGCTTGGAATAGTGCCCGTCATACTCCGCGTCCGCACCCTCCTTGCTGAAGCAACCCTTCGCCGGCCCCGGTGTGTCCTGCTGAAACTTCGAGGCCTCGTGCCGCACCGCCGCCCGCGTGCTCGAAAACCCGATCGCGTACACGGCAGTGTTTGCATCGCTGATCGCCCGCAGCGCCTCGCCGATGGTCGTTGTGCTTCCGCCATCCACCGTCTCGCTCAGCAGCAGGATCGCCCGCCGGTAGCTCGCCGGCTGCTTCCGCAGCTCGTTCACCGCCAGCCGCACACCGTCCAGCAGCGCCGCACCCTGATTCCCTGCACGCAGGCCCCCCAGGGTATCCGCCGCCTCGCCTGTCTCTGCCGTCCACGGCAACAGCAGGCGCGGCTCGCTGTCCACCCCGATCACCGCCACCCGGTGCTCCACCCCGCCCACAAACGCCTCCAACTCCGCGGCCATCCCGCCGTAGTCCTTCAGGTGCGCCGCCCCCGCTCCGCCCGTCTCCACCACAATCGCCAGCGCCAGGGGCTCACTGTCGGTGTCCTCCTCCAGCCGCGCCGCCTGCGGCACCCCGTTGTCGGTAATCAGAAAATCCTCGGCTCGCAGCGCAAACACGATCTTGCCGTCCTTCGTCGTCACCAGCGCCGGAACCTCCACCAGCCGCGTCTGCACCGTCAGCGTCGGCCCGCTCGCCGCAGGCTCCTGCGCCCAGCCGTACCCGGCCACCAAACTCAACGCCAGCACTCCTCGCCTTACCATCCCCGCGTCCCCGGCCCACCCTTGAACGGCCCCCTCACCCAGCTTGTGATCCACCCGCCATAGAAGTCTCCCGCTTGCGCCTGAACCAGCTCCCCGTCCACCCAGCAGCCGTCTACCCGGCTCGGGTAGATCGCCACCGACCCCGCGATCGGTGCAAAGCCCGCCGTCGGCCGGTCATAACTCCATGCCGCCTCTGCGACACGCGCCGCTCCCGGCACCTCGAGATCCCAATACCGCGCCACACCCTTCCACTCGCAAAAACTCCCCGCCCGCCCGCTCGGCTGAAGCAGGTCCCACCGCACGTCCTCGGGGGGGAAGTAGAACACCGGCGGATGACTCGTCTCCAGAACCCTCCACCCCCGCGTCGTCTCGGCCACAACCGCCCCCCCATGCTCCACACGCAGCCGGCGGTCCGTCCGCTCCAGCCGCGGTGGCCGCGGGTACTCCCACACCGACTCCACTTGCCCGTCCCTCAAAGCGCCACCTCCCAACCGTTGCCGCAAACTCCGCCGCACCCTAGAGAACGGTGCCGCTCCGCCGGCCAGCCCCGTCGTCCTCGCCGCAAAAGCCACCACCGACCGGGGACAAGCTTCCTGCCCTCTCGGACCTCTCCCCAGACACTACATGCACCCTCCAGTCTCGCGCCAGAGCGTTGCGGTCGTGCACTCCCACACGCGGGGAGCCAACGTCCGCATCCGCCCTCGCATCCCACGCCACACAGACCTTGCGCCCACCTCCGCTCCATCCCGGCTGCCACCGCTCCCCCACGCCCACGTCCCAGCCTGCCTTCCGTTCCGCATATCAGATCGCCGGCGACGCAGCATTTAGGCCGGCGGAATGAGCACCCCGGGCCCCTGGACCGAGCGCCTCCGCGCTCTCAAGAACCTCCCCCCCGTCCTCGGCATCCTCTGGCAGTCGAGCAAAGCCGCCGTCTCCTGGGGCATCGGGCTCCGGCTGATCGTCGCCACGCTCCCCTATGGCGTCGCCAAGGTCGCCGCCCTCATCGTCCAAAACATCGTCGATCATCTCCGCGGCGCCGCCCTCTCCACGCACTTCTGGGATCTCGTCATCGCCGAGGTCGTCCTCAACGTCCTGCTCGGCCTCCTGACCCGCGCCATCGACTACTCGGACTCGCTGCTCGCCAACTCCTACACCCAGTACGTCAGCGTCCGCGTCATGGAGCAGGCCGCCAAGCTCGACCTCACCACCTACGAAAACCCCGTCTTCTACGACCGGCTCGAGCGCGCCCGCGTCCAGGCCACCGACCGCCTGGTCATGATCCAGCAGATGGGCCGCCTGCTCCAGCAGGTCATCACCACCCTCGTCTTCTCCGCCGTCCTCGCCTTCGCCAGCCCCTGGCTCATCCTCCTGCTCGCCCTCGGCGTGCTGCCCTCGTTCCTCGGCGAAACCCACTACGCCTTCCTCGGCTACGCCAAAAACTTCCGCCAAACCCCCGCCAAGCGCCAGATGGACTACCTCCGCCAGGTCGCCGGCTCCCGCGAAGGCGCCAAGGAAGTCAAGCTCTTCGGCCTCTCCCAGTTCTTCACCGCGAAGTTCCAGGAGCTCGCCGCCGGCATCTTCCGCGAAGACGTCGCGCTCTCCCGCTCCAAACTCATCGTCGGCGGCCTCCTAGGCATCATCGGCACCCTCGGCTACTACGGCGCCTACATCTACGTCATCTTCCGCACCCTCCACGGTGTCTTCGACATCGGCCGCTTCACCCTCCTCACCACCTCCATCCAGCAGGCCTCCTCCAACCTCCAGCAGGTCTTCTCCACCGCCTCCGGCATCGCCGACCAGGCCCTCTTCCTCACCGATCTCATCGCCTTCTTCGACATGAAGCCCACCGTCGACCAGAACCCCACCGGCCTCCCCGCCCCCCGCCCCATCCGCACAGGCTTCGAGTTCCGCGACGTCTCCTTCACCTACCCCGGCACCAACCGCACCGTCCTCAGCAACTTCAACTTCACCCTCCGCCCCGGCGAGCGCATCGCCCTCATCGGCGAAAACGGTCAGGGCAAGACCACCGTCGTCAAGCTCATCACCCGCCTCTACGACCCCACCGAAGGCCAGATCCTCCTCGACGGCAAAGATCTCCGCGAGTACTCCCTCGAAGACCTCCACCGCGAGATCGGCGTCATCTTCCAGGACTTCATGCGCTACGAGATGACCGCCCGCGAAAACATCGCCGTCGGCCGCGTCGACCGCGAGCACGATCAGGCCGAGATCGAGTTCGCCGCCCACAAGTCCCTCGCCGACACCGTCGTCACCAAGCTCGAGCACGGCTACGACCAGACCCTCGGCCGCCGCTTCGAGGGCGGCGTCGAGCTCTCCGGCGGCGAGTGGCAAAAGATGGCCCTCGCCCGCGCCTACCTCCGCGACGCCCAGCTCCTCATCCTCGACGAACCCACCGCCGCCCTCGACGCCCGCTCCGAGCTCGAAGTCTTCGAGCGCTTCGCCGAGCTCACCCAAGGCAAGATGGCCCTGCTCATCTCCCACCGCTTCTCCACCGTCCGCATGGCCGACCGCATCGTCGTCCTCTCCCAGGGCAAACTCGCCGAAGAAGGCAACCACCAGCAGCTCATGGCCGCCGGCGGCCTCTACGCCGAGATGTTCGAGATGCAGGCCGCAAGCTATCGTTAACCCAGCACCACCCCGAGCGAGGACATGGCCGAACATCAACAGCTGAGCCCCATCGAGCCCACCATGCCGCTCACCGCGCCCGTCGTCGAGGGCGCCGGCCGCCTGCCCGAGCACCCCCCCGTCTCCGACGACCACCTCCGCTCCGCCGCCCGCGCCCTCGCCTCCACCTGGCAGATGACCAAGGCCAAGCCCGGCGAGGACAGCCTCCCCGCCCGCCTGGCCTCCCTCAAACTCCGCCTCGCCGCCCGCCTCAAGGCCTGCGAAGCCATCGCCGACACCAAACAACTCACACCCCCCCTCGAACTCCTCGAAAGCACCCGCGCCCTCGAAGGCGTCCTCCAGGGCATGAAGGCCGCGCTCCCCGAACTCCGCCTCCAGCCCCACGTCTTCGTCGCCCCGGCCAAAGACGCCCCCGCCACCGCCCAACAACAGGCCATCCCCCGCGTCATGAACCTCGCCGAGGGCTACCTCGCCGCCGCCCGGGGCATCTGGTCCGCACCCTCCCTCTCCCTCTTCGTCCGCGCCGCCGAGTCCCACGACGACCTCCGCCTCCATGAAGTCCTCCTCCTCCCCGCCGCCCTCAAAATCGCCCAGCTCGAGTTCCTCCTCGACCGCGCCGACGAGGTCTTCGCCCCCAACCGCCCCATCCCCCCCATCGAGCAATCCCCCTTCTCCGCGCCCCTCCACTCCCTCCGCCGCCTCGGCCAGTTCGAGTGGCCCGAGATCCTCGAACCCCTCGTCCCCTTCCAGCCCGTCCTCCTCCAGGACCCCTCCGGCACCTTCGCCTCCATGGAGGAAGAGACCCGCGACACCTACCGCCTCCGCGTCGCCGAGCTCGCCGCCCACGCCGACGCCTCCGAGTGCGAGGTCGCCACCGCCGCCCTCGCCCTCGCCCTCCATGCCAGCGAGCACCCCCATCCCGACCCCCGCCTCGCCCACCGGCTCGCCCACATCGGCTTCTACCTCGTCGACTCAGGCTTCGCCCAGCTCGCGCCCAAAATCGGCTACCATCCCCCCTTCGCCGACCGCCTCCGCTCCTTCGTCTACCGCCGCGGCGAAGACCTCTACATCCTCGGCATCTTCCTCCTCTCCCTCTTCCTCATCGTCGCCCTCATCGCTCCGCTCGTCCCGCACTCCGCCTTCTCCGCCGTCCTCTTCGCCCTCTTTCTCGCCCTCCTCCCCGCCACCCAGGGCGCCGCCGATCTCGTCAACAACATCGTCACCGCCATCCTCAAGGCTCGCGCCCTCCCCAAGCTCAACCTCGAGGACGGCATCCCCGCCGACTGCGTCACCCTCGTCGTCGTCCCCACCCTCCTGCTCAACGAGGGCGGCGTCCGCGAGATGTTCGAAGACCTCGAAGCCCGCTATCTCGCCAACCAGGACCCCCACCTCCACTTCGGCCTGCTCACCGATCTCCCAGACTCCGAGGCCCGCCCCGAGCCCGAAGAACGCAACGAGCTCGTCCAACTCGCCATCCGCCTCACCGACGACCTCAACCGGAAATACGCAGGCGAGCGCGGCGGCGCCTTTCTCCTCCTCCATCGCCACCGCGTCTTCAACTCCCGCCAGGGCGCCTGGATGGGCTGGGAACGCAAACGCGGCAAGCTGCTCGATCTCAACAAGTTCATCCTCAGCTCCTACGACAGCTTCCCCACCAAGGCCGGCCCCACCGACGTCCTCCGCTCCGTCCGCTTCGTCATCACCCTCGACTCCGACACCCAGCTTCCCCGCGGCACCGCCGCCCGCATGATCGGCACCATGGCCCACCCGCTCAACCAGGCCATCGTCGATCCCGATCTCCGCATCGTCACCCTCGGCTATGGCATCCTCCAGCCCCGCGTCGGCGTCTCCGTCTCCTCAGCCGGACGCTCCCGCCTTGCAACGCTCTACTCCGGCGAAACAGGCTTTGACATCTACACTCGCGCCGTCTCCGACGTCTACCAGGACCTCTTCGGCGAAGGCATCTTCACTGGCAAGGGAATCTACGAGGTCTCCGTCCTCCACCAGGTCCTCGACCGCCGCTTTCCCCGCAACGCCCTGCTCTCTCACGACCTCATCGAGGGCGCCTACGCCCGCGCCGGCCTCGCTACCGACATCGAGGTCATCGACGACTACCCCTCCCACCACTCCGCCCACACCCGCCGCAAACACCGCTGGGTCCGCGGCGACTGGCAAATCGTCCAGTGGCTCTTCGGCCGCGTCCCCGACGAATCCGGCGCCCAGGTCCCCAATCCCATCTCCACCGTCTCCCGCTGGAAGATCTTCGACAACCTCCGCCGCTCCCTCGTCGAGCCCGTCACCTTCGCCCTCCTCGTCTGCGGTTGGTTCTTCCTCCCCGGCCTTCCCGGTCGCTTCAGCGGCGCCGTCTATTGGACCGTCGTCACCCTCCTTCTGCTGCTCCTTCCCACCCTCGTCCAGCTTCTCTTCAACCTCGGCCGCGCCGCCCTCAAGCTCTCCCCAGTCGCCGCCATCGAAGGCCTCAAAACCTTCGCGACCTCGCTCTTCTTCACTGCCCTCAACTTCGCCTTCCTCCCCCACCAGACCTTGCTTGCCGTCGACGCCATCGGTCGCTCGCTCACCCGCCGCTTCGTCACCGGCAAGCGACTTCTCGAGTGGGAGACAGCCGCCCAGTCCGAGGCCGGCCGCCGCAAACAATCGCAGCTCGATCGCTACCTCCAGCTCTCCCCCCTGCTCGCCGCCATCATCGCCTTCTTCCTCTGGCTCGCGCCCGCCCACCGCGGCGCGCTCTTCGCCGCTGCCCCCATCCTTGTCCTCTGGGCCCTCGCCCCCGCCGTCGCCGCCTGGCTCAACAGCTCGCCACGCCACGAGCTCGGCCCGCTCCCCGCCGAGGATCGCGACTTCCTGGAAGAGCAGCTCCTGCAGATCTGGCGCTACTTCGATGACTTCGGCGGCGAGGCCAACCACTTCCTCATCCCCGACAACGTCGAAGAACACAACACGCTACAAATCCGCAAGCTCTCCCCCACCAACCTCGGCATGCTCTTCAACGCCCGCCAGGCAGCCCTCGAGTTCGGCCTGCTCACCCTGCCCGAGTTCACCCACCTCACCCTCGGCACCTTCAGCACCTACGAGCGGCTCCCCAAGCACCGCGGCCACATCGTCAACTGGTACGACATCGAAACCCTCCAGCCGCTCGACCCCAAGATCGTCTCCGCCGTCGACAGCGGCAACCTCATGGCCTCGCTCTACTCCCTCCACGGCGGCGCCCTCGATCTCCTCAAACGACCCATCCTCGCGCCCTCCGCCTTCGCCGGCCTCCGCCGCCTGCTCGGCCGGCCCGCCCCCGCGCAGGAAGCCAGGCCCGCCGAAACAGCAGGGCAGGGAACTGTGGACCTGGCCGCCGCCACCGCCGCCGAGGTCGCCTGGCTCCTCAGCCTGCCCACCCCGCTCCTCCCCGACACCTCCGACCCACATCGCCGCGCCACCCTCCCGGAAGCTGCGCGCCGCGCCGAGGACGCCGCCCTCCGCCACCACGCGCTCCTCGACTTCGTCACCCGCTTCACCCCCTGGCTCCTCCCGCGCTTCAGCGCCCTGCGCGACGTCCCCCACTTCGACGACCCCGCCCACCTCGAACTTCCCACCCTCCAGCACGCCCCGGTCTACGCTCGCCACCTCCTCGCCCGATCGGAGGCCGTCCTCGCCGCCGCCGCGGAAGACTCCCCCGAGCACGCCCTCGCCGCCGAACTCCACACCGCCCTCCAACACAGCGCCGAGCTCCTTGACTCCCTCGTCACCGGCGCCGTTGGCATCCTCGAGGGCGCCGAATACCACGCGCACGCCATGGACTTCTCCTTTCTCCTCGTCGAGTCGCGACAGCTCCTCTCCATCGGCTTCGACGCCGACACCGGCGAGCTCTTCGGCGCCTGCTACGACCTCCTCGCCTCCGAGGCCCGCATCGCTTTCTTCCTCGCCGTCGCCAAGGGCGACATCCCCCAGCAGTCCTGGTTCCGCCTCGACCGCTCCCACGTCCTCGTCCACGGCCACGCCTCGCTCCTCTCCTGGACCGGCACCATGTTCGAATACCTCATGCCCGCGCTCTGGATGCGCGCCTTTCCCAACACCCTCATCTCCCGCACCCTCGCCTCCGCCATCGCCATCCAGCGCGGGCATGTCCGTGGCATCCCCTGGGGCATCTCCGAGTCGGGCTTCGGCCTCACCGACCCCAACGGCCGCTACGGCTACCAGGCCTGGGGCATTCCGCAGCTCGCCCTCAAATACGGCGCCGAGGACGGTCCGGTCATCAGCCCCTACTCCACCTTCCTCACTCTCCCCTTCAGCCGCGCGGAAGGCATCCGCAACCTCCGCCGCATGGTCGCTGCGGACTGGTCCGGCCTCTTCGGCCTCGTCGAAGCCGCCGACTACACCGGCCGCGCCGCCATCCCCAACCCAAACCGCCCCACACCACCCTCCACGTCCGCCAACTCCGGGGAAAAATCGCCCCAAACCACCCTCAGAAAAGGGTCCTCCTCCCCCCGCGATCGCGCCCCGGTTCTCGTCCGCTCCTGGATGGCCCACCACCAGGGCATGAGCCTCCTCGCCCTAGCTAACCTCCTACACCACAACATCTTCCAGCATTGGTTCCACGCCAACCCACGCGTCCGCGCCGCCGAACTCCTCCTCCACGAACGCCCCCTCTCCAAGGAAACCCTCAAAACCCTCCAAGAACGCCCCCTCCCCACCCAAACCGCCCCCGCAGCCTAGCCAACCCCCACCAAAAAACCCGTCCCGCTTGCTGTTGCCGTTGCCCTTGCAGTTCCTTCTCGCCGTCATCCTGAGCGAAGAACCCCTGTTTTCGTTTCTCTTGCCGTTGCCCTTGCTTTTATTGCTGTCATCCTGAGCAAAGCGAAGGACCTGCTTCTCCACCGCAAAGCTCCCCCCTCACAGCCGCGCACTCGCCATAGAAACGGAGCCCGCATGACCCTCGCCCGCCTAGCCCCCGCCGCATTGCAAGTCGCGCTCCTCGTCGTCACCCCCGCCCTCGCTCAAACTCTCGACTTCCAAAAAGCCGGCACACCCCTCCCCACCGCCCCCGCCGACCCCGCCATCACCGCCGCCCTCGCCCGCGTCTCGCCCGCACACATCCAGGCCACCATCGCTAAACTCGTCTCCTTCGGCACCCGCAGTACCCTCTCCAGCACCGAAAAAGACCTCCCTCCGGGACAGGGCATCCTCGCCGCCGCTACCTGGATTCACAGTGAGTTCGACACCATCTCCAAATCCTGCAACAACTGCCTCGAAGTCCACGACGAGGACTTCATCTACACCCCACCCGCCGGCGAAACCGTGCAACAATCCCGCTACAACGGCCCCACACCCCTGCGGGACGTCTACGCCATCCTCCGCGGCTCCGACCCCGCCCAGGCCGCCCGCATCGTCCTCGTCACCGGCCACTACGACACCCGCGTCTCCGACACCATGAACGCCCGCAGCCCGGCCCCCGGCGCCAACGACGACTCCTCCGGCACCGCCGTCTCGCTCGAGTGTGCCCGCGTCCTCGCCGGCACCCACCTTCCCGCCACGGTCATCTTCGTCGCCGTCGCCGGCGAAGAGCAGGGTCTCACCGGCTCCGGACACCTCGCAGAACTCGCCAAGCAACAGGGCTGGCAGCTCGAAGCGGTCCTCAACAACGACATCGTCGGCGGCGACACCACACCCGGCAATACGCTTCAAAGCAAGTCCATCGTCCGCGTCTTCTCCGCCGGCCTCCCGCCTTCGCTCCCCCCAGCCGAGCTTCGCTCCGCCCTCCTCACCGGCGCAGACAACGACACGCCCTCCCGCCAACTCGCCCGTGCCGTCCTCGACACCGCCAGAACCTACACCGAAGCCCCCTCAACCCCCACACAGAACACACTCCAACCCCGTATGGAACTGCGCCTCGACCGCTATCTCCGCGGCGGCGACCACAGCTCCTTCTCCAATCTCGGCTTTGCCGCCGTCCGCTTCACCGAGTGGCGCGAAAACTTCAACCACCAGCACCAGGACATCCGCACCGTGGACGGCACCGAGTTCGGCGACCTCCTTAAGTTCGATGATTTCAACTACATCGCGCGTGTCGCCCGGCTCAACGCCGCCACCCTCGCCACCCTCGCCAGCGCCCCCGGCCCCCCCACCGCCGTCCGCGTCGTCACCCACCAGCTCGACAACAACACCACCCTCCGCTGGCAGCCACCTATCTCCTCAACACCCAACCCCCACTACCAGATCCTCTGGCGCGAAACCACCGCCAACGACTGGCAGTTCGCCGCAGACGCCTCCGCCTACCCCGCGGAAAACACAGGCGGCCTCGCCGCCACCCTCCCCGTCTCCAAGGACAATGTCTTCTTCGGCGTGCGTGCTTGCAACGGACGCGGTCAGTGCAGCCCCGCCGTCGCCCCATCGCCCGAACGTTAACCTCTCTCGCGCGCTTCAGACGTCTCCCCAACGGCCCCTTCAGGTCGGCTTAAGGCAGCGTCTCTATCTTTTTTCTATGAGGGGTGTGTTCCATCGGTCGAGATCACTGGCACTGGTCGCGTTCTCCTCCGTCGCCCTCGGTCAGGCACCCCAGCCCAACATCGCCCCGTCCGGCTCGCCTCAGCGGCTCTCCTTGGAGGAGGCCATCCGCCGCGCCGAAGCCAACGAGCCCACCTTCGCCGCCGCCGCCGCCGAAAGCCGGGCGCTTGCGCTCGATCGCACCAACGCCCGCGCCGCTCTGCTGCCCACCGCCATCAATCACAACCAGGCCATCTACACCGAGCCCAACGGCGCCCCCGCCAGCCGTATCGGCCAGGTCACCAACGCGCCCTCGCCCATCTTCATCGCCAACAACGCCGTCCGCGAGTACGCCTTTCAGGGCCTCTTCAACGAGACCCTCGGCCTGCAGCAGATCGGCGCCATCCGCCTTGCCGACGCCACCGCCGCCCGCGCCGCCGCCGAAGCCGAGGTAACACGCCGCGGCTTGGTCGCCACCGTCGTCGGCCTCTACTTCGGGGTGGACTCCGCCCAGCGCAAACTCGGGGCCGCCGCCAACGCCCGCGCCGAGGCAGATCGCTTCGTCGACCTCACCACCAAACGCGAGGCCGCGCGCGAGGTCGCGCACGCCGATGTCCTCAAGGCTCGACTGCAGGCACAAAGCCGCGAGCGCGAGACCGAAGACGCGCAACTCGCCGCGGACCGGGCCCGCCTCGAACTGGCCGTCCTCGTCTTCCCCGACCCCACCACACCCTTCCAGACCGACTCCCCCACGCTCCCTACCGCCCTCCCCAACCTCTCCTCCGTCGAGGTCCTCGCGCGACAGAACAACGCCGAGCTCCGCAGCGCACTCGCTTCGCTGCACATTAGCCAGGCCGAGACCTACTCCGCCAAGGCCGCGCTCCTGCCCGAGCTCGCCCTCAATGTCACCTACGGCATCGACGCCACCACGATTGCCTCCGGCCAGATCGACCCCGACGGCGCGACCATCAACAACCTCGGCTACTCCGGCTCCGCCACCCTCGACGTCCCGCTCTGGGACTGGTTCACCGCCGAACGCAAGATCAAGCAGGCCCACATTCGCGAGGGCGCTGCCAAGGTGGCCGTTACCGCCGCCCAGCGTCGGCTCGTCGCCGATCTCCAGGAGTTCTACGCCGAGGCCCAGACCGCCTCGCGCCAACTCGCCTCGCTCGACCTCAGCGTGCGCGACGCCCGCGAAAGTCTGCGCCTCACCAACCTACGCTACGTCGACGGAGAAAGCTCCGCGCTCGAGGTGGTCGACGCGCAGACCACGCTCTCCACCGCCGAGCTCGCGGAGGCCGACGGCGTCCTTCGCCTGCAGGTCGCACTCGCGCAGTTACAAACTCTCACCGGGAGACTCTGACCAGCGCATGCCTCGCCTCGCCCACACCTCGCTCGCGCGCTCTCGCCCGTCACTCCTCGCCGCTGCGCTCGGCCTCGGCCTGCTTGCCCCCCTCACGGCCTGCAAGCAGCCCGCCGAGGACGCCCCCGCGGTCCTCGTCTCCGTGCAAGCCGCGCACCCCCGGGTCGCTCCCCTTTCGGAGGAGGTCGCCGCCGATGCCATCCTCGCGCCTCTCGCGCAAGCCGCGCTCGCACCCAGGATCAGCGCTCCCATCCGCAGGCTCTACGTGCAGCGCGGCTCCCGTGTTCGCGCAGGGGAGCTCCTCGTCACCCTCGAAGATCGTGACCTCCGCGGCAGCGCCCTCGACAGCCGGGGCAGCCTCCTGCAGGCCAGGGCCGCCTACACCACGGCAGTCCAGGCCACCATCCCCGAAGAGGTCCAGAAGGCGCAGCTCGATGTCGACCAGGCCAGGGCCAACCTCGACGTCGCCGACCGCACCGCCCGCGAACGCAAACGCCTCCTCGCCGAGGGAGCCATCGCCGGCCGAGACACCGACACAGCCGTCGCCGCCGCCGTGCAGGCACAGGCCGCCTTTGACATCGCCGTCAAGCACCTCAACTCCGTGCGCCAAACCACCCGGCTCGCCAACACCGAAACCGCCCAGGGACAGCTCACCTCCGCCCAGGGCCGCTTCTCGAGCGCCGAGGCCCAGGTCAGCTATGCCAACCTCCGCAGCCCCATCAACGGCGTCGTCACCGACCGGCCCTTCTTCGCGGGAGAGACGGCTCCCGCCGGCACCCCGGTCATCACCGTCATGGATACCTCCTCTCTGCTCGCCAAGCTCCACCTCGCCCAGGCCTCCGCACAAAAGCTCAGCCTCGGCCGCAACGCGGAAATCACCGTGCCCGGCGTCGATCAGCCCCTCAAAGCCACAGTCTCCCTCATCAGCCCTGCACTCGACCCAGGCTCCACCACCGTCGAGGTCTGGCTTAAACTTCGCAACGCCGACGGCAAGCTCAAAGTCGGCACCCCGGTCCACGCCGTCATCACCGGCGACACGATCGAGAAAGCGCTGCAGGTCCCCGTCTCCGCCATCCTGCCCGCGCAGGACGGCGGCAACTCCGTCATGGTCGTCGGCCCCGACAACGTCGCGCACAAGCGCCCCGTCACCCTCGGATTCCGCACGCCGCAGGCCGTACAGGTTACAAAAGGTCTCTCCCCCTCCGACATCGTCATCACCGACGGCTCCTACGGTCTCGATGACGGCACCAAAGTGACCATCGACACGAACCAACCCGGCGGCAAGGACAAGGATTGACCATGCCATCTCCACCCGCCCCCACCTTCTGGCTCGCGCGCTCCGTTCGCACCGTCTTCTTCGTCGCCATCGCGCTCACTCTTGCAGGCATCTACGCCGCCTTCCGCGTCCCCATCTCCGTCTTCCCCGACACAAACTTCCCCCGCGTCGTCATCAGCGTCGACAACGGCGTCATGCCCGTCGAGCAGATGCAGGTCACCCTCACCAAGCCCATCGAAGACGCCGTCAACAGCGTCCCCGGCCTCACCACCGTGCGCTCCACCACCAGCCGCGGATCAGCGGAGGTCAGCCTCTTCTTCGACTGGTCCGTCGACATGTATCGCACCCTGCAACTCGTCGACGCCGCCCTCGCCACCGTCCAGCAGACCCTCCCCGCAACCGCCCACATCACCGCCAATCGCCTCACCTTCGCCACCTTTCCCATCCTCGGCTACTCGCTCACCTCCTCCTCCACGCCCCAGACCGCCCTTTGGGAGCTCGCCACCTACACTCTCAAGCCCCCGCTCAACCGCGTCATCGGCGTCAGCACCGTCACCGTCCAGGGCGGCGCCGTCCCGGAGTTCCACGTCGTCCCCAACCTCGCCAGACTCCAGGCCGCAAATGTAACCATCCTCGATCTGACAAACGCCATCCAGGCCTCCAATATCATCGATTCACCCGGCCTCTATCAGCAGGATCACCAGCTCGTCCTCGCCCTCGTCGGCGCGCAGGCCCACACCATCGACGATCTGCGCCAGCTCACCGTCAAAACCGCCACCGGCGGAGCCCCCGTCCGCGTCGGCGACCTCGCCACTGTCACCGCGGCCACCATGCCCGTCTATACGCGCGTCACCGCCGACGGGGAAAGCGCCGTCCTCCTCAACATCACCCGTCAGCCCTCCAGCAACACCGTCGCCGTCGCCGACAGCGTCGCCACCGTGGTCGCGCAGCTGCGCACCAAGCTGCCCCCGGGCGTCGACCTCCGGCCCTACTACGATCAATCCGCGCTCGTCCGCGAAAGCATCCGCAGCGTCCGCGACGCCATCCTCATCGGCCTCGGGCTCGCCTGCGTCATCCTCTTTCTCTTCCTGCGCGACTGGCGCTCGTCCCTCGTCGCCGGCCTCGTCATCCCCGTCACCGTCGCCGTCACCATCCTCTTCCTCTGGATGCTCGGCGAAAGCTTCAACCTCATGACCCTCGGTGGCCTCGCCGCCGCCATCGGCCTCGTCATCGACGACGCCATCGTCGTCGTCGAAAACATCGTCCTCCATCGCGACGCCGGCGAGTCCCGCACCGAGGCCGTCCGCAAGGCGCTCCATGAGATCGCTCGCCCCCTCATCGGCTCCACCATCACACCCGTCGTCGTCTTTCTTCCCCTCGTCGCCGTCACCGGTGTCACCGGCAGCTTCTTTCGCGCGCTCGCCATCACCATGACCGTTTCGCTCCTCACCTCTCTGCTCCTCGCCGTCTCTTGGACGCCCGGCCTCGCCTTCGTCCTCCTCAAGCACCGCCAGCCCTCCACCCACCACGACGCGGGCCCCGCCCTCGCCCGCGTCACGCGCTGGCATCACGCTCTCCTCGAGCGCGCCCTCGCCCGGCCCCTCTGGCTCGGCCTCGCCTGCCTCGTCCTCGCCGTCGGCGCCTTCTTCGCCTACCGCTCCCTCGGCTCCGATCTCCTGCCCGAGATGGATGAGGGCGGCTTCGTCCTCGACTACATCATGCCCGCCGGCAGCTCGCTCACCGACACCGATCGCGTCCTCGCCGACGTCGAACACATCCTCCGCAATATCCCGGAAGTCGAAAGCACCAGCCGCCGCACAGGCCTACAGATGGGCCTCGCCGCCGTCACCGAAGCCAACACCGGCGACATGACCGTCAAGCTCAAGACCAAACGCAGCCGCGGCATCGACGACGTCATCGCCGAAGCTCGCGACAAAATCAAGCGGTCCCACCCCGAACTCGACGTCGAATTCGTCCAGGTCCTCCAGGACATGATCAACGACCTCTCCAATGCACCGGAGCCCGTGCAGATCAAGCTCTTCTCGCCAGACTTCCAGCAACTCTCCGCCGTCGCCCCCCGCGTCGCCGACGAGATCGCAAAGATCCCCGGCGTCGTCAGCATCGAGAACGGCATCGAAAACACAGTCAGCGGCCCCGCCACCAGCTTCCAGGTCGACCCGCTCCTCGCCGCACGCCTCGGCTTCACCCCCACCGAAGTCGCCGAAGACGCCACCTCCATCCTCGACGGCGTCACCGTCAACGATCCGCTCATCAGCAACGGCCGCCCCTACACCATTCGCGTCCGCCTCGGCGACGAGACCCGCCAGTCCCTCTCCACCATCGAGGACACCGTCTTCAACAGCCAAACCGGCCGCACCGCCAGCCTCGGCTCTCTCGCCAACGTCACCGAGCTTCCACCACAAAATGAGATCCGCCGCGAAAACCTCCAGCGCCTCGTCGTCGTCACCGCCCAGCTTCAAGGCTCAGACCTCGGCACCGCCATCCGGCGGGTCCAGGCACACGTCGCCTCCCTCCACCTCCCCGCCTCCATCCGCGTCGAGTACGGCGGAACCTATCAGGAGCAACAGAAGTCCTTCGCCGATCTCCTCCGCGTCCTCCTCCTCGCGCTCGCCCTCGTCTTCGGCGTCCTCCTCACCGAGTTCCGCAACTTCGCCGCCCCCGTCGCCATCCTCGTCTCCTCCGTCCTCTCCATCGCCGGCGTCGTCTTCGCCCTCCTCGTCACCGGCATGGTCTTCAACGTCGCCTCCTTCATGGGCCTCATCATGGTCATCGGCATCGTCGCGAAAAACGGCATCCTCCTCCTCGACGCCGACGAGCGCTTCCGCGCCGAAGGTTCGAACGCCCGCGACGCCATGCTCCTCGCAGCCCAGCGCCGCCTCCGCCCCATCCTCATGACTGCCCTCGCCGCCGTCACCGGCATGCTCCCCCTCGCCTTCGCCCTCGGCGCGGGCTCGCAGATGCTCCAGCCCCTCGCCATCGCCGTCATCGGCGGCCTCTCCATCTCGCTCCTCCTCAGCCTCGTCGTCACCCCCGTCGTCTACTTCCTGCTCACCCCCCACACCCCCGTCGGCGTCCCGGAGCCTGCCCTCTCCCCTCAATAAAAAAAGGACCCGCAAACGCGGGTCCCGTGCTGACACCGACCGGGCTTTAGCGCCCGATCACCAGCACCGTAAAGCTCTCCGGAACAATGCTCGGTCGCGGCCGTGGCTGCTCCACCGTCGGCTCAGGCCGTGGGCCAAACCCCGCCGTCACCACATACACCTTGTCCCGCTTCTCGTCATACGCCATCGTCCGCGCGCCCTTCTGCGTCTCCAGCGTCTGCACCGTCGTGTACCCATGCCCCGCGTCAATCACCGACAAGGTCCCGCTGCCGCCATTCGAACTGAACGCCAGCTGCTTCGCATCGCCGTACCTCGCCGCGTCCGGCCCGTCCCCAATCGAAGCCGTCGCAATCTGCTTGCCGCTCTCGGTGTCCAGCACCACCATCTTGCCGCCGTCACACACCGAAAACAGCCGGTGATGCTCCCGGTCCATCGCCATCCCCGACGGCGAATCGCATCCGCTCAACGGCAGCGTCTCTTCAATCGCATGGCTCGCCGCGTTCAGCCGCACCACCACGTTCTTGTCCTCAATGTTCACAAACACATGCCCCCTCCCGTCAGCCTCCGGAAACTCCGGCTTGCCCGGCAGCTTCGTCGTCGCCACCACCTTGCGGCTCGCCGCGTCAATCACCGAAACGCTGCTGCTCCGCCCGTTAAACGCCCACACCGTCTTCGTCGTGGGCTCCCACGTCATGCCATCCGGATTCATCTCCGTCGGCACCGTCGCCACAACCGCAAAGCTCTTCCGGTCAAACACCGCAACATCGTTGGCCCGTCCGTCGCTCACATACCCCACCTTGCCGTCAGGGTCCAGCACCACGCCATGTGTCCCCTGCAACCCGGTAATCGCGCCCACGCTCTTGCCCGTCTCCGTGTCCACCACCTCCACGCGCGGTCCATGCGTCACATACAGCAGGTGCGCCGCGGAGTCATCCAGCATGTAGTCCCAACCGCCGCTTCCGCCCAGCTTCCAGTGGTCCATCACCTTGTAAGGACCCTGCGCCACACCCGGCGCACTCGCAGCCAGCAGCAGCGCCGCGCTCGACACCGCCGGAACAACAAACCTCTTCCATTGCATACGCCTCTCCTCGGTGGGAATCACCACCTGCCATTCTCCACGCGCAGCCTTAAGCCACAGTGAAGGCCCACCTCACCTCGCCTGGTCCGTCACCATCTCCACCCCCGCTCCAGCCCCCTCCCCAGCTCCGCGCCCCGCGGCCTCCATCGCGATCACAGGCAGTCGAACGCACATCACCGTTCCCTCACCCAGGCGGCTCTCTGCCGCAATCGATCCGCCCGCACCCTCCGCGATCGCCTGCGCAATCGAAAGCCCCAACCCCGCGCCACCCGTCACCCGCGCCCGCGATCGGTCCGCCCGGTAGAACCGCTCAAAGATGTGGGGAAGCGCCTCCGCCGGAATCCCCTGCCCATGGTCGACCACGCGCACCGCCGCCTCCCGCCCCACAGCCTCCCACACCACCTCGACTGAGGCCCCACGCTCGCTGTGCTCCACCGCGTTCACCAGCAGGTTGCTCAGCAGCACCTCCAGATTCTCCGCCGATACCGACACCTCGACCCACCCCCTCGCCCCGTCGTTCCTCTCCAGCAAAACGCCGGCCTGCTCCGCCAGCGGCTGCAGCTTCGCCACACACCCACGCACTACCGACCCCAGCTCCGACCTCGCCGCACCCTGCGAGGCAGGCTGCTCCAAAGCCGCCATCAGCAGCATCCGCGAGATCAACTCCTCCGCCCGCGCATTGTCCCGCACCGCCGCCCGCAACCCCGCCTCATACTCCGCTGGGGACCGCCGCCGCAGCAGCATCACCTGCAGCGACGACCGAACCACCGCCACCGCCGTCTTCAGCTCGTGCGCCGCATCGCCCAGAAACCGATGCTGTCGCTCAAACGCCTCCCGCAACTCCCCCACCATCGCATCGAGCGTCGTCGCCAGCGGCCGCAGCTCCCGCGTCTCCAGTGTCAGCGGCGACGCCTCAAACTGCAGCCGCCGCGGAGACACCGCCGCCGCCGCCGCTGCCAGCTCCTCGATCGGCTGCAACACACGTCGCATCAGCCCCACCATGAACACCGTCGTCCCCGCAATCAGCACGGCACTCGCCGCCAGGTAAAATCCGATCCCCGTAAACACCTCGTGCCACAGATGGTCAAGAGGTGTCGCATACACAATCGTCACCGGCCGCTCCAGGCCCACACCGCCGCTCTCCGCCCGATCGATAATCCGCAGGTTGTCGCGCCGCAACACCCGGTAGCTGTGCCGGTGGGCATGCTCCGTACGCAGTTCGCGTCCCCCCTGCATCCTTACCAGCGACTCCGGTGCCCCCGCCGATCCGCCCAGCCTCCGCCCGCCCCGGTCGTACACCGCAAACACATCCCCCGGC
The DNA here is from genome assembly GCA_965218895.1 of Acidobacteriaceae bacterium. Taxonomy (GTDB): domain Bacteria; phylum Acidobacteriota; class Terriglobia; order Terriglobales; family Acidobacteriaceae; genus Edaphobacter. Next base: position 98,415 of record CBDCMI010000009.1, on the reverse strand, counting down.
GGCACCCGCATCTCGCGCGGGTCCAGCTCCACATTGTCCCCCGCATCCTCCGCATCCTGCACCGCGCCAAACAGCGAGTCCGCCCGCCCCTCCAGCGTCACATCCACCGCGTGCAGCCGCACCCGCCGCTCGTGCTCAATCGAGATCGCCGTCAGAGCCGTCATGCACACCAGCTCCGCCGTCACAATCCCCAGCACCACCCGCCGGATCAGCGACCGCTCCCTCCCGCCGCCGACCCTCATGCCCGCTCACTCAGCCGGTAGCCCCGGCCGCGAATATTCTCCAGCGTCGTCCCCGACCCCGCCACCCGCAGCTTCTTCCTCACATTCGAGATATGCACCTCCACCACGTTCGAGTGCGACTCCCACGTAAAGTCAAACAGGTGCTCCAGCAGCTCGCGCGGCGAAACCACCACCCGCGGACGGTACAGCATGTACTCCAGAATCCTATGCTCCGTCGGCGAAAACTCCACCTCCGCCTCGCCCACCATCACCCGGTGCTCCGCCACAAACAACCGCAGCGAGCCAAACCGCAGCACCGGCTCGGATACCCCCTTGCTCCGCCGTATCAGCGCCCGCACCCGCGCAATCAGCTCCCCGAGGTCGAACGGCTTGCTCATGTAATCGTCCGCCCCAAGATCCAGCAGCTCAATCACCCGCGCCGTCTCGCTCACCGCCGTCAGCATCAGCACCGGCGTCCGCACCCCCTTGCCCCGCAGTCGCCGCAGCACCTCCGCCCCGTCCCTCTTCGGCAGCATCAGGTCCAGCACCACGCCGTCATACTCCCGCGTCGCGCACAGCAGCAGCGCCTCCTCTCCCTCGCCCGCCACATCCACCGCGTACCCGGCACCCTCGCGCAGAGCCGTCGCCACGTTCTCCGCCAGCCTCGCCTCGTCCTCCACAACCAGCACCCGCATCCCCGCCTCACCTCGCGCCGGCCGCGCCGCTCCCGCTCAGGGGCGCCCCACGGTCTGCGCCGCTCCCTCTCCCCCGCCCAACGCCGCCCCCCGTCGCGGCGTCGTCTGCACGGTAATGCGCGTCCCCCGCCGGAAGCTCGTCTCCTGCCCCCGCTTGATCCAGCGGTTATAAACCGAAATCGCCGTCCCGTAAAACCCGATCCCCGACGCCACATTGCGCCATCCGCCCGCCGTCCCCACCAAAAAGCCCGCCACCCCCAGACTGTTCGACGCCACCGCGTTCTTGCCAAACCCGTTGTCCCCCCCGTCCCGGTCCAGCGGCCGGCTCGCCAGCGCAAACAACAGCAGCGGAACCACCACCTTGTCCTGCGGCTTCGGCTTTACCTGACCCTCCGACCCCAAAACCAGATTCTCGCTCGAAGCCGCATCGATCCCGTTCAACGAAGCCTGCACCGATGCCGCATGCTCCGCTCCAGGCATCTGCAGCCGCCGAAAATCAAACCGCAACACCCCCGCCCGCCCAAACCGCCGCGCCGCCCTCGCCTGCGTCACCTCGCCCTCCAGCACCGCGCCCTGCGGAACCTCCACCGTCCCATCCTCAGCCAGAACCGGCGCGGCAACCTCCGCCCGCACCGGCTCCCCCACATGCGCGGCCTTCGACGAAATCGCCTCCCCAAGATTCGCCCGCAACACCCACGTCGCGCTCCCCTCCCCACCCTTCCCGACGTCCCCCCCGACATCCTTCGCCGGGTCCTTCGCCATCGCCGGCACCGCCGCCAAACCCGCCGTCTCCAGCTCCGTCGCACCCACCGTCGCCGTCGTCCATGAGGTCCCCTTCTCAATCCGCTGCGGGTGGTACGGCAGCTGCGAGTACAGCAGCTTCACCAGCCGGTCGCGCTTGTCCGGACCCGTCACCGTGTGCACCCGATCCTTCGCCGCGCTCACCACCGCGTCAAACTGCTGCCGCACCAGACCGCCCTTCCTCGGCGGCGGTGGCGTCAGCTGCAATGTCGCCGCCCCATCCTCCGTCACCTCCGTGCGCATCGGCACCTCGCGCCCATCGCCCATCCGCATCCGGTCAAACTCCACCGAAGGCGTCACAAACGGCGTAAAATCCCCGCGCAGCCGAGCCTGAATCCTCCGGCTCCTGTCCGCCGCCAAACCCACCACCCGCCCCAGCACTACCGTCCCCTTCGGCAACACCACCCGGTTCTCTGCGTACACGTCATAGACCAGCGACCCCTCGATCGCCTCCCCCATCCGCATCGGCAGCGTCTGCGGCAACTGCACATCCAGCATCGTCCCCGCAGGCAGCCGCTCCATCCCCGCCTCCACGCCCTCGTCCGGATGCGCCCCCGCCTGCACCCGCTCCGCCGCACCCCCAGAAGGCCGGGCACCGTCCCCCGCCGCCGGTGGCTTCTGAACCTGTGACCCCAACATCGACACGCCAAGCAGAAAAGTTGCCAGCATACTTCCACGCTAACCCCGTCGGCTTAAGACAGACTGAAGACGTCGCCCCCCGTCACTCGCTCGGCAAAGCGCACAATAACTCCATGAACTGGCTCCTCTGGTCGCTCCTCTCCGCCCTCTTCGCCGCCGCGACCGCTCTCCTCGCCAAACTCGGCGTCGCCCACGTCGAGCCCAACCTCGCCACCGCCATCCGAACCACCGTCGTCGTCCTCTTCGCCTGGACCATCGCCATCGCCCTCGACACCCACACCGGCATCACCCACCTCGACCGCCGCTCCTGGATCTTCCTCCTCGCCTCCGGCATCGCCACCGGCCTCTCCTGGATCTGCTACTTCCGCGCCCTCTCCCTCGGCCCCGCCTCCAAAGTCGCCCCCGTCGACAAACTCAGCGTCGTCTTCGTCATCCTCCTCGCCGCCCCCATCCTCGGCGAAGCCCTCACCCTCAAAAAACTCCTCGGCGGCCTCCTCATCGCCACCGGTGCCATCGTCCTAGCCCTCGCCTGACCACATCATGTCTGCAAGCAAAACGCCGGCATTGAGCTACTTTTAAAAACTGCACTCAACTAAATGAAGGTCATAAGTTACTCGGCTAACCCAAGCGGCACCATTGTGGCGGGTTCGCTCTGCACCATCCACGAAACAAGCGTATCCCTAAGAGTAGGAGCGCTAGAGCCAAGACGAGTAGAACTGCGATTGCATAGGTGTTCTGCGAATCGGAAAGACGATCCCGTGTAAGACGCCTTTAATGTGCATCGAATGCGCAGTCAGGAGTAGTAGTGCGCTCTCCCCAAGGCAAAAGGTAAACAGAAGGAACGCAAGCAAGCTTCCACTATCAACAACGTACTTCGCATGCCCGCCACCTTCTCATGGCCTACTCGCCGGGTGCCCCACGTCTCGCCTCTGAGACGTGGGTGCCAAACCCCGTCCACACGACCGAGACCCACCCAGCCTCCTCGCCGCCCCCATCCTCGGCGAAGCTCTCACCCTCAAAAAACTCCTCGACACCTTCTCATCGCCTCCGGAGCCATCGTCCTAGCCTTCGCCTAACCCCGCAACTCCACCCCAATCAAAGATCAACCAAGACTCAACCAACGCCGAGCGCGCAACGCAAGCGCCGCCTCCTCACCCCCAGGCAGTGGCGCATGGACCCCACCGCCCTCCGTACCATAGCCGTATGCCGGCTCCCCTCCAACCTCACCCACCCGCAACCAGCCGGGGGGTACCCTCCGTACCTAAACCACATCATGGGAAGACTTTAGGACCCAAGTACGGGAGGGTGGGGTACCCAGCCGCTCGCCCGCCCACCCACCAAACGCAGTCTCATCAAACCGCCACCCATCTCGTCTCGTTCGCTACCCTCGCGATCGCGTCTCTCTAAACGGAGACTCCACATGCCCACACCCCAGACCGAGCAGCGCTCCGACCCGCAACAGGGGCGCGAACAACAGAACATGGTCCGCGTCACCCTTCGCCCCATCGCCAGCGCCCTCCCCCTCGGCTGCTTCGCCTTCGGCATCGGCAACGTCCTCCTCTCCGCCCTCTCCCTCCACTGGCTCCCCCTCGCCGAAAGCTCCCTCGTCGCCTCCATCCTCCTCGCCTTCGTCGCTCCACTCGAGCTCATCCCCTGCATCCTCGCCTACCTCGCCCGCGACACCGGCGGCGCCACCGCCATGGGCATCTTCTCCATGTCCTGGATCGTCCAGGCCGTCGAACTCCTCCGCTCCCCCACCCAGCCGCCCAGCCCCACCGCCGGCCTCTTTCTCGCGCTCCTCGCCCTCTGCCTCGCCGTCCTCACCGCCGCCAGCTTCCCCGCCAAGCCCCTCCTAGGCGTCCTCCTCTCCATCGCCCTGCTCCGCTCCGCCGCCGCCGCCACCGTCTCCTTCGGCGTCCACGCCGTCGCCCCCACCGCCGCCATCCTCGGCCTCCTCCTCGCCGCCTTCGCCTTCTACAGCGGCCTCGGCTTCCTGCTCGAAGACGTCCGCGGCGCCCCCCTTCCCATGACCTTCCGCCGCGGCGACGCCAAAGCCGCCATGGAGGGCGACATGCACCACCAGATCGAGCGCGTCTTCACCGAGGCCGGCGTACGCCAACAGCTATAACAGCCCGCCAACAGCTGTAGCAGCCCGCCAACAGCTAGGCTGAATCGACATATTCACTTCCGCCACTGCATCTGATTTGGTGCAGTGGAGGGATGGGAAGTTTACGGTATGAGTTGAGCGAGGCGCAGTGGCGGCGCTTGGAGCCGCTGCTGCCTGGGCGGGTGGGCACGGTGGGCCGCCCTGCGGAGAACAACCGGCGGTTTGTGAACGGTGTTCTGTGGGTGATTCGCTCGGGCATGCGCTGGGCGGATCTACCGGAGCGTTACGGCAAGTACAAGAGCGTGCATAAACGGTTTCTGCGCTGGGCCGAGCGCGGCGTTTGGGACCGGCTGTTCGACGATCTTGTGGCGGACCGGAAGAACCCGTACCTGATGCTCGACTCGACCATCGTCCGGGCTCACCAGCAAGCGGCCACGGGCCGCAAAAAGGGGGCGAAGACAAGGCTCTGGGGCGTTCCCGAGGTGGACTGAGCACCAAGATTCACCTGCTGGCCAACGGCCTGGGCGAGCCCGTTGCCTTCCGGCTGACCGGTGGACAGGCGGGCGAATTTGCGGAAGCGCTGCCGCTGCTGGCCGGCCGACATGCCGAGATCGTGATGGCCGACCGCGGCTACGACTCCAACGCCATCGTCGCCGCGATCGAGGCCATCGGGGCCGAAGCCGTGATCCCATCGAAGATCTGCCGCAAGGTGCAGCGCCCGCACGACCGCACTCTCTATAAGCTCCGCAACCGCATCGAACGCTGCTTCAACCGGCTCAAGCACTTCCGAAGACTCGCTACCCGATACTGCAAACGTCGAGTCGCCTTCCAGGCCACCGTCGCCCTTGCCTGCACATGGCTACACCTGGAGCGATATGTCGATACAGCCTAGGTGCAGGACGGCCGTGGTGTGCGAACCGCATTTGGTACGCGATATCCACGTCTTTTCGCATGATTGATGCGCCCGGCGCTTGAAGCGGGGCTCTCTCTGCCCGGATACTTCCGGCAGGCGAGCCTGTTCTGTACGCGCCCCGGCCGCCATCGAGGAGGACCCGTGACCCGATTCAGCCGACAGGATGTGGTGCGAATTCTGCGCCTGAACGGTCGCGATCTGCGGTCGTGGGAGCGGGCGAACCTGGTGCAGAGTCGGAGTGAATACAGCATTCGCGAGATGGGGGAGCTGCGAACGCTGCGCGAGTTGCGGGCGAGGCGGATACCTGCCCGGACCATTCGATCGGCGATGGATTCGATGCAGCGCATGTTCGGCACACGTGGGTCTCTGGCAGAGGTATCGCTGGCGGGGAGCGGGGCGAGGCTTCGCTTTCGGCATGCCGGCGCGTTGGTTGAACCCGTGACACAGCAGATGGAGTTCGACTTCTTGGAGGGTGGGTCGGCGCAAGCGCCGCTGCTGTTGACGGGGGGTGGGGGATCGGCCGCGGCGCGGCGATCGGTGGAGCTCAATGAGCTGTTTCTGCAATGTGTGCGCCTGGAGGAGATGGGCCCGGGAGAGGAGGCGATCGCGGGCTACCTGTCCCTGCTGGAGCGGGAGCCGCTGCACGCGCCCACACTGATCAACCTCGGAACAATCATGTATAACCGGCGGGAGTTTGGGCGCGCGGAGGAGCTCTATCGACGAGCAACCGAGGCCGACCCGAAGTATGCCCTGGCGTGGTTTGACCTTGGAAACGTGTTGGACGAGATGGGGCAGCTGCGTCAGGCCACGGAGGCCTATGTGCGGGCGGTTGCGCTTCTGCCACACTATGCGGATGCGCATTACAATTTGGCGCTGGCCTATGAGCGGCAGGGACACAAGCGGCGGGCGTTGCAGCACTGGTTGCGGTACGTGCGACTGGACCCTGTGGGACCGTGGAATGCGCATGCGCGGAGCCAGGCGCGGCGAACGCTGAAGGCGGAGAAGCTGCTGATTGTGAGCCGGCGGGGGCGCCTGGTCCAGGCGGGGTAGGTTGCGCCGTTTGGGAGAGGCGAGCGTCGAATCCTAAGAGGACTGACGTGGGCAAGGGCAGATTAGATATGTTGCGAGGCCGGCCGCCGCGAAGTGGCGCGACGGTGATGGTGTGTGAGAAGTGCGAGCGGCGATTAGAAGGGCGGGGTCACGGATCGCGCGCGCGAGAGATCGTGGAGGCGGTGCAGGAGCAGGCGGATCAGGGAACGGCCGAAGGCCCGGTGGGGGTTCAACGGACGGAGTGTATGAAGCTCTGCCCGGAGGATGGGATCACGGTCTGCGCTCTGCGACCGCGGCAGTTCCAGCGGCCTGAGCCGATTGCGGTGCACTCTGCGGAGGAGGTGGAGGTGTTCTTCGGGGTAGAGATCACGGAGACGCTGGTTCCGGGCCGGAGATAGGTGGGGCTGGTGAGCGAGGCAGGGATCGAACCTGCAACCGTCAGCTTAGAAGGCTGATGCTCTATCCGATTGAGCTACTCGCCCGATGTCACGATTGTACGGGTCAGTTTTTCTTGCGCGAGTGAACAGGTGGTGCTCTCACGTCAGTAGGCAAGTTTAAGGGAGAACTGAATCTGACGGGAGTTGCCCGCGGTGCGGTTGATCTCCCCAAAGCCGGTGCCTCGGATGGTGTTAGAAGGCAGGCCCATATTGACTATGTTGAAGATATTGAAGAACTCGGAGCGGAACTGGACGACCACGAGCTCCGAGCCGGAACGGCGGTGGCCGACGGGGGTGTCTTTGACCAGCGAGAAGTCGAAGTCATAAAAGGCGGGTCCGCGGAAGGTGTTGCGTCCGAGGGTGCCAAAGCGTCCCCGGTTGGGACCGGTGCCGCCGGGGAGATTGACAGGTATGGAGAAGAAAGACGCGTTGTTATCGCCAAGACCGAAGTAGTCCTCGCGTTTGCGGCGGGATGTGGTGAGGTGCGGCTTGGCGACTTGGTCGGGCCGGTCAGCGCCCATACTTCCGGCGCCTGTCTGCTGCAGGCCGGAGTAGACAGTAAAGGGGGAGCCGCTGGAGATGCTGGAGATGCTGATGAGCTGCCAGCCGTCGGTGAGCTTGCGGTTGAGCGGCTGGAGGAGAGTCATGGAGCGCAGGGGAAGGTCTTGCGCCAGGGAGAGGGTGAAGGAGTGCGTGAGGTCGAAGTTGGAGGGTCCGCGCTCGGCGTGTGTGTCGAAGGGGTTCTGGGGCAGCGCCGGGGCGACGGCGCCGATGGTGCTGGTCGGTGAGGTGCCGGCGACTGAGGAGACATCGTCGATCGATTTGGACCAGGTATACGAAGCCTGCAGGCCGGGACCGCCGTGGGGCGCCACACCCTGGGCGGAGAGTTGAAGGGCGTTGTAGGACGAGTGGGAGGTTGCGGTGATCTGCTGCTCGGTGCCGAAGCCGCCGACGGCCGCGCCGGTGCTGTTGAACTGAGTAAAGGGGGCGAACCGGGCTGTTGCGCCTGGATAGGCGTTAGGGAAAGAGACACGCGGAAGCTTGATGCCGGACGTCCCGACATATGCGGCGGAGACGGCGATGGGGCCGAGGGAACGATCGAGGCCGATGGACCAGGTGCCGAGGAGGGCGTTGCCGAAGTTCCGGGCCACTGCCTGAACGTTGAGTGGGGTGGGGGTGTGACTGGGGGAGAGGTCGGCGAGGTCTTGCACCAGGCGTTCGACATCGAGAACGGTGTTGGCGGGGACTTCGTTGGGGCGGTACGTGTCGAAGATGTTGACGCCGGTGGGGGTGTACGCGGCGGGGATCTGCGCGGGGGTTACCTGAAAGCCGAAGGGGATGCGGGCGCCGAGGGCAGCGGTGAGGCGGGGATAGAAGACGTAGGGAAGGGCACCCGTGAGGAAGTTGTCCTGCCATATGTTGGGCGGGATGGTGGTGAGGCTGCCGCCGAGGTGCGCGGTGAGCTTTGAGGTGAGGCGCGTATCGAGTTGGACGCGAGGCGCCCACGTATTCTGGGCGGTGCGGTAGGTGGGGTGAGGATTGATGAGGAACTGCTGTCCGCCGCCAGGGGCGTCATAGAAGCCGGAGGTCCGGCGGGCGCGCTCTGCGATGGGTGTGTAGAGCTCGAAGCGGAGACCCAAGACCAGGGTGAAGCGGGGGGAGAGCTTCCAGGTATCGGAGAGAAATGCCGCGACGGCGTTGCGGTTGACGGCGGCGGGACCGATGTGGGAGCCGGAGGAGGAGTACGCGGGAGCGACGGCAACTGTGTACGCGAAGGGACTGCCTGTGAGCAGGCCGGAGAGCGTGTCCGGGAGAGGATCACCGGGGAGGATATTGTGTTGGCCGGATGCGGAGGAGATCAAGACGGGGGAGAAGGCGGTGCCGCCACCGAAGTCGTATTCCCCATTAGGCGAGATGCCGAAGTATGTTGTGTCGCGATTGAGGCGAACCTCCGCGCCGAACCTCAGGGCGTGCGAGGAGCGGATGAGGGAGACAGTCTCGCGGGCTTGGAAGAGGTTGGTGAAGGCCTGGATGACGGAGCCGCCGGCAGTGTTGAAGGGCTCGAAGAGGCCGTCGTTAAACTTGACCGCGGGGTCGGTGCGGTTGGGGGTGGGGAAGGACGGTGTGGTGCGGGTGGCGGAGAGGGAAGACTCAAGGGTGAGGCGGGGTGAGACGGTGCGAACCCAGGTAAGAACGCCGTTGCGCTGGCGGTCGACGTATTCGACGCCGAAGGTTGGGTCGATGGCAGTCTGGTCCGGGTTGGTAGTTGGCCCATCCAGATTGTCGAAGGAGATGCGGGCGAAGATGTGGTCGCGGTCGCCGAGTTGCTGATCGAGCCGGAAGGAGAACTGGTCGGCGTTCGTCTTGACCTTGGAAGAGGTGGCATAGGTGTGTATGCCGAAGGTGCCCCCCGGCAGGTTGGGCAAGGGATAGCGGGCGAGGATTGGAGCGATGGAGGGGTCGACAGGTACGGTGAGGGTGTCGCCGGGGAAGGCCGTGGTGTCGAGGCCTGAGCGCTCGGCGGCGGTGGGAACGGAGAAGACCTGGGTGGTGCCGAGGACCTGGCGAAAGCCCTGGTACTCGAGGAAGTAGAAGGTGCGGCCACGGCCGTTGTAGAGGTGCGGAAGGAGAACGGGGCCGCCGTTGGTGAAGCCGAACTCGTTGCGGCGGAAGGGCGGAATGCGACCGGGGCTTGCAGGCGAGGGGTAGTCGAAGTAGTTGCGCGCATCAAGAGAGGAGTTGCGGAGGAACTCAAAGACGGAGCCGTGGAGGGCGTCGGTGCCGGATCGGGTGAGGATGTTGGTGAAACCGGCGGCGCCGCGGCCGATGTCTGCGGGCATGACACCGGAGATGGACTGCAGTTCGAGGACGGCGTCCACGTTGAAGTTGGAGAAGGTGGCGCCGCCGAGTTCGGGGTCGCTGGAGTCGGCACCGTCGAGGGCGAAGGTGGCTTCGACGCCGCGCTGGCCGTTGATGGCGAACTGCTGGGTGAAGTTGTTGGCGCCGGAGGAGTCGGAGGCAGTGCCGGCGGCCAGGAGGAGGAGCTGACCGAAGTCCCGCTTGTTGAGTGGAATCTCGCTGACGGCTTTGCTGGAGAGCTGTTCTCCGCCGGAGGTGGAGGTTTTTTCTTCGGTGGTGGAGAGCAGGAGGGTGCCGGCGGGGGTAAGGGTGAGGAGGAGGGTGGCGGAGGGGGTGGGGATAGGGAGGGGGGCGGTGGCGGCAGTCTGGTTGGCGAGGGTGACGGAGAGGGTGTAGGCGGCGGGGGGGAGGGCAGGGAAGGAGAAGGCACCGGAGGGGCCCGTGGTGGTGTGGAGGGTGGCGAGGGGCGAGGTGAGGGTGAGGGTGGCGCCGGGCAGGGGTTGGGCGTCGCTGTCGCGGAGATGCCCACGGAGGGCTGGGGCGGGTGCCTGGGCCTGTATGAGGTGGGTGGCGGCGAGGCCGAGGAGGGCAAGGATTGGGCGTCGGCGGGGCAGGGCGAGACCTCGGGCAGGGAGATCGGTGTGGCACACCATGGTGGCATGAACGGCGGGGTTGCGGCGTGGGGCGCTCAGGTTTGGGGGAAGAGGTCGGGCTTGCGGAGGGTGGCGGTGACCGCGGCGAGGGCGGCGGCCCAGTGTTGGCCGGCGGCGTCGGGGTCGGGGCCGACGGCCTTGACGTAGAGGGTGAGGGCGAAGCCTTCCTGGGGTGTGGCGAGGTCGAGGAAGGCGGGGCGGACGACGGCTTCGGCGAGGGCGTGGGGATGGTCGAGCAAGGCGAGACGGCGCTCAAGCCGATTGAGGAGGTGCTGTTGTTGATGGAAGGAGGCGAAGAGGGCCCGATCGCGGCAGAGGAGGTCGAGGTAGGAGAGCTGCCCGGCGGCGGCGAGCGCGGGCTCGAGGGCGAGCTCGTCTTGGAGGTTGGCGAGGTCATCCGGGGTGGCGGCCCAGATGTCGCATTTTGCGGTGAAGAGGGCGGAGCGGGCGCCGTTGAGGGCGCGCAGGCTGCCGAGCAGGGCGGGGTGGGCTTCTGCCTCGGGGATGCTGTCGAGGGCGTCGAGGTCCTGCCGGAGGTCGATGAAGTGGAGGCCTGTGGTGGGGTCTTCCCATGGGACGACGAGGACGGGGTCGTCGTCGGCGCAGGCGGCGGTCCAGTCGAAGAGCATGGGTGTTCCGATGGTAACTCGGAACGGGACGAGGCGGTCTTTTGGGTCCCTCCCACCCCCCTACTTGTTGCGCAAAGTTTTCGAAACGAAAGACTTAAGTCCGGACCACGGATGAGGTCCAGGGTGGAAAGGGCCTCTTTGCGGAGGAGGAGCTGCCTCTATGATAGGGCGGGAGCGTTGATGGATGTGCCATGGGTGGGGTGCCGGTGGCGCCACCACTGGATGTGCGCCGGGGTGGTACTAGAGGGGGCGGGGACAGACTTCCTATGGGAGTGACGACCGGGGTAGGGGCGGAGAGGACGAAGACGAAAGCAGATTCCCTGCGGGAATGACAACCAAAGGAGCGACGGCAACAGCAAGGGCAAGGGGGGGCAGGGACAGGGGCGAGGGGAGAGGTGGTTCCGTGCGGGAATGACCGCCGGGGGACGGCAGGGGGAGGTTAGGGGTGGGGGCAGGTTTGCTGGAGGAAGTGGAGGAGGGTGTGTTCGGCCCAGTAGCCGTCGTTGCCGGAGGCGTGGTCCGGGGTGGCGAGGAAGGCGCAGTGGCCGCCGTGCCGGGTTTCGAGGAGGGTGATGTGGGGGTTGGCGGCGAGGAGTGCGCGGGTGGGTGCGGTGAGGCGGATGAAGGGGTCGTCGAGGGCGTGCAGGATAAGGGTAGGGACGCGGATGGTGGAGAGGACGCGGGCTGCGGCGGCGCGGTGGTAGTAGTCGTCGGCTCCTTCAAAGCCGGCGTAATGGGCGGTGACGCGGTCGTCGAAGTCGCGGAGGGAGCGTAGCTTGCGGGCGCGAGCGGGGTTGTAGAGGTGGGGGAAGAGACGGCATTTGCGCCGGAAGCGGGCGACGAGGGCGCGGAGGAAGCGGTGCTCGTAGAGGCGGTTGAGCGGCTCGTGGAGGGCGTCGGCGGATGGTGCGAGGTCGATGGCGGGGGAGATGCCGACGACGGCGCAGAGGACGTCGGCGGCGGGATCGCCTGCGCTTGCAGCGGGGCGGTTGTGGGCGAGTTGGATGTGGGTGGGCTGCTGAGCGCCGAGTTCGCCGGCGAGGCGAAGGACGAGGTTGCCGCCCATGGAGTAGCCGACGAGGGCGACGCGCCGGAGGTGCTCTCGGGCGGTGATGAAGCGGAGGACGGCAAGGACGTCGGCCGAGAGGCCGGAGTGGTAGAGGGTGGGGGAGAGCGCCTCGGTTCCGCCGCAGTTGCGCATGTTCATGCGGACGACGTTGCAACCGGCTCGGAAGAGCTTATCGGCGTTGCCGAGGACGTATTGCGAGGCGGAGGAGCCCTCCAGACCATGGAGGAGGATGACGGAGAGGGCGTCGGCGCGGGCGGGGACGGGTTGCCAGTGGCAATGGCAGAGGACTTGGGAGGGCAGATTGGCGGGGGGTGAGGCGGCTTCGACCTCGATCAGCACGGACTCCGGAGGGGGGAGGTGGTGGGTGGTGCGGGGGAGGAGGTTGCCGATGATGGTCTGGAGGTGGCCGTCGGTGAGGAAGCGGCGGGGATGGAAGTCGGCGGCGGTGATGGGGCGTGGATTTGCGGTGGGCTTGGACTGGTGGAGGGAGGCTGGCATCAGACGGGGGCCGTGGCGAGGTGGAGCTGGGCGGCGAGTGCGAGTAGGCGGCGGGCGTTGAGGGCGCCTGTCGGCTCGTCCTGATGGCGGAGGGCGATGTAGACCTCGCGGGGATGGACGGGATGCTGGGCGAGGGCGAGGAACTTTGCGGCGAAGGCGGCGAGCTCGGGCTCGGTGTAGCCGCCGGAGCGGCGGAGGCGGAAGGAGGTGTGGGTGGTGGCGGTGTGGACCTCGGGGACTTCAAGGTCTCCGGGTTCGTCGCCCGCGTGTGCGAGGCAGAGGGCGGCGTTGGCCTCGCGGAGGATGGAGAAGATGGGCTCGGCGAACCAGGAGGGATGGCGGAACTCGAAGGAGAGGCGTGGAGCGAGCGGGCCGGCGAAGGCGGGGTCCGCGAGGAAGGCGGCGAGACGCGAGGCGTCGGCGGGGAAGTTGGGCGGGAGCTGGACGAGCAGGGTGCCGAGGCGGCGGGCGGCGCGGATGGGATCGAGGGCGGCGAGAAACTGCTCGGTGGCGCGTGCGGTTTCGCGGAGGCGGCTGAAGTGGGTGATGCGCTGCGGGAACTTAAAGGAGAGGCGGAAGGTGGGAGGTGTGGCGGCGAGCCAGACCGCGAGCATTTTAGGGGTGGGGAGGGCGCGAAAGGTGTAGTTGACCTCCACCGCGGTGAGTTGGGAGCTGTAGAAGGAGAGAAAGGATCGCTGGGGGAGTTTTTCGGGGTAGAAGCCGGGTTTCCAGGTGGGGTAGGCCCAGCCGGAGGTGCCGATGAAGAGATTGTGCGGGGCGTCCGAAGGCGGCGCGGGGACCGGCGGGGCGGAGGACGGCTTGGATGGCGTCATGCGCGCGCGGCCTAGAGATGGACTGTGGAGAGGGGGAATTTGGGGCGGCTAGTGGGGGTCGAACCCACGACATCCGCTGCCACAGAGCGGCGTTCTGCCACTGAACTATAGCCGCCACGCACTGGGGAGATTGTAGCATCTGAAGCAGTTGGATGAGGGCGGGAGGCTGGGCATGGCTGACGGGAGGGCGGTGACGGGGGAGCCGGAGGTGTTGCCGCCGCGCTGGAAGCGAGGGGCGAAGGCGGACGGGGGATGGGTGAGGGACGAGAACCTGGATACGTTGAGCCATCTGCTGGACGACTTTCTTCGGATCCCGGGGACACAGATCCGGTTTGGGCTGGACGGGATTGTGGGGCTGATTCCTGGGGTTGGGGATGTTTTGGGCGGGGTTGCGTCGACGGTGATAATTCTGGCGGCGTGGGCGCGTGGGGTGCCGAAGGTGACGTTGCTGCGGATGGTGGCGAATGTTGGGATCGAGGTGCTGGTGGGGACGGTGCCGGTGCTGGGGGATATGTTTGATGTTGCGTGGCGGGCGAACCGGCGGAACTACGCGCTGCTGACGGGGAGCGTGGAGACGCCGGTGCGGGAGCGACGGCGGAGTTGGGTGTTTTTTGCCGGGCTGTGCGTGATGATGCTGGCACTGATGGTGCTGCCGCTGGTGTTCTTCAGCTGGTTGACGGCTCACTTTCTGCACGGGATGCTGGGTGGGCTGCGGTAGGGCTTGCGGTTGCGGGTAAGATTGAGAGGAGTCGGGGCGTAGCGCAGTCTGGTAGCGCATCTGCTTTGGGAGCAGAGGGTCGGGGGTTCGAATCCCTCCGCCCCGACCATGTGTTCGGGTGGGGTAGCCCCCCGTACTTTGGTCTCAAAGTCTTCTGGGCATTGGGTTTAGGTACGGGGTACCTGGTCGCTTCGGGTGCTGATCTGTCCTCAGGATAAGGCAAGTGTGGGGTGGGTTGCGCCATTCTGTGGGGGTGGACGGCTGGGAGTGGGTCCTGCGCTTTGCGCAGGTGACGGCGTAAGGGGCAAAGGCAAGAGGCAAAGAGTAAAAGCAGAAGCAACAGCAGGTCCTTCGCTTTGCTCAGGATGACAACAATCAGGGCAACGGCAACGGCAGGAGCTTGGGGCGGGGGGCGATGGAGGGGGGGTTAGAACTCTAGGCGAAGGGAGAGTTGGCCGGTGCGGTTGCCGCCGAAGTCGGAGCCGCGGGATTGGGTGATCTGGCCGAAGTTTGCCTGACTGATGTCGGTCTGCGGGTCGGCGAGGTTGGTGTGATTGAGGACGTTGGTGAAGGTACCTTCGGCGCGGAGGCGGACGCCTTCAACCAGGACGAAGGATTTGCTGAGGCCGGAGGAGAGGCTGACGGTTCCTGGGCCGCGGAGATCGCCGACGCTTTCTGTGCCGAAGCGGCCGATGGGTGCGGAGCCGACGCCGACGGTGCAGGGGGTGACGCCGCCGGTGGCGTCGGTGGGGGCGAGGGAGCTGTAGCCGACCTGCCCTGGGCAGGCGAAGGCGTTGTTGTTGAACCAGTGGTTGCGGTCGTGGCGGCTGGAGTTGCCGTCCGCGACGCGATCGGGACGCTGGGCGGCGCCGCCGACGTAGGTTCCGGAGCCGGTGCCGGAGGGATCGACCGAGCCGTTGGGGAGATAGGCGGTGAGAAAGGTGCCGCTTTGGAGCAGGAGGATATTGCTGAGCTGCCAGCCGCCGACGGCGAGGTCGGAGAGACGGCTCATGCCGGAGCCGAAGTGCCGTCCGCGGCCGACGGGGAGCTCGTAGATGGCGGTGGAGAGCCAGCGATGGCGGCGGGTGCCGCCGACGTTGCCGTAGTCGAGGTGGCGATCGAAGCTGTCGGTGGGGTTGTAGCCGCCCTGCTCGTCGACGAAGCCTGGGCCGTTGAAGTTGGTAAAGGTGCCCTGGTTGTCGGAGAGGTTTTTGGCAAAGGTGTAAGAGGAGTCGAAGGAGAGGCCGTTTGAGAGTCGGCGGTGGAGTTCCGCTTCGAGGGCGTGGAAGTCGGCCGAGGCGGAGGTGCTGCGGCGGGTGATCTGGTAGAAGTTCGGGAAAGGGTAGGCGGACTGCGGCTGGGCGCCGGCGGGTGTGGTGGAGGAGCGCGGAAGCTGATTGAACTGGGGCTGCCAGACGAGATGCCAGGTGTGGAGGCCGACGTAGGAGATACGGCCGCCGGTGTTGTGGCCGAAGTCATGGTCGATGGAGAGATCGCTTTGGAGGGAGTAGGGGTCGTGCCAGTTGCTGTCGATCGCCGCGTAGAAGTAGACGCTGCCGAATGCGGGGACAAAGGTGTTGGTGGAGGGATTGATGGCGGGAAATGCGAAGGCTGGGCCGGTGGGGGAGTAGGTGTTGGTGAAGGTTTGGCTGTTGTTCTGGAGGGTTTGGGCGATGGCGTAGAAGAGGGCGCCGGTGGTGGTGATGTTGTAGTAGCCTGCGCCGCCGCGGATGGCGGTTTTGCCGTCGCCGAAGGGCTGGTAGGCGAAGCCGAAGCGGGGTTGGAGGCGGAGGGTTGGAGCGTGGCGGAGACCGGCGGGAAGGCCGGCCTGCGTGTTGGAGAGGACGGGAGTGCAGGGGGCGCCGTTGACTGGGAGGCCGGTGGCGTAGGGGTTGGCGATGCCGGGCTCGGGGCAGGCGTTGACGCTGGCGAGCTCCTGGATATTGAGGGCGCCGGCGGCTCCGGCGGGATAGACGAGGCTGCCGGCGCCGGAGGGGGTGGGGAGGAAGTTTCCGGCTAGGCCGCCGGCGGCGACGAAGGCGGGGTGGAAGTCGTAGCGGAGGCCGAAGTTGAGGGTGAGGTTTGAGGTGGCTTTCCAGCTGTCCTGGGCGTAGACGGCGTAGGAGTTGGCGGTGCCTTGGTTGTCCTGGTTGATGGTGTTGGATTGGGACTCGAAGGGGACTCCGAGGAGGAAGTCCGCGAACTCCTGGCCGGGCTGGCCGACGGGGTTGGCGGTGGTGGGGCCGAGGCCGGTGGCGGACTGCCCGGCGAAGGAGCTGAAGTAGAAGTTGGGATAGCCGGCGGCGGCCTCGGTATAGGCGAGGAGATGGCGGAAGTCGGCGCCGAGGCGGATGGTGTGAGCGCCACGCTGGAGGGTGACGTTGTCGACGTACTGGAAGATGCGGGAGCGCTCTTCAAAGCCGAGGCGCGAGCCGATGGGCTGGATCTGGTTGAAGCCGATGTGAGGGATGCCGTTGAAGAAGCGGGGCGTGAGGCCGGGGAGACCGGTGCTGGCGTTGAAGGCGTTTCCGTTGTAGGGGTTGCTGTTGCCGTCGCGTTCGAGCGTGAAGCCGAAGCGGAACTCGTTGGCGAGCCGCGGGGTGAAGGCGTAGGTGAGGCTGCTGGCGAAGATGCGGTACTGGCCGAAGGCAGTGCTGTAGGGCAGGGTGAGATCGGCGGGTTGGAGCTGGTTGTTGTTCTTGAAGGTGTAGCGGGCAAAGGCCGTGGCGCGCTGGCCGAAGGTCTGATCGCCGCGGATGTCGAACTGGTTCGAGCTGATGTCGTCGCGGCGAGTGCTGAGGTAGTTGTAGCCGGTGGTGGAGATGGCCTGCTGGAGGGACTCGTCCGCGAACTGCGGCGAGGGATCGGGGTAGAACTGGAGAAAGTCGGCGGAGCTTGCGTTGACGGGGACGACGTTGTTGGCGAAGGTGCCGCCGGTGAATGGATTGATGAGCGGGGTGGAGGTTTCCTGGGAGAAGTCGCCCTGCTTCATACGGACGGTGGGGACGCGTGCCTGGAGGACGTTGGACTGGGGGTAGCGCAGGCCCTCGTAGGCGCCGAAGAAGAAGGTTCTGTTGCGACCGTTGTAGAGATGGGGGAGGACGACCGGGCCGCCGAGGCTCCCACCGAAGTCGTTGGCGACCTTGTGTGGTTTGTCGGCGCGATCGGTGCCGTAGGGCGTGGCGTCGAGGAACTGGTTCTGGAGGTATTCGAAGACGGAGCCGTGGAGTGTGTTTGTGCCACTTTTGGTTACGGTAGTGATCTCGCCGGGTTGACCGTATTCGGCGTTGTTGTTGACACCGTCGACGCGGATCTCGGCGATGGAGTCGGCGGAGGGGAAGGCGTCGCCCTGGATGTTGTTGCTGGTTTGGTTTTGCGCGGAGATGCCGTCGACGGTGGTTTCGGTCTGTGAGGGCAGACCTCCCTGGATGGAGAAGCGCACGCTGGGCGCGGGATGGGTGGAGGGGGCGGGCGGGTAGGAGGCGGTGTCGGGTTGCACGCCGGGGAGCGCCTCGACGACGTTGAGCGGGGAGGTGGAGCCTGCGCCGCGGTAGTTGGCGGGCAGGTCGAGGACGGCCTGGGGTGTGAGAGCGGCGGAGATCTGGGCGTTTTCTGTGGGGATGACGCCGACATCCGAGGCGTTGACGGTGACGGTCTGCGTGGTGGCGCTGAGCTGGAGAGAGGAGTCGAAGCGCAGCTGCTGACGAGGGGCGAGGTCGACGCCTTGCGCGAGGTTGGAGGCCATGCCGGGGGCCTGTACGGTGATGTTGTAGTGGCCCGGGTCAAGGTTGAGGACGTTGTAGATGCCTTGAGCGTCGGTGATGGCGGTGCGGTCGGCGCCGGTTTCGACGCGGTGGAGGAGGATGCGGGCGTTGGGGATGACGTCGCCGGTGGCGTCCTTGACGGTTCCGGTAATGCTGCCGAGGACCGATTGGGCGGGGCAGAGGTGGGCTACGAGGAGAGTGGGTACGAGAAGTGGGAGAGTCGAGAGAGCACGGGAGAAGAGCAGCACGCGCGGGAGACGGGAGGACATGGACACGCTCCATTTCTTTGTGGATGTAGATTTGTCGTGCCGGTGCGACTGAGTATGGGGAAAGGCGCAAAGGGTCCGCAAGGGATTTGAGGCTTTGTTTTGTTCTGTCTGGGTCCGGTGCGGGCTTGGGCGGAGAATGTTTCTTCGCACGCAACCTGAATGCTTTGGGTGGGGTGAGGGGGGCATCTGAACGGGGCATGGTGGACGTGGTGACGGTGCGGCTGGATGCGCCATCGCAGGCGCGGTTTGAGGCGTTGCGGCAGCGGTATTTTCCATTGCATCGCAATGTGATCCCGGCGCATTTGACGATGTTTCACGCGCTGCCGCGGGCGGGGTGGGTGAGCGAGGCTATGGAGCTGGCGACGGCCGAGACGGCGGCGTTCCCGATGGCGGTTCGTGGACTTAAGTTGCTGGGGAGAGGCGTGGCCTATGCGCTGTTTGCGCGGGAGTTGATGGCGTTGCAGGCGGAGTTGGCGGGGGTCTTCGGGGAGGTGTTGCCGGCGCAGGACAGGCAGCGGTTTCAGCCGCACGTGGTGGTGCAGAACAAGGGGGCGCCGGAGGCGGCGCGGGCGCTGCTGCGGGAGCTGGAGGCGGGCTTTGTGCCGTGGACCGTGCGGGCGGAGGGTTTGGACCTGTGGCACTACATGGGCGGGCCGTGGGAGCATGCACGGACGTTTGCGTTTCGCGGGTGAGGGGGCGGGAGTAGAGGCGGGGAGGCTAGGAGGCTGGGAGGGCTTCGGCGAGGGTGCGGGCTTGGCGGATGAGGTCGGGGAGGCCGACGCCTTGGAGGGCGTTGCCGAGGAGGTGGAGGCCGGGGAGCCCGGCGAGTCGGCGGTCGAAGCGGGCGGCGCGTTCGAGGTGGCCGACGGCGTACTGCGGCAGGGAGTGGGGCCAGCGGCGGACGGCGGAGAGCGCGGGCGGGGGGAGCGGGCCGGTGTGGGGGCGGAGGATGCGGTCGAGCTCGCGGAGGGCGAGTGTGGCGAGGGCCTGGTCGGGTAAGGCCAGGAGGCGGTCGGCCTGCGCGGTGCCGAGGAAGACGCGGAGGAGGCGGCCGCCGGGGGGTACGCGGTGGGGGAACTTGCCGTCGACGAAGGTGGCGGCGAGGAGGCGCGATGCTGGCCAGCGGGAGGGCGGGATGAGGAGGCCGAAGCCGGGGGGCGGGGTGAAGGTGGCGTCGGGCCAGGCGAAGGCGACGAGGATGGCGGAGCTTGCCTCCTGCGGGAGAAGGCGGGCGAGGGCGGGGTCGAGCGGGTGGAGGAGGCCGGCGCCGGCGGGGGCGGGGAGAGCGAGGACGACGTGATCGAAGGTGTCGGTGTGGAGGGTCTGGGCGCCGGTGGGCCCGCGGGTGACGGCGTGGACGCGCCAGCTGTTTCCGCGGCGCTCGAGGCGGTGGACGCGGGTTTGGAGGCGGAGGGCGGTGGGGGGGAGCGCGCGGGTGAGGGTGTCGATGAGCGTGCCGAGGCCGGAGCGGAGGGTGGTGAAGATGGGCTGGGTGGGGCGGTTGGCGGCGCGGCGCTCGGCCTGCATCTCGCCGAGGGCGGCGATCAGCGAGCCGTGTTGGCGCTCCATGGCGACGAAGGGGGCCAGGACGGCGTGGGCGGAGAGCCGGCGGACGTCGCCGCCGAAGACGCCGGAGAGGAGCGGGGCGGCGAGGCGGTCGAGGACCTGCCGACCGAAGTGGCGGCGGGTGAAGGAGGCGATGGACTCGTCGGCGGTGGGGGCGTGGCGGCGGAGTTCGGCGGCGCGGGTGAGCTCGTTGTTGAAGGCCTGGAGGATGGAGGGAGTGAAGAGGTGGTTGTGGGGGAGGGTGTGGAGGGCTTCGGGGCCGAGGGGGACCATGAGGCGGAGGTTGGCGGGGAGGGTTTCGAGGCGGCCATGAAGGAGGATGTGGGTGAGTCGGGTGCTGTCGTTCGAGGGGAGGAGCTGGTCGGCGAGGCCGAGGGCGGTGGCGAGCTCGCGGGCGGCGGGCTTTTCGGTGACCCAGGAGTCGGGGCCGAGCTCGATGGTGAAGCCCTGCTCGCGGCGGGTTTCGACGATGCCGCCGGTGCGGGCGGAGGCCTCAAAGAGGGTGAGGTCGCAGGCGGGGTTCTGGCGTTGGAGGTAGAAGGCGAGGGCGAGACCGCTGAGGCCGGCTCCGATGATGGCGATGCGGGGCATTGTGGTTTTTGGGGTTGTAACGGCACGTACGACTACAGTGGTCCTTCGCTTTGCTCAGGATGACGGCGAAGGGCAACGGCAAGAGCAGAAGCAGGTCCTTCGCTTTGCTCAGGATGACAACAAAAGGTGCAAGTGCAACGGCAGGTGGAACAGCAAGTGCGACTACAGGGGTCCTTCGCTTTGCTCAGGATGACAACAAAAGGTGCAAGTGCAACGGCAAGAGCGACAGAAGGTGCAACGGCAGGGGTCAGGCGACTGCGGCGGGCTGGGGGGCTTCTGTGGTGGGCTGGGGGCGTGTGTGGGTTTGGGCGAGGGCGGCGGCGGCCTGCACGGGGGACTCATCGACTTGGGCGGGGAAGGCGCCGGTGGCGACTTCGACGAGGGCCTGGATGAGGGTGGGTGAGTCGTTGAGGCTTTCGGCGCGGGTGAGCTCCACGCCGAGCTCGCGGGCGGTTTCGCGGAAGGCGATGTCGATGTCGTAGAGGATCTCGACGTGGTCGCAGAGGAAGCCGATGGGCTGGAGGACGACGTGCTTGTGGCCTTCCTGGGCGAGGGCTTTGAGGGTGTCTTCGACGGAGGGACCGATCCAGGGTGCGCCGGCGACGCCCTGGCTTTGGAAGGCGAAGACCCAGTCGCGCTCCGTCATGCCAAGGGGCGCGAGTGCGCGGGCGACGGCGGCTGCGGTGGCTTTGCACTCGACGGGGTAGGGGTCGGGGGCGATCTGCTCGTCGTACTGCTGGAGGGCGTTGGCGGGTGTGGGGGAGTCGTGGCGGACCGGGGCATCGGCAGTGCCGGCGCGTATTGTGCGGCAGGGGACGGAGTGCGCGGTGAAGAGGACGGGGACGCGGCGGCCTGCGCGGGCGCAGGCCTCGGCCCAGGCGGGCCAGAGGCGCTCGGCGAAGGCGAGCGCGAGGGTGGGCGAGGCGGACCAGCCTGCGACGAACTCGACGGGGATGGCGGGGGCCGCGGGAATGGCGGGCTCCGCGGGGATGGCGGGGGCGGAGTCGGTCCCGGCGGCGGCGTTGAGGACGGCGCGGCGGTAGAGGCCGACGGAGGTGCGGGAGTTCTGCGGGGCGAGGCAGATGGCCTGGATGGCGCGGACGCCGTCGCGGCGCATGGCGGCGACGGTGTCGGCGATGAAGGGGTGCCAGTTGCGCATGCCGACGTAGACGCGGGGGGTCTGGGTGGGGTCGTCCGCGAGGCGAGGGAAGGCGGCCTCGAGCATGGAGCCCTGGAGGACGGTCCAGCGGGTGAGGGGCGGGGGGTCTTCGCCGGGGGTGTCGCGGAGGCCGATCTCGGCGTAGCGGTGCTGGAGCTCTTCGACGACGGAGGAGGGGAGGGGGCGGCCGGCGGTGACGTGGCGGAGGTAGTCGGCCATCTCGCCGAGGGTGTCGGGGGTGCCGTGGGCGAGCAGGAGGATGGCGCGGGTGGGGGTGTCGCTCATGGCAGTCCTATGGTACCCCCCCGTACTTTGGTCCCAAAGTCTTCTTGACGGGGATGTTAGGTCCGGACCAAACGATGCGGCAGCGGCTGGCGAACGGTGGACGAATGGAGGGCGATGCGGAGCCTTGTTCAGGGTAGCCGGCCGAGGTGGGAGACTGCGCCACAACACCCCGGGGTAGAGCGGGGATGGTCCACTGGCCGTGGCGGACTCCGGGTTACCGGCCAGAGAGGGCTCGTGAACGGTGCGTGCGCGGTCGAAGAAATTCAGTGCCTGTCGACCGCGTGCACCAGCATCGTTACTCCAACCAGGAATCGCGCATCCCGGCGTTCGGAGTGGTGTTGGCGAGGGGAGCCGCTGTTGAGCCGTTGCCATACCAGTCGATGTTCCGGGTGAGGTACATGGTGATGGCGATGGCGAGAAAGCTTGCGCTTGCACCGACGAGGAGCGCATAGGCCTCTACACGCAGCAGGACATAGATGAAGAGGTAGAGCAATGTGAAGACACCGAGCGCACGCATAGCGAGCTTCCGACTACGGAAGACCCACTCCGTGTTGAGGGAAAGGAGGGCAACGGTGCATGTGCCGGCAAGGAGGAAGCTGAGATCGAAGCCGAGGTGCTCGGCCAGCGAGAGAAGAAGGAGGTAAAAGATGGTTTGCGCGATGCCGACCAGGGCGTATTGCGCAGGGTGAAGGCTCTTGCCGGTGACAACCTCAAAAAGCAGGTAGGTGAGGAAGACAA
This sequence comes from Acidobacteriaceae bacterium, assembly GCA_965218895.1. Taxonomy (GTDB): domain Bacteria; phylum Acidobacteriota; class Terriglobia; order Terriglobales; family Acidobacteriaceae; genus Edaphobacter. The sequence continues at coordinate 75,921 of CBDCMI010000009.1, read as the reverse complement.
GGCCCAGAAAGAGCGTGATGTAGTGCAGGGAGCGGCGGGTGGAGCGGTAGGAGTCGGCGAGCCGGATGCCGAGAACGGTCCGAGGCTGCTCGGTTGTGCTTTCAGCGGAGGCGGCGAGGACGCCGTGGCGATCGGCACGCTCCACCGTAAGCGACTCCATGAAGAAGCCCGAGATGCTCATGGCGAAGGCGAGCGCGAGGATGAGGAAGAACTTGGTGCCGAGCGAGCGCGAACGGAGACGGGTGAAGGGGGTGGGCTGGGGTGGGGGAAAGCTGCTCATTGTGGTGTTCTCCTGGTGGGTACTTTGCGGTACAAAGTTGAAGGGCGTGGCACGGCTGAGTTGCCGGCATGTCGGGAGAGATCTTAGGTTTTGCGCGGGGAGAGTGTGTTGAGAGCATGTGCTTCGCGCCGCTCGGAAGTTGCGGTGGCGGCATCGCGAACGACCTGCTCCAGGGTGGCGAGATAGTTGAGGAAACGGTTGCGTCCGGAGGATGTGACGTGAGCGGTAGTCTGTTGCCGACCACCCTCTTCTTTCTTGGAGAGACGGATCATGTCGTCTTCTTCGAGGACTTGAAGATGACGGGCTAAATTGCCGTCGGTCAGGGCGCAGAGTTGCTTCAGTTCGACAAAGCTGAGGCCATCCGGGTGAGTAATGAGCGAGGTCAGCACACTGAGCCGTGCCCGTTCATGGATGACACGGTCGAGACCCTCGTAGGCGAAGGGGGCTGACGTGGAGGACCTAGAGGTCTTCTTCGGCATAGGGTTCAGCATGGGGGGATACTTTGGGTGCGGCAAGGTGATGTATGGCGGCGACAAGCGCCATGCCAACAGCGTAAGCGGCAGCCATGGAGGCTGGAGCAAGAGATCTAGCCGCTCCGAGAAGGAGGCAGGTAAAGCCGGTGAGCAAAAACCATGCACCGGCTAGGAGCAGGGCGCGTGGCAGGCAGCGGCACGAGGCGAAGACACCGAGGCTGAAGACAATCTGCCAGAGGCCTGGAAGAAGCCAGATCGTACTCCGCGAAGTGTGGAGCAGGACAAAGGGAAGCAGCAAGCCAGTGATTGCGGCTGGAAGGAACTGTGCGACGGCCATGCGAATCATCTGGTCGGCCATGCCGGAGTGAAGGCGGCTGGCACGCGTGAGCATCTGGGTGGCGATGAGCGCGGCGGAGAGTACGCCTGTGGTGAGCCAGAGCGCGACATATTGTTCGGGATGCGCGGCGGGCTGCGGTAGCCAACGCGCCTGGGCAAAGCCAGTGAGCAGGGCGAGAACGGCGGTTGCGGAGAGTGTAAGCGGGCCGTAGCCGCGGAACTGGGTGGTCTGTGCCACGTGGCGGCGGATGTCACGGAGATCGACGAGGGCCTGGTTGAGGTCAGTCATGGTGAGAATCCTGAGATTGACCCTAGACTTTGTATTGCAAAGTGTCAAGATAAGGTCTGTTGCTGAGTTGGCGGGGTGTGGGACTAGGTGGCGGGCTCCATGGTGACGGTGATGTCGATGTGGCGGGTGGAGCCGGGGATGTCGATGGAGCCGAGGATGAGGGGTTTGCCTGGGGTGAGGATGGAGGTGCCTTCGAGGACGGTCTGGCGGACGACGGGATCGGCGGCGCCGACGGAGGACTGCTCGGGGGCGACGGAGGACTGCTCGATCTTGGAGCGGAGGCGGACGCCGGAGGCGAACTCGTCGAGGGTGGCGTCGAAGTTCATGCCGATGTCGAGGTAGGTGACCTGGGAGTTGCTGCCGCCGGTGTCGGCCTTGTAGGTGCCGGTGACGACGGGGACCTTGCTGCCCTGCTTGAGGACGGCGTGCTGGCCGGTGACGACGATGATGCTGAAGTGCTCGGTGCCGGTGCGCTTGCCCTGATCGACGGTGGTGAGGGTGTAGGTGAGGCGGTAGGCGCGGTGGGGGCGGTCGAGTTCCTTTAGGAGACGTGCGGTGAGGTCAATCTGGTCTTGCGTCGCGTTCACGACGATTGCATTTTCACTCGGGAGCAGGAAGATGCGAACACCAGGATCGATCACGTTGCGAACTGCCGTCAGGATCTCGTTTGACTCCTGAGCTCCGGCGGCGTTGGTAAGAAAAAACGTGTGGGTGGTAGTGGGGGGAAGCGGGTTTTGCGGTTGCGCGGGGGCTTGGGAGCGGGCTGGGAGGGTGAGGGTGAGGAGGGCGACGGTGGCGAAGGGCGTGCAAAGAGTGCGGGGCATGGTGGCTCCTGGAAGTTGGTGTCCGTTGCGTTAGGGATTGGTCGCTGCGATTGCGGTGGGAGACGGGGGCTCGAAGAAGTCTTGGAAGGCCTGGCGGTCGGCGGCCTCGTGGGCGGGCTCGGCGGCGGGGGCGAGGGCGGCGAGGTCAAAGGCGGTGTGGCGGCTGGCGAAGCGCTGGATCTGGCGCTCTTCGGTGGTGATGGGGAGGGGTGGGGGTGGCTGGCTGGGGGCGGTGGCTTCGGCCAGGGCTAGATCGGCGGAGTGGGGCTGCGGCTGACCTGAGGGACTGGGTGAGTCGGCGATGCGGGGTGGGATTGTAGGGGTTGGGAGCTTGTGGTCGAACAGCGGGTCCCTTCGGGATGACAAAGCAAAGGGAGATTCTTGGTTCGCACTGTGTACCTGCTGTCCCCGAGCTGCTTTGAGAATCCGCTGAGGAGATGCAGGGATCTCTCCGCTTCCCGCTGAATGCGCCGCGCTTGCGCGAGGGCCGGTTGCAAGGACGGCGGAGTGGGGCATGTGCTGGGTGTGGAGGAGTGTGGCAACGGCGGCCACGGCCGCGAGGGCGAAAGGGAGAAACCAGCGGCGGGACGGGACCGTCGTGAGGAGGGGGACGAGGTGGGGGGTGGGGGCAAGTTGTTGCTGCTGGGTGGCGGCGAGGGCGTGGAGGAGGCGAGCTTCGAAGTCGGGGGCGGGTTGGGCGGTGCCGAGGCCGTGGAGGACGCGGGTGGTGAGGTCTTCCGGAGATGGGGTGGTGTGGGGGTTGGGGGTCATTGGAGACCTTTCTTGGCCAGGCGATCGCGGAGGCGGGTGCGGGCGCGGAAGAGGAGGGCGCGGGTGGCGGAGGGCGAGCGGCCGAGGGTGGCGGCGAGGTCGGCTGGGGTGAGGTTGGTGGGGCTGGGCTCGGTGATGTGGGTTTCGTCGTCGGCGGAGAGGAGGAGGACCTCGCGTTCGGCGCGGGGGAGGCGGTCGATCTCGTGGAGGATGGCGGAGAGGCGGCGGGCTTCGGCGAGGGCGGCCTCGGGGGAGAGGCCGGGGCTGACGAGGGAGGCGGCGAAGAGTTCGTCGAGCTGGTCGGGGCGGAGGCGGCGACGGCGGTCGATGCTGAGGCGCCAGGCGATGCGGACGAGCCAGGGGCGGAGCTCGCGGATGGCGGGGAGGGTGTGCTGGTGTTGGAGGACGCGGACGAAGGTGTCCTGGACGGCGTCTTCGGCTTCGGCGCGGTTGCGGAGGACGGCGAAGGCGACGCGGAAGAGGACGGCGCTGTGGGCGGCGACGAGAGAGGGGAGGTCGAGGGCGGCGGCGACGCGGGGGGCGGCGCGGTCGTCGGGGATGCAGGCCGGGTTCAGGGTGAGGTCCTCGATCACGCGTGTGTGCCTTCTATGGGGGCAGACGGGGGAGGGGCGCTCCTGCTCGGGGATTTTTTTGGGGGTGAGTTTTACGCTTGCTCGGGTTGCGGGGGGAGGGGGTTGGTGGAGAGGCGCATGCGGGGCAGGGCGTCGGGGTAGTTGTCGCGGACAAAGGCGAGCATCTGTTCGCGGACGATGCAGCGGAGGTCGAAGAGGTCGCTGGAGTTGGCGGCGCTGAGGAGGCAGCGGATCTCGGCGGTGCCTTCTTTGAGATCGGTGAGTTGGAGGGCGCAGACCTTGGCGTCCCACTGGGCCGAGGAGCGGAGGACGTGCTGGAGGTGGGTACGGAGGGCGTCGACGGGGACGGTGTAGTCGAGGTAGAGGAAGGCGGTGCCGAGGAGGTCGGCGGACTCGCGGGTCCAGTTTTGAAAGCTGTTTTCGATGAAGTAGGTGAGGGGGACGATGAGGCGGCGGAGGTCCCAGATGCGGACGACGACATAGGAGGCGTTGATCTCCTCGATGCGGCCCCACTCGCCCTGGACGACGACGACGTCGTCGATGCGGATGGGCTGGGTGAGGGCGATCTGCATGCCGGCGAGAAAGTTGGCGGCGGTGGACTTGGCGGCGGTGGCGAGGACGAGGGAGGCGAGGCCGGCGGAGGCGAGCAGGCCGGTGCCGGCCTTCCAGATGCGGTCGTCGTGGAAGGTGTAGAGGGCGACGCCGACCGTGATGATGACGACGAAGCCGATGAGGATGCGGCGGAAGACCTGGAACTGGGTGTGGACGCGGCGGGCCTGGAGGCTGTTGTCGCCGTGAAGATCGAAGCGGCGGAGGAAGAAGTTCTGCAGCACATAGATGAGGCCGACGGCGAGCCAGCCGATGGAGAGCACCATGCTGATGGCGAGGATTTCGCGGAGGTTGGCGTGCCAGTCGGCGGAGACCGGGACGAAGGGCTCCACGAAGAAGAGGCAGGTGATGGCGAAGATGGCGCGGGCGGGCTGGCTGAGGTGCTGATGGAGGCCGAGGCGGAAGGTGAGGGAGTCGGGCAGCTGCCGGCGGTGGAGGAGGCGGAACAGGAGGAAGTGGATGGCGTTCGAGAAGACGATCGCGGCGCAGAAGAGAAAGAGAGCGAGAAACCAGCCGTGCCAGATATGCAGCATTCGCGCCTCCTGGGGCGAGGTTGGAGGTGGGAGGTTGGAGGTGGGGCGGGTTGTAGGTTGTAGGTTGTAGGTTTTAGGAGTGTGGGGTGGGAGGGGTGAGTCGCGGTGCTCACGCTGGGGCGGGGGCGGGGCTGCGTGAGGGTTAGGGGCGGAAGTGCTGGACGGTGCGGGCGACTTCGAGGACGTGGTCGACGGGGGTGCCGGGGACGATGCCGTGGCCGAGGTTGAAGATATGGCCGGGGCGGCCGGCGGCGGAGCGGAGGACGGCCTCGGTGCGGCTGCGGAGGAGGGTGGGGTCGGCGAAGAGGGTGATGGGGTCGAGGTTGCCCTGGACGGCGACGGCGTAGTCGAGCTCGCGCCAGGCGGTGTCGAGGTTGACGCGCCAGTCGAGGCCGAGGACGTCGGCGCCGGTGCGGCGCATGGTGGGGAGGAGCGAGGCGGTGTCGACGCCGAAGTAGATGACCGGGACGCCGAGGGCCTGGACGCGGCGAACGAGTTCGGTGGTGGCGGGTAGGACGAAGTCGGTGTAGTCGGGGAGGGAGAGGGAGCCGGCCCAGGAGTCGAAGATCTGGATGACGTCGGCGCCGGCCTCGACCTGCTGTTGCGCGTAGGCGACGAGGACGGCGAGGAGTTTTTCCTGGAGGAGGGGCCAGGCTTTCGCGTCGGGATGGCCGGGTTGCGAGCTCGCGTACATGAGGCGCTTGGTTTCGATGTAGTTGCGGGAGGAGCCGCCCTCGATCATGTAGGAGGCGAGGGTGAAGGGGGCGCCGATGAAGCCGATGATGCCGAGGGTGTCGGGGTCCGTGATGTTGGTGCGGCGGGCGGAGGACGAGTTGAAGTGGGCTACGACTTTCTCGATGGCCTGCGCGACGTAGCGGAGGTCTTCGGCGCGGTCGGTGCGGAGGGCCTCGACGTGGGCGAGGGAGCGGACGGGGGTGTGGACGACGGGTCCTTCGCCGGCGACGAACTCGAAGGGGAGGCCCATGGGGGTGAAGGGGAGCAGGAGGTCGGCGAAGATGATGGCGGCGTCGACGCCGAGGCGTTCGGCTGCGGTGACGGTGACTTCGGCGGCGATCTCGGGGGTGCGACAGATCTCGAGCAGGGTGTGGTGTTTGCGGACGGCCATGTATTCCGGCATGTAGCGGCCGGCCTGGCGAAGGAACCAGACGGGGGTGCGATCGACGGGGAGGCGGAGGCAGGCACGGACGAAGCGGCTGCTGGGGGCGTCAGGGATGGGCTGGTGGTCGCTCACGGGTGTCTGATCGAGCGTAGCAGCTTGGGGGTGGGTGGGAAGGGAGGGCGAAGGCGTTGGGAACGGCAGAGGCAACAGAAGAAGCAGGTCCTTCGCTTTGCGAAAGGATGACAACGAAGAGGTGCAAGTGCAACGGCAGGTGCAACAGCAAGTGCAACGGCAGGTGCAACAGCAGGTGCGACTACAGGGGTCCTTCGCTTTGCTCAGGATGACGGCGCAAGGCAACGGCAACAGCAAAGGCAAGAAGCAGGTCCTTCGCTTTGCTCAGGATGGCACGGAAGGGAGACGACGACCGCTATGGCAGCACCGACGGCCCGTCTGCCGGTTTGCTCAGGAGGACGAAGGAGAGGAGGGAGAGGAGGGAGTGAAAGGGTCAGGCGTCGAGGCGGAAGGTGTATTCCTCGATGACGGGGTTGGTGAGGACCTCGCGGGCGATGCGGTCGACTTCGGATTCGGCTTCTGCGCGATTGAGGTCATCGGCGAGGGTGAGGAGGAAGTACTTGCCCTGGCGGACGTCGTTCACGCCGCGAAAGCTCATGCGCTGGAGGGCCTGGGCAACCGTTTTGCCCTGAGCGTCAAGGACAGTTCGCTTGAGGGTGACATAGACATGAGCCTTCATCGTGCCCGATTATAGACGGGCACGCGACGGAACTCCTGCGCGCCGGGGCTGGTGCCGGCGCGTGCTGTGAGAGCTGTTCGCGGAGGGACGACTGCGTCGCATAGGGAAGAGCCTTGTGCGCGCAGCAAAATCTTGCTGGAAAGAAAAGAGACGAGCTGTCCATGGCCAACTACCTTGAGCTCCCCATCGGCCCGAAGAGTCCGAACGTGATCAATGCGGTGATCGAGATTCCGCTGGAGGGCATAAACAAGTACGAGTACGACAAAGAGCTGCATGTTTTCCGGTTGGACCGGAACCTTTTCTCGCCGGTGCATTACCCCGGGGACTACGGGTTTATTCCGAGTACGCTGGGCGATGACGGCGATCCGCTGGATGTGCTGGTGCTTGTGGACAGCCCGAGTTTTCCGGGATGTGTGATGGAGGTACGGCCGATCGGGGTGTTGGAGATGATCGACCAGGGCAAGGGCGACGAGAAGATCCTGTGTGTGGGCGTGGGTAATCCGCGCTACAACGACGTGCACGAGTTTTCGCAGATTTATCCGCACATGTTGAAGGAGATCACTCATTTCTTTTCGATCTACAAGGATCTGGAGGGCAAGCGAGTGGAGGTTCGCGGATGGCGCGATGCGGAGTTTGCGCGCAAGACGGTGGTGGAGGCGCAGCAGCGCTTTAAGGACGGGACCAAGTAGGCGTTGGGTGGCCGGGTGGGTGGGCTCGGCCGTCTGCTTGCGGCGGGGAGGTTAGGCGGCGCGGGTTGGGCGACGGGTGGCAAGCCAGAAGAGGACAGGCCCGGCGAGGGCGACGAGAGCGGCGAAGAGCAGGGCGTTGAGGCCGGCGACGCGCTGGGCGCGCGCGGCCCAGAGGGCGAAGGCGATGAGGCAGGTGGGGCCGGCGGAGACGAGAGCGAGGACGGCGAGACCGCCGGGGATGCGGAAGGGCCGGGGGAGGGCGGGCTCGCGTCGGCGAAGGAGGAAGAGGGCGACGAACTCGAGCAGGAGCGAGGCGCCGTAGAGGACGAGATCGATGGAGATGAGGCGCTCGAAGGTGAAGGAGAGAGCGAGGGCCCAGGCGGCGGAGCAGGCGAGGATGGAGACCCAGGGGGCGCCGTTGGGCAGGCGGCGGAGGAAGACGCGGGGGAGCAGGCCCTGCTCGGCCATGGCGAAGGGAAGCCGGGTGTAGGAGAGGACGAGGGCGTTGTAGGTGCCGAAGCCGTCGATCGCACCGGCGAGGAGCACGGCGAGGGCGAGGGCGGAGCCGCCGAGTAGACCGGCGGCGTCGATCCAGGCACCGGTGGAGAAGCGGTCGGCGGAGATGCCGGCGCGCCAGACGGCGAGGAGCGGCAGGAGATAGACGCAGGAGACGGTGGCGGCGGCGGAGAGCATGGCACGGGGATAGCTGTGCTGCGGGTCTTCGACCTCTTGCGCGATGGTGGAGGCGTTGTCCCAGCCCATGTAGTTCCAGAGGGCGACGAGGAGGGCGGCGGAGAGATCGGGGTGGGGCGGGGCAGCGGCGCTGGCGGGGTGGTGCACGCCATGGGTGAGGAGGCGAAAGGCGACGATGCCGACCAGGACGAGGAAGGGGGAGAGCGAGATGGCCATGAGGCGGAGGGAGCCGCGGCCGACGGCGACGGCTCCGCGGAGATTCCAGGCTGCGGCGAGGACGACGATGCCGAGCTTGAGGGCGACGCCATGCCAGCCGGCGGTGAGGGCGGGGGCGAGGCGGGAGAGATAGAGAACAAAGGTGGTGGGGTATATGGCCATGTCGAAGACGCTGGCGGCGAGGGAGAGCCAGGCCTCCTGGAAGCCCCAGAAGGGTCCCATGGCGCGGGCGACCCAGGCGAAGAAGCCGCCTTCGGCGGGGATGGCGGTGGCGAGTTCGCCGATCATGAGCGAGACCGGGAGTGACCAGAAGACGGGCACAAGGAGGAGCAGGAGGATGGCGCGGCCGTAGCCGGCGTAGCCGATGATGTCTTCGAGGCCGTAGGGACCGCCGGAGACCATGAAGTAGGTGGCGGCGATGAGCGGGAGGAGGCGTATGCGGCGCGGGAGGTGCCGACGGGCGGGCGCAGGAGAGGCGCCGGAGGGGCTGGTAGCGACGGGTGTGATGCTCTTGAATGTATCCGAGGTGGCAGGGATTCGGGCGCGACGAAGTGGCGGCGTATGCGGTGGCAGGATATACTCTGCGAGACGGTGCGGCGGCTGTGGATGCTGCGGCCCGGGTTGGGTTGCGGAGAGTTGGCCGAGTGGCCGAAGGCGGCGGTTTGCTAAACCGTTATAGGACCAAAAGTTCTATCGAGGGTTCGAATCCCTCACTCTCCGCCAGTTTGTTTTGACTTATACCGTGGACGCTGAGGAATGTGGGTTTTGTGCATTTCGCTCCGGTTGGGATAGTTGGGTGCGAGTGGGGCTGCCGGCGGAATTCAAGGTCGCTGGTGTGAGCGGCTGGGTGCGGCGCCTTTCGGCTTGCACGGATCGCGATGGACAGGCGCGTGCGGTAGATGCGGTAGAGGGGTGGGCTCCGCCGCCGGAGTGCGTACCCCGGCGCGGAAGTTGGAACAACGTAACTGAGGGCGAGGCATGTTTACTCGGTGGGCTGCAGGTTTCGGAGGGCCTGCCGGGTGGCCAGGCGTACTTGCTCGGCGGCCGCTTCGTGTGTGGAGGGAGCGGAGTTGAGGTGCCTGGCTTGTCTGGCGGGAGCAGGCTGGGGCTGTTGTGTCCCGGGAGTAAGTGCGGGCGGGGTATACGGGGTGGAGTGGACCGGCTCGGCTTGGGCCTGGTCAGCGGGGCTGGTGGCGCCGTGCGGTGCGGGTTGGGCGTATGGCTCGCGATAGCTGTCGATCGCGCGCGGGACGATGGTGGCCAGCTCAGAGCTCTTCTTGAGGTTAGCGGAGGTGTAGGTGGTGTCGAGAAGGCCGTAGCGGTCCTCTCCGTTGAGGCCCCAGTAGGTCCAACCGATCTCCGGGTGCTGGTAGAGGAAGGAGACAAGGGAATGGAACCACTGGCGATCGGAGCCTGGCTCGGGGCTCGCTGCGTCGATTGCTGCGGCGTCGGTGGGCGTGCCGAACTCGCCTACCCAAACCGGGGCAACGTTGGATTCGGCGAGGTAGGCCCAGTTGTGACGCCAGTTGGCGGCGAGGGATGCCGGGGTGGTGTTGGCGTTGAACCAGGGCTGCGGGTATTCGGAAGGGCCGTAGACGTGGGTGGAGTAGACGAGGTGGTTGGGGACGGAGAGGTGGACGGGGGAGCGACGGACGCCGGAGAGGTTGCCACCCCACCAGGTAACGGAGCCGTCGACGGAGTCGGTGCCTTCGATGAAGACGAGGAGGTTGGGGTTGACACGAAGGACGGCGTTGCCGGCGCGCGCGGCGGCGAGATGCCAGTCGCGGGAGCCACCGCAGTCCCAGCAGGCACCGCCAGAGGCGGCGTTATGGGGCTCGTTGCGAAGATCGAAGCCGACCACGGCGGGTTCGCGACGATAGCGCTCGGCGAGTGTGATCCAGTCGGCGATCCAGGCCTGTTCGGGGTACGCCTCGGTGTACCAGAGGCCGTTCGCTTCGGCGGAAGAGCCGGCTTCTGAGCGGTGATCATCGAGGATGACCTTGAGGCCAAGCTGACCGGCGGCGGAGACGATGTGATCGAGAATCTGCAGCGAGGTGAGGCCTTCGAGATCGGCATTGATGGGGCCTGCTTCATTTTCGAAGCCGATCGCTGAGGGAACGATGGGTTGCTCGATGATCTGATTCGAGAAGGGGATGCGGATGGTGTTGAAGCCCTGCTCCGCCACCATCTGGAGGACGGCGTGGTAGTCCTTGCGGTCCAGGCCGCCGGGGACGGCGTTGGTGGTTTCGAGGCCGCTCCAGTTGACGCCGGCGATGCGAACGGTCGTGTGGCGGTCGGAGACGATACGGCTGCCTTCGGTGTGCCACCAGCCCGTGCAGGTGACGGGGTGGTGCGGGGTGAACGTGTGATGGACTGAGCAGGTGGTGAAGAGGTGCAATGAAGGCTCGCGGAGGTTGCGGGAGAGGACGGAGGCGGTAGCGGAGCGGAGCGAGGCGACGGCCAGGGCGAGGGCGGTGACGGAGCCGCAGGCGATGGCGCAGCGGCCGAGCCTGGAGATGGGGGAAGATGAATTAGGTGCGACCATGCTGGAATCCTTGTGCGACTCTCCAGGGTTCAGAGAGGAGATATGCTTCACCTGCCTCATCGGCGTCAGTTCGTGTGAGCTTGAACGATGTTCCAAACCAGAACAGAGCAGGTTGGGTGCCAGAGTGATTTGGGTTGGGTTGTCCGCGGATCTCGGGTTGTTTCGGGGAGGGATGGGGTGTATGTGTGACTTTGAGGTTTGTTGCCGTGGCGGGGGTGGGCAGAGATTTTCCACCCGGTTTGGGGATTGGGGTGGGGGGGAGGTTGGGGCGTGATCGCGCATGTGCGGGGTGTGTTGCTGGCAAAGAGCTCCGGGGGGGCGGTAGTGGAGTGCGCCGGGGTGGGGTATGAGCTGGCGGTGTCGATCGAGACGGCGGCGGCGCTGCCGGAGGCGGGTGGGGAGGCTCGGCTGCACGTCCACACCCATGTGCGGGAGGATCAGATCGCGCTGTTTGGGTTTGCGACGGTGCGGGAGAAGCGCGTCTTTGAGCGGCTGCTGGGCATCTCGGGGATCGGGCCGAAGCTGGCGCTGACGATTTTGAGCGGGGTCTCGGCGGACCGGCTGGTGGGGGCCATCCGGGGAGGGGATGTGGGGATGCTGGTGAAGATACCGGGGGTAGGGAAGAAGACGGCGGAGCGGGTGGTGCTGGAGTTGAAGGACAAGCTGGACGATGTGGCGGAGGGGATGGGGTCGGCGGCCGCGGCTCCGGTCCCGGCGGGCCGGCTGGGGCCGCTCGGGGAGGATGTGGTCTCGGCGCTGTTGAACCTGGGCTATCCCCGGGCCGCGGCGCAGGGGGCGGTGGAGGCGGCGATGGAGCGGGAGGGTGGCGCGGGGAGCGGCTTTGAGGCGCTGTTCCGGGCGGCGATGGACGGGATGCGCTAGACCCCTCCCCCCCGCACTTGTTGCGCAAAATATTCGAACGAAAAGACTTAGGTCTGGACCTGCGATGCCCGCCGGAGCGTCGCTTCCGGAGTGATGCGTCGGGAGGACCGTCGTTCTTTGCCCAGTTTAGCTAACCAGACGTGGGCTTCGCGCCAGCGGCCAACGTTTGCGAGTGCCGCAGAATCGGCTTTCTGTTGCGGAGGTGGGCGGAATGCGTTAGACCCCTCCCCGCCGTGATTGTTGCGCAAAATCTTCGAACGAAAGAAGTTAGATCCGGACCTGCGAGAGGCAGCCGAAGCGTCACTTCCGGAGTGGTGTCGGGAAGACGTGCTCTTTGCCCAGTTTAGTTGTGCGAGCGAGGCATGTGCGCCGGCGGCAACCACTTTGGAGTGCCGTGAATCGGCGCGCAGACGGGTGGTCTGGGCGATCGAGCGCCGACCAGCCTTGCCGCGGGCGAGATAGCCGCGGCGGGCCTGCGGTACATCGCGGTGTTTCCGTGCGCCCCGCACCGGATTCCGCTAGACTGCGCGGATGGAAGTTCATCCTCCGCAAGAACCTGTCCACAGCTGGCGGGAAGCGCTGATCCACATTGGCCTGATGACGATTGGTTTGTTTATTGCACTTTCGCTGGAGGGTTTAGTCGAGTACGCGCATCATAAGGAGCTCGTACAGCAGGCGCGCGAGAACATCCGCCGGGAGATCGAGGACAACCACAAGGCGGCGCAGGCAGATCTTGCGCATTTGAAAGACAACGAAGCCAAGGTGCGGGCGGGGCTGAGCACGCTGCACTATATGCGCGAGCATCCCGAAGCTCACAATCAATCGATCAGCTTCACCATGGATTTCTCGGAGCTGAGCGATGCGGCATGGCGCACAGCGCGCGATACCGGCGCACTCGGCTATATGCCCTACGACGAGGTGCAGCGCTACTCGGGTCTCTACGGCTTGCAGGCTTCGATCAGCGGCCAAGCGGTGCAGCTGCTGCAACGCCAGGCGGAGGCGCTGGCCCCGATTCTGGCGGCGAAGGGGGAGGATTTCAAGAACATTCCTCCAAACCAGTACGACGAGATGCTGCGCACCACCGCTTCCAATCTTTTGGATGTCAACCTGATCGAGCAGTTTCTGAAGGGTCTCGATCAGCAGTATGTGGACGATCTCAAGCAGCAGTGAAGCAGGGATTTGGACGTACGGATGCACGCCTCCGGTGTGTGGCCTGGGAGGGCGGCCCGGCGATGATCGCCGTGCCCATGGGCCCCGACCGGCGATCTCGCCTGGCTGCGTAGACTCTGGGACAAGAGGGACGAAGCGATGACGGATGCGGCGGCGGTGGCGAGGGCGATGGAGGCGGAGTTTGGGGTGCCGGGGGTGGTGGGGTTTGGGGTGCGGGGGGAGCTGGCGGTGGTAGAGGTGCGGACGGAGGCGGCGGAGGCGACGGTGGCGGTGCAGGGGGCTCACCTGGTGGAGTGGCGGCCGACGGCGCGGGAGGCGGTGCTTTTTGTGAGTCGGCGGACGACGTGGGCGCGGGGGGAGGCGATACGCGGTGGGGTGCCGGTGATCTGGCCTTGGTTTGGGCCGCGGACGGGGGTGGTGAATGCGCCGCCGGAGGGCGCGGGGGAGAGCGCCTCGCATGGGTTTGCGCGCACGGCCGAGTGGCGGCTGCTGTTTGCGGGGATGATGGGGAATGAGGTGCATCTGCAGTGGGGGTTGGGGCCGACGGAGGCGAGCCGGGCGGCGGGTTTTGACGGCTTTCGGCTGGCCTACGAGATGGTGATCGGGCCCGAACTGCGGCTGCGGCTGACGGTGGCGAACGAGGGGCCGGGCGAGCTGCGGTACGAGGAGGCGCTGCACACGTACCTGGCGGTGGGGGATGCGGAGCGAGCGGAGATTGAGGGGCTGGAGGGGACGGAGTACCTGGACAAGCGAGAGGGTGGGGCGCGGCGGCGCGAGGGCGACGGGCCGGTGCGGCTGACGGGGTGGACGGACCGGGTCTATGTGGACACGGAGGCGACGTGCACGGTGCGGGACGGCGAGCGCCGGGTGGAGGTGGGGAAGGAGGGGTCGCGCTCGACGGTGGTGTGGAATCCGTGGGTGGAGGGGGCGGCGGGGCTGAAGGATATGGAGCCGGAGGGCTGGCGGGGGATGGTGTGTGTGGAGACGGCGAATGTGGGGGAGGCGGCGGTGCGGCTGGCGCCGGGGCAGGCTCGGTCGATGGGGGTACGGCTGGCGGTGCGGGTGTGATGGGCGGGGCTTGGGGGGATGACTGGAAGGTGGGCAAGTGCGGATTCCCTTCTCGGGAATGACAGTCAGAAAGGCGAGGGCAACAGCAGGTCCTTCGCTTTGCTCAGGATGACAACAAAGGGCAAAGGCAGACGCAGATTCCCTTCGGGAATGACAACAAGAAAAGCAAAGGCAAGGGCAAAGGCAACCGCAGATTCCCTTCGGGAATGACAACAAGAAGGGCAAAAGCAAGGGCAACCGCAGGTCCTTCGCTTTGCGAAGGATGACAACAAAAGGTCAAGGGCAACAGGTTGTGGGTTGGCGCGAGTGTGGGTTTGGCCGGGTGATTTCAGGCAGGTGTGGGGCGTCCTGCGTGGAGGGTCGAGGGCATTGTAGGCTGCTGGTGGAGCGGTGGCGGGCGCGAAGAGGCGTGGCGCGGCCGAGCCCGGTTTGCAGGGAGGGGTGAGGGATGTTGATTTTGGCTTCGGGATCACCAAGGCGGCGGGAGTTGTTGCGGCAGGCGGGTTTGGAGTTTGCGGTGGATGCGGCGAATGTGCCGGAGCTGCTGGAGGAGGGTGAGGATGCGGCGACGTTTACCCTGCGGCTGGCGGAGGCGAAGGCGCAGGCGGTGTGGGCGCGGTGGAAGGGGCGGGAGTCGACGGATGGCGAGCCGCTGATGGTGCTGGGGGCGGACACGTGCGTGCTGTGCCAGGGCGAGGTGCTGGGCAAGCCACGGGACGTGGCGGACGCGCGGCGGATGCTGGAGATGCTGGGCGGTCGGACGCACCAGGTGATGACGGGGCTGTGTGTGTTGACGGCGACGGAGAGCTTTGCCGATGTGGAGATGACGCAGGTGCAGGTGAACCTGATGGAGGAGGCGGAGCTGCTGCGCTATCTGGCGTCGAATGAATGGGCCGACAAGGCGGGCGGGTATGGGGTGCAGGGGTATGCGGCGCGATGGATTCCGCGGATTGAGGGGGATTATTTCAATGTGGTGGGTCTGCCGATTGCGCGCACGGTGGCGATGATCGGGGAGGCTTGCGCGAAGGCCAGCCGGGAGAGGTGAGGGGCTGGCGGGCGTGGAGCCTGGCGGGCTGGGTCTGAGGGGGAGATGGGGAGGGATTGATGCGGACTTTGGTGTTGGGCGCGGGTGCGACGGGCGGCTACTTTGGAGGGCGGCTGGCGGAGGCGGGGCGGGAGGTGGCGTTTCTGGTACGCGGGGCGCGGGGTGCGGAGCTGGCGCGGGATGGCTTGCGGATTGAGAGTCCGCGGGGGAATGTGGAGCTTCGGCCGAGGCTGTTGCTGGCGGAGGAGCTGCCGGGGATGGAGCCGTTTGATCTGATTTTGTTGACGGCGAAGGCGTACTCGCTGCGGGGGGCGCTGGAGGAGTTGGCGCCGGTGGTTGGGGAGGGGACGACGCTGCTGCCGATCCTGAACGGGATGCGCCATCTTGATTGGCTGGTGGAGCGGTTTGGGCGCGAGCGTGTGCTGGGCGGCTCGTGCCGGATTGTGGCGGACGTGAGGGCGGACGGCGTGGTGGAGCAGCGCACGACCCTGGGCGAGCTGTGGTTTGGCGAGTTGCCGGGCGCGGCGGGGTCGGACCGGATGGCGCGGATTGCGGCGGAGCTGAGCGTCCCGGGCTTTGAGGCGCTGCCGACGGAGACGATTCTGGCGGTGATGTGGCAGAAGTGGTGGATTCTGTCGAGCCTTGGGGCGATCTGTGTGCTGGGGCGGGGGACGATCGGGCAGGTGGTCCGGGCGCCGTATGGACCGCAGCTGGTGGAGGCGGTGTTGGCGGAGTGCACGGCGCTTGCGGGAGCGAATGGGTTTGCGGCGGATCCGGGGATGCTGGCGGATCACCGGGAGCGGTTGGCGGATGCGGGATCGACGCTGACGAGCTCGATGTACCGGGACATGATGCGGGGCGCGCCGGTGGAGGCCGACCACGTCCTGGGGGATTTGTTGTCGCGTGGGCGGGGGACGCCGGCGCCGCTGCTGGCGGCGGCATATACGCAGTTGAAGGTGTACGAGGCCGGGCGCGGCTAGTGGGCTCCTGTGGCTCCGCCGCCGCCCTTGAAACCCCGCGTGAGGAAGAGGAGGGGGACGGCGAGCAGGGTGATGACGCCGATGACCCAGAAGCAATCCATGAAGGCGAGGAGTTGCGTTTGCTGCTGGAGCTGGCGATAGAGCTGACCGTAGGCGGCGGCCATGGCGTTGCCCGACCCGAAGCCGTGGGACTGGAGATAGAGGCTCATTGACTGGAGTGTCTGCTGCAGCTGCCCTGAGCTCCCGGCGATCGTGGAGGCGACGCGCTCCTGATGGAAGTTTTGGCGGCGCTCGGCGAGGGTTGTGGCAAGGGCGATACCGAAGGAGCCGCCCCAGTTGCGGAAGAAGTTGGTGAGGCTGGAGGCGCGGTTGTTCTGGTCGGGGCGCAGCTCGGAGTAGGCGAGCAGGGTGAGCGGCACGAAGAAGAAGGCGTAGCCGAGGCCCTGAAAGGCGCGCGCCTCGGCGTAGTGCCAGTAGTCGGTCTGGAGGTTGAAGCGGCTGAAGTGCAGGAAGGAGAGGCCGACGACGGTGACGGCGCCGACGAGCATGGTGCGTGGCGGCACGACCTTGCGCTGGACGAGCTGCGCGCCGACGGGGGCGAGGACGGTGATGACGAACGCACCGGGCCCAAGCACCAGACCGGCGTCGATGGCGCGATAGCCGTAGAGCGACTGGAGGATCTGCGGGATGAGGGTGGTGGAGGCGAAGAGGCCGACGCCGAAGAGGAAGTAGAAGAAGTTGGCGATGGCGAAGTTGCGGGTGGCGAGGAGGCGGAAGTCGATGACGGGGTCTTTGTGGCGGAGCTCCCAGACGATGGCTGAGCCGAGACAGGCGATGGCGATGACGGCAGCCCAGCAGATGAAGGTGGAGCCGAACCAGTCGTCGATCTGCCCGCGATCGAGGAGGACTTCGAGGGCGGCGGAGCCGAGGCCGATGAGAAGGATGCCGAAGGCGTCGACCTTGAGGCCACCATCGGGTCGGCGAACGGTGGCGCGCTCGGCGGCGTAGGTTTCGGGATCGTGCACAAAGCGGCTGGTGAGGACGAGGGAGAGGACCCCGATCGGGATGTTGATGAGGAAGACCCATCGCCAGTTGTAGTTATCGGTGATCCAGCCGCCGAGGACGGGGCCGATGGCGGGTGCGGTGACGATGGCGACGGTGTAGAGGGCGAAGGCGGAGGCGCGCTTGGCGGGGGGAAAGGTGTCGACGAGGATGGCCTGCTCGACGGGTGCGAGACCGCCGCCGCCGACGCCCTGGAGGACGCGGGCGAAGAGCATGAAGGGGAGGCTGGGCGCGATGCCACAGAAGAAGGAGGTGACGGTGAAGAGCGCGACGCAGGCCATGTAGTAGTTTTTGCGGCCGAAGACGCGGCTGAGCCAGGCGCTCATGGGGAGGACGACGGCGTTGGCGACGAGGTAGGTGGTGAGGATCCAGGTGACTTCGTCGAAGGACCGCCCGAGGCCGCCGGCGATGTAGGGCAGAGAGACGTTGGCGATGGAGGTGTCCAGCAGCTCCATGAAGGTGGCGAGTGTGACGGTGAGCGCCACGACCCAGGGATTGATGGCCACCGTTTGCGCTGCCCGGACCTCCTTGGGCAGCGCGGTTGCTGCTGCACTCACACGAACCTCGCTTACTTGCCGCGCAGGCGGATGGATCGCGTGCGTCGAGGAATCCGATGAGCGACGACCAGCTATCGATGCGATATCTGCGGGGGGCGTGGGCGCGCGGGGCTGCCGGTATGCTACGGGGATGGCGACGGTAGGGGATGCTGTTGGGGGTGAAGTGCGGAAGGCGGTGTTGGGGCAGCCGAACGCGGCGGGGGCGCCGGTATCCGGGCGGATGTGGGTGGCGGTGGTGCTGACGGGGGTGGGTGCGGGGCTGGCGAGCGGGTTGCTGATGAAGCTGCTGCGGGTGGTGCAGCATGCATTTTTTGCTTACCGACGAGGGGATTTTCTGGATGGTGTGGCGGGGGTAAGCCCGTCGCGGCGGGTGTTTGTGCTGGTGACGGCGGGGGTTGTGGCGGGGCTGTGGTTGGCGGCGATGCGATGGGCGCGGCGGGGCAGGGCGGAGGAGGGAGAGAGCCTGACGGGTGCGGTGTGGCGGCGCTCCGGCGAGCTGGCGACGGGGACGACGATGAGCCATGCGCTGCTGTCGATTGTGGCGGTGGGGATGGGGGCGGCGCTGGGGCGTGAGGGCGCGTTGAAGGATGCGGGGGCGGTGGCCGGGGCGCGGTTTTCGGGGTGGTTGGGGCTGTCGGCTGAGGAGCGGCAGCTGCTGGTGGCGTGCGGGGCCGGGGCCGGGATGGCGGCGGCCTACAACGTGCCGCTGGGGGGAGCGCTGTTTGCGGCAGAGGTGTTGCTGGGCAGCTGGTCGTTGTCGGTGGTGCTGCCGACGTTGATGGCGGCGGTGGTGGCGACGGCGGTGTCGTGGCTGATGCTGCCGGACGGTGTGACGTACGCGATGCCGTCGCTGCCGATGACGGGGGCGCTGCTGGGGTGGGCGGTAGTGGCGGGGCCGATCTTTGGCGTGGTTTCGGTGGGGTATGTGCGGGCGGTGGCCTGGGCGGAGCGGACGAGGCCGAGGGGGGTGTGGGTATGGGCGCTGCCGGTGGTGGTGCTGTCGGGGCTGGGTGTGGGGGCGGTGTGGTTTCCGCAGCTGCTGGGGAATGGGAAGAATGTGGTGCAGCTGGCGCTGGAGCAGGGGATGGGTGTGCCTGTGTTGCTGTGGTTGCTGGTGCTGCGGCCGACGGCGACGTTTCTGTGTCTGCGGGCGGGGATACCGGGGGGATTGTTTACGCCGACGATGACGTGTGGGGCTCTGCTGGGGGCGTTGCTGGGGCAGGGGTGGAGTCTGCTGGCGCCGGGGACGGACAAGCGGGGGTATGCGCTGCTGGGCTCCGGGGCGCTGCTGGCGGCGACGACGCAGGGACCGGTGTCGTCGGTTGTGTTTTTGTTGGAGCTGACGCACCATGGCGAGCGGATCATGGCGCCGATGCTGGTGGCGATGGCGGGGGCGACGGCGGTTTCGCGGGCGATCGATGCGCGGTCGGTGTATTCGGCGCGGGGGTGAGGCTGGGGCGAGGTGGCTGGCGGAGGGTGGGGCGGAGATGGGGATCAGGCGTGGAGGTGGCCGAGGCCGACGCCGATGAGATAGGTGACGACGCCCTCGACGGCGCCGACGGCGGTCATCTCCAGACCGCTGGCCCACCAGGAGCGGACTGTGATGAGGGACTTGGCGGCGCCGACGGCGAAGTGGGCGAGGAGCGAGATGACGGCGGCGAGAATGACGGCGGAGTAGCCGGAGAGGAAGAAGAAGGGGATGATGGGGACAAAGGCGCCGACCGCGGTGGAGAGTGCGCCGGAGATGGCGGCGGTGAGTGGCCGGCTGAGGGACCCCTCGGTGGTTTCGAGGCGCTCGCGGGCGAGGGCCTGGACGAGGCGGGGCTTGCCGGGGTTCGGATCGTCTGCGAGGTGGTCGACGAAGCGGTCGGCGTCTTCGGCGGAGAGGCCGCGGACCTGGTAGGAGAGGGAGAGCAGTTCGCGGGCTTCGGACTCGTTGAGCCGGACGGACTCGGCCTCGCGGGCGTACTCGGCCTGGTAGATTTCGCGCTCGCTTTTGGCGGCGAGGTAGGCTCCGGAGCCCATGGAGAGGGCGCTGGCGATCATGCCGGTGAGACCGGCGAGGAGGACGAAGCGGCTGTTGCCGAGCGTGGCGCCGGAGACGCCGGAGACGATGCCGAAGATGGCGCCGAGGCCGTCGTTGGCACCGTAGATGGCATCGCCGACCCAGGAGGCGGCGCGGCGGTGGCCTTTGTCGCGGGCGGCTATAAGTTCGTTGAGGGCGTTGCGTGCCTGCTCGGGGGTGATTGCGGGTTGGGGGCCGCGGGAGCGGACGAGATTTCCGAGAGCGCGGTAGTGGTCCTGCTCGTCTTGGATGACTTCGTTGAGAATGGCGGAGGTTTCGGGGTCGTTGAGCTCGGCGAGCTGGCTGGAGTAGCGGGCGATGTCGCGGGATTCGTCGAGCTCGAGGCGGCGGAGGGCGAGGGCGTCACCGCCGATGCGGGCGGGAAGGGTGTCGGCCTCGCCGGTTGGAGAGCCGGTGTAGGTGAGGGTGCCTCCGTCAAGGGCCTGAAATCGGGCGGCCCAGAGGTCGGCGTGGTGCTGCTCGGCGGAGGCGAGGGAGCGAAGGACGGCGTGGCGGGCGGGGTCGGGTTCGCGCTCGGCGAGGGTGGCGTAGGTGTGGTGGCCGGACATCTCAGCCTGCCAGTTGGCTTGGATGATGGCGAGCAGGCGGCGGTGGTTTTTAGGGGGCATAGTGGCTAAGGAGAAGGCTAAAGGCAGCTAGAGGCAAAAGCGAGCTAAAGGCAAGAGCGGCTAAAGGCAAGAGCGAGCTAAAGGCAAAGGCGGGCTAAGGGCAAGAGCGAGCTAAAGGCAAAGGCGGGCTAAGGGCAAGAGCGAGCTAAAGGCAAAGGCGGGCTAAGGGCAAGAGCGAGCTAAAGGCAAAGGCGGGCTAAGGGCAAGAGCGAGCTAAAGGCAAAGGCGGGCTAAGGGCAAGAGCGAGCTAAAGGCAAAGGCGGGCTAAGGGCAAGAGCGAGCTAAAGGCAAAGGCGGGCTAAGGGCAAGAGCGAGCTAAAGGCAAAGGCGGGCTAAGGGCAAGAGCGAGCTAAAGGCAAAGGCGGGCTAAGGGCAAGAGCGAGCTAAAGGCAAAGGCGGGCTAAGGGCAAAAGCGGCTAAGGGCAAAAGCGGCTAAGGGCAACGGCAAGAGCAACGGCAAGAGCAACGGCGCATTGGTCTCGACGGGATGCCCGGTAGAAAAGCAGGTCCTTCGCTGCGCTCAGGATGGCAAAGAGGCAACAGCAACTGGCAAGGACAACAGCAGGTTCTTCGCTTCGCTCAGGATGACAACAAAAAAGCAATAGCGAAGGCAAAAACAAAAGCAAAAGCAAAAGCAAAAGCAAAAGCAACAGCAGAAGCAACGGCAGAAGCAACGGCAGAAGCAACGGCAGAAGCAACGGCAGAAGCAGGTCCCTTCGGGATGACAACCAAAACGGCAACGGCAACGGCAACGGCAACGGCAACCGCAACCGCAACCGCAACCGCAACGGCAATCGCAACCGCAACCGCAACCGCAACCGCAACCGCAACAGCAACGACAACGGCAACGACAACCGCAACGGCATTGGCAACGGACAACAGCAGGTCCTTTGCTGTTGTCAGGATGACGAGTAAAGAAGCAACGCTGGGTGGCGCTTCAGGGCTTTGGCTTGAGGCGCTTTGGTGGATGCTAGGCTGAATCGACATATTCACTTCCGCCACTGCATCTGATTTGGTGCAGTGGAGGGATGGGAAGTTTACGGTATGAGTTGAGCGAGGCGCAGTGGCGGCGCTTGGAGCCGCTGCTGCCTGGGCGGGTGGGCACGGTGGGCCGCCCTGCGGAGAACAACCGGCGGTTTGTGAACGGTGTTCTGTGGGTGATTCGCTCGGGCATGCGCTGGGCGGATCTGCCGGAGCGCTACGGCAAGTACAAGAGCGTGCATAAACGGTTTCTGCGCTGGGCCGAGCGCGGCGTTTGGGACCGGCTGTTCGACGATCTTGTGGCGGACCGGAAGAACCCGTACCTGATGCTCGACTCGACCATCGTCCGGGCTCACCAGCAAGCGGCCACGGGCCGCAAAAAGGGGGCGAAGACAAGGCTCTGGGGCGTTCCCGAGGTGGACTGAGCACCAAGATTCACCTGCTGGCCAACGGCCTGGGCGAGCCCGTTGCCTTCCGGCTGACCGGTGGACAGGCGGGCGAATTTGCGGAAGCGCTGCCGCTGCTGGCCGGCCGACATGCCGAGATCGTGATGGCCGACCGCGGCTACGACTCCAACGCCATCGTCGCCGCGATCGAGGCCATCGGGGCCGAAGCCGTGATCCCATCGAAGATCTGCCGCAAGGTGCAGCGCCCGCACGACCGCACTCTCTATAAGCTCCGCAACCGCATCGAACGCTGCTTCAACCGGCTCAAGCACTTCCGAAGACTCGCTACCCGATACTGCAAACGTCGAGTCGCCTTCCAGGCCACCGTCGCCCTTGCCTGCACATGGCTACACCTGGAGCGATATGTCGATACAGCCTAGGACAACCCGCCAGCAGCTGTAGCAGCCCGCCAATAGCTAGGACAACCCGCCAGCAGCTGTAGCAGCCCGCCAATAGCTAGGACAACCCGCCAGCAGCTGACCCACGTCTCGACTCGGAGACGTCGGTGCCACACCCCATCCACACGACCGAGACACACCCCGCACCCAGGCGCTACATATACTCTACCCCGTACTGCACCGGAATCTGCGTAAACGCAATCCGCGTCGGCGCACTCTCCCGCGCCGGCAGCATCCCCGCAAAGTGCACCGTTGTGTGCCCAAACTTCAAATTCAGCCGGTCCATCGTCCTTGACAGGTCCACGCGGTTCCCCGGCTCATCGAACAGCTCCACCTGCCGCTCGTCCTCGCTCACCAGCTCCCGCATCGTCACCCCCACAAAGAACGGCCGCGCATACTCCTGCCCCACCGGTCGCTTCGCCCACACATCCCGCAGCACACCCAGCAGCGTCAGCGTGTCCTGCGCCGACCGAAACCGAGCCTCCATCCCCCACCCCGAGTGCCGGATCCCGCTCGTATGCTGCTTTGTCGGCAGCTCCGTCCGCTGCCTCCGTTCCACCTGCTCCCGCGTCAGCGCATACTTCACCGCCACCCCCATCACACCCGCGTAGTACCCCTCCATCCGCAGCCGCATCGCCGCCTTGTGCAACAGCTTGTGCGCCACCGCCCACGCCCCCTCATCCGTCCGGTGCTCCGGCCCCAGCACGTGGCTGTGCCCCAGGCTCTTCTGCCCGCCCGCCGCCACCGGCGCTCCATCATCCCCCGTCATCTCGCCCCGCAGCCAGTGAAACATCCGGTCGCCCCACACCGAATCCCACAGCGCGTGCATCCCGCCCCGATCGAGCGCCAGCAACTCCGCCATCGTCCGTATGCCCTTCCGGTTCAGCCGCGCCTCCGTCCTCGCCCCCACCCCCGGCAGGTCCCGCAGCTCCAGGTGCGCAATCGCCCGCGGCAGCTGGCTCGGCAGCAAACCGATCAACCCATCCGGCTTCTGCATATCGCTCGCAATCTTCGCCAGGTACCGGTTTGGCGCCATGCCGATCGAACACCGCAGCGTCGACCCCACATCCTCCCGGATCGCCTGCTTCACCTCCAGCGCAATCGCCCGCGCCCGCGCCGGCTCCTGCTCCCGCCCAATCAGCTGGCACACCATCTCATCGATCGATGGCGTATGCGCCACCGGGCAGCAGCGCTCCACCGCCGCCGCAATCTTGTGCGACATCTCCGCATACACCGTGTGCGACCCGTTCACCAGAACGATCTCCGGACACACAGCCCGCGCCTCTCCAACCTTTGTCCCCGTCTTGATCCCCAGAGCCTTCGCCTCATAGCTCGCCGCGATGATCGTCCCGGTATCCGCCATCGTCCCGACCACAGCCGTCGGTCGCCCCCGATACTCCGGGTGCAGCTCCTGCTCCACCGACGCAAAAAAGCTGTTCAGGTCAATATGCAAATATCCAAACCGATCCCGCTCCGCGACTCCGAACTCTCCGCTCATCGCCTCCTCGCCATCGCCCGTCCCGTATCCGGTGCGCCGAACCCTCAGCAACTCCAGCCTACCCCCGTTCGCCGTTCCTTCGCCACAGATTTCTCCCCCGCATACGGTACGTCGGTACCGTCCAACCCTGCCCAGCTACCGTACCCAGCAAATCAAGCACTTTAGATACCGCGTCTCCGGCAACGTCAGCACCACGGGATGGTCCAACCCCGCCCCTTTCGCCTCCAAAATCTGCACCGTCCGCCCCGCGTCTGCCGCCGCCCCCGCCACCACACCCCGAAACGCCTCCTCGTCCACATGGTGCGAGCACGTGCACGTCACCAGCAAGCCATCCTTCTCCAGAATCTGCAAAGCCCGTAGATTCAACTCCTTATACCCCCGCAGCGCGTCCTCTGCCGACCTCCGCGACTTCGCAAACGCCGGTGGATCGAGCACGGCCGCCCCGAAGCGCTCCCCCGCCGCCGCCCACGCCCGCAGCAACTCAAACGCATCCGCCTCCACCCAGTCCACCTCCGCCCCAACTAACCCCCCGTTTCTCACCAGGTTAGCGTCTGCCACCTCCAGTGCCGCCCGGCTCGCATCCACCCCGGTCACCCGCGCGCATGCCCGCCCCAGATGCAGCGCAAACCCGCCCTGATACGTACACACATCCATCGCCCGCCCGCGTGCCGCCCCACCAATCCGCCGCACCCACTCCTCCGCCGCCCGGTAGTTCTCCCGCTGATCGAGAAACGCCCCTGTCTTCTGCCCCGCACCCGCGTCGTATGCAAACCGCAGCCCATTCATCCGAAACTCCCCGGCCGACCGCGCTTCGCCGCGAACAAAAAGTGGCTCCGCCCCTGGAGCCTCCAACTCCTCGATTGCCCGCACCCGCGCATCCCCTCGCTCCCAGATCGTCAACTCACCCGCCAGCCCTGCCGCCAGCTCCTCCACCACCGCCCTCCGCACCTCGGCCCGCGCCGCCCCCTGTGTCCCCAGCTGCAGCACCACCATCGACCCATACTGGTCCGCAATCACGCCCGGCAGCCCGTCCGCCTCGCTGAAGATCAGCCGCCGCCCATCTGTCTCCTCCCCTACGGGCACCAAGCGCTTCCGCAATGCCAAAGCCGCCCTTACCCGTTCCCGCACCAGGGCCTCCAACCCTTCCGCACCCATCGTCCCCCGGCCTAACAGTCGAACCGCAATCGTCGAACTCGTACTCCAGAGCCCATACCCCAGCACCGCCCCGCTTCCGGCCCGCACCGTCACAACCGCACCCCTCTCCCGCACCACGGGCATCTCCACCTCCGTCCGATACACCCACACATGCCCCGCCCGCAGTCGCTCCGCCGCCCTCCGGCTCACCCGAACCTCACCCACCACACCACCATCCATCGCCATCGCCGAATCCTCTATCCTCAACCATAGATGGACCACGCCGATGTCATCATCCTGGGCGCCGGCGCAGCCGGCCTCTTCTGCGCCAGGGAGACCGGCCTCCGCGGCCGCCGAACGCTCGTCCTCGACGGCAATGATCGCCCCGGCCGCAAAATCCTCATCTCCGGCGGCGGCCGCTGCAACTTCACCAATCGCGGAACCACCCACGAAAACTTCCTCTCCGCCAACCCCAACTTCGCCCGCTCCGCCCTCGCCCGCTACACCCCCGACGACTTCGTCACCCTCGTCCGCGCCCACAACATCGCCTTCCACGAAAAGACCCTCGGCCAGCTCTTTTGCGACGGCTCCGCCCAAGGGATCGTCTCCATGCTCGAGCGCGAGTGCGCCGCCGCCCACGCCCAGCTCCGTCTCTCCACCACTATTCACGCCGTCCACCGCGCCCATCCCACTCCCGCCGACCCCGCCCGCTTCCATCTCGAAACCTCCGCCGGCCACCTCCGCTGCCAATCCCTCGTCATCGCCACCGGCGGCCTCTCCATCCCCAAGCTCGGCGCCACCGGCCTCGGCTACGACCTCGCCCGCCAGTTCGACATCCCCGTCCTTGAGCCCCGCCCCGCCCTCGTCCCCCTGGTCCTCTCCGAGCCCGACCGCATCGCCTGGTGCGACCTCGCCGGCCTCTCCACCGAGGTCGTCGCCACTGCCGGCTCCACCCGCCGCCCAACCCCCTTCCGCGAAAAAGCCCTCCTCACCCACCGCGGCCTCTCCGGTCCTGCCATCCTTCAGATCTCCTCCTTCTGGCGCCCCGGCGACCCCGTCACCCTCGACCTCCTCCCCAACACCCCCGACCTCCTCGACCCCGTCCTCGCCCAACCCTCCGGCCGCGATGCCCTCGCCGTCCTCGCCCGCCTCCGCCCCCACCTCCCCGGCCGCCTCGCCGAGCGCCTCGTCCATCGCCACCTCACCGGCTTTTCTAACCGCGACCTCGCCGCCCTCGAGCACACCCTCCACAACTGGAGGCTCCACCCCGCCGGCACCGAAGGCTTCGGCAAGGCCGAGGTCACCGCCGGCGGAGTCGACACCCGCGCCCTCGACCCCCGCACCCTGCAGGCCCGCGCCGTCCCCGGCCTCTTCTTCATCGGCGAGGTCGTCGACGTCACCGGCTGGCTCGGCGGCTACAACTTCCAATGGGCCTGGGCCTCCGCCGTCGCCGCCGGGCAAACCGCCTAGCTCGCAAGGCCGCCAGTCCCCATCACGCGCCGCTCGCCTCCCTCGATTCCCCAATCGTCGGCCCACGACGTGCTCTCAACGCTGGCGCAACCACCCAGCGCCCTTCGCTAAACTTGCCACAGCCCTCATGCCACCATGCAGGGACGATCTTTCTCAATACAGACACCCTTAGACAGGAAGGCACGTCCCCGCGGGGGCACCTCCACGCACATCGGTCAACGCGCCGTAAAGGGCAGGGAAGACCAGCCGAGGTCCGGACCTAAACCCATTCTTTGGAAGACTTTGCGCAATAAGTACGGGGGGTGGGGTACCTACTGCACCGTGATGGTCAGCGTCACCGACCGCGTCAGCCCCGCGCTGGTCGCCGTCACCACCACCGGATACGTCCCGCCCGGTGTCGCCGGCCCGGTCGTCTGCCCGCCCGTTCCACTCCCGGGAACCGTCCGCGCCACACTCCCACATCCCACCAAGCCCACCGGCGCGATTACCAGGGCCAAGCCCAGCGCCACCCACCGGCCCACGCCGCCCCGCACACCCCGTCGGGCGCCCCATACCGGCAACAGTGCCGCCAGCACCGCTCCGCCGACACCCCACGCCAGCCTCGACGAAGTCGCCCCCACCCCCGTCGCCACCGTCGCCGTCACCACCGAACTCCCGCCCAGCGCCACCGTCGTCGTCGACAGGGCACAGCTCGCATTGGCCGGCACCCCCGTGCAGCTCATCGTCGCCGTCCCCGTCGTCCCCGCAACGGACGACAGGAGCAGCGGAAACGCCGCCGATCCGCCAGTCCCGGTCATCGTCGCCAGGAGACTCCCCCCGTCAGCCGCCAACGCAAAGTCCTCACCCGTCCCCGTCAGCACAACAGCCTGCGGCGAGTTCGGCGCGTTGTCCACCACCGTGATCGACCCCGTCCTCGCCCCAGCCATCCCCGGAGAAAACACCACCTCCAGCGTGCACGCCTGCCCTACACCCAAAGACGCCCCGCACCCACTCCCTGCTGCGAGGGCAAAGTCTCCCGTCAACGTCACCGAAGAGATCACCAGCGGCAGACCGCCGTTGTTCGTAAGCGTCAGCCCCCGCGGGGGGGAGTTCTGCCCCACGCCCATCGCCCCAAACCCGATCGTTCCGGACGGCAGCAGAGAGACCCCAGCGGGCGCCACCCCCGTCCCGGACAGCGCAACCGTCTGCGTCCGGAACTCATCCGCCACGGTCAGCGTTGCCGTCGAGAGCCCTACACCATGCGGCACATACTGCACCCCGATCACGCACGCCGAATGACCTGACAGCGAGCTCCCGCATCCGTTTGTCACCGCGAAGTCCGCCCCCGCCCCGCTTGTCGCGATCAGAGTCAGCGGCAGGTCGCCCGCGTTCGTCAGCACCAACTGCTCCGTTGCGCTCGTCTGGCCCACAGGGGTCGTCGGAAAGCTCAGCCCCGTCCCCGACAGCGCATCCGTCGCCGGGGTCTGTGCCGTCCCGCTCAGCGTCGCCGTCTGCGTCCCGATCCCACCCACCACCGTCAGCACCCCCGTCCGCGATCCAGTCGTGACCGGCGCGAAGACGACCGAGATCGTGCACGAGCTCTGCGGTCCGAGCGTCGCTCCACAGGTGTTTGCCGCCGTCGCAAAGTCAGCGCCCGTCACCGTCGTCGACCCTACCGAGACCGCCGCTCCGCCTGTGTTTGCCAGCACAAGGTTCTGCACCGCGCTTCGGCTTCCCAGCGTCGTCAGGGGAAAGCTCAGTGAGGTCGGCGTCAGCGTCACCGCCGCCCCGGCCACCCCGGTCCCCGTCAGCGCCATCGTCGTCTGCCCCCCCGCCACATCTCCGTAAAGGGTCACCGTCGAACTCCGCGCTCCCACACCGGATGGCGCGAACTCCACCGCAAATGTGCACGTCGCACCCACTGCTACCGTGCTCCCGCTGCACGTATCGGTGCCCGTTGCAACAACATAGTCCGTCACCAGCGTCTGCACGCCCACCGGAGCATTCTGGCTGGCGATCGCGATCGACGACACCGTGAGTGGCGCCGTACCCGTATTCATTACCACCACCGGCTGGCCCGCCGTCACCCCGCCCACCGCCGTCTGCGAAAACGCCAACGCCGCCGGTGTCAGCGTGATAGCGGGTCTCTGCAGCGTCGTGGCTGTCAACAGCGGCGTCTGCCAGACGCCCCGGCCATACGTGCCCACCCGCAGCATGCCCAGCCGCCCATCGCCCGTCGGCACCCCCGCCCCCGCCACCAGCGTCGTCACCGGCGCATTCGGAAGCCCCGTCCCCAGCACCCCCCAGCAATCTTGTGAGGTGCAGCGTGTCACGGCGGACGTCACATACACACCCGTGTCCATCCCCACGTACACCGTGTTCGCATCGTTCGGGTCCACCACCAACGCATTCGCCGGCGCGTTCGGCAGGTTGGCCGAGATCACCGTCCAGTGCGCCCCCGCGTCCGTTGAGCGGTACACATGCGGCACCGAAAACCCGTTGCCGGAGAAACCAGGCACCGTCACATAGACAGTCTTCCCCGTACCATCATGCGGATCAACCACAACCGCGGACACCGAGAACTTGCCCGGATTGAACTGCCCCCTGTTCACGGTATCGTTCGTCACCGAATTGGACGCCGCAGCATCCGTCCACACCGTCGCGGGCCCGGCCTCACCTGCCGCCGTGGTCACGAAGACATGGCCCGGCACGCTCAGGCCTCCGCCCGCCTGCAGCCCCGCCATGCCGGCATAAAGCACCGTCGACCCCGCCGTCGCTATACCCTGCGCCGCCGCCCCGCCCGCCCCCAGCGCGCTCACCAGCGCGTCCGCTGTCGTGCAGCTGGTCCCTTGCGGCCCGGAGAACATCGGGCTGAGCGCATCCGAACTCGACCACCCCGCCGCGTTCGCTGCCGGCCCTCGCCACACCCGGCACGTCCCCGCCAACAGGCTCCCCGTCGCCCCCGGGTCCAGACCCCATGGTGCGTCCAGCAGCGCCAGATCCCCGCTCGTCTGCGCTGCGCCGACGGGTGTCGCCGCCAGCACGTCGGCCGCCGTGCACGCGGCCCCGTTCGCGCACGCCGCCACGCTTACTCCGGTCCCCGTGGACACGTACCACCGCGCCGGATCAGCAGGATCGATCGCCGCCCCACCGCCCTCTGCCGCCGAGATCTGCTGCCATGCCGTGGCGCTTGTCCCAGCCGTCGCCGCCGTTCCCATCCCCCCCATGCCCGCCAGCACGATCGTCGCGTCTGCCGGATCCTCCGCCACGGCTAGCACCTCACCCAGCGGCCCCAGGTTTCCATTCAGATCTTCAAAGTGCGTCGCATCGTCGGCCGAACACGGCGTTCCCTGTTGATTCACCAGATCCGTCGTTCGCCACAGCCCGCCATCATTGCCGAAGAACACCACACCTGCGCCTGCCGCGCCATCCGCCACGATCGCATGCTGTGCCGGGGCCACCATGGCCGGTGCCCCGCACCCGCCACCCGTATGGGTCGTGTTCCGCAGCGCGCATCCCGCACCCACGGAACACCGAAAGACATCTGCCGTCCCTACAAACAGCGTCGTGTCCATGGCCCCCGAGACCCCAACTACCGGCACCGCCGCCAGCGCCATGTTGTAGTCCGACTGCGCGATCACCGTCGACCCCGATCCCGCCTCCAGTGCCCCTGAACCCAGCCTCGTTCCCCAGGTCGGCTCCGGCGCCGCGCACGCGTTGCCGGCGCGCCCGCACACATCCTCGTACAGCCCCATATCTTGGTCGGCAAGGTCCGTCGTCAGCACAAACGTGTCGCCCGTGGCTCCGTTCACCGCCAGGGCCCCGCGAAAGATCGGACACGAAGGGTTCGGCCCACTCACCGTAGGGCACGCCGCCGCTGTCAGCCCCGCGCCAGGCTGCGCGTCCAGCCGCGTCCAGGTCCTACCGTCGGTAGACTCGTAATATCCGTGGTAGCGCACCGCGGCCAGAAACCTCTGCCGCACCGGATTCCAAACCACCGACGTCGCTGCGTTCCCCAGCACCCCCGTCTGGGAGGTAGGCGCCTGCAGCACCTGCGCACCATCCATCAGCGTCGCCATCTGCCACGTCACGCCCGCGTCCGTCGAAAAAAAAAGTCCCAGCACACTGTTGCTCTGCGCCGCGTTCACCAGCAGACCTTCAGCCGACTGACTCAGCGCCGCCACCACGAGCTGCGGATTTGCCGACGACCACGCAAATCCCGCAAAGCCCAGCCCGAAGAAGCTGTGGTACCCCGCCACACCATCGTTCACCCCCGTCGTCAGCGACCACGTCAGACCGCCATCGGTCGAGCGCAGCAGCCCCGTCCCGTAGTAGCTGTCGGCCGAGTCATTCGGGTCGCCCGTTCCGGCCAACAGCACGCCCCCAGGCAAGGCCGCCAGCGCCCCGATCGAGAGTGACGGCACAGCCGTCCCGCCTGCCTGTGCGCTGAAGACGGGCAGGTCATCCGTCAGCGGCGCAAAGCTCACCTGCCCCGCCGGCCCCGCCGCGGTCGTTGACTTCCAGACCCCGCCGCCGGTTGTTCCGACATACACCGTGTTTCCCGTTCCGTCCGCGGGATCCACCGCCACGGCCGTCACGCGCCCGCTGATCGCCCCGTACTGCAGGGATTGCACGCTGGCCGGTCCCACAGGTGTCCAGCTCGCGCCCAACCCCACGCCGATTCGCGCTCCAACCCCCTTGACCTCTGCCTTGAACGCACCAAATCCTGCACCAACCCCAGCCATTTGGCGGCCCTGCGCCCGCGCCGCCGCCATGGCCCGGGCCGCCGCACCCCCGCCTGCACCCACCGGCAGCGTTCGCCGGCCCAGCACAAAGCGCCGCGACCTCTCCTCTGGTCGCTCGGTTACTCGCCTTTGGATACCATTCGCTCCGACACTCTGTGCCCAGCCCATGCCGCCCCACGCCGCCGCGACCCATGTCGCCAGCGCCAGAGCCATAAGCAGTCGGCCCTGCCACCCCACACCGCAAACTC
This sequence comes from Acidobacteriaceae bacterium, assembly GCA_965218895.1. Classification (GTDB taxonomy): domain Bacteria; phylum Acidobacteriota; class Terriglobia; order Terriglobales; family Acidobacteriaceae; genus Edaphobacter. The sequence goes on along the minus strand of CBDCMI010000009.1, from coordinate 44,842 downwards.
CCCCAAGCTTTTGCTTCATAGCCGCCAAACCGCAACTGATCCCAAGAGGGCAGTTCGCTCGACTCTACCCACCCCACCTCTCCACCACCATCGCCCCGAAGTTGTAGCGCTGTCCCCCTCCAAATGAGGCCGCAAACACGGTCCAACTCATCCCATACCATCGATCCAATGACCGCCTGGCGATCCTTTCTCCTCTCCTTCACCGCGCTTCTCCCTCTCATCAATCCCCTTGGCTCCGCCCTGATCTTCGTCGGCCTGGTTGGCGAGGCCTCCCCCGAGACCTACAAGATCCTCGCCCGCCGCATCGCAATTAATACGGTGATCTTCCTGGCCACCATCGAGCTACTCGGCTCCGCCATCCTCACCTTCTTCGGCCTCTCCCTGCCCATCGTGCAACTCGCCGGCGGACTTGTAGTCGCCGCGATCGGCTGGGGCTTGCTCAACCAGAGCGATGCCCAAAGCCTGACGGAAGAGCAACGAACCCAGGCACAGGCCCGCGTCGCCGAATCGGCCCGCGCTTCCAAAGCCCTTGCCACCGAGGTCGCCCACCAAACCATCCATGACGCCGAGGCACCGCAGCTTCAGTCCCTTGCCCTCAAAGCTTTCTACCCTTTCACCTTTCCCATCACAGCCGGGCCGGGAACCATCGTGGTGATGCTGACCCTCTCTGCCCACGGCTCCAGCCGCTTTGTCGCCAGCAGCGTTCTCGCCTATCTCGGCACCTTTCTTGCTGTCTGCCTGCTCTGTGTCGCCGTCTATCTTTGCTACGCGTATGCGCCCGCGCTCACCCGGCGCATTGCCCCCACCACTGCCCACGGCATCCTGCGCGTCATTGCCTTCATTCTCCTTTGCATCGGAGCCCAGATCGCCTGGAACGGCACTTCCAGTCTCATCGCGACACTCCATACCATGCCCACAAGCTAAGCGGGCGACCCCACCTGCGGCATACGCCCCGGCTCCTCGGCCGCCAATACCGGGAAAGCCGTCACCCGCAGCTTCGCCGCCCCATACGGCACCAGTTCCAGCTTCTGTTCCGGCTCGCCGCTCCGCTGCGGCCCCTCCGGCACCGTCCCCGCCACCCCATCCTCGCTCCGCCACGCAATCAGCCGCCGGCCCCGCGCCCGCAGCTTCACCCCCGCGCCCTCCTTCGAAAACGGCCTATCCCCCACCGGCCGCTCCACCACCTCCACCGCCCCTGCGTCCACCCGCAATCCATAGTTCCACCCCTGTTGCGGGAAGACCTGCCAATCCGCCGTCATCCCCTGCTCCCGCAGCTTCACCCAGGTCTCCCCCGGATCGAGCGAAAACACCACCGGCCCCCGCGCCAGCGTCACCGCCCCGCGATACCCCGTCTTCACCCGCGCCGGCATCGGAAACCGCACCTCCACCACGTCCCCCGCCCTCCACTCCCGCTCCACCCGCGCAAACGTCCCCGCCACCGCCGCCACCCCCGCGTCCCTCCCATTCACCCGCACAGTCGCCCCCTCCGCCCACCCCGGCACCCGCAACAGCAGCGGAAACCGCATCGCCCGCGCCGGATCCACACGCACCGCCGCCGTCTCCCGAAACGGATACTCCGTCTCCACCCGCACCCGCACCGGCGTCCCCGCAACCTCCGTCTTCACCTCGCACGGAGCCCACAACACCGCCGCCAGCCCACCCCCCGCCGGCCGCATCCACAGGCTCGCCACAAACTTCGGCCACCCCTGGTGATAGTTCGCCGTGCAGCACCCAAAGTGCGGCTCCAACCCATACAAATTCGACTCCACCCCATTCGTCGTCCACGGCTTCGAGTTCAAGCTCGACTGCACCTGGTTCGGCTGCTGGTCGTACTGGTGCGCCCACATATCGTCCGTAAACGTCCCCGGCAGCGCGTTGTACGCAATCTCCTCGATCCGGTCCGCCGTCCCCGCCTCCCCAAACACCGCCAGCGCCACCTCGTGCGAAAACATCGTCTCCACCACCGTGCACAGCTCCGTCCCATGCACCTGGTCCAACCCGCCCAAGTGCTCGTCGCAGCTGAACATCCCATTCGGCATCCCGTGGTACTCATCGAGCGCCCGCCACTGCCGCTGGTAGTTCCCCCGCTCCGCCGCATCCCCGCTCATCAGATACCGCACCGCCGCCACCTTCAGCGCCTGCCCGTTGTTCACCCCATGCGTCTCCATCGCCGCGCTCGTCCCGTCCGCCCCCACCGGCCCGTCCAGCACGCTCCGCGGCGTCGGCCCCGTGTGCCTGAAATCCCGGAACTCCGCCACCCAGTCAAACCCCTGCGCCTGCAACATCCTCCCCAACTCCAGCAGCTTCGCGTCTCTCGTCCGCCCATAGAGCCACATCACCACATACGCCTCATCCTGCCACCGATACTTCCCCCACTCCCGCAGCGGCCGCCCCGGCATCGCCTCCAGCTGATGATGAAAATACCGCGTCAACACCGCGATCACCCGCCCATCCGGCCGCCCCGCCACCTCCGTCGCCTCGAAGTGCTGCATCAACACCTTGGCCATCACCATCCGCGGCCACCAGTCGTCATTTGTCGCCGGCCCAATCATCCCGTCGGGCCTCTGGTTGTTCAGCGTCCAGTCAATGAAGCGCATCGCCAACGCATGCAGCCGCACGTCTCCCAGCACCACCGCCAGCGGCAGCAGCCCATCCACGTAGTACGGCCCCCGCTCCCAGCTCTCCCCCGTACCCCCCAACCACCCGCTGTTTGGTCCCACATCCGGCCAAAACTCGTAGAGATGCCCACTCATCCCCTCCGCCTGCACCCGTAGCTGCCGCTCCAACCACCCTTGGGGCCGCACCTCACCCAGCAGCAGCGGTGTGAAGGCCACCTCCGGCAAACGAGTTGCTGTCTCTGCCGGCGCAGGGGTCACTCCTGACAACCCATCCCGTCCCAGAACCCCTGCCGCCACAACACCCGCGCCCGCCTTCACAAACTCCCGTCGATCCATTGTCGCCTCCATTGCTTTAGCGATAGCCTCTGATCCTTTGATCAGGCCCTCGCCGTTTTGCTCCGATTCTTGCGGCATCACGGTCTTGTGAGAATGGGCTCATCTGCCTGGCCGGGCGAGTGGGGCCGCTCTCAATCGGGGGCTGGCGCGGTAGGTGGCTGTCTTCGCGACCTGGGCGTCAGCTTCTTATAGACGAACTCCTGGATGATGTTGTTGGCCGCGTCACCGGCAACTCCGACCAGACCATTGATGAGAGTGAGTCGAACGCCCTGTCGATCCGAGGGGGCGTAGTAGGCGTTGGATAGCGCACCGGAGGCGAAGTCGCCAAGAACACTGGCGTAGCCCGGCTGCCAGCGGCCGTTGTCGCCGCGAAAGATCACCGCGCGGGAGGCAGCGTAGACCACGCGCGAGCGTATGGAGCCCGTGCCCTTGTAGAAGTAGCGCGGGTCCTGGTGGAAGAGCGAGGGCAGGATCGCGCCGCCAAGGTAGGTTCCGCCAACAATATTGCCGAGACTCGCGCCGTAGCGACGGCCGTAGCCGGCCGCACCCTGGCCGTAGCCGGGGAAGGAGTTGGTGGCCTGTTGTATCCCAGCCGAGATGGCGGCGCCGAAGAGGTTGCCGGGATCGGCGGCGTTGTGGAAGGCGAGGCGAAACTTCTGCCCGGTGGAGAGTGGGGCGGCGTACCAGTTATAGGAGACGTAGAAGTTGGGGAAGACGCCGATAAGGCGTTGCTGCTCTTCTATGTGAAGCTGCTGCTCGGCCAATTGATGGGGGTCGACGGCGGTGACTGTGGTAGTGACGGGGGTGAGTTGGAGCGTGACGGGTGGAAGATCGAGAGTCTGGGCCGGAGCAAGGGTCACCGTGGTCGAAAAGCGATCAAAGTCGGCGAGGGCAACGGTGAGAGTGTAGGTGCCGGGCGGGAGGTTAGTGAGGGTGAAGGTGCCGTCGGGGAGGGTGGTGGCGTGGAGGACAGGGGTGTTTGGACGGAGGAGCACGACGGAGGCGCCAGCGAGGGAGGTGCCATTTGGGCCGAGGAGATGGCCCCGCAGCGCGGCCGAAGGTGTGGGTGAGGGCGCTTCCGGGAGGGGTTGCGAGGTCTGCGCGGGAAGCCCGAGAGAGAGGGCCAGGGCGCTACAGAGAGGCACTGCGGAGGGGAGGTGGGGCACGGTTTTTTGGATGCCTGCGAGGGGTTAGGGGGTGGAACGGCGGTTGTTGGCACGGTTGTCGTCGGGGAGCTGGTGATTGGGGTCGAGGAGGGCGGAGCGGACGGGCCGGGGGCCGGTCCAGGTAAGTTCGGTCTTGTTGAGCCAGGTTTCGACCGGCAACTGGACGAGGGTGGTGGAGCCGTCGGTGAAGGTGACGAGCATGGTGGCGGGGAGGGGGAGCTGGCCGAGGTTGCGGACGGTGACGTGATCGCCGGAGATGGCGGTGACGGCGAGGTCGAAGCGCCAGTTGTTCATGTACCAGCCCCGCCAGAACCAGTCGAGGTCTTCGCCGCCTTCGGAGGCCATGGAGCGGAAGAAGTCGGAGGGGGAAGGGTGTTTGAAGGCCCAGTCGCGGATGTACTTGCGGAAGGCCCAGTCGAAGCGCTCCGGGCCGAGAATGGTATTGCGGAGGAGGACCATGCCGTAGGCACCCTTGAAGTAAGAGATCGGGTGGCCAAGGGCGCCGGTGTAGGCGTCGGCAGGCATGAGGATAGGCGGGGCAGAGGGGTTGTCAAGGACTTTGAGGATGGTGTCGGCGGGCTCGCCGCCGGCGGAGTATTCGCTGTCGCGCTTGGGGCCGTAGACGCCGCCGTCGAAGTCTTCGGACTCGAAGATGTCGATAAAGGTGTTGAAGCCCTCGTCCATGAAGGCGTTGCGGCGTTCGTTCGAGCCGACGGTCATGGGGAACCAGTCGTGGCCGATCTCGTGGGCGGTGATCCAGAAGAGGGTCTTGCCTTTGTCGTCGATGCCGTCGAAGACGATGCCGGGGTATTCCATGCCGGTGGAGAAGCCGGCGACGTTGATGGCGGCGGGGTAGGGGTAGGGGTACCAGCGGCGGGAGAAGTTTTCGACGGAGTTTTTGACGTATTCAGTGGAGCGGCCCCAGGCGTCGGGGCCGGCGGACTCGGGTGGGTAGACGGACTCGGCGAGGGAGTGTTTGCCGTCTGGGAGGTTGATGCGGGCGGCGTCCCAGACGAAGACGGGGCTGGCGGACCAGGAGACGTCGCGGGTTTGGTCCATGCGGAAGTGCCAGGTGAGGGTGCCGTCCTGCTTGGGTCGGCTGGCGGGGTCGTGGATCTCGTCGACGCCGCGGACCGTTACGGTCTTGTCGGAGTTGGCGGCCTCCTTCAGGCGATCCTGTTGGGTTTTGGTGAGGACGTCCTGCGGGTTGACGAGTTCGCCGGAGCCGGCGACGAGGTAGGAGGAGGGGACGGTGACGAAGTAGTCGAAGTGGCCGTACTCGAGGTAGAACTCGTTGCCGAGGTAGGGGAGGGTGTCCCAGCCGCGGAGGTCGTCGAAGACGCACATGCGGGGGTACCACTGGGCGGTGTCGAAGATGGGGCCCTGTTTCGACATGCCCCAGGAGTTGCGGCCGCCCCAGACGCCGGGGATCTGATAGTGGTACGCGATGTGGAGCTTGAGGGAGGTGTGCGGGGCGAGGGGTGTGGCGAGGCGGATCTGGAGGCGGGTGTCGGAGGTGAGGGTCTCGGGTTTGGTGTGGGCGCCGTTGTCTTCGACATCAATCGATTCGAGGACGAAGCCCTCGGTGGAGCGGCCGTTGGGGTTTTCTTCGGAGTCGGGGACGGGCTTGCGGGAGGGGCGGACGCCGCCGGTGATGAGGCTGGCGCGGGAGTCCTTGCGGTAGATGTTTTGGTCGAGCTGGACCCAGAGAGAGGGGAGGGTGTCTGGGGAGTTGTTGGTGTAGGTGATGGTCTCGGTGCCGTGGAGGACCTTGGCGTCGGGGTCGAGGTTGGCGTGGAGGTCGTAGTCGGCCTCGTTCTGCCAATACTGGGGCCCCGGAGCACCGTTCGACGAACGGTAGGCGTTGACGGGGTCGGGTAGGGTGAGGGGAGCGAAGGTCTGGACGGGGTCGAAGGGCGGCGGGGCCGGGGGTTGCTGAGCGAGGAGCACAGGGAAGGCCAGGGAGCAGGCGGCGGCGCCGAAGGGAGCAAGCAGGCGGCGGAGAGGGGGCATGCGAGGACGAACTCCTTCTCCCGTGAGGCGGGAGGGCGGGTTGAGCGCAACCGGGTCGATGGAGCTGTGGTCGTAGCAGCACCAGCATACCGTCCGGGCCTGGGCTATGACGCCGGTTCTGCGGGCGGAGAAGGAAGCAGAGCGGAGTTGTGTGAGGCGGAGATTGCGGAAAAGGTTGGGAGTCTGGGCCGCAGGATGGGCGAAGCGTGCATCCATTCAGCTATCACGCGGCTTCGCCGCACTGAGAGGAATTGTCTATGAGTGACTATCGGGTAGCGAAGGGCGAGGCCCAAGAGGATCAGGTAACAGCAGCTATTGAGAAGTACACGTCCAAGGTGCCGTCGAGCGTGTATTTAGGGCTGTCGCTGGCGTCAATGGCGGTGTCGCTGATTTTGAAGTTCACGGACGACAAGGAAGAAGACGCGCTGTTTATTGGGCAATGGGCGGCGCCGTTCTTGATTCTCGGGCTGTACAACAAGATGGTCAAACAACATGGGTCGGATGCGACGACAGCGTCCTAGATCGAAGCATCTGACGGCGTAAAAGCAAGAACAACAGCAGATTCCCTTCAGGACTGACAGAAAAGAGTGTGGCGGGGCCCTCCGGGGCCCTTCTGCTTTGCGTTACCAGAGGACGCCGTGAATGGGGACCTCCGGGGTGGGGAGGTCGGTTTCGCCGAGAAGCTGGCGAAGGTTGATGTCGATGGTGCGGGTGATGGCGGTTAGGGGGACGTCGTAGATCTTGTTGTCGAAGGGGTCTTCTAGGTCGCGACCGATCTTATCCAGGGCGAGAAACATGAAGCCGACGAGGGTGGAGCCGAGGGGTGTGAACCAGCCGAGGTTTTCGACCATGCCGATGGGGAGCAGAAGGCAGTAGATCTGCACAAAGAGCATGGGGAAGAAGTCGTATTGCTTGGGGAGCGGCGTGTTTTTGATTCGTTCGGCACCGCCCTGGGCATCGGCGAGGTCGTCGAGGTTGCGGTCCATGCTCTGCCATTCGAGCGCATCGATCCAGCCGCGGTTCTTGCTCTCGCGGAGGAGCCGGCCCATGGTCTGCTGGAGGGTGAGGGGGACATTTTTGGAGGCGTGGAGGGCGTGGATTTCGGTCTCCGGGAGGAGCGGCGTGAGCTCGTCCCAGGGGCTGAGCTGGCGCAGGTGCTGGCGCAGGGCGTGGACGTAGGCGATCTGGTGGAAGACGAGGTTGCGCTGCATGGCGTGGAGGGCGAGGGTGTCGGCGCCGTCGAGCTCGGGGCTGGGGTGCATGGTGGAGCAGACCTGGCGGGCGAAGGATCGAGAGTTATTGACGACGGCTCCCCAGAGGCCGCGCCCCTCCCACCAGCGGCCGTAGGCGGAGTTGTTGCGGAAGCCGACGATGATGCCGATGGCGGAGCCGTAGAGGGCGAGCGGGACGTTTTTGCTGCCGACCCAGGTCCAGCCGAGGAGTTTGAAGGCGAGGACGATGACGACATCCCAGAGGACGAGTGCGAGGAGCGGCCTGCCGACGTAGGCGATCATGCGCCCAAGTTGTGGGGCTTTGGGAACGATCATGGGTTATTGGTTGCCCTCGCGTGAGGTATCTCCGCGAGGGGCGGCGTGGGTGGCGCAGGCGAGGGGTGGTTTGGCGGCGAGGTCGGCTTCGGCGGCTTCTTCAGAGACGATGTGGAAGGTGCTGGCACCGTCTTCGGCGATGCGGACCTGCCCGTCCCCGATGTCGTAGACCCAGCCGGAGACGGTGAGTTCACCGCGGGCGATGGCACCGGCCACGGCGGGGTGGGTCTTGAGGTGGGCGAGCTGCATGAGGACGTTTTGCTCGGTGAGGACGGGGAGGAGATCGCGGTGCTGGGGGTCGGCGGGCTGCAGGGTTTCGGCGACGGAGAGGGCGGCACGACCGTTGGTAAGCCACTTCTTGACGGTGGGGAGGGCTTCGACGGCCTCTGGGTGGAGAAGGCCTTTCATGGCGCCGCAGTCGGAGTGTCCGCAGACGACGACGTGCTGGACGCCGAGGGCGGAGACGGCGTACTCGATGACGGCGGAGACGCCGCCGAGCATCTCCCCGTAGGCTGGGACCATGTTGCCGATGTTGCGGGTGACGAAGATTTCACCGGGTGCCGCCTGGGTGAGGGCTTCGGGGTCGATGCGGGAGTCGGCGCAGGTGATGACGAGGGTGTGGGGCTTCTGTGGGGTGCTGCCGACGCGCTGGTAGGCCTGGGCGTTGGGTTGGTAGATCTCGGTGTGGAAGCGGCGGAGGCCGTCTTTGAGACGGTCGAGGGGTGTTTGCGTTGGGTCGCTCATGAGCGGTTGCACTCCGTGGATGGCGTTGGGTCGAAGATAGTGTCGCAAAGATCGAGCGTTCCGGAGCTGCAGGCGGTCGGCTGGCTGTGGGGAGGCTGGTGTGCGCGTGCCCGGGAGGGGAGATTGGGGATACCCCCCTTCCCCCGTACTTGTTGCGCAAAGTATTCGCAGAAGAGGAGTTAGATCCGGACCAGGCGTATCCGGTCGCGGAGGCGTCCCCCCCCCACCCGGGATCGGGAGCGGGAGCGGGAGCGGGGAGCGAGGCGCGGGGAGCGAGGGACGGGGCGGGGCGGGGCGGGGCGGGGCGGGCGTGGAGCCTTCTTCAGGGTACGGCTGCGGAGGCGTGATTTCGGCCACGGTGGGATGGGGTGAGGGGGATGAATCTCCGTGGCGTCTTTGCCCGGTGGGGCGTGCACGCTAGGGTGGAGAGGTGCGCGAGATGGGGAGTTTGCCGGGGCGGGTGCTGGCGGAGGCGGGGCGGCTCCGGCGCGGGGAGCGGCGGCCGGTGGGGGAGACGGGGCGGCCGCTGTGCCGGTGGTGTGAGTTGGAGATTGTGGCACGGCGGCGGCGGACGTTCTGTTCGGAGTTCTGTGTGCACCAGTGGCGGCTGCGGTCGGATCCGGGGTATCTGCGGGAGCAGGTCTTTCTGCGGGATCGGGGGGTGTGCGCGATCTGCCGGGCGAATACGGTGGCGGTGTGGGCGGCGTTGAAGCGGAGTCGTGGGCGGGCCCGGGCGGAGGGCTTGCGGCTTTATGGGATGGCGGCGATGGGGGCTCGGCGGTCGCTGTGGGAGGCGGACCATATTCGGCCGGTGGCGGAGGGGGGTGGGGAGTGCGATCTCGACAATCTCCGGACGCTTTGCCTGCTGTGTCATCGGGAGGAGACGAGGAAGCTTTTGAGGCAGCTGAAGCAAAAGCCAGCTGGAGGAAAGGGCTAGCTAGAGGCAAGGGCTAGCTAGAGGCAAAAGATAGCTGGAGGAAAGGGCTAGCTGGAGGCAAAAGATAGCTGGAGGAAAGGGCTAGCTGGAGGCAAGGGCTAGCTGGCGGCAAGGGCTAGCTGGCGGCAAGGGCTAGCTGGAGGCAAGGGCTAGCTGGAGGCAAGGGCTAACTGGAGGCAAGGGCTAGCTGGCGGCAAGGGCTAGCTCGAGGCAAGGGCTAGCTGGAGGCAAGAGCGGCTGGAGCAAAGCCTTCTGGTGCTTTGCTTTTGAGCTGTTTTTAGCTTGAGCTGTCTCTCGACTTTGAACTTGCTTAGTGGAAGCGGTAGACGATGCCGATGTTGAAGCCGACGTTGTTTTGGAGGGTTCCGTGAACGGTCTGGACGCCGTTGACCGGAGCTCCGTCGAAGGTGGTGCCGATGTAGGTGGGGGTGATGCGGGCGGCGAGGTTGGGGTAGAAGTTGTAGTCGAGGGTGACGCCGGCGGTGAAGGCTGGGCGGAGGGTGGTGGACCACAGGCCGAGGAGATCGGGTGGGATGGCTTTATCGCCGCCGGCGAAGTTGCCGAGTGCGACGCCGCCGGTGCCGAAGACGGAAAGGGCGATGCGGCGCTGGGCGATGAGGCGAAAGGAGGGGCCGCCCGTAAAGATGTACTGCGAGATCTTCGGGTTCTGGGCGAGGTTGAAGGGGTTGTTGCCGATCTTGGCGCTGCCAAAGGCACCTTCGACCTCGCCCATGACGCCGAGCCTGGGGTGGCTGGCGGAGAGGAAGTAGTTAAGCGAGGAGTAGAAGGTGATCTCGTTGTTGCGCCTGAGGTACTGGCCGGAGCGGAAGCGAAGATAGCCGCCGCCGCCGGAGTACTCCAGGCGATGGGAGTAGGTCTCGTTGATCTCGCGCTGGAGGCGTGCGCGGCGGGTTGCGGTCGTCTCGCGGCGGGGTCGCGGTGCATACTGGGCGCGGGCGGCGAGGGGGGCGAGCGAAGCGAGCAGCAGGAGGGCTGCCGAGAGACCGAACGTGAAACGACGCAAGCGAGATGCTCCTATGGGTGAGGCTTTGCTAAGGTGTAGACCGGACGACGCGGGTTCGATGCGATGGGCGGCTGGGCCCGCGGCGCAGGACACCTATTGGACCTCCCCCGGCAGAGACGCGGGCAAGAGATCCAGGATCTATTAGAACACCGGGTTGCGCGGTCCGGGTGCGCGGCAGGGTTGCAACGTCAGGATAGCGGCTGGACACAAAGGAGCGGCGTGGCGAAGGCGAAGCGAGGGACGGGAAGGAGGCCGAGCGGGCGGGCAGTGACGGGGCGTCTGGGGGGTGCGTTTGCCCTGGGGATGGTGGTGATGGGCGGCGGTCTGTATCTGTTTGACCACACCCGCGGCGCGGCAGACCGGGGTACGCGTGGAGTGGCGACGAGGACGGCGGTGAACGCTCCGGCGGCAGGTGGGGTGCCTGGGGGTTCAAAGGGAGCTGCCGGGACTGGCGGGTCGGACGAAGCGAAGCTGGGTACGGTGACTCCGGGCGAGGGCACGAGGGCGTATCCGCAGGCGCCGTTTGGGGAGGGCGAGGAGGTGTTTGAGACGGGGGCGCGGGTGTATGGGGCGCGGTGCGCGGGGTGCCATGGGCGGCCCGGGCGGGCGGAGGGGACGGCAGGGCAGTATTGGGGAGCGGGCGCGGCGCGGGTTGCGGGGAAGCCGGCTGGGGAGCTGTTTGAGCAGATTGCCGGCGGTGTGACGCCGGGGATGAAGGGGTACCGGGGGGAGCTGCGGGAGACGGAGATCTGGGATGTGGCGCTGTTGCTGCGGAACGCCGGAGGGGAGCTGCCGGACCCGGTGGTCAAGCTGCTGCGGGGCGGGGCTCGGTAGAGCCGTTTCAGGCCGCAGCGCTGAGCGGCTGAGGCCTGAAACGGTGCGAAGCTTGTCGGGGTGACAGGCGAGCGGGAGCTTACTTGAGGGTGTAGGTGATGCCGGTGAGGAACTGGAAGCTGTTCTTCTGGTAGCCGGGCGAGGGATTGTTGATGAAGTTGTCGGTTGCGGAGATGCTGGCTGCGAAGCGCTGCCAGATGGGCATGGCGAGCGCGGCGGTTACGTTGGCGGAGTAGGCGTTGACGTTGTTCCAGGAGGGAATGACGTTGCCGGACTCGGTGAAGACGACTTTGCGGGGGAAGAGATAGTGGTAGTTTTCGGCGAAGGTGGAGCCGATGAGGTTCTGGTTATTGGCTGAGTCGAAGAAGGCCTGCTTCTCGTAGTGTATGTCGGCTTTGAGGTCGAGCTGCTCCTTGGGGCGAAGGATGGGTGTCCAACCGACGCCGGCGCCGTAGATCTGCTGGAGATCCAGGCCGAGGGAGTAGTTGTGGTCGAAGTCGACCTCGCCGAGGTAGAAAAAGCGGGGGGAAAGATATTCATCGCGCTCGGCGTCGGCGTGGAAGATGCTGGTTTTGACGGTGGTGGTCGGGGTCGGCGGAACGGTTTGCGGGATTACGGGCGCGTTGGAGGTGCCATAGGTCTCGGTGAGGTCGGCGGTGGTGCGGTTGCGGGTTGGGAGCCAGGGGACGGTGGGAAAGGTGCGGATGAGGTTAATGCCGGTGGTGAGGGTGGTGCTGGTCTGGGTGGCGCGAACCAGGGTTGCGCCGGCGGTGATGGCACCGTTCCAGCCGTAGAAGAAGCTTGGATGGGGGTTGGTTTCGCGGCGGAAGGTGGGCTCGTCGATGATGTAGCCGACGTTGGCGGAGGGGATGGTTTCGACGGGTGCGGCGCCTACGAGGACTTTGCCGCCCTCGATCTGGACGGGGCCTGGGCGGACGAGGGCGCCGAGGACTTTCTGGTTTTTTTGGAGCACGGCGAAGTTGCCGGAGGAGTGGAGGTCCTTGATCTTGTCGGTAGGGATGTTGAGGTCGCCGGCGATGTCGGAGTGGAAGACGATGGTACCCGGGGTGGCGCGGAGGAGTTTGCCGGTGAGTTGGTCGCCGTTGGTGAAGATGATGACGTCTGGCGAGGGTGTGGCGGCGGTGGAGGCCTGCGCCGCAAGGAAGGCAGCGGGGGCGAACAGGACGAGGGCGATCAGGAGAACAAGACGAGAGTGAGGACGTGCCATGGGGGATCCTTCGGGAGGTCTGGCCTGGGCGGCCGGTGCCTCCAGGAGTAACGGTACAAGAGGCTAACGACCTCGCGAACAAATTATTGCCAAGGGTATGTTGGTGAGCATACTATCGCCGCGTCTCGGTGCAGTGCGTACCACGTGCGCGCCAGGGTGCAGAAGGTAGTGGCAAGTTGGGCCCTGTTGTGTTCCCGGTTCGACCCGAAAGGGCTGGAGCTGGAGAGCGTTTGAGGAAGGTCAGACATGGCGTGGTATGCGTACTGCATTGCAGAGCGGCAGGCATTTCCTGAGTTGTGCCGTCACCGGCGACCGACACCGATCGAAGGGATGTCGGGCTTGTTCGGCAACCAGGCGTTTCTTTTCCCGGCGAGTGAGCTAGCGGTGGTGGTCTCCGAGCATACGGCGGAGGACGCGGCGCGGATGGATCAGATGGCGCAGCGGGACCATGCGCGGGTGGTGGCGGAGGGTTTCCAGCGGACGTGCCTGGAAGGGTCGACCGTGCTGCCGTTCCGGTTTGGGACGACGTTTGCGGATGACGATGCGCTGCGGCGCTCGGTGCGATCGAACCAGAGGCACTTCCAGGCGAATGTGGAGCGGCTGCGGGGGAAGGCGGAGATGCACCTTAAGGTGCTGATCGACGATACCTGTCCGGGCAATGCTTTGCGCGATATGACGGTTGGGCAGCAATATCTGACGAGTTTGCGGGAGAGCGCGACGCGGCAGAGGGAGCGGCAGTCGAAGGCGCGGGCGCTTTCGGTGCAGATGCACCGGATGTTTCTGCCGCTGGCGGAGGAGATCACCTGCAAGCGGATCGAGAGCGGCAAGATGCTGCTGGACATCGCGCACCTGATTGATGGGCGAACGGTGGAGCGTTACCAGAACAAGTACAGCACGGCGACGCAGCAGATGAAGGAGTGCCGAATGCAGTTGAGCGGGCCGTGGCCGCCCTATCACTTTGTGCAGCGGAGCGGTGCGGGTGTGCCGGTGAATTAGCCCTTCCGCCGCGACGGGCGGTGGTCTGGCGAGGCTGGTTGTGCGGGGTTATCGAGTTGCCACCGTTACCTCGGTGTGGGGAACTCACGTCTTTGCCGCACTTTCTCTCTCCCGCGCGCATCTTTACCTCTAGATGAAACGCCCCTGTGCGCGCGAGCCGCGAGCCGGGTGCGCGAGGGGAGAGGACGTGGCGAAGGTGAACAGTCGTATTTTTCTGCGGGGCGCATCGGCCCTGGTGCTGTCTGGTTTGATTTTGGGTGTATTGCCCGCGGTGCGGGCGCAGGAGCCGAACCCTACTTCGGGGTTGACCAACAATGAGGCGAAGCAGGGTACGCTGACGACGGATGGGGTCTATCTCTACCGGGTCAAGGTGGTGCAGCGCAACCTGGACGCGGTGAACTACTTTCACCGGAGCGGGTCGACGACGATCGCGTTTCGCGGGACGGAGTTGCTGCCGGGAGCGAAGGGCAATGCCAAGGTGACGGGCGAAAAGGGGCAGATCAGCATTGATCTGCATCTGGAAGGGCTGCCGCCGGCGAACTCTTTCGGCAAGGAGTACCTGACGTATGTTTTGTGGGCGATCACACCGGATGGGCGGCCGAACAACCTGGGCGAGGTTCTGCCGAGTGGGACCAAGGTGGATTTGAAGACGACGACGTCGTTGCAGTCGTTCGGCATGATTGTGACCGCGGAGCCGTACTTCTCTGTGCAGCAGCCGAGCGATGTGGTGGTGGCGCAGAACCAGATTATCGAGGACAAGACCAACGGCGTTTTGGAGACGGTGAATGCGCATTATGCGCTGCTGCCGCGAGGTTTATACGCCGACACGCAAGGTGCGGGGAGCGTTTCCGACCCGATCACGCGCGATGAGCACAGCCCGCTGGAGTTATATGAGGCATACAACGCGAAGCGCATCGCGGTTGCGGCGGGGGCGGACAAGTATGCGCCGGACATCATGCAGCAGGCGAACCAGAATCTGCAGAATGCAGCGGATATGGATCGAAACAAGCACCGCAACGAGAAGCAGGAGATTACATTTGCACGCGGTGCGGTGCAGCGGTATGAGGATGCGCGGCTGGTGACGTTGCGGAAGCAGGCGGCAGAGCGGCAGGCTGCGGAGGTATTGGCGCGGCAGCAGGCGCAGCTGAGCGCGGCGGCCTCGCAGCTGCAAGCAGCGCAGGCGCAGGCCGCGGCAGACCGGGCGGCGGCGGCCAAGGCACAGGCGGATGCGGACCGTGCGCGAGCCGAAGCGCTGGCGGCGCAGGCGCAAGCACAGGCGCAGGCGGCGCAGCAGAGCGCGAACAACGCGAACGAGGTTCGGGAGAAGCTGCGTGCGCAGTTGAACAGCGTGCTGGCGACGAGCGAGACGGCTCGTGGGCTGATCGTGAACCTGTCGGACGTGCTGTTTGACACGGGCAAGTACACGCTGAAGCCGGATGCCAAGATCGCGATGGCGAAGGTTGCGGGCATTCTGCTCTCGTACCCTGGGCTGAAGGTGCAGGTGGAGGGGTATACGGACTCCGTCGGCGGTGAGGAGTACAACCAGAAGCTGAGCGAGAACCGGGCGGGTGCGGTGCGGGATTTCCTGGAGAGCCAGGGGGTTACGCCGGACAATATCTCGGCTACCGGGTTTGGCAAGAGTGATCCGGTGTCGAGCAACGACACGGCGGCAGGTCGGGCGCAGAACCGGCGCGTGAACCTGGTGGTCTCCGGCAACGCGATCGGCGTGGAGCAAAAGGCGGAGCCGACGGGGGGCGAGGCTGCACCTGCGGCACCGGCGGGGTCTGGGACGGCAAACCCGCAATAGGGGCTGCGGCGGTGGCGAGGGACCGGGCTTCGGCCCGGTCCCTTTGCTGTTGGAGGGAGAAGCCAGGTGGAGGCGCATCAGAGGGAGAGAGACAAGGGGGTCGGGAGCATGGCGAAGGAGTCGGTTCGGGAAAGGCTTGTGCTGGTAACGGGGGCGAGCTCAGGGATTGGGGCGGCGACTGCGCGCGCGTTCGCGGAGGAGGGGGCGCGGCTTCTGCTGGTGGCGCGGCGGCTGGAGAAATTGGAGCAGATGCGGGCGGAGATGGAGGAGGCCGGGGCTGCCGGGGTGCGCTGCGAGGAGCTGGATGTCCGTGATGCGGTCGCAGTGCATGCGCTGCTGAGCGACGAAGGCCGGTTGCCCGAGGAGTGGCGAGCCGTGGACGTATTGGTCAATAACGCCGGGCTGAGCCGGGGTTTGGGCAAGCTGTGGGAGGACGAGGCGCGCAACTGGGACGAGATGATCGACACTAATGTGCGCGGGCTGCTCGCGGTGACGCGGGCGGTGGTGCCGGGGATGGTGCGGCGCGGGCGCGGGCATGTGGTGAATCTGGGGTCAACGGCGGGGCACCAGACCTACACCGGGGGGATCGGTCTACTGCGCGACCAAGGCGGCGGAGCGAGTGATCAGCGAGGGGCTGAAGCTGGATCTCATGGGGACGCCGGTGCGGGTGACGAGTGTGGATCCGGGGATGGTGGAGACGGAGTTCAGCCGTGTGCGGTTCCGCGGGGACGAAGCGAAGGCGGCCAAGGTGTACGAGAACATCACACCGCTGGAGCCGGAGGATGTAGCGGATGCGATCGTGTGGGCGGTTACGCGGCCATCGCGGGTGAACATCCACTCGATCCTGCTGACGACGATCGATCAGGCAAACTCGACGACACTGGTGCGGAGGGAGGCGAAGTAGGGCTTGGCTGCGTGGTTGCCGGGTGGAGCGGTGTGGCTTAGAGGTGAATGGACCAGCCGAACTCGGCGAGCTTTTCTTCGATGTCGGCGAGGGCGTCGGTCAGGGCGGAGCGGCGGTGCGGGCTGCTGGTGCGCTCGGAGAGGATGCGCTCGCGCTGCAGCTCGAGGGCCTGCCGCTGACGCTGGCGGTCGGGATCGAGCGCGCCGTCGGGGGTGGCGGGAGCGGGTTTGGCGGTGTGCTCGGCCTGTTGTTCTTCGACGGACTTGCTTTCCCAGCCTTTGGACATGGAAGAAGTGTACGCCGAACGAGGTCGGGAGCCGCGCACTCTGTCCCATGCTCGGCTGGAACAGAGAAATGGTGCGTGTCACTCTCCCCCTTGTTCTCGGATGGAGCGGATGAGGGAGTGACGGTGCAGCGGCGGAGGGCAATTTTGCCCGGGAACATGCGGACAGTGGCGACCGTCGGTCACTATAATTGGCGGACGCGAAGTGACCGGTGGATGGCTGGGCCAGGTTTGGCGTGGTGGTAGGGACTGGGAGTTTTGATGATTGTTTCGGTTCAGGGTCTGCGCAAGGTGTATGAGGGCAAGGTGCGTGTGGTCGCGGTGGACGGGATCGACCTCGAGGTAGGGGCGGGGGAGATCTTCGGTTTGCTGGGGCCGAACGGTGCGGGCAAGACGACGACGATTTCGATTGCGACGACGCGGGCCTTGCCGACGGCGGGGCGGGTCTTGATTGCAGGGATTGACGTGGTGGAGCAGCCCGCGCTGGCGCGGCGCGAGATCGGTGTGGTGCCGCAGTACAACACGCTGGACCGGGCCTGTACGGTGTTTGAGAATCTGTACTTTCATTGTTTATATTTCGGGTTTTCGCGGGGTGAGGCGAAGGCGCGGAGCGAAGGATTGCTGGCGCAATTTCACCTGACGGAGAGGTCCGGGGCGCGGCCGCAGCAGTTGAGCGGCGGTCTCGCGCAGCGCGTGCAGATTGCGCGGGCGATTGCACACCGGCCGAAGGTGTTGTTTTTGGACGAGCCTAGCGCGGGCCTGGATCCACAGAGCCGGATTGCGATGTGGGAGGCAGTGCGGGCGCTGCGGGCGGAGGGCATCACGGTGGTGCTGACGACGCATTACATGGAGGAGGCGGACGAGCTGTGTGAGCGCGTGGCCATCATCGACCATGGAAAGATTCTGGTGGAGGACACGCCGGCCGCGCTGAAGGCGAGTGTGGGTGCGGGCAAGGTCTATGCGCTGGACCTGGTACGGACGGAGGGCAAGACCGCCCTCGGGGAGCGGCTGCTGGGGTTGCGCGGCGTGACGGAGGTGGAGTCGACGGAGACCGGCCTGCGGGTGCTGGCGGAGGCAGCGGACGGTCTGCTGAGCGAGGTGGTGCGGGAGGCGGATGGCTATGGGTTGCGGGATCTGGCGATTACGGAGCCGACGTTGGAGACGGTGTTTATCCGGCTGACGGGGCGGGAGCTGCGGGAGTAGACCGTGGCGATCGCGACAAGTTACAGATAGTGCGATTTACTTTGAAGATGGCGAGGTCTGCGAGATGGGTAGTGTTGTGGCGGTGTCGGTGGCGGGGCGGGCGGTGGGGCGAAGGGGCTATGCGCGCGCGTTTTCTGGGCTGTTTTTGCGGGATTTGTTTGTTTTGCGGCGCGAGATTATGCCGTTTTTGATCAGGGTGTGCATGAATCCGCTGCTGTTTTTGTTTGTGTTCACGGTGATTATGCCGCATATGGGTGGGGGTGGAGCGTCGGCGGGGATGAATCCGACGGCGGCGCTGAGCGGGGCAGCGGGGGGTGGGGCGAACTTCTCGACGGTGTTGCTGCCGGGGCTGATGGCGGTGGCGATCATGTTTTCGGGGATTGCGGCGGTGGCGTTGCCGCTGGCGCAGGAGTTCGGCATTACGCGGGAGATCGATGACCGGGTGATGTGTCCGCTGCCGGTGGCGGCGGTGGCGGTGGAAAAGATCTGCTTCAGCGCGGTGCAGAGCATGGTTGCGGCGGCGATTGTGTTTCCGATGGCGTATTACATCCCGGCGACGCCGGTGGTGGCGCATGTGTCGAACTGGGGCTTTCTGCTGCTGGTGATGGCGCTGGCGAGCCTGGTGAGCGGGGCGCTGGGGCTGACGATCGGGACCAGCGTGAAGCCGCAGCAGATTGGGCTGATCTTTGGCGTGGTGGTGATGCCGATCACGTTTTTGGGGTGTGTGTACTATCCGTGGGCGGCGCTGGTGCATATGCGGTGGCTGCAGTACCTGGTGTTGCTGAACCCGATCGTGTACATGAGCGAGGGATTGCGGGGGGCGCTGACGACGGGGCTGCCGCACATGCCGGAGGTGCTGGTGGTGGTGATGCTGTGTTTCTTTCTGGTGCTGCTGACGGTGGTGGGGATCAAGGGGTTTCTGCGGCGGGTGGTGGGGTAGGGATTCGGTAGAGAAGCAGGTCCCTCGCTTTCGCTCAGGATGACAACGAGAAAAGCAAGGGCACGGCAACAGCAGGTCCTTCGCTTCGCTCAGGATGACAACCAAGAGAAGCAGGTTCTGAGCTCGCTCTCGATAACAACAGAGGAAGGCTGCGGCGAGTGGAGGGCGGGTGGGTGCCATGACTTGACCCGTCGGGCCGGGCTGTCATCCTAGAGGGTATGGCGACGAAGAAGGCGGCAGGGACGGCGGCGGCGAAGCGTGGGGAGCGGGTGGACTCCGGGATGACGAGTGTGGCGGAGGCGGCGAGCGCGGCGGCGGCTGCGCGGGCTCGGGCGGAGGGGGAGAGCGGCAAACCGCCAATTTATCTGCTGGACACGATGGCGTTTATCTTTCGGGCGTACCACGCGATGCAGCGGTCGCGGCCGATGTCGACCAGGACGGGCATCCCGACGGCGGCGACGTATGTGTTTGTGAACATGATCAATAAGCTGCGGAAGGACTTTGCGCCGGAGTATCTGGCGGCGGTGTATGACGTGGGCGCGCCGGTGCACCGCAATGAGCTGGCCGAGCAGATGAAGGATGTGCAGAAGTTCAACATCAAGACACAGCAGTTTGAGGTGGTGGAGTATGGCGGCTACAAGGCGAACCGGACGGAGACGCCGCCGGACCTGGTGCAGCAGCAGCCGTACATCCGGCGGGCGTTGGATGCGTTTAAGATTCCGATCCTGAGCTATCGCGGGTTTGAGGCCGATGACGTGATTGGGACGCTGAGCTGCAAGTTGTCGGCGCTGGGGCACCGGGTGTTTGTGGTGTCGAGCGACAAGGACATGATGCAGCTGGTGAACGAGAGTGTGAGCATCCTGAACCCGACGAAGGACAACCTTATTTTGGATGCGGCGGGGGTGGAGACGGCGCTGGGGGTGCCGCCGGAGCGGGTAATCGACGTGATGGCGTTGCGTGGGGATGCGATCGACAACATCCCGGGGGCGCCGGGTATTGGGGACAAGGGGTCGGTGGAGTTGATCCAGCAGTTTGGCACAGTGGAGGCGGCGCTGGACCGGGCGGAGGAGGTGAAGCGCAAGACCTACCGGGAGTCGCTGCAGCACAACCGGGAAAACATTTTGCTGTCGAAGGAGCTGGTGACGATTCATACGGGGGTGCCGATCGAGTATTCGCTGGACGAGATGCGGACGCAGGCGATCGACACGGCGGCGTGCCGACAGCTGTTTGCGGAGTTGGAGTTTACGACGCTGCTGAAGGAGTTGCAGCCGGCGGAGGATACAACCCCGGTGGAGCTGCTGACGGAGCCGACGGCGGAGCAGGTGGAGGCGATGCTGGCGGCGGCGCGCGCGCGGGGCGGCCTGTCCGTGGCGGTGCTGGACGATGCGCGGGCGCTGCGGGAGGAGGTGGCGGCGGAGGCGAGCGAAGAGGAAGACGAGCGGGAGCCGGAGATGGCGGCGCCGGAGACGATGGCTTTGTTTGGGGCTGCGGATGTACCCGCTCCTGTGCCGGTTACCGAGGCGGCGTGCACGGTGGGGCTTGCGGCCGGGGCTGAGCTGGGGATGGAGGTGGGGCTGCAGACGCCTGGGGTGCGCCAGGCCCTGGAGGACGCGAGCCTGCCGAAGCAGGTGCACGACTTGAAGGCCGTGGAGCGGGCGCTGGCGGCGCAGGGTGCGCGGCTGGCGGGCGAGGTGGAGGACGTGATGCTGACGAGCTACCTGGTGAATCCGACGCACGGCTCGCACACGCTGGCGGATGTGGCGGCGCGGAGTTCGAGCCGGGCGCTGACGCACCGGCCGGAGACGCGGCTGGCCGAGGCGGCGACGGCGGTGGCGCGGCTGGCGCCGGTGCTGCGGGAGCAGATGGAGGAGGCGACGCAGTCGGCTTCGGGGCAGGGGGGTGAGGCCGGCGAGGGGCGGGCGACGCTGGCGGATGTGTACCGGACGATCGACCGGCCGCTGGTGCCGGTGCTGGAGCGGATGGAGGCGGCGGGGGTTCGGGTGGACCCGGAGTTCTTGCGGGAGATGAGCGGTCGGTTGGCGGTGGCCATGGACACGCTGGCGGATCAGATCTATGAGGGGTCTGGACACCGGTTCAACATCAACTCGCCGAAGCAGCTGGGCGATGTGTTGTTCAACAAGATGGCGTTGGCCAAGCCGATCAAGTACGGCAAGGGGCGGGTGATTTCGACGGCGCAGGATGTTCTGGAGGAGCTGGCGGAGAAGCATCCGGTGCCGGCACAGGTGTTGGAGTATCGGCAGCTGGCGAAGCTGAAGAGCAACTACCTGGACCAGCTACCGTCGCTGGCGGATGCCGAGGGTCGAGTGCACACGACGTTTAACCAGGTGGGGACGGCGACGGGCCGGCTGTCGAGTACGAACCCGAACCTGCAGAACATCCCGGTGCGAACGGCGCTGGGGCGTGAGATACGCGGCGCGTTTATCGCGGCGCCGGGCAACGTCCTGATGAGCGCGGATTACTCGCAGATTGAGCTGCGGCTGATGGCGCACTTCAGCGGGGACACGCTGCTGGTGGATGCGTACCAGACGGGCAAGGACATCCATACGCTGACGGCGGCGGAGGTCTTCGAGGTGGATGCGGCGACGATGGACAAGGAGACGCGGGCGCGGGCGAAGGCGGTGAACTTCGGCATTGTGTATGGCATCTCGCCGTATGGTCTGGCGGTGCAGTTGGGGATCGACCAGAAGGTGGCGCGGGAGTACATCGAGCGGTACTTCGATCGGTACAAGGGCGTGCGGAGGTTCATCGACGAGATGCTGGAGGTGGTGCGGCGCGAGGGCGCGGTGCGGACGTTCTTTGGGCGGGTTCGGCCGATACCGGATATCAGTTCGCGCAATCCGAATATGCGTGGGTTCGCGGAGCGCACGGCTGTGAACACGCCACTGCAGGGGACGGCGGCGGACCTGATCAAGGTGGCCATGATCCGGCTGGATGCGGCGATGCGGGAGCGTGGGTTGAAGAGCCGGATGACGCTGCAGGTGCATGACGAGTTGCTGTTCGACGTGGTGCCGGAGGAGCGGGCGGAGATGGGGGATCTGGTGAAGCGGGAGATGGAGGGTGTGGCGAGCTTTCGCGTGCCGATCGTGGCGGAGGTGGGTGTGGGGGAGAACTGGCGTGATATCAAGTGACCCGGGGTGCCCGGGTCACTTGATGTTGTTCGAGACGGAAAATCCGCGGTGGGCGAGATCAGCTGAAGGTTGCGGCCAGGAGACAGAGGACGTAGAAGACGCTCAGACCGGCGTAGAGGGAAGAGCCGGTCTGTGAGGGAGAGAAGCGAACGGCGAGTGCGGCGAGCACGATTGCCGAGAGAGCCAAGGCCAAAGCTAGGTGCCAGCGAAGCAGGTCTGCGTGGTCGAACTGGTAGATGTGGCCTGCGCTTTCGGCGTGTGCCACGGCTGCGGAGGTGAGTGCAAAGGCTGCGATTTGGCAGAGGAGGGAGGCGACGGTGGTCCATGCCGCGACGCCAAGCTGCTGTTTGGATCGAGTCTCCCAGGCGAAGACGAGCTGCATCTGCCGGAGGACAGGGTGAGCGTGTGAGGGGGCCGAGTGTCTGGTGAAGGGCGGACTTTGGTGTGAGCACGGTTTTATGCGCGGAACCTGCGACGGAGGGTGGAGGCAAGGCCGAGGGCGCCGGAGCCGAGGAGTGCGAAGGTAGAGGGTTCAGGAACGGCGGAGGTGCTGGGCGGGTCGACGATGGTGAGGGTGCCGTCGGCGTCGTAGGATTGGCCGTCCAGGTAGAAGTTTGCGTAGAAGGTGCCGGTGGCGATGATGGGGTTGAGGTTGCTCCCGGTGAAGAGGGTGATGGCCCGGGTCTCATCGGGGTCGGAGTAGAGACTGAAGGTTTCGCTCGCGGAGGTGCCGATCTCGCTGACTTCGTCGATCTCGCCATCGCGGTAGAAGATGGTGGCTGCCCCGGTTCCGTCGGAGGGTCCATAGGGGGTGTAGGAGAAGCAGTTGCCGGAGCCGCAGATTACCCCGTTGTCATTTGCAAGAGGAATAAGGTTGGACGTGTCGACTGAAAAGGTCTCGGTGTAGTTGGCATTCGGGTCGCCGAGACCGGCGAGTTCCTCGTTTACTCCATTAAAGGTGAAGGTGTAGTCGGTGGCGTGGGCGGTGGCGGCGGTGGTGATGGCCAGGAGGCCAAGGCAGGGAAGAAATGTACGCATAGTTGGAATTCCTTTCCGAATTGTCGTACGAAAGTTCCGTCAAGGTAGAACTTCTTGGTGCGCAAGTACCAGACAAATAAACGGAAAAAGTTTTCCACTCGTCTTTCGGTGTGGAAGACGAGGCTTTTGGGAGAGCTGGAGAGGGGGCGTTTTGGGGAGGGAGAGGCGGGGTTTGGTGCAGGTTGGGAGGGGTTGAGGGCGCTGCTAGACTGAGATTTGCGCGGGTTGTCGGCAAGGCTGTCGCCGCGCGGTGATTCTGGATGAAGAAGGGAATTGAGCGGACGTGGAGCAGAGGAGCAAGGCTGGACTGGCGGGTGGGGACTTCGCGGCGTTCACGGCGGGCGGGGCGGGGTGGGCGCGGGGCAAGGAACGGGCGCTGATCGCAACGGGTGTGGTGGTTCTGGTGTTGGTTGTGGCCGCGGTGATTGCGGGCGAGATCTACAGCAGCCGGGCGGAGAAGGCCACGGTGGCGTTTGGGGCGGCGATGCAGACGTATCAGACGCCGTTGGCGGCGCCTGGCCAACAGGTTCCGCCGGGTCTCAAGACGTACCCTTCGGCGGCGGACCGGGCGCGGGTGGCGGCGGCGGAGTTTGCGGGGGTGGCGCAGCAGTACGGCATGATGCCGGACGGCAAGAATGCGCGGTACTTCGCGGGTCTGTCGTACATGGAGGCGGGGCAGAGCGCGACGGCGGAGAGTGTGCTGCAGACCGTGGCAAAGAGCTGGGACGGCAACCTGTCGAGCCTGGCGCAGCTGGCGCTGTCACAGCTATATCGGGGCACCTCGCGCAACGCGCAGGCTGTGGCGATGTTGCAGGAGCTGTCCAAGAAGCCGACCGCCTCGGTGCCGGCGGGCGTGGCGCAGCTGCAGCTGGCGGAGCTTTACGAGTCGGAGGGCAAGCCGGAGGAGGCGCGCAAGGTTTATGCGGCGCTGAAGGACAAGGACGGCAAGAGCGCGGCGGGAGTGATTGCGGCGCAGAAGCTGAATCCGGGAGCGGCGGGTGCCGCCGGTGGGGCAGGACCGAGGTAGCGGAGGCTGCCGTGGCGGGAAGGCAGGTCTCTCCGCTGCGGCTTCGCTGCGCGTGATGTTTGTTTGAGATGATGCCTTTCGGGGTTGTGGGCGCTTGCGGGATGTAAGGGGGAGGCGCCGACGCGGCTTTGGGCTAGAGGCCGTGGGTGGTCTCGTCGAAGAGACGGGTGGCGGCGGCGTTGTTGCTGAGGTGCTGTGTTTTGGCGAAGAACTCTTCGGGGTTGTCGGAGCTGAAGCGGGCGACGGTTCGCCAGTGGTCGGTTGCGCGTTGGGGCGCGACCCAGGCGGGCAGGGTGAGGCAGAGGTGGTCGGAGAGGACGCGGACCTCGGCCTCATAGAGGCGGCGGACGGCGGCGAGACGCTCGGCGGAGCTGATGCCGGAGCAGAGCTGAACGCCGGAGGTGGTCATGGCTGCGCAGAGATTGCGGAAGTCGTCGAGCGGGAGCCGGCTGGAGGCGGGGTCGGCGGCGAACTGCTCGCGCAGGGGGGCGAGTTGCGGGTCCAGGCCGAAGACGTGGACGAGATCGACGACGGCGTGGCGGCCGATGGCGAAGGTGAGCTGGGCCTGGCGCGAGGCGTGGCCTTCGACGGTGGTGATCAGCAGGGCGCAGGTATCGAGGATGGTGGTGAGGGCGGCGAGCCAGCTTTGGTTGTCGTGCTGCGAGCGGTAGTAGCAGAGGATGGGGTAGCTGATGTGCGTTTCGAGGAGTTCGGCGGACCACCGCTCCCACTCGGCGAGCAGGTCGGTGAGGGCGGCTTCGCCTCCGGGGAAGGTGTGGCGGGCGATGAGTTCGGCGGCGGTGGGTGGCGAGCCGGCGCGGCCGTCGAGGAGCGCCACGGAGACCTCGCGGCGGCTGAAGGCGGAGTAGAGGACCGGGACGTAGCTGATAACGAGCGCGACGAAGCCGAGGCCGGTTCCGGACTCAAGCACCATGAGGAGGCGGGCAATCTGACCGCGGGGGACGACGTCTCCGGGGCCGAGCGTGGTGAGGGTAGTGCCGCTGACGTAGAGGTCGGTGCGGGCGCTGGCGGCTGGGGGGTGGCCCGGCGGCAGGGAGGTGTCGGCATAAGGAGTTCCGAGGCCGTAGAGGCTGAGGGAGAAGCCGACGACGAGCAGGGCAGCCCAGCAGGCGAAGAGGGTGAGCAGGGAGAGCGGGCCGAAGATGCCGAGGAACTGCTCGCGCGCGCGTCGATCTCGAAGACGCCGGCTGATCCAGACCCAGGGCTGCCAGATGGAGACGTAGTAGAGGGTGGTGAGGCGAAAGCGGCTCTTGGGCCGGCGCGGCAGGATGACTGTCTGGAAGGCGTCGACAAAGACGAGCACGCAGCAGAGGAGACCAACGGTGAGTATGACGATATGCACAGATTTCCTCCCGAGCGAGTGCCGCGTAGCTTTGTATGGGTTCTGTGCGACACAGTACAGATGCCGGATCGGTCGGAAGGATACTCTACGACTCCAAGTCGTGACTGATCTCATGCGGACGCGGCCTGACCAAAGGGCTTACACCTTTGGTTCTAGGTTTGGCGATGCATGTCGCGGCAGAGGCTGGGGGCGGGTATGGCGCGGGTTCTGATCGTTGATGATGAGTTGGTGGTGGCTGAGACGCTGCGGCGCGTCTTTGAGAAGAATGGGTTCGCGGCCTGCGTGGTGAACTCGGCTGCGGCTGCGCTGTTGGAGGCCAAGAGCTTCGCGCCGGACCTGCTGCTGTGCGACCTGGACATGCCGGATAAGGATGGGGGAAAGCTGATTCTGGAGATGGATGATGTAGTGCCGGGGTGTCCCGTTCTCATTTTGACCGGGAGTGGTGAAGGTGAGGCGCTGCTGCGTAGGTTGTCGACCCAGACAAGCCGGCGCATCGACCTCTTGCTGAAGCCGTGTGCGCCGCTGGAGCTGCTGCGGGTCGCGGGACGCATGGTCGCGGCCTGAGCTCTGCCTGGGTATAAACTTTGGCGATGCCGGGTGAGGACAAGGTCTCGACGGAGTCGTTGGCGGGTCTGCGCAGCCGTTTGGGACGGGTTCGCCGGGGGGACGCCGGCGCGGAGAGGGCGGCGGAAGATGCCGCCGGGCAGATGGGTCTGCTGTTTGCGGAAGGGCGATCGGTTGGGGTGACCGCGGCGAACGGCAGGGATGGCGCTGCGGAGCGCGAGGCGAACCGGCGCGATCCGGGCCTGGAGTCTGTGGCGGCGGTGCGGGACGACCCGGCGGTGTGGGGAGTGCGGGCGTTGGTGGGCCGGCTTCGCGAGCGGGTGGAGGGGACGTTTCGCGAGGTGCTGGTGGAGGGGGAGATCTCGACGTGCCGGCCGGCGAGCTCGGGGCATCTATATCTTTCGTTGAAAGAGGGCGAGACGCAGCTGGCGGTGGTGTTGTTTCGCCGGCAGGCGCAGTTGCTGCGCTTTCGGCCGCAGCAGGGGATGGCGGTGCTTGCGCGCGGTCGGATGTCGGTCTATGAGGGGCGTGGCGAGCTGCAGCTGGTGGCGGAGACGCTGGAGCCGCGAGGCACGGGCGCGCTGCTGCTGGCGTTTGAGCGGCTAAAGGAGCGGCTGGGGCGCGAAGGGTTGTTTGACCCAGCGCGCAAGCGGCCGTTGCCGGCGTATCCGCGGTGTGTTGGCGTGGTGACGTCGACCTCGGGTGCGGTGCTGCACGATGTGGTGACGGTGGTTCGCCGGCGGCACGCGCGGCTGAGCCTTCTGGTGTACCCGGCGACGGTTCAGGGGGCGGGATGCGCGAGCGCGGTGGCGGCGGGGCTGCGCTGGTTCAACGCGCATCCGGGTCTGGTGGACGTGGTGTTGCTGGCGCGTGGCGGCGGCTCGCCGGAGGATCTCTGCGGCTTCAACGATGAGGCCTTGGCGCGGGCGATTGCGCGGTCGGCGCTGCCGGTGGTTTCGGCGGTGGGGCACGAGACGGACTTTACGATTGCGGACTTTGTGGCGGACCTGCGGGCGCCCACGCCTTCGGCCGCGGCGGAGTTGATCACGGCGACGCAGCACAGGGTGGAAGAGCGGGTGATGGGAGCGGAGCGGGCGCTGCGCCGGGCTCTGCGGCTGCGCATGCTGGAGGCGCGCGAGAGGTTTGCGCGGGCTTCGGCACGGCGATTGCTGGGGAGGCTGGAGGCGGGGCTGGACCGGAGGAGCCAGAAGCTGGATGATTTGGCGCGGCGGCTGGAGCGTGGGGCGGCGGAGCAGATCGCACGGCGGCGAGCGCGCGTGGGCAGGCTGGAGCGGGGACTCGAGCGGCAGCAGGTCGGGGCGAGGCTCGGGCGGGATCGCGAGCGGCTGGAGCGGCTGCAACAGTGGCTCGTCTACTGGGGGCCGATGGCGGTGGATCGGCGTCGCGGCCGCGTGGAGCAGGCGACGGCACGGCTGCGGGCGATGTCGCCGCTGGCGGTGCTGGAGCGTGGCTATGCGCTGGTGTATGCGCTGCACGAAAGTAATGGGGGCGGCGAAGAAAAAGCGGCAGATTTCGCCTGGAAGCTGCTAGGCTCTTCGCAAGAGACGGGACCTGGCCAGCGGATTGTGGCTCGCCTGGCGCGAGGTGAGGTTGAGGCGCGCGTGACGGCGGTTCGCGCGGAGAGAGACGGGCGATGAAGCGGCTGTTTGGGACGGATGGAATTCGGGGGGTGGCGGGCAGAGCACCCCTGGATCGGCGGACGGTGCATGCGGTCGGGGTGGCGGTCGGGCGGTCGCTTCCCTCGGGCTCTGGCGGCGCGCGCGTGGTGCTGGGGATGGATACCCGGGAGTCGAGTGAATGGATTGCGGCCGCCCTGGCGGGAGGATTGCTGGCCGCGGGGGCAAAGGTCGAGAACGCGGGTGTGGTGACGACGCCGGCGGTGGCGTTTCTGACGCGGATGCACGGTTTTTCCGCCGGCGTGGTGATCTCCGCGTCGCATAACCCCTGGGAAGACAATGGGATCAAGCTCTTCGGACCGGACGGCTACAAGCTGCCGGACGCCACGGAGATCGCGATTGAGGAAGAGATCTTCCGGGTTCTGGGGGAGTCGCCGGGGGCGGCGGAGCCAGAGGTAGGAACGCCCGAGATCGCTGAATCTGACCGGGCGGAGTACATACGGTTTCTGCAGTCGGCTGTGCCGGGGTTGTCGCTGGCGGATCGCAGGATTGTGGTGGACTGCGCCAACGGCGCGGCGAGTGCGATCGCTCCCGAGCTCTTCGCGGGAATGCAGGGCGAAGTTCATATCACGCACGCCTCGCCGGACGGACGCAACATTAATGAGGGCTGTGGCGCACTGCATCCGGAGGTTGTCGCACGGGAGGTTCGGGAGCAGGGCGCAGTCTTTGGCGTGACGTTTGATGGGGATGCTGACCGTTGCCTGTTTGCGGATGAACACGGTCGCGTGGTGAACGGAGATGCGGTGCTGCTGTTGGCAGCGCGGGATCTACAAGCTCGCGGGCAGCTGGCCGGCGAGCTTGTGGTTGCGACGACGATGTCGAATATGGGGCTGGAGGCCGCGCTGAAGCGTTCGGGGATACGCATGCTGCGCGCTCCGGTCGGCGATAAGTATGTGCTGGAGGAGATGCGCGAGACGGGGGCATCGCTGGGTGGCGAGCAGTCGGGGCACATCATTTTTGGCGGGCGCTCAACGACGGGGGACGGGCTGCTCACGGCGTTGGTCGTGCTGGACATCTGCCACCGAGCGGGCAAGACCCTATCGGAGTTGGTGTCGGATCTGCGGGTCTTTCCGCAGACGATCGTGAACGTCCGCGTACGCGAGCGCCGCGCGCTGGAGACGATCGCGCCGGTTGCGCGCGCGATCCGTACAGCGGAGGCCGAGCTTGCGGAACGCGGTCGGGTGGTGATTCGCTACTCGGGAACCGAGGCGTTGGCGAGGGTGATGGTCGAGGCTGAGGATGAGCGGACGATGCGCGCGCACGCGAAGGCGATCGCGGACGCAATCCAATCGGAGCTTGGAGTTTGACGGCGATGCGAGTTGCCGAGCCTGAGAGAGGGGAGCCGAGGCGAGCCAGGCAAGTTGCCGCTTGCGATTGCGCTCCGCTAAGCTAGCGCCATGTATGAAGACTTTACGGTGACTGACCGCTGGACCGGCGAGCCTGTGCACTGCACATGGCGTGGAACGATCGTCGCGATCGCCACGCGGCACGTGGATGCGACGGATATTCGATTTGCCGTGAACGGCGGATCGCTGTACGTCTCCTTGCCGAACCAGGCGTGGGCGGAGCAGCGACGTCGCAATGGCAAGGTCATCACCGACTACCTGGCGGCGCAGATCGCGGGTCGGTATCTGAAGCAGGCAATCGAGACCGGCTACGACAACGGACGCGATCTGTACACGATGACCGTGGACGAGGTGCTGGAGCATGCGGAGGCCATTGTGCGCGAGGCCGGCCGCACCAGCAATCTGCCGACGCTGCCGATCATCAACGACGACATCAAGCCGGAGAGCTATCTTGGACAACTGCCCGGCGATCCGGGACAGAACCTCTACAACGGGGCCCCTGAGCCCGACGCAAACAGCAAGGTGAAGCTATAGTGCAGACCACACGAAGACATCTGGTGGCCATGAGTTCCTGGGTGGTTGCGGGGCGCGCGTTTGGTCTCAGCCTGCGGCGGCCCAAGGCGAAGCCGGAGACGACCTACACGATCTACATTGGGACGGACACGAACAAGGGGGGCAAGGGGATCTACCAGGCTCACTTCGATACGGCGACCGGGCAGATCGGTCCTGTCTCAGTGGCGGCGGAGACCGTGCAGCCCTCGTTCATGGCGCTGGGGCACGTTGGTGGGCGACGGCTGCTCTACACGGTCAATGAGGCTCCGGATGCGACCGCCTCGGTGACCAGCTACGCGCTGGACCCTGGAACGGGCGCATTGCGCGAAATAGGGAAGGCCTCATCCGGGACATCCGGACCCACGTACCTTTCGGTGGATGCGACCGACAGTGCGGCATTTACGGCGAACTACAGCGGCGGAAGTGTCAGCAGCTACCGTGTGGGTCCGGATGGGGTTCTCGCCGGCCCGGTGGAGCAGGTCGACTTTCACCAGGCCCGTTACGGAACCAACGGGCCGCAGGCGGATCGGCAGGAGGGCCCCCACCCGCACTCCGCCACGATCTCGCCCGACAACCGGTTCCTGGTGGTCAACGACCTCGGGCACGACACGATTGTCGTGTTTGCGATCGATCCGGCGACGGCTCGGCTGACCACGAGCGATCCCACCGTCTTCCACACCGAAGCCGGTTCCGGCCCGCGGCATGTGGCCTTCCATCCGAATGGACGATGGCTGTATGGAGTGAACGAGCTCAGTTCCACCGCGGTGCACTATCTTTGGAATGCAACGCACGGGTCGAAGCCGGAGGCGCTGCTTGTTCGGGCTCACCCTCCCGTCAAGACGACCGCACGGGGGTTTTCGGGGCAGAACACGGCGGCGGAGATTGCCGTCTCGTCGAATGGAGCCTTTCTCTACGTCAGCAACCGGGGTGAGAACTCGCTGGCGGTCTTTGCGATCAATCCGGACGATGGAAGCCTGAGCCTGAAGCAGACGATCAGCTGCGGTGGTCGTACCCCGCGTCAGTTCACCCTGGACCCAACCGGACGATGGGTGCTGTGCGGCAACCAGGGGTCCGACTCCGTGACGGTCTTCCGCCGCGACCCGGGGACGGGCCGACTGGAGGGGCCGGTCGCGACCTCAGCCGTTCCCTCGCCTTACTTCGTCCTGTTCGCCTGAGCGCGCCTGACGTGAACGCGGCCCGTCGCCAAGGAATGTAGCGCCCCCTTGATGCGGGACTGAGGCGGCAACGCGCGCTGCATGGCCGCCACCGACTTACGCGTTGAGCGACTTCGTATCGAGGACGAAGCGGTATTTGACATCGCCGTTGACCACGCGGTTCCAGGCGGATTCAAGCTGGTCGAAGGTGGTCATCTCGATGTCAGAGACGATGTTGTGCTTGGCGCAGAAGTCGAGCATGGCCTGGGTCTCGGCGACGCCGCCGATCATGGAGCCGGTGAGGTTCTTTCGGCCCAGCACAGCGAAGGCGTTGATCTTGATCGGGTCTTCGGGCACGCCGACCGTGCAGAGGGTGCCGTCGCGCTTGAGCAAGGAGAGGTAGGCTGCCACGTCGTGGTCCGCCGAGACACAGTCGAGGATGAAGTCGAAGGTCCCCTGGTGCTTGCTTGTCCAGTCGGGCTCGCGGGTGAGGATGACCTCATCCGCACCGAGCCTGCGCGCGTCATCGCACTTGCTTGGCGAGGTCGTAAACATGACGGTGTGCGCGCCAAAGGCATGCGAGAACTTGAGAGCCATGTGGCCCAGGCCGCCGAGACCGACGACGCCGACCTTTTTGCCGGGGCCGATGTTCCAGTGCTTGAGCGGGCTGTAGGTGGTAATTCCCGCGCAGAGAAGCGGGGCGGCCGCGGCGGGATCGAGGTTCTCCGGAACGTGCAGTGCGAACGCCTGATCGACGACGATGTGGTCCGCGTAGCCGCCATAGGTCAGGTTGCCCTGCTTATCACGTGAGTTGTAGGTGAAGACGGTGGCGTGCCGATCGCAGTACTGCTCTTCGCCGGCGGTGCAGGAAGCGCACTCACGGCAGCTGTCGACCATGCAGCCCACGGCGGCGCGCTCGCCGACCTTGAACTGCGTGACTTCCGAGCCGACCCGAGCCACGGTGCCGACGATCTCGTGGCCGGGGACCATGGGGTAAAGAGAGTTGTTCCACTCGCCACGCGCCTGGTGGATGTCGGAGTGGCAGATACCGCAGAACTCGATGTCGATCACGATGTCGGTGGGGCCGGGCTCGCGATGCTCGAAGTCGAAGGGCGCAGGAGCAGTCGTGGCCGCGTGGGCCGCGTAGCCGTGGGTGGGGATCATGAGGTCTCCTTGTGCCGGTTGGATGCGACGCACTCTCGGACGGATTCGGCGACCCGGGCGTCTGCGAGTGAAGTTCCTTTGATTCGGAAGACTACAAACGTTCAGCTACCGAACGTGAGCGCACCCGGGACTGGACCTGAAGACGAGAAGCTGGACGGCCAAGAGCGGCTGCGACGCCGTTCCGCCGGTCTCGAGCATGGGCAACCGCGCGGCAGACACGGATCCACGATGGTTCCACGAGGGCCGTCACGCCCTTCAGCCAAACCTGAAATTCACGGTTATGGTGGTTTGGACTGAGGTTGGGACGCCGTTGAGCAAATATGGCTTGTAGGTCCACGTGCGCACGGCCTGCATGGCGGCGTCGGCCAGGCTAGGCGACGGCCAGCTCATGGGCTGGAGAGCGGCGACGTGGCCATCGGGGCCGATGAGCGCCTGGAGAACAACAGAGCCGGAGAGGTGATGTTCTTTGGCGTAGGCGGGATAGTGCGGCGGTTCGCCGCCGGTCTTGAACCCGGCCACGACGCCGCTGCCAAGTTTCGGATAAGGGGCAACGGAGCTGGGGCGTTGCTGGAGGTCTGACGCGGGGGAGAAATCGCCGTCGGATGGCGTGAACGTGGCAAGCTGGGTCACGCTGCCTCGGGCAATCGGATTGGGGCCTTCCATTACCGCGACCCCAATCGCAACGCTCTTACCTTGAAAGGTTCCGGTCTTGGTGCGCTCGAGAACGGCGGCTCCACCAACGGAAAGAATCCGAAGGACGGCACGGGTGTCAAAGCAAGCGGTTGGGTAGAGGAACAGAGGCGCGGGGGGGTCTGAGGTGCTGCGTGCTGTTTCGAGCATGGTGCAGTTGAGGGTAATCTGACCCACGGTGCGGGGCTGTTCGATGGCTTGAGAGCGGCTGAGATCGTAGTCGTTGGCGAGTGGGTTGATCAGTTGCGTCTCAACAAGCTGCAACGCCATGGGCTGGATCGGGGCGTCTTTCATACGAAAGGACTTCTCGCCGTCCTGGATGGTCGTGGAGGTGGAGGCCGGCGTGGTGTAGACGCTCTTCCAGCGGTCGGGGCTGGCCCAACACTCTTCAAAGGTGCCGTGCTCGGTGACCGCACCCTGGGCATCGAGGAGCTCGAAGCTGGCGACCATGTGCCATGGCTTCAGGCTGGGATCGGTGAGATTGGTGGCATCCCGGGCGGCGGTCAAGCGGGCGAGCAGGTCGGCCTGCGACTGGGCGCGCATGGCGAGAGGTTGGACCAGCAGCAGGCAGAGGGGAAGGGCAAAGGCGAACAGGCGCGGCACGGGCAGGTGTCTCCGCGTGCAGGGTAGCGCGTCAGACGGCTCAACGCCAGAGCAATGTGCGGTGAACGTGCCCGCGAAGGGAGGGGCTTCCTAATGGTGGGCAGAGGGCTGATCGCAAAGCGGCGGCAGGAGGAGCTGCGACCCCGGGGCGAGCCGGATCTACTCGTCGTAGTGCAGCAGGGAGAAGACGTCATACTGCGGGAACTTGTCGCGGCCGTGGAGGAAGTCGAGCTCGATGGCAAAGGCGAGGCCGGCGATCTCGCCACCGAGCTGGCGTACCAACTGCACGGTCGCCTCCATGGTGCCGCCGGTGGCAAGCAGGTCGTCGACGATGACGACGCGCTGGCCGGGCTCGATAGCGTCGAGGTGAATCTCGAGCGAGTCGGTGCCGTATTCGAGGTCGTAGGAGACCTTGGCGGTGGGGGCGGGGAGCTTCTTGGGTTTGCGCACGGGGACGAAGCCGGCGTTGAGGCGATACGCGAGCGCGGGGCCGAAGATGAAGCCGCGCGCCTCGATGCCGAGCACAAGATCGATCTCCTTGCCGATGTAGTACGCGGCAAAGCTGTCGATGAGCTGCGCGAAGCCGGTCTTGTCCTTGAGCAGGGTGGTGATGTCATAGAAGAGGATGCCGGGCTTGGGGAAGTCGGGGACGGTGCGGACGAGGGCTTTGAGCGCCTCGGTCTGATCGTGTGGGGACATCGTGGGTTTACCAGGCTCCTTGGATGGTGAAGGGTCCGAGCCCGTGCGACTCCGCGGGGTCGAGCTCATGCTGTGTGATGCGGTCGACGCGGCTGCCGCGCGATCCTCGCTGGATCGCCTCGCGGAGCTCTTCGAGCTGCTCGTCGGAGCCGCTGGCGAGGATTTCAACGGCGCCGTCGTCGGTGTTGCGCACCCAGCCATGGAGGCCGAGCTCGGCGGCTTCGCGCTGGATGTACCAGCGGAACCCGACGCCCTGCACACGGCCGGTCACGAATGTGTGTTGCACCATGAGGCTTCAGTGTCGCAGAGGGCCATGGCGCGGAGCAAGGATCGACGGGCGTGCTCGTTAGAGCAACTCCAGCAGAACACCCTCATGGGCCTCGAGCGTGAAGGTTCCCTCGGCCTCCGCGCCCTCGCCGTCGAGCAGCGTGGTGAGCAAGACGCGGCAACGCGGCACGGCGGTGGGGCGCGTCTCGCCGGAGAAGTTGGCGAGCACCAGCAGGCCTTCGCCGGCATCGTCGTGGCGCTCGTACCGCAGCACGCCGTTGTCGTCGCGAACCTCGGCGATCCTGCCGGCGTGGAGCGCCGGATGCGCCCGTCGCAGAGCGATCAGCCTGCGATAGAGAGCCAGCACGGACCGCGGCTGCGCAGACTCCGTCGCGACCGAGAGCTCCGCCGGCGTGCCCGGTCGGATCGGTAGCCAGGGCGTGTCCGTGGTGAAGCCGGCCTCCGCGCTCGCCTCCCACAGCATCGGCGTGCGCTCCGGGTCGCGCCCCTGCCCACGCCCCGGCTGCCGCTTCTCCGCCGGGTCCTGCACCTGCTCGGGCGTGATGGTCGTATCGGGCATGCCCAACTCGTCGCCGTAGTACATCGTCGGCGTTCCGCGCAGCGTCATCAGCAAGAGCGCGGCGACGCGGACTTGGTCGCGGCCCAGTCGCGTCGCCAGCCGCGACTGGTCGTGATTGCCCAGCACCCAGTTGGGCCAGGCGCCGCGCGGCAGCAGCGACTCATACTGTCGAATCAGCTCCGCGACGCGGTCCGCGCGCCACGGTGTCAGGATCAGCTGAAAGTTGAAGGGCATATCCGCGCCGCGCAGGGCCGGCTCGGCAGTCTGCCCCAGCGAGACATTGGCGTCGTTGATCGTGGGCTCCGCACCATAGTAGGTCACGAGCTTCTCCAGCGGCAGATAGATCTCGCCGATGAGTAACCGCTCGCGATACGTATTCATGAGGTCGCGCATCTCAGAGACGATCGTGTGTGTCTGCGGTCGGTCCGCCGTGTAGACAGGCAGGAAGCGGCCGCGCTCGTCGCCGTCGGGCTGCCAGTCAGGATTGGGCGGGTTGTCCCGGAACTCGCGATCCTTGATCAACAGCCACAGAACGTCCATGCGAAAGCCGTCGACGCCGCGATCAAGCCAGAATCGCATAGCGGCGAAGATGGCCTGCTTGATTTCGGGGTTCCACCAGTTAAGGTCGGGCTGCTGCGGCAGAAACGAGTGCAGAAAGAACTGCCCGGTGGTCTTGTCCCAAGTCCACGCCGGTCCGCCGAAGTGGCTCATCCAGTTGTTGGGAAGAGCCGGCTGGCCGTTCACTGCCGGACCGTCCCCGGCATCGTGCCAGAGATACCAGTCGCGCTTGGGGTTGTCGCGCGACGATCGGCTCGCGCGAAACCATGGGTGCTCGTCCGAGCTGTGGTTAGGGACAAAGTCGAGGATCAGCTTGAGCCCGCGCCGATGAACCGCGTCCAACAACGAGTCGAACTCAGCGAGCGTGCCGAAGAGCGGATCGACCCCGGTGTAGTCCGCCACATCGTAGCCGAAGTCCGCCATCGGGGAGGGATAGATAGGCGACAGCCAGACCGCGTCAATCCCAAGCTCCACCAGGTAGTCGAGGCGCTGCTCGATGCCGCGCAGGTCTCCGACGCCGTCGCCCGTGCTGTCCTGAAAGGACCGTGGATAGACCTGGTAGATGATGCCGTACTGCCACCACAGCCGATGCCGCGCCTGTCCCATGGGCTGGTTGGATGCCGGGCGCCGGCAGGGAAGTGAGGTCTACCCCGCCGGCGCCCCGGAGGCTACTTGCTGGAGGATGGAGCTGGTGTGCCGCTGGGCCTGCCCGCGCCTGGCGCGGAGCCGCTGCCGGCCGGCGTGGGCGAGGCCTGCTTGTTAAAGTTCTGCACGATCTCGCGCAGCTGCGGCTGGATCGTCGTCATGCGGGTCTGCACGATCTGGCTCGACTTCTGCACCAGCGCCGGTCCGTTCTTCAGCAGAGCCTGTCCGGAGGGCGACTTATAGAAGGCAAGGATGCCGTCGATCTCCGGCTCCGTGTAGACCGAGGCGTAGGCCGCCACAAAGTCCGGCTCCATGACCTTCCAGTCAACTGCGGAGGAGATCAGCGTGTTCACCTTCTGACGCAGATCGGCCACCTGCTTCTGCTGGTCGGCCGTTTCGGTCGCGCCAAACTCGCGATGACCCAGCGCCTCAGCCTGCTGGTTGGCGCCGGAGATGATCTGTTCCGGCACCTGATTCACCTTCAGCACGGTCAACAGCTCGGCGATCTTGGTGCGTTTGGAGGCGTCATCCGCATGCGCGGCGGGCACGACGGAGAGGGCAAGCAACGCAAGCGGGAGAAGAGTCTTCGTCATGAACAGTGGAGCTCCTTGCAGGGGGTCAGGTGCGAGTCAAGGTACCGGCAGACCGCGCAGGGCTGCTCCGGTGGGCGGCAAGGACGATCCGTGTCGCCCGCGCCTCAACCATCGTACAGCGGGTCAACCCTTCCGTGGTGTGGCAGGACGCACTCATGCCTCCCGGACATCGACGGCCGCCATGCCGGCGGCACGAGCCGCCCCCAGACCCTCGTCCGAGTCTTCCAGCACGACGCACTGCCCGGCCGCGACCCTGAGGCGTCGGGCAGCTTCAAGAAAGACGTCCGGCGCCGGCTTGCCCCGGGGCACGTCATCCGCGCTCACCAGGGTGTCAAACAGGGGCAGGAGGCCGGTGACGCGCAGACTCTCCGTCACGTTGGCAAGGCGGCCGTTTGAGGCTACCGCCATCGGCACCCGCCCGTGCCACTGCCGCGCGATCGACGCGACGACCTCCACCTCGCGCAGCAGCTCCAGACCGGCCTGAAAGTGCTGATTGTAGGTGCTGTAGATGGCTTCCCGGTCGAGCGGGCCGGTGGGATTGCCCAGCTCCCCCGCTGCACGCTCGTGTTCGTCAAGCAAAGCGTCCGGAGTCAGGCCGACCCGCGCCATGTACCAGTCGCGCTCCATGCGGTGGTTCTGTGTCGCCAGCGCGCGCGAGATCGCGTGAAAGTGAGCCGGAGCGGTGTCGACCAGGGTTCCGTCGCAGTCGAAGATCAGCGCGGCGAAGGGGGTGGGCAGGGTAAGCGGCATGATCCACAGTGTCGCAGACCCGCCCGGGGTTGCTACCGGCCGAGGTATTCGGGTGAGTTTGCCGGCGGCGACTGGTGCCAGGCCTTTGCCGCCTCGTACATGCCGAAGGCGTATTGCGCAAAGGGTTGAACACTCTCGGGAAAGGCGCGAACACCCGCGCCAAGCGTAAGAACAACCAACATAACAATTGCCTGCCAGGGTGGGACAAGGCTGGCGGGAGATCCCCCCTTGGCAAGACGACGGTGCTGCGCGGCAGAAGCAAGAACGCGAGATGGCATGGAAGGGCCCCTGGAGGCCGGGCCGGGCTCTGTGGCCCGTGTTGGTCCGGCACACCCAGCCCTGTTGCAGCTTGTTGGCCAAAAGAGACAGCTATGCAGAAACTTGCCGTTTTAGGGCAGATTGCGAGGTAGGCCGCGGATCGCTCGTCTTCGAGGAGAAGAGGTTTACTCGTCAGTGGAAGACGTTTTACCCTCCGGGGCACTGACTGCCCCAACGTCCAGTGGCTTGCGCGCGAAGAAGAACAACGAAAACGCCAATGCCCCGAACGCCACCACGCTGACCCAGTCATGATGCAGGGGGTTGCCCTCGGCAAAGCGGGGCAAGGTGTGGTCGGACAGGTTCTCATACAGCTTGACGCAGACGCCCAGCAGCCCCATGATGCCGCCCGCCGCGATGAGCCCGGAGGCGTAGAGCGAGCCGGGTGAGACCTCGCTCTCGAGGTCCAGCGCCGGGGTCACGGCCGTCGGCACCGGCAGGCCGGTCGCCGGGTCCAGGTGGTCCGGATTGCTCTGGTCGAACTCCGGGTGCAGCCCCAGCCAGGCCTCCCGATCGGCGTGCCACAACGCCAGGGAAGCAGCCTGCGTCGCCGCGGCCTGCTGCGCCGCGTAGCGCAGCATCGCCCGGTCCACCATCCAGCGCACCAGCCCTCCGGCAAAGATCGCCAGCGTCGTGGCGATCGAAAGGTAGGCGCCGACCGCAAAGGTTAGCGAGCGCACCCCGAGCAGCTCCACCCCAATCACCAACGCCACGCCCAGCAGCACAAGCGACCACGGCAGCCGCCGCGACAGAATGCCGTTGATCACGGTGGCCATGAGCCGGCCCTGCGGCGCCGCCGCCTTCTCACTGCCGATCCCCTGCACCCACTGGATCTCGATCGCGCCCGTCGACGGGTTGAAGAGATATTTGCCGTCTTCCAGGCTCGACGACCCGATCGCGTTCAGCAGCACGTATCCGCCCGCCCCGGGCAGCTCCACCCTATTGGAGGGATTGGAGCGGCTGGTCAGCAGGATGTGTTCCCGCCGAAACTGGCCCTTGTCTTCGACCCCCGTGGGCAGCGCGCTCAGCGACAGTGGGATGGGATGCGCGAGCCGCTGAAAGCTCTCTAGGCCGGTGTTCATCGCGTTCAGCGTCGCCCCAATCGACACCACCGAGACCACCACACCAATCATGATGGCGAGCTGCTGCTTCCACGGCGTCGCGCCCAGCAGGTAGCCGGTCTTCAGGTCTTGCGCGGTGTCGCCCGCGTTGGCCGCCGCGATGCACACAATGCCGCCGATGGTGATGGCCAGAGCGCCAAATGCCGGCGCAGTCCACCCCTTCACCAGAAAGATTGCCGCCGTGGCCATCAGGGTCGCGATCGTCATGCCGCTGACCGGGCTCGCGCTCGATCCCACGATGCCCACGATGCGCGCCGACACGGTGACAAACAGGAAGCCGAAGAGCATAACCAGCAGGGCCGCGGCTAGATTCGCAAGCGCGCCCACCTGCGCGCCCGGTACCGGATGGAACTCGAGAAAGATCCACAGCAGCGCGATCAGCGCGACGGATCCGCCCAGCACCGCGGCCGGCGGGAGATCGTGCGACGTGCGCGCCGGTGCGTCCGCCTTCGCTCCCACCCGCGATCGCTTCCGCCGGGCGTTGCGGATGCCGTCCGTCAGCGCCGCCGCGATGGTCGGCAGGGTGCGCAGCAGGGTGATCAGCCCCGCCGCCGCCACTGCTCCGGCGCCCATCGGCCGCACATAGGTGCGCCACAGGTCGGAGGGACTCATCTGCGCAATGGGCGAGGTCCCAGGGTAGAGTGGCCCCGGCAGATGCGAGCCGAAGAAGACGATGGCCGGCATCACAAACAGCCACGAGAAGACCCCGCCCGCCAGCAGCACGGCGGAGACCCGCATGCCGATGATGTAGCCCACCCCCAGGTACTCCGGCGTTACATCCGCGCGGATCGCCGAGCCGCGCAGCAGGTGCTGCGCTCCCATGTCCGGCTCGACGTTGGGCGTGGATGGAAAGAGCCCCAGGAGATTCTCGTTCTGGAACAGTGTGTAAACCGCGCCGAAGCCGAGCCCGAAGAAGACCCGCGAGGCGAAGGAGCCGCCGCGCTCGCCGGCCTCGAGGACATCGGCGCAGGCCGTGCCCTCGGGGTAGAGCAGCGTCTCGTGCTCCTCGACGATGAGCTGCCGCCGCAGCGGGATCATGAACAGCACGCCCAGCCAGCCGCCAAACAGCGCCAGCGCGAAGATGCGCGTGCTCTCCAGATCAAAGCCGAGAAAGATCAGCGCGGGCAGGGTGAAGATGACGCCGGAGGCGATGCTCTGGCCGGCGTTGCCGGTGGTCTGCACGATGTTGTTTTCGAGCACGGAGGACCGGCCAAAGGCGCGCAGGATGGAGATGGAGAGGACCGAGATGGGGATGGAGGCCGCCACGGTGAGGCCTGCGCGCAGCCCCACATAGACCGTGACCGCGCCGAACAGCACGCCAAAGACGGCGCCGAGCAGAAGCGCGCGCACCGAAAGCTCGGGCCGCGTCTCGGTCGCGGAGACAAAGGGCTTGAAGGCGGGCTTGGGTGCAGAGGATACGGGGCGGGCGGCGCTGGCCATCGGGCGTCTGGAGTCTCCGGTGCGGTGCGAGCCATGGCCCACAACGTGCAGCCGAGTGTACCAAGCACCGCCCCCTCTACACTCGAGGGCATGTCGGAGCCGGACCAGACCGCGCCCAAGCCTGCTCCTGAAGCCGCGCCCAAGCTCGCGCCCGAAGCCGCGCCCCGCAGCTCGCCGCGGTCCGTCCACTGGACCACGCGCCTGCTGCACGGCCGCGACTCTGTTGCGCCTGCGGGCACGCCTGCCGACCCGGCCTCGCGCGCGAGCTGGGCCTCTCTCAATACGTCGGTCGATCGCGGCGCCACGGTGGTCTTCCCCGGCAGCGCCGCCGTTCACGAGGGACCGCGGCCGGAGCGCGACGGCTGGACCTATGGCCTGCACGGGACGCCGACGACCGTCGAGCTTGCGCGCCGGATCTGCGCGCTCGAAGGCGGCCGCGAGACCACCCTGCTGCCCAGCGGCCAGGCGGCCATCGCCCTGGTCAACCTGGCGTTGCTCTCGGTCGGCGACCACGTGCTCTTGCCGCACACCGTCTACGGCCCCAGCGACCGGCTGGCCCGCGCCGTGCTGCCGCGCTTCGGCGTGGAGGCCGAGATCTACCGCGCCACCGACCCCGCCGATCTCGAGCGACGGCTGCGCCCCAACACCCGGCTCGTCTGGTGCGAGAGCCCCGGCTCCATCACCATGGAGGTGCAGGACCTCCCCGCGCTCGCCGTCGCCGCCCACGCCGCCGGGGCGACGGTCGCGTTCGACAGCACATGGTCCGGCGGCGTGCTCTTCGACGCCTTCGCCCACGGCGCCGACATCTCGGTACAGGCCCTGACCAAGTACGCCGGCGGCCACAGCGATCTGCTGCTCGGCTCGGTGACAGCGTGCGACGAGGCCCTGATCGACCGACTGGCCAACCTGCGCGGCGCGCTCGGGCAGGCCGTCTCGCCGGACGACTGCTCGCTGGCGTTGCGTGGGCTGCTCACCCTGCCGCTGCGCCTCCGCGCCGTGGAGGCGAGCGCGCTCGATCTGGCGCGATGGCTGGCCGGCCGGCCGGAGATCGCCCGCGTGCTGCATCCGGCGCTCCCCAGCTGTCCCGGCCACGCCCTGTGGCGGCGCGACTTCCACGGCGCCAACGGCCTGTTCTCCGTCGCCCTGCGGCCCGGGATCACCTTCGCCGAGGCACGCGCCGTGGTTGACCGCCTGCGCCTGTTTCGGCAGGGCTACAGCTGGGGCGGCGTGCACAGCCTGGCCCTGAACTACGACCTCCGCGAGCGGGAGCGCGCCTTGCCGCCCGCCACGCCGGCCGACCGCTATGACTGGCGGCTGATCCGGCTGCAGATCGGCCTGGAGGAGGTGGAGGATCTCCGCGCGGATCTTGCCCAGGCGCTGGACCACCTCCCGCCACCGTCCTAGGCGACCGTCTGACCGGGCTGCGCTCCCCCGCTTGCGCCGCCACTGACGGGGCCTCCCGATTCAGCATCCAAGGTGACATCCCCAGCAGAATCAATGGAGCCCTCCATGCCGAAGTCCAACTCCAGACTCTCCCGCCGCCGCCTTCTCCAGGCGGGCCTCGCCACCAGTGCCCTTGCCGGCCTGGGCGACCTGCCGCTGGCTGCGGCCGAGCGTGGCCGCGCCGCCGAGTGGGTCACGCTTGGCCGGTCGGACGTGCGCGTCTCCCGTCTCGCCTTCGGCACCGGCAGCTTCGGCGGGGAGGTGCAGCGCAATCTCGGACAGGCAAACTTTACCCGCCTGGTGCGCTACGCCTACGACCACGGCATCCGCTTCTTTGAGACCGCCGACAGCTACGCGGGCATGCACGAGATGCTCGGCATCGCGCTCGCCGGTCTGCCGCGCGACAGCTACCGCCTGCTGTCAAAGGTGACGACCTCCGGCGACCCCAACCACCAGGCGCAGCTCGACCGCCTGCGCCGCGAGGCCCGCACCGAGTACTTCGACATCATGCTGCTGCACTGGCAGCACACCGCCGACTGGCCCGAAGAGACCACCCGCTGGCAAAACAGCCTGAGCGAGGCCAAGCTCCAGGGCGTGGTGCGCAGCCACGGCGCCTCCGTCCACGGCCTGCCGGCCCTGCGGCAGGTGCCCGGCAACCAGTGGCTCGACCTGGCCATGATCCGCGTCAACCATAAAGGCACGCGCATGGACGCCGAAAACTACGCCACGGACGGCCCAGGGAATGTAAGCGAGGTCGTCCATCACATCCATCAGGTGCGGGCGCAGGGCATGGGCGTGCTCAGCATGAAGCTCATCGGCGAGGGGCAGTTCACCAACCGCGCCGATCGCCAGGCCGCCATGCGCTTCGCCTTCCGCAACGCCGGCGTCGACAGCGTCACGGTCGGCTACAAGAGCCCGGCCGAGGTCGATGAGGCGATCGAAAACGTCAATCTCGCCTTCGCCTAGCCGCGCTCGGCTCGGCCCAGCCGGGGCCGCCGCGCGCAAGGCCGCTCGCCTCCCCCAGACGCACTCTTCGATCCTCCAACTTCGGCGCACGACGCTTGATGCCCTCAAGTTGCAGCCTTGATCGGCAGGCCCGGTTCTGGCATTCAGGCCGCCGCTATGCGTATACTGCCCCCATCGGCGCGGCCAAACGGCCTGGAGCGCCGGCGGTGTGGGGTGAGTCTTCAGCGAAAGCCTGAACGACAGATCGCTCGCTGGACCGGACGGGAG
This sequence comes from Acidobacteriaceae bacterium, assembly GCA_965218895.1. GTDB lineage: Bacteria > Acidobacteriota > Terriglobia > Terriglobales > Acidobacteriaceae > Edaphobacter. The sequence goes on along the minus strand of CBDCMI010000009.1, from coordinate 2,271 downwards.
CTCTCCCGGCTGGAAAGTCGCTGACGGACCGCCGCCCGTGCCTCGCGTCGCGACACCCTGGCTGGCGCGTCTTCGCCACGCGGCCGCTATCCCCCTCCACGATCTTCTGACCACGGTTCTTCCCGCGGACTGCCGTCTGTGCGGCCAGCCCCTTGGCCCTGCCGGCCGCCTGCCCGTCTGCCAGCCCTGCCTCCAGGCGCCCCGCTCGCTCGCCGACTCGCGCTGCTCAGTCTGCGCCGATCGGCTCGGCTGGGAGAACGAGCGCACCGTCGGCTGGCTGCCCGCGGCCGACCGGCGCTGCACCCCCTGCCGGCTGGCCCCGCCGGAGATCGATCGGACCGTTGCCGCGGCGGTCTACGACGCCGAGATGCGCGATCTGCTCCATCTGCTCAAATACGACGGCCTCCGGGAGCTTGCGCGGCCCCTGGGACAGCGGCTCGCGGCCGCCGTCGCCGATCTCGCACCGGAGTTCAGAGACACGGCCGAGATCCTTCTGGTGCCGGTGCCGTTGTTTCGCGATCGCCGGCGCGAGCGCGGCTTCAACCAGGCCGCCGAGCTCGCCGCCGCCGCCTGCGCGGAGCTTCGCCGACTTCTTCCCGGCAAGCGCTTCCGCGTTGTGCCGGAGGCGCTGCGCCGCACCCGCGCCACCGTCAGCCAGTTTGAGCTGACCCCGCGCCAGCGCCGGCAAAACCTCCGCGGAGCCTTTGCCGCGGCGGAGAACACCAGCCTCGCAGGCCGCGACATCCTCCTGATCGACGACATCGTCACCACCGGGGCCACCGCGCGAGCCTGCGCCGCGGCACTCCGTCGCGCGGGAGCCGGCCGCGTCTGGGTCGCCACCGTGGCGCGCGCCGAGCCCGAGACAGTGGCGCTCTGGGACGGAGGCAGCCCGCACCTTTGACCTCCACCCATCGCTCGCGCCTCAGCCGGAGGCCGAGCCCACCACCAACCGACGAAGGCACCCAAACGGTGCGGAAAGGGACGAGGCGATGCAGGGGGGACACACACGCAAGGCACGGACAGGCAGTCGCACGGCAGGGAGCGGTCGGCACGCGGGGCACGGCAAAGGTGTGCTGCCCACGGCCGGCGTCACAACCGAGCTTGAAGTGCGCGCCGGCGTCTTTCGCCAGCCCGCCATGCAGACACCCGTGCTTGTGCTCAACGCCAGCTACGAGCCCCATCAATATCTGCGGCGCCCGCCGTGCCCTTGTTCTGGTGCTCAAGGGCGTGGCCCGCACGGAAGAGGAGCAGGGCGCCACGCTGCATGCCCAAACCCTCCGCATCCGCATGCCGTCCGTCATCCGGCTGCTGGGAGTATCGGCGCATTCCGCACCAGACCCGCGCCCTGAGCCGCAAAAACATCCTCCTGCGCGACCACAACATGTGCCAGTACTGCCAGACCGTGCTCACCGCCGGCGAGCTTACGCTGGACCACGTCATCCCGCGATCGCGCGGTGGCCTCTCCACCTGGGAGAACCTGGTCGCCTGCTGCCACAGCTGCAACCGCCGCAAGGGCAACCAGCTGCTCCACGAGCTCACCGACATGCGCCTGCTGCGCGAGCCCCGGCCCTTTTCGCTCCACACCTCCCGGCATATCATGCGCATGATCGGCTCGGCCGACGCGGCCTGGCGCAAGTACCTCTACTTCGAGGCCGAACCCGCCGCCTGAGCCTCACAACCTCAGCAGAGGAGGGCCGCCCTCCCGGGGCGGCCCTCCTCGCCGGACCTACTTTTGCGGCGTCTCTGGCTGTGCCTTCTCGTCCGTCGCCACCCCGCCCACCGACACAATCCGGCTCGTTGCCCGGAAGCGCTTGTAGTCGGTATACCGCACCACCGTCCGCAGCCGCACCGTCTGGCTCATGATTCCGTCGCCGCCCCTGGAAGTGCAGGTCACCCTCCGCCTTGGTATAGGTCGGAAACCAGTATTTGCCGTCGATCTGCTCGTAGTACGTCGTGTACGGCGGCGACAGGTCCTCGTGCCCCTTGCGCCGGTCGTCCGGCACGTTCTTGCCGTTGATCAGCACGATCTCCAGGTCCTGCTGATCCAGCCACACCTTGCCCTGGAAATACCGATGATTCTTCTCGATCGTCTTCGGCGCCGCTGAAAACACATACGTATCCAGGTCGTCCACCTTCTGCCGTCCCAGATAGGCCAGGTTGTACTGCGGCAGATCCTGCGTGGTCAGCACAAACGGCAGCCGGTGCCGGATGTCGTCGAAGTCAGACTCCGACATCATCACCCGCTCCAGCGTGTTCTGCGGCGCAAACACC